>NZ_PCPR01000023.1 GCF_002979775.1 Arthrobacter sp. MYb23
GCGGGCTGGGTTGGCGGTTGTGCCGGCTTTCCGCTGAAGTCGAAGCCCAGCCCAGGACGGCCTGTGCTGCTGAGCAGGCTTCTGCCAGTGCTGTTGCTGATCCGTACCGGGGAGGGTCCGGCCAGGATTCCGAGCTGCTCGAAGGAAGCGTCTTCCACATCCTCCACGCTCACGGCCTCGGCCAGGGTGAGGGCCAACTGCCCGGAGAGCTCCGGAAGCAGGTGCGGCGCTACCCTGATGCTGTTGGCGCGGGCCAGCTCAACGATCCTGCGGAACGGCGTAATACCGCCCACCCGGACAATGTTGGGCTGGATGATGTCCACGGCTTCTGCTTCGATGAAGTCGCGGAAGCGGTAGATGGTGTGGACGTTCTCGCCCAAGGCAATAGGCACAGGAGACTGCTTGCGCAGGCGGCGGTACGCCCAGAGGTCGTCGGCGCGGAGGGGTTCCTCCAGCCATTCCAGTCCGTACTCCCCCAAAACGTCCAAGGCACGGAACGTATGGGCGAGGTCCCATCGCTGGTTGGCGTCGATCATGAGCAGCCGGTCCGGGCCGATCACGGCCCTGACGGCGGCGACGCGCTCGGCGTCTTCCCGGAGCTCGGGTTTGCCCACCTTGATCTTCACCGCGTTCTGTCCCGCGGCCACCCATCGCTGGGCTTGATCCACCAGCTGCTCCAGGGTGTAGTGCAGGTTCACGCCGGAGCCATACACCTCCACGGATTCCTGGCGTTGACC
Organism: Arthrobacter sp. MYb23; assembly: GCF_002979775.1. Classification (GTDB taxonomy): domain Bacteria; phylum Actinomycetota; class Actinomycetes; order Actinomycetales; family Micrococcaceae; genus Arthrobacter. The sequence goes on from NZ_PCPR01000023.1 coordinate 738, forward strand.
CAGGAGTCCCGTGACGGACGTGCCCGCCTGCCTGGCCTTCAAGTCCCAGAGCGCAAGGTCAACTCCGGCCATCGCGATAGTGGTCAGTCCTCCCCCGCCGGCCTCGTGCAGCCGTTTCCACAGCTGGTCCCACACGATCTCCGGGTTGGCTTCCAGCCCGGCCACAAAAGGAGCGATGTCGTAGTCCAGCAGGGCTTTGACCGCCTGGGGACCAATGGTGGGGGTCCACGAGAAACCGTGGCCCGTGCCGCCGTCGTCCGTGGTCAGTTCGGTGACGATCACGTGGTTCTCAGGCGCCTCGGCACCCCAGCTGCGCAGCAGCGGCACCGTGATCAGCCGGGTAGTGAGGCCCGTAATGCGGGCGGGCATCAGCTGCCAGCCAGCTCGTGGCCCTTGGCCAGGATGGACTTGAGCTCCAGCAGTTGCTCCTCTGAAGGGTCAACCAGCGGCGGACGGACCGGGCCCACGGGCAATCCCGCGAGCCGAAGACCAGCCTTGATCAGGGAGACGCCAAAACCCGGAGTCTGGTCGCGGAGACGGACCAGCGGCGCGTAGAACCCTTCAAGCAGGGCGTGGCGGCGCTCTTCGTCACCGGAAACGTAGGCGTCGTAGTAGGCCTTGGCGATTTCGGGGGCCATGGCGAACGCAGCCGAGGAATACAGCGGGATGCCGAGGCCTCGGTACGCCCCCTGAGTCAGTTCGGCGGTCAGCAGGCCGTTGAAGAGTGCAAAGTCCTTGCGGCCGCTGGCGTTGATCGCGGAGACGATTTCCTGGGCCAGGCCCACATCGCCGATTCCGTCCTTGAAGCCAACCACCTTCGGGTTGGCCGTGAGGCGGGTGATGGCTTCGGCCGTGAACTTTGCCGTGCCGCGGTGGTACACAATCACCGGCAGGCTGCTCGCCGCTGCAATGGCCTCAACGTAAGCCACCACGCCATCAGTGGGCCCGGTGACCAGGTACGGCGGGAGCACCAGGAGGGCATCCGCGCCGGCTTCCTCGGCCACCTTGGCAGCGGCAATGGCGTGACCCAGGGGTCCGCCGGCACCGGAAACTACAGGCACGGCTCCCGCAACAGACTCGACGGCGGCAGTCACCACGGTGCGGATCTCATCCAGGGAGAGCGCATGGAATTCACCGGTGCCACAGGCGGGGAAGACGCCGCCCGGACCGAACGGCAGGCGGGAGGTGATGTGCTCCTTGAGCAGTGCTACATCTACCGTGCCATCTTCGGCGAAGGGCGTGACGGGGAAGAACAGTACGCCGTCGAAATTCATGGTGTCTCCTTGGTTGCTCCCGCCGGGACCAGGCCGGCGTGGGTCTCGTCATTGAGTGCTGCTTGTTCGCTTGGTGCTGTGTTGCCTGCTGCTTGATCAGCGGCGGTATCGGGGCCCTCGAATGGCGGCGTGAGTTCGGTACGCCAGCTGCGCTTCGGCTCCCAGCCGAGGAGCTCGCGGGCTTTGTTGATGGAGAACGCCGGGCTGGTGCCGGTCAGGCGTGCGGTGAGGGGTCCGCTGCCAGGCAGGAACTGCGGGAACAATTCCGCCAACGGTGCGGCAGCCAAAGCATCCTTCGCGCCTACAAAGAACACCTCGCCGTTGGGGATGGAATCCATCTTCTCCAGCAGCACATCCAGGAAATCAGCAACATCCCGCGCGTCCACGTAGTTGAACAACGCCGGCGCGGAAAGTGCCGGATCCTGCAGCCGCTCACGGACGGTGTGCCCTTGCTGCGTCAGCGCCCCTTCCCACTCTTCCGGAGAAATCACGTAGCACGGACGGAATGCTGCGTACTTGATCTTGTTGCCCTGCGCGGAAGCGAACATCTGCACGGTCTGCTCGGCGATCACCTTGGATAGTGCATAGGCGTTCCACGGCTTGGGGGGCGTCGTCTCGTCCAGAGGGAACGACGGCGGCAGCCACCCGGCCGGTGAGCCATAGCCCAGGGCGGTGGGGCTGGACGCCGTCACGATCTTCGGTACACCAGCCTCGGTGGCCGCACTGACCACCGCAAAGGCGAGCCGGGTGTTCGTGCTGAAGATGACATCCTCAGGCGCGCTAAAAGGTACGGCAATAGCAGCGAGGTGGATGACGGCGTCGGGCGCTGTTTCCCGGATGAGCCGCTCCGCCTCCCCCGGCGCCAGCAGATCTGCGGCGTACTGCTCGGCTCCGGCCGGCAAATGCTCTGCCGGGATGGCATCCCGGTCAACCGAGATCACCTTGTGGCCGGCCTCCGCGAGGCCTGCCACCACGCTGCGGCCCAACCGACCGGAACCGCCGGTGACGAAAATCCTGCTCATGGTCTTTTCCTTGCTCGGGTAGTGGAGGGTCAGGCCTGGCCGCGGCTGAGATCAGCGCCGAGGCCGAGTTCACTGATGCGGACGGGAAGATCGGTGTCCAGGGACTTGTTGCCGGCGATGCCCACCGACACCGAGCGGAGGCCGTCGATGTAGCCGGACGGACGGCCCAGCGGATCAACGCCCGGGCCGTTGAAGAGGTCCGAAAGGAGCAGGTTGTCGCCGCCGCCGTGGCCGCCTTCGCCGTTGATAATGGGGACTTCGTAGGCGGCTTCCCAGTGGCGCTGGACCACCAGGCGTTCGCCGTTGCGGCGCACAGCGTCTTCCTCCTCGATGGGAGTGGCGCTCGGGTCCACCACCGTCTTCTTATCGGTGCTGGATTCGACGGCGGCACGCTCCACCACTTCGAGCTCAGCACGGCCTTCGGTGCCGTTGACGGTGACGCGGTAGCCTTCCCACGGGCTGTGGGCGTTCAGCGAGTAGCTCAGCGTGGGCCCGCCCTGGTAGTCCACCACCAGGGCGAGGTTGTCCTCGATGGTGATGCCCTCGGTGAAAACGTCCTGGTCCCGGATGTAGCCATCAAATTTTTCGTTGTCGTAGTACAGGGCCTTGAGATGCTCGTCCTCGCGCATGTCCAGACGGAACGGATCGTGCTCCAGGCCATCAACGGTGCCGCGTTCCGGGCGTACGCCAAGGCCGCGCTCGGCAGCATTCTTGTCGCCGTAGAAGCGCAGGCCACCGGCGGCAAACACGCGCTCCGGAACATCGTTGATCCACCAGTTGACCAGGTCGAAGTGGTGCGAAGCCTTATGGATGAGCAGGCCGCCGGAGTTCTTCTTTTCGCGGTGCCAGCGGCGGAAGTAGTCCGCGCCGTGCACGGTATCCAGCACCCAGCTGAAGTCGATGGACGTGACCTTGCCGATCACGCCGTTCTGAATGACTTCCTTGAGCGCGCTGTTGCGCGGCGAGTAGCGGTAGTTGAACGTGACCACCACGTTTTTGCCGGTCTTCGCCACAGCTTCGGTAATACGGCGGCAACCGTCAACGTCGATGGTCAGCGGCTTTTCAACCACGACGTCGGCGCCCGCCTCAAGCGCTTCAACGATGTAGTCCGCGTGGGTGTAGTCGGGCGTCGTGACAATGACCCGCTCAATGCCGTTGGACTGAATGAAGCTGGTGAGTTCGCCCGGTGCAAAAGAGGCCACCGGCTCTGTTCCGCCGAGTTCCTTGATCAAGTCCTGGTAGAAGTCCACGCGGCCCTGATTGACGTCCGACAATGCAATGAGTTCCGCGACGTCCGCGTGCTGTCCGTAGATGGCACGGATATACATCTCTGAGCGGCCGCCGGTTCCGATCAATGCTATGCGGGTTCGCTGGGAGTCTTGGGGCTGGATGGTCGTTGCGGCAGATTCGGTCTGGATCTCGGCTGAGTCGACGTTGACCATGTTGGCCATGAGAGATGCCCCTTTCAGAAAGGCAGGAGTGAACCGCTTGACGGCCCGGCTTCGTATGGGAAGAATCATGAGAAAGCGTTTTCTCAGAGCGTTATAAGCTTTGTATCAAGACTCTGGTGGTCACGTCAACCACTGCTCCAACGACGGAGCATGCGGGAGGCGAGCAATGGGAAGGGGCCACATGGCACGCAGGAACACCAACAGGCGCGTCGGCATCGCCGATGTCGCAGAGAAGGCGGGCGTCTCGCACGCCACAGTTTCACGCGTCATGAACGGTAATGCCGCCGTGGACCCCGGCATCGCCGCCCGGGTTCGAGCCGCCGCTGTTGAATTGAAATACCAGCCCAATCCAGTGGGGCGCAGCCTCGCACTCGGCAAGACAGACACCATCGGGATCGTGGTTCCGGACCTCGCAAACCCAACGTTCCAGGCGATCCTCCGTGGACTCAGCATCGCCGCCGCCCAGGACGGGTACCGCGTCCTCATTGCGGATTCCTCGGAAGTCACCAGCGAGGAATCCATCCTTGCGGGCGAGGCCAGGCGCCGCTGCGATGGCGTGGTGCTCTGCGCTCCCCGCATGAGCGATGCCGAGTTGGAAGAGCTGGCCCCCACCCTGCACCCGCTGGTCTTGATCAACCGCACCACCATTGCCACCAACACTCCGAGCCTGAGCGTGGACTACGGGCAGGGCATCCAGGAACTGGCTCAACACCTGGTGACTTTGGGCCACCGCCGCCTGGTATTCCTCTCCGGCCCGGAGCACAGCGCTTCCAACCGCCAGCGCCTAGTGGGCTTGGACCAGTTCCGGGCCGAACACCCGGAGATCGAGCTGCAAATGCTCCACGGCGGCTCCAACTTCGACTCCGGCCACGAGTCCACCGAGGCCATCATTTCCAGTGGCGCCACCGGAATCCTGGCATTCAACGACCTCGTGGCCATGGGACTGCTCAGCGGCTTGCACGAGCGCGGCGTACGCGTTCCGGAGGACATTTCGGTGACCGGCTTTGACGACATCCCTTTCGCCAAATACACAACCCCTCCGTTGACCACGGCCGCCGTGCCCATCAATGAGCTCGGAAGCCTTGCCTGGCGGAGGATGCGGGAACAGATTCAGCAGGCCGGCGAAGCTGCCACCCAGGCGCAGGACGAATTCTCGCCCAGGGTGGAGATCCGCAAGAGCACTGCAGCCCCCGCCCTCAAGCCCGCGTAGGTGCAACGCGGGGTCACTTATGGCCCCTTCAGAGGGTTTTAAAGGGCCATAAGTGACCCCGCGTTGCTTTAGTTTGGCGAGGGATCCGAGCCCACTCCGGCCTCTGTGTAGAAGCCTTGGATGTGGGCGGCCACAAGCTCGGCCGCCTTGCCGCCGTCGTGGTTGTTCACGGCGGTGAGAATGGCACGATGTTCGGCCCGAAGCCTGGCGCACGTAGCGTCCCAATCGGGCAGGTTCCCTGTCAGCTCGCCGGCGTAGTTCTCAATTGCGCCCCTGAGCGAAGCCATCATGGCACTAACCACCGCATTGCCCGCGGCCTGTGCGAGCGCCACGTGGAACCGGGCATCAAGGCCCAGGAAAGTATCGATGTCCGGGGCCGCATCCATGTGATCCAGAAGAGCAGCAGCTTCCTCCAGCTCCGGCACGCCAACCTTGGCCCGCTCCGCCGCCCATGATTCAAGCAGGACGCGGGTCTCCACAATGTCCGCCACCGGAAGGTGACGGGTGGCCACATGCAGCCGGAGGGTCGAACCCAGCGCAGACCCAGGCTCGGCGATGACCACCGTACCGGCATCCTTCCCCGAACCCACGCCAGCGCGGACCACGCCCATGGCCTCAAGGATCCTGACGGCTTCACGCACGGAGGTCCGGGAAACCTGCAACTGCTCGGCCATGGCGCGCTCACCCGGCAGCCGTCCGCCCAGGGCGAGGTCTCCATCAGACAACTGCTTCTCGATCCATTGCAGGACCAACTCGTGGGTACGCATACCGGAATACTAGTTGATGTGGTCCAACCACATGGATTACAGTGTGGTTAGACCACAGTGGTAGGACCACAGAATTCAAGGGAGAACCGCATGACCGACACCCTCGACCCCAAGATCACGGCCGCGCCAGCCAATGCCGGCAGCGACGAAGCCGTAACCCGCCCAGCGCAGCCGCGACCCGCCGTCGGGCTTCCGCCTGCACTCAAGCGCCGCGTACCCAAAGTGGCCGACCTGGCGCCGCTGATGCAGTTCAAGAAGCCCGAATTCAGCAAAACAGCGCGGCTCAAGCGCGCCAGCACCATCTGGGAACTGCGCGACATCGCCAAGCGCCGCACCCCGCAGGCACCGTTCGACTACACGGACGGTGCGGCCGAAGAAGAGATCACCCTCCGCCGTGCGCGCCAGGCTTTCCAGGACATCGAGTTCCGCCCCGGCATCCTGCGCGACGTGTCCAAGATCGATCTGCGCACGGACATCCTCGGCAAGGAATCACGCCTTCCGTTCGGTATTGCCCCCACGGGCTTCACGCGCATGATGCAGTCCGAGGGTGAATACGCGGGTTCGCAGGCCGCTGAAGCTGCCGGCATTCCCTACACCCTGTCCACCATGGGCACTGCGTCGATCGAAGACGTGGCCACCTCCGCCCCGAACGGCCGCAACTGGTTCCAGCTGTACCTCTGGACGGACCGCGCCCGCTCCCTCGAACTGATCGAGCGGGCCACCAAGGCCGGCAACGACACCCTCATGGTCACTGTGGACACCGCCGTCGCGGGCGCCCGGCTGCGCGATGTTCGCAACGGCATGACCATCCCGCCGGCACTGACCATCAAGACCGTGCTGGACGCTTCCTACCGGCCGGCCTGGTGGTTCAACTTCCTCACCCACGAACCCCTGACCTTTGCCTCCCTCTCGCGCTACACCGGCACCGTGGCAGACCTCATCAACTCAATGTTCGACCCCACCCTGACCTATGAGGACCTGGACTGGCTCCGCGAAACCTGGAAGGGCAAGCTGGTGGTCAAGGGCATCCAGACCGTGGAAGATGCCCGCAAGGTAGTGGACCACGGCGCGGACGGCATCATCCTGTCCAACCACGGCGGACGCCAACTGGACCGCGCACCTATCCCGTTCCACCTTCTTCCCGAGGTCACCTCGGCCCTGAGGGCGGACAACAGCCAGGCTGCGGTCATGCTGGACACGGGCATCATGAGCGGCGCGGACATCGTGGCGGCGCTGGCTTTGGGTGCGGACTTCGCACTGATCGGCCGCGCGTACCTCTACGGCCTCATGGCCGGTGGACGTGAAGGCGTGGACCGCACCATCCAGATCCTGGAGAAGGACATGACCCGGACCATGGCACTCCTGGGCGTCAGCAAGGTGGCGGACCTGAACCCGGACCACGTTCGGCTGCTCCAGCGCTAACGGCCCCATGTAGGTAACAGATCAGGTCGTTCTGAGCGCTCAAAACGACCTGATCTGCTACCCAGTTGGGCAAAGGTGCTAGATGCAAGGGTGCTAGATCAGGCCCTGGGCCAGCATGGCGTCGGCAACCTTGACGAAGCCGCCAATGTTGGCGCCCACCACATAGTTTCCGGGCGCACCGTATTCGGCGGCAGTCTCGGCACAGCGGTCATGGATTCCCACCATGATTTCGGTGAGTCGCTGTTCGGTGTGCTCGAAGGACCATGAGTCACGGCTGGCGTTCTGCTGCATTTCCAGCGCGGAAGTAGCAACACCACCGGCGTTGGCTGCCTTACCCGGGCCAAACAGGATCCCGGCCTCCTGGAAGACGGAAACAGCTGAGCGGGTGGACGGCATGTTGGCGCCTTCGGCCACTGCGATCAGACCGTTGCTGACCAACTTCGCGGCAGCATCGCCGTCGAGCTCGTTCTGCGTGGCGCAGGGCAAGGCCACTGTGCCGTTGACGTCCCACACCGAACCGCCGGCAACATGGCTGGCACCGGGTCGGCGGGCGGCGTATTCAGTGAGTCGTCCCCGCTCGACTTCCTTGATCTGACTCAGAAGCGCGACGTCGATCCCGGCTTCGTCCACGATGTAACCGGCGGAGTCGGAACACGCCACAACGGTGGCACCGAGGGACTGTGCCTTGGCGATCGCATGTATGGCCACGTTGCCCGAGCCGGAGACCACAACGCGTTGGCCGTCAAAGGACTGTCCGCGGGTTTTGAGCATCTCCTGGGCGAAGATGACCGTGCCGTAACCGGTTGCCTCGGGGCGGACCAGGGAACCTCCCCACGAGATGCCCTTGCCCGTGAGGACGCCGGACTCATAGCGGTTGGTGATGCGCTTGTACTGGCCAAAGAGATAGCCGATTTCGCGGCCGCCCACGCCGATGTCACCGGCGGGGACGTCGGTGTACTCGCCGATGTGGCGGTACAGCTCAGTCATGAAGGACTGGCAGAAGCGCATGATTTCGGCGTCGGAGCGTCCGCGGGGATCGAAGTCCGAGCCACCCTTGCCGCCGCCGATGGGCATGCCGGTGAGCGCGTTTTTGAAGATCTGCTCGAAGCCGAGGAACTTCACGATTCCCAGATACACCGAAGGGTGGAAACGGAGCCCACCCTTGTACGGGCCGAGGGCGGAGTTGAACTCCACACGGAAGCCGCGGTTTACGTGGACGCGACCTGCGTCATCGGTCCAGGGGACACGGAAGATGATCTGGCGTTCGGGTTCGCACAGGCGCTCGAGGACGGCACCTTCAAGGAATTCAGGATGACGATCGTGTACAGGGCCGAGGCTTTCGAAGACCTCGGTAACGGCCTGGTGGAATTCCTTCTCCCCCGGGTTCCGCGCCAACACAGTGTCGCGGACAGCTTCCAGCCTTGAATCCATGCGTCTTCCTATCCTCAGTGCGCCGGCCAGCGGCGAGACGATCAGTCCCGCTCATGGTTGCACCGAGGGATGTGGGATCTCCATCCGAAGCCAATGTGACCCACATCGCGGAGTTAACACAACTGTAGAAAATCGTTGAAAACTCAAGGAAACAGGAGATTAACAAAAACTCACAATGTGATAAGGATCACGTTAAGTTGGCTTCGACTATCGCTTACGGCCGAACTTGGGAAGGTTGGGCAGGTTCGGAAGATTAGCCAGAAGATCAGCGGCCTTAGTGGCAGCGCGGCCAACACTGCGGCCAATCTGCTGGGGCACAGTATCGTCCGAAGCCGGATCAAAGGAGACCGGGGTACCGCTCGCGTGGACCTTCACAGCCTGGCCCACGGCGTCAGCACGGGTGGCTGGGACCTCCGTAGCCGGAACACCAGTTGCGGCGGGCTCTACGGCGGCAGGCTCTGCCGCGGCGCGTACCTCGGAAGGCGCGACGACGGCGGGAGCCGGGGTGCCGACGTCGAACGTTTGCAGCCAGCTGGCTACGCCGGCCAGTGGCTTGGGATTCAGCGCGTAGAAGCGCTTCTGGCCCTGGGCGCGCATGCTGACGAGATCCGCCTCACGGAGCACCTTCAAGTGCTTGGAGATAGTGGGCTGGCTCGCAGCCAGTTCTTCCACCAGTTCGCCTACAGCTTTATCCCCAGAGCGGAGGGAGACCAGGATGTCGCGCCTGGTTGCCTCAGCTATGACGGCAAATACGTCGTCAGTCACCATGCCTCCCACCCTAGCGACATATACGCCAATTGGCATCCCTGTTTCTTGGCGCGACAGGCACCCCCATCAGACCGGGGAACGTTCAGCCGCACCGGGTAACGCTCAGTCGAACCAAGGATCCAGGCCGTAAAGGGGGAAGATCTCCTTGCGCGTGGCAATAACGGTCCGGTCAACCTCGTCCGCGGGATCGTAGCCGACCTCCCAGGAACGCCACCAGACGTCCACGTCATCGCCCATCGACTCCGGCGCCCATACCCCGTAGGTTTCCTTCACATACGTCCGCCACGCTTCAGGAACCGGCGTGCGGAGGGGCACCGGGCGCTGCGTCACCATCCCGATCAGATGGCTCCACGCCCGGGGCACAACACCGGTGACGTCGTAGCCACCTCCGCCGGTAGCGATCCAGCGGTTGTCGCAGTAGCGGGCGGCAAGTCCGGCGACGGCGGAGGCCGCCTCACGCTGCCCGTCCACGCTGAGATTGAGGTGCGTCAGGGGGTCGTCCCGGTGAGAATCGCACCCGTGCTGGCTGACAATGACTTCGGGTTGGAACGCCCCAACAAGCTGCGGGACCACCGCATGGAAAGCCCGCAACCAGGCCGCGTCCCCCGTGTACGCAGGGAGCGCGACGTTCACCGCAGTTCCCAGGGCGTTCGGGCCGCCGGTTTCATTGGCAAAGCCGGTCCCGGGGAAAAGGGTGAGGCCCGTTTCGTGCAGGCTGATGGTCATGACGCGGGCATCGTTCCAGAAAATGCTTTGCGTACCGTCGCCGTGATGAGCGTCGACGTCGATGCTCACCACCCGTTGCACGCCGCCGTCGAGCAGCCGTTGGATGGCCAGCGCGACGTCGTTGTAGACACAAAAGCCGCTGGCCCGCTCACGCGCAGCATGGTGCATCCCACCGCTGAAGTTCACAGCGCGGACAGCCTGGCCGCTAAGGATGGTCTCGGCCGCCACGAGGGAACCGCCAGCGAGGCGGGCACTGGCCTCGTGCATGCCGGCAAACGCGGGATCGTCTTCGGTTCCCAGTCCGCGGTCTTCCTCCGGCACAGAGGGATCAGCACTGACCCGGCGTACGGCCTCCACATATTCGGGGCTATGTACGGAAAAAAGTTCGACGTCGGTGGCCACCGTGGGTGCCTGGACGGCCACATGCTGGTGGTCAAAGAGGCCGAGCGATTGGGCAAGCCGCGCTGTCAGCTCAAGCCGTTGCGGCGCCATGGGATGGCCCGGACCAAAGTTGTAAGCAGTCATGGCTGGATCCCACACCACCGTCGTTGGCAGTGCGGACCGCGTAATGCTGGAAGCTGTTGTTCCAAGCCGTGAGTTCATCCAGAACAGGCTACCTGAGCCCCGGGTAGCCTTCCGCCCGGTTACGTCGCGGGAATAGTGGTTTACTACTCAGGAAAGCTTGTTCAACCGAGGAAGAGCGCCATGTCTCAAAGCCAGTCGCGGTCCACGAGCCCGACCAACTGGCAACCCAACCAGCAGGAGCGGGAAGGTCTGTGGATCTTCACGCGCGTGCGCGACTTCGTCGACAACATTGCCAACACCTCACCGGCGCGTTTGGCGTTGACCGTCTTTGCCGTGGTGATCCTGGTTTTCACTGGGTTGCTGTCGCTGCCCGCCGCTTCCGCGGCAGGCACCGTCACACCCCTGCACCAATCCATGTTTACGGCGGTCTCCGCAGTCTGCGTCACCGGGCTGACAGTGGTTTCAACGGCCACACACTGGACCTTCTTTGGTCAGTTGGTCATCCTGATAGGCATCTTCGTTGGCGGCCTCGGCACACTCACCCTCGCGTCCCTGCTTGCCCTCATGGTCAGCAAACGACTGGGCGTGCGCGGCAAGCTCATCGCCCAGGAAGCCATGAACAACGCGGGCAGGCTTGGCGAGGTGGGTACCCTGCTCCGGATCGTCATCGTGACCTCAGTGGTGATCGAGGCGGCGCTGGCGCTGGCGCTCATTCCGCGCTTCATCATGCTCGGCGAAGACTTCTGGCAATCCGTGTGGCATGGGGTCTTTTATTCGATTTCCTCGTTCAACAACGCTGGATTCACGCCGCATTCCGATGGCATCGTCCCCTACGAAACCGACCTTTGGATCCTTATTCCGCTGATGTTGGGGGTCTTCCTCGGCAGCCTCGGATTCCCCGTGGTGATGGTGCTTCAGCAGAACGGGCTCAACTGGAAAAAGTGGAACCTCCACACCAAGCTCACCATCCAGGTCTCCTTCATCCTGCTCGCGGCAGGCACGGTCCTGTGGGGCTTGATGGAATGGGACAATCTACGGACCATCGGCCACATGGACGTGGGCGACAAAGTAATCCATTCACTGTTCGCCTCCGTCATGACCCGCTCTGGCGGCTTCAACCTGGTGGATCAAAACCACATGGAATCCACCACCATGCTCCTCACCGACGCCCTCATGTTCGCCGGCGGCGGCTCCGCTTCCACGGCCGGCGGCATCAAAGTGACAACCATCGCCGTAATGTTCCTGGCCATCATGGCTGAAGCCCGCGGCGACGCCGATGTGAAGGTCTACGGACGCACCATTCCCCAGGGCACCATGCGCGTGGCCATTTCCGTGATCGTAGCCGGAGCCACCTTGGTGTCCGTGGCGGCCTTCCTGTTGCTCTCCATCAGCGGCGCCTCACTGGACCGGGTGCTCTTCGAATCCATTTCCGCGTTCGCCACCGTTGGATTGAGCACCAACCTCAGTGCCGAGCTGCCGCCGTCGGGCGTTTATGTCCTGACAGCTTTGATGTTCGCCGGCCGCGTGGGCACCGTAACCCTGGCGGCCGGTTTGGCGCTGCGCCAACGCAGCCAGCTGTATCACTATCCGGAAGAGAGGCCAATCATTGGCTAGTAGCACAGGGGCAGCAAACCGCCCCGCCCACAACTCACCAGTGCTGGTCATTGGCCTTGGCCGGTTCGGATCCGCCACCGCCGAGCAGCTGGTCAAGCAGGGCCGTGAAGTCCTGGCTATCGAGCGTGACCGCACCCTCGTCCAGAAGTGGGCGCCTGTGCTCACTCACGTGGTGGAAGCCGATGCCACCAATATCGATGCGCTGCGCCAGCTGGGTGCCCAGGAATTCAGCTCAGCGGTAGTGGGCGTTGGTACGTCCATCGAGTCCTCCGTGCTCATTACCGTGAACCTGGTGGACTTGGGCATCCAACACCTGTGGGTCAAGGCGATCACGCCCTCGCACGGCAAGATCCTCACCCGGATCGGCGCCAACCACGTCATCTACCCGGAGGCTGACGCCGGTGTCCGCGCAGCCCACCTGGTGTCCGGGCGAATGCTGGACTTCATCGAATTCGACGACGACTATGCGATCGTCAAAATGTACCCGCCCAAGGAAACGGTGGGCTTCACCCTGGAAGAATCCAAGGTCCGCTCGAAGTATGGAGTGACGATCGTGGGCGTGAAGACCCCGGGTGAGGACTTCACCTACGCCCGGCCGGAAACCAAAGTGTCCGGCCACGACATGTTGATCGTGTCCGGACACGTGGACTTGCTGGAGCGCTTCGCAGCACGGCCATAATCCTGCTGGAATTTTTTGTACAGCTAACGCCCTTTAGACGCTCTTTGAGGGGCGTTAGCTGTACAAAAAATCAGCCGAGCTGTTTGGTGATTTCCGCTGCGCGGGCCGCTGCTGCGCGGGCGCCGTCGGCGATGATCTTGGGGATCCCGCCGTCGTCGAAGGCCATGATGGCGCGCTCGGTGGTGCCGTTGGGGCTGGTGACGGCGATGCGCAGGGCTGAAGGGTCCGCGCCCGGCTCGGCCAGCATGAAGCCGGCTCCCGCGACCGTTTCACGGGCCAACATCACGGACAGCTCTTGGTCCAGACCAAGCTCGACGCCGGCCGCAGCCATGGCCTCGGCCAGGTAAAACGCGTAGGCCGGGCCGGAACCGCTGATAGCGGAGAGCGCATCTACCTGTTCTTCAGGAATCTCCACTACCGTACCTGCCCCGGCCAGCGCTTTCTTGGCCTTTTCGAGTTGCTCGGGGGTGCAATGAGTACCCGGGGAGACGGAGATGACACCGCGGCCCAGCCGTGCGGGCGTGTTGGGCATAGTACGGATCACGGGCTGTCCGTCAGGCAGCGCCGCTTCAAGCTGTGCGATGGAGACTGCCGCTGCGACGCTGACAACAATCGTGTCCTTCGCCAGCGCGGGGCTGATTTCCCGGGCCAGGTCCAGGATGCCTACCGGCTTGACCCCCAGGATGACCATTCCCGAGCCTTTGGAGGCCAGCTTATTGTTATCCGGCTCTTCCTCGCCCGCAATGGCCATGACCCCATGGCGCTGGGCCAGTTCATCGGCACGTTCGGCACGGCGGACGGTAGCGACGATGTCCGCAGGGTCCGTCCCGGCGGCAACAAGACCGACCAGGATTGCCTCGTTCATGGATCCACAGCCAAGGAATGCGATTCGGTTGCTCATGGGTCCATCATTGCAGTTGGCCACGGACGGGGTCTAACGGGTTTCAGATTCCCAGCTTGCTCCCAAGGTTATTGCAGGCAGCACTCATTCTTGGTCCGTAACTTAGTAATTACCTCATTGAGGGTGCGAGTGATGAAGGCGGGCATGGGGATGTCCGCCAGCAGCACCGGTGGCCGGGCGGGTTTTCCCCCATTTCCCGATTCGGCCGCCGGTGCTTTCGCTTTTTAAGCACAGTGCACTGCGGGAGTCCCGCAGTGCACGCGACGAGGCGCCGGGCGCAGCGCCCGACGCCGGTTAGTTATCTACGCTGCGCAGCGACGGGACGCTGAGGTGCTGCCGGGCAAAACGCAGGGTTTCAGCCAGCATTTCCTCGCGCTCCCCCGCTACCTTCGCCTTGCGGGTCGAAATCTCGGCCACCACTACGCCGTCAAAACCGGTGGCGGCCAGGTGCTGCAGGGCATCGGCGCACTGTTGGGTTCCGGTGCCAGGCACCAAGTGCTCGTCCTTGCCCGAACCCGAACCATCGGTGAGATGGACGTGCCGGAGCTTGCTACCGAGTGCCTTGATGGCTTCCAAACTGTTGGCCCCGGCAGTCGCGGCGTGCGAGAAGTCCCACGTGACGTCGTCGTAATCCTGGCCCAACGGGTCCCAGTGCGGCAGGTAGGCCACCGCCTCGCGTCCACGGACCCGCCACGGGTACATGTTCTCCACGGCGATGCGCACCCGGTACCTCGCGGCGATTTCACGGACGCCTTCAACGAAGTTCTCCGCGTAATTGGACTGCCAGCGGAACGGCGGATGAACCACCACCGTGTCACAGCCGACGTCAGCGGCCATTTGGCAGGACTTCTCGATCTTGTTCCACGCCGTGCCCCAAACCTGCTGCGTCAACAGCAAGGTAGGAGCATGGATGGAGACGATCTCCTGGTGGTAACGGTGGCTCAGCTGGATCAGGGCATCGGGATTCTGGCTCACCGCGTTGTTGGTGACCATCACCTCAACGCCCTCGTAACCCAGGTCCTGCGCCACCGCGAAGGCGTCATGGACGCTCAGCGGGTACACAGAGGCACTGGACAGCGCCACGGGAATTTGGCGGTCATTCACTTCAGGTTCGACGTCGTTGCTCATCTCAGGAGGCCAGCCCGCCTGCCACAGGGGCCGGGATGGGGGAAGGGGACGGTGTGTTGACAGGGACCGGGAATTCTTTGAACCCCGGGTGGGGTTCTTCAACTGTTTCAGGAGCCTTGGCGGCTTCCTTTGCTGCCTTTTTCTTGGACTTGTCCTTCTTGCGCTTCCCTACGTGGGGCGCCGGGTCCAGGGCTTCCTCGAAGACCAATTGGTCCAGGCGGCGCAGGATCAGGCCTTCGCGGAGGGCCCAGGGACAAATCTCCATCTTGGGGAATTCGAAGAGTTCCAGCGCTGCTTCAGCAACCAGGGCTCCTGCCAGCAGTTGGCGGGCACGGGCGTCGGAGACACCGGGAAGGTACAGCCGGTCTTCCACGGTCATGGCCGAAATACGCTGTGCCCACAGCCCCAGATCTGCCGCGTGGAGCTCGCGCTTCACGTACGGCCCCGCACCGCTGGGGGCTGCACCTGCGATGCGCGCCAGGGAGCGGAACGTCTTGGACGTACCGGCCACCAGGTTAGCGCGGCCCAAATCGTGGAAGTCCCGGACCACCGGCTTCAGCGTGGACCTGATGTAGCGGCGCAGTTCCTTCACGCTCTTCGCACTGGGCGGATCGTCATGGAGCCAATCCCTGGTCAAACGGCTGGCCCCCAAAGGAACGGACGTGGCGTACTCAGGAAGTTCATCCGTTCCGTACGCCATTTCAAACGAGCCGCCACCAATGTCCAGGTCAAGGATGGGACCGGCGCCCCATCCGTACCAACGGCGTACGGCGAAGAAGGTCATGGAGGCTTCTTCGCTGCCCGTGAGTTCCTGGAGGGTCACCGTGGTTTCGTGCTTGACCCGGGCCAGAACCTCCGGGCCGTTGGTTGCCTCACGAATGGCCGAGGTACAGAACGCCAGGAGGTCCTCTGCCTTGTGGCTCGCCGCGAACTCCCAGGCTTCCAGGACGAACTCGATGAGCTCGTGCTGGCCGGCATCGTTGATGTTGCCATCGCCGTCGAGGTACTGCACCAGCGAAAGGGGGCGCTTGTGGGAAGCGAAAGCTACCGGGCGCGCGCCAGGGTGAGCGTCCACCAGCAGTAGGTGGACGGTGTTGGACCCGATGTCGAGAACGCCAAGACGCATTCTGCCATTATTCACCGATTCGAAGCCTGCGAAGCAACTTGGCGGCGACGTTTCGCTGACGGATTGGTTGCCGACAGCTTGGGCGGGCCCTATTCGGCCGGCTCCCCGGCTTCGTCGGCGCGCTTGAAGTCGCGGCGAATGTTCGCAATGCCCTCGGGGTCGATTTCGAAGCCGAATTCGCTTCCGGGGTTGATGACCATTCCCAGTTCGTCGCCGATGTTGCCGAGGATCGCGGACCCCAGGGTGCCCAGTACATGCGGGGCTGCTTCGAGGAAGCGCTCATCGACGCGGCTCGGGTGGCTGAACACGGCAAGAACGGGCTGGCCGTCTGCGTTGGAGAGCACGAGGGGTTCTACTGAAGAGTCCGGGCCGTCCACGGCTTCGGAGCTGACGAGGTAGACCTCGTTGTTCAGGAAAGCGAGGATGACGTCCACGGGGTTCGCGTCCGGCTGTTCGGCCGAGGCGAGCTTGGCCTCGAGGTCGTTCAAGGGTTCGTTGTCCGGTGAAACCGTCTGTTCAGTCATGGTTCTACTCGACCACGATGACGGCCGGGACGCAATTCGCGAATGCTGCCCCGGCCGCCATGCAGGCTACTTCTTGGCTGTTGCCTTCTTCTTGGCCGGTGCCTTGCGGGTGGTGGTCCGCTTGACTGGTCCCTTGGCACGCTTCTCTGCCAACAGCTCGACGGCTTGTTCCCTGGTCAGCTCCTCAAGTGAGGTTGAGCGCGGGACGGTGATGTTGGTGATGCCGTCAGTGATGTACGGGCCAAACCGGCCTTCCTTCACCACAATGTTCTTCTCTGACACGGGGTCCGGACCGAACTCGGCCAGCGGCGGCACGGAGGCGCGGGCACCACGCTGCTTGGGCTGCGAGTAGATCTCCAGGGCCTGCTCAAGGGTGATCGTGAAGATTTCCTCTTCCGAACCGATGGAACGGGAGTCCGTGCCCTTCTTCAGGTAAGGACCGAAGCGGCCGTTCTGCACCGTGATGGGATTACCGTCCGCGTCCTCGCCAAGGACCCGGGGCAGGCTCATGAGTGCAAGGGCTTCATCCAAGGTGACCGAATCCACGGTCATGGACTTGAACAGTGAACCCGTGCGCGGCTTGGCCTTCACCGGCTTCTTGGGGGGCTTGGGCTTGCCGTTCTTGTAATACTCAACAGGTTGGTTGGCGATTTGTTCCTCGGTCATCTCAGGGATGATTTCGGTGACGTAGGCGCCATAACGGCCATTCTTGGCAACGATGGTGTGGCCGGTGTGAGGGTCGGTTCCCAGAACCCGTTCCTCGGGGGCCGCCGTCTCCATGAGCTCTTTGGCTTTGGCGGCCGTGAGCTCGTCGGGAGCGAGTTCCTCGGGGACGTTGGCGCGCGCGGACTCAACTACTTCGCCCGTCTTCGCGTCAAGGGTGGGGATGGAGCTTTCCAGGTACGGGCCAAATTTGCCCACACGCAGCGTGATGCCTTCCGCGATGGGCACGGAATTGATCTCGCGCGCATCGATTTCGCCAAGGTTATTCACGATGCTCAGAAGGCCGGGATCAGCATCTTCACCGTAGTAGAAGTGCTTGAGCCAGGCAGCACCCACGGCTTGGCCGTTGGCGATCTTATCCAGATCGCCTTCCATATCTGCGGTGAACTCGTAGTCCACGTAGTCCGTGAAGTGCTGTTCCAACAAGCGGATCACGGAGAACGCAATCCAGCTGGGGACCAAGGCTGAGCCCTGCTTACGGACGTAGCCACGGTCCTGGATGGTGGAAATCGTGGACGCGTAGGTGGAGGGTCGGCCGATGCCCCGCTTTTCCAGCTCAGCGGTCAGGGATGCTTCCGTGTAGCGCGGCGGCGGCGATGTTTCGTGGCCAACAGCCACGATGTCCGACGCCGTGAGGGCATCGTCCTTGGCAACGTTCGGGAGGCGGCGGGCTTCGTCGGATTCGTCGTCACCGCGGCTCTCGTCCTTGCCCTCTTCATAGGCAGCGAGGAAGCCGGGGAAGGTGATGACCGTACCGGAAGCCGAGAACTCGGCGTCGCGTCCATCAGCGGCCACCGCGCCGAGGCGGATGGTGGCAGTGGAACCCTTGGCATCAGCCATCTGGGAGGCCACGGTGCGCTTCCAGATGAGCTCGTAAAGGCGGAACTCGTCGCCGCTCAGCTGCTTGGCGACCTGCGCCGGTGTACGGAAAGAGTCTCCCGCGGGACGTATGGCCTCGTGAGCTTCCTGGGCGTTGGCAGCCTTGTTGGCGTAGACGCGGGGGCTCTGGGGAACGTACTCGGGACCATAAAGCTCGGAAGCCTGACGGCGCGCTGCAGTGAGTGCTTCATCGCTCAAGGCAGATGAGTCCGTACGCATATAAGTGATGTAGCCGTTTTCATACAGGCGCTGGGCAACCTGCATGGTGCTCTTGGACGAGAAGCGGAGTTTACGGCCGGCTTCCTGCTGGAGCGTGGACGTGGTGAACGGCGCGGCGGGGCGGCGGGTGTACGGCTTGGTGTCTACGGAGCGGACGCGGAAATCAGCGTTTTCCAGGCCGGCAGCCAAGGACGTTGCGAGTTCCTCATTGAGGTGCACCACGTTGGAGGATGTCAGCTGGCCGTTGTCATTGAAGTCCCGGCCGCTGGCTACCTTGGAGCCGTCCACGGCGGCAAGCTTTGCTTTGAACGAGCCCGAGTCTGAACCAAACTGGCCGGTGAGGTCCCAATAGGACGCTGCCCGGAAGGCCATGCGTTCACGTTCGCGGTCAACCACCATGCGGGTCACCACGGACTGAACACGGCCGGCCGACAGCCCACGGGCCACCTTGCGCCACAGCACAGGGGAAATCTCGTACCCGTAAAGGCGGTCAAGAATACGACGCGTCTCCTGGGCGTCCACCAAAGCGGTATCCACATCCCGGAGGTTGTCCATGGCGCGGTGGATGGCTTCCTTGGTGATTTCACCGAAGGTCATGCGGTAGACGGGAACCTTGGGCTTCAGGACCTCCAGGAGGTGCCACGCGATGGCTTCGCCTTCGCGGTCCCCATCGGTTGCGAGGTAGAGCGCGTCAGCGTCTTTCAGCTGGGCCTTGAGCTCGGCAACCTTTTTCCTCTTGTCCGGGGAAACAACGTAGTACGGCTTGAAGTCGTTTTCGACGTCTACGGCGAACTTGCCCAGCGAGGTCTTCTTCAGTTCGGCAGGGAGGTCCGATGGCTGCGGGAGATCCCGGATGTGGCCGATCGAAGCCTCGACGATGAAGCCCTCGCCAAGATACTTGGCGATGGTCTTGCTCTTGGCGGGAGACTCCACGATCACGAGTTTCTTGCCGGTTTTTGCCTTGCTGGGCACGGTGCTCCTACAGAAAAAATGTGTAATTGGGCTGGTGCCCATATTGGCCTAGTTCACCATAGTTTGCAGAATCCTGCGTTTTGGTGCGGAAACCAGGACGGACATTCGACGGCCCGGCGGGGCTGTTACTGACCGGGTGCTACGCGATCATCCGGGATCATTGACCACAAGGTTGCCACACGTTCGGCACCTTCGGGTATCTGAGTGGGATCTTCAAGTTCGTACTCCCGCAGAACCGCGCGGATTCTATCCAGAAGTTCCCTGCGCTGAGGGTTGGTCAGGTACAGCAGGTTGCTGGAGAGGACAACCGCTGCCGGTTCTTCCCCGGTTTCCCCTCGTTGCCGACGTTCCCCGCGGGCTTTTGCGAAGGCGGATGCCCTGCGTCGGAAGGCATCCAGCTCAAGGTCCACCACGGCTATCTCAGGACTGGCAACGCTGCCTCCTGAGATAGTGAAGTCTGTTCCAGCCGCCTTCCAGCGGCGTTCCCTGGCATCTCCGGCATTTTCCGCAGGCGCCACGATCCCCCACTTTTGAAGGGCCCGGAGATGGTAGCTCATTGCACTGGGCGTCAGACCCGTTCTGGCAGCGAGTTCGGTGGCTGTGTGACTGACCTGTGTGGCGTAGAGCTCGGAGATGACCTCGAGCCGGGCGGCATGCGCCAAGGCACGGATGGCCTTGGGATCGGTGATCTCAACAGTCTTCTCGGCACGTTTCCGCCGGGGAACGTCTCCTGACGCTTGGGATGTTTCGTTGTTCACAGTCACTTCATCAGTGTAGTCAGGGTCACTTCCCGGAGGTCCGGCGGTTGATGAGCGCGCCGTGTCCCGGATCACTCGCTGACCTGCGCCGGGTCCGGAAGGAGGAAGCCGTCCAGCACCAGGTTGGTGACCTCGCGGATGAGCCCTTCGCGGAAAGCCTCTTCATCGAAGCCCTCTCCCCCACCCAGGAGCGACACCAGGGCCGAGACAATCTGCCGGACTGACAATTGGCCGTCGCAGGCGGAGACGAAACCTGCGAGTTCAGTGCTCAGCAGATTGGTCCTCCGAAGGCCAGCCCCCTGCCTGAGGAGGATGACTCCCGGATGGGCAGCCCCTGGGCGCTGGTGCCTTTCCTCCGTGACGTCCTCGGCAACCACCAGGTGCGCCGTGTCAATCGAGTGAGCCGCCATCCAGTCAGCCCGTTCCACAGCAACACCCAGGTGAGGTCCGATTGGTTGTTCGATCGGGTAAGTAATTTCCTCGAAGCGGTTGATGACGGCCGCGAGCCCTTGCTCCGGACGGCGCAGCCAGATCATGCCGAAGCCAACACCTTCAACGTTCCTGGAAGCAAAATCATCCAAATAGGCTGCGTACGCTTCCTGGTATTGCCCATCCTCACGGTTCTGCGAAGCGTCCTGAAGCCAAGTCTCCGCGTACTGTTCAGGACCCACCTGTTCCCGTTGAATGAACCAGACGTCCAAACCTGAGTTCCGGAGCCATGCCTGGGGCCTGTCCTTCCAGTCCGAACCAGAGGTTACCTCCCAGTTACCCAGCATTTGCGCTGTTCCACCGGGCTCCAAGACCTCCGCGAGGGACTGTACAAGGGACGCCACGATGTCATCGCCGGGAAGACCGCCGTCGCGGTACGTGAACTGGTCCGACGACGATTCGCCGCCCGTTCGCGGAGTGATAACGAACGGCGGATTCGATACCACCAGGCCGAACTGCTCCCCTTTTACGGGTTCAAGCAGCGAGCCAAGCCGCAGGCTTACCCTGCCCTCCAGGTTTTTGGGGTCCAGCTCAAGTTCCGCGGCGTTCAGCAGAAGGTTGAAGCGGGTAAACGCGAGTGCCCTCTCAGAGATATCCGTGGCCGTCACGTGCTCGCAGTGATGGAGCAAATGAAACGTTTGGATACCGCAGCCTGCGCCCACATCCAGCGCTCGTTTACTGTGCTTCCTGAACGTGGTTTGGACCAGCGTTGTGGAGGCACGGCCGATTCCCAGGACATGGTCATGCCTCAACACTCCCGGCTGCTGATGTGCTGCGAGATCGCTGGCAACCCAGAGCTCCGCGCCGCCGCTGCCATCGGTGTTGGCGTCCCAGCCGTACGGGCGAAGGTCCACTTTGGCCGCAACCGTCCCGGAATCCACAGTGACCAGCCCCAATTCCACGAGCCCCGCCGCACGGATACCGGGAAGGGCAGAATCGATGTCCGCCACGGACTGTGGAACAGCGAGCAGCCAAAGACGAACAACCAACGCCAAAGACCTGACTACAGGGTCCTCGGAATTCATGAGCCGCTCACTGGCCAGAAGCGCGGGAATGAGCTGGTCCCGGCCAAGTGCCTCCGAGGCGGATGCACCCAAAAGTTCAGCCACGCCGTCCACCGTGTAGGAGAGAGCACGAAGATCTGCGGCGAGCGCCGACAGCAGTTCGGGGAGGTCGCTGCGGGGAGCATCGTCGGTGGTGCCGGAAGTAAAGGAGGAAGCGGTGTCAGTCACCTTGCAAGTGTAGGGGCGGCACGCAATCCTCCGGGATGCTGAACCTGCTCTATGTGGACGAGCGGGAAAGGTGGACAAACACCCCCCTGGGAACCCGGTAGCGTTGGATGCATGCTCAACTTCTCCTCCACAAGGCGCCGTGCGGGCCTTGTTGCCATCACAGCCGCGGCCTTGCTGGGAGTCAGCGGCTGCCAGGCACCGGTCAACATCGAAAACGCCGACGTTCCTGCGTGGAAGGAAAAGGTCCTCCCCTCGGCGAACGGCGTGGTGTTGGAGGATTCCGGAAAAATCCTCAACCGGGACCCGTTGGTCAAGGAAGCCCCCAACGTTGCGGCCGGAAGCTACACACTCACCATGGCTTGCGATGGTGGCGGCAAAGCCTATTTTGCGGTTTCTTCGGGCGGCAACAAGATTGCGGACGCGGCCGCAGCCTGTAATGGCAGCCTTGACGTGGTGAAGATCAGAGTGCCTGGGGCCGGCGCTTTCAGCATCTCCACCAGCAGTGTCGATGCCCCGCTGATCTTCGCCTACCACGTGGTCCCGGCAGCCTCTTAGGCCCCCGCTGGTACCCATCCTGACAACCCTTTGGCCAGCGGCTATATGGGCGTATGGTCAGTCCATGGGCAGCAAGGCAGCTCGCTCGGTGATTCAACAGCGACTGGCGAGGGCCGCCGTCGTCATCCTTATTGCGCTGAGCGGCAGTTTGACGGCGTGCGAGTACACCTATGACGAGGGCGGAAGGCCGGAGGCCAGCCCCACTTCCACCGCCGGCAATGTAGTTCTTCCGCCCGATCCGGCGCTGGAGGAAACAGTAACCGGCGAGGCCCTCGACGAGTGGGCAAAACTGGCGCTGCCCGAATCCCAAGGACAGTCTTTCTACTCAAGCAGCGGTTATCTCAACGCCGGTGAGGCCAAGTCCGAGCAGACGGTGCAATTGCCGGGCGGGACGTACGCGGTGACGCTGGCCTGCCGCGGCACACGACGCGTGACCTTCAGCGTCGCGTTGGGCGAGACCAAGCTCGTGGACCTGACCCTGGGGTGCGCCAACGCCCGCGTAAGCGTGGTCCAGTTGGAAAAGGACGCCATACTTTCCATCACAGTGGGCTCCAGATCCGACGCCAACTTTGCGTATAGGGTGAGCCGGCTCTGACCCAGCCGTCAGGCGGCTTCGCAGCCTCCGGGGCAGCGTAGCGTTTCAGGGCTGGAGGCACATTCTGCGCAGTAGAGGGTCAAAGTACGGCAACTGAGGTTGGAGCAGTTCTCGAACTTATTGGTGGGTGCAGCGCAGCGGACGCATTCACCGATTGTTCTGGCTTCTTCGCTGAACTCGACGTGCATGCGCTTGTCGAAGACGTAGAGCGAACCTTCCCACAGGCCTTTATCCTTGAACGTCTCGCCGTAGCGGACAATCCCGCCATCCAATTGGTACACCTCTTTGAAGCCCCTGTTGACCATTAGGCTGGACAACACTTCGCAGCGGATTCCGCCCGTGCAGTACGTGACTATGGGCTTGTCCTTGAGGTCGTCGTACTTGCCGGAATCGAGTTCCTTGATGAAGTCGTGGGTGGTGTCGACGTCAGGGACGATTGCATCCTTGAACTTACCGATTTGGGCTTCGAACGCATTGCGGCCGTCGAAGAACACCACGTCTTCGCCGCTGGTCTTTTTAGCATCCACCAGTGCGTGCAGTTCCTCTGGTTGAAGGTGTTTACCGCCGCCCACCACGCCGTTCGCGTCCACTTTCAGCTCACCGGGTGCTCCGAACGACACGATCTCGTCGCGGACCTTGACGCTGAGGCGCGGGAAATCGGCGGCGCCTCCCTCCGACCATTTGACGTCGATGTCATGAAAACCCTTGTATTCGCGGGTGGTCTTCACATACTGCTTCATGTTGTTGAGCTCGCCGCCCACCGTGGCGTTGATGCCGTCCTTCGATATGAGGATCCGGCCGGTCAGACCCAGCTTTTCGCACAGGGCACGCTGCCATAGACGCACGGCGTCGGGGTCGGCGATCGGGGTAAAGCCATAGAAGAGCACAATTCGGTTCAAAGCCACTATTAAAGGGTACTTGGTGCAGTGAAATCCTCGCCTCCCGGGCCGGGTTATCCTAGCCTCCCGGGCCGGGTTCCAGGCAGGTCTTCCTGTGGGACAGGCGGCGGGAAGTCACAATTCCATAAGCAACCACCCCCGGGCTGACGTGGCTCTGTTGCTTCATGGTGCGCTGGCATACTCTCTCTACATGAGTCCAGACGCCTTGGTTGAAGACATTGCGCACCTCTTGGAAGTCTGGGTGGCCGGCTGGTCCGGCTGCCGCGGCTACGAACTAAGCCAAGAAGGTCGCTTCCCCGCCGCACTTCGCGCCGACAAAACCGGGGACTGGGAGTATTTCGCCCATGATCCCTCAGACGACGAGTTCGCCGCCTTGGCCAGCAAGACGGCAGAAGCCCCCACCCGGATCCTGACGGTCCTCACCAACGATGTTCAACGGTACAAATACCTCGCTGAACAGCGCGGACTCACCGTGACCTCCGCGTCCCAGACCATGATGATTGTGGACATGGAAACTCAGGATGCCGAGGATCCGTGGCTCCCTGACGACGATCTGGAGCTGGCCACCTCGGAGTCCAACGGTGTCCATTACGCGGTGGTCCATTCCGGCGAGCAGGTAGCTGCCAGCGGCCGGGTGTACGTGGTCAACGGCACAGCAATCTTCGACAAGATCGTTACCGAACCTGATTTTCAACGTCGAGGCCTGGGCAGTTTCATCATGAAGGCGCTGGCGGCGCAGGCCTTCGCGCACAGTGTGGAGAACGGCCTGCTCCTGGCATCCTTGGACGGCCAAAAGCTTTACTCCCATCTGGGATGGGACGTGGTGGGCCACGTCCTCATGATGTCCAGCGGAACTGAAGGATCGGACCTCTCAGGAGCATAGAAACTCCCGGCTCAAATCAATGCCCGACGGCGGCGCCCCACGGTGCCGCCGTCGGCGTCCCCGCACAGTGACAGAATGATTCGGTGGCTGCACCGAATTCATTGATCTCCTTGCTGGGCCGGACACCGGACCCTGAGCAGCTGCGCCATGTCCACACCATTCCTGCCCGGAAAGCGGTCCACGAGCCCTGGCCAGGCTGGGTCCACCCGGATGTTCTGGCGGCCTACGGTACCTTGGGCATCCACGAACCGTACCGGCACCAGATCCAGGCGGCAGACCTCGCCCATTCCGGACAGCATGTTGTTATCGCCACGGGAACTGCTTCCGGAAAGTCGCTGGCCTACCAGTTGCCGGCATTGGATGCGATACACCGTTCCGAGCTGCGGGTCCTCTCGGATCCCGGCAAGATCCACGACGACGGCGCCGTCACTCTGTACTTGTCCCCCACCAAAGCCCTGGCAGCAGACCAGCTCGCAGCAATCCGTTCGCTGAAGTTGCCCACGGTCCGGGCAGAAACCTATGACGGGGATACTGATGTCTCGTCCCGGCGTTGGATCCGTGACCACGCCAATTTCATCCTGGCCAACCCGGACATGCTGCACTTCGGCATCCTTCCCAACCACACGTGGTGGGCCCGTTTCTTCCGGCGGCTGCGCTACGTCATTGTGGACGAAGCACATAGTTATCGCGGCGTGTTCGGCTCGCACGTGGCCAATCTGATGCGACGGCTCCGCCGGATCTGCGCCTACTACGGCGCAGGGACCTCCTTTCCAGAACCGGTATTCATTGCAGCTTCGGCCACAGCCTCGGATCCAGGGGTTTCCTTTGGGCGGCTCATCGGCGCTCCCGTCCGGGAAGTCTCCGAAGACTGCTCGCCGCACGGTTCCACCACGGTGGCGTTCTGGGAGCCAGCTCTCACGGACGTCAAAGGTGAGAACGGTGCCAAACAGCGGAGGACGGCCGTAGCTGAAACAGCGGACATCCTGGCGAACCTCGTCTCTTCCCGTGTCAGGACCATCGCGTTCATCAAGTCGCGTCGCGGCGCCGAGTCCATTGCGTCCATCACCAAGAGACTTCTGGACGAAGTAGACCCCAGCCTTCCCGGACGGGTGGCTGCCTACCGGTCGGGGTATCTGCCCGAGGAGCGGCGGGCGTTGGAACAAGCTTTGAGATCCGGCCAGCTGCTGGGAGTCTCCAGCACATCCGCTTTGGAACTTGGCATCGACATTTCGGGTCTTGATGCCGTGCTGGTAGCAGGATGGCCCGGCACCAGGGCCTCCCTCTTTCAGCAGATCGGCCGCGCAGGACGCGCAGGGCAGGACGCCATTGCCGCCTTCGTGGCAAGTGACGATCCGCTGGATACGTACTTGGTGAACCACCCGGAAGCGATCTTTGATGTGTCCGTGGAAGCCACCGTCTTCGATCCTTCTAATCCCTACGTCCTTGGACCACACCTGTGCGCGGCAGCGGCCGAGCTGCCGATTGGCCCGGCGGAGCTCGATCTTTTCGGCCCCACCGCCGAAGGGCTCCTTGACCGTCTGGTCATTCAGGGATACCTGCGTAAGCGGCCCGCGGGTTGGTTCTGGACGCACCCGGAGAGCGCTGCCGGGATGGTGAACCTCCGGGCTGACGGAGGCGGACCCGTGAGCATCGTCGATGCCGAAACGGGCTCGCTCCTGGGAACCATGGATTCGCCACAAACGCACTATCAAGCCCACACGGGTGCCATCTATGTCCACCAAGGTGACAGCTACCTGGTGGAGGACCTCAATGAAACCGATCACTGCGTCATGGTGCGCCGGGTAAATCCTGACTTCTACACCACAGCCCGGGATGTAACCCAGATCGAAGTCCTTGAAACTTCGCGCTCGGTCCAGTGGGGTGACATCACCGTGCACTTTGGTGACGTCAAAGTAACCACCCAAGTGGTCTCCTTCCAACGCAAGGCCTTGATTTCCAACGAGATCCTCGGCGAGGAACCCCTCGATTTGGGTGCCAGGGACCTGTTTACCAAAGCCGTCTGGTTTGTGGTGGACAACCGTTCCCTGCACGGTGCCGGATTGGTGGAAGCGGAGTTCCCCGGGGCGCTGCACGCGGCTGAACATGCTGCAATCGGGCTCCTCCCTTTGGTGGCTTCCAGCGACCGCTGGGATATCGGCGGAGTCTCCACTGCCCTGCATGCCGACACCGGGGTGCCAACAATCTTCGTTTACGACGGCCATCCCGGTGGTGCCGGGTTCGCTGAGCGAGGTTTTGAGAAGGCCAGGATATGGCTGACGGCCACCCGGGATGCCATCAAGGCCTGCGAGTGTGAAGCCGGCTGCCCGTCCTGTGTTCAGTCCCCTAAATGCGGCAACAAGAACAACCCATTGGACAAGGCAGCCGCCATCACGCTCCTTGATGTTTTGTTGAAGGATGCCAGCTAGCTGTACAGCTAGCTGGCACCCGTGAGACAGGGCCTCTGCGGCTGCGTACACCAGGGCTTGTAGGTGCGCCCGGCTACGCGCGAGTGCATCCACAGGCCCATCCCGCAAGGAGGCCGGTGTGCTTTCCGTGCTACGGAGGAGGCCCGGCCCGCGCGCGGCCAATGGCAACGCCCCACTGGAAGGGATGAGCCAGCTCCGTTTCAATCTCCACCACCTCCCCGCCAGCCACCGTGCAGGACGTGATCTTTGCATCGTGTTTCCCCGCCACGCCTGCTGCCACCGCGCAAGGCTCCCCGGAAGTAAGCCCCCTCGCGGAATCTGCGCCAGCAAGGGCTGCCAGGTCGGCCGCAGATGCCGCCCGGGATGCCATCACTGCGGCCTGCCCCAGCAGGAGCAGACCCAGCATCAGCGCCATGACCACCGCGCCCAAGGCCAGTGCGAGCACGGTACCGGCGCCGCGTTCGTGCTGGACGCTTGCCTGCGTCTTCACGGTGTAGCCGCTTCTGCCCGTGCGGATGCTGAGGCCTTCAACGTCCAGGGGATCATCGGTCCCAAGGCCCCGCCCACTGGCGAGGAAGCAGTCACCGTGACCCACTCCCCGTCGTCGGTAAGCGACGAAGCAACGCTCTCCCCGGCAAGTCGTTTGACGATCCCGTCCACCGAGCCGGAGTCTTCGCCCCGGGCCGACGCGCGCGCTCCCGCCCTCGCCGCCTCCTCCAGCCGGAGTTGGGTAATACCCGCGGCGCCGCCTGCCAACAGGAATGCCAGGAGCAACACAACGGCCGGCAAGGCCACTGCGAACTCCGCAGTCACAGCACCCCTTTCCCTCTCATGCCGGGAGCCTCTCCCGCGGGCAGGCAGCAGACCGGTCATGGCAGGGACAACGCCGTACGGATCAGGTTGAGCAGGAAGCCGCGGACCTCTTCGCTCCGAAGTATGACCACAAGCAATCCCGCGAGCCCAACGGCAGCAAGGGTGGCGATGGCGTACTCGGCGGTGGCCATGCCCACTTCCGAGCCCATCAGCTTGGTCCGGGTGCTTGCCGTTGGCCATGTTCTTGTCCAGAAGCCATCGTCCTCAAGCCGCCCGTCGTAGGGCTCCGCAAGTTCCTCACGGTCAAGCTCCACCTGCCAGACTTCGTCCTCAAGATCGAATCGCTCAAGATCGTTATGTTCGAGCTCGTACTCCGAGAGCTCATGATGTTCGTTTGTATCCGGCTCTGCGGAGAGAGCCTCAGGGACTTCAACGGGTGCCGGCCGATCCCGGGCCACGTCACTGAGAAGGCCAGGAAGTGTGGTGGGCAGTGTCTTCATGGTGGGTTTTCCTTTCAAGAAGCGCCAGCTCTCTGCCGACAGAACCGACTCTTCCGTGGTCCGGAGACGCCTGGAAGAAGGCGATCTCCGCAAGTGGATAACCCTGCTCTCCGGCTGGCTGTGGAGGAATGGTTGTGGCTGTGGAGGCCTGCTCCACGTCTCATCCGGAAGGAAGCATGGCGATCAGGACCGGGACGATACCCAGGCAGATAAAGGCAGGTAGAGAGCAGAGTCCCAAAGGAACTACAAGCCTCACGCCCAGGGCAGCTGCCCGCTTCTCCGCGGCCCGGAACTGCTCGCGCCGTTCCCTCGCCGCCTGCGCATAGAGGATGGAAGCAGACGGCGCACCAGTCAAAGCTGCGAAAGCCAAGGCATTCTTAAGGCGGACCACTTGAGGGGCGTGCTGGGTGGGCGTCCGCCAGGCAGTCTCCCAGTCGGCGCCAATGGCGAGCGCGGCAACAACCGGCCGGAGTGATTGTGTGATGGGAGGCGAGGCACACTTCGCGATGAGCTCCAGTGCCCGCCCGATTCCGGCTCCGGCGTCGAGCATCGAAGCCACCAATTCCAGCATCATCGCCGTATCGCGAAGCCCGTCTGCTGCCGGGTCAACGTGGGTTGATGAGGACGACTCCTGCGCCCCTTCGCTTTCCCTTCCCCAGGAAAGAAACTGCGTCCTCGTCCGGGTGGATGCTGCGAAGTTGAGGATAGCGGCCAGCGCCAAAAATGTGATCATGACTATCACGGGGGCTTGGAACATCAGTTACCCCCGCTCGCAGAAGCGACCAGCCGCGCGGACCAGACACGGCCCGCGGCTGTGAGGAGGATTCCGGCCGCAAACGTGGCAAGGCCCAGGAAGTTGTTCAACAAGATCCCCAACGGGTCAACGCCCAACGCCATTCCCAGCCCAAGCCCGAACACCGGAAGCCACGACAACAGCCGAACAGTGGCCTTGGGCCCTGCGAGCGCCGTCTGACGGGCGGCCTCAGAGTCTTCTTCGGCCTCCAATTGCGCTGCGAACCGGGTGAGGAGGTCCGCCAGCGGGCAGC
This sequence comes from Arthrobacter sp. MYb23, assembly GCF_002979775.1. Classification (GTDB taxonomy): domain Bacteria; phylum Actinomycetota; class Actinomycetes; order Actinomycetales; family Micrococcaceae; genus Arthrobacter. The sequence continues at coordinate 30,295 of NZ_PCPR01000023.1, forward strand.
CGCTGGTCTCCGCGATGTCGAGGCAGGCTGCCAACTCCATCCACACGCGGCGCTCAGAACTTCCGCGTCGCGGATAAGCCTTGGCGGCAGCGCCCCGGATGGCTTCCGCGGGAGAATTTCCCACCGTTGACGCTGCCCGTGCCGCCGCGAGAACGTGCAAGGACTCGTCGGACAGACCGGCGCTTCCCTTTTCTGTTGCGGGAACCGTGCCACCATCCGCGATGTGCCGTGAACCATGGACAATCCATAACTCCTCCCACAGCCGGAAGGCTCCCCGGCCGCCGCGCAAAAGGGCCGCGAGCTGTTGTACCAGCACACCAAGCGACAACGGCGCGGGACCCTTTCGCGGCCTTGGACGTCCGAGCCGCATCCTCGGACGGGCATTGGTTCGCCGGATCCGATCCTCCGGTTCCGCCAGACTCTTCCTGAGATGCCGGATACCTGCCCGCCGACCCTTGAACTGCAGCCACGTCGCGAGTGCCGCAACCAGGATGAGGACGACGATCATCGGCTGTCACCCAAACGACGCATCCCCCGGGGACGTGACCCGGTTGATGTCGGGTTGCCCGTCATCAGGGACCGGTGCTGAGGCGGCGCATCTTGCTGTGGCAGCAAACCATTCATCTCCTCCCACGGTGCCAGCGAGAGCCGGGCTGAGAGTTCAGGCCATCCAGGCCCGGGTGTCATTCCCATAGGGCTCAAGCTGAGGGCCGCCACCACTTTCTGCCCTTGCCTGGTATCCGTCACTACACCGATGGATGCCACCTTCCGTCCCGACGGTGTTCGATCCACGTGAATCACGACGTCAAGGGCGCTGGAGACCTGCAACCGCACGGCCTCGGCGTTCAACCCTGCCAGGGCACCGAGGGCCACTAACCGTGCCGGCACCGCCTCTGCAGTGTTGGCGTGGATGGTGCCACCACCTCCGGTGTGACCCGTGTTGAGCGCGGTCAGCAGTTCGCGGACTTCAGCACCCCGGCATTCACCTACGATCAACCTGTCCGGCCGCATGCGCAGGGCTTGGCGGACCAGTTCTCCGAGGTCCAGCGCCCCTCCGCCCTCGAGGTTTCCGTGGCGCGATTCCAGCGTCACCACATGGGGGTGAACAGGGTTGAGCTCGGCGGCGTCCTCTATCAGGACCAAACGCTCGGCCGGATGACTCAATCCGAGCATGGTGGAGAGCAGCGTCGTCTTTCCTGAGCCCGTTGCCCCGCTGATGAGGAAACTCAGTTTGTGGGCCATGATGGCACGGAGGACTGCCTCGACGTGGTCCGAAAACATGCCAAGTTCTTTGAGCTCCGCGAGGGTAAACACTTCGTCCCGACGGATGCGGATGGACAGCAGGGTCCCTGCCGTTGAAATCGGTGCGAGGACTGCGTGCACCCGATATCCGCCGTTGAGCCTTACGTCCACACAGGGGGAACCGTCGTCCAGTCGCCGTCCCCCGGCGGAGACCAGGCGGGTGGCCAGTGATCTGATCTGTTGTTCGGTGTCGAAATGAACTGAGGAACGTTCCAGGCCGTTCCCGCGGTCCAACCACACGGAATCAGGGCCGTTGACGAAGATGTCAGTGACGGCAGGATCTTGCGCCAGCGGCTGGAGGGGGCCCAAGCCGTTCAGTTCCGCATTGATGGATTCGGCGGCCTCCAACGCTCCGGCGGTACCCAGTAATCTGCCGCTGGCTTGCACTGCTGCCGCAACGGTGGAGGGAGTCACGGGTCCGCTCCCTGCAAGCACTGACTCCCGCACCGTTTCGAGAAGAACTGAGTCCAGCCTGCGGCCCTGCCGATGGCGGTTCCCCTCGGCAAAAAGGCTCACTGGACGCCACCGTTCAGTTCCAGCACTGAACCGGCGAAGCGGCTGACTGATTTCCGGCGTCCGATTTCCAGCAACCGTCCCAGCTCAGTGGCTGCAGCAACACCTCGGATCTCCGGCAAGACACCCAGCAGCGGCAACCCCAGAGACTCGGCAATCACAGGAGCATCCACAGAGGTGGCACCGCTACCGCGGACCAGAAGACCGGCATCTATGGGCGGAAGTTCGTTGAGGACGCGCGCGGCGGCCACTGCGGATTTGAGGTGGGCCTTGGTCAGTACCAAGATCCTGTCGCAATCCCACGCGAGCGTGCCCAATCCTTCCCCACTGCGTCCGATGTCAACCAGGATAAGTTCAAAGCTCCGGCGGGCGGCGTCAACAACAGCAGCCACGGCGCCGGCCGCCGGGATGTGGACCGGCTCCCGGGTCCCGGGCCAGGACAGGTAAGCGAAGCCGCCGGCAACCGGCAGTGAATCCCGGAACTGCGACGGATCAATGCTGCCCCGGGTTTCGGCGAAGTCCGGCCATCGGAGACCGGGAATTTCGTCAGCCGTGACCGCCAGCTCAAGGCCACCGCCCCAGCGGTCGCCGTCGATGAGCACGGTGCTGATGCCATGACCTGCCGCAGCTTGGGCAAGCCAGATGGCGGTGGTGGTAGCTCCAGCCCCACCACTGCCACCGATGATTCCCATGACCATACCGCCAGGATCCGGGGAGCCGGACATGCTCAGGTGTTCGGCCAGCCAAGCCGCGGCCTCGGGAAGGACGGCGACGCGCTCAGCTCCAAGCGAAGCGGCTAAGCGCCATAACCCGTCGCCTTCAGAGGCTTTGCCGAGCAACACCGTGGGAGCCCTTCGCCTGGGTGGCAATTCGCGAATATCGCTACCTACCAACACGACGTCGGCGTTGTCCCAGCCGTGGACGGCTTCCGTCACATCCACGGCCGTTCTGAGACTTCCGCCTGCGGCAGCGACTATGCGTTTTGCCTCTTCCTGAAGGTAGGGATCACCGGAAACGAGCAGAATCCCGACGGTGTCGCGTGGCACCCAGGATCCGTCCGCATCCCCTTCCGCTGGTTGCTTGCTCGAGGACCCATAACGCTCAGTTGTTCGTCCGGGGTGTGGAGATTGTCCCGGGTGTCTGGGTTGCCTATGCCGACGATCTTGCTTCTTCATGGATTTCACACTGCTTCAATCGCTGGGTCAGAAGAAGGTTCGAATGCCCGTATGTGCACAACACGGCGCGGCCGGAGCTGTGGAGGAGTAGTCGCTCCCCGCCCCGGACACTCAGCACACCTCCGCACAGGGCAGAATGGACACCATGTATTTGCTGCTCGCCGCCCACCAGGAAGGCGCAGCCATACAAAGGATCTCCCCCACCGGAAAAGCGACTGCTGACGCGCGCGTCGTCACCCGTGGTGACTTGCCCGGCGTCGTGCGTGAATTCGAAACTCAGCGGCCCCGCTGGGTGTGGCATCGTGCCCAGGACTGGTATCCCGAGCTGCTGACCCAGGGCATAGAGCTGGAGCGTTGCCACGACCTCGCGCTCTGCGGAGCCATTCTGGCCCACTCGGAATTCACGGCCCACACGAACTATGCCAAGCATGCGGTCAAGCTCACGCAGGACGACGACTCCACACCGCCGCGCGCCCTTCAACCCCCGCCACCGCCCGCTGATCAAGGCGCTCTGTTCGAGGACCTTTCGCCCTCCAACCCCAAAGCGGGGCTTGCTGAGCTCAAAGAGGAATTTGCTGCCCAACAACTCGCAATCTCCCAGGTCTCCGAGGCCCACCAGCAGAAACAGCGCCTCCAACTACTGCTCGCCGCTGAGTCTGCTTGCGCGATGATCGCCGTGGAGATGCAGCACGTCGGCGTCCCCTGGCGTGAAGAGCTGCATCAGCAGATCCTGGCCGATGTTCTGGGGGCCCGGCCGCCGCTGGGGCACCGTCCACCGGCACTCGAGGCTCTTTGCGCTGAGCTCAGGAGCATCCTCAACTCCCCCAGCCTGAACCCGGACTCCCCGCAGGACCTGATGCGCGCCTTGCATCGGAACGGGATCGAGGTCAAAAGTACCCGGCAGTGGGAGCTTCAGGAGTCGAAGCATCCGGCCATTCAGCCGCTGCTCGCCTACAAGAAGCTCTCCCGGCTGCACACCGCCAACGGCTGGTCCTGGCTGGACGCCTGGGTGCGTGACGGGCGGTTCCATCCCGAGTATGTGGTGGGTGGGGTCGTGTCAGGGCGTTGGGCTTCGCGCGGTGGCGGCGCCCTCCAGATCCCGCGAAACATCCGGGCAGCGGTCCATGCGGATCCGGGGCACAAGCTGATCGTTGCCGATGCCTCTCAACTGGAGCCGCGTGTTCTCGTGGCGCTGGCCCAGGACACCAAAATGGCCGAGGCAGCCCGGGACAAGGACCTCTACGCAGGCATCGCAGCCCAAGGCTTTGGTGGTGACCGGGCGAAGGCCAAAATTGCGCTGCTGGGGGCCATTTACGGCGCCACCACGGGCGAGTCCGGCAGGCTCATGCCGCAGCTGACGCGTACTTATCCACGCGCCGTCGGGTTCGTGGAGCAAGCAGCACGTGAGGGCGAAGCAGGCCGGACCGTCACCACGCGGCTGGGTAGAAGCAGCCCGCCACCATCGATCGGCTGGCTGCGGAGCCAGCAATCCACCACGGCCGAGGAACAGCGTCGCGCTGACAATCTTGCCCGGTCACGGGGCCGTTTCACCCGGAACTTCGTGGTGCAGGGCTCGGCCGCTGAGTGGGCGGCGTGCTGGTTGGCGGAATTACGACGGCGGCTGCGGACCTTGCGCGCCGAAGGCTCACCCAGCGGCGAACTGGTCTTCTTCCTGCACGATGAAGTGATGATTCACGCTCCCGCGAGTGCCGTGGACGCTTGTATCCGTGCCATCGAAGAAGCGGCCGCAGCGGCGAAGGAACTGATGTTCGGGCGGATCCCTGTGGAATTTCCGGTGAGCCTGGCTGTGGTCGATTCGTACGACAAAGCGAAGTAGCCGGACCATAGCCGGAAGGCGCGGCACTATCCAGTCACATCTCGCCATATGAGCCGGGATGACCCTCCCGCAGCGGGTACTGCCAAGTAACTTTAGTTCGTCCCCGGTTCTGGATAGTTTCACTATGTGGATAGTTTTGCTGGTCCACATCAGAGTCAAAGCAGCATCACAAGGGGGAAGCATTCGATGGCTGGCAGGTTTGAAATACTCAAGGACAACACCGACGGTTACCGGTTTCGCCTGACGGCGGCCGATGGAACAGTCGTGGCAGAATCACCCACGTTCAAGCACCTCGAGGGCGTCGTGGCTGGAATCAACGCCGTGCGGGAAAACGCTGCAACAGGACTGATCGTTGACCGGTCGGCCACAGCCCGCAAGGCTGCCTAAAGGTCAATATCGCGCAGCTTGGCCTTGTCCCAGGGAACGGTCCATCCGAGTTCGTCGAAGAGACCGCTGAGGACCATCCCGGTGAAGCCCCACACCAGCACGCCGTTTACGGTGAAGCCAGGACTGGTGTACGTGCGGCCGAACCTCGAAATGGTGGCAGTGACACGATTGACTGGATCCAGGAGGTCGCGCACCGGCACCCTGAAGACCTGCGCTGACTCGGCATAGTCCACGACGCGAACAGGTGATGGCGCATCCCACCAGGCCAGCACCGGTGTCACCCGGAAGTTGCTCCGGATGAGGCCAAGTTCCGGGATGACACCCAGAACCCGGACACCGCTGGCGTCCAGCCCGGTTTCTTCCACAGCTTCGCGAAGAGCGGCGGCCACCACCGACTCGTCTTCCGGGTCCACGCTGCCACCAGGAAACGCCACCTGGCCCGGATGGTCATCGAGAGTGTGTGCCCGTTCCAGCAAGAGGACATCAAGATCGGCCGGCGCGATAGGGCGACCCGACTCGGCAGGGACGTTGTCCAGCACGCCGAAAAGCATCAGGACTGCCGCAGCGCGGTTGGTTTCGGGGGTGACAGGGAGCTTCTCCCAGAGGGCTGAGTGCTGTTGCTGGCCCTCTTCAAAGCGGGTCACCAGTGCAGACAGTTCCTCAAGCGCGGTCACCCGGGCCTCCTTTGCGATTCCATGCGGATCTCCGCGGCCCGGTGCGTCTCTGCCAGGAGCTTCTCGAGCAAAGCTTCATTGCCCGGCGCGAGCTCGTACTTGAGCAGTTTGGCTGCCTTGACGGGATCCGTTTCGCCCTCGCCGTAGCTGGGGCAGAGGCTTGCCACCGGGCAGGCGCCACAGGCCGGCTTCCTGGAATGGCAGACCCTTCGACCGTGGAACACCACCCGGTGCGAGAGCATGGTCCAGTCGCGGGGTTCAAACAGTTCGGCGACGTCGAACTCGATCTTCACTGGATCATCCGAGGCCGTCCACCCGAAGCGGCGGGCCAGCCTGCCGAAGTGCGTGTCCACCGTGATCCCGGGAACACCGAAGGCATTGCCCAAAACCACGTTCGCGGTTTTGCGCCCGACGCCCGGGAGCGTCACCAGATCTTCAAGACGTCCCGGGACCACGCCGTCGTACTCATCCACAAGCCGCGTGCTGAGAGCCAAAACGTTGCGGGCCTTGGCCCGGAAGAAGCCCGTCGGCTGAAGTATTGTCTCCAGCTCAACGGGATCCGCCTCAGCCATGGCGCGGGCATCCGGGTACCGGGCGAACAGGATCTTGGTGACCTGGTTGACCGCCACATCAGTGGTTTGGGCGGAAAGGACCGTGGCCACCACCAGCTCAAAGGGATTCCTGAAATCCAACTCCGCATGCGCGTAGGGATACTTATCAGCGAGAACCCTGTTGATCTTGCGTGCCCGGCGTTTGAGCGCGAGCAGCGAACCAGCTTCAGCGATGGCCACGGGATCCCTGCTTAGCCGCGTTCGATGTTGCTGAGCTCCCGGAGGATCCCAACCTTGCCGTCGGTGTCCTGGACCAGGAATTCATGGCCGCGGTCCTCCAGGGCCAGAACCCATCCACCGGGCTCGATGGTGAAGGCCCGGGCGCCCGTGTGCTCGTCGTACGTGGTACGCGGCTGGCCTACAGCGAACCAGAAAGCCTCATACTGAGGCGAATCGGATTCCTCAGGACGGCTGGCCGGATCCACGGTAGCTCCAATCGAGTCGCTCACCCTGCGCGTGTCACCGGAGACTATGGGCGTGGCCATGGTGGCAGCCCACGGCTGCTGGGCCGCTGGTTGGGCCGCCTGCTGAGCGGCGTGCTGGGTTGTAGCGGGCTGAGCCGTGTGCTGGGTAGTGGCGGGCTGAGCCGCTGAACCCGTGGCAGGAACGTGGGCATCCTTAGCGCCAGGCTCGCCAGCAGGCTCGGCCTTCTCAGGCAAAGACGTAGCGGGAGAAGCTCCGGTTCCGGACGGCGTGGGAACGCTTGCCGAGCCGAAAGCCGCCGATTCAGCGGCGGGTTCAGTGGCAGCCGGTTCAGTTGCGGCGGTGCTGCCCGTTGCGGGCCCACTGCTTGCTGGTCCACTGCTTGCATAGCCGGAACCATCCGCAGGTTTGGCGTCGGCTGCATGCACGACGGCGGACGCTTCAGTTGCCGGCGAAGGCGTGGTTCCGTAGCTGGCCGGCGGAGCGAAGGGGCTTGCGCCCGTTGCGGCACCCGCACCTGTCGCGGCGCCCGCACCTGGAGCGCCCGTGGAAGCTGCTGCAGCCGCTGAACCTGAAACGTGCGGAACGGGCGCCTGGTAACCGGGCGTCGATCCCTGGAATCCGGGGGTTGAACCAAATCCGGGGGTTGAACTCTGGAATCCGCTGCTTGAACCTGTGGCGTCAGCAGGCTTGGGCGTGGTGGGCGCCTTCGGTGCTTTAGGAGCAGCCGGCTTGCGGCTGGGCACTGCTGCTTCGCGGGCAACCACGTGCGCCGGCGTTTCAGCGCGGCCCTTGAAATCGGCGGAAAGCCACGGGAGATGCGGGGCCAGGACCGTCGCGGCCAGCAAGCCTGCAGAGCCGATCAGACCCAGAAGTACGCTGCCGTTGAACGAGTTGGCAATGGTCAGGAAGAACAAGGGGAACGCAAACGAGGCAACCACGGAGGCGAACTGGTCAACGGACAGCGAACCAATGCGGACGATTGTTCCCGGCTGCAACCTGCGGGCAACGAAGAGAGCCACCACAACCAGCGGCAGGATGATGCCCAGCAGCAGGAAGAAGAGGTTGCCGAGGTTCCAGAGGTTGTAGCGCTCCCCGAACATGGGCAGGAGCGAAGCTACGAACATCAGGAGCGTGGAACCGAAAACAGTCAGGTCCCGGATAGTGAACGGCCCGGCGACGGCGTCATACTTGGCAGCGCCATTCTTAGGAGCGTCGTTCTGAGCAGCGTTGTCCTTAACTGCAGCGTCCTTCTTGAGGGGAGCTCCGGACGTACCCGTCGCAGGATTCCCAACAGCGGTGCCGTCAGCAGCATTGCCACCTGCAGCGGTGGCCGTTCCAGCCGCGGTGTCCGGTCCCGTCGGGTGTGATTCGTGCGGGCCTGGGCTCAGCTGGTTCATGTATTTCTCCTTCGTACGGCGGCGCCTTGGACAGTCCGGCCCGGCGACCTCCGCGGAATTTCCGCCGAGAACCGGACACGCCTGAAGTGCGTCCCAAGACTTCTTCAGCCTATGTCACCCCACTGACAGGGTTCTAGCTGAAAACGGCCATACAGCTTCGCCCACAGCAAACTCCAAGGTTCCTTACAGAACTCGATCACCAGTTACCCCGCCAGCAGCGTGAGCCCGATTCCGCCATCGTGCGTCATGTAAACGGTTCCCCGCCACCCCAGCCGCCATTCGTCGCTAAATCCGCGCCGCTCACGGCCGCGTTTGTGACCACGCACACGTAGCACTTCGCTAAGCGATAGTGTTGATGCCGGACAGCACTCTGCGGACCTTGAGGAACGCGCTCGACGCCGACGACGGCCCGGGCGGGGACCTCACGTCAGGATCCGCGCAGCAAAGATCGATGAATGATGAGGTTCACCATGTCCCAGGACACCACCGGATCCACGGCCACCGCTGCAGCTTCAACGGCTCAGAACGGTCCGGCCCCACACGTCGAGGCGCTTGAAAACCTCCTCCACGAGAACCGCAAGTTCGCGCCGTCTGCGGAGTTCGCCGCAAACGCCGTGACCAGCGCGGGCGCCTATGAAGAGGCAGAAGGTGACCGTCCCGCGTTCTGGGCCAAGCAGGCCCGTGAGCTGTTGACGTGGGACAAGGACTTCACCGAGGCCTTGGATTGGTCCAACCCGCCGTTCGCCAAGTGGTTCGTCGGTGGCGAGGTTAACGCCGCGTACAACGCGCTGGACCGTCATGTGGAAAACGGCCTGGGCGACCGCGTAGCTATCTACTTTGAGGGCGAGCCCGGCGATACCCGCACCTACACTTACGCGCAGCTGACCGAAGAGGTGAAGAAGGCCGCCAACGCCTTCGAGTCCCTCGGTGTTGCCAAGGGTGACCGCGTGGCCGTCTACCTGCCCATGATCCCTGAGGCCGTTATCACCTTGCTCGCCTGCGCCAGGATCGGCGCTGTGCACTCGGTGGTCTTCGGCGGGTTCTCCGCCGACGCCCTGCGTTCCCGGATCGAGGACGCCGAAGCCAAACTGGTGGTCACCGCTGACGGCACCTACCGCCGCGGCAAGCCCAGCGCCCTGAAGCCGGCCGTGGACGAAGCCCTTTCCAAAGAAGGCCACACGGTCCAGAACGTTGTGGTGGTCAAGCGCAACGGCGAGGACGTCAACTGGGTGGAAGGCCGCGACCTCTGGTGGTCCGACACCGTTGATAAGGCCTCAACCGAGCACACCGCCGTCGGGCACGACTCCGAACACCCGCTGTTCATCCTCTACACCTCCGGCACCACCGGGAAGCCCAAGGGCATCCTGCACACCACCGGCGGCTACCTCACCCAAGGCGCGTACACGCACAAGGCTGTGTTCGATCTCCACCCGGAAACGGATGTGTACTGGTGCACCGCCGACGTCGGCTGGGTCACCGGCCACTCCTACGTCACCTACGCGCCGCTGATCAACGGTGCCACCCAGGTCATGTACGAAGGCACGCCCGACTCCCCGCACCAGGGCCGCTGGTGGGAAATCGTGGAGAAGTACAAAGTCTCCATCCTGTACACCGCGCCCACTGCGATCCGGACGTTCATGAAGTGGGGCCGGGAGATCCCGGACAAGTACGATCTCTCCTCCATCCGTGTCCTGGGGTCCGTGGGCGAATCCATCAACCCAGAGGCGTGGATGTGGTACCGGGACGTCATCGGCGCCAATGCCGGCAAGAACGGCGAGAAGAAGGACAACCCGGCCCCGATCGTGGACACCTGGTGGCAGACCGAAACCGGTGCGCAGATGATCGCGCCGCTGCCGGGAGTCACGGCCACCAAGCCCGGCTCGGCGCAGGTTCCGCTGCCCGGCATTGCCGTGGACGTGGTGGACGAAAACGGCCAGTCGGTGGCCAACGGTGAAGGCGGCTACCTGGTGGTCCGTGAACCGTGGCCCTCCATGCTCCGGGGTATCTGGGGCGACCCGGAACGCTTCAAGGACACCTACTGGTCCCGCTTCGAGGCCATGTACTTCGCCGGCGACGGAGCCAAAAAGGACGAAGACGGCGACGTCTGGCTCCTGGGCCGCGTGGACGACGTCATGAACGTCTCCGGCCACCGCCTCTCCACCACCGAGATCGAGTCCGCGCTGGTCAGCCACCCGTCCGTCGCTGAAGCGGCCGTGGTGGGTGCCGCTGACGACACCACCGGCCAGGCGATCGTCGCATTCGTCATTCTTCGCGGTGACGCCGTGAACAACGGCGACGAAACCATCCTGGAACTGCGCAACCACGTGGGCAAGGAAATCGGTCCGATCGCCAAACCCAAGCAGCTGTTGATCGTTCCGGAACTGCCCAAGACGCGCTCCGGCAAGATCGTCCGCCGCCTCCTCAAGGACATCGCAGAAGGCCGTGATACCGGCGACGCCACAACACTGGCTGACCCCGGCATCATGCAGCAGATCGCGGAATCCCTCCGTAAGTAAGTAATTCACGACGGCGCCGCTCACCTCCCGGGGTGAGCGGCGCCGTCGTGCGTTAAGGGCCCTGCTTGACACAGCGGTGACGCCGCCGCGCTTGGCCCGCCGCGCTTGGCCCGCCGCGCTTGGCCCGCCGCGCTTGGCCCGCCGCGCTTGGCCCGCCGCGCTTGGCCTGCCACGCTCTGGAAGCCTCCAGCCCTAGACTGGAGCCAGACTCAGCTCCATGTTTGACGAGGTTCCCCAGAAAGGCCCTGATGCTTCAGGCAGCACGCCACTCCGCCATCATCGACGCCGTCCAGCGCGAACGCGTGGTGCGGGTCTCGGACCTCGCGCAACTGCTGGGCGTCTCCCCCATGACCGTGCGCCGCGACATCGAAGCACTCGAGGAAGCCGGCCGTGTGGAGCGCATTCACGGCGGAGCCAAGATTCCCGGCGATGCGAGCACTCACGAGCCCGGTTTCGAACTCAAGTCAACACAGCTGCCCGCGGAGAAGCACGCCATCGCGGTGGAAGCCGCAAGCCTGGTTCAGGAAGGCATGGCGATCGGGCTCGGTGCCGGCACCACCACCTGGGCTTTGGCGAAGGAACTCGTCAACGGGCCACGCATCACCGTGGTCACCAACTCGGTGCGCATTGCAGATCTCTTCCACCACGGTTCCTCGTCCGGCCCGGCACGCTTCGGGTCCACCGTGATCCTGATCGGTGGCGAGCGGACACCGTCTGATGCTTTGGTGGGCCCCATAGCCACGTCATCCCTGAAGCAGCTGCACTTGGACGTCCTGTTCCTGGGGGTCCACGGCATGGATGCCCACGCCGGGTTTACCACGCCGAACCTGCTGGAAGCCGAAACCAACCGTGCTTTCATGACATCCGCCCGGAGCACAATTATTCTGGCCGACCACAGCAAGTGGGGCGTGGTGGGTATCGCCTCGATCGCCCGGTTGGAAGAAGCTGACGAGCTGATCACGGACTCGCTCCTTGGTGAAGACGCCCGGCGCGTGCTGGCCGAGAACGTGGCGAAGCTGCGGATCGCCGAAGCCTAACCCAAGTAGGTGACAGATAACGTCGTTATGAGCTCTCATAACGACGTTATCTGTTACTCAGTTGGGTCTCATACCCCGGGTGGAGGCCAGCCCGCAGACTTCAGCCGCGGGACTGATGCCGCGGAGTACCGCCCGCAGCGATGCTGGATATATGAACGCCATCCTCCACGCCCAGCAGCTCACCAAGCACTACCCCGGCAGCATCGCCCTGGACCACGTCGACTTCACAGCCAACGCCGGCCAGTCCATTGCGATCATCGGCCCCTCAGGTTCCGGTAAGACCACCCTTTTGCACTGCCTCGCCGGAATTTTGAGGCCCGACGCCGGTGCGATCACCTTGAATACTCCGTCTTCGCCTTTGCGGCTGGACACCTTGGGAGATGCTGCGCTGTCCCGGCTGCGGCGCGAGGAGTTCGGTTTCGTCTTCCAGCAGGGCATGCTGCTTCCGGAGCTCACGGCTTTGGAAAACGTGGCGCTGGCCCTCATGCTCAATGGCACGGACCGCAATACTTCCGAGACCAGGGCGGCCGAATGGTTGGCGGCACTCGGCCTGGCAGGAATGGAACAACGCCGCTTGGGCGAACTCTCAGGCGGACAGGTTCAGCGCGTTGCCATCGCCCGCGCCCAAGTCACCGGGGCCCGGGTTGTCTTCGCTGACGAGCCCACTGGCGCCTTGGATTCGGCCACCTCCAACGAGGTCCTGGACGTACTCCTCCACTCAGTGGCCGCGAATGGCCGGACACTTCTAGTTGTCACTCACGATCCCAACGTTGCTGCCCGCTGCGAGCGTGTTGTGGAACTGCGCGACGGCCGGATTGTGGCAGACAGCGGACGTTCCGTTGCGGCTCCCAACCTCCCAGCACAAGCCGGTGAGTCAGCCCCGGACACGCCAGCTGCCCCGGGCACGCAGGCCGCCGCCAACTTCAAGGGTGCGTTCAATGTCTAGTCTCTCCATGGCCCTGCGCCTCACCCCCTACCTGGCACGAAGCAACGGGAGCAGCTTCCGGGAGGCCGGCCTCCGCGACGCCGGGCTCCCCATCCTCGCCTTCGGAACGGTCACAGCCCTGCTGCTCACCGTGGCGGGAGGTTCACAGGTTTTCTGGTCCTGGTCCGACGACATCGCAGGCACCTACCAGGCCTTGGCCGTGGTGGCCATGGTGCTGCTGATCATCCCTTTGTTGACGCTCGGTGCCTCGGCCGCACGACTCGCCGCACGCCGTCGTGATGACCGTTTGGCATCCTTGCGGTTGCTGGGCGCCAACAGCGCAACGGTGGTCTGGATGACCGTCATCGAGTCCACCGTCCTCGCGGCAGTGGGTGCTGTGGCGGGTGCGGGGCTTTACGCCTGCGTGGCACCGTTCCTGGGGTTGATCCAGTTCCGGGGACAAGCAATCGGAAGCCATGCGTGGTTGTCGGTGCCTTCCATTCTCGGCTGTGTCCTGGCCGTCTGCGTCCTTGCCGCAGCCAGTGCTGCGCTGGGGCTTCGGAAAGTTGTGGTGACGCCGTTGGGCGTCCGGACCCGGCAAACGGCCGACGGCGCGCACTGGGTTCGCGGACTCATCGCGGCTGTGGTGGTGGTTGTTGGAGTGGTGGCGATGGGAATGCTCAGCAGCTTCGGCGCGTTCATTGTGATCATCGCGGTGATGGGCGGTTGCTTCGGGCTGGCTTTGCTGGCGTTGAACCTCATGGGACCTTGGATCCTGCGGCTGCGGGCGTCCTCGCAACTCAAGCACGCCAAACGTCCCGAGCAACTGTTGGCTGCACGGACCGTGCTGGAAAGCCCCAAGGAATCGTGGCGGCAAGTTGGGGGCGTCGCGATGACCAGTTTTGTTGGCGTGTTCGTAGGCGTCGGCATGGCGGTGGCCGACACCATGGGCACCAGCGGCGATGCCGAAGCCACACTGCTGGTCCGGGACATCAACACGGGAGTGATGATCACCCTGCTGGGCTCGTTCCTCATGGTTGCCTGTTCAGCGGGGGTGAACCAGGCTGCTGCCGTGTTGGACCGGGCCTCCACCCTGGTGGCTTTGGACCGTGTTGGTATGCCTCAGAAACTCATGGTGGCAGCGAGGGTCAAAGCCGTGATGTCGCCGCTGTTCCTGGTCGCGGGCATTTCAGCTGCCGCGGCTGCCGTCCTGGTGCTGCCGCTGACCGGTACTGTCTTGCTGACCCAACCCGTGGTGTTCCTGACCATCGGCGGAGTGTTCGCCGCCGGCTTCCTGCTGGTCCGGCTGGCTGTGGCCGCGGGAACGGCGCAGATCAGCCAGGTGCTGGCCCGCCCCGAGCGCTACGCGAGCATGGACTCGTAACCGGGCAGCCGCCGTCGTAATCCCCGAGGGTTACTTGCAGCCGCAGGACTGCCGGATGATCAGTTCGGTGGAGAGGATCTGGTGTTTCAGCTCATCGCCGCGGCCCTTGCCCACCAGTGCCTGCACCGCGGCTTGGGCCATCGCCCTAACGGGCTGTGCAACGGTGGTCAGCGCAGGCCAGCTGTATTCCGAGTCCAAGGAGCCGTCGAAGGATACCAACGCCAGGTCCTCGGGCACCCTGACTCCTGCCTCATGAAGCGCCCTGAGGATACCGATTGCCTGCATGTCATTGCTGGCGAAGATTGCCGTTGGACGGTTGGCCATGGAGAGGAAGCGCTTACCTACCTCGTACCCGCCCGGGCGGCTGAAGGGACCGTGAAGCATGGGCCCGTCCGGCAGTCCGGCGTCACGCAAAGTGGCCAGCCAGCCCACCTCGCGCCCGTCCAGCTGGTTCCCGGTATTGGTGCCGATCGCCAAGCCGATGTTCGTATGCCCATGGCCGATCAGATGTTCCACAGCGGCACGCGCCCCGGCTTCCAAGTCCACGCCCACACTGTTGATTCCCGGTGGTGAGCCTGCGTTATTCAACAAAACGGAGGGGATTTCCGAGGCTTCCAGTTCCGTGACGTCGGGATCGAACACACAGCTGGCCAAGAAGACGCCGTCCACCTGCCGGGCGGCCAGGGTGCGGATGTTCTTGCGTTCGCGTGTCAGGCTTCCGTCCGAGTTGGTAAGCACCATGCCGAAGCCGAGTTCCGCGGCCGCATCTTCCACAGCATGGGCCAGCTGGGTGAAAAACGGGTTGGTGTTGTCCGGAACCACCACGCCAATGGTCTCGCTGGACCCCAATTTCAGGGCACGGGCGGCAGCGTTGGGCCGGTATCCGAGGACGCGGATGGCCTCGCGGACCTTGGCTTCGGTGGCCGGGGCCACGTTCTTGGGCCCACCGTTCACCACATAACTCACGACGGCGGTACTCACCCCGGCGTACCGGGCCACGTCTTTGCGTGTAACCGGGCCGCGCGAGGTTTGTACCGCCGAAGTTGTCATGAGGTAAATGCTAGCTACTCCACGGGGGCATCACCGAAGTCGCGGATGGGAAGGCGCTCCCCGCCACGGAGCGCGGACTCATGGGCGATGATTCCCGGCAACGTGAACCGGGCCGCAACCCAAGCGTTGACAGGAGGAAGGCTGCGGTTGTTCACGGCCGTGACGAAGTCGTCCACCAGGAATTGGTGGCTTCCTTCATGCCCGTTGGGCGCTCCGAGGAATTCCTGCGGAAGCCTGGACTGGTCATGCACCGGAGCCAGCCCGGAGATGAAGGCATCCCTCAACTCAGGCGCCACGTCTGCCAGGGATGGGTCATCCAGGGACATGGTGGGCTTGGTTGCCACTTGCTCGGACACGTCCTCCACTGTGGATTTGTCCTGCCACACGGTGGTGGTGGCAAGTTGCTCAAAGCTGGCATCGGTGCCAAAGAACCGGAACCGGGACTCTCGAATGTGGGAGGGATACCCTACGCGGCGCATCTCGTTGGTGCGCATCGCACCGCCGTCGTTCATTTCAAACAACGCCGTGGCGTTGGAGAAGTCGTTGGCGAACATGCTGACGTCCTTGTCGAAGACGCCGTCGCCACGCTGGTCCTTCACGCCGATGCAGCTGACGCTGACCGCATGGCCGGGGACCGCGCCCAAGACGCCACCGATGGCGTGCGTGGGGTAGAGCATGGGCGGGTAGCTGGCGGTTTCCTTCCATCGCTCTCCGCCGCTGTACTGATAAGCCTCGTAGAACCCGAGGTCCATGTCATGGACGTAATCGCCCTCCGTGTAGAAGATGCGGCCGAACTTGCCTGCCGCATGTTGTTTCCGCGCGAAGACCGTGGCGGGGTTGTAGTAGCTGGTCTCACCCATGGCGTAGACCAGCTTCGTATCACGCACGGCCTCAATGATCCGATCAATTTCCTCTTCAGAGATGGCCATGGGCACCGCTGAGTAGACGTGCTTCCCGGCCCGCAGTGCGCGCTCAACCAGCGGCCCATGCGTCCAGCGCTGCGTGAAGATGGCCACGGCATCGACGTCGGACTCCAACAGCTCCTCAAAGCTGCCCATCACACCGTCCAGTCCCCAGCGCTCCTGCGCTGCAGCGGCCCGCTCAGGGAGTTCATCTACGGCATAGACCGCGCTGACACCCGGGTGGAGCTTGAACAAGTGGGCGAACTGGCTGCCGAACTGTCCGGCACCCACTACTCCGATCGAAAACGTCATTGTTTACCTTCCCTGGGCTGCCGAAGCAGTCTCCGTTGAGTCCAAATGTGATGTGTTGTCGATTCTGGCACTGGGATCTACTCGAGTCAACAGAAGGAACATATTTGAACATTTTTCACCAAAAGTTTGCGCCCGCTCTTGCCATAGCCAAATCTACTCGTGTAGATTCGCATCCAGTTGTTACGCACATCACAGCCACGAAAGGGTCGACGATGACCACGATCACCAAGCAACCAGATCCGGAGCTCTCCTCCGTCAGGGCGCCGCGGAAGTCACGGAAGCGGGGAAAACCAGCCGACGGGTTCCGCGGAATAGGGGACCTCAAGGTTGCACTCTTCTTCATCGCTCCAGCGATGCTCGGACTGATCCTCTTCTACCTCGTCCCCACCATCCGGGGCATCTACCTCAGCTTCACCGAGTACAGCATCCTGGGCGACCCGGAATGGATTGGCACGCGGAACTACGAACGCATAGCCAAGGATCCGCTGTTTTGGAACGCGTTGGGCGTCACCTCGGAATACGTGGTGATCAACATTGTTCTCCAGACCACGTTGGCCCTGGGCCTTGCCATCCTGATGCACCGGGTCGCAAAGTCCACCCTCGTCCGTGGTGCGCTCCTGATGCCCTACCTGATGGCAAACGTCATCGCCGCCCTGCTGTGGTTCTGGATGCTTGACTACCAGATCGGCATCATCAACCAGATCATCGAATGGACCGGTCTTCCCCGGGTGGCGTTCTTCGGTAGCGAGCAATGGGCTATCCCCACCCAGGCACTCATCAACACGTGGCGGCACATGGGCTACACAGCGCTCCTGATCTTCGCCGGGCTCCAAGCCATACCGAACAGCGTCTATGAGGCCGCCAGCATCGACGGTTCCAAGGCCATGAGCACTTTTTGGCGGATCACCCTGCCGCTGCTCCGGCCCGTTCTGGTGCTGGTCCTCGTAGTGACCGTGATCGGTTCCTTCCAGGTCTTTGACACCGTTGCCGTCACCACGGCCGGCGGTCCTGTCAACGCCACCCGCGTCCTGCAGTTCTACATCTATCAACGCGCCTTCAATGAACAGGACTTCGGCTACGGATCCGCCCTGGCTGTCATCCTCTTCCTCATTCTCGCCATCGTCGCTTTCATCCAGATGAAATTCCTCCGCGGCAACCAGTCGGACCTGGACTAAGGACCCGCCATGACTACTCTTGCCTCACCCAAGAACGGCAGCCGCCGTCGCCCGCTCAGCCGCCCCTTCAACTGGCGCCGCGCCACCGCCCTGACCCTCCTCGCCCTAGCCGTTGCTGTGAGCATCCTGCCCTTCTACTGGGTACTGCGCACGGCCCTGTCCACCAACGGCTCGCTCGCCGCGAACTCCGCCAACCTGCTGCCGGCCGACTTCAACCTGGGCGCGTTCAAGCGGGTTTTCGGCCTCCAGAGTGCCTCCGAAGCCATCGCAGAAGGCGGCTCCGGCGCTTCGATCAATTTCTGGCAATACCTTTGGAACTCGCTGCTCTTCTCCGGCATCACTACAGCCTGCGCCGTGTTCTTCAGCTCAATGGCCGCCTACGCCTTCTCCCGGCTCCGGTGGAAAGGACGTGACGCAGTCTTCTCGCTGTTCCTTGCCACCATGCTCGTCCCGCCGATCTTCACGGCACTGCCCAATTTCCTCCTCATCAAGAACCTGGGCCTGCTCAATTCCATGCTCGGACTCGTGCTGCCTTACTTGTTCATGACCCCGTTCGCCATCTTCTTCATGCGCCAGTTCTTCCTGAACATGTCCAGGGAAGTTGAAGAAGCTGCAATGCTCGACGGCGCCAAGCACTGGCGGATCTTCTTCCAGATCATCATGCCCAACGCCGCTGCCCCAATTGCCACCCTGGCGCTGCTGACCTTCATGGGTCAGTGGAACGAATACTTCTGGCCACTACTAGTAGGCACTTCTGAGGAATCCCGGGTGCTCACCGTGGGACTGGGAGTCTTCAAATCCCAGTCTCCGCAAGGCGCACCGGACTGGTCCGGGCTCATGGCCGCAACGCTCGTGTCCGCCACACCCGTGCTGATCCTCTTTGCCATCTTCGGTAAACGGATCGTCAACTCCATCGGCTTCAACGGCACCAAATAGCTGTAATCCACCTCCCTCCCGAAGAACCGGCAGGCGCCGGTTCGCACCCCCTCCCGTCCTGAAAGGACCAACCATGATGAACAAGAAGCCGCTCGGCGCCGTCGCCGTCGCAGCAGCCGCCGTCCTCGCACTGTCCGCCTGCGCCGGCGGAAGCTCCGGAGGAGACGCTGCCAAGGGCGAGATCAGCTATTGGCTCTGGGACGCCAATCAGCTCCCCGCCTACCAGCAGTGCGCCACCGACTTCACCAAGGCCAATCCGGACATCACCGTCAAAATCACCCAAACCGGCTGGGACGACTACTGGTCCAAGATCACCAACGGCATGGCCTCCGGCACCGCACCTGACGTCTTTACGGACCACCTGTCCAAGTACCCGGAGTTCCTCAAGACCAAGCAGCTGGTGGCCCTTGAGGACGGCATCGCCGATCTTTCCCAGTACAACGAAGGCCTCGCAGACCTCTGGGTTGGCCAGGATGGCAAGCGCTACGGCCTGCCCAAAGACTGGGACACCGTGGCTCTGTTCTTCAACCAGAAGATGGCCACCGACGCCGGCATCACCCCTGAACAGATGGGCTCCCTGACTTGGAACCCGGAGGACGGCGGAACGTACGAGAAAGCAATCGCCCGACTCACTGTGGACAAGAACGGCAAGCGCGGCGACGAAGCAGGCTTCGACAAGAACAATGTTGCCGTTTACGGATTGGGCCTGCCCGGCTCCGATGCCGAGAACGCCGGACAGACGCAGTGGAGCTACCTGTCCGCCACCACTGGCTGGACCACCACTGACAAGAACCCCTGGGGCACCCACTTCAACTACGACGACAAGAGGCTCCAGGACACCATCGACTGGTGGGCCTCACTCTCCGAGAAGGGCTACATGCCCAAGCTTGAAACCACCGTTGGTGCCAACGCCGCCGACAGCTTCGGCGCAGGCAAAGCCGCCATCAACAGCAACGGTTCCTGGATGATCGGCCAGTACACCGGCTACAAGGGCATAGACCTAGGTATCGCCCCCACACCTCAGGGCCCGGAAGGCAAGCGTGCCTCCATGTTCAATGGCCTGGCTGATTCCGTTTGGGCAGGCACCAAGAAGAAGGACGCCGCCATCAAGTGGGTCGAGTACCTGGGATCCGCCGCCTGCCAGGACGTCGTTGCCTCCAAGGCCGTGGTGTTCCCCGCAATCACCACCTCCTCCGAGAAGGCCGCAGAAGCCTTCAAGGCCAAGAACGTGGACGTTAGTGCTTTCACCCAGCATGTGAAGGACAAGACCACCTTCATGCTTCCCATCACGGACAACGCCTCCAAAGTTTCGGGAATCATGAAGCCGGCAGTGGACGCGGTGATCGCCGGCAAGGCCCCGGCAAGTTCGCTGACAGCTGCGAACGAACAGGTCAACGCACTCTTCGCGAAGTAACAACCCACCCGTTGCGGGGCCCGCTTTGCGCGCCATTTCCTTCGCGAAGCGCGCAGAGCGGGCCCCGCAACTCATCCCTAGACTCGAACTACGCCCCTTATGCGAAAGTGACTTCAAACATGCACCCGCTCTATCTCCGTTCCGCAGGTACCAGCCTGGTGATCAGCACCCACCGTGGAGAGGCTGAGATAACCCACTGGGGAGCCGATCTTGGAGATACCTTGCCGGACCTGGCCATTCTCAGCGAGCCCATTCCGCCGTCCTCCATCGACGCCAACGTTCCCGCGGGACTCCTCCCGCAGGCTTCTTCGTCGTGGCAGGGACGGCCGGGGCTCCGCGGCCATCGCATCACGGACGGCGTTCCCGGCTTCGATTTCTCAGTACGCCTGCGCGTGGTGAGTGCGACGACGGACGGCACCTCCGCCGTCGTGCTTCAGTCGGATCCCGACGCCGGCATCACGGTAACCAGCAACCTCACCCTGCATCCTGGCGGGCTTCTGGAATTGAGGCACACAGCAACGAACCACGGTACGTCGCCCTTCCAGGTGGATGAATTGGCAACGATGCTCCCGGTGGCTCCTGACGCCGTCGAACTTTTGGACCTGACCGGCCGCTGGTGCCGTGAGCGGCACCCACAGCGCAGGGCCATTCAGCAAGGAACCTGGGTCCGCACGGGCCGCCATGGCCGAACCGGGCATGATTCCTCGCTGCTGCTTGCCGCAGGGACTGCGGGCTTTGGGAACCGGCACGGCAAGGTGTGGGCGACGCATCTGGCCTGGAGCGGCAACCATGAGCAGTTTGCGGACAGAGTTGCCGACGGCCGCACCATTGTGGGCGGCTCCGAACTGCTCGGCCCGGCCGAAGTAATCCTGCAGCCCGGCGAAAGCTACACAACACCTGCCTTGTTTGCGGCTTACTCAGACCGTGGGTTGGACGGGATTTCCGAGGCCTTCTACGCGTGGTTCCGTTCGCGGCCGCATCACGTAGGTGCGGTTTCCGGAAAGACCCGCCCAGTAGTCCTCAACACCTGGGAAGCGGTGTACTTCGACCACAATCTGGAGACGCTGATCGAACTGGCCGAGTCCGCTGCGGACCTTGGCGTAGAGCGTTTCGTGCTCGACGACGGCTGGTTCCGTGGGCGCCGCGACGACCACGCCGGGTTGGGCGATTGGTACGTGGACGAGACTGTATGGCCTGGCGGGCTGACTCCCTTGATTGATGCCGTGACCAGCCGTGGCATGGAGTTCGGGATATGGGTTGAGCCGGAAATGGTCAACCTGGATTCCGACATCGCCAGGGCTCACCCCGAGTGGATCGTGGGGCCCTCTGTTGCGTCCTCCAAGGACGGTGGTCGGCTGCCACTCGAGTGGCGGCAGCAACACGTGATCGACCTCGTGAATCCAGACGCGTGGCAATACATTTACCACCGCATGGACACTCTTCTGCGCGAGAACAACATCAGCTACCTCAAGTGGGACCAAAACCGCGACCTTCTGGAGCACGGGCATGCGGGCCGGGCTTCGGTGCATGAGCAAACCCTGGCCGCGTACCGGCTCTTCGATGCCCTCCGTGCGGCCCACCCCGGGGTTGAGATCGAAAGCTGCTCTTCAGGCGGCGCCCGCGTGGACCTTGGGATCCTGGAACGGACCGACCGCATCTGGGCCTCGGACTGTAACGACGCGTTGGAGCGGCAAACCATCCAGCGATGGACCGGCATGGTTGTTCCGCCGGAGCTGGTGGGCGGGCACATCGGGCCCACAACGTCGCACACCACCGGCCGGACACACGACCTCTCGTTCCGTGCCATCACCGCCCTGTTTGGCCACTTCGGCCTGGAGTGGGACGTCCGCTCCGTCACCGGAGAGGAGCGCGCAGAACTCAAGCGCTTCATCGGCCTCTACAAAGAACACCGTGGCCTCATCCACACGGGCCGAATGGTGCGGGCCGATGTGCCGGACGAGTCGCTGATGGTGCACGGCGTGGTTGCTGGCGCTGAAGGGCTCGACGGCGGCACACCAGTTGGTGCCACCGCCGCCCTTTTCGCTGTGGTGAAGACCAGAACAGGCTTTGGCGAACAACCCGGACGGGTAGCCATCCCGGGGTTGGATCCTTCGCGTTCATACCGTGTGGAGGCCATCTTCCCTGCAGCCGGGGACGCGGATTACGGGCACACGTTCATCGAGGCAAAGCCGGCGCCTTGGCTTGCGTCCGGGGCTGAAGCTACAGGGCTGTTCCTGGGAGAGGTAGGCCTGCCCATGCCGGTCCTGAACCCGGAGCACGCCATCCTGCTGCGGTTCACGGCCCTCTAAACCTCTCTCACATCCCTCGGGCTTCAACCCAACGCTCTTCCACATCCCTCGGGCTTCCCGGGAACCCTCGCTCACTTACCGAGGCCTTCCCGGGAACCCTCTGGCACGTTAGACCGCGTCGGCCAGGTAATCGATGGCCAGCTTGTAGCCGAGCACTCCCGCGCCGACGATGATCGCCGTGCACACTCCAGACAGGTAAGAGTGGTGACGGAATTCTTCACGCTGGTGAACGTTGGTGATGTGGACCTCGACGGCGGGCAGCTGCACAGCCGCCAGGGCGTCGCGAAGTGCCACGGAGGTGTGCGTATAGGCGCCGGCGTTAATCACGATCCCGACTGCGGTGCCACGGGCGGCGTGGATGGCGTCGAGAAGATCGCCTTCGTGATTGGACTGCACGCAGTCCACGGTGAATCCGTGGGCGGCGGCCGCTGCCATGGCGAGCTGCTCGACATCGGCCAGCGTGGAAGTTCCGTACTTCTCGGGCTCGCGGGTGCCCAGCAGATTCAGGTTGGGTCCGTTGATCACAAGGATGGTGCCGCGACCTGTTTCGGTGGCGGGGGTGGCTTCAGTCATGGCTCCCAATCTATAGCGGCAGGAGGGTGTCCGGGAATCGCGCCCAAGAGGTGAGAGAGCATCGGCTCAAAACACTCACTATGTGAGAGCGGGTTCGCCTGAACATGCCGGAAGGTGAGGAAGGGTCCGCTACTTTCGGGTGCACTGCCCAGCGGAAACGGGGCTGCTGAGGCCGGGAGCCTGTGCAGCCACGGGTTCCAGGTCCTCCATGGTGAGCGCGAAGCCCAATGCTGCATCAGTGGTGGTCTTGGCGAAGATCAGCCCGGCCACCTGTCCCTGCATGGTCAGCAGCGGGCCACCGGAGTTGCCCGGCTGAACATCGCCCGCCAGCCTGTAAACCTGCGCGGGCGAAGGATTGTTGCCGTAAATATCCGGAACCAGAATGGTGGAAATACCTTGGACAGTTGCCGGCTTGGATTGGAAGGGACCGCCGTGCGGGTACCCCGCAAAAGCGGCCGGACTGCCTCCGGCGAGGTCGGCGCTCAACGGCAGCGGGCTGGACTGCAGGCCATCCACGGCCAGGACGGCGATGTCCCGCTGGGAGTCGAAGTAGACCACACGGCCCGGCAGCGCGCCGCCGTCGGGAACTTCCACCACCGGCTGCGACACGCCCGCCACAACGTGGGCATTGGTGACGACTCGCCCGGGCGAGACAACAAATCCGGAACCGGTCTGGTTCTGCCCGCATTCGAACGCGGTGCCGGCGATCTTCAGGACGGAATCTGCTGCCTGGTTCAGGGCAGGGGTGTCTGTTGATTCATTGGGAACGGGCACCGGAGTGACGGGTCCGATTCCCTCGATGAGCTTGGGTATGCCGTCGCCAATCACCGTGGACCGCAGCTGGGCCATGGTGCTCTTGACGGGAGTGGGAGTCAGGTTGTCGATGTAGCGAATGACGCGGGACTCGGCCAACTGCTGCGAAACGAACGGCACACCCAGCGAACTGATGCTGAACGCCAGCATGGACATCACCAGCGCGGCGACCACCACGCTCACCACACCGCCAATCAACCGGTCCACGGCATGCAACGGCTTGATCCGCACAACGTGGCGGACTTTTCGCCCGATCATGGTGCCCAGCCCGTGCCCTAAAGCAATAAGCACGACGGCGGCACCCACCGTGGCGGTCAGCCTCCAACCGCTATCGGTCACCCAGCCGCTGACGAGGGGAACTGCCATGAATGCCGCAATGGCACCAATGACGAATCCTGCGATTCCACCAAGTGTGACCATGAAGCCATTGCGGAGGCCATAGATCAGGTAGGACAGGAGCATCAGAATCAATGCCAAATCCAATATCGTCAAGCCAAACACCAATGCTCCTCATAGCCGGGTAGCGCCAATTCTAGATGTCCACCCTGACAACAAACCGTTAGTCCGGTCACGGTAAGGAGCCGTTTATACCCTGTGAGAGGCTTCAGAGTGGGCCGGATGCCCCGAAAACCGCGCCATTTCAGCGTTTCACGTGCCAAGTACGTCACAGAAGCTTAAAAATTCTGAAACAATGGCCTGAGCGCCACGACCGAAACTTATATTCAGGAGATTTCATGGACATCGAGGTATTGCGCCGCGCACCCCTCTTCGCCACCCTTGACGACGACGCATTCCGCTTGCTGACGGACGAACTCACCGAGGTGGACCTTTCACGTGGAGCTTCGGTGTTCCGCGAAGGTGACCAGGGTGACCAGCTCTACTTCATCGTTTCCGGCAAGGTAAAGCTCGGACGCACGTCCCCCGACGGCCGCGAGTCGCTCTTGGCCATTCTTGGCCCGGGTGAGCTCTTCGGCGAAATGGCGTTGTTCGATCCCAGCCCGCGTACCGCTACGGCCACGGCTGTTTCGGAAACCCGCCTGGCCGGCCTCAAGAATGAGAGCCTCAACGCGCTGCTCCGCACGCGCCCCGAGGTTTCCGCGCAGCTGCTGCAGGCTCTGGCCCGCCGTCTTCGCCGGACCAACGACTCCCTCTCCGACCTCGTCTTCTCCGACGTCCCGGGCCGTGTTGCCAAGGCCCTCCTGGACCTGGCAGACCGCTTCGGCCGCCCGGCTACCGACGGCGTCCTGGTTGCCCACGAGCTCACCCAGGAAGAACTGGCCCAACTGGTGGGAGCTTCCCGCGAAACTGTGAACAAGGCACTGGCCGAGTTCGTCCAGCGTGGATGGCTCCGCCTGGAAGCCCGCGCCGTGGTGATCCTGGACATGCAGCGCCTTCGCCAGCGCTCACGCTAAACAGCTACGAAAAGCCGCCCCGGTGTTCGCCGGGGCGGCTTTTTTGTTGTTGTTTGCCGGCGTTACCGCCCGGCCCGAACCACACCAAAGAACGTACGAATGTCGCTGGCCAGGAGCGATGGCACTTCCAAAGCGGCGAAGTGCCCTCCCTCCTCAAACCGACTCCAATGCACGATGTTTGAGTTGTCGCGCTCGGCGAAGACGCGGATCGTTTGAAAGTCGTCTTTGAACACTGTCGAAGGTCGATCGCGCGCCCGAGAACAACGGGACGGATGCCGAAGATCCCGAAGTCAACCACGCGGTTATCGCCGCTATTGCGGCTGCCATCCGCGACGTCGAGTGGTTCCGGTTCGATGACCGCGGTACGTCGCGGCTCGTGGAGCCGTATCGCCTGCTGAGCTGGCAACGGCGCTGGTACTTGGTGGGGCGAGACCCTGTCTCGGAAAAATGGGACGTCTTCCGCGCAGACTGGATAGAACCCCGGATGCCTACCCGCCGTCGCTTCTCCCCGTCACCGCTGCCAGGCGGTGACTACACCGCGTTCGCGATGCATTCGATCGCAGCCAGCGGCTGGAAAGTGCACGCTCGCCTGCGCGTTGCTGCTCCCGCGGAGGCCGTCCTGGCTCGAATCAACCACGCTGTGGGGGTGGTGGAGTCGATCTCCGATACCGAGTCCGTGCTGGTCACTGGCGCCGACAGCCTGGAGACCATCGCCGCGTATATCAGCATGCTGGGCATGGATTTCACAGTAGAGTCGCCCGCCGCCCCGATACCGCATTTGAGGCACCTTGCAGATGTCTACCTCCGAGCGACAAACGTCGACGGGAAGTGAGCGAGCGTCCAGCTCAAGCCCGAGGGAAGTGAGCGAGCGTCCAGCTCAAGCCCGAGGGAAGTGAGAGAGCGTCCAACTCAAGCCCGAGGGAAGTGAGCGAGCGTTGGAGGGACCTAGCGTTCGCGCTGGGGCTCTCCAGCCACAGTCCGGGCGGCTTCGACCTCGAGCATCAGGATTCCCCCCTCGTCCACCAGTTTCGCCTGGTAGACGTGAGCTTTGCGTTTGTAGCTCAGGTACGCGATGCAGCCGTTGGCGTTGGCCATCTTTTCGAGCATGATTTCCGAGCCGGGCACCAGAAGTTCGCCGAGCTTGAGGCCAACGGTGTTTTCCTGACCCACCTCGTCACCCAGTGCTGAGGTTTCACGCATGGTGATGGCCTGGGCAGCACACACCCAGCGCCCCCACACGCCTTTGCTGCCCAGAATGCTGGGCTGCTGGTTCACGGGGACAGTGGCCGCGAAGTACCGGGTGTTGAAGCGCGCATGTGCAAAGTCAGGGCTGAGCCAGTTCACCAGCGGCTTCAGGAGGTCGGTACGGAGGGACAGTCCGCGCTTGGTAAGCATCTCCGTGAAGGACTTCTCCTGGGCGGCCACTGCTTCGCGGGCGCGCATCCAGTCGATGGTGGAGTTCGCTTCAACCGTGGAGGAAGCGTCGGGGCCAGCGAGCAGGACACCCGTTTCTTCGAAGAGTTCACGGATGGCGCCCAGCACGTGACGGCGGGCGAGCCCGACGTCGTCCGTTCCCATTTGCTCAGCCCACTGCTGGGGTGAGGGGCCCAACCAACCTACGGGGTCGTCGTCGGACGGGTCCAAAGAACCGCCGGGGAACGCAACAACGCCCAACGGCGAGGAACCTGGCCTGTAGCCAAGCCAGGTTTCCAAGCCGGTGGGCGAATCGCGCAACAACACAACTGAGGAGGCGTAGCGGGCGGCCCTGGGGGTCCGTTCGCCAAGCTCAAGCCAGTTCCGTGCTGCCCCTTCGAGTTCCGGGGGCAGTACAAACAGACGGCGGGCAAGCTGCGGCAATTGGGTGAACCGGTTCCTTAGCTGAATTCAGCGATGAGCTCGACTTCAACGGGAGAGTCGAGCGGCAGGACAGAAACGCCGACGGCGGCGCGTGCGTGCTTGCCGGCGTCGCCGAATACCTGTCCGAGGAGCTCCGATGCGCCGTTGATCACGCCGGGCTGGCCGGTGAAGGTGGACTCGGAGGCTACGAAGCCCACAACCTTGACGATGCGGGTAACGCGGTCAAGATCGCCAATGACGCTCTTGACTGCAGCGAGGGCGTTGATGGCACAGACGGCTGCGTAGCGCTTCGCGTCTTCCGGGTCAACGGTGGGTTCGTCAGAGGTGCCCAACTCACCGAGCGACACCTTGCCCGTAGCTTCGAGTTTGCCGTTAATAAATGGCAGCTGTCCGGAGGTGTAAACGTAGTTGCCGGAGACGATGGCGGGCACGTAGTCAGCCACCGGCGCGGCCACCTCGGGGAGGGTCAATCCGAGCTCGGCCAGACGCTGCTCAACAGCAGACGTGGGGGCTCCGGATTCCGCGGCAGACGTGGTTTCTGCGGGGGTTGTCATGATTACTGCTTCTCCCTCTTCAGGTATGCAACAAGGCCTTTGCCATCGGGTCCACCGACGACCTGGACGAGCTCCCAGCCGTCCTCGCCCCACTGGTCCAGGATCTGCTTCGTAGCGTGGATAATGAGCGGAATCGTGGCGTACTCCCATTTGGTCATGACAGAAAGCCTAGCCCTTGCCGGTAAAGTGGAAAACATGGTGACTCGCAAGAACCCACTATTCGACACTGCCACCACCCTCGGAAAGATTCTAGGCTTCCTTGGTGTGAGCGCGATTTGTGGCGTCCTGGTGGCGGGCCTTTTGGTCCCCGCAGCCGCCGTTTCGGGCAGTGCCGCCAGTGGTTCAATTCAATTCTTTGACACTCTGCCGGCGGAACTTCAGGTGGATCCGCCCGCACAGAACACCACGATCTTGGCGAAGGACGGTTCGCCGATCGCCTCGATCTACGCGGAGAACCGGACCAAGGTTCCGCTGGATCAAATGAGCCCGTTCATCAAGGACGCTGTCATCGCTATCGAGGACAGCCGTTTTTATGAGCACGGCGGCATTGACACCACCGGCATCATGCGAGCCATCGTCAGCACCGCCCGCGGCAACAAGCAGGGCGCGTCCACCATTACGCAGCAGTACGTGAACAACGTCATCAACGAATCCCTCGTTGCTGCGAACCGCGCAAACGACGTCAAGCTCAACGGTGGCGACAAGGGCGTCGGGGACAAGCTCCGGGAGATGAAGCTTGCCATCGCGCTGGAGAAGAAGTTCTCCAAGGAGCAGATCCTTGAGGGTTACCTCAACATTGTCTTCTTCAACCGTGACGCCTACGGCATTGAAGCCGCCTCCAAGTTCTTCTTCAGCACAACGGCCAAGGACCTGACGCTTCCGCAGGCAGCCCTCCTCGCCGGCCTGGTGAACAGCCCGTCGGCTTTCGATCCGATCGCCAACCCTGACAGCTCCAAGGTGCGACGCGACCTGGTGCTCGCCTCCATGGTTAATCAGGGCAAGATCACGCAGGCACAGTACGACGAAGCTGTTGCCACTCCGGTCACCACGCAGGTCACCCCGGCACGCCAGGGCTGCGCTTACGCCACCATGGCGCCGTACTTCTGTGACTATGTGCTCCATCTCCTCTTGAACAACCCTGCTTATGGTGACACCGCGGATGATCGCGAAAAGCGGGTCATGCGTGGCGGCCTCACCATCCAGACCACCCTTGATCCAACCGCCCAAAACGTTGCACAGCAGCAGGTGGACGCGACGGCGGGTGCCAACCCGGACAAGTGGGGCGCCTCGATAGTCTCCGTCCAGCCGGGCACAGGCCAGATCGTGAGCATGGCCCAGAACACCGTCTGGCTGCCTCAAGAGGGCAAGTTCGATCAGACGCAGAACTTCAACGTGGATGTCCTGGATAAGGACGGCAATGACCTCAATGGCATTGGCGGGTTCCAGCCCGGTTCAACCATGAAGCCCTTCACGTTCGCCCAGTGGCTGAACGAGGGTAAGTCGATGGAGACAACCATCAACGCTTCGGTTCGCAAATACAAACAGAACTTCCCTTGGAAAAACACCTGTCCAACACCGACAGACGGTTTCTATGATGCGAACGTGCCGGGCAGCTTCGATCTTCAAAATGCCAGCCCGGAGTACTACCGGAACATGACGGTCCTCTGGGGCCTTAAGAACTCCATCAACACGGCCACGTTCGCGTCGGCAGCCCAGGTAGACCTTTGCGGAATCCAGCAAATTGTGGATGCCACCGGAATCCACGGCGGACTTCCTGCCCGTGATGACACGGGTAAGATTACGGATCCGAACCCGCAGGTTCAGATGACCCGTTTGTCAAACCTGATTGGCGCAACGCAGACCGCGCCTCTGACCATGGCAGCGTCCTTTGCAACGTTCGCCGCTGACGGGAAGTACTGCGAGCCGATCGCCATTACGTCCGTCAAGGACCAGTCCGGCGCGGAACTGCCTGCGCAGTCGTCCAGCTGTAAAGATGCCGTAAAGCCAGAGGTTGCTCGAGGCGTCGCCTATGCCATGGGCAAGGTGCTGGACGAAGGTTCAGGATCCCTCATACGTCCGGCACTCAATTCCAAGAACTTCCCGGTGGCGGCCAAGACCGGTACCAACGACTCCAACGGTTCCACCTGGGTTGTCGGTTACACCACGGGTTTGGCTACAGCCTCCTGGTTCGGCGACCCCCTAGGCGACCAACTCCGTCCGGGTCGTAACCTAACCATCAACGGTAAGTCCTACGATGCCATCGACGGTTACATGATTGCCGGTCCGCAGTTCACCAACTACATGTTGGCGGTAGCTCCGGCCTATGGAACCAACCCGTTCCAGGCACCGCCGTCCAACCTGACGGGACTTCCCACTCCGCAGCGCAACAACACGCCGTCCAATAACCCCCCGGCCAATCCGGCACCGTCCAACGGAAACGGCAACAGCGGGAACGGTAATAACGGCAACGGTAATAAGAACTGACCATGACGTTTAGAGATTCATTGGCAAACCGCGTCCGCACCGTCGGGCGCGGTTTCGCCGTCACTGCTGCCGTCGGAACAGCAGCAGGCACAGCCGCGGCAGCTTACGGTTGGTGGGAGAAGGACCAGTTCGAGGTCCGTCACGAAATCCTGCCCATTCTTCCGGTGGGCACCAAACCGCTCCGCGTCCTGCACCTGAGCGATATCCACTTCGTCCCGGGCCAGGACAAGAAGACCCAGTGGCTGCAATCGCTGGCAGATCTGAAGCCCGACCTCGTGGTCAACACGGGTGACAACCTGAGCCACGCCAAGGCCATCGATCCCCTGATCCAGGCGCTTCGGCCGCTCCTGGAGTTCCCGGGGGTTTTCGTTCCGGGTTCCAACGATTACTACGGCCCGCGGATCAAGAATCCGGCGGGGTATTTCCGTGGTCCATCCAAGCCCAAGACCGAACCCATTCAGCTCGACTGGCCCAAGCTCCGCTCGGCGTTCGGCATGGGCGGCTGGATCGACCTCACCAATCGTGCGCAGTCAGTGGTGCTGAACGGGCTGCGGTTCGATTTTTCGGGAGTTGATGATCCGCACCTGGGCCGTGAACGTTATGCCGGTTGGCCCCGAGGTACGGTCAATCAGGACGCCCGCCCGCACCTGAAGGTGGCCGTCATTCACGCCCCGTACCAGCGCGTGCTGGACCACTTCACTGAGGCCGGAGCGGACCTGATCCTCGCCGGCCACACGCACGGTGGCCAAATTTGCATCCCCGGCTACGGTGCCCTGGTGGCAAACTGCGATCTCCCCAATTGGCGTGCCAAGGGCCTTCACGACTGGGAAAGTGATAGCTTCACGACGCCGGTCAATGTCTCAGGCGGCATCGGCACCTCGCGCTTCGCGCCGGTCCGCATCGCGTGCCGCCCGGAAGCAGTCCTGCTGACGCTCACGCCGCGCAGCTGAAGTCCTGGGGATCATTACGATTCTCAATAACTGGGTCAAACATTTCACCAACGTTGCGTGGTCCTGTGAAACGAATCACGCCATGGCATAGGGTAGTTGCTACGGGAAACTACCTCCGCACCATCTGAAGATCCAGCTGTTGAGAAGCGGGCATGTCCAAGCAAACGTCTTTCTTTACCTCCGTCGGCCGCCTGTACCCCCATGTGCGGCCCATCCTCCCCCGACTATTCATGGGTCTGACCTGCGCCCTTTTGGCCAGCATCGTCGCACTGACCATTCCGCAGGTGCTGCGGGTCCTGGTCAACAACTCCCTGCAGCCCGGCGGTTCCACGGACGCCGTCTGGATTGCCGCCGTCGTAATTCTTGGTTTGGGCATTGCTGAAGCCGGGTTGGTGGCCTTGCGCCGGCAGTTCGTCATCAATCCCGCCACCACAGTGGAAACCCGGATGCGCGTCACACTGTACGGCCATCTGCAGCAGCTCACCGTGGCGTTCCACGACCGCTGGGGTTCCGGTCAGTTGCTCTCGCGCGCCATGACGGACCTGAGTTTCCTGCGCCGCTGGATGGCGTTCGGCGCGATCATGTTGGTGGTCACAACGCTGACGGTGATCATCGGCGTCGGCGTGATGTTCTCCATGAGCTGGCAGCTGGCCCTGATCTTCCTGGCAGCGGCCGTGCCGATCATGATCAACTCCTTCCGCTTCCGCCGCCGCTTCAGCTTGGTCACCCGCCTCAGCCAGGACCAGGCCGGCGATCTCGCCACCACCGTGGAGGAATCCGTCCACGGCATCCGCGTCCTGAAGGCTTTCGGCCGAAGCCGCGAAGCGCTGGAAAACTTCAACGGCCAAGCAGAGGAACTCCGCCAAACGGAGATCGCCAAGGCCAAGCAGCAAGCCGGGTTCACACTGGTGGTGACGCTGCTGCCGGAGCTGGCCCTGGGCGTCGGGCTGGTGGTGGGCATCATGCTCGCCGCGAGCGGACAACTCAGCATCGGCGCTTTGGTGGCGTTCTTCGCAACAGCCGCCGTGGTGGCCACGCCAGTGGAATTCTCGGGCATGCTCCTGGCCATGGCGCTGACCGCCAAGACCGCCTTGGACCGTCACTTCGAGGTCATGGACACGGAAAACACCATTACCTCCCCGGACAAGGCCACGGTTCCGGAAATCGTGAAGGGCGCCTTGCGCTTTGAGCATGCAGGATTCGGGTTCGACGACGGCGGTACCCTCCTGCACGACGTCACCCTGGACATCCGCCCCGGCGAGACCATGGCCCTGGTGGGCATCACAGGCAGCGGCAAGAGCGCGCTGCTCCAGCTGGTCCCCCGCCTGTATGACGTCACCGAGGGCGCCGTGACCATTGATGGCGTTGATGTCCGCGACTATGAAATCGATGAACTCCGCAAGATCGTCGCCGTGGCGTTCGAGGACACCACGCTGTTTTCCAGCTCAGTCCGGGACAACGTCCTCCTCGGAGCCCCCGATCCCACGGATGCTGCCCTTGACGAGGCTTTGGACGTGGCCCAGGCACAGTTCGCTTATTCGTTGCCTGAGGGCGTGGACACCCTGATCGGCGAAGAGGGGTTGAGCCTGTCCGGCGGCCAGCGGCAACGCATCGCCCTGGCCCGAGCCATCGCCGCGAAGCCCAAGGTGCTGGTTCTGGACGATCCTCTCTCTGCCCTGGATGTGAATACCGAGGAACGCGTGGAGGCCCGCTTGCGGGAAGTCCTTCGTGAGACCACCACCCTGATCGTCGCGCACCGGCCCTCCACTGTGGCCTTGGCGGACCGGGTGGCGTTGCTCGAAAACGGGACCATCACCGCCGTCGGGACCCATGCGGAACTGCTGGCTGAGAACGATCATTACCGCTACGTCATCGCCAGCCTGGACGCGGGTCCAAAGGACCTGGACACCGAGCTGGACGAGCTCGAAGAAGCAGAGGAGGCCCGCCGGTGAGTGCCGCAACGTTTGGAACCGCCAACGAGGACAACACACTCCTCACCAAAGCAGACAGCAAAGCCGTACGACGCCGGTCGCTCACCTTGCTTGCCTCGCTCATCCGTCCGGTGCGGCTGCGTTTCTGGCTGACGATCGCGATGGTGGTGGTCTCGCAGCTCACCCGGGTTGCCGGGCCCGCGCTGATCGCCTTCGGCATCGACAACGCCCTTCCGGCATTGCAGGCGGGCGACAACGGGCCCTTGGTGCTGGCTGGTTCGCTGTACCTGGCCGCCGCGATCGCCACGGCTGGGATGACTGCGCTGTACGTGACCTCCACTGCCCGGCTCAGTCAGGCCATGCTGCTGGATCTGCGTCTGCGGGTTTTCCGGCATACCCAGCGGCTGAGCCTGGAATTCCATGAGAAGTACACCTCGGGCCGCATCATCGCCCGGCAGACCTCGGACCTGGAAGCACTGCGCGAACTCTTGGATTCCGGCGTGAGCTCCTTGGCATCCGGCATGCTGTTCATGGTTTTCACCGCTTTCACCATCTTTGCGCTCGATTGGCGCAGCGGGTTGATTGTCCTGGCAGCCGGCGTCCCCATGTTCTTCCTGGCCCGCTGGTACCAGAAGCACTCCCAGATCGCGTTCCGTGAATCCCGGGTGGTCTCTGCCCGGTTGATCGTGCACTTCGTGGAGACCATGACCGGTATCCGTGCGGTGAAGGCGTTCCGCAAAGAGCGCGAGAATGCCTCCCGGTACGGCGAGCTGGCCGAGGACTACCGCAAGAACACCGTCCGCTCCATCAACTTGAACGGCATCTTCCAGCCCGGCCTGGTGTTGATCGGCAATGTTTGCGTGGCCGTTGTGCTGCTGTTTGGCGGCTTCAGGGTGCTGGAGGGTGACCTGGCGGTTGGCGTGCTGCTGGCACTCATCCTGTCTACCAAGCGCTTCTTCCAGCCAGTGGACCAGATGGCCATGTTCTACAACTCGTTCCAGAGCGCCCAGGCCGCGCTGGAAAAGGTGTCCGGCCTCCTTGAGGAGATTCCCACCGTCCGTCCGCCGAAGAACCCCGTGGCGTTGAAGAGCTCACGCGGCGAAATCGACTTCAAGGGCGTGGAGTTCGGCTACAGCGACGGCAAGGTGGTTGTTCCCACACTGGACCTGCACATTCCGGCCGGGCAAACCATTGCCTTGGTGGGCCAGACGGGCGCCGGCAAATCGACGTTGGCCAAACTCGTGGCCCGCTTCTACGACGTCACATCCGGGGCCATCACCCTGGACGGCATCGATCTCCGCGACCTCTCCACCACAGACCTCCGGCGCGCTGTGGTGATGGTGACGCAGGAAGCCTTCCTTTTCAGCGGCTCCGTGGCGGACAACATTGCCCTCGGCCGGCCCGAGGCTTCGCGGTCCGAAATCGAGGCCGCAGCTACGGCGGTGGGAGCCCACGAGTTCATCATGAGCCTCCCCGATGGGTACGACACGGATGTCAACAAGCGCGGTGGACGGGTGTCGTCCGGTCAACGCCAGCTCATCGGCTTCGCCCGGGCCTTCCTGGCCGCACCGGCTGTGCTAATCCTGGACGAAGCAACGTCCTCCTTGGACATCCCCTCTGAACGAATGGTCCAGCAGGGATTGTCCAACCTCTTGGAGGGAGTGGCCGGTGGCCGGGGAGCCCGGACAGCAATCATCATCGCCCACCGTCTCTCAACCGTGGAAACGGCCGACAGGGTTCTTGTGGTCCACGATGGCCGAATTGTGGAGGATGGAACTCCCGCTGAACTGATCAGCGGTGGTGGACGCTTTGCCCAGCTGCACGGGGCGTGGCGGGACTCGTTGGTCTAGCTCCTCCGGGTAAGCGGCTGTGACGAGGCACACCGGCTCCCCGATTTCGCATCACGGGACGTTTCGGCTATTCTTGAACAGTTGCTTTCGCAGCGGATCGGGATGTAGCGCAGCTTGGTAGCGCGCTTCGTTCGGGACGAAGAGGTCGCAGGTTCAAATCCTGTCATCCCGACCAAACACGAAAATGGCGTCGAGAAATCGGCGCCATTTTTGCTTTAAGTCGGTCAATGCCCCCGCACTTATCCACATGTACTATCCCGCCGGTTGGCGCTTCTGCTGCGTCTCACTATGATTTCACTGGCCCACGAAAGTAGGGCACAAAGAAAACCCCGGAGCATCGCTCGACACGCTCCGGGGTTTCTTTTACTACAATTGTTTTACATAGGGTCGGGCCAGTTACCGATGGACATCGTGGTGATGGTCGTCTCGGCCTTGTCCTTCTTGGGCACCGTGGTGGTGGACCGCATAGGGTCCGGCCAGTTACCAATGGCGCTTACTGTGCTGGAATCTGCTGCGGGAGCAGCAGAGACAACACCGGGAGCCGCAACCGCGAACGTCAGTGCGCCCGCCACGGCCACTGAAGCAATGATTTTCTTGAACATGTTGATGTACCCCAATGCGAGTCGGATTCGTTACGGAAATTGCACGGTCCCTGTTGACATACATTGTAAAATGTTTTCCACAGAGACTGTCAAGGTTTTGGTCAAAAGACACCTGTAGGAGGGACCCGTGGGAAACGGATTCGGCGAGAAGCTACGTGCCGAACGGCTCGAACGTGGGTTGACGCAGGCAGAGCTCGGCAAGAACCTGTACTCACCGAGCTATATTTCGCTGCTTGAGACGGGCCGGCGTGAGCCCACGGCCGAAGTCATTGAGGAGCTCGCCCGCCGTCTGGAGCTGGCGCCCAAAGCACTTGAAGCGTGGAGCCAACCCGTTTCCGTGAGCGACGCCGAGTACGTCCTCGCCGGCCTGTACGCCAGGCAGGCATGGGACCTCCGCGACTATCAGCTCGCCGCCAGCCACGCAGCCACCGCAGCGCAGATTGCCCTCGAGGCCAAGAACAACAGCGCCTGGTGGAACATGACGTACATGCAGGCCGAGTGCGTGATGAAGCAAGGGCAGCTGAAGGAATGCCAGCAGATTGTTGAGCATCTCTTGGAACACCCCATGGCTACGGAATCCGCAGGCCTGGGAGTGCGCGCCTGGCAGATGCTTGCCGCCGTGTGTCACGGACAAGGTCAGCTGGCCACCGCCGTCGAGCATGCCAAACAAGCCGTCAAGCTCAGCGAGCAGCTGCCCAAGGGATCAACGCTCATCATCGGTGCGCACCGCGCGCTGATCGGTGCTCTTGCCGAGAGCGGCAAGCTGGACGAAGCCTGGGAGTACTGCCTGGCGATGATCGAGCACATGGACGAGCACTCCATGTCACAGCTGGCCGGCGAAGTGGCTTGGGTGGTTGGCAACGTCGCCTTCATGCGCCACGACTATGTAGAGGGCATCAAGCACCACGAGCGTGCAGCCAAGCTCCTCTCCCCCGCCAACGACATTGAACTGTGGGCCCGTTTCAACAAGGCGTCGGCAGCCGTTCGATTGTCCTCCGGGATTGTGGAACCGGAAACGTTGTCCGCCATTGAGCGTGCGGAACTCGCGCTGTCCATTGTGGGCGGAAACAAGACTGACCAGTTGGAGGTCGCGTTCATCCGCGCCCGCTGGCTGTACCTGACCGGGGACATCCCTGCAGCCGTGGAGAAGCTCCGCGAAATTTACGCAGACCGCAAGGTGCTGGCCCGGCACACCGCCGGCGAAGTGTCGCTGTTGCTGGGTAAGTCCTTGAAAGCTGCAGGGGAAGCCGCTGAGGCGCTCCAGTTCCTGGAAGAGGCCCAGCACGACTTCAGCGCGGCGGGAGCTTCGGACCGGGTTCAGCAGGCCATGGACGCGGTTCTGGAGATCCGCCTCGCTGAGCGCCGGGCCGCTGCAACACACCCGGAACACTCTCAGGCCTGATCAACCCAACTAAGTAGCAGTTCAGGCCGTTATGAGGGCTCATAACGACCTGAACTGCGACTCAGTTGGGTAATTTAGGCGAAGGTGCGGCCCGTGAGCTTCTCGTAAGCCTCCACGTAGCGGGCGCGGGTGCGCTCCACCACCTCGGCGGGAAGAGCCGGCGGCGGAGTGTCCGAGGACTTGTCCCAGCCGGACTCTGCTGAGGTCAGCCAGTCACGGACGTACTGCTTGTCATACGAAGGCTGCGACTGACCCGGCGCGTACGTGGACGCATCCCAGAACCGTGAAGAGTCCGGGGTGAGGACCTCGTCGCCCAGGGTGATCACGCCAGTGGCTGCGTCAATCCCGAACTCCACCTTGGTATCAGCCAGGATGATGCCGCGTTCGCGGGCGATCTCCTCGGCGCGGGTGTAGATCTTCAGGGTCAGTTCGCTCAGGCGGGCAGCGATGTCGTCGCCCACCATGGCCACAACATCGTCATAAGTGATGTTGATGTCGTGCTCGCCCACTTCGGCCTTGGCAGAGGGCGTAAAGAGTGCCTTCTCCAAGCGCGAACCATCAACCAGGCCCTCCGGCAGCGGGATGTCGCACACCGTGCGGGATACCTTGTATTCGGCCAGGCCAGAGCCGGTGAGGTAACCGCGAGCGATGCACTCCACCGGGAACATGTCCAGCTTCTTGCAGATCATGGCACGGCCCTCGACGGCGGCGGGAACGCCACCGTCAACCGTGGACGCCAGCACGTGGTGCTCAACATCCAACTGATCGAACCACCACAGGCTCAACTGCGTCAGGACGCGGCCCTTGTCCGGGATCTCGCTGCTCAGCACGTGATCGTAGGCGCTGATGCGGTCACTGGCCACCACCAGGACGCATTCCTGGCCGATCTTTTCCGTGATGGCTTCGTCGGCCGGGACGTAGAGATCGCGAACCTTGCCGGAGTAGACGTGTGTCCAGCCCGGGAGATCCAACGTTTCGGTTTCGAAGCCGCCGGTGGGGATGCCTTCAGTCATGCTCAGGCCTGCACTTTCGGGATGGTTCCGGTTGCGGTGTACGGCACACGGATTTCGCCGCGTGCGGCTTTGCCTCCGATGTCCGTACGGAACTGTGAGCCTTCAAGCTGAACCAGCTCAACGCCGTCGTACGCCTTCTCGCGGGCCTCCACCAGATCGGAACCGAGCGCGACCACCGCAAGGACGCGGCCACCAGCGGAGACCACCTTGCCTTCGTCGTCCAGCTTGGTGCCGGCGTGGACCACGTGGACACCGTCCAGCTCGTCAACCTTCTTCAGGCCGCGGATGCGATCACCGGTGCGGGGTGCGTCCGGGTAGTTTTCGGCGGCAACGACGACGGCGACTGCCGTGTCCTTGGACCAGCGCAGCTCTTCTGCGGTGTCCAGTTCGCCCTTGGCAGCTGCCAGCAGCAGCGCACCGAGCGGGGTCTTGAGGCGTGCCAGGACGGCTTGCGTCTCGGGATCGCCGAAGCGGACGTTGAATTCGATGACGCGCGTGCCGCGGGACGTCAGGGCGAGGCCGCAGTACAGCACGCCAACAAACGGGGTGCCGCGGCGTGCCATCTCATCCACGGTGGGCTGTGCTACGCGGTCGATGACTTCCTGGACCAGGCCCGCGGGAGCCCACTCAAGCGGGGTGTACGCGCCCATGCCGCCGGTGTTGGGGCCTTCGTCGTTGTCGAAGATGCGCTTGAAGTCCTGCGCCGGGGACAACGGGACAGTGGTGCGGCCGTCACAGAGGACAAACAGGGAGACCTCGGGGCCATCCAGGAACTCTTCGATGACCACGGTTCCACCAGCGTCGAAGCAAGCCTGGGCGTGTGCCAGCGCTTCGTCGCGGTCCTTGGTGACCACTACGCCCTTGCCGGCGGCCAGACCGTCATCCTTAACGACGTGCGGAGCACCGAAGGTGTCCAACGCGTCGGCAGCTTCCTCAGCGTTGGTGGCAACGCGGGCCATGGCCGTGGGAACGTTGGCTTCAGCCATGATCTGCTTGGCGAAGGCCTTGGAAGCTTCCAGCTGGGCTGCTTCCTTACTAGGACCGAACACCGGAATCCCGGCCTCGCGGACGGCGTCGGAAACCCCGGCGGCGAGCGGCGCCTCAGGGCCCACCACCACCAGGTCCACGCCCAGCTTGGTGGCGAGGGCGGACACGGCTTCCGGGTTGTTCCCATCGATCGCGTGGGTGGGAACGAGTTTGCTGATGCCCGCGTTGCCCGGGGCCGCGTGGACCTCGGAAACGTTGGGATCTTCAAGCAGAGAGCGGACAATGGCGTGTTCGCGGCCGCCTGGGCCAATGACGAGTACCTTCACAGTCCTCAAGGGTACTTTGTGATGGGCGAGCCGCCTAAGCTGTGTCATTCACCGGACCCCGTAAAGCGGGACGGGCACTGTGCGGCCGGGCGGGGCGCCGGGCTCGCGGCCGGGCGTGCAGCCGGGCTCGCGGCCGGGCGTGCAGAGGAGCACGTGCACGGGATCACGCGCGCGGGCGCGCGTATGACCGGGGAACCACCCGCCGCGCCCCTAGACTTGGCTGTATGCCCATAAGTTCGCATGAAACGTTCAACGTTGAGTCCGCGGTGGAACTGGCAGTGATCGAACGAAGTGGCTTTATTGAGTCCAGGCACATCGGCGCGGCCGTGGTTCTTGCCGGTGATGGGTCGGTAGTCATCCGCCTTGGTGACATCGACGCCCCCGTCCTCGCCCGCTCCACCCTCAAGCCCTTCCAAGCGCTGGCTTCCATGCAATCCGGGGTGCCCCTGCGCGGCGCACAA
Source organism: Arthrobacter sp. MYb23 (assembly GCF_002979775.1). Taxonomy (GTDB): domain Bacteria; phylum Actinomycetota; class Actinomycetes; order Actinomycetales; family Micrococcaceae; genus Arthrobacter. Next base: position 69,792 of record NZ_PCPR01000023.1, read on the forward strand.
GTTGCTGTGGCTTGCGGCAGCCACACTGGATCCCTGGACCACATGGACATTGTTGAGGGGATGCTCAAAGCAGCGGGCGTGAAGGAAGAAAACCTCCAGTGCCCCACGGCCTGGCCCCAGGACGAAACGGCCCGCAACTGGCTGGTCCGGTCAGAGCGCGGCCAATCCAAGCTGGCTTTCAACTGCTCCGGCAAGCATGCCGCGTTCCTGTGGGCGTGCACCGAAAACGGCTGGGACCTGCGCAGCTATCTTGAGCCCAATCACCCGCTCCAGCAGCGTGTTCGATCGGTGATCGAGGAATACAGCGGCGAAACCATCTCCCATCTGGGCATCGATGGGTGCGGCGCACCCGTTGCCGCCATCTCGCTGACCGGCCTCGCCCGCGCCTACTCCCGCTTGGCCAAGTCCCCGGGCGATAAATCATCCAACGCGCGTGCTGCCACCATCGCCACGTCCATGCTCGACTATCCCTGGGCCGTCCAAGGCAAGGGCGAGTCCAACACCATCGTCATGGAAGAACTCGAGGTCCTGGCGAAAATCGGGGCTGAAGGGGTTCTGGTCCTGGCGACGCCCACGGGCGCAACCGTCGCCGTGAAGATGCTGGACGGGAATCTCCGGGCCACGTCCTTGGTGGGACTGACTCTCCTGGCCGTGAGCGGCGCCGTGGACATCCCTGCGGTTTCCAGCGTTCTGGAACGGGTGGTGGAGCCCGTACTCGGCGGTGGCCACGAGGTTGGCAAGATCAGGCTGGGCCACGCCGTTTCCACCCTGCTGGACTAGTACTTCTTGGCTCGACCAGTACTTCTGAGGAGAAACCCATGGCTGTTGCACGACGCCGCGTCAACGTAGAGGAAGGCCGCGCCGCGCTGGCAGCCTGGCAGGCCGCCGTCGAGCCTTCCGGTACTTCAGGTGAGCCGGGCTCCGGTGCCGGGAACCCGCCGTCGCGCGCTTTGATTGCGACGGCGGTCCGCTACTCCCTGGAGGAAGTCACCGCACGTGCGCCCGGCAATTCGGTGGAGGTCCGGGTGCCTCCGTTCGGAGTTACGCAATGCGTGGAGGGGCCGCGCCACACGCGCGGCACTCCCCCGAATGTGATCGAGTGCGACGCCGCCACCTGGCTGTCGCTGGTAACCGGCAGGATGACGTGGGCGGACGCTGTTTCGCGCCACCAGCTAACAGCGTCCGGATTGCGCGCAGACCTCTCGGAGCTGCTCCCTCTCTAAGGAGTTTTTGTACAGCTAATGCCCCTAAGACGGCGTCTTAAGGGCATCGGCTGGACAAAAACTATCCGGTCAGTCCGGGCACACCGGGGTTGTTGATTGCCCCTTCTTGCTCATCTCGAACTGCGGGATGTCGTCTGCTGTGGGTCCACCGCGGAACTTCGGGGACGGGTTCTGGCCGCTGCTGATGCGCTCCAGTTCCTGCTGTGCGTAGACGTCTTCCTTGCCGAGCATGATGGCCGTGTCCTCGTTGGTGATCTCACCGTTGAAGGCGCGGACCATGACGCTGCGGTCGAACTGGCCTTCCCACTTGGCCACCACGAACGTTGCCACGCAGTTGCCGAGCAGGTTGACGACCACTCGCATGGAGTCCATGAGGCGGTCGGCTCCGAGAAGAAGCGCGACACCGGCAACCGGGAAGATGCCGAGGGCGGCAGCGGTAGCGGAGAGTGCCAGGAAGGACGAACCCGGTACGCCTGCCATGCCTTTGGAGGTCAGGAGCAGCACACCCAGGGCTGCCAGCTGCTGGCCGAGATCAAGGTTGTGGCCGAAAGCCTGGGCCAGGAAGAGCAGCGAGATGGAAAGGTAGATCGCGGCGCCGTCCAGGTTGAAGGAGTAACCGGTGGGAACCACCAGGCCGGTGGTGGCACGGGAGCAACCGGCGTTGGTCAGCTTGGTCATGATGCGCGGCATCACAGCTTCGGTGGAAGCAGTGCCGAGCGCCAGCAGGAATTCTTCGCGGGTGTACTTCAGGAAAGACCACAGCGGAACGCGGGCGAAGCCCCAAGCCACCACGAACAGCAAGCCGATGAAGATGATGGCCGCTCCGTAGCAGGCAGCTATCAGGAGGGCATAGGTACTGAGCGTGCCGATCCCGTACTGGCCAATAATGAAGGCCATGGCACCGAACGCGCCGATAGGGGCCACTTTCATGATCCAGGACATGATCTTGAAGATCAGCTCAAGAACGGTTTCCATGAGGCTGATAACCGGCAGGCAACGCTCACGGCCGATGACCACAATGGCGGCACCGAAGAAGACTGAGAAGAACAGCACCTGAAGCAGGCTGTTGCTGGCAAAAGCACCGATCACGCTGACGGGGATGACGTCCAGGAGGAACGCTGCGGCGTCCTTGGGGACGGCGTGACCGGTCTTGGCGTCGAGTGCGTCCTGGGAGAGCGTGGAGGGATCGATGTTCAGGCCGGCACCTGGCTGAACGAGGTTACCGACAATCAGCCCGAAAACGAGGGCGAAGAGAGTGGCGCCGGTGAAGTACAGGAGCGCTTTGACCCCGACCCTTCCGACCGCCTTGACGTCGCCCACTGCCGAGATACCCGTGACGATCACGAGGAAAATCAGCGGGGCGATGATCATCTTGATGAGTTGAATGAATCCATCGCCCAGTGGCCGGAGGGCGGACCCAATAGTCGGCCAAAAATGACCGATGAGTACACCTGCGACGACGGCGATCAGGATTTGAAAAAAGAGCGACTGGTACAGCCGCTTTTTCTTCTGCGGGGCCGAACTCGCCTTCAGCGCCGCGGAGTCTGGGATCTTCATTGATCTGAACCAATCATTTGGGAACAGCCCCACATTTTGAGGGGGTTTTTCAAATGTAATCCCGCTCACACCATTCCGCAAGGGGAAAATGTTATTCCATATTGTGGAAGTCACATTTGGTTTGGAGTCCGCATAGGCGGGCCGTCACCACCCCTTTTGACGCAGAAATGCCCGCGACACACCCCTGTACAGGCGTGTCGCGGGCATTCGAAAAGCACAGTGGGTGGTGGCGGTACGCAGGGCCCCCTTCAGAGTGCGCGGAGCAGCTAGCCGCGGCCCACGAACGGCATGCCGGCAGCCGTCACCACCAGGGATCCCACACTGGCCGACGCCGGCATGTTGGCCATCATGAGTACGGCACGGGCAGCGTCGTCCACGGGAAACATGGGCTCCACCTTGCGGCTGCCGTCGGCCTGAAGCGCGCCGGACCCCACGCCGATGGTGTCCATGATCTCCGTGCGGGTATTGCCAATGTCGATCTGCCCACAGGTGATGCCAAATTCACGCCCGTCCAGCTCGATGCTCTTGGTCAGGCCCGTCATGGCGTGCTTGGTGACCGTATAAGCCGCGGACCTGGGCCTGGGCGAATGCGCCGAGATGGATCCGTTGTTGATGATGCGGCCACCCTGCGGCTCTTGGGCTTTCATGGTTCGCACCGCCTCGGCCGCACACAGCATGGAACCGGTGACGTTCACGCGCAGAGTCGCCTCCCACTCGTCCACGCTGATCTCGCCCACATCGCCTGCCGGGCCAAAGATGCCGGCATTGTTGAACAGCACATCAACCCGACCCCAGCGTTTGCGGACCTCCGCGAAAAGGCGCGCGACGTCGTCGGGCGCTGTGACATCGCACGGAACCGCCAACGCCTCCGAATGGTCGCCCGCAGTCTCCAGCAAGTGCGCCTCACGGCGGCCAGCCAAGGCAACGCGGTAACCTTCGGCGAGCATGAGCTTGGCGACGGCTCGCCCAATACCCGAACCGGCCCCGGTCACGACGGCGACCCTCGGGTTTGTGGGCGGGCTGGAGTCAGTCATGTGGTTGCCTTTCGGGGAAGTGCTGGTGGCAGCGTCAGCGTGCGGCTTCGGCTGGCTGGGCTGAGGTTGCTTGGGCTGCGGTTATCGGCCAGCCTATGACAGTCTTTGGACGCGGCGTGGCATAGGTCCTGACTTTGGACGTGGACAAGCCTAGGCGCACCAGGGACTCGGCAATGGTGACCGCCGCAGCCACGCCGTCCACCACGGGGACGCCCGTGCGCTGGCGGATCTGCTCGTCCAGCCCGGCCATGCCGCCGCAACCGAGGACAATAACCTCGGCCTTGTCATTATGAACAGCTTGCTCCGCCTGGCTCACGATTGCTTCAACAGCACGCTCCGGGTATTCCTCGAGTTCCAGCACGGCCATGCCACTGGCCCTGACAGAAGCACAACGTGCGTCCAGCCCGGCGAGCTTGAGGCGGTCCTCGATGAGCGGAACGGCCCGATCCAGCGTGGTGACCACGGAATACTTGTGGCCCAGGAACATCGCAGTGCTGGCTGCCGCCTCGGTGATGTCAACCACCGGGACGTCCAGGAGTTCCTGAAGGCCTTCGCGGCCGTGCTCGCCATAGCCGGCCTGGATGACGGCGTCGAACGGTTCGGAATAGTTCACCACGGCATCCATGACGGCGATCGCTGCCAGGTAACTTTCGAAGTTCCCTTCGCAGGAGTCGGCGCCGAACCGCGGAGTGATGCCGATGATCTCGGTGCCCGGGGCAGCGGCCGCACGGGCCTGAGCGGCGATGGAGTCGGTCATGGACTGGGTGGTATTGACGTTTGCGACAAGGATGCGCATGGGTTTCCTCTCAACGGCAGCGCCCGTCCCCTGCCGGATAACCTGGATCCACTTAACTGGATGCGGGTCTGGGAGGACGGGCGACGCCTTGTTGTTTCGGTGAGTCAGTGGGTACTGGCGACGGCGATCGGCTCGCCGGAAACGTCCTCATGGAGCTGCTTCTTGTCAGCCACCGCGAAGAACGTCAGCGCAGCAACGCCTGCTCCGATAAACCAGGCGAACGGTGCTGCGGCCGCCAGTGCCGGAATGAAGGCGATGGCGATGGCGATCGCTGCCGCCGGGATCATCGCAATGATGGCCTTTGGGTTGACGCCCCGCTTGTAGAAGTACGCACCCTTGGGATCCTCGGTGTAGAGCTCAGGCACGTTGACCTTGCCGCGGCGGACCAGCCAGTAGTCGGCCATGATGACGCCGAACAACGGTCCAAGCAACGCACCCAGCCCGCCCAGGAAGTACACAATGACGATCGGGTTGTTGTAGAGGTTCCACGGCAGGATCACCAGGCCAATGGTGCCGCTGACCCAGGCGGCCTTGCGGAAGTTCAGGTGCCTCGGGAAAAGGTTGGTCAGCGCATAAACCGGAGCCACGAAGTTGGCCATCAAGTTCACGGCCACCGTCAGAATCAGCAGGGCCAGGCACGCCAGGACCAGCAGCAGGGTGTTCGGGATGCTCTGCACAATGTCCGAGGGGCTCTCGATGACAGTGCCGTTGATCTTGTATTGCCCACCGGCCATGACCACCACAATGGCGCCAAAGACCAGCATGTTGATGGGGATGCCCCAGAAGTTGCCTTTGACGATGGACTTCTTGGACGTGGAGGACCGCGTGAAGTCACAGAAGTTCAGCACGAAGGTTCCGTAGATGGACACCCACAGCGCACCTCCGGCGAAGATGGTGAGCCACATTTCCCCACCTTCAAGGCCCTTGATGCCGGACCACTGGATGGCGCCACCGGCTTCGATGAACACCCACACGGCAATCGCTGCCATGGTCACCAGGATGACCGGGCCTGCGAAGGCTTCGTACTTACGGATCATCTCCATGCCGAAGCTGACGATCACCAACTGCACGATCCAGAGGGCCACGAAGGAGAACCAGCCCAGTGTTGAGAGGCCAAGAATGGAGTTGCTGTCCAGGTCCTTCAGGCCAGGTGCCATGGCAACCAGCATCACTCGGAGGACCACCGAAGCCAGGTAGGTCTGGATGCCAAACCATGCCACGGCAACGGCGCCGCGAACCAGGCTGGCGATCTGCGCACCCCTGATGCCGAAGCTGATGCGGCTCATCACAGGGAACGGGACGCCCGTCTTCTGGCCCATGAACCCCGAGAAATTCAGCAAGGCGAACAGGAGGATGGCGCCGATTCCCAGCGCCACCAGGATCTGCCATCCACCCAAACCAAGGGAGAACAGGCCGATGGCAAAGGCGTAGTTACCCAGGCTGTGGACGTCGTTGGCCCAGAGGGTAAAGATGCTGTAGCTGGTCCACTTGCGGCCTTTGGCCTTGGTGGGAGCGAGGTCGATGTTGTAAAGACTGGGGCTGATGGTACGGCCTGATGCTTCGGAAGCAATAGCGCAAAGGTCCGTGTTACCCACGGCCGGGTGGTTGGGGCCACCTGCTGGTGCGTCTCCCGGAGTACCAGTGACGCCGACTGATGAAGTCGTCTGCATCGTGGATCTCCACTTCGTACTGATTCCACAATGCGGAATCTAGTTATTGAATAGTGAAAGCACTCTATGACTCACGTCACGTAACGTCAAGGGTTCCCCGTGTATGCAGGGTCACATTCGGTTGCTTGGGCACTGCTTTCCCAGTTGACTGTTTTGGTTACGCAATCCGTGTTGACGCTGCCCACCAGCGGACGTAATCTCGAATTGCAGAATTTTATTCTCACAATACGAAATTCCTTGAGCGCCCCCACAGAGCAAGCGCCCAGACATTCAATGAAGAGAGGTTGGACGTGGCTGCAGGAGAAGAGACCTCACACATCCTCAGCGGGTTGACTGCCCAGCTGCCTGATCGTGATCC
>NZ_PCPR01000024.1 GCF_002979775.1 Arthrobacter sp. MYb23
TAGCCGCCGTTGGAGGGCAGCTTCCCGGTGGTCATCGCGACGCTGCAGGCACCGACGAGGCCGTTGAGGAGTTTCTGCGCCCGGGAGCGCAGGTCCAGGTCCGGACCGCTTGATCCGAGGTGGGATCCCGTGCCGGTTTCCTCGCCCGCGCCGGCACCATGGCCTGGGTTGACATCAGCATTGCCTGCGAACGCGGCAGCTCCGGGGGTGGTGAGCCGGGGGTTGGTGGCGGCGTTCATGACGGTGGTGAGCGTTTCGTATTGTTCGTCGGTGGCGAAGATTTCAAGGTGGTGGAGTCCGTAGCGGCGCCGTTTGCGCAGGAACGCGCCTTGGTGTTGGCGGAGGAGTTCTTCGGAAGGTTCGGGGCCGTTCTGGTCGATGGAGTCGATCCAGCGTTTGGTCATGGTGGTGACGAAGTCCGGGTCGGACTGGGCCGCGGTGATGGTCAGGGCGTGTTCCATCCGGGTGATGGTCTCTTCATCGGTGAGGTGCCGGACTTTGTCCAGGCCGGTGCTGATGATCGTCGCGGACCGGGAAGGCACCAACGCGGATCCGACAGCGTCGGCGAGGATTTCGCGTCGGGCCGGGATCTCCTGCCCGGTCATCCCTGCCTGGGGGAGGACGTCCGCGGCGAGGGCGAGTCGACGGCGGGCTTCACCGATACCGATCCGCAACCGTGCCCGAAGGAACTGCGCCGCGTCCCGATACCCATCATCCAGAACACTGTGTCCCTCACCGGAGACGCCCCCCTTGGAACTAGAGCCAACCGTTGATTGTGCTGCCCCGATCGTGGAAGGTGCTTCAGCAGTGGAATCTAACGCCATGTCCGTTCCCGTCGGCGGGTCAGTCCAGCCAGTCCGCCACCCCGGCGCTGCTGCCGAGGACCCCGGACCGGCTTGCTGTGCTTCCCTCCGGGCCCGTTCCACCGCCTGCGCCGCGACCACCTGCAAATACTCTACCGACCGGGAGATCTCCTCGACCCTGCCCGCAAAGTCAGCAGCCTCAACAAACCCCAACAGCCGGGCCTCGGCGGTGGCGGACAAGCGTGCGGAGTCCAGAAGTGCCGCGCCGTCCTCGAGAAGCGCAGCCAGGCCTGATCCCAGTGCCGCCAAGGGTTCAGGACGCTGGCTGTCCGGACGTTCGCCGTCAGGACTTTTTCTGTCAGGTCGTAGGCGGGGCTGAGAAGACTCTTGGTCATGTCCGGTCCGGGCTTCCAGCCGTGGTCCGGGCATCGATTCGTCATGGTGGACCGAAACGCATACCCTCTGGGCGTCCGCGGGCCCGATTCCGGCGGCTATGGCTCCCGTGGCCCCTGAAACCCGGGGGAATATGACTTGGTCGTTGAGCCCCACATGGCCGCTGAGTTGCCCGGTGCCGTGGCCCGTACCGTCGAGCCAAACACTAGCGCTACCCGTACCGTTGAGTTGCCCGGCCCTTTTGAGACTCCCAGCGCCGCCGAGCAGCCCGGTTCCGTTGAGCCCCACAGTGCCGTGGAAATTTTCGATCACGGTGATGTGCGGGCTCGAATCCTTGAACCCTGCCTTGATCCCGTGCGGGATGCTCAGGACGCGCTGTGACCGTAAAGCAGCCAGGGCAGCGACAGCAGGGGAGTGTTCCGCCCATGATGCCGTCGACTGCCCCAGTTTCTCCATGAATAAATCATTTCATTGGGGTCTGACATTTTTAGCGGAACCTTGAGTGATAGCCCGGGAGAATTTTCACCGCGGTGTGTCCAGCGCAGGCAGTGACAGGGGACCATACCTCTGACGGTGATCAGTGGAAGTTGTCGGCGAAAATGAGGCCTACAGCGTGGGAAGCAAGTACGCAGGTTCGGGTCGGTGGACGCCCCGGGGCCGGTATCCGAGGGCTTCAGCACAGCCAAGCAGGTCGGCCAGGTACCAGATAATTGCCAACCACATCTCCGTGCCCTGCAGGGTAGGGAGGGCCTGGTGACCGCTTTCGCGTGCAGCGCTGAAGGCCATTCCCTCACCGGTCCGCCACCGTAAAAGTGCCTGCTTGAGCTGTGTCCTTGCCCATGCTTTGGCGTCTTCCCGGCGGTGGGAGGTGTGCTTGGAGGCCAACCATAGGGGGTGCACCACGTCCAGGACGTTGCAGGCGTTCTGCCGGCCAACGGCGAAGTAGCGGGGGTCCGCCGAGTGAGCCAGAACTGTGTCTACGAGCCGCTCAACGTGGGGAACCGGCACACCGAATTGCGCGAACGTGCCGCGCGTAAGCCGGTAATACCCATTGACTACCTTCAAGCGATTGTCGACCGTGGGGGTGCCCCATGTTCCAGCTGTGGAATTGACGCGGCTCAGCAACCAACCGAAGAGCGACTCAAGGGAACCCGGGGAGTTCGGATGCGATTGAGCCAGATTCCAGTACGCGGCCGTCCCCCAAGCATCCACCCATGCGCCGGATTCCCAGGCTTCCTTCCTCCACGGCAGCGCATTCAGCGATGCGACTACCGCCGCTGGATTCATGTCAGCAATCGCGTGGATCGGATGCTCGAAACCGCTGCCGGCCAGGTCCAGGGCATAGCCAACGGAGAGCACATGGTAGGTACCAAGACCCCTACCGAAGGTGAGGGTCGATTCCCTGTGAGGCTCGGATCCGAACTCGGGAACCAAGCCCGTCACCGGGTCTTGTAGCTTGCGGAGCCGGGCAACGTGTTCGTCCTGAGACAGTTGCGGAGGGACAGAACCCAGCAGCAAATCCGCTATTTCAATCGCGTCGCAGTGGGCCCTGACAGTTGGTGCAGCACCTGGCCGGTCTATGTAAAGGCCGCTTGCTTCAGGAATCCAACTCCGCGAAAGAATGGCTGGAGCATCTGCGCGTGCGGCGTTGGCGAAGGCCGCCAGCTCAGCCAGCATCCCGTCGTCGAACGGTGCCTCACCCGTAGTTTCCCGGTTTACCGGGTGACGCCTGTCCCTGATCCGCCGCGCGGGGTTGCCACCCACTATGGCCCATTCAGGAACGTCCTTGGTCACTACCGCCCCGGCAGCCAGCACGGCATGCGACCCAACGGTGACTCCATCCAGTATCACCACGTTTGAACCAATCCAGACGTCGTCCCCAATGGTGATGCCCTTGCTGGTCAAAGGCTGCTTGAAGACGGGTTCTAAGGGTTCCATTGAGTGGTTAAAGCCCAGAATGGAGGTGTGGGCGCCGATCCGGACACCGTCGCCTGCGGTGACATTTCCTCGGATCACGCTGAACGCATTGACGGTGCAGTCGTCGCCAAGGGTGATGGTGCCAGTGACGTAGGCGTGAGCCGCGATGAAGGAATCCGCGCCTATAGTCAGTGTGTCGGGATCAATGTTTGCCATGGGAGACAGGAAGGCCCGCTCACCAATATTTACTCCGGTCCGTTCGGCGAAACGCCTCTGGTAGGCATCCTGTGCCACGCGATCCGTTTCGGAGGCAGAGCCCCAGAATGTCCACGGGGAGTAGTCATAGCTGAGGCTGTGCTGGGGGTTCACGTCGTTGTCTCCGCATCGGGGTGTGTCGCCGGAAAGCGCTTCCCCTATTATTTGCGTCTTGAATACCCCGGTCAATGCCCCAAGGGCAAACGATCAACCTCGATCACTCCGGGTATCCATACTCCTCGTCGGTAACCAATTCACCCCACGTGGTTTCCGAACCATCCGTGGCGCTGGCGGTTTCCCACATGGCCAAGTGGCTCATGAAGTGGTCCGGCGCTGCGCCGTGCCAATGCCATTCACCCGGGGGTGTGTAGATGGTCTGACCCTGCTGAACCACGCGCACCTCGCCACCGCGTGCCTGAACCAAGCAGACGCCGTCTGTGACATGCAATGTTTGCCCTGCTACATGAGTGTGCCAGGCCGTCCGTGAGCATGGAGAGAAGCGGACGATGTTGACCCGGAGCTGCGAGGGCGCTTCGCCTTTCGCTATGACATCAAAGTAGACGTCACCCGTGAAGAGCTCCGCGGGTCCTTTTGTACTGGTGGTCTTGGGAAAGATATCCATGGTTCCTTGTGACGTTGATGAATTATTTGGTGTGTAAGTCCCGGACAAGCCCTGAATCATCAGTGCTTGCGAGAGTCGTCGCCGCCCAGCTTGCGAGCAATTTCAGAGCGTCGTCCGTGCCGGTGCCGGGCTCGGCGTTGTAGACGGTCAAAGTCATGCCGGCATCGGCAGACAGCTCAAGGGCTTCGTACAGCAAGTGAAGATCGCCCACTATCCGATGACGGAAGTGCTTCTTGCCGGTGAAGTGCTGGCGGACATTGTGGGAGGCCCAGCGGACCCGGAATTCCTCGCTGCGGGTGGACAGTTCGCCCACCAGGTCGCTAAGCCCCCGATCATAAGGATCCCGGCCGGCCTCGGTCCGCATAATGGCCACGGTGTCGTTGGCCGCGCGTTCCCAGTCGGCGTAGAAGTCATGGCTGCGGGGATCGAGGAAAAGGAACCGGGCGTGGTTGGGCGGCCCGGCGGGACTGTCGTAAATGTCCGAGTACAGAGCCCGGCCCAGGGCGTTGGTCGCCAGTAGATCCAAGCGACCGTTTCGGATGAACGCGGGCGATCCGCTGATCGCATCCAGGGTGAGCTGAACACCAGGCCGGATGGTCTGTTTCCGCACGGGCCGGCGCCTCGACCTGCCGCCGTCGCTCGCCGCACGGGCGAGATCGTACAGGTGGGCGCGTTCGGCGTCGTCGAGTTGCAGGGCGTTCGCCAAGGATTCCAGCACGCTTTCCGAGACCCCCGCGAGGTTTCCGCGCTCAAGGCGGGTGTAGTACTCCACGCTTACTCCGGCCAGCATGGCCACCTCGCCGCGACGGAGGCCCGGTACGCGGCGGTTGCCGCCATAGGCGGCCAGCCCCGCTTGCTCGGGTGTGATCTTCGCCCTCCGGGTGGAGAGGAAGTCGCGCGTCTCGGTCCGGTTGTCCATGCTTCAACGGTATGACGTTTGGCCCGCTGAGGGAGTCCCTGTCAGTACCCCTAACAGCAGTAACTCCTTTCATCCAGGAAAGCAGGGTTAGATGGAGTCATCCAACAAAGTGAACCACGCAGGAGAAACATGCCTACCGCTAACGCTTACGCTGCACCTTCGGCCACGGGCGACCTGGCCCTGACCACCATCGAACGTCGCGAGGTTGGCCCGAACGACGTCCACATTGACATCAAGTTCGCCGGCATCTGCCACTCGGACATCCACACGGTCCGGGGTGACTGGGGCCCGCAGCAGTATCCTCTGGCCCCTGGTCACGAGATCGCCGGCATTGTCACCGAAGTTGGCTCGGACGTCACCAAGCACAAGGTGGGCGACCGCGTTGGCGTCGGCTGCATGGTGAATTCCTGCAAGGAGTGCAAGAACTGCCTGGCCGGAGAAGAACAGTACTGCCTCAAGGGAAACGTGGGCACCTACGGCGCCGTTGACCGCGACGGCACCATCACCCAGGGCGGCTACTCCAGCAACGTCGTGGTGAATGAAGACTTCGTGGTCACCATTCCGGAAGGTTTGGACCTCGACGTCGCCGCTCCGCTGCTGTGCGCCGGCATCACCACCTACTCGCCCCTGCACCACTGGGGTGCCGGCCCCGGCAAGAAGGTTGCCGTGGTGGGTCTTGGCGGACTCGGCCACATGGCAGTGAAGATTGCCGACGCCATGGGTGCTGAGGTTACCGTGCTGTCGCAGTCGCTGAAGAAGATGGAAGACGGGCTCAAATTGGGCGCCGACCACTACTTCGCCACCAGCGATCCCTCCACGTTCGAGGATCTCGCGGGCACCTTCGACCTCATCATCAACACCGTCAGCGCCTCCATCGATATCAGCGCGTACCTGCAGCTGCTCACGCTCGACGGCACGTTGGTCAACGTTGGCGCACCGGCCGAACCCTTGCCGGTGAACGTGTTCTCGCTGATTACGGGTCGTCGTCGCTTTGCCGGTTCCGCGATTGGCGGTATCCGTGAAACTCAGGAAATGCTGAACTTCTGCGCGGAGCACGGCCTTGGCGCAGAGATCGAGGTCATCCCGGCCAGCAAGATCAACGACGCCTACGAGCGCGTTCTTGCCTCGGATGTCCGCTACCGCTTTGTCATTGACGCCTCCACAATCGGCTAAAGACGCAGCACCATAAGAAAGGCCATGCCCCCGTTGAGGGGCATGGCCTTTCCTATACCCCGCAGCAGGGACAATGGTCTGGTGACTTTCAGACTGGACACCATGGGTACAGGGCTGGTCTTTGCTGATTCCCTCGCGAACCTCGCTGCTGCCCTAACCAACCAGGCCGACGGCGGCACTGTCCGTGGGCGGAAGGCGCCGATGGGGGGAGCGGCAGCGGTTGGAGGCATTGCCGTGGTTCAGGCGCCTCCGGGTACGGGCAAAACCACGCTCGTGCCACCGCTGCTGGCCAATCTCGTGTCGGAACAGCACCCTCAGCCACGCGTCGTCGTGACCCAACCGCGCCGTGTGGCGGCCCGCTCAGCCGCGCGCCGCCTGGCCTCGTTGGACGGAAGCCGCCTGGGTGACAGGGTGGGCTACACCGTCCGGGGTGAAAGCAAACTCGGCCGGAACACGGTGGTGGAATTCGTCACGCCAGGCATCCTTTTGCGGCGCCTCCTGGCCGACCCCGGACTTGAGGACGTCCATGCTGTCGTTCTTGATGAGGTGCACGAACGTGGGCTGGAAACGGATCTCCTGGTGGGCATGCTCGCTGAGGTCCGCGAGTTGCGGGGTGACCTCACGCTGGTGGCCATGTCGGCCACTCTCGACGCGCCTCGTTTTGCGGCACTACTGGGATCGGGCGGCCCAGGGCTCGACGGCGGTGGCTCGGCTCCGGTGGTGGACTGCCCTTCCGCGCTGCACCCGATGGAGGTCCAATGGGCTCCTGCCTGGGAGCATCGACTGGATGCCCGGGGAGTGTCCCGGAGTTTCCTCGATCACGTGGCCAGCACTGCGGCGGCTGCCTACTTAGCGGCCCTGAAGCAGCACCCCGAGGTGGACGCCTTGGTTTTCCTCCCGGGAGCCCGGGAAGTTTCAGACGTCGCATCGCGCCTTCGCGGGCAGCTGCCACACAGTGTGGAAGTGCTCGAGTTGCACGGCCAAATCAGTCCGGAAGCCCAAGACCGGGCGGTATCCGGGCGAGTACCCGGCGGGTCACCCCGGCTCATCGTGTCCACGTCCTTGGCGGAATCGTCCCTCACAGTTCCCGGCGTGCGTTTGGTGATTGACTCGGGCCTTTCACGGGAACCCCGGCGGGACGCCGGCCGTGGCATGTCAGGACTCGTGACGGTCTCTTGTTCCCGCGCGTCGGCCGATCAACGTGCCGGCCGGGCAGCGCGACAGGGGCCGGGCACCGTGGTGCGCTGCTACGACCCGCAAGCGTATGCGGCGGCTCCAGCGCACCAGACGCCCGAAATATCCGTGGCGGACCTCACCGGTGCTGCCTTGGTTCTTGCATGCTGGGGTGCTCCTGGCGGTTCTGGTCTGAAGCTTCCGGACACACCGCCTGCCGCCGCCATGAACGACGCCGTGGAGGTCCTGCGCGAACTGGGTGCCGTGGGTGGGGACGGAAAAGTCACCGCCGTCGGCAAGACTTTAGCCCGCATCCCCGCTGACCCACGGCTCGCCCGGGCCTTGCTGGACGGATCTGCGGTAGTGGGTCGACGCATAACCGCTGAAACTGTGGCACTTGTGGCCGGGGACCACAGAGCACCCGGCGCCGACCTGACAAAGCTGCTTACTATGCTGCGCTCGGGATCAGACCCTGGGGCTCGTCGTTTCGTGGAGGACGTCAAGCGGATGGAAACGCTGGCAGGGAACGAAACGCGGGCACGGAAGGAGGCTGCCGCCGTCGTGCATCCTCGACCGGCCGCGGATATTACGGCGAGGGAAGCGCCCGGCTTTGTGGTGGCGCTGGCCTTCCCGGACCGCATAGCCAGACGCGTCCCCGGTGACGGGTCCACCACGTACTTGCTCTCGTCCGGAACACGGGCCGGGCTCCCCGCCGGGAGTTCACTGTCCGGGCATGACTGGCTTGCCGTGGCCGAGGTGTCTCGTGCGCAAGGACGTGATGCCGCGGGAACCGGCGCCGTCATTCGTTCTGCCGCGCCGTTGTCGGCCGAACTTGCGGTAGCCGCCGCGCCGGGTCTTCTCACGGAGAAGGTGCAGGCGAAGTTCGAGCAAGGCCGGGTGATGGCCAGGTTGGAACGCAGCCTGGGCGCCATTGTTTTGTCCTCCACGCCCGTCCGGCCCACCGCCAAATCCGGGCGCCGCGCAGTGTCCAAGGCCTTGGAGAAGTCGGGGTTGTCCATGATCGGCTGGTCATCGGCAGCCGATTCCCTGCGCCGGCGCCTCGGAATGGTGCACCGTGAACTCGGGAAACCATGGCCTGACGTCAGCGAGGCGGCACTGCTGGCCAGACTTGATGAATGGCTGGGCCCGGAAATGGAGGCGATGGCCACAGGTGCCGCGGTAAGCTCCATCAACCTCGTTGACCCCTTGCGACGCCTGCTCCCATGGCCAGACGCCGCGCGGCTTGAAGATCTCGTGCCGGAGCGCTTGATGGTGCCGAGCGGTTCGCGTATCCGGATCGACTACCCGGAGGTTACGGACCGCGGTCCGGACCAGCACAGTACGGATCACCGCAGTACGGATCACCGCAGTGCGAGTCAACGCAGTACGGGTCACGACGGCGGCCGCCCAGTGGTGGCGGTCAAGCTTCAGGAATGCTTCGGTTGGGACCGCACGCCGCGCCTCGTCGAGGGCCGGGTCCCTGTGTTGTTTCACCTACTATCCCCGGCAGGAAGGCAGTTGGCTGTGACGGATGATCTCGCATCCTTCTGGTCCGGTCCTTACTGCCAGGTTCGGGCCGAGATGCGTGGGCGCTACCCCAGGCACCCCTGGCCCGAAGACCCATGGACCGCGCCGGCTACGGCAAAGACGAAGAACAAAATGTAGCCAGACGCTCTGGAGTGCCTCTAAACGAGCCGCTCCAGCATGAACTGAATCTCGCCATCCACGAACGTTCCCAAGACGGCGCTTGCGGCAAATTCGTCCGGGGCAGTGGCCAGTGGATCGAGTTCGAAGGCAGTGAAGTCGGCCCGCTTGCCCACCGTAATGGAACCAGATACGTCCCACAGCCCGGCAGCTTTGGCGGCGTGGGAGGTGTACCCCTCCAAAGCCTGAAGTGCGGTGAGGGCTTGGGATGGTGCGATGGGTTGCTGCTCCGGATGTCCCGATCGCCGGCGCAACTGGGCGTCCGCGATGATCGGAAGCGGTTCGAAGGGGGCGATCGGCCAGTCGGAGCCGATACCCAGCGTCACACCCGCGTCGCGAAGATCCCTGCAGCGCCAGGCCCGGTCCGCCCGCTCAGGACCAAGCCGGGTGGACCAATTGTCACTGTGATCGGCCAACGAGTAGTGGGTGCAATGGGTCGGCTGCATGCTCGCCACCACCCCCGCGCCCTGGAAGCGCGCCACCAGCTCATCCGGCACGGTTTCTATGTGCTCAATCCTGTGGACTGCGCCCCGCAAAACGTCGGCGGGCACCTCGTGGCGCAGGGATTCCAGGGCCTCCAGTACATGTTCAACCCCGGCATCTCCGATTGCGTGCGTGGCAGTCGGAATACCACGGGAGGCAAAGTAGCGGACGGCCGCGGAGTATTCTCCGGGACGCGGCCAGAACGGTGCAGTGGACTGTCCGTGAGCATCGGGTTCATGGAGCCAGGCCGTTCCGTTGTCCACGGTGCCATCCACGAAGAGCTTGATGGCTTCAACGGACCAGCGGCGCCCACCTGTACCTATACTTCTGGCCAGTTCCTTCCAAGTATCTTCACCGCTGCCCGGCATGCACCATGGCGCGGAACGGAGCCGCATCGGAAGGTCGCCCTCGGCCTCCAATGCCTGGAAAAGCGCGGTGGATTCCTCGCTGTGGTCCATGATGTGGCCACCGGTCAGTCCCGAGCGGGCAAAGTCCCTCAAGAGCTCACCAAGGCGGGCTTTGCGTTGGGCAAACGACTCCTGCGGGATATGGCGCTGGACCAACTCCATGGCCGCGGCTTCGAGCAGGAGCCCGGTGGGGGCACCGTCTGCGTCGCAGACCACTTCGGAGGCCTGGTCAAAGTCGAACCGGCCATGGATTCCGGCCAGTTCCAAGGCGCGGCTGTTGGCCAGTGCCGAATGGCCGTCGAATAAGCGAATGAATGCGGGTTGATCGCCGGTGACCCTGTCCAGGACACTTCGGTGCAGCGGCACTGTTCCGAAAGCGTTCGGGTTCAGCCCCCATCCACGCAACCACCCGCCGTCGTGCGCTGCTTCTGCCCGCAGCAGTGTGAGGACGTCGTCCAGGGCCGCAGCACCGGCCAGGTCGACGCCGATGGTCAGGTCCAAGCCAAACACGGGGTGGATGTGGCAGTCCACCAGTCCTGGCGTGAGAGTCGCGTTGCCAAGGTCCACCACGCGGGTGTCCGCTTGCTGCCACTGTCTGGCATCGTTGCGGCTTCCGACGGCGGCAATCATCCCGCTGCTGATGGCGACGGCTTGGACGGGTTCCTTATGGGGCAGCCCATCCATGGTGTGAATGGTGTCGGAAAGAATGATGAGGTCAGGAGTCATGGGTTTCGAAGCTTCCAATCCGGGCGAAGACGTGGGGGCGGGTGGTGCGCAGTCTGCGGGCAATCAGCAGGCCTGCAAGGAAAACAACGGGCGCGACCAAAAGCAGGATGGTGTTGGTCAGGGCATCGGCAAAGGTGAGGAGTTCGATGTTGATGGCGATCAATGCCACCACGCCGAACAGCAGAACGGCCGAGGCTGCACTCAAAGGAATGAGCAGGCGGTTGGTAGCTGCGGCCGGGTTACGCCGAAGGTAGATGAACGCTGCTAGAGAGACCAGTCCCTGCAGTGCCACAATCCCGAAGATGCCCGGGGTGTTAACCCAGATCAGCAGCTGCTTGTACGGGTCGGCGCCGGCGATGGCACAAATGATGATGACGACGGCGGCCAGGACAGTCTGAATCTGCCCTGCACGGTGCGGGGACTTGTACTTGGGGTGGGTCCTGCCGAGGAAGGCGGGGAGCACACCGTCTTTGGCGAGCATGTACACGTAACGGTTGATGGCGTTGTGGAAGGCCAACTGGGAGGCGTAGACGCTGGTTACGATCAGCACGTACATGACCACTTCGGCCCAGGGGCCAACGTACTGGTTGATGGTGGCAAAGAACATGCCATCGGCCAGTTCGCCAGCAGCAGCAACAACGTTTCCATCGCCGAAAGCCTGAATGACGGTCCACACAATGAAGGCGTAGAACACGGACATGAAGCCCACTGCAATATAGGTGGCCCGGGGAACCGATGTGTCTGGATTTCTTGCCTCACGCCGGTACAGCACGGTGGATTCGAAGCCCATGAAGGCGGCGAAGCAGACAGCCAGGATGGCAAGAACACCGGGCGTGAAGGCATGTTCGGGGGAGAACGAGGAGAAACTGATGCCTTCGGCGCCGCCGCGTGCCAGGATTCCGAAGCCCATGATGGCCAGGATCGCGGTCTCGGCAAGGAGCAGGACTCCCAGGACCTTCGCGCCGACGTCGATGCCGCGGTAGCCGAGGAACCAGACGGCCGCGATGGCTACCAGGGCAACTACGGGCCACGGCACATCCAAGCCAAAGAGGGCGCGGAGCATGCCTTGGGTTTGGACAGCGAACAATCCGTAGACGCCGATTTGGAGGCAGTTGTAGGAAACGATCGCCAGGATGGCTGAGGCCAGCCCTATCGTTTTGCCCATGGCCAAGGTGATGTAGGTGTAGAAGCCTCCGGCTGCTTTGACGTGTTTGGTCATGGCCATGAAGGAGATGGCGAAGATCAACAGGACCGCGCCGGCAATGACATATCCCATGGGCGCACCTATGCCCCCGACGCCGATGGCAACAGGTGCCACCCCGGCCATCACGGTCAGGGGAGCTGCTGCGGAGATTACCAGGAAGGCAATGCCGCCGGTGCCTATGGCATTTCTTTTGAGCCCATTACCGGCGTCTGCCGCCGGGGGTCGTGTTTCGAGGTCAGACATGGGGATCCTCTGAGTGTTTGGGGAGGGAAATTCGAGGGGGAGCCGAACGTTAAGCGAAAGGCTTTCGTTTATCGTAGGTCCTTGTGATGCCGGGCACAATACCTCGACGCAAAGTTCTGGCTAGAGTCGTACCTACACCCTTGAATGGAGACACCCGTATGGCACGCCCGCTGGTCCCGCTGATATCCATCGATGCACTCGTCACCGCCGCCCTTGAGTTGGTGGACGAGGCGGGAGACTTCAGCCTGCCCAAACTGGCCAAACGGATCGGCGTCAGCCAATCCTCCATCTACAACCACGTCAGTGGGCGGGAAGAAATTCTGGAGCTCATGCGCGGCCGGATCATCTCCGAGAGCCCTTACGTCCTGGAGGATGAGCAGGATTGGGAAACGTCCCTCCGCGCCATTGTCCGAAGCTACAGAGATGCCTTCGCGCGCCACCCAAAACTTGCACCCCTCTTGGTACTCCAAACTGTGCAGGATGCCCAGGTCATGGCGCTCTACGAAAACCTGGCTGTGGCCCTCGACGCCGCAGGGTTCCGCGGCAGGGACGTGATGTCGGCGATATCCACCATAGACAGCTTCGCCTTGGGCTTCGCGTTGGACCTGGCAGCTCCCGACGTCGTCTGGGCGCCACCCGCGGAGGGCTACCCAGCGCTCACCGATGCTTTGTCCCAAGCGGGTCCTGCAACGGAGCGAGGTGCGGCGGCCTTTGATTTCGGCCTCGAGATCCTGATAGCCGGACTGCATTCCCGTCTTCAGTCGAACGTTCTGTGAAGCGGACATTCCTGTGAATTTCATCCAAGATTGGTGCGCCGCGGTGACCCGGGGCTTCACCGACGTCCACACCACAGCGGTGCCGTTACCCGCTCTGCTGGGCATCCTCGCATGTGCCGTTATCCTGAGCATTCCGCGTGCCACCTGGCGGTGGTTCGGCCTGTACGTGACTTTCGTCCACGAACTCGGACATGCGTACGCGGCCCTGATGACGGGGCGTTTCGTCCACGGGCTTCGGATCGGACTGGACCATTCGGGTCGGCTCGTCAGCAGCGGCCGGAGCACCTTCGGGGCAGCGTGGTCCGGATTCTGGGGCTATCCAGCGCCAGCGGTGGTCGGTTTGTGCCTGATCGCCGCGTTTGCGGCAGGCCGGTCCGGCGCAGCAATGTCCGTAGGGGCATTGATCCTGCTCGTCTCGCTCATCTTCCTCAGGAACCTCACCGGGATCCTTGTGGCGGTGTTGAGCGCTGGCATCGCCCAGCTCCTGATCCTGTTCGCGACGCCCACGGCCGTCAACTACGCGGTGCTGGCACTCGGTGTGGCACTGTCCGTGGGTGGCGTCAGGGATCTGTTCAAACTCGCCGGTGTCCACACCCGACGCCGCGAACGCCTCCAGGCTTCCGACGCCTTCATCCTGGGCCGCACCACAGGAGTTCCGGCGTTCGTCTGGCTGGCCGGATTCACGGTGGTCATCATCGGTTGCACCCTCGCATCCGTCTGGTTGCTGTGGGGGATGCTCACCGTTTAGCCCGGTGGTTGAACGGAGCCAGGCGCGTAGGCGAACGGAGTCAGGCGCCCGACGGCGGTTGTCCCGTTTTGGTTCCTGCGAGGCCTTGCCCTGTGGTCGCTTCAGGGTGTCCAATCCTTCTTAACGTTCGAAGCGGAGGTGTTCGGACTCCGTGCCGGGATCAAACACCAGGAGGTGCCCATGTCCGGGAAGGGCACGCGCGAAACGGCCAGGGGCCCGGGAGGCGGCGCCACGGAAGCCAAGCGAGGCGATAACGGCACTGCCTTGGCGGCGGAACATCCAGCAAAAATCCGGAATGTGGCACTTGTGGGGCACGCGGGTGCGGGAAAGACAACGCTCGTGGAAGCCCTTCTGGCCGCCACCGGTGCCATCACCAGGATGGGCTCCATCAGCGAAGGCACCACCGTCAGTGATTCCGACCCTTCCGCGATCCATCAGCAACGATCCGTCACGTTGTCCGTGGCCCCGATCGTGGTGGGAGAGATCAAGGTCAACCTGATCGACACCCCCGGCTACACGGACTTCACCGGGGAACTGCGCGCTGGTTTGCGGGCCGCCGATGCGGCCCTTTTTGTTGTCTCGGCCGCTGACGGCCTCGACGCCGCCACCGTTGCATTGTGGGGAGAGTGCGAGAAGATCCGGCTGCCGCGTGCGGTGGTCGTCAGCAAACTGGACCATCCTCGCGCTGACTTCAGCGCCGCCGTCGTGCGTTGCCAGGAAGCATTCGGTGAGTCAGTTCTCCCGCTGTACCTCCCGGCTGTGGGAAACGCCGGCCTCATTGGTGTCCTCCACGGCGCGGAGGCCGAGGACCTGACGCATGCCAGGGAGGTGGAAGCAGCCAGAGGACCCTTGATCGAGGGCATCATCGCTGAAAGCGAAGACGAAACCCTCATGGACCGCTATCTTGGCGGCGAAGAACTGCCACTTGCAGACCTGATCACTGATCTTGAAACGGCGGTGGCACGCGGCAGTTTCTTTCCCGTTATGCCCACCTCGGCCGAAACCGGTCTGGGCCTTCCCGAGCTCATGGCACTGCTGACGGATGCTCTGCCATCGCCTTTGGAACGGATCGCTCCCACAGTGATGAACCTCGACGGTTCGTCACTGAAGCCCCTGGAGTGCGATCCCACCGCTCGCCTTGCCGCTGAAGTAGTGCGGACCACCGTGGATCCGTTCCTCGGCCGCGTGTGCCTGGTCAGGGTCTTTTCGGGGACCCTGAGGGAGGATTCCTCGATTCATATCGGCGGCAGGGGATTGGCGGACAGAGGCCACGAGGACCACGACGCCGATGAACGCGTTACGCATCTCTACTCGCCTGTGGGTTCGAGCCTCAAAGCGGTTCCACAGTGCATTGCCGGCGATATCTGCGCCATCAGCAAGCTGGCCAGCGCCGAAACCGGGGACACTGTCTCAGGTCGCGAGGCCCCGCTGCTGATCGAGACCTGGAACATGCCCGAGCCCTTGATGCCTGTAGCCATAGAGGGGGCATCGCGCAGTGATGAGGACGCGCTGGCAAAGAGCATCGGCAAAGTCGCCGCAGCCGACCCCACTCTTCGATTGGAGCGCAATCAAGACACGCACCAGCTCATCCTGTGGTGCATGGGGGAAGCCCACGCCGAAGTGGTCCTGGACAGGCTCCGGAACCAAGGCGTCAAAGTTCAGACCGTGGACGTTATCACCCCGCTCAGAGAGACCTTCGCCAGCAAAGCCACCGGCCATGGGCGGCACGTCAAGCAATCCGGCGGGCACGGGCAATTCGCCATCTGCGACATTGAGGTGGAGCCCTTGGCCCGCGGAGGCGGTTTTGAATTCACGGACAAAATCGTAGGCGGCGCCATTCCCGGCACGTTTGTCACCTCGGTGGAGAAGGGCGTCCGCTCCCAAATGCTCAAAGGCGTATCAGCGGGATTCCCGGTAGTAGATATCAAGGTGACACTGGTAGGCGGAAAGACCCACAGCGTCGACTCATCCGACGCAGCCTTCCAGTCTGCCGGTGCGCTGGCCTTGAGGGAAGCTGCCGCAGCGGCCAAAATCCAACTACTGGAGCCGGTCTCCTCCGTTGTCATCAGCGTTCCCGACGAATACGTGGGCGCGGTGATGAGCGATCTGTCCGGACGCCGGGGCCGGGTCACCGGAACCACTGCCGCGGACGGAGAGGTCACGGAAATCAGCGCCGAAGTACCGGACCAGGAGCTCCTGCGGTACGCCATTGAACTCCGCGCCCTCACGGCAGGAACCGGCCGTTTCCGCCGGTCCTTCCTTCGTCATGAACCCCTGCCGAAGCAGCTCTAAGCGTTTGACCGCAGGAAGGCTGCTACTTCCGGCGCGAGGGATGCCCCTACCTCGGCCGCGCCACGCTTTAGGCCCTTGACCGCGAACGAATGGTCTCCGCCTTCGGCCCATTGCAGAGTCGCCGTCGCGCCTATTTTCTTCACCACTGCCTCCAGCAGTTCCGGTGTCGCAAAAGTATCGCGGGTGCCTTGGAGGAAGAGCATGGGCACGGTGACGCCGTAAAGGTGCTCATCCCGCAGCTTCTCCGGCTTGCCAGGGGCGTGGAGCGGGTACCCCAGGTACACCAAACCGCGTGCGGGCATGCCCTCAGCTACTGCCATGGAGGCCATGCGTCCACCAAAGGACTTACCAGCGGCCCACAGGGGCTCGCCTTCGCTGAGTCCAGCCGCCGTGTCCATCACTGCCTTCCACGTGGCGATAGCCAGCGGCGGACGATCCGGAAAACGACGGCCGGCCTCCCGGTAGGGGAAGTTGAAGCGCAGCGTGGCCACGCCTTCGCCAGCCATCGCCTCAGCGAAACCCTGCAGGAACGGGTGTTCCATTCCCGCTCCGGCACCGTGTGCCACCACCAAGGTGGCGAAGGGTTGCTCGGGCCGGATATGGAGGGCAGATACTTCATTTTCACCGACAGCGATGGTCACGGATGTTTCAGTGTTTGGCATGCAACCATCATTGCCCACCACAGCAAAAACCGCCGGGTGCTGACGCGCAAGGCTAAAACGGGGTAGCTTGTGGCCATGGCGAGCGAAGCAACCACCGTTACTGTCCCTGGTCCCCAAGGCCCACGCGAGGTCCGGATTTCGAGTCCAAGCCGGGTGATGTGGCCTGAGGCGGGACTTACCAAGCTTGACCTTGCCAATTACCTCATTGAGGTCGGCGAGGCTTTTGTCGCTGCCAACGGAAACCGTCCGATCAGCCTCCAGCGATACTCGGGGAACATTGAAGGCGAGATGTTCTTCTCGAAGAATCCGCCCAAGGGCGCCCCGGAGTATGTCCGTTCCGTACCCGTGACGTACCCCAGCGCGCGATCGCATCCCCAGTTGGTGATCGACGAGCCGGCGGCCGCAGTATGGGCCGCACAAATGAACACTGTGGTGTTCCACCCCTGGGCGTCCCGGGCCAACGATCCCGATAATCCTGATCAGCTCAGGATCGATCTGGATCCTCAACCTGGTACGGACTTCGACGACGCCATTCCTGCGGCAAGGGAACTCCGTTCCGTGCTGGAAGAAGCCGGACTCACTGCGTTCATCAAAACCTCCGGAAACCGCGGACTCCATGTGTATGCGCCGATCCACCCGAAGCACGAGTTCCTCGACGTAAGGCACGCTGTGATCGCTGCCGGACGTGAGCTGGAGCGCCGCATGCCGGATAAAGTCACCACCGCCTGGTGGAAGGAAGAACGCGGAACCAGAATCTTCGTGGACTTCAACCAAGCCAACAGGGACCGCACCATTGCCGGAGCGTACAGTCCCCGCGCCGTACCCACGGCCCAGGTGTCCTGCCCCTTGACGTGGGACGAACTGGAAAACGCCGATCCTGCGAAGTACACCATCAAAACAGTCCCGGACCGCCTGGCCAAGGTGGGGGACCCCTGGGCGTCCATGCACGATCACCCCGGTGACATCGATGTTCTGTTGAAGTGGTGGGAGCGCGACGTCAAGAACGGTCAGGGTGAAATGCCCTTCCCGCCGGAATTCCCCAAGATGCCGGGCGAGCCCATGCGCGTTCAGCCGAGCCGGGCACGCAAGCCGGAGGAGTAAGCCGGAAAAGTGAACCGGGAGAGTGAGCCGGGAGGGCACGTGCCGCGACGTCCAGCTAAAGGCGGCCTGACTACCCTGCTCGCCTGCGGCCTTTTCCTCGGCGGGTGCACTTCACCCCCCGAACCACAGCCGGTTCAGCCCACCACTGAGGTCAAGACCCAGCCGGCCCCAACAGCTCAACCTTCGACGACCGGCCCTCCGACCAGGACCACGCTCACGCCTGCGCCTGCACCTTCGCCCACCGAGAGCGTTGCAGCAACCCCCGCGTTCCAAGAGCTCCGTGCCACCCTGGAGCTCTTCTCGCGGGAAAAGCTCCAAGAAGGTGCCTCGGCTGTCCTCATCAAAGCGAAGGTCGGCCAGCAAGAATGGACCCTCGCAGAGGGAGGGCGAAGCCACGACGGACGCGCGCCGGTCCAACCGGGCCACCGTTTCCCTGTGGGCGAGCAGTACCGGTCATTCTTGGCCGTGTCCGTCATGAAGCTCGTGGAAGAGGGCCGACTGGGATTGGAGGACTCGGTCGCGGCATACCTTCCCGGATCTGTGACGGCAGGTAACCCGGTGACAATCCGAGACCTCCTTGGCGACGCCGGAGACCTGCCTGCTGACGTGCCTGCTGCGGCACGGTCAGATGCCGAAACCTTGCTCGCCCGCTTGGTGGAGCAACTTCGGGGTGCGCCACTGGAGGCTGTCCTGCGCACCGATGTCCTCACGCCCCTGAACCTCCGTTCCACGGAGTTGCTGGGGGCAAACACCGCAGCCCCCGATGACCTCATCCACGGATACGTCCAGCTGGACGGAGAAACAGTAGACGCTGCCGGCACCGGCATCCCGGACGGGATCGCCACAGGAGGGCTGGTGTCCTCCTTGGAAGATATCTCCGTATTCCAAGCCGCGCTGTTAAGGGGTCAATTGATGTCCCCGGCGAGCCTTATCGCCATGAAGGGGACGGTTTTTGCCGACTATGGCCTCGGCCTGGACCACTGGGACGACCGCTGCACCAACGGCTTCTACTACGGCCACGCCGGTGACATTCCCGGGTACGGGAGCATAGGTATCAGCAGCGCCGACGGTAACCGCCAACTATCCATTTTCATGGCGTACCCGCCGCAGCCGGTCTCCTCCCAGCCATCAGCCCTGGCGCTGGAGATGACGGGCGTCGCGCAAGTCGCGCTGAATTCGGGGTGTCGGTTCCAGTTTCGGTGAAGGGCCACAACAGGAACCGCCGGATCCTATTCGAAGCGTGAGGGATCGCCCGTCCCGTACCGAACAACTTCAGCCACGCCGCTGGAGAAATCGATCACGGTAGTCGGTTCCGAGCCGGTGTCGCCAGCATCGATGACGCCGTCCACCTGGTTGTCCAGGCGTTCCTTGATCTCCCAGCCCTGGGTCAACGGTTCTTCCTCGTCGGGCAGCAGGAGTGTGCTGGAGAGCAGGGGCTCGCCCAGCTCGGCCAAGAGAGCTTGGACCACCCGATGATCCGGGATGCGCACACCCACGGTCTTTTTCTTGGGGTGCAGGAGGCGCTTGGGGACTTCCCGGGTGGCCGGGAGGATGAAGGTATAGCTGCCGGGGGTAACAGCCTTAATGCTCCTGAAGATGTCGTTATCCAACATCACGAACTGCCCCATCTGGGCGAAGTCCTTACACACCAGGGTGAAATGGTGTTTGTCGTCCAGCTGCCTGATGGATCTGATGCGATCCAGAGCTTCCCTGTTGCCGATCTGGGCGCCAAGCGCGTAGCAGGAATCGGTAGGGTAGGCGATCA
Organism: Arthrobacter sp. MYb23; assembly: GCF_002979775.1. GTDB lineage: Bacteria > Actinomycetota > Actinomycetes > Actinomycetales > Micrococcaceae > Arthrobacter. The sequence goes on from NZ_PCPR01000024.1 coordinate 19,367, forward strand.
GGCCGCCGCCTTGGAGCATGTTCACCACTTGGCCGATGGCGCGTGGTTGAGGATCTTCAGGGTGCACGTCAAAGAATCTGGCCATGGGAAGAGCCTACGACAAAGCTATGACAAGACGTCCTTGTTGGAGAATTTTGCGTAAGCCAGCGCGCCGCACACCGCGATGTACCCGGCTTGGAGGAGCGCGTTCTCGCCGAATGACGTCCATGAGATGGGCTGGCGCAGCAGGTCCGCGAAGCTCAGCCAGTGGTGGCTGAACAGCCAGGGGTGCAACCACTCAAGCTGAGGCAGGTTATCCAGCACCTGGGACACCACAGAGAGCACAACGGTGGCTGCCATGGCGCCCACCGGAACGTCCGTGAACGTGGAGATCAACAGACCGATGGCAGAGAGTCCCAACAGGGACACAGTGATGTAGGCCGCGATCAGCAAGGATCTCAACGAGGACTCGCCGACGCTGATGGTGTCCCCGGACAGCAAAGTCACCGGCCCCACGGGGAACAGCACGACGCCGGCCAAGGCACCGGAGGCCGCCACGGTGGCGGTAGCTGCGAGACAGAAAGCGACGGCCCCGGCATACTTCACCAGCAACAGGCGTATCCGCCCTGCGGGAGCGATCAGCAGATACCGCAACGTTCCCAGGTTCGCCTCCCCGGCAATGGTGTCTCCGGCTACCACCCCAACTGTGAACGGCAGGAACAGGGGGACGCACACCACCAACGCAGTGACGGCGACGAACAGGCCGTTCTGGGTGATGCGGTCCAGGAAGAGTGGCCCGCGGCCGGGAGCGGTGGGCCGGGAAGATAACTTGACGGCCACGGCGATCAGGATGGGCACGGCAGCGAGGGCGATCAGCATGGCCCACGTGCGGAGCCGACGGAAGAGCACAGCCAGCTCCGAGCCCAGGAGCGCCCATCCCAGGCCGGGACGCACGGCGCCCTCCCGGGTAGGACCATTAGCCTTAGCCGACAACATCGAACCCCTCCCCGGTCAGGGACACGAAACGCTCTTCCAAGCTCGCGTTCTCCACTGTGAAGCCACGGACACGTACGCCCTCAGCTACCAAAGCAGCAACGATCTCCTCGGGAACATGGCCGTTGATCCCGGTGCCCAACACCGCCGTGGTTCCCCACGGGCTACCCGTACCGGGCGCCTCGCCGGGGACCAGACCAAGGCGCGTCAACACCTGGGAGGCCAAGTTGACGTCGGGCGTTTGGACCACCACGTGCGCCTGCCCGGCAGACCGCAGCTCCTCAATCGGCCCTTGGGCCACCAGGCGGCCGGCACTCATCACGCCCACGTGGGAACACATCTGTTCCACCTCGGCAAGCAGGTGGCTGGAGACGAACACGGTGGTTCCGCCTGCGGCGAGGGAGCGAACCAGGTTGCGGACTTCACGGGTGCCTTGGGGATCCAGGCCATTGGTTGGCTCGTCCAGGACCAGGAGCTCCCTCGGCCTGAGCATCGCGTTGGCCAAGCCCAAGCGCTGCTTCATGCCTAATGAGTAAGCGCGGACCTTCTTCCCGGCAGCGTGACTGAGACCCACCCTTTCGAGGGCGTCATGAACGCGCTGCCGTCTGGTGGACGAGGACGCATGGGGGTCGGCGGCGTCCAAGCGCATCAGGTTACCCGTGCCCGATAGGAATGTGTAGAAGCCCGGCCCCTCCACCAAAGCCCCAACTCCTGGCAGTACAGAAGCCAAAGCTTGCGGCATCTCCCTGCCGAGGACGCGGATATCCCCGCTGTTCGCCGAAGCAAGGCCGAGCAGCACCCTGATAGTGGTGGTCTTCCCCGAACCGTTCGGTCCCAGAAAGCCGAACACCGAGCCGCGCGGCACAGCGAGGTCTATACCCTCGACGGCGGACCGGTGGCCGAAGCGCTTGACCAGTCCGTGAGTTTCTATGGCGAGGTCGGAAGACCGGGCAGGAGCCGCTCGCTCAGTTGCACCAACGGAGGCTGCCGTCCGGGATTCGTTCACTGGGCGGCAGCGGCTGACTGGAGCCGTTCCAAAGGCACCATGCCGGCATAGACGCGGCCGTCGTCGAGAATCAACACGCTCAGCAGCGACGTCGTCAACGCCCGGCCGCCGTCCACAGCCTGCAGGGCTTGGGACAGTTGAGGATTGGAGGTGAGTTCTGCCGGAGCAGAACCAGCGGGCAAGGCGATCACGGAACCCCATCCCTCACTCGTGACGGTGGCCCCGTGGGTGCGGGAGCCATGGCCCGGGGTGAGCTGGTCTTCCGGGGCGGGGGCATCCGGCGTTGTTGCATCGGGCGCCGGAGCATCCGACGCTGGCGCATCAGGTTCCGGCGTAGATGGCTGGGTCATGCTTGGCACGGGCCTCGCCGGCAGTACCTTCTCAATGACTGTTGCTCCCTGCGGCGGGGTGAAGTCGAACAACGCGGCATCAGGCTTGGAAAGGTCCAGTTGGGTGTACGCAAGTGAGTAAGCTGGCTCGGCCTGGCCCTTGGCGCGCACCTCGACGCCCAAGGGCAGACCTGTTTCGGAGTCGACGTCGATCGTCACCGAATCAACCAGGGTTTCGTCACTGCGGGGGTTGAGCACCAAAGAGTAAACGCTTCGCCCGGCCACTGATGAAGCCTCGGCAACCGTGACTTCCGTGCTGGCGTCAACGGCTGCAAGGAAGCGGCTGGCCAAGGCCTCCGGGGTTGGCACATCCTGCCTGGGGATGTCCGGCTCCGGCATCTCTGTTGCGGGCATATCCGACGCAAACATCCCTGGCGTCGGCTTGGTAGGCAGAGCGTCCTTCAGTTCCGCCAAGGACGGCGTTGGCACGGTCAGATGCGTGGCGCTGTTGTCCTTTGAGTTGTACAACCAAACTTCAGCGCCATTGATGACGACGTCGCGTTCAGCCATCTGGTCCAGGATCTGCAAACGTGCCTTCAAAGGACCATCAACGTAGACCCTTGCCGTGTGGGATCCAGTGAGGAACTCCAGGGCAGAGGCAGCACCCGGGGCCGCGCCCGGACCAGACGCAGGTAGCTCGGGAAGTCCAAGCCCGGCGTTCTGCTCGACTGTCCCGGACAACGCCCGCACCTGCGTGCGCGCGATCATGGCGAGGATTTCCTCAGCGCTCTTGGGCGGGAGCGAAACGCTGGCGCCGGCTTGGACCGATCCGAGCACCACGGCAATCGCCAAGGCAAGGGGGAGCAAGAGAGCTGGCAGCCACCGCCGCCGGGCCCGCGTCATTGTGACCAACCACCGTTCGCGAGGGGCATGATTCCAGACTACTCCGGTTGGCTGCAGCGATCACGTGCCCTTGATCTATGCCTACACCTTGATTTATGCCTGGATCAGCTGGCGGGCCAGTTCCACCGCACCATGAACCGGAGGCTGCGCCAGAATCCTGATCGAGGACGGATCCTCAACGGAAACCTTGCGCGCCACGGCACCGGCCAGCTGGCTCTGATTCACCAACAGGGCACCGGCCATCACCAGCGGGAGGTCCAATCCCAGCTCGCCCAGGACTTGGCGCGCGAGCGTCGCCAAGGAATGCGCCGCCTCCGCTTGGATCCGCAAGGCCGCAGGATCGCCCTCAGCCGCCAAATCCAGCACGAGGGGAGCCAGTCCAGCCCAATGGTCAGGTTCGGGTTTGGCATAGAAGGAGTCCATGAGCTGCAAAGCGTCTACGCTCGCCGTCGCCGCCATCAAGGCTCTGACCAATGTTCCCGGTTCCAGCCCGGCATAGTACTCGCGTAAAGCCTCGCGGACGGCATCGCGCACCACGGAGTAGCCGCCGCCCTCGTCGCCCAGCAGGTACCCGTAGCCTCCGCTGCGGGCTTCCTGCCCGTCATGGTTCCGGCCCCACGCGACGGAGCCGGTACCGGCAACCACCACAGCTCCGACGTCGAGCCCGGCCGCAGCCAGCACGATTCTGGTGTCATGCACGACGTCGATCCTGGCGCCGGGGAAATGTTCCGTGAGCAGGGCGGACAAGACAGCACGGCTTGCGGGGGTATCTGCTCCGGCGGCTCCGGCGCATACGGCTTGAATTCTGCCGCCCACGCTTGCGGCGATCCGCCGCAGTACGGCGTCAGCCCCTTGGTGCCCGACGGAGGAGAGGTTGGCGCTTGCTTCGGTGATTTCGACGCCGGAACCGCCTCGCGAGTCCACATCGCCCTGCGCTGCGTCGGAGCGGACGGCGTGCGTTTTGGAGCCGCCAATATGAAGGCCAAGCACGGCCGGCGTCACAGGATGTCCGCCCATTCGTAGCTCTTTCGCTGTATTTCCTCCAACTGACGGCCCTTCGTTTTGTGTACGGACGTTTGGACAAACATAAACCCGGGGGTAGCCAGGACGCCGGATCCTGCGAAGCCCGCCCTGCCGGGTCGGCGGGCTTGCCTTGGTTGGTGCAGGATGACATCGCTGTCCTGGGTTTTGTGGAAAAGTTATGGTCTTCGGAGGTGTTACCGCCTCATGGTTCAGACCAACGGGGTCAACATTGGCATAGACCAATGGTGTTGTCCATAAGTAGGATGTCCAATATGTCCAGCGATGTCGCGCACGCAACTCCCAAGTACTACCTCTTAAAGACTGAGTTACTAGGGCTCATGGCTGGTCTCCGGCCGGGCACACTCATTCCCACCGAGCGTGCCCTGGCGGAAAAGTACGCGACCTCCCGGACCACGGTCAGGCAGGCAATCAGCGAACTCGTGGCCGAGGGGAAGCTGGGCCGCATCCAAGGCCACGGAACCTTCGTTGCCCCACCCAAGGTGACTCACGTCCGCCAGCTGACGTCCTTCTCTGATGACGCACGCGCCCAACGCCTGCGGTCGGACTCCACGGTGCTTGCCCTTGACGTCATGATTTCAGATGCGGAGGTTTCAGCACATTTGGGGCTTGATCAAGGCAAGACAGTCACCCGGCTCGAGCGCATCCGCCTGATTGAGGGGGAGCCGTTGGCGCACGAGACCGCCTGGCTTCCCGGCAAGCTGCCCCGCTTCAAGTCCAGTCTGGCCAAGGCAGGCTCGCTGTATGCCGTCCTGGCCGATGTCTACGGTATCCGGATAGCTGAGGTTGAGGACACAGTGGAGACAGCACTCGCGGGCCCGGAAGATGTCAGGCGGTTGGGAATCGAAATGGGCGCACCCTTGCTGGTGGTACACCGCTTGGCCCGGGATGCTGCCGGCGCGCCGGTGGAGTGGACCCGGAGCGCTTTCCGCGGGGACAGATTCCGCTTCGTTTCCCGTGTGAAGTCCGGGAACTGAGGTGGCCAACTCGTCCTCTGGTGAGTCCGTGATCCGCCGGGTGGTCCGCCTGGTAGGAGCATTCGACGACGCACACCGCACCATGAGCGTCGCCACATTGGCCCGGCGTTCCGGATTGCCCGTGACAACCACCTACCGTTTGGTGGACGAGCTCTTGAGTGAAGGTCTGCTGGAACGGGAACCTAACGCCGAGGTTCGGGTCGGCACCCGCTTGTGGGAGCTGGTATCCAGGAGTTCCCGCATGGTTGGCCTCCGCGAGGCTGCCTTGCCGTTCATGGAGGACGTCCAATCGGTGGTCCAGCATTCCACCACGCTGGGGATCCTGGATTCCGATGAAGTCCTCTACATTGAGCGAATCGGTTCCCGGGACTCCATGGTGGACATCACCAAAGTAGCTGGCCGGCTGCCGGTCCATGGAACGTCCTCCGGGCTGGTGCTGCTGGCTTATTCTCCGCCTGCTTACCAGGACTTGTTTCTGTCCCGGACGCTGGAAAAGTTTACTGACGCGACCCTGACCGACCCCGCTGACCTCCGACGCCACCTGGCAGGCATCCGCCAACGCGGGTTCGCCTCCATGCCCGGAATCATCGTTCCTGAATCCAGTGGAATTGCTGTTCCCGTCTTCGGCCGGGCAAATACCGTGGTGGCCGCACTCAGCGTCGTGGTTCCACGGAACGAGGAGAGCCCAGCCACCCGCGTGCCCGTGTTGATGACAGCAGCGCGGGGAATCTCCCGCGCACTGGGATGGCGTGGAGAACTCAAAGGCGCCCTCCGGCAAAGCAACGGAAACTCCTGATTCCCGTTCATCGGTAACGCTGTGGTTTCACTCACAGCCCGCTGGCAGAGTGGAACCAAGCAGGGCAACTCGCCCGGTCACCACACCTTACGGCCCTTGGGGGTCCATTCCGTGCTGCCCTGCATCCAATGGAGGTTTCAGCAGCCGCAATGCCGCGGCAGGAGGAGTAATGGTGGAAACAGCAATGCAGTCAGGGAAAGAATCGAAAACCGGGCGGGTGGCCGGCAAGGTTGCCATAGTCACTGGCGGCAGGGGAGACCTCGGCAGCGCAACGGCCAGGCTGCTCGCCGATCACGGAGCAACGGTCGCCAGCCTTGACCGGGCAGGAACGGCTGCTCCAGGCACCCACCCCGGTATCACCGAGTACGACGTCGATGTCACTGGTGAAGCCAGCGTGGCAGAGGCAATCCGCAGGGTTGGTGCCGAGCACGGGACCCCGGATGTCCTGGTCAATGCAGCAGGAATCATCGGCCCGGCGGGAGCCAGCCACACTGCCACTGTGGATGACTTCAACCTCATCTTCGATGTCAACGTCAAGGGCGTATGGCTCATGACCAAACACGTCGTCCCTGGGATGATTCGCCAGCAATCAGGCAGCATCATCAACTTTTCCTCAATCCATGGATTGACCGGCGGGCGGAACGTGCCCCTCTACCACGCCACCAAGGGTGCGGTCCGGCTGCTCAGCAAATCTGATGCGGCAACGTATGGCGTCCACGGCGTGAGGGTGAACTCCATCCACCCAGGATCAATGAACACCCGCATGAGCCGCCGCTCGGCAGAGCAGTCTGACATCGGTGCGGAAGCCTATTACCAGCAGCTGGTGGGTGGAAACCCGCTTCCCCGGCAGGGCGAACCGGACGAGATCGCGTACGGGGTCCTCTACCTGGCCTCCGACGAGTCGAGGTTTACCACTGGTTCAGAACTTGTCATCGACGGCGGCTACACGGCGGTCTGAGCAGTATCACTGGCAAACGCCACTGACATATGTCGCTGACAAATCACCGTCACCCCGGAACTCCAGATTCTCTGAGTGACCACATTCCATAGTCGAGAGGTACCACCATGAAATTCATCAACGGAACACCAACAGATACCTACGATGTCGTAGTTGTCGGTTCCGGCGCAGGCGCATTGACGGCAGCGGCGACGGCAGCGCGGGCCGGCAAGTCCGTCGTCGTGCTTGAAAAGACCGAACTGTTGGGCGGCACGTCAGCTGTCTCGGGCGGCATGCTCTGGGTGGCTGACAACCACCACGCCCGCGAAGCGGGGCTGAACGATTCCAAGGAGGCGGCTGCTGAATATATTCGGGCCGTGGCACGCGGCCGGAGCCGTGAAGAGCTGCTGGACGCCGCGCTGAACTACGGCGACACCATGCTCCGGTTCACCGAAGACGAATGCGGCGTACGTTTCATCTTCCTGGACAACTTCCCGGATTACCGGCAGGACCTCCCCGGCTCCGTGGAAGGTGGCCGGACGGTGGAACCCGAGCTGTACAACATCCGTGAAGCACTCGGTGACCTCGCTGTCCATGTTCGTTCTGATGGCCGGGCGCCCTTCACCATGCAGGAATATGAAAACTGGGGCGCCTTTACCAAATTCCCGTGGCAGGAGCTGAACGAACGCCAGGAGCAGGGTCTCGTGGCCAAGGGGCAGGCACTGGTTTCGATGCTTGTGGCCAGCTTGGTCCGTGATGACGCGGCATTGGTGGTTGGAGCCCGCGGACATCGGCTGCTGAACGACGGCGGCAGGGTCGTGGGCGTCGAGCTCGAGTCGGGCGAGACTTTCCACGCAAACGACGGCGTGGTCCTCGCCACGGGCGGTTTCGAATGGGACAAGTCATTGGCGGACTCATTGCTGGCTTCACGGCTGTACATCATGTGCTCGCCTCCATCGAATACGGGCGATGGCCTGAAGATGGCTCAACGAATCGGCGCCCAAACCCGCGGTACGCGGGAAGCATGGTGGGCGCCGATGGCCATCACGGGCGACACACGCGATGGTGAACCCATTGGAACCCTGCTCCGCTTCGAGCGGCAAGGCCCGGGCTCCCTCATGGTGAACCGCCATGGCCGCCGCTTCGCCAACGAATCACAGAACTACAACGACCTCGCGCGGTGCCTGCAGTCATGGGATTCGCCTCATCACCAAACGTTGAACACACCGGCTCACGTGGTGTTCGATCACAGCTACCTGGAACGCTACGGCGTCCTCGCTCACCGGGCGGGTCAACCGACGCCGCACTACCTCGTGGAAGCTCCCACCCTGACAGAACTCGCCGCCAAAATTGGTGTCTCCGCGGAAAACCTTCAGGCCACGGTAGCGCGCTTCAATGAGTATGCCGTGAAAGGGCAGGATCCTGACTTTGGGCGGGGCGAAAGCGCCTACGACAAATACTGGGGCGACGACGATTGCCCGTGGCCCAACCCTTCCCTCGGACCGCTGCAGACAGGACCGTTCTATGCCATGGAAGTGGTCAACGGCGCCTTTGGCAGTAATGGGGGAGTTGCCACCGATGGTTCGGCCAGGGTCCTGGACGTGGACGGGCAAGTAATTCCCGGGCTGTTCGCCGCGGGAAACACCACGGAGAATGCCTACGCTGCCGGCTATCCGGGGGCCGGGGCCACACTGGGACCCATCATGACCATGGGGTACCTCGCGGGCCGTGCCATTTCCGGGCAACCCGCCGAATACGTCTCTGCAGTATTCGCAGGTGCCGGAGCCGGTTCTGAATCTGGAGCCGGCGCATGATCCGCCACGCAGTGCTTTTCAAATTCAAACCGGATTTCCCGGCAGCGGACAAGGCCGCATGGATCGAAGGCTTAAACCGGATGAAGGGCAACATTCCGGGGCTCCTGAGCCTCACCCATGGAGCGGATGTGCTGCAGCATGATCGTTCGTTCGACTACGCGATCGTGGCCGATTTCAATGCAGTGGAAGACCTCGATGTCTACAACACGCACCCGCTGCATGAACCGCTCAAGAAGTACTCGTTCCCCAACAGCGAGCAGATCATCGCCGTTGATTTTCCGCTTTAGCTTCGGAATTTTCGAACCTGCGCCATTCAAAGGAGAATCGCATGTCAAGCACAACCCAGCAGCCCCTTACGCTGCGCAAGACCCCCGGAAAAGCGGCCCTGGCCTCCTTCCTGGGAAGCACCCTGGAGTACTACGACTTCTTCATCTACGGTTCCGCCGCTGCCTTGGTGTTCGGCCCGCTCTTCTTCCCTTCGGATGACCCGGCGGTCGGGCTGATCGGTGCCTTCGCTACTTTCGGGGTGGCCTACGTCGCCCGTCCGGTGGGTGGACTGGTGATGGGCCATTTCGGTGACAAACTGGGCAGGAAAAAGATTCTGCTCATCACACTCAGCGTCATGGGACTTGCTTCCCTGGGCATTGGTTTCTTACCCACGTACAGCCAGATCGGCGTCTGGGCACCCATCCTGCTGGTGGTCGGACGCCTGGCGCAGGGCTTTTCCGCCGGTGCCGAATCGGCGGGGGCTTCCACGCTGACTTTGGAACACTCTCCGGAGGGTCGTCGAGGATTCTTCACCAGCTTTGTCATGACCGGCTATGCCTCAGGTATGGTGCTTGCCACCCTGGTTTTCATTCCCGTTGCCGCACTTCCCACTGAAGCACTCATGAGTTGGGGTTGGCGTATACCGTTCTGGCTTTCCATCGTGGTTCTAGCTATCGCTTACTGGGTGCGCACCCACTTGGACGAGACACCGGTGTTCGAAGAAGCCAAGGACCGCAGGTCAGTTGCGCCAATGCCGCTCCGGGAAGTCCTGCGCTTTCAATCGGCAGATGTGGTTCGGGTGGTTGGCATGTCCATCATGTCGGTCATGCAAACCATCTTCACCGTCTTCGGCCTGTCCTACGCCACAGGTGCGGCGGGATTCGACAAAGCATCCATTCTCACCGTCAATGCCGTGGCAATCGGACTGTCCATGTTTGTGATGCCCTTGACCGCCAGGATCTCTGACCGGGTGGGCCGGCGGCCGCTACTCCTGACAGCGGCCATCGGCTGCTCGTTGACAATCTTCGCCTACTTCGGGGCGTTGTCCACCGGTAACATCTTCCTGGTCTTCGCCGCTGCGTTCGTCAACATGACGCTGCTCTACTCCTGCTTCAACGGGATCTGGCCCGCCTATTTCGCTGAACTCTTCGCTGCCCCCGTCCGCTACTCCGGAATGGCATTAGGCAACCAGCTGGGCTTGGTGGTTGCCGGATTCGCTCCGTTGATCGCAGGCTTGCTCCTCGGAAAAGGCAGCGACGGCTGGCTCCCCGTAGCCTGCTTCGCCGTCGTCTGTATGGTTATCGCGGGCGTAGCTGCCTTCTTCTCCCGTGAGACTGCCAAAACACCCATCGAAGATCTCGGGGGACCCTACTGGCGGGGAGTCGCAGCCAGGAACGGGAGCTAGTCACCAGGAGCCTGCAGCGTGTTGCGCACAAACTTCCCGCTCGGTTCCGCGTAAGCATCAACTATCCGGCTGAACAAGGCCGCACCTTCGGCCCCGGGCCAGTCCGCAGGCAGGAATGCCGGCGGCAGTCCGGGGTCGAGGTACGGGATGATCCGCCACCGGTCGATGCACTGCACATAGGCAGCGAAGGCCTCAGGGGATGGCTCCACAGAGTGGCCGGCGGGCAGCGGAACTTCGGCGCTGTTTCCACTGCCTGTCCCGTTTCCGCTGCCTGTCCCGTGCTCGCGGACGAAGTCCCTGTGGAGTTCAGCTACTGCGTCCAAGTCCCACCACTTGGACGCGGCGTCCTGAAGGCTGCCGCCCACCAGCGGTGTTTCGGTGACGAAGATGGTGGCCATGGCCCGCAGCTCCAGATCTGCGAGAATTTCCTCCACTTCCGGGCGCAGAGAATCGGGACAGATCCACAGTCCGGCAGCCACGGTACCGCAACCGATCCAGTGGAGCCGGCGCCGTAACTGATGCCGTTTCTCGCGTTCCGTCTCCGGGATGGAGAAGGAAATAAGGCACCACGGATCTGACTCCGACATACTCCTCGGGTTGTAGATCCTGCGGTCGCCGCGAGCCAGCATGGTTGCCGCGCCGTCCGTCAGCGTGAACCCGGGCACGCCATCGCGGGATTCCTGCAGCACCACATCTTTCTTGCGAAGCCGGCCCAGGGCAGTCCGGGTTACTGTTCCGGATGTCCCCAGGGCTTCCATGAGGGTCACTATGTCCTTGGTGGACATCCAGCCCCCGGCATCACGCAGGTACAGGCCGATGACGGTACGAAGCAACGACGTTGTGCTCCCGGGGCGGGAGTCCATGTCATCAAGGACAGCACTCATTTCCGGCTCACAGTAGTTCCGAGAGGGCGTCGCGGATGGCTGTGACTCCCAATTCAACCTCGGCATAGCTGGTGCTCAGTGGTGACAGGCCAATGCGAAGGCCATGCGGGGGACGGAAGTCGGGGATAACACCCTTTTCCCAGAGCTTGGATGTGACGTCAGCAAAGAGCAGGTGGTCCACGGTGATGTGCGAGCCGCGCTCGTCAGGATTCCGGGGACTCACGATTTCCGCGCCGAGGGGCACCAAGTGCTGCTCGGACAGGGCGATCGCGTATTCGGTGAGCTTGATGGACTTCGCGCGCACGGCGTCCATTCCCACTGACGCAATCAGTTCCAGCATGTCCTTCATCGGCTGCATGGCCAGCACCGGAGGTGTTCCGGTGATGAACCTGCGGATGCCCTGAGCGGGCTTGTACGACTCCGTCATTCCGAACGGATTGTCCGCACCCATCCAACCCCAAATGGGCTGCTGCAAACGAGCTTGCTGCGAGGCGTTGACGTAGGCGAAAGCGGGCGAGCCCGGCCCGCCGTTGAGGTACTTGTAGGTGCACCCAACGGCGAGGTCCACGCCCCACTCGTCGAGTTCCATGGGCACTGAACCCACAGAGTGGCAGAGGTCCCACAGCATCAGTGCGCCTGCCTGGTGCACCTTGGCTGTAATTCCTTTGGCGTCGGCCAGGAACCCGGAGCGGTAGGCCACATGGCTGAGAACCACCACGGCCGTCCGCCCACCCAGTAGTCCATCCAAGTCTTCGGCACGGACACCGCTGGCAGGGTTCGCGGCGATCCACTTGATGGTGGCACCGCGCTCCTTGGCGATGCCCTCGATGATGAACCGGTCCGTAGGGAAGTTGTCGCGGTCAATGATTATTTCGTCGCGGTCCGGCTGGGCATCCACGGCTGCGCGGATCATCTTGTAGAGCATCACCGAGGTGGAGTCACCCACTGTGGTCTGTCCCGGAGCGGCTCCCAGGGCCACTTCACCGATGCGGTCTCCAACCTTGGTGGGCTCGTCCATCCATTGCTCGTCCCAGCCGCGGATGAGGCGGCTGCCCCAGGCGTCGTGGACGAATGAGGCCAGATTCCCGGCGGTGACCTTCAGCGGGCGGCCAAGAGAGTTGCCATCCAAATATGAGACGAGCTGATCAGCGTCGGGCGTGTGGAAAGCATCGCGTTGGGCTGCGAGGGGATCAGCGGCGTCCAACTCGGCCGACGTCGGCTTTTGGGTCTGTTGCGTTGTGGTCATGGTTTCTCCTTCGGAAGTCTTGGGCGCCAGGGGCCGGGCGGTGCGGTTAGTTGCCGATCTCGGTTCGGACGGCGTACAGCTCGGGGAAGAACGTGAGGTCCAAGGCCCGCTTCAGGAAGTCCACTCCGGAGGAACCGCCGGTGCCTACCTTGAAGCCGATGGTGCGCTGGACTGTCCTGAGGTGGCGGAACCGCCAGGCTTGGAAGTTGTCCTCAATATCCACCAGGTCCTCGCAGGCTTCGTAAAGGCCCCAAGGGGTATCGTCCGATTCGTAGATCTGCTGGAAGATGGGGACGAGGTCTTGACGGAAAGTCCACGGTTCGCTGGTGTCCCGGTCCAGAATGTCGGCAGGGATGTCATAACCGGCCCGGGCCAGGACCTTCAGGAACGCGTCGTACAACGTGGGCTCCTCCAGGAGCGTGCTGAGCAACGCGTGTGCTTCTGGTTCGCTTTCAAAGACGCGCAGCATCCCGCGGTTCTTGTTGCCCAACAGAAATTCCACGCCGCGGTATTGATACGACTGGAAGCCGGACGAGCTCCCCAGGAAGCCGCGGAACTGGGCGTATTCGCGGGGTGTAAGAGTTCCGAGTACGGACCATTGCTCGGTCATTGTTCGTTGGATGGCCTTGACGCGGGCAATGCACTTGAGTGCCTTGCCCAGGTTGTCGGCGTCAAAGAGCCGCCGGGCCTCCAGCAATTCATGCAAGACCAGCTTCAACCAGAGCTCACTGGTCTGGTGCTGGATGATGAACAGCAACTCATCGTGGTGTTCGGGTTCGCTGAGGGGGTGCTGGGAGCTGAGCAGGCGGTCAAGGTCCAGATACCCGCCGTAAGACATTGCATTCCGGAAATCGGTGCGGACGGTGGCTTCGATGTCACGGACGCTTTGGGCGGAATGGACTGTGGGCTTTTCCATACTCCGAGAATATCACTTACATGACGCACGTCAAGAGATTGATTCACGGTGAACTGCGGGCGGCACTGTCCGGCAAAGTTCTCGCGTAGTCTGAGGCGCAAAGGGGGATTGTCCATGAATTCCAGCAAAAGCACCGTTGCGCCGGTGTCCGTATATCTTGACGTCGACGGCGTGGTGAACCCCTTCAGTCCTCAGGGAACCACCGACTGGGGCAGCGAATGGACCTTTGCTGACGCCGGAATCCTCGATGTCGCTTTTGCTCCCGAGGCTGTGGCCGAACTCAATGACCTTGCCCGGCACCCCGATGCTCGATTTGTGTGGTTGACCACGTGGGAAGGGCTCGCGCCGGAGTTCCTCTGCCCCGCCATTGGCCTGAACGGACAGGACTGGCCGGTGCTTTCCAGCGTGGGCTGGGATGAGGGCCCTGAATGGTGGAAGTTGACTGCCCTTCAAAAGGATCTGGCCAGTGCCGGCAGCGAGCGGATCATTTGGCTTGACGACCAACTCAGCCAGGAGTCGGACGCCCGATCCTGGGCCGAATACCAGCAAGACCGTGTGCTTTGCATCTCACCGGATCCCCGCAAGGGTCTTTCCCGTCGCGACCTCGCGGCCGTCAGGGCATATCTGGGGTGAACCGGAGCCCCGGCACGTTTGTCCGCTCACCGGAAGGCACGTAGGATTCTTAAGGTTTCAAGCCCGCCGGAGTGAATATCGCAAGCCGAGTCAGTTGAACACTTGCTGAACTATGCTGTGGTTGGCAGGTATGGGGAAGTGAAACTGCTGAACGTCGTCGACTCTGCAGATTGGGCAACAGGTGGATATCACCTTCATGGTCGCGCTGGTAATAGCGTTGGCCCTATTCTTTGACTTCACCAACGGGTTTCACGACACTGCCAACGCGATGGCCACGCCCATCGCAACGGGGGCGATCAAGCCCAAGACAGCTGTAGCCCTGGCGGCCGTGCTCAACCTCGTCGGCGCATTCCTCTCCACGGAAGTGGCCAAGACCATCTCCGGTGGACTGATCCGGGAGGGGTCGGACGGAATCCACATCACGCCGGACATCATTTTTGCCGGCCTCATGGGGGCTGTTCTCTGGAACATGATCACCTGGCTCAAGGGGCTGCCATCAAGTTCATCGCATGCCCTGTTTGGTGGCCTCATCGGCGCAGCAGTGGTGGGCATCGGCTTCCATTCCATCAACTTCGAGACAGTGCTGCAGAAGGTGATTCTGCCCGCCCTCTTCGCGCCCCTCATTGCAGGTCTCGTGGCGTACATCTGCACCCGCCTCGCCTACGCTCTGACCTCACGGCACGATCCCGAAACAGGCGACAAGCTCACGCAGAAACGTGGCGGCTTCCGCACCGGACAAATTTTCACTTCAAGCCTGGTGGCCCTCGCGCACGGAACGAATGACGCCCAGAAGACCATGGGCATCATCACCCTCGTGCTCATTGCAGGCGGGACACAGGCACCGGGCAGCGGTCCGCAGTTCTGGGTTATCGCAGCTTGTGCTTTCGCCATTGCCATCGGTACCTATGCAGGTGGCTGGCGCATCATCCGCACCATGGGCTCAGGCCTCACCGAGGTCAAGCCGGCACAGGGTTTCTCCGCTGAAACCAGCACCGCCTCGGCCATCCTCGCCTCATCCCACTTGGGCTTTGCCCTTTCCACCACACAGGTCGCCTCCGGCTCAGTCATCGGCTCGGGCCTTGGCCGCAAGGGAACGTCTGTCCGCTGGGGCACGGCTGGCAAGATTGCCCTGGGTTGGTTGTTCACGCTGCCGGCCTCGGCCATTGTCGGTGCGCTGACGGCTCTCCTGGTGAGCATCGGCGTCGTCGGCGTCATCATCGCCGCCGTGGTGGGCACCAGCGCGGTCCTGTTCATGTTCGTCGTGTCCCGCAAATCGCACGTCGGCCACCACAATGCCGTCGAAGTTGAAGAAGCCGGCCACGCCGTGCGGTTCCGCAAGAAGAAGAAATCCCGAAAGACCACCCCCAGCGAGGATGTGCAGCGATGAAATGGTTGGAATTGCTGCAGGTAGGCGGAGTCACCCTCGTGGCCGCAGTGACTTTGGTGGTGCTCTATTCATTGGGCGTTCGCCTCACGGCCATCGCTGGTGATGCCCAGCAGAAGTCGCCCGTTTTGGTGCGCTCCCTGGCCTACGTTTGCTTTGCTTTCTGCGCAGCCGCAGTCCTCTTTGGCATCTACCTGATTGTTCCCTACTTCGGAAAGTAATTGTTTTTCTGGCCGTCAGGTCTTCCGGGGAGAATAATCGGCAATGTGGTTATGCACATAGCTGCGTGATTCTGATCCGGCAGATACGGGGTCGCCATGACGTTCCTCATCCGGAACCAACTCATCGGACTGGCGCTGGTTCCTGTTCTGGTGCTGGGTCTGTCGGCCTGCATTCCTCCTGAAACGGACAGTCTTCCGCCCGATCCGACGCCTGCCTCTCTTCCGGCGGCTTCCACGGAACAGGCCACCTCCCAACAAGACTTCTCACCACAAGCCACTTCTCCGCAGACCACTTCTCCCCAGACCACCTCAACACCGGACACTTCACCGCAGGCCATCTCATCACCGGCAGCCGCCCCGCTTGCGCCCACGACGACGCCAGCGCCGGCGGAACCCACCGCCGTCGGACCGAGCGGTGGATCCACCAGCGGCAGTCAACCCACGCCGCCTCCTGAGCCCGGGGAGACTGCCGTGGCGCCCCCGCAGGAGCCCATCGTGGTGAGTTGGGTTCCCGAGGGGCCCATCGCCGCAGATGATCCCGCCTCAGGCCAGCGGTACCTCATGCTGCAGCACTTCCAATGCGACGCCCTGGCTCAGAGCGTCGCAGGCGCCGCAGACGCTGCCGTGTGGCAGGCCGGCGCCGCCGTTTGCCAGGCCCTTCAGACCGGCGACCGCTACGACTGGCAGGAAGCGGCCGTCGCCGTAGCAAGGACTCCACGGATCCCGCAAAAGCAGTGCCTTGAGTTCCGTGTGGCGGCCACCTCGGCATATCTGGTGGCGCAGTACCGCAGCAATCCCGGCAGCATCTTCACAGCGGAACCCGGGACCGGCGAAGCGTGCCCCCGGCAACTGGTGGGGCTGACCGTAGTGGACCAGGATTTGCGGCCAGCCGTTGGCATGCCCCGCGCTTCGGGCCCCACGTCTGGGGGCACAATTGTTCGCTTGGACGGATACTACGTTCGGGTGCGGGAAATCCTGATCGATGGTGTCCCAACTGCTCCGGACATTGTTGCCGGGGGAGGCGACTACCAGACGATGTATTTGCGGATGCCTCCGGCTGACGGCCGGAAGTCCATCCGGATCTCCATCACGGACACGGTGGAGGTTGCCGGAACCGTAACCTTCTTCTACGACGACTCCGCCGTGCCCGGAAGCACGCCGTCACCTGCCGCGGAACCAGCCGCTGTCCTAGGCTGGGGCCATGTCAATTTTTCAGTACTACGTAGCTTCAACGATTGATGGTTTCATCGCTTCACCTGACGACGACCTTGGCTGGCTCCTCCAGTTCGACCAAGCAGAGGGCGTCAATGAGAGCATCGAATCTTTCATGGCAGGCGTTGGATGCATCGCCATGGGCGGGGATACTTATCGCTGGCTCATGGAGCACGAGCCCGGCGCGTGGCCGTATCCGGACACTCCGTGCTGGGTCTTCACCCACCATGAGTACTCGGCACCGGCCGGATCGGACATCACGTTTGTCCGTGGCGACGTGCGCGAGTTCGCACCGGACCTGCTCAAGGATGCAGGAGACAAGAACGTGTGGCTGGTGGGCGGAGGCCACCTCGTAGCGCAGTTCGCCAATGCCGGGCTGCTCCACGAGATGATCGTCACCATCATTCCTGTGGTGCTGGGCGCGGGCAAGCGGCTGCTGCCGCTCAATGGCCCGACGGCGCCGCTTGAGTTGCTTTCTTCGAAGATCCTTGGAGGGGCCGCGGCTGAACTGCACTACCGGCTTCAGTGACGGTTATCCCGGATCATGTTGGTGATCCTTGCAGTTGAGAGCCGGCGGCCTTTGTCATCGGTAATAACAATCTCGTGAGTTGCCAAGGTTCCACCCAGATGGATGGCAGTGCAGGTGCCGGTCACGGTGCCGCTTGCCACCGAACGGTGATGAGTAGCGCCCACCTCAATACCCACGGCGTGGCGGCCCCGGCCGGCATGGAGCGATGCAGCAAACGAACCCAAGGTCTCCGCGAGGACAACATGGGCGCCGCCATGGAGGATGCCCGCCACCTGCGTATTTCCTTCCACCGGCATAGTGGCCACCGTGCGCTCCGCGCTCATTTCCGTGAACCGGATACCCAGCTTCACCACGAGGGCACCAACGCCATGCGCTGAGAGCCAATCGTGGAATTCTTCCGGAACACCTGCTTCATTGAGCTCGTCGACAAACCGGTTCGGCGTGAAATTGTCCATCATGCCAACTAGGCTGGCACCTGTGAGTGAAACAACCAAACCGGACCAGGTTCCAACGGCCCAAGCTGCTGCCATCGCTACAGCACCCACCCCCTCTGCTTCAACGTCCACCAGCGCCGCGGGGGAGGACCGGCCCAGGTTGCTGGTCCTGGACGGCCACTCCATGGCGTTCAGGGCTTTCTACGCCCTGCCTGCAGAGAATTTCTCTACGGCCAGGGGCCAATACACCAATGCCGTGCACGGCTTCACCTCCATGCTGATCAACCTGATCAAGGACCAGAAGCCCACCCACGTTGCCGTGGCCTTCGACGTTTCGGATGACACCACGTTCCGCAAGGCGGAGTACAGCGAATACAAAGGCGGCCGGAACGCCACGCCTGCCGAGTTCGCCGGCCAGATCGGCCTCATCGCCAAGGTCATGGAAGCCTGGGGCATCAGGACCATTGCCATGCCCGGATATGAAGCCGATGATGTCCTGGCCACACTGGCAGCACAGGGCGACGCTGCCGGCTTCGAAGTCCTTCTTGTCTCCGGTGACCGGGACGCGTTCCAGCTGATCAACGACAACGTCTTTGTGCTGTACCCCAAGCAGGGTGTCAGCAACATTCCCAGGATGGACGCTGCGGCCATCGAGGAGAAGTACTTCGTCAAGCCCGGTTTGTATTCGGACCTCGCCGCCCTCGTGGGTGAAACTGCGGACAACCTTCCCGGCGTTCCCGGCGTTGGCCCCAAGACCGCTGCAAAGTGGATCAACCTCTACGGTGGCCTTGAAGGCATCCTGGAAAACCTTGACTCCATCGGCGGCAAGGTGGGCGGGGCCCTGAAAGAGAACCTTGAGAACGTCAAGCGCAACCGCAGGCTCAACCGCCTGCTGACCGACCTCGACCTTCCACTCACCTTGGCTGACTTGCATGAACCACGTCCGGATCGCCAGGCGATCGAGGATCTTTTTGAGGAACTCGAATTCCGGACGCTCCGCACCCGGCTGTTCGATCTCTACGGTGACGACACCGCCGGAGAGGCTCCGGACACCATCGACGCCCCGGAATACTCCGTCGTCACGGATGCCGCGGAACTTGAGTCCTTCTTCGCTGCCGGCTCCGGTGTGCGTTCAGCGCTGGCAGTGCAGCTTGTCCCCGGACGCATCGGTGATGATGCGAGTGCCCTGGCTGTTGTCAGGAGCAACGGAGCGGCGTACATCGAACTGACGAGTCTGGACGCTGCGGCAGAGTCGGTCCTGGCCCGGTGGCTCAAGGACCCCGAGGAAGCAAAGGTGCTGCACGAGTTCAAGTCGGCCCTGAAGGCTCTTCACAACCGTGGCCTCGGCTTGGAAGGCGTGGTGGATGACACGTCCATCTCCGGCTACCTGATCCAGCCGGACCGCCGCAGCTACGATCTCGCCGAACTCGCCCAAGTGCACTTGAAGATCTCACTTGCCACGGCCGCTGCCCAGTCCGGCCAGCTGGAGCTCGACCTCTCGGGTGAAACAGACCAGGCTGCCGCAGCAGCGCTCGTCCAGCATGCCGCCGTCGTGCATGCCCTCAGCAAGCACTTCGAAACGGAACTTGCCGAGATCAAGGCCGACGCCCTGTTGACGACGCTCGAACTTCCGGTGGCGCGTGTGCTGGCGCAGATGGAACTCACTGGCATCTTTGTGTCTACGGACCGCATGGACGAGCAACTCGCGGACCTCACCAAGGTGATCGAGAATGCCCAGGAACAGGCTTTTGCTGCGATCGGGCACGAGGTAAACCTCGGTTCGCCCAAGCAGTTGCAGACAGTCCTTTTCGAGGAACTCGGTCTGCCCAAGACCAAGAAGATCAAGTCGGGCTACACCACCGACGCCGCGTCCCTGAAGGGCCTGCTGGAGAAGACCGGACACGAATTCCTGGTCCAGCTCATGGCGCACCGTGAGTCGTCCAAACTGGCTCAGATGGTGGAAACACTCAAGAAGTCTGTTGCTGACGATGCTCGTATCCACACAACGTATGCGCAGAACATTGCAGCCACAGGCCGCATCTCATCCAACAACCCCAACCTGCAGAACATCCCGGTCCGCAGCGAGGAGGGCCGCAGGGTGCGCAGCATCTTCGTGGTCAGCGAAGGCTACGAGTGTTTGCTGTCTGCCGACTACTCCCAGATCGAGATGCGGATCATGGCGCACCTGTCAGGGGATCAGGCCCTCATTCAGGCCTATCGTGACGGCGAGGACCTCCACCGCTTCGTTGGCGCCCGGATATTCAACGTTGAGCCGGCCGAAGTCACCAGTGCCATGCGCTCCAAGGTGAAAGCGATGTCCTACGGTTTGGCGTATGGCCTGACGTCCTTCGGACTGTCCAAGCAGCTGGAGATCTCCGTGGATGAGGCGCGGACGCTGATGAAGGATTACTACGACCGCTTCGGTGCCGTACGCGCCTACCTGGACGGCGTGAGGGATCAAGCACGGGTGGACGGTTACACAGCAACTATCGAAGGCCGTCGCCGCTACCTGCCGGACCTGACCAGCACTAACCGGCAAGCCCGCGAAGCAGCAGAACGCATCGCCTTGAACTCGCCCATCCAAGGCTCGGCCGCGGACATCATCAAGCGGGCCATGCTGGGCGTCTCGGCCGAGCTCGCAAGCCAAGGACTCAAGTCACGCATGCTGCTTCAAGTCCACGACGAACTTGTGCTCGAAGTTGCACCGGGGGAGCGTGAATCCGTGGAGAAGCTGGTCATCGAACAGATGGGCTCCGCCGCCGACTTGTCAGTCCCGCTCGATGTCCAGATTGGCGTTGGTTCCAGCTGGTACGAGGCCGGGCACTAGGCAAGCCGCCGGGCACTAAGTAAGGATTCAGGGAACGCCGAAGGGCGCGCCGCCGAGATGGTGGCGCGCCCTTCGGCGTCTGGCTAGGCTCAAGGGCGTGGCCGATCCCAATGAAAACAAGTCCGGAAAGTACACCGTCCAACGATTCCCCGCTGTAGCTGACCCACAGCACGCCGGCTACAGCCGCTGCACCACCTGGGTGCAGGCTGTCTCCCACGGATTCCACCAGCAGCGGCGCGATGATGAGTACCTCGCCAAAACTCTGGCGGCCTACCAAACAGATCAGCGCGAGCTGACGGGTGTGTATGTCAATGGCAGCGTCCCGGAGCACTCTCTTGGCCCCGAGGTTCCGGTGGCAACGTACGCGACCATGCGCAAGGCGTTGAACATCGGCTTTGGCCGCCAACTTGAATCCAATCTCGTCACCGCCGTGACAGTCCGCGGCACCCACCGGCGGAACGGCATACTGCGTGGCATGATCACCGCAGACTTGGAAGCCGCGAAGGATGACGGCCTCGCGATGGCAGCCCTTACGGCGTCCGAAGCCTCCATCTATGGCCGTTTTGGCTTTGGTGTGGCCACCTTCGAACGGAGCATCAAAGTTGATACCGGCCCGCGCTTCCAGCTCCGGGGCCTGCCGGAAGGCACTGTTGAAGTCGCTGATCCCTCGGTGTTGCTGGACGTAGCTCCGAAGGTCTTCGAACGTCTCCAGCGGCTCTCGCCTGGTTCGGTTGACCGGCAGGAGTATTACCGGCTGGTGGCATCCGGTTCGATCGGCCACGACGGCAAACCGGATACCTCCGTCCGATGCGCCCTCCACTACGATCAGTCCGGCGCGCTGGATGGCTACGTTTCCTACCGCTTCAAGGGGTGGGAACACAAGCCGTACACCATGGAGATCGTGGACCTCGTTGCGGCAAGCAACGCGGCTTACCTGGACCTGTGGCGGTTCCTGGGCAGCATCGATCTCATCGATGAAGTGACGTGGGCCGAAGCGCCAGTGGACGATCCCCTGGCATGGGCACTGGTGGATCCCAGGTGCATCGACGCCTCTGAAATCCGCGACATGCTTTGGCTCCGGATCCTGGATACACCTGCCGCCCTGCGCGCCCGAAAGTTCGCTGCCGCAGGCAAGCTGGTGCTGGAAGTACGTGATTCCCTGGATATGGCGGGCGGCACCTGGGTACTCGAGTCCGACGGCGGTGCTGCCGCCGTCGTGACTGAAGCCTCAGGCGAGGCACCCGACCTCAGCCTGGACGTCGCCGATCTTGCCTCCATCTACCTTGGCGCTGTGTCGCCCGTGACCTTGGCAGCGGCCAGTCGCATTCACGAACACACACCGGGAGCCGCCTTCCTGGCGCAGCAGCTATTTGCCGTGGAAAGGTCCGCGCACTGCCTGACGCACTTCTAGGCGAGCTTCCAGGCCGCGCCGGCTAAACACAACCACATAGTCACAACAAGAAAAAGGACATCCATGGGGGATTCCAAGCGGCGGCCGTTGGCCGGCCGGCGGTCAGTGCTGCTTGGAATGGCAGGATTGGCTTCTGCGGCACTATCGGCATGCGCGAACAGCGGAAGCCCGGCCGTACCTACAGCCTCCGGGACGGAGCCGGCCATGGGAAATGCGCCAGTAACTGGGCCGGCCACGCCACCTCCTTCCATCGCTGCCAGGTCCAGTGAGCAGGCGGCGGCCGCCCTCGCACCGGCGGGACCGTCCACGGGACCGTCCACGGGACCGTCCGCGCCGCCGGCAGCTCCCGGCAAGGAGCAGGTGCTGGCCGAGTTCGCTGGACGGAACCCCAAAGAATGGGGGCTGCACGTGACGGGGGTGGTGAATCGTTCAGCCTCCGCCAAAGTTGCGTTGACCTTTGATGCGTGTGGAGGTCATGGAGGCACAGGGTGCGATCACACACTCTTGCAAACTCTTCGTCGGCTCAATGTCCCTGCAACGTTGTTCGTCAACAGCCGATGGATTCACGCCAACCCAGGGTTGTTCGCAGAACTGGCCGCTGATCCGCTGTTCGAACTCGCCAATCACGGCACCGCTCACCTGCCCCTGTCAGTGAACGGCAAGTCCGCTTACGGCATCCAGGGGACCGCTTCTGTTGCGGCTGCTTACGATGAAGTGATGGGCAACCAGCAGATCCTGCAGGAACTCACCGGAAGGGTCGCGCAGTTCTTTCGTCCAGGAACTGCGTTCTACGACGACGTCGCGGTGGACATGACGCGAAGGCTCGGTATGCTGCCGGTCAACTTCACTGTTAATGGCGACGGCGGTGCCACCTACTCGGCGGCCACCGTTGCCGCCGAGGTGGGGCGGGCCGCGGCCGGTGACATCGTGATCTCGCACTTCAACAGGCCGGCCGCAGGCACAGCTGGCGGATATGCGCGAGCCTTGCCGCGGCTTCTCGATCATGGAGTCTCGTTTGGCCGCCTGGGGGACGTCTTGACGCCGTAACACTCCTTTTGACCCTGCTTTGCCAATGCGACTAGAATAAACGGGCGTGTACTACGTGCATGCATCCATTTTGTATTAATCCACAAATCAGGATGACCCGGTAATTTGCCGTGTTCTGCCGTCCGGACCCGGACGGCAGCGGTTTGCCTGACCGACTAACTATCCACAACGGAGCCCCTACTACATGACCATCACCTCCACCGAGAAGCCCGGTACCCCCGTAGTCGCCATTAACGACATCGGTACCGCTGAGGACTTCCTCGCAGCTGTCGACGCCACCATCAAGTACTTCAACGACGGAGATCTCGTCGAAGGTACCGTCGTCAAGGTCGACCGCGACGAAGTTCTGCTCGACATCGGTTACAAGACCGAAGGTGTCATCCCTTCCCGCGAGCTTTCCATCAAGCACGATGTTGATCCCGGTGACGTCGTCGCCGTTGGCGATCAGGTCGAAGCTTTGGTTCTCACCAAGGAAGACAAAGAAGGCCGTCTGATCCTCTCCAAGAAACGCGCTCAGTACGAGCGTGCCTGGGGCGACATCGAGAAGGTCAAGGAAGAAGACGGTGTCGTTACCGGTACCGTCATCGAGGTTGTCAAGGGTGGCCTCATCCTGGACATCGGCCTGCGTGGCTTCCTGCCCGCATCCCTCGTCGAGATGCGTCGCGTCCGCGACCTCGCTCCGTACATCGGTCAGCAGATCGAAGCCAAGATCATCGAGCTGGACAAGAACCGCAACAACGTTGTTCTGTCCCGCCGTGCATGGCTCGAGCAGACTCAGTCCGAGGTTCGCTCCACGTTCCTCAACAAGCTGGAAAAGGGCCAGGTTCGTCCGGGCGTTGTTTCCTCCATCGTCAACTTCGGTGCATTCGTGGACCTGGGCGGCGTAGACGGCCTCGTTCACGTTTCCGAGCTGTCCTGGAAGCACATCGACCACCCGTCCGAGGTTGTCGAGGTTGGCCAGGAAGTCACCGTCGAGGTCCTCGAAGTGGATCTGGACCGCGAGCGTGTCTCCCTGTCGCTCAAGGCTACGCAGGAAGATCCGTGGCAGACCTTCGCCCGCACCCACGCCCTCGGCCAGGTTGTTCCGGGTAAGGTCACCAAGCTGGTTCCGTTCGGTGCGTTCGTTCGCGTCGAAGACGGCATCGAAGGCCTCGTTCACATCTCCGAGCTGGCAGTCCGCCACGTTGAGCTCGCCGAGCAGGTTGTCTCCGTTGGCGACGAACTGTTCGTCAAGGTCATCGACATCGACCTCGAGCGTCGCCGTATCTCCCTCTCCCTCAAGCAGGCTAACGAGGGCGTTGACGCTGACAGCACCGAGTTCGATCCCGCTCTGTACGGCATGGCCGCTGAGTACGACGAAGAGGGCAACTACAAGTACCCCGAGGGCTTCGACCCCGAGTCGAACGAATGGCTCGAGGGCTACGAGACCCAGCGCGCCGCTTGGGAGCAGCAGTACGCTGACGCCCAGACCCGCTGGGAAGCTCACAAGAAGCAGGTTGCCCAGCACGCTGCTGACGACGCTGCTGCTGCAACGTCCGGTGAGAGCGATTCCGGCACCACGAGCTACTCCTCGGAGCCGGCTGCTGCTGAGTCCAACGCTGGTGGTACCTTGGCGTCCGACGAAGCACTCGCCGCATTGCGTGAGAAGCTGACCGGCAACTAATTCCGCCTCCCTCACGGGATGTGCTGAATAGCCAAAGAAGGACCCCTGCCTCCGGGCAGGGGTCCTTCTGTTTTATGTCGTCTTCATGCGGTGTGGAACTACTCAGAGGGGGACGTCTACCCACTCTGTTCCTTGGGGCCGCAGCTCAAGGTTTCCCGCCGTCAGGGAAGCCAGCCTGGTACGGGCCTCGGAGAGGGTGGCTGCATCGTCAGGCAAGGCGATGCGAAGAATCGTGTGCTGGGGTTCGTATCCGGTCTCCGCCATCACGTACCCGGCATTGCGAAGTTCGTTTTCCAAGCGTCCGGCCCCGGCATGGGGGACATCGACGGCGCACAGCCGTAATCTTCGCCGCTGCACCAACCGCACCAGATCCAGGGCGGCGGAGACCGATTCCGAATAGGCGCGGACCAGTCCGCCCGCGCCCAGGAGGATCCCACCGAAATAACGTACGACGACGACGCTTACGTCGCTGAGGTCCGTCACCCCGGGCGATGTCTCGCGTTTGACGAGTGCCTCCAGCATGGGGATGCCCGCGGTACCTGAGGGTTCCCCGTCGTCATTGGAGCGTTGAATCATCCGGTCCGCGCCGATGACGAAGGCTGAACAGTGGTGCCGGGCGTCGTGGAATTCACGCCGCAGGTTCGACACCAGGGAACGGGCAGTGTCCTCGTCGGGGGAGCGCCTCAGAACAGTGATGAAGCGCGAGCGGCGGATCTCCAGTTCGTGGCGAAAATCGGAGCCCGCAGCGAGGGTCGTATAACTGGTGGCGCGGCTGACATCCTCAATTTCCACCGCTTCAGTCTAGTGTTGAGGGGTGCTGAAGATCGGGCTGACAGGCGGTATCGCCTCAGGAAAATCATTGGTGGCGTCGAGGCTGCAGGAATTGGGTGCAATCCTCGTGGACGCGGACGTTATAGCGCGGCAGGTAGTGGAGCCGGGTACTCCGGGACTGGACCGTGTGGTGAAGGCGTTCGGGCCTGGCATCCTCGACGACGACGGTCGGCTTGACCGGCCCAAGCTCGGGGCCATCGTTTTCCAGGACCCCGCCCAACGAGACGTTCTCAACAGCATCGTCCATCCGCTGGTCCGCGAGGTAGCCGGCGCAATGGTGTCAGGTGCCGGCGACATCGTGGTCCAGGACATTCCTCTGCTTGTCGAAACCGGGCAGGGCGGCAATTTCCACTTGGTGGTGGTGGTTGATGCCCCGGACGATGTCCGCCTTCAACGCATGGTGGAGTTTCGACGGATGAGCACGGAGGACGCGTTGGCCCGCATGGCCTCGCAGGCCACTCGCGCAGAACGCAATGACGCCGCCGACGTTGTCCTGGATAACTCCGGAACCCGGGAAGAGTTGCTCGCTGCTGTGGACGCTCTGTGGGAGCACCGACTGGTGCCCTTGGCAAATAGCCTCCACCACAACTCCAAGGCTCCGCGCGATACCGGGCCTGTCAGCCCGCACAACCCGATCCCGCCCAGTGGCTGAAACGGTTCCACGTTGCCTGGCCGCTCATGAATGAGTGGGCCAAACGCGCAAGCTGCGTGCCGCCGTCGTAATTGTCTTCCGCTCAAGGCAAACGCGGACAGTAGCTGTCCTGGGTCGGGGGTAGATTTGTTGTATGAGCCTTGCCCAGGAAATCAACCGTGTCGTCGCGCCGTTCGAAGTGATCAGCGAGTTCAAGCCCGCCGGTGATCAGCCGGCTGCCATAGCCGAGCTGACAGAGCGCATCAACAACGGTGAAAAAGACGTCGTGCTCCTCGGCGCCACTGGTACGGGTAAGAGTGCCACCACGGCGTGGCTCATCGAACAGGTCCAGCGTCCCACCCTGGTAATGGTCCAGAACAAGACTCTTGCCGCGCAGCTGGCCAATGAATTCAGGGAGCTGCTGCCCAACAACGCAGTGGAATACTTTGTCTCCTACTACGACTACTACCAGCCCGAGGCATACGTAGCCCAGACGGATACCTTCATTGAGAAAGATTCCTCCATCAATGAGGAAGTCGAAAGACTCCGGCACTCGGCCACCAACGCCCTGCTGACCCGGCGCGACGTCATCGTGGTGGCCACGGTGTCCTGCATCTACGGCCTGGGCACGCCTGAAGAGTACATCGCGGGCATGGTGACGCTCCGCAAGGGTGCGGAAATGAACCGCGACCACCTCCTGCGGAAGTTCGTCTCCATGCAGTACGCCCGGAATGACATGGACTTCCACCGGGGCACGTTCCGGGTCCGCGGCGACACCGTGGAGATCATTCCGATGTACGAGGAACTGGCCATCAGGATCGAATTCTTCGGTGACGAAATCGAGAATATTCAGACGCTCCACCCCCTCACCGGCGAGGTACTGCGGGACGAAGAAGAGATGTACGTCTTCCCGGCGTCGCACTACGTGGCTGGCCCTGAGCGCATGGCCCGGGCCATCAAGCGGATCGAGGACGAACTTGCTGACCGTCTGAAGGTCCTCGAAGGCCAAGGAAAACTTGTGGAAGCACAGCGGCTCCGGATGCGCACCACATACGACCTCGAAATGATGCAGCAGATGGGTTTCTGCAACGGCATCGAGAACTACTCCGTCCACATCGATGGCCGCGAAGCGGGAACAGCGCCACACTGTCTGATCGACTACTTCCCGGACGACTTCCTCCTGGTGGTGGACGAATCGCATGTGACCATTCCGCAGATCGGCGCCATGTACGAGGGCGATATGTCCCGTAAGAGGAACCTCGTGGACTTCGGTTTCCGCCTACCCTCTGCCATGGACAACCGACCGCTGAAATGGGATGAATTCCTGGAACGCATCGGCCAGACCGTGTACCTTTCCGCAACCCCGGGCAAGTACGAGCTCGGTAAAGCGGATGGCTATGTGCAGCAAATCATTCGTCCCACCGGCCTCATTGATCCCGAGGTGGTGGTCAAGCCCACCAAGGGACAAATTGACGATCTTCTCGGGGAAATCAGGACCCGCACGGAAAAGAATGAACGCGTTCTTGTCACCACGTTGACCAAGCGCATGGCGGAGGACCTCACGGACTACCTGGTGGGTCATGGCGTGAAGGTGGAGTATCTGCACTCCGACGTCGATACTCTGCGGCGGGTGGAACTGCTCCGGGAACTCCGGATGGGCGTTTTTGATGTCCTGGTGGGCATCAACCTGCTCCGCGAAGGTTTGGACCTTCCCGAGGTTTCCCTTGTCAGCATCCTGGATGCGGACAAGGAAGGCTTCCTGCGTTCCTCCACTTCCCTGATCCAGACCATCGGCCGTGCCGCCCGTAACGTCTCGGGTCAGGTACATATGTACGCGGACAGGATCACCGACTCCATGGCCCATGCCATTGAGGAGACCAACCGCCGCCGCGCCATCCAGGTGCAGTACAACACCGACCACGGCATAGACCCCCAGCCGTTGCGCAAGAAGATCGCAGACATCACCGATCAACTGGCCAAGGAAGACGCAGACACCCAGGAGCTGCTCAACAACAACCGGCTGGCCAAGGGTGGCAAGCGCGGTAAGACGGCCGCAAAGGGTGCGGCCACGGTTCGCCAGGACGGGCTCGCCGCAGCTCCCGCTGAAGACCTTGTTGGCCTCATTGAACAACTGACCGAACAAATGCACGGGGCGGCTGCTGAACTGCAGTTCGAAGTCGCCGCCCGGATCCGTGATGAAGTCAAGGAGCTGAAGCGCGAATTACGCCAGATGCAGTCTGCCGGGCACGCCTAAGGTAAGGTTATGGTCACGTAGGGGAGTATCCCAAGCGCTACGTCCGTCAGCACGCAAGGCACAGATGCCTCGCCGGATCTAGCGGGCCGCCAATTTTGCCTTCACCGCACCCTGGCAGGCCGGAGAGACTTACACCGCTTTCCCGTACCCTGCGAAAGGCACCTTTAATGCAGCTTCCCGTCTGGTTTGAGATCGGCTCCTTTGTCGTTCTCGGAATCATCTTGCTGATCGACCTCCTCTTGGTCGTCAAGCGTCCCCATGAACCTTCCATGAAGGAGGCCGGCCTCTGGGTTGGCTTCTACGTAGGACTGGCACTGCTTTTCGCAGTTGCCATGTTCGCCTTCGCCGGCCCTGAGTACGGCGGTCAGTTCGTTGCTGGTTGGGTCACTGAGTACAGCCTCAGCATCGACAACCTCTTTGTGTTCATCATCATCATGGCCCGCTTCTCGGTGCCCCGTAAGTACCAGCAGGAAGTGCTGATGGTGGGCATCATCATCGCGCTGATCCTTCGCGGCATCTTCATCGCCCTGGGTGCCGTTGTGATCGAGCAGTTCAGCTGGGTCTTCTACATCTTCGGCGCTTTCCTGCTGTGGACCGCCTGGAAGCAGGCCAAGGATTCCGGCGAGGACGAAGAAGAAGGTGCCGAGAACCCCTTGATCGGCCGCCTCCGCAAGGTCCTGCCGATGTCCGAGAAGTTCGATGGCAACAAGATCCGCACCGTGGTGGACGGCAAGAAGGTCTTCACCCCCATGTTGATCGTCTTCGTGACCATCGGCTTGACCGACCTCCTGTTCGCCGTTGACTCCATCCCCGCGATCTTCGGCCTGACCCAGAGTGCATTCATCGTGTTTACCGCGAATATCTTCGCGTTGATGGGCCTGCGTCAGCTGTACTTCCTCCTGGGCGGACTCATGACACGCCTGGTGTACCTCAAGCACGCTCTTTCCGTGATTCTGGCCTTCATCGGCGTCAAGCTTGTCCTGCATGCCATGCACGTGAATGAGCTCCCGTTCATCAACGGCGGTCATCACATCGAGTGGGCCCCTGAGATCCCCACCTACGTGTCCTTGGCTGTCATTGTGGGCACCATCGTCGTAGCTGTTGTGGCCAGCTTGCTGAGCCCGCAAGCACGGCAGGCCAAACTGGATGCCCGGCTCGAGGAAGATGCCAAGAAGAGCATGAGCGAGGCAGACTAACGGAACTCCAAAAGTTGTAGTCTCGTGAAGTGACTACCACTTCTACTACGGCGCTGGACCCGCAACGGGTTCAGCGCCGTACTGTTTTCCTGCTCAGTTCGGCACAGCTGCTCAGCGGCGTTGGCAATGGGGCCACACTGTCCATCGGGTCCCTGCTGGCCGTGGATTTATCGGGGTCCGAAGCCTGGGCAGGCTCCATCACCACTGTGCTGACACTTGCTGCAGCAATCGCAGCCCTGCCGCTGGCGAGGTTGGCTGAGGCCCGCGGCCGGCGCGTAGGACTCGTCACTGGTTTGGTAGCTGCGATGATCGGCGCGCTGCTCATCATCGCGTCAGTAACCGCCCAGTCGTTCGCCTTGCTCTTGTTGGGCGCGGCGTTCCTCGGCCTGGGTACTGCGGCAAACCTGCAGGCGCGCTTCGCCGCCGTCGACCTCGCCGAACCGGAGCGCCGCGGACGATCATTGTCCACAGTGGTCTGGGCCATCACCATCGGAGCTGTGGCCGGACCCAACCTGATTCAGCCCGGAGCCGCAGTAGGTGCGGCACTGGGCCTGCCACCCATCGCCGGTCCGTTCGTGTTCTCCGCAGTCGGTCTATTACTGGCAGCAGGACTGTTGTTTGCCGGTTTGCGGCCCGATCCGCTGCTGCTGTCCCGCCGTCTGGCCCGTCAGGTTGATGCCAGCGGTCAGCCGGCAGCACAGCCTGTGCGGGGAACCATTCGATCCGGTCTCCGTGCCGTCCGTTCGTCACCCCGGGCGATGCTGGCGCTGGCGGCAGTCGTGGCCGCCCACGGCGTCATGGTGGCAGTCATGTCCATGACACCGCTGCATCTTCAACAGCTTCTGGGAGGGTCGCATGCAGGACACCATGGCGGAACCACGGACAGCACGGATGCACTGGTGGTTATCGGGCTCACGATTTCCCTCCACATCGCTGGCATGTTTGCCCTATCACCCCTTTGGGGGTGGCTTACGGACAAGGCCGGACGCTTTCAGACCATTGCCATGGGGCACGGGCTTCTGCTGGTAGCGGTGTTCATCGCAGGGTTCGGCCAGCGTGAGCCTGTGTTGGTGACCACGGGGTTGATTCTTCTGGGCCTGGGCTGGTCCGCGGCAACCATTGCCGGTTCCACGCTGTTGGCCGAGAGCGTTGAACCCGATCAAAGGGTCACCGTGCAAGGCGTCTCGGACACCCTGATGGGTGCCGCAGGAGCGCTCGGAGGCGCAACGTCCGGGCTGCTCCTTGCCTGGATCGGCTATCAGGGGCTCAACATTGCTTCCAGCGTTCTGGCGGCAGCGGTGCTGGCCTTGACGGCCTTAATTGCTGCCCGCCAGCGTACGTCAGCTGTGAGCAGCGGATCGCCGGATGGCACGTCCACCTAGCGGTGGGCGCGGACCATGCCAAAGAGCCTGCGGAAGATGCCCTCTCCGTCTTCGCCGATGCCATCGTGGTGGAAGTCGGATGTGACCCAGGCTTGGAGTCCGCGCACTGCTGCGGCCGTTTCCATCGAGAGATCGTGGTCCACATAGATGTCGTCCTTGTACACGGCTGCCGCGACGGGGACGGTGTTGGATCCCAACCGGGTGGGGTCGTACAGCGGTTTCCAGTCTTTTCGGGCCGCGAGTTGTTCGGCGACGTCACGTAAGGGAACGAGCGCCGGGTCTTGCTCGAAGTACCAGGGGTACACCATTTCCCCTGTGAGCAGCGGCTCTTCGGATTCGGGTTTGAAATCAGGATAGTCCTGCAGGACCCGCCAAGCTGCCCAGTTGGTTGCCTCGTTTTGGCCATAGATGGACTCGTGGAGGACGGCATAGAGCGGGTTGGCCGCACGGCTGACCAGTGCCCGAACCTGTTCAAGGAACGATTCGGACAACCGCTCACCACTGAGTGTCTCTATGAAGGCGTCCTCCAAAAGGTAGTGGAGGGCATCCACCCTGGTGTTGCCGCCCAGGAAAGATCCCACCATTTGGAAACGCTCCGGTGTCAGCCGTTCGCCACTTGCGAGGAACTCGGGCTGCTGCTCCAAGTGGCGGGCAATGCGTGTGACTTTTTCCCTGTCCTCCGGGTACCACGCGAAATACTCGGCGTTCCTTGCAGCTACCCGACGGAACGTTGCTTGATAGACGCGGTCCGCTGGACCGTGGAGGGGGGCCAGGCCACCGGTGATCAGCACCTCACGCAACCCCTCCGGGGCGAATGAAAGGTACGTCAGCGCGCAAAAGCCACCGAAGCTCTGTCCCAGCACAGACCACGGGCCGGAGCCCAGAACCCGCCGGATGTACTCGGCATCGGCCACGATGGAATCGGCACGAAAGTGGGTCAGGTAGTCTGCTTGCGCTGCGGCGTCACCCCGGAGCTCCAGCGACTGCCGCTCAATCGGCGTGGATAATCCTGTGCCACGTTGATCCAGCATCAGGATGCGGAAGTCTTTCGCTGCCGCCTTCATCCAGCCGGACAGCGAGGTGACGCGGTTACCCCGGCCACCCGGCCCACCCTGCAGGTAGAGGAGCCACGGCAGCTTGGCAGCCTCCTCGGGCGAATGGCTCGTTGAGGAGTATTCCCGGGCAAAGACGGTGATCGTCTCGCCGGGGACCACCTCCTGGTGAACCAAAGGGACCGTGAAGTAGTGTTCCGCCGTCCGGAGTCCGCGGAATTCGTAGCGGGCTTGGATGCGGTGCCGTGCCGTAGGTTCCCCCGGCCTGGGTGCGGAGAGTTCGGCTCCGGACAGCTCAGCCACGGGCAAGAACCTCTTTCGACTCACCGACGTTCGATCCAAAGGATTGGAGCGCATCGCCTGTCAACCTGAACGTTGACCATTCCTCCATGGCGAAAGCACCCAGGTTCTTGTAGAAATTGATGGAGGGCTCGTTCCAGTTCAGAACGCTCCACTCCACGCGGGCATAGCCACGTTCGACGGCGGTGGCGGCCAGATGCTGCAACAGCGCCTTGCCGTGGCCCTCGCCACGGGCATCCGGAACCACGTAGAGGTCCTCCAGGTAGATGCCGTGAACGCCTTCCCACGTGGAATAGTTGAGGAACCAGAGGGCGAAACCCTGCACCGTGCCGGCGCTGTTCTCCGCAATGCTGGCGTAGACGCGCGGGTTCTCGCCAAAGAGTACTTCGGTGAGCATGGCCGGGGTGTTCTTAACGGCGTCCGGTTCCTTTTCGTAGATTGCAAGATCGTGAATCATACGCAGGATTGCAGGAACGTCTTCAACGGTGGCGGGGCGGATTACACTCATGCATTCGAGCTTACTAGGGGCTTGCCGGCTTCCTACTGCCAGGCTGGGGTGGACGTTCCATAACGCACCGGCGGCCGCCAATACCTGAGCGGGGTACCGTCAACGGAAAGAGGCGGGCCAACAAATCTGAGCTGCCCGTAGGGGCTGTCCGCAGCAAAGTACTCGGGCTCCTGGACCGGAGTCACAGGCATTCCCTGGTGGCCGGAAGCCAGGGCGAAGAGTTCCTCAGCTGTCCGCGCCAAGGAGAGCGTTGCTGATCCGCCGGCTCCGGTCCTCACGCGCTCGGCGAGCAACGTCAGCACCGCCGCCGCGAGCCCGTATCCCGTGGCGTGGTCCAGGGCCTGGACGGGAAGCGCACCAGGTTTCCATCCGTCGTCGTCATTTTGTCCATACTTGACGGCGATCCCGCAGGCTGCCTGCACGAGGCTGTCAAAGCCGCGCCTTGCCCGCCACGGGCCGTTACCGCCCCATGCGGTCAACGTAACCGCCACCAGGTCTGGCCTGGCACCCAGCAGCGCTTCCTGGCCCAAACCGTATCGGTCCAGGACCCCGTTGCGGTATCCGGTGACCACCACATCCGCAGTGGCAACAAGACCATGAACAACTGCCAGATCCCCGGGTTTCCTGAAATCAGCTTCGGCGCTGCGTTTGTCGAACCCCGCGTCGATGAACGCCTCCGGTAGCTCCGGAAGAAAAGGGGGATCGATCCGCAGAACATCAGCACCCAACGCCCCCAGAAAGCGTGTGGCAGTTGGCCCCGCGATGACGCGGGTCAGATCGAGCACCTTCAATCCGTCCAGCGGCTGGAGCGGGTTCCCGGAAGGCACCCACGGGGAGGTAGCCGGCCTCCCGGGCTGAGAATCATGAGGGGCGAGGCTGATCCAAGGCCCAGTGCTTGCCGCGGAATGCATGTCTGAAGAAACCCACTCCTCACGGCTCCGGACAGCGGCGGCAACACCCTGGTGTGCCACGATTACAGCTTCGGCCTCCAGAGAGGTCATCGACGCCAAGGCACGGTCCACGTCCCGCGGCACCGTGGCGGAGAGGGCCTCCATCAACCGCGCCTCGTGATGAGGGTAGTTGGCGTGCAGACGGATCCAGCCGTCCGCAGTGCGCCGGAACCCGGACGACGGAGCGAAGCCCTGGGGTTTCCGGCCCGCAATCCGAAGGTGGCCCAGCGAATCAAAAGAAGCTGCAGTCAGCCCTGAATCAACCGAGTATCTCCTTGGAGAACCAGTCAGCACATTAAGCGCCGTTGCTGCGCTGTGAACCGAACCCAGCGCCAAACCCTCGACATCCAGGGGGCCACCCCACCAACGACGCGAACCAGTACAGCTTGCCGGCTGTACATTGCGCAGGGCTTCCACCTCGCCCAAGCCGGCGGTCAGATCAGGGACTGATTCCATGGTGGACCTAGAGCCTGTTGACGTCCGTCACCCGCACCACCGCGGTGCCGGTCTCATCTGACGCTGCCAAGTCCACCTCGGCGGAGATTCCCCAGTCGTGGTTTCCTGCCGGGTCATCAAAAATCTGGCGGACCTTCCAGGTTCCCGGTTCCTCGGTGATGATGAGCAACCCTGGGCCCCTTGCGTCGGGGCCCGTGCCGATGTCGTCATGTTCGTCGAAGTAGTCGTCCAGGACTTCTTCCCACCGCCCTGCCTCCCAGCCGGCGTCGGAATCGAGTTCTCCCAGTGCCGCGGAATCCTCGTCAGCGAACAGTTCAACCCTGCGGAACATCTCGTTCCGAACCATGACCCGGAAAGCCCGGATGTTCGCGGTCAGCAGCGGGGGTGGGGGCGGGGGAGCGTCATGGGGCGTCGGGACAAGCCCTGAAGTGAGTTCCTCCCACTCATCCAGCAGGCTGGAGTCCACTTGGCGCACCAGCTCGCCCAACCAAGCAATGAGATCTTCAAGATCCTCACGGAGGGAATCCTGGGGAACTGTCTGCCTCAGCGCACGGAAGCCATCCGCCAGATAACGCAGGACAATGCCTTCAGAGCGGGCCAGGCCATAGAACTGCACAAACTCGCCAAAGTTCATGGCACGCTCGTACATGTCCCGAATGATCGACTTCGGAGCAAGCTCAAAGTCGCCCACCCACGGGGCCGCCTTGCGGTAAACCTCGAAGGCCTCGCCAAGAATCTCCGCCAACGGCATGGGGTAGGTCACTTCGTCCAGCATGGCCATGCGCTGGTCGTACTCGATGCCATCAGCCTTCATGGCGGCCACTGCCTCACCCCGCGCCTTCTTCTGCTGGGCCGAGAGAATCTGGCGCGGCTTCTCAAGCGTCGACTCAATGACGGAGACAACATCCAAGGCGTAGGAGGGCGACTCCGGATCAAGGAGCTCCAGGGCGGCTAGCGCAAAGGGGGAGAGGGGCTGGTTGAGGGCAAAGTTGGCCTGCAGATGAACAGTCAGCCGGACGGAGCGACCCTCGGCCTCCTGTTCCTCCTCCGGAATACGTTCCACCACACCGGCGGCCAGCAGTTCCCGGTAGATCCCCAGGGCTTTCTTCATCAGCCGGAGCTGCGCGGGCCTGCTCTCATGGTTCTCACTCAGCAGGCGCCGGGTCGCTTGGAAGGGGTCGCCCGGGCGTTCCATGAGGTTCAGTAGCATCGCGTGGGTGACGGTGAAACTGGACGTCAAGGGCTCGGGAACAGACTCGACGAGTCGTTTGAACGTTGGCTCACCCCAGGACACGAATCCTTCCGGCGGCTTCTTCTTAACCACTTGGCGCAGCTTCTTCTGGTCATCGCCAAACTTGGCGGTGGCCTTGGCCATGGCCTTGGTGTTTTCCACCACGTGCTCCGGGGCTTGAACCACCACCGTGCCGGCAGTGTCGTAGCCTGCACGGCCCGCGCGGCCTGCAATCTGGTGGAATTCCCGCGAGTTGAGAGACCTGGTGCGTACGCCGTCGTATTTGCTCAGAGCCGTCAACAGCACTGTCCGGATGGGCACGTTGATGCCCACCCCCAAAGTGTCGGTTCCACAGATGACTTTCAGGAGGCCGGCCTGGGCGAGCTGCTCCACCAGGCGGCGGTACTTGGGAAGCATGCCGGCGTGGTGGACGCCGATGCCATGGCGTACAAGCCTGTTCAGCGTTTTCCCGAATCCTGCGGCGAATCGGAATCCCGCAATCAACTCGGCAATCCGGTCCTTTTCGGCGCGGCTACACATGTTGATGCTCATAAGATTCTGGGCACGCTCAATGGCTTCGGCCTGGCTGAAGTGGACCACATAGACAGGAACCTGCTTGGTGGAGAGCAGTTCTTCCAACGTCTCGTGAACCGGCGTCAGGTGGTAGTAGTAATGCAGCGGAATGGGGCGTTCCGCGGAACTCACAGTCGTGGTGGTCCGGCCTGTCAACTCTGTCAGACCGGTCTCGAACCGGGAGACATCGCCCAGTGTCGCTGACATCAGGAGGAACTGCGCCTGCGGGAGTTCCAGGAGCGGCACTTGCCATGCCCACCCGCGCTGCGGGTCGGAGTAGAAGTGGAACTCGTCCATAATCACGGAGCCAAGCTCTGCCGCAGAGCCCTCGCGCAGTGCGATGTTGGCCAGGATTTCCGCAGTGCAGCAAATAATGGGTGCATCCTGGTTGACGCCGGAATCACCAGTGATCATGCCAACGTTTTCGGCACCAAAGATCTCGCAGAGGGCGAAAAACTTTTCGGAGACCAGAGCCTTGATCGGAGCGGTGTAATAGCTTCGCTGGCCCCGCGCCATCGCTTCGAAGTGCGCTGCGATGGCTACCAGGGATTTGCCGGAGCCCGTGGGGGTGGCAAGGATGACGTTGGCGCCGGAAGCGAGCTCCATGATGGCCTCGTCCTGCGCCGGGTAGAGCTGCAGCCCGCGGCTCTCAGTCCACTCCACGAACCGTGTGTAGATTTCGTCCGGGTCCAGGGGACCTGTGGCGGTGGAACCGGGGAGCTGCTCAAGAAGTTTCATTGGTTTCCAGCTTAGTGCCCGGACGGTTTAGGCTCAGCCCAGCAAGGGATGCCAGGCGCGAGGAGGCTGTCAATGAAGTGGGACCCGTCTAAATACGTGGAGTTCGGCAACCATCGGGACCGGCCGTTCCATGACCTCGTCGCGAGGGTGCGGTCCGTGCAACCGGGCAAAGTAGTTGACCTCGGCTGCGGCCCGGGAAACCTGACGGCAACGCTTGCTGAGCGTTGGCCGGAGGCCCTCGTTGTGGGCATCGACTCATCGGAGGAAATGCTGCTGAGGGCAGACTCTCTTCGTCAGCAGTCCCTTCGTCCCGAGTCCCTCCCTCAGCAGTCCCTCGAACAGAAGCCGGCCAGGCTGGCCTTCGAGCTGGGCGATATTGCTGAGTGGCATCCGGACGCGGATACTGACCTGGTGGTCAGCAACGCCGCCCTCCAATGGGTTCCGGGGCATCAGGAAATGCTGGCCGCTTGGCTTCGCGACCTCAAGCCTGGCGCGTGGTTTGCCATGCAGGTCCCGGGGAACTTCACGTCGCCCTCCCACACGCTCATGAGGGAATTGGCCGAATCCCGCACGTGGTCCGGGCGGCTGGGCGGCGTGCTTCGGCACGATGGCGCCGTGGGCAGTCCTGCGGACTACCTGGGCATCATGCTCGACGCCGGATGTGCGGCAGACGCTTGGGAGACCACGTACCAACAAGTGCTGCAGGGTGAGGACCCGGTACTGGAGTGGGTACGCGGCACGGGACTTCGTCCGGTACTGGCAGCCTTGACTGCGAAAGAGGCTGCTGATTTCGAAGATGGGTACTCGACCCTGCTGCGCGAGGCCTACCCGGCGACGAGCCACGGAACGGTCTTCCCGTTCCGTCGCATTTTCGCCGTAGCCCAAAAGCCCGCATGATCCGCTGGATCTCTTCGCCGCACGTAGCATTCACGTTCCCGCGCTATGACGGCTTGTCCCTTTCCGGCGTCGCTGGTCTAATTCTCGGCATGGACCAAGGACGCTTCGAACAAGAGATGCCGCCGGTTGCCCCGGCAGCGGGCCGGAGTTCCCCGTGACTCCCACAGGAGATTTTCCGGGCAACTGGCGCCCCAACACCGGCAGTGCTGTTGCGCTCTTTGAACAGTTGAGACTGCGGATCATTGAACTTGTGGATGCCGGAGCCCTGGCCGTTGGGGCAAAGCTTCCTCCCGTCCGCAATTTGGCCGGGGTATTGGACGTCGCACCCCACACGGTGGCCCGTGCTTACAAGGAGCTGGAGGCAGCGGGTGTCGTGGCTACCCGTGGGCGCAACGGCACCGTGGTCTGCGCACGGGATGACCGCTGGGGAGCACTGGCAGGTGTCGCCGCGGAATACGCCGCCGCTTCGAAGGCCCAAGGAGCTTCCTTCGCCGAAGCCGTGCAGCTTCTTGCTGCTGCCTACGACGCCGACTGATACCCATCAGTAGCGTGTGAGGCACGACATGGAAATTCGAAGAAGTTTTCGATTAGCATTGGTAGGTGCCCAAAGCCTTAGCTGAAGATACCGCCATGGACGCCTTGAACGGCGTCTCCGCCCTTTCCGATACCAAACCCGTCAAGCCGGATCTTTCCCGCTTGGTGGTCAAGGGTGCCCGGGAACACAATTTGCGCAACGTGGATCTCGATCTTCCGCGTGACGCCATGATCGTGTTCACAGGACTCTCGGGTTCAGGAAAGTCATCCCTGGCTTTCGACACCATCTTTGCCGAAGGCCAGCGCCGCTATGTGGAGTCATTGTCCGCTTATGCGCGCCAGTTCCTCGGCCAGGTAGACAAGCCCGACGTCGATTTCATCGAGGGTCTTTCTCCTGCGGTATCAATTGATCAGAAGTCCACCAGCAAGAATCCGCGTTCCACGGTGGGCACCATCACCGAAATTTACGACTACATGCGTCTACTGTGGGCGCGTGTGGGCCGTCCGCACTGTCCTGTTTGTGGCGAGCCCATCGCCCGGCAGACCCCGCAACAGATTGTGGATCAACTCCTTGAGCTGGATCCGGGCACTCGATTCCAGGTCCTGGCCCCCGTCGTCCGAGGACGCAAGGGTGAATTCGTCGATCTTTTCAAGGAACTGACGGCCAAGGGCTATTCCCGTGCCAGGGTGGACGGCGAGTTGGTTCAACTGAGCGATCCGCCCAAGCTCGGCAAGCAGTTCAAGCACACCATTGAAGTTGTGGTGGACCGCCTGGTGGTCAAGGAAGAGATCAGCCAACGCCTCACCGATTCCGTAGAGACGGCCTTGGGCCTTGCCGAAGGCCGTGTGCTGGTGGAGTTCGTGGACCTCGACGCCGAGGATCCTGCGCGTATCCGCGCCTTCTCAGAGAACCTGGCGTGCCCCAACGAGCACCCCTTGGCCATCGACGAGATCGAGCCCCGCTCGTTCTCCTTCAACAACCCCTTCGGCGCTTGCTCTGCTTGCAGTGGAATCGGCACCCGGCTGGAAGTGGATGAAGAGCTGATCGTTCCCAATCCGGAACTCTCCTTGGGCGAAGGCGCCATTGCCCCGTGGGCCCTCGGCACAGCCACTACAGAGTATTGGAACCGGCTCCTTGAGGGTTTGGCGCACGAACTTGGCTTCTCCATGAAAACCTCCTGGGAGAAACTGCCCAAGGACGTCAGGAACACAGTCCTTCATGGCAAGGACCACAAGGTTGTTGTTCAGTACAAAAACCGCTTTGGCCGTGAGCGTAAGTACAGCACCGGCTTTGAGGGTGCCATCCAGTACGTTCACCGCAAGCACGGGGAAACAGACTCCGACTGGGCCCGGGACCGGTACGAAGAGTACATGCGCCAGATTCCCTGCCCCGAGTGCAACGGTGCCCGCCTTAACCCGGCTTCGCTGTCTGTGCTGATCAACGGAAAGTCCATCGCCGAAGTTGCAGCGCTGCCCATGCGGGAGTGCGCGGAGTTCCTGGGGAGCCTTACCCTCACCAACAGGGAAGCCCAGATTGCCAACCAGGTCCTGAAGGAGATCCAGGC
Source organism: Arthrobacter sp. MYb23 (assembly GCF_002979775.1). Taxonomy (GTDB): domain Bacteria; phylum Actinomycetota; class Actinomycetes; order Actinomycetales; family Micrococcaceae; genus Arthrobacter. The sequence continues at coordinate 59,319 of NZ_PCPR01000024.1, forward strand.
CCGCCTGACCTTCCTCCTGGACGTCGGCTTGGAGTACCTGAACCTGGAACGCCCTTCGGGAACCTTGTCAGGCGGCGAGGCTCAGCGCATCCGTTTGGCCACCCAGATCGGTTCCGGCCTGGTGGGCGTCCTCTACGTTTTGGATGAGCCGTCCATTGGCCTGCACCAGCGTGACAACCGGCGGCTCATCGAGACACTCACCCGGCTCCGGGATCTCGGTAACACGCTGATTGTGGTGGAGCACGACGAAGACACCATTCATGAGGCCGACTGGGTAGTTGACATCGGACCGGGCGCCGGCGAACACGGCGGCCAGGTGGTGCACTCCGGTACCTACAAGGATCTCCTGGAGAACACGAACTCGCTGACGGGCGACTACCTGTCCGGACGCCGCAAGATCGACGTACCCACCAAACGCCGAAAGTACGACAAAAAGCGTGAGCTCAAGGTTGTAGGTGCCAGGGAGAACAACCTCAACAACGTTGATGCCACCTTCCCCCTGGGACTTTTCACAGCGGTGACCGGAGTCAGTGGCTCCGGCAAGTCCACGTTGGTGAACGAAATCCTGTACAAGGTCCTCGCCAACAAGCTCAATGGAGCCAAGCAGGTTGCAGGACGTCACCGTACGGTGGCTGGCCTCGAACACCTTGACAAGGTGGTCCACGTTGACCAAAGCCCCATTGGCCGTACACCCCGGTCCAACCCGGCCACGTACACCGGCGTCTTCGACAACATCCGGAAACTCTTCGCTGAGACCACCGAAGCCAAGGTACGTGGCTACCAGCCGGGACGGTTCTCCTTCAACGTCAAGGGCGGGCGCTGCGAGGCCTGTTCAGGCGATGGCACATTGAAGATCGAGATGAACTTCCTGCCGGATGTCTATGTTCCTTGCGAAGTGTGCCACGGTGCCAGGTACAACCGGGAAACCCTTGAAGTTCACTACAAGGGCAAGACCATTGCCGATGTCCTCAACATGCCCATCGAAGAAGGCGCCGAATTCTTCGCTGCTTTCACCCCCATCGCGCGGCATTTGAACACCTTGGTGGATGTGGGACTTGGCTACGTCAGGCTTGGCCAACCCGCAACCACATTGTCGGGCGGCGAGGCCCAGCGTGTGAAGCTGGCGGCCGAGCTTCAGAAGCGTTCCAACGGGCGCAGCATCTACGTCCTTGATGAGCCCACCACAGGCCTGCACTTTGAGGACATCCGTAAGCTGCTCATGGTTCTTCAGGGGCTGGTGGACAAGGGCAACACCGTGATCACCATTGAGCACAACCTGGACGTCATCAAGTCTGCGGACTGGATTGTGGACCTGGGCCCCAATGGTGGTTCGGGGGGCGGAAAGATTGTGGCCACGGGAACGCCGGAACAGGTGGCCAAATCCACTGACAGCCATACTGCGACCTTCCTGGCTGAGATTCTCGGATAGTTGCTCACGGGCGGCCTCAGGGCTGTCGAGGGAATATCTCCACGACCCTGGAAGTATTCCGGTAGCGGCATGCGAGTTTCAGGCATGCCGCTACTCGTGAGAAACTAACCCGGTGACTCAAACAACGGTGCCCGTAATATTCGATCTGGACGGCACCCTTGTCGATCCTGCCGGCGGTATCACGGGAGGCATTTCTGCGGCCCTCCGGGAAATGGACCTCCCTGTTCCGGAACAAGCCGTGTTGAATTCCATGGTGGGCCCCAAACTCAGCGATTCCCTCCTGCATTTGGCGAATGTCCCCAGCGAATTGGTGGATGAAACCATCGAGCGCTACCGGAGCCATTACAAGGAAACCGGCATTGGCCAGAGCAAGTTGTACCCGGGAATCTTCGATCTCCTGGAATTCTTCGCCGAGACCGGAAGGCCAGTCGCGGTCGCAACACAGAAGCCACAGTCCATTGCACGCCTCGTGCTGGAGCACCATAAAATTTCCGACTTCTTCGTCTCCATACGCGGGGCGGCAGATGACGAATCCCTGGGGGCAAATACGGCGCCGGGCAAGGTTGAGATCGTCGGGGCGGCATTGAAGGACCTTCATTCCCAGCCTGCCGTCATGGTAGGGGACAGGCATCAGGATGTGGTCGGCGCACTGGCCAACGGCTTGGACTGCATCGGGGTCAGTTGGGGATTCGCGCCTGACGGTGAACTTGAGGAAGCCGGAGCAGTCGCCGTTGTAGCCACTGCCCTTGAGCTGCGCACAAAAATTGAAGAACTTGACGCTGTCCGTACGGCGGCCCTGAGCGAGGTACAAAACGATGGCAGTCTTTGATGCGATCCGCTGGACAACCCGTGGCCTGATTTCTTCCACATGCCGGCCTACGGTCATTGGGCTGGAGAACGTTCCCAAGGATGGGCCGTTCATCGTGGCCCCCAACCATCTCTCCTTCCTGGACAGCGTCATCGTTCAGGCGCTGATGCCACGCCCGGTCGCTTTTTTTGCCAAGGCCGAGTACTTCACCACCAAGGGCGTCAAGGGTGCCGTGATGAAGTCGTTTTTCGAAGCTGTGGGTTCCATTCCCGTTGAGCGTGGCGAGCAGGCCGCCAGCGTCCAAGCGCTTAAAACACTCCTGGACATCCTGGAATCCGGCAAAGGCATTGGCATTTACCCCGAAGGCACCCGGTCCCGGGACGGCATTTTGTACCGTGGCAGGACGGGTGTTGGTTGGCTTGCCCTCACCACTGGCGCTCCGGTGATTCCGGTGGGGTTGATCGGCACCGAGCAATTGCAGCCTGCGGACAAGAACGCGGTCCGCCCGCAGCACTTCACCATGAAGGTGGGCGAACCCCTCTACTTCGATAAGACCGGCCCGGACCATTCACTGCCGGCGCGGCGCGAAGTCACTGACAAAATCATGGATGCCATTGCAGTCCTCAGCGGCCAGGAACGGTCCACGAGCTACAACCAGAGCAAATCTGTCGACTAAGTTCCGGGCCGCAGCAGGCAGCGGCCCTGCACACCGTGGCAATGAGTGTCGTTCCGGTTCACTAGACTGGAAAGGTGGCAGATCCAGCAAGTTACCGGCCCCAAACGGGTGAAATTCCCACCACCCCAGGCGTCTATCGTTTCCGTGACCCCCATGGTCGGGTCATCTATGTGGGCAAGGCAAAAAACCTCCGCTCGAGGTTGAACTCCTACTTCGCCAACCCTGCGGGACTCCTTCCCAAGACCCATGCAATGGTCCACGCCGCCAGCAGCGTTGAATGGACCATGGTGGGTAGCGAGCTGGAATCGTTGCAGCTGGAATACACGTGGATCAAGGAATTCAAGCCACGGTTCAATGTGGTGTTCCGGGATGACAAAACTTATCCCTACCTCGCGGTCACCATGGGGGAGAAGTACCCCAGGGTGCAGGTCATGCGCGGGGAAAGAAGGAAAGGGACCCGATACTTTGGGCCCTACACTGCCGGTGCCATCAGGGAAACCATGGATACTCTTTTGCGGGTCTTCCCCGTGCGGAGTTGCAGCGCAGGCGTCTTCAAGCGTGCGGAGTCCAGCGGACGGCCCTGCCTTCTGGGTTACATCGACAAATGCTCGGCACCCTGCGTCGGGCGCGTTACACCGGACGAGCACCGTGGGCTGGCAGAAGATTTCTGTTCCTTCATGGGAGGCGAAGCGAAACGCTTCATCAGCCGTCTGGAGAAGGAGATGTCTGCCGCCGTAGCCGAACTGGACTACGAGCGCGCAGCCGGACTCAGGGATGACATCATCGCGCTCCGCAAGGTCTTTGAACGCAACGCAGTGGTCCTGGCCGAGGACACCGACGCGGACGTCTTCGCCCTGCACGAGGATGAACTCGAAGCCTCCGTACAGGTGTTCCACGTTCGCGGTGGCCGGGTCCGCGGGCAGCGCGGCTGGGTGGTGGAAAAAGTGGAGGATGCCACGACGCCGGAACTCATCGAACATTTGCTGCAGCAGGTCTACGGAGAAGACAGCGAGGTTCAAGGCAGGATTCCCCGGGAGGTCCTGATTCCGGAGACTCCCAGCAACCATGCCGAACTGGCCGAATGGCTGGGTGGCTTGCGCGGAGCCAGGGTGGACATCCGTGTGCCTCAGCGCGGTGACAAGGCCGCCTTGATGTCCACTGTTCGCGAAAATGCAGAGCAAGCATTGAAGCTGCACAAGACTCGGCGCGCGGGAGACATTACTGTCCGGTCCCTTGCACTCCAGGAACTGCAGGAAGCCTTGGAGATTCCGGTTCCCCTGCTCAGGATCGAGTGCTTCGATATTTCCCACGTCCAAGGGACCAACGTGGTGGCTTCCATGGTGGTGGTGGAAGACGGGCTGCCCAAGAAGTCGGACTACCGGAAGTTTTCCATTACGGGCGCGGCGGCAGCGGACGATACCGCGGCCATGCACGACGTCCTGACCCGGCGGTTCAGGCACTATCTGAGCGACAAAGCCGCCCAGGTCCCCATCATTTCCGGCGAGATCATCAACCCGACGAGGCCTGGCGCCAAGCCCACCGCTGACGTGCCGACGTCGGACCCCGACGCTCCCGCCCAGAAGGCCAAGTTCGCCTACCCGCCCAATCTGGTGGTAGTGGATGGCGGGCAGCCGCAGGTTAATGCGGCGGCGCGCGCACTGGCGGAACTCGGCATTGATGACGTTTACGTGGTGGGTTTGGCTAAACGGCTTGAGGAAGTCTGGCTTCCTGACAGCGACTTCCCCGTGATCCTGCCCCGAACGTCGCAAGGGTTGTACCTTCTGCAGAGGATCCGTGACGAAGCCCACCGATTCGCGATCACCTTCCACCGCCAGAAGCGCGGAAAAGCAATGACAGTGTCTGTCCTGGACGGTGTTCCTGGCCTGGGTGAGGCGAAACGCAAGGCTCTGGTGGCCCACTTCGGTTCGCTCAAGAAGATCAAGGCCGCATCAGTGGAGGAGCTCACCTCTGCCAAGGGCATCGGGCCGGCGCTGGCGGCCGCAGTGGCCCAGCACCTCGGTGCTTCAGCGGACACTGGGGAAACGGCACCGGCAGTGAATATGACCACCGGCGAAATCCTTGAATCTTAGCTAGGGTAAGAACCTGGCCGGTCGGCGCAATTGAGCTGCCGGCTGTCTGAACCCGGCTGCTTGAACCACGGCGACTCAGGCGGCCACCACGATCTTTTTGAATGACCACTTCCTACGAAACGGGGACAACTGATGCATGAGGCTACGGCAGGGTCCGGCACGGAGCAGGACGGCCTGACGCCCGTCAAGCCACCAGAGGCGGAGCTTTTGGTGGTTACCGGCATGTCGGGTGCCGGCCGCAGCACCGCCTCGGATGCCTTGGAGGATCACGGCTGGTATGTAGTGGACAATCTTCCACCGCAGATGCTGGGCACTTTGGCCGAAATTGTGTCTCATGCGCCCAAGTCGATTCCCAAGCTGGCCGTGGTGGTGGACGTTCGCAGCAAGGACCTTTTCACCGACATCCAGACTGCCTTGGGAGCACTAAGCGCGAGTGGCATCACCTTCCGGGTACTCTTCCTGGACGCCAACGACGACGTCCTGGTCCGGCGTTTCGAGCAGGGGCGCCGCCCGCATCCGTTGCAGGGCGGCGGGAGAATCCTGGACGGTATCGGAATCGAGCGCGAGGTCCTGCGCGAACTGCGCGAACACGCCGACGTCGTGCTGGACACCTCCGACTTCAACGTCCATGGCCTGGCTACTGCCATCACGGAATTGTTCAGCGATACCGGGCCAGTAACACTTCGCCTGAATGTGATGAGCTTTGGCTTCAAGTACGGGCTGCCTGTGGATGCGAACTTCGTGGCAGATGCCCGCTTCATTCCCAACCCTCACTGGGTCCCGCAGCTGCGTCCGCACACCGGCTTGGACCAGGACGTCAGTGACTATGTCCTCGGCGCGGAGGGTGTCCAGGAGTTCGTGGACCGTTATGTCCGGGCGTTGGAGCCCGTCCTGGACGGCTACCGCCAGGAGAACAAGCACTACGCCACGTTGGCCGTGGGCTGCACGGGTGGCAAACACCGTTCGGTGGCGGTCACCATGGAACTTTCCAAGCGCCTGGCGCAATACCCTCGCGTCACCGTGACCACCACCCACCGCGACTTGGGACGCGAATAGTGGGGGTTCTGACGGGGCCTCTGCCACTCATCCCGCCCAAGGGTGTTCCCGGCAGCCAGCAGAAGAAAAGCCCCTCTGTGGTCGCTTTGGGAGGCGGCCACGGACTGGCGGCTTCGTTGTCCGCCCTGCGGCTGCTCACCTCCGAGCTGACGGCAATCGTCACAGTTGCGGACGACGGCGGCAGTTCCGGGCGTCTGCGGGATGAGTACGGCGTCCTCCCGCCCGGAGACCTGCGGATGGCGCTGAGCGCCCTTTGTGATGACACGGACTGGGGCCGGACCTGGCGGGACGTGATGCAACACCGTTTCGAGGCCGGTTCGGCTAAAGGCGGTTCGCTGGACAACCATGCCATGGGCAATTTGCTCATCGTCACCCTGTGGGAACTGCTGGGGGACACTGTTGCCGGCCTGAAGTGGGCAGGAGCACTGCTGGGTGCCCGGGGCCAGGTGCTCCCCATGTCCAGCGTCCCCCTCACCATTGAGGGCAAAGCCCGCGTGGAATTGCCCGATGGCGGCCATGAACTGCGGACGGTTCGGGGGCAGGCAAAATGTGCTGTTGCAGGAAAGCTGGAAGAAGTCAGGCTCCTGCCCGAGGCAGCTCCAGCCTGTACCGAGGCGCTCACTGCGATTGAGCTGGCTGATTGGGTCATCCTCGGCCCCGGGTCCTGGTACACGTCGGTTCTGCCGCACTTGCTGCTGCCTGAGCTTCGACGGGCCCTGGGTGACACCGCCGCCAAACGCTGCCTGACCATGAACCTGGATGTGGAAACCAAGGAAACCTCCGGCATGACGGCAGCGGACCACTTGGACGTCCTGCGCCGCTATGCACCTGAGTTCACGGTGGACGTGGTCTTGGCCGATCCTGCAGCCGTGCAGGATCTCAGGGCCTTTGAGAAGGCGGCTGCGATGATCGGCGCCGAAGTGGTGTTGGGTAGAGTAGGGGCGTCGAGGCGCCGCCCCGTCCATGATCCACTGCTGTTGGCAGCGGCGTACCACGATATTTTCGGGAACAGTTAGGAACACGCGATGGCACTTACTGCGTCGGTCAAGGACGAACTGTCCCGGCTGGACATCAAGAAATCTTCGGTCCGCAAGGCGGAAGTTTCGGCAATGCTGCGTTTTGCGGGCGGCTTGCACATTATTTCGGGACGGATCGTCATCGAGGCTGAGGTGGACCTAGCTTCCACTGCACGCCGCCTCCGGGCAGCAATCGCGGAAGTCTATGGGCATCAGAGCGAAATCATTGTTGTTTCCGGCGGAGGATTGCGCCGGGGGAGCCGCTACGTCGTGCGCGTTGTACGTGACGGGGAAGCGCTTGCCCGCCAAACTGGCTTGCTGGACGGCCGTGGGCGCCCTGTCCGGGGCCTTCCGTCAGCGGTGGTGAACGGTTCCGCCGCCGATGCTGAGGCAGTGTGGCGGGGTGCATTCCTTGCCCATGGCTCCTTGACTGAACCGGGGCGGTCTTCTTCCCTTGAGGTGACATGTCCCGGACCTGAATCCGCGCTGGCTTTGGTCGGCGCAGCCCGCCGCCTCGGGATCCAAGCCAAGGCACGTGAAGTACGCGGTGTTGACCGTGTGGTGATTCGCGACGGCGACACCATCGCGGCTCTCCTGACCCGCATGGGCGCCCATGACGCCCTGATGGTCTGGGAAGAACGGCGGATGCGCAAGGAAGTGCGGGCCACAGCCAACAGGCTTGCCAATTTTGATGACGCCAACCTTCGCCGCTCCGCGCAAGCCGCTGTGGCAGCGGGTGCCCGGGTGGACCGTGCATTGGAGATCCTGGGAGACGACGTCCCGGACCACCTCAAGTACGCGGGGGAGCTTCGGGTGGCCCACAAGCAGGCAAGCCTGGATGAACTCGGCCGACTGGCCGATCCGCCCATGACCAAGGACGCCATAGCCGGCCGTATCCGAAGGCTCCTGGCCATGGCGGACAAGCGGGCTTTGGATTTGGGCATTCCCGGGACTGAGGCAAATGTGACTCCCGAAATGATGGACGAGTAGGGAGCACCCCTAGAATCGAGAAAGTGCGGAGGAAATACTGCGAGGCCACCGCGGGTTGTTCCCGGTGGAGGCCAACGCAGTCTTCTTCGCCAAGGATTTCCGGCTGGCCCGCTGGCCGGATGAAATAACGAGAGTTACCAACCCGGACGTGAGTCCATTACATTGGAGGATTTCGTGACAGAGTACGTTCTGCCCGAGCTCGGCTACGACTACGCAGCACTCGAGCCGCACATTTCGGCAAAGATCATGGAGCTGCACCACAGCAAGCACCATGCGGCCTACGTTGCAGGCGCCAACAACGCGCTCAAGCAGCTGGCCGAAGCGCGCGAGAACAATGATTTCGCCAACATCAACCGCCTCTCCAAGGACCTTGCGTTCCACACCGGCGGTCACATCAACCACTCTGTGTTCTGGAACAACATCTCCCCGGACGGCGGCGACAAGCCCGAAGGCGAACTCGCAGCCGCCATCGACGATGCCTTCGGCTCGTTCGATGCTTTCCGTGCACAGTTCAGCGCAGCTGCGCTGGGCCTGCAGGGTTCCGGCTGGGCTTTCCTGGCCTACGAGCCCATCGGTGGAAACCTGCTCATCGAGCAGCTCTACGATCAGCAGGGCAACGTGGCAGTGGGCACCACCCCGCTGCTGATGCTGGACATGTGGGAGCACGCCTTCTACCTGGACTACGTCAACGTCAAGGCTGACTACGTCAAGGCATTCTGGAACATCGTCAACTGGGCAGACGTCGCCAAGCGCTTCGAAGCCGCCCGCGCCAACGCAACGGGCCTCATCGTCCTCTAGTTGGTGAGTTCCGGTTCACGCAGATGTAATAAAAGTCACCTTTAGCGTGAATTCGGGCCAAATGCTGAAAAGCCTGCCTCCGCAGTTGCGGGGGCAGGCTTAGTTAAACGTAAGATGGATCACGGAAGGCGGTTAGCCTTCAGCAACGTGGCTGGTCGCCCTCCGATCTGATAATCACCTCTGCCCAAAGACGTGCGGGGTCTGTTAGTTGGAAATATTTGATCCGACTCACTAGGCGTGCTTGCAAGAGCACCAAGGAGATTGACACATAGTGACCACCCGTATTGGTATCAACGGCTTCGGCCGCATCGGCCGTAACTACTTCCGCGCAGCACTGGCCCAGGGCGCAGACCTTGAGATCGTGGCAGTGAACGACCTCACCAGCCCCGAGACCCTCGCCCACCTCCTGAAGTACGACTCCGTCGGTGGCCGCCTCGCCCAGACCGTGGAAGTTGTCGATGGAAACCTGGTAGTCGACGGCAAGTCCATCAAGGTCCTTGCTGAGCGCGATCCCGCCAACCTCCCTTGGGGCGAGCTGGGTGTCGACATCGTCATCGAGTCCACTGGTTTCTTCACCAAGGCTGCAGCAGCGCAGAAGCACATCGATGCCGGCGCCAAGAAGGTCCTCATCTCGGCACCCGCCAGCGACGAAGACATCACCATTGTCATGGGCGTCAACCACGAGCTGTACGACCCCGCAGCACACAACATCATCTCCAACGCGTCATGCACCACCAACTGCCTCGGCCCGCTGGCCAAGGTTGTCAATGACGCCTTCGGCATCGAGCGCGGCCTCATGACCACGGTCCACGCATACACGGCCGATCAGAACCTGCAGGACGGTCCGCACGGTGACCTCCGCCGTGCCCGCGCTGCTGCCATCAACATGGTTCCCACATCCACCGGCGCTGCCAAGGCAATCGGCCTGGTCCTGCCGGAACTCAAGGGCAAGCTGGATGGTTACGCCATCCGCGTTCCCGTCCCCACGGGTTCGGCAACCGACCTCACGGTCACGGTTTCGCGCGAAGTCACGGTCGAGGAAGTCAACGCTGCTGTAAAGGCTGCGGCAGAGTCCGAGCAGTGGGCCGGCATCCTGTCTTACACGGACGCCCCGATCGTCTCCTCGGATATCGTTGGAGACCCTGCTTCGTCCATCTTCGATTCCGGCCTCACCAAGGTCATCGGCAACCAGGTCAAGGTTGTTTCCTGGTATGACAACGAGTGGGGTTACTCCAACCGTCTCGTTGACCTCACGGAGCTCGTCGCATCCAAGCTGGGCTAGGGTAGACACATGACATCTCACACCCTCAACGAACTCATCGCTGAAGGTGTCCGCGGGCGGTACATTCTGGTCAGAAGTGACCTGAATGTGCCGCTCGACGGCTCTGCAGTGACCGACGACGGCCGCATCAAGGCCTCCCTCCCGGTCCTCAAGAAGCTCTCGGACGCCGGTGCCCGTGTGCTCGTAACCGCCCACCTCGGCCGCCCCAAGGGTGCCCCCGAGGACAAGTACTCCTTGAAGCCTGCTGCGGCCCGCCTGGCGGAGCTCGCGGACTTCAAGGTCCAGCTGGCCAAAGATACTGTGGGTGACTCCGCCAAGGAGCTGGCAGCCGCTCTTCAGGACGGCGAAGTTCTCGTGTTGGAAAACGTTCGCTTCGATGCCCGGGAAACCAGCAAGGACGACGCCGAACGCGGCGCCTTTGCGGACGAGCTGATTGCCCTCACCGGCAGCAACGGCGCCTTCGTCGACGACGCCTTCGGTGCTGTTCACCGCAAGCACGCCAGTGTCTTTGATGTCGCTACCCGCCTGCCGTCCTACCTGGGCGATCTTGTGCACACCGAGGTGGAGGTTCTTCGGAAGCTCACTACCGACACTCAGCGTCCCTACGTCGTTGTTCTTGGTGGCTCAAAGGTTTCGGACAAGCTTGCAGTCATTAACAACCTGCTGGGCAAGGCTGACACCATCCTTGTGGGCGGCGGCATGCTCTTCACCTTCCTGGCAGCAGCCGGGCACAAGGTGGCGGGCAGTCTCCTCGAGGAAGACCAAATTCCTGTCGTCCAGGATTACCTCAAGCGCGCGTCCGATGCCGGTACTTCGTTTGTGATCCCGACGGACGTGGTGGTCGCCAGCCGCTTCGCTGCCGATGCTGAGCACGAGGTCGTTAAGGCCGACGCCATTGAGGACAGCAGTTTTGGTGCGTCCGGAATCGGCCTTGATATCGGCCCGGAATCGGCCTCGGCATTCGCAGCCCAGATTGAAGGGGCCAAGACCGTGTTCTGGAACGGCCCCATGGGTGTCTTCGAATTCGAAGCCTTCTCCAGCGGTACCCGGGCCATCGCGCAGGCCTTGACAGATACTGTTGCCTTCACCGTGGTTGGCGGTGGAGACTCCGCAGCAGCCGTTCGTACCCTCGGTTTCGAGGACTCGCAGTTCGGGCACATCTCCACCGGTGGCGGCGCCAGCCTGGAATACCTTGAAGGCAAGGAACTTCCCGGCCTGAGCGTCCTGGACCGCTAAGCATTAACCGACCGGCAGGGCGCCACCTGCGTCCTGCCGGTCGTTCCATTACTCAACGCATTCTTTGGAGTTCATGTGACTACCTCTGCCAATGGCAATTTCGTCCGCAAACCCTTCATCGCCGGCAACTGGAAGATGAACATGGACCACGTCCAGGGCATCACCTTGCTGCAGAAGCTGGCCTGGACACTGTCCGACGCCAAGCACGATTACAGCCGTGCAGAGGTGGCCGTATTTCCTCCGTTTACCGACCTCCGGGGTGTCCAGACGCTGGTTCAGGGTGACGAGCTCGAGGTTGTCTACGGCGGACAGGACCTTTCCCAGTTCGACTCCGGTGCCTACACGGGAGATATCTCCGGTCAGTTCCTGAGCAAGCTGGGCTGTGCCTACGTCCTGGTTGGCCACAGTGAACGCCGCACCATCCACAACGAGTCCGACGACGTCTTGAACGCCAAGGTCAAGGCCGGATTCCGTCACGGGGTCACTCCCGTACTCTGCGTCGGCGAGGGCCTTGAAATCCGTCAAGCGGGGACTCACGTAGAGCACACCTTGGCTCAGCTCCGCGCCGGCGTTGAAGGACTCACCGCAGAACAAGCTGCCGAACTCGTTGTTGCTTACGAACCTGTTTGGGCCATCGGGACCGGTGAAGTCGCGGGTCCTGAAGACGCACAGGAAATGTGTGCAGCCATCCGCGCCGAGTTTGCCGAACTCTTCGACCAGAGCGTCGCAGGGAAGACACGCCTTCTCTATGGTGGCTCCGTCAAGGCCAACAATGCTGCCGCCATCATGGCTGAAAGCGACGTAGATGGTTTGCTTGTGGGTGGCGCCAGCCTGGACCCCGCTGAGTTTGCTAACATTGTCAGGTTCGAGAGCCACCTCGTCACGGACTAGTCCGGCTCCCGTTTTCCGCTTCTTCGAAAGGCCGTCGTGGACGTTCTTCAAGTCATTCTGCAGATCCTGCTGGGCATCACCAGTCTTCTGCTGACGCTGCTCATCCTCCTGCACAAAGGACGTGGCGGCGGTTTGTCCGACATGTTCGGTGGCGGAATGAGCTCCGGATTGAGTTCGTCCGGTGTAGCCGAGCGCAACCTGAACCGCTTCACCATCATTCTTGGCATCACGTGGGGCGCAGTGATCATCGGCTTAGGCCTGATCATGCGATTTACCTCGGGTGGCGACTCCTAGTCGTTCCAGGAAGGGAGGCTCCTTGATGGGAGCCTCCCTTTTTCTTTGCCCGTGCCGCCCAACGCTACTGCCGCCCGCGTGCACGTCGCATTAGACTGACCCTGTGGCTGTGAGGCCCGCAGGCCGTGACGGCCCACCACCGAGTCGCGAGGGGTTCGAAAATGGTTCATGGCACGCCTGGATATCGGGGCACCCGCGTAGGTGTAACACACGGTTCACCTCCACAGCATCCGAACGACCACGGCTCCGGACAACAACTGCCGCGTATCCGCGTCCCCTACTGGTGCGCCAAGGGACATGAAACGCGGCTTGTTTTTCTCAAGCTGCCTGACGAACAGATACCCCGGACATGGGATTGCCCCAAATGTGGTGCCCCCGCAACACGGGATCCCGGAAATCCGGCCCCACCAAGGCCTGAAGATGAGATCTTCAAATCGCACCTGGATTACGTTAAAGAGAGACGCTCCAGCCAGGACGCCGAAGTGGTCCTGGCTGGAGCGCTGGATAGGTTACGCGCCCGCGGGGTCCTTCCGGACCAACTGCTGGGGGACTCGTGACGCCGCATTCTCATCAATAAGCCATAAGGTTCTGGCACGCCCCACGGGTCCCGCTGCGGGGACCTGAACGGGGTTGGCGCCTGCCAGGGCCAGGCCCACTGCTCCGGCTTTGTCTTCGCCGGCAACAACCATCCAGATTTCCTGGGCGGTGTTGATAGCCGGAAGCGTCAAAGAGATACGCGACGACGGCGGCTTGGGCGAGTTCTCCACGCCCACCACCGTGCGGCTCTTCTCACGGATTCCGGCTTGTTCGGGAAAGAGCGATGCTACGTGCGCGTCAGGTCCGACACCGAGGAGCAGGATGTCAAAGCGCGGCAGGATACCTGACTGCTCGGGCCTGTCATCCGAAGTATCAGCGGCGTGCTCCGCCTCAGCTGCGGACTTGAGTTCTTCCGCGTAGGCCGAGGCTGCCTCATCGGCTGTGCCGTACTGATCCGTGGACCCGGGTTCGTGAACACGCGCAGGATCCACCGCCAGGTGAGTCAGCAACGCCTGATGAGCCTGGCGGGTGTTCCTGTCGTCGCTGTCTGCGGCAACAAAACGCTCGTCACCCCACCAGAAGTTAACCCTCGACCAATCCACTGCAGGTGCCGCGGCAGAGTCAGCCACAGCCTTCAGGGTCCCGATACCAATGGTTCCACCAGTGAGGACCACTGTGGCTTCACCATGCTTGTCCTGGACATCCACGAGCTTGGTGATGAGGCGTGCCGCAATGGCCGCCATCAAGACCTTCGAGTCGGGGTGGATGCTTACTCTCGGCTCAGCGTGCACTTGTCTGGACTCTCCTCTGGCTGGTAAGTGGAAGTCCCATCGTAATCACTTCTCCGAAGACTTCGTCGGGGTCGAGCCGGCGAAGTTCTTCGGCGAGGCAGTCCTTGAGGCTTCTGCGGGGGAGGGTAATGCGCTGGGCTGGTTGTCCGGGTTGGGTCAGTTCTGCCACGGACAACCCGGGACGGAAGAGCTGAACGTCGCCGCTGGCACGCGTCAAACGGACACGGCGGATACCGGTTCCTGCGGGGTCTGCCACAATCGTGACGGGAGCCTCCAGAGCCAGGCTGAGCCAAGCGGCCAGCAGCAAGGTGCTGGGGGAGTCGGAAGCACCTTCAACGGCTACAGCGGAGACAGGGTCACTATCAACTTGGTCGAATACTGCGGCGAGTTGCATGCGCCAGTTGGTCAGGCGGGTCCAGGCGAGGTCGGTGTCGCCGGCTTTGTAGGTGGCGCGGATGTTCTCCAACGCCAGGCGCGGGTCCGGTTCGTTCGCCGAGTCCGTGATGCGTCGGTGCGCGATCCGGCCGATGGAGGTTTCACACGCGCTTTCCGGGGCGCCGTGCGGCCACCACGCCACGATCGGCGCGTCCGGCAGGAGCAGGGCCGCTACCAGGGACTCGCTCTCGTGGGCCATGTGCCCGTGACCGCGCAACACGATGACCTCCGAAGCGCCAGCGTCACCACCCACCCGGATCTGGGCATCCAGACGGTCCGGGCCTTCCACCCCGGCGTCGGCCAGGACAATGATCCGGCAAGGGTGTTCCCTACTGGCTTCATTGGCGGCCTCGATGGCTTCTTCTTCCTGCCCGGACTTCGTCACCACCACCAAGGTCAACACCCGCCCCAGGGCGATCACACCGCCTTGCTCACGCAGGGACATGATCTTCTTGGAAATCTTGGAGGTAGTGGTATCGGGAAGATCTACAATCATGGCCTTCTCCAGGTT
>NZ_PCPR01000025.1 GCF_002979775.1 Arthrobacter sp. MYb23
CGTACTCCGCAACCTGACCAGCCAGCTCAAGAGCAGCCTCGGTAGTGAGCAAATCAATAGCAACCTGGAGTTTCATGATGGTGTCGCCTTTCAGTAAGAAGTGAGGTTCCTCATCAATCGTCCCTAAGCGGACGGGCAGGGGTAACGCTGTTTTTGGATGGTTGGAACTACCCTTTCGGACTGGGAAGCGTGAGGGCGTGGAGGCCAGTTCCCTGGATGTCATCCTGCCCACCCGAAAGGGTGGTGATAACCATCCTGAATTAGCGTTCCGCATCCTTGGCCCTGGAACGACGATGGATGGGTAGCCCCTGGATCATCCCGGAAGGCCGCTGAACAGACCCGCCCCTCCACTGGAAAGGTAGCTCCATGCAAACCTCAGATCCGTATCTTGCTGAGTGGATGGGCCGGGAGGCCCTGGCCGAAGCCATGATTCCGGTGATCGGCCGGCTCTACCGCGAATACAACGTGGTGACCACCATCCACGGACGCAGCCTGGTCAACAAGTCCACCATGAGCATCCTTAAGGCCCACCGTTTCGCCCGCCGGATCAGCAAGGAAGAGCTGCTTCTGGATGAGACCGCGCCGCTTCTGGAGGCCTTGACAAGGCTCCAGCTCGGTTCAGCCACCATAGACATCGCCCGGCTGAACCAGAAATTCAAGGAAGAGGGCAACGGAGCCGACCTTGAGGAATTCCTTCGTTCTGAACTGGCCGGAGTGGTGGGCAAGAGCGTGAGCGGTTACGGCGGGAGCACCGACGTCGTGCTTTATGGCTTTGGCCGGATCGGCCGCCTGCTGACCCGTATTCTCGTGGAACAAGCAGGTGGGGGCCACGGGCTGCGGCTTCGCGCGATCGTGGTCCGCAAGGGCGCGGACCACGATCTCACCAAACGCGCCAGCCTGCTGCGGCGAGATTCAGTCCATGGGTCCTTCGAAGGGTCCATCAAGGTGGATGCGGCGGCCAACACGATCACTGCCAACGGTGTACGGATCCAGGTCATTTATTCGGACAACCCCGCCACGATCGACTACACCGCGTTCGGAATCAAGGACGCCCTGATTGTTGACAACACAGGCCGCTGGCGGGACGCCGATGGCCTGTCTCAGCATCTCCTGAGCAAGGGGGCGGCCCGTGTTTTGCTGACTGCACCGGGCAAGGGCGATTTGAAGAACATCGTGCATGGCATCAACCACAGCAGCATCAACGACGCCGACAAGATTGTGACCGCGGCTTCCTGTACAACGAACGCCATCTCACCTGTCCTGCAAGCCATCAACGACAAGTACGGCATTATTCACGGCCACGTGGAAACGGTGCACTCGTTCACGAACGACCAGAACCTGATCGACAACTTCCACAAGGGTGACCGCCGGGGCAGGTCCGCTGCACTCAACATGGTGATCACTGAGACGGGCGCCGCCAAGGCTGTGGCCAAAGCCCTTCCTGAGTTGGAGGGAAAGCTCACCGGCAGCTCCATCCGTGTGCCCACTCCCGACGTTTCGATGGCCATCCTGAACCTGAACTTGGAAAACGACACCACCAAGGATGAGGTCAATACGTACCTGCGGGAGATGGCGCTGCACTCGGTCCTGCGGCAGCAGATCGATTACATGGATTCGCCGGAGGTGGTGTCCACCGATTTCGTGGGCTCCCGGCACACCGGAATTGTTGACGGCCTCGCCACCATTTCCAACGGCAAAAACCTGGTGCTGTACGTCTGGTACGACAACGAATTTGGCTACAGCTGCCAGGTGGTCCGCGTGATGGAGGAGATGGCCGGCGTGAACCGTCCGTCGTTCCCGGCAGCAAATGTGGTTGAGGAAGCCATGTCGGTGCTTGCTGCCGTGGGTTCCTGACCGTCACTTCCAGGCCTAACAAAGCGAGCTGAAGCATGAAAATTGGGATCCTTACCAGTGGCGGAGATTGCCCGGGACTGAACGCCGTCATCCGCGGCGCGGTTCTGAAGGGCATCGCCATCAAAGGCCATGAATTCGTCGGATTCCGCGACGGTTGGCGCGGGGTTGTCCAGGGTGACGTCATGGACATACCGCGCACCATGGTGCGCGGTATTGCCAAGCAGGGCGGTACTATCCTGGGCACCTCGCGCACCAACCCTTTTGAGAATGGTGGCGGCCCGGACGTCATCAAGGACAACCTGGATCGTCTGGGGATTGACGCGATCATCGCAATCGGCGGCGAAGGCACCCTTGCGGCTGCCAAGCGCCTCACTGATGCCGGGCTCAAAATTGTGGGCGTGCCCAAGACCGTGGATAACGACCTCGACGCTACGGACTACAGCTTCGGCTTCGACACGGCCGTCCACATCGCGACCGAGGCCATCGATCGCCTCCGGACCACCGGCGAATCCCATCACCGCTGCATGATTGCCGAGGTAATGGGACGGCACGTCGGATGGATCGCACTGCATGCCGGCATGGCTGCCGGAGCCCACGCCATCCTGATTCCCGAGCAGAAGGTCAGTATTGAGCAAGTGGCCCAATGGGTGAAGGAAGCTCACGCCCGCGGGCGGGCACCGCTTGTTGTAGTGGCGGAGGGCTTCGTTCCGGAACACATGGACTCCCCGCACTCGGAGCGTGGCCTTGACACTTTTGGCCGGCCCAGGATGGGTGGCATCGCGGACCAACTGGCACCAGAGCTGGAAGCCCGGACCGGCATCGAGACCCGGACCACGATCCTTGGCCACGTGCAGCGCGGAGGTGTGCCCACTGCCTACGATCGGGTTCTGGCAACCCGCCTTGGCATGGCCGCTGTCCACTCGGTAGCGGAGGGGCGCTGGGGCACCATGGTGGGGCTCAAGGGAACGGATATTGAGCAGGTGGATTTCCAAGAGGCCCTCGGGAAACTCAAAGTGGTCCCCCAGCGCCGGTACGACGAAGCCGCCGTCCTGTTCGGGTGAGCTGCCCCGCGCCAGCTGAGGCCACCCATGGCGCAGAAGATTCCATAAGCGCACTATGGGGGGATGAACGCCTACTCTGCGGATGGCTCGGCCCGGGGCGGTTCCGCTCGCTTCGGGGCCGGCCCGCACCCGTGGAGCCGTTATGTGGCTTTGGGCGACTCGTTCACGGAAGGTTTGGGTGATCCCGAACCGCGGAGCCCAGGCGGCCTCCGAGGCTGGGCGGACCGTGTAGCGGAAGAATTGAGCACTGGTCACGAAGATTTCGCCTACGCCAATCTGGCTGTCAGCGGAAAGCTGCTCCACCAAATACTCGACGAGCAGGTGGGCCCGGCAATCGAGCTGCACCCTGATCTGATCACCCTCAACGCCGGGGGAAACGACATCCTCTTCCACAGGAGCGATCCGGACAAACTCGCCCTCGAACTGGACGCGGGTGTGGAACGGCTGGCAGCTACCGGTGCGACCATCCTGCTCTTTGCCGGGCCGGACTTTGGCGCTACCCCTGTGCTGGGGTTAGCCCGCGGGAAGGTGGCCATCTTCAACGAGAACATGCGGGTCATTGCGGCCCGGCATGATGCCCTGATCGCCGATCTCTGGGCATTGCGCCAGCTCACGGACCCCCGCATGTGGAATGCGGACCGGCTGCACTTTTCCCCGCTTGGCCAGCACACCATCGCCATCATGGTGCTCGATGCACTCAACGTCCCACATTCCCTGGAGCCGTTGACTCCGAAGGCCCTGCCCGAGCGGAACTGGCGTGAGGCACGCACGGGCGACATAATCTGGGCCCGGGAACATCTTTTTCCGTGGGTGGTGCGCCGCTTGACGCAGCGAAACGCCGACGACGGGCGGCACGCAAAGCGGCCAGAGCCCGGGCCCGTATTCGGAGCAAGTATGCCTCCGGGGGCATATGTTGGCCGCGCCCCTGGGAGCATGCCGGATCAGTCATGAAATCCGGGGAACATCCCGCGGCATAACGATCCCTCGCTATGGAGTCCGTCACCCTTTGCCGCGCCTGTGGTGGTGTTGGCTGGATCGACGCTAAAATTTCACTTGCCGCAAGTACAAGCTCTTCGGCTTCAATCCGCGTTTCATTTTCTTGGAAGCGCCATACCGTGAGTGGGGGAACCGACCAGTCATGACGGCAGGCAGTACCCCCAGCCCACTTCCAGAGACCTCAGCAGGAGCAGCACGCCAGCCTTCCGCCACTGCTACCAAGTCCCCCAAACCGACAACACCGGCAACAAAGCCCGTAGCGTATCCCGCTATCCTGCAGGGGTTCCTTGGCTCCCTGTTCATGTTTGCCGGGTCGATTGGCATCGGCTGGATCGCCAACGGGTCCCCCATGATCCGCCACCCCATAGTCATTGCCCTGCGCACTGAGGGCTGGGGCGTAACGGTCTCCGCCGTCCTCCTGACCGTGGGTGCCATGTTGCTGGTCCGGTCCTGGCTGCGTTTGGGCCAACGGATGGGCAGCTGGGAGGGGAACTCCCTCAAACCGATCGTCGCTGCGATCGGAGCCTGGTCTCTTCCCCTGTTGTTCGCCGTGCCCGTCTATTCGCGTGACGTCTACGCCTATATAGGCCAGGGCCGGCTGATGATGGAAGGCCAGGACCCTTACGACGTCGGCATCTCGGCTTTAAACAACTGGTTTGCCTTGGGCGCGGACCCGGCATGGGCGGAAGCCCGTACTCCGTACGGGCCCTACTTCTTGTGGATGGCCCACGCGGTGGTTGCCATCACGGGCGCCCAGCCGGACGTATCAGTCCTGCTCTTCCGGCTACTGGCCGCAGGCGGGGTGCTGTTGTGCGTTATTTACGTTCCCAAGCTCGCGGAGCTCCACGGGATCAACGGTGCCCGGGCGCTCTGGATTGCGGTGGCTAATCCTCTCTTTCTCATCAGCTTTGTGGCCAGCGCGCACAACGACGCCATCATGGTGGGCTTCGCCGTAGCGGGAACTTACTTCGCGGCCACCAAGCGGCCGCTCCTGGGCATCCTGCTGGTGACACTTTCCATCGGGATCAAACCGGCCACCGTTTTGTTGCTGCCCTTCATTGGCCTGATGTGGGCTGGCGCCGGGGCGTCCTGGCCGCGTAAGTTCGGAATCTGGGCAGCAACGGCGAGCATCAGCTTCGCCATCCTGGTGGTCAGCGGTATCCCTTACGGCCTGGGACTGGGCTGGGCGTGGGCCATCACGGATCCCACTCCCGGTTTCACGGGTTACTCCCCGTCAGGCTTCATTGGCCAGCAGATTGAGTTCCTCGGCAACGCCTTGGGGCTGCCGGGCAATGCCATGGCGGACATCCTGCGGGCCGCCATGAAGTGGGGCGCCGTAGCCTTGGTCCTTGTGCTGATGTTCCGCGGCGACCATTCGCGTGTGGTGCGGAGGATGGCCCTTGCCTTCGCGGCGATCGTGCTGCTCTCCCCCATCATTCAGCCTTGGTACATCCTGTGGTTCGTGCCGTTCCTGGCCGTCACGGGGATCAGGGACGACTGGCAGATGCGGTGCCTCTACGTGGGCGTGACGTTCTTTGTGGTCTTCGGCGCGCAGGACCAACTATCGGTGTGGTCCTTTGTGGAGGTCTCTGTGGACCTGTCCTCGTTGGCTTTCGCCATTGCGCTGCTGTTCGCGTTCTACCTGGTGTTCCTGGACATTCATACACGCAGGCTGCTGGTCCAGGGCAAGTTATCGCGCTGGGTGGGGCAGACTGACCGCCGCCTGCTCCACCGACCCCCGACTATCCGTTAGGGCGAGTTGGTTCGCTAGAGCGCTTTCGGGACCACGGGGGCGCCGTCGTGCTTGACCCGCCGCCCGAGTTCGATGGTCCGCTGCACCGACCACCACAGCAGTACCACCAGCAGGACATTCCGGGTGGTAAGCACCGCAGCCATAACGGGGTGGGCGTGAATGAGCGGGGTGTAGAACAGCGGATAGATCACGAACGTTGTCATGGCAATGGCCATCAGCAAGGCCGCCGGCACCTTCCAACGGTTCCAATCGTGAGTCAGTCCGGCAATGATCACAGGGGCGAGCCAGATGATGAACTGCGGTGAGCCCACCTTGTTGAACACGATGAACGCCGTAGTCATCATCAGAGCGCCCTCGAGGAACAGTTCCTCGCGCTCCGCCCCCCGCCTCAGTGCACGGATCAGGAGGATGGCGGCTGCGATCGCAGCAACTATCAGCAACGGCTGCATCAGGAACGCGGCAACGTCGGCACCGGGCCCGTAAACCTCCGTGGAGTTGATGGCCGTGTTGTCCGCCATTTTGGATCCGGCCACGTTGAAGACACTGAGCCACACCCAGGGCGTGGAGAAGGTGGCTTCCAGTTGTATGCCCCGCTCGCCCTGGTTGATCAGGAAGTCCAGGATATGGCTGAAGCCACCGGCGAGGTACGTTCCAAGGCCTACGACGGCAGTAACGCCCACCCCGGCAGCGACCATCTGCAGCCGGTTCTTCGAAGCGATGATCATGGGTGCCAGCACAGCTGCCGGCCACACCTTGATCCACGTCGCGATGCTCAGCAGAACTGAGGCAACAACGGGCCTTTGGGCGGCACAAATCAACGCAATCAACACGATGGGGGCTGTGATGCCCTCAACGCGGGCAAAGCTGAGATAGCCCATGAACACTGTGAAGAACAGCCACCACCATGCGGGCGCGATCCCTGTGACCCGCCGTGGGCCGCGCGTCAGGTACCAGAGACCCAGCGCGTTGAGGGCCGTGATTCCCAGGTACCACATCAACAAGTAAAGATCCGGACCGGCAATGCCTGCCAGGAAGATGGGGATCTGGGCCAGCACGGGGTAGACCCAGGGGCTGATTTTCCCGCTGAGACTCTCCGGGTTGTAGCCCTCCATGGCCCACTGCCGGTATTGCTCAGTGTCGCTGAAGGTGTTGCCACTGAGGAAGAAGGACGCCATCCAGCACAGGAAGTAGAAGTGGACCGCGGCGAATCCCCACCACACGCTGGAAGGGCGGGCGAACCACCCAATAACGGCAGGAGGCAGGACCCGGCTGCGGATTCGGACCAGCCGGTCGAAGAACGTCGCTGAAATCTTAGTGCTCCTTGCCTGCAGGTGCCGTGACCACGGAGGGCTTACGGCCCAGTGAATACAAGCGACGCGCTGACCAGAAGAAGAGGACAACCAGCAGGACGTTACGGATAGTAAGGACCAGGGCCATCCATGGGTTGTTGTGGCTCAACGCATCATAAAAGAGCGGGTAAATGAAGTAGGTGGCAACCGCAATCACTATCAGCATGGTGGCCGGCACGCGCCACTCTTTCCAGTTGTGCGCAAGCCCCACAGCCACGGCCGGAGCCAGCCACACCATGAACTGCGGCGAACCCACCTTGTTGAAAACGATGAAGGCGGTCACCAAGGTGAGGGCTCCTGAAAGGAGGAGTTCCGTGCGGTCCACGCCTCCGCTGAGCTTTCCTTTGTGCAATGCCCAGAAGGTCAAAGCGGCGACCGCGGCCGCGGCCAGGAGCAGCAGCGGCTGCATCAGCACGGACATGAATGCCGTACCGGGTCCGTCAACCTGCATGGAGTTGATGTCAGTGTTCATGTACATGCGGGAATCCCCGACGCCCAGGACCGACAACCACAACCATGGCGTGGTGAAGGTCGCCTCGAGCTGCATGCCACGGTCTCCCTGTTGGGTCAGGAAGTTCAGCAACTTGGGTACGGCACCAACTGACGCAGCCAGCCCAACCACCACCGCCGTCGTCGCAATTCCTGCCGCCACAACGTGCAGGCGTTTCCTGACCACGGCGAACAGGGCCAGCATGACGGCTGCGGGCCAGACCTTCACCCAAGTGGCGACGCTCAGGAGGATCGACGCGACGAAGGGCCGCGTGACGCCGTAAACAAGGGCCACCAGGACAAGGGGGGCCGTCAACCCGTCAACGCGGGCGAAGCCCAGCCAGCCCATGAGGAAGACGAAAACCAGCCACCACCAGGCAGCGGGAATCGCTTCCTGCCGACGGCCGCGGTCAGTGAGCTTGAGCACCGCCCAACCGTTCAGCAGCGTGGTGAGCAGGACCCACAGGAAGAAGAAAGGGCCAGGGCCGGCAACTGCTGCCAAACCCATGGGAATCAGCGCCAGGATGGGATAAACCCAGGGGCTGGGTCCGCCGGTCAAGTTGGCATCGTTGAACCCCGCGAGCGCCCATTCACGGTAGATAAAGGTGTCGCTGAAGGCCTCCCCGCGCAACGACAACACGGCGGCGAAGACCAGGAACACCAGGTGAATCACCACGAAGCCCCACAAAAGGCCCCGCGGAGAGTTCATGCGTGCCGCCAACCTCGCTGGGATTGTTTTATCGCGAAGATCCGCGAGCATACTGAAAAAACTGTCCATCAACGAAGAACTTCCTGGCTAGGTGGGTCCCTGCCTTGGCAGTCCCCGATTTTCTTGGGACCGAAAAACCCCCGCATGCCACTTTACGCGAGTCACCCAAAAGCCGGGCAGTCGGCTAGCCTGCGGGCTGCGCTTCCGTCTGCGCACGGATGCTCCATGTGGACCAATCCAAGGGGTGAACGGAGGGGCGGCCCAAGAGGTATCCCTGTGCTGCCGTAACCTGCAGGGCAGTGACTTCATCAAGTTCGGCAGCTGTTTCGATGCCTTCCGCAATGATGTCCGCACCGATCTCCCGCGCGAGCTCCACGATGGCCTTGGCCCGGGTTTTTTGGCCTTCGTTGCTTTCAATTCCTTCAATCAAGTGGCGATCCAGCTTGATGATGTCCGGGCGCAGCTGTTCAATCCGTTCCATGGAAACCAAAGCGGCTCCGGACGCGCTGATGGCCACGCGCAAACCCAGGGCGCGCAGGGGGCCCAGGCCGTCGTTGCCGGTTTGTCCTCCAACGGCGTCCAAGCTGCCCGTGAGTTCAACAATGATCCGGTCCGGGGCGAGCGCCGCCGCAGCCAACAGGTTCCGCACACGGGGATCGCTTGACGTTGCGGGAGTGAGGTTCAGCGCAACAGACATCCTTTCCGGGACATCATGGGCTGCGGTCAGGGCGCAATGCAGCGCAGCAATTTCGAGTTCCGTGCCCAAGCCGGCTGCCGCAGCCTCGTTGAACCACACATCGGCTCCGGCGCCATCTTCACCGACGAACCTGGTCAACGCCTCCACACCCACCACCTCGCCACCGGGGAGCGCATGAACCGGCTGGAAGGCTGTCAGCAGGAGCTTGTCCGCAAGGATCGATTGGATGCTTTCGCGGACTTCATGGCTGACGGGCACGGATACGGTCCGCGCTATGTCCGAAGACTCCAGGTGCAGGCTGGCAGCTTCACGCTGGACCGGGACCTTGACCGGTGAGCCCGGCGTCTTGCGGGTCTCCAGCAAGTGCTCCAAAAGAACGCGCTCCGGGTTGTCGGGGCGTGCTTCAAGCAACGCGCGAAGATTGTTCCTGACGCCTTCGCTCCGGGCATCGCTATCGGCAAGGATGGATTCGATGATGTCCAGCACTTGTTCGCGCATGGTCATTTCTTCGCTGGCCGGAGATGCCACAGCATCGTCCTCCGGTGAGTTTCCGCTTTCCGGTATTGAAGAGCCCGCGTCTTGAGCCATTAATTATTCCTTTGTGTGTCCCCCCACTGGCAAAAGCCAGCCATGACCTGGCGCCACGAAAACGTGTGGGCCTTGTCACGAATCTTACAGAGGAATCGTTGCACCTGAGACACCCGGATGACTCCTGACGAGGGAAAACGTGTTGCAAAACGGGAAGCCCTGAGATGCTGGAGGAGTGACACCCATGTCAAAGGAGTTACCCCGGACCGCACTGACGTGGAAGCTGCTGCCGGCGGCACTGCTTTCTTTGTCCGGCGTGCCGCTCTATGCGTTGGGTAACGGGCTGCTCGGCTATGGCCTGCTGGTGGCGAGCATGGCGACTGCAGCGTTCATCGACCACCGACTGATGCGGCATCTCGCCTTGATTGCAGCAGGTATGACTATTTTCAGCCTGGTACCCCTCAACGCTGACCTCAGCAATGAGCACATGGCGCTCATGGGCGGTGCTTTGGCCCTGGCTGTGCTGGTGCCCTGGCTGGTGTCCCGGTTCCTCTACCGGGAAGACATCATCAGATTCCCGGTGAATACGGGCCGTAAGTGGCCGCTGGCCGCGAAGCTCTACCTCATCGGCGTGGTTGCCCTCGGGTACTTCATTCTGCCGGTGTACCTGATCAGGACGGGCGTCTACCAAAACTGGCCGGATGCCGCCGATCCCCAGATCTTCTGGCGGCTCTTCCTGGGCGTTAACGCCGTGGGAATCTGGGACGAACTGTTCTTCATCTGCACCACGTTCACCCTGCTGCGCCAACATTTTCCGGACTGGCTGGCCAACCTCCTGCAAGCTGTGGTGTTCTCGTCATTCCTGTGGGAGATCGGCTACCAGTCGTGGGGTCCGCTGTTGACGTTTCCCTTCGCCTTGCTCCAGGGCTATACGTTCAAGCTCACCAAATCCTTCACCTACGTGGTGTCCGTGCACCTGCTCTTCGACCTGGTGCTGTTCCTCGCGCTGGTTCATGCGCACAACAGGGACTGGCTGCCGATCTTCCTGTACTAGGCCAGCTTTCTTGGACTAGGCCGTCTTTCCTGTACTAGGAACCCGCGGTCCCCGCCCACGCTTCGTCCGAAACTTCGATCTCCTGCGCCATGTCGTCCAAAAAGCGCTTCACCGTTTCCCGTTCGGAAGGAGTGAGGCGGGCTGCCGCCAGGAACCGTTTGGCCTGCTGCCGGCCAACGGTCTCCATGGCGGCTTCGTGCGTTTCGGGGGTGATGGCGATTGCGAGCGCGCGCCGGTCCGAGGGGTGTGCGTGTCGCGTGACGTGTCCCGCGCGTTCCAGCCGGTCGAGCAGCTTGGTGGTGGACGCCGTCGAGATGTGCAGGCGGGACGCTATTGCGCCGGGTGTGGCAATGACGCCGTGGTTGGCGCAGACAATCAGATAGTGCAGGGCGCGCATGTCGGATTGGTTGAGCTTCATGTATCTGAGTGATGCGTCGGAGAGGCGTTCTTCTGCCTCGCGCAGTCTTCCCAGCGCTGCCATGAGTTCGCTTATTTGCTCTACGTCCGCTCCGGAAAGGCCGGAGCGACCCACCAATTCCTGATGAGGATCGTTGGCCTCCAGATGATAGATGCCGGCGGAAACCGGGGTGCCGGCTTCTTCGGGTATCTCTTCAGATCTGGACATGTTTGGTATGTTACACCCAACTTCCTACATGGTAGCCTTTCTTCTAGCTTGTCTAGCAATGTTGGGATTTAGCCAGCAGGTTCAGTCAGAAACGGCTTGGCTGGAAACAAAGGTGTGGAGGAAGGCGCAACATGAACGCGACAGAGATGGTGGTCCTCCTTGACGACGCCGGAGCGCCCATTGGGCAGGCCCCGAAAGCAGGAGTGCACACGCTGGACACTCCTCTCCATCTGGCCTTCTCCTGCTACCTGCTCAACGACGCCGGGGAAGTCCTCCTCACCCGCCGTTCACCAGAGAAGAAGACGTGGCCCGGAGTGTGGACCAACAGCTTCTGCGGCCACCCGGCCCCCGGCGAAGAATTCGAGGAAGCCGTCCAACGGCGGGCACAGTTCGAACTCGGAGTCGATGCCACCAGGATCGAACTGGCCCTCCCCCACTTCCGTTACAGGGCTGTGGACCCCACCGGGATCGTAGAAAACGAAGTCTGCCCCGTCTACGTAGCCCGCATCACCGGCGTCCTGAAGCCCAACCCCGCAGAGGTTGCGGACTGGGCCTGGATCTCACCTGCGCTGCTAGCTGACGCCCTGGACCACACACCCGCCGCTTTCAGCCCTTGGCTAGGGCTGCAATTCCCACAACTACTTGAGGCCGGCGCTTTGCCGCTCCAAGCCGGAGCTGAAGCATGACCATCACCTCAAGCACCGTCCGGAGCCGGACCGATCTCTGCACCGCGATTGAAAACGAACTCGGCGGGCTGATCGGCAAGAGGGCCAGCGCAGCGACGGTCTACGGCCCGGACTTCGCCAGGCTCTGGGAGCTCGCCGGCCAGAACGTCCTGGGCGGCAAGTTTGTCCGGCCACTCCTGCTCATGGAGACGTACGACGCCCTGAACCAAACTCAGCAGAGTCACCAGAATCATCAGGAAACTGGCACCGCGGAATCACGCCACCGCGAAACCGCCATCAGCATCGCCGCTGCCATCGAGCTCCTGCACTACGCCTTCCTCCTGCATGATGACGTGATCGACGGCGACCTCGTCCGCCGCGGGCACCCCAACCTGATCGGTTCCCTCCTGGAGGAAGCCGGCGAAACTGCTCGTGAGACGTCCGGCGCAGACGGCACCCGCGCCGGGAGCGTCCTCCACTGGGCTCAGACCGGCGGAATCCTGATGGGCGACATGCTCCTCGCAGCCACGCACCAGTCCTTTGCCCGGGCAGATCTCCCTCACGAGCTTCGCCTGCGGCTCCTGGACCTCCTGGAACACACCATTAACGAGACCGTGGCCGGCGAGCAATTGGACGTGGGCCTCGGTGACGGCGTCATTGCCCCGGATCTCCAGACCATCCTGGTGATGTGCGGCTATAAAACGGCGACGTACACCTTCGAACTCCCCCTGCGTGCCGCCGCTGCGCTGGCAGGCGCCGACTTCGCCGTCGAGAATGCGCTCGCAACAGCCGGCAGGCACCTTGGCCTCGCTTTCCAACTCCAGGACGATCTCCTGTCCACCTTCGGGGATCCTCGCCGCCACGGCAAGGATCCCTTTTCCGATCTCCGTGAGGGGAAGGAGACGGCCATCATCGCCCATGCCCGGACCACCACGGCCTGGCCGGACATTGAGCCCTTCTTTGGCAGGCCCGAGCTGAGCGTCGGAGACGGCGAGCATGTCCGCCGGCATCTCACCCGCTGCGGGGCCGAGGCTTTTGTTGAGGGCCTTATCGAGGAACAAATGCAGGCATTCAACCATCAACTGACCAGCACCATCCCGGCAAGTGTGCGCAACGTGCTGCTCGATCTCGCGGTACAGCTGGAGGGACGGCAGTCATGAGCGTCGCAACAGACACCTCGTTCACACATTTCACGCGAACGGCCGAGCGTGCCGCCAACCAGGTCATCTCCGCATACTCCACCTCGTTCGGCTTGGCCTGCAGGTTGCTGGGATCCAGGCACCGCCAGCACGTCCGCAACATCTACGCCCTGGTGCGGGTGGCCGACGAACTCGTTGACGGTGTCACGGCGGAGGCCGGCCTGAGCTACCAGGAGCAGTGCGACGCCCTGACCCACTTCATTGACGAGACACACAGGGCAGTCCAGCTCGGCTACAGCAGCGACCTCATCATCCACGCGTTCGCCCAGACAGCCCGCGCCGCAAGGATTGATCAGTCGCTCATTGACCCGTTCTTTGACTCCATGCGCATGGACCTCGGCGAGCACACTGACGTTGGCGGCCGGACGGCTCCCGCTGCCGGTCAACAGCCGGCGCCCCTGCGTTTCGACGCCGATGCCCACGATGGCTACGTCCACGGTTCCGCCGAGGTGGTGGGGCTGATGTGCCTGCGGGTCTTCATGCGGGACGAGAAAATCGACGACGCCGACGCCACGGCTTTGGAGTACGGCGCCAGCAGGTTGGGCGCTGCTTTCCAGAACATCAACTTCCTCAGGGACCTGGCCGATGACACCACGCGCCTGGGCCGCAGTTACCTTGGCACTTCGGACCATCTTGAGGACCACCAGCGCATGGAGTGGGTCAGCACCATCCGGGCGCAGCTGGCCGACGCCAACGCCGTCATTCCCTTGCTGCCCCGCGACGCCCGCGCTGCAGTCCGGAGTGCCTCTGCATTGTTCCAGGCGCTGACGGACAAAATTGAACAGACCACCGTGGACGAGCTCTACCGCTCCCGGGTCCGTGTACCGGATGCCGTCAAAGCCGGACTGGCCGCCCGCGCTGTCGCCTCAACCTGGATGGAGCTGCACCGATGACCCGGACAGTAGTGATCGGCGGTGGCATCGCTGGGCTTGCCACCGCTGCACTCCTCGCCCACGAAGGACATGAGGTCCAGCTCCTTGAGCAACGCGACCGGGTGGGTGGCCGTGCGGGCAGCCTCGAACGGGAGGGCTTCCGCTGGGACACCGGTCCCTCCTGGTACCTGATGCCCGGCGTCTTCGATCACTTCTTCAATCTGCTCGGCACCAGCACCGCCGAACAGCTGGATCTGCGCACCCTCAGTCCTGCGTACCGCATCTTCAGCGAACCAAACCACGACGGCGTACGGCCGGACCCGCTGACAATTCCCCTTGGCAGCGAGCAGGTTTTGGACACCTTCGAAAGCGTTGAGCCCGGCAGCGCCAAGGAACTCCGCTCCTACCTCGCCTCGGCGCAGCACACCACGGAGATGGCCGAACGGTTCTTCCTCTACAACCCGTTCACCAAACTGCAGGCACTGCTTCATCCGGAGGTTGTGCGCAGCCTGCCCAAGCTCGCCCAACTGCTCCTGACACCGCTGGACAAATACGTTTCCCAGCGGTTCCAGCACCCAGTGCTTCGGCAGGTGCTCGGATACCCGGCGGTATTTCTGGGTACCAGTCCGTCCGCTGCTCCAGCGATGTACCACCTGATGAGCGCCTTGGACCTCGGCGATGGCGTGCAGTACCCGATGGGCGGTTTTTGGGCCCTGGTTGAACGTCTGGAAGCCTTGGCCCTTGACGCCGGAGTCAGGATCCACACGGGGGCCGAAGCCCTCAAGATCACCACCCGCGAAGCGGCCCACCCCAAGAAACTGGGGCGCTTTGACGGCCTGGACCTCCCCGCATGGTTTACCGGCAAGGACAGCCGGGAAGTCACCGGCGTGAAATGGCGGGACAACACCGGTGTTGAGCACTACAGCGTCGCCGATCAGGTGGTCTCCGGCGCTGATCTGCATCACACAGAAACCCAACTGCTGGGCGTCCGTGACCGGAGCTACAACAAGAAGTACTGGCAGAGCCGCACCAGCGGCCCCGGTGCAGTGCTGGTGATGTTGGGAGTGAAGGGCTCCCTGCCGGACCTCCCCCACCACTCCCTGTTCTTCACCCGAGATTGGGAGGCCAACTTCGCCTCGATCTACGGTGACGATCCAAGCATTCCGGATCCCGCCTCCATCTACGTCTGCAAACCCACCGCCACTGACCCCGGCGTCGCACCGCAGGACCACGAGAATCTCTTTGTCCTGGTTCCCATCCCCGCCGACCCCTCGCTCGGAGCAGGTGGACCTGACGGCAGCGGCGATGAGCTGATCGAACGGACAGCCGACGCCGCCCTGGACCAGATTGCCCAGTGGGCCAACATCCCGGACCTCCGCGAACGCGTGGTGGTCCGGCACACCATAGGCCCGGCCGACTTCGCGCGCGACTACAACTCGTGGCGCGGCGGCATGCTGGGACCTGCACACACCCTGAGGCAAAGCGCCATGTTCCGGGCGCAGAATGCCTCCAAGCGTGTTCGCGGCCTGTACTACGCAGGCGCAACCACCGCTCCGGGCGTTGGCGTGCCCATGTGCCTCATCAGCGCCGAACTTGTTCTGAAGCGGATCCGCGGCGATCACAGCACTGGCCCTACCACTGTGAGGCCTGTAGCTAGCAGGATCGGCTAATGGGTGTTCTCTACTTGGTCTCGTTGCTCTTGGGCATCACCTGCATGCTCCTGCTCGATCACCGTTTCCGCCTGTTCTTCTGGCGGGACGCCAAAGCGGCGGCAATCGTGACCGCCGTCGGAGTCTTGTTCCTCCTCGGCTGGGACTTGGCCGGAATAGGGCTGGGAATTTTCCTGCGCGGCGAAGGAACCATCGCCACCGGGTTGCTGCTCGCACCGGAATTGCCCATCGAGGAACCCGTGTTCCTGCTTTTCCTGGTGCTCTGCACCATGGTGCTTTACACGGGCGCGCGGCGCATTATGGAGCGGATCCCTGCCAAGCGCCGTGAAAACGAGCGGGAGCGTGAGAACGTATGACCTACCTGTGGCTCGCGCTCGCGTTCATCGCAGCAGCAGTCATCGCGGGCGTGATGTTTGCCCGTGCGGGTGCCAGGCCTGGTGGAGCCCAACGAGGTGGTGCCCAACGAGGTGGTGCCCAAATCGGTGAGACAGCCAGGCATTGGAAGGCCGTTGGGTTGGCCTTCGCCGCCCTTGCTGTCCTCACGGCGGTGTTCGACTCCGTCATGATCGGCATGGAGCTCTTCCACTACGACGCCTCGCACATTCTTGGCCTCAAAATTGGTTTGGCACCCATCGAGGATTTTGCCTACCCGCTGGCCGGCGTCGTGGCGCTGCCTGGCCTGTGGATATGGCTGACGCGCAAGCGCAACGATGCCAGCCCCCGCGCTTCCCGGAACTTCAAGGGCCTCGTCCCGCAGGCTTTGCTCGCATCGCGGCCGGTCAGCTGGATCAACACCGCCTACCCGTTTGCCGCGGCCATGCTTCTTACCACGCGCGACATCGACTGGGTGTTGATCGTGGGCACCTTCTACTTCCTGATCCCCTACAACCTGGCCATGTATGGCATCAACGACGTCTTTGACTATGAGTCGGACCTCAAGAATCCGCGCAAGGGCGGCATCGAAGGCGCACTGCTCCAGCCTCATCTCCACCGGCCCATGCTGTGGCTCGCGGCGATCACCAACGTCCCGTTCCTGTTGGTGTTGGCGTTCGCGGGCGGACCGGCTGCATGGATCAGCCTGGGCGTAAGCGCATTCGCCGTGGTGGCCTACTCCGTGGCCGGTCTCCGCTTCAAGGAACGCCCTGTCCTGGACTCTCTGACGTCCAGTACGCACTTCGTGAGTCCCGCCGTCGTCGGCTTGGCGCTGGCAGGCGCTGATGTAACACCCGGGCTGCTCATCCTGCTGGCCGCGTTCTTCCTCTGGGGTATGGCCGCTCACGCTTTCGGCGCCGTCCAGGACATCGAACCCGACCGTCAGGCCGGCATCGGCTCCATAGCAACCGTCATCGGTGCCCGCCGGACGGTGCGGCTCGCCGTCGGACTCTGGCTTGTGGCGGGCCTGGCGATGCTGGCCACGCCGTGGCCCGGGCCGCTCGCGGCGATCATCGCCGTCCCGTACATCATCAATTGCGCCCCGTATTGGAACGTGACGGATACGACGGCGGCGCGCACCAACGTGGCATGGCGGCGGTTCATCTGGCTCAACTACGGTTCAGGATTCCTGGTGACGCTCATTTTCATCCTGCAGTGGAGCCTCACGTCATGACGGGGACGTCCCAGGGTTCTCGGCGTGCTCAGGCTCTTCGTCGATGGTGTCCAGGGCTTCGCGCATGTGCTGCAGGAAGTTCACCACGATCTGCGACTCGTCCGGGTTCAAGGCACAGGCCGCATCCAGCATCCGCCGGTGCATTCCACCCAGGGTATGACGCACTTCCTGGTCCGAACCCGGGGTTGCCCTCAGGATCAGCGCACGACGATCGGTGGGATGGGGTTCGCGGCGGATGTGGCCGGACTCCACCAGTCGGTCGATCAGCGTGGTCATGGACGCCGATGTTATCCCGAGCTTGTCGCCCAGATCCTTCGGCTTCATCATTTTTCCGTCGGCCTCCGCCTCGAACAGGTAGCGCAGGGCCAGCAGGTCCTTCTCACCCATCCCCATGGATGACCGGGTCCGGCGACGCATCGCTTGCTCGGAGGCGCGATAATCCCGGAGGGCGTTCAGCACGTCAATGGCAATGGCCTTCTGACCTGGGTCTTTGCCGTACCAATAGCCCTTAGCGTGGCCTTCCGTTTCCATCCGACGTTCCTTCGATAAGCGTAAAGCTTGTGTGACTAGCATTTTGATACTAAGTCACCCAGCCCACTAATGCATGACACCGCACATCCCACAAGGAAAGAGGCCCAGCATATGAAAACTCAAAGCCCGGATCTTATGCGGCAGATCGCAGTCACCGTGAGCTTGGTGGTCTGCATTGTTGGTTCCATGATCGGCGTCGGAGTCTTCGGCGGAACCCCCATTGCGCAGGCTGCCGGCGGCGCCCTGGCCGCCGACTCCACACTGCTTGCCCCGGCCACGCCCGCCTTCTCCATCTGGTCCGTGGTGTACACCGGACTTGTTGCCTACACGGTGTGGCAGTGGTTGCCTTCACAGCGGACCGGTTCCCGTCAGCGTTCCCTCGGCTGGATCGTGGCTCTGTCCATGATTCTGAATGCGGCCTGGATTTTGTCCGTTCAGGCCGGCCTTCTTGTTGTCAGCGTGCTGGTGATCCTGGCCCTGCTGGTGACTCTTGTCCTCGCGTTTCTGCGGTACAGCCAGAGCCGCGCGGCCTCGTGGGTTGAGGCTGTGGTGGTGGACGGGACCCTGGGTTTGTACCTCGGCTGGACCAGTGTGGCCGTGTGCGCCAACATCGC
Source organism: Arthrobacter sp. MYb23 (assembly GCF_002979775.1). GTDB lineage: Bacteria > Actinomycetota > Actinomycetes > Actinomycetales > Micrococcaceae > Arthrobacter. The sequence goes on from NZ_PCPR01000025.1 coordinate 18,273, forward strand.
GGCGGCTTTGAAGGCATCTGGTTTTCAGGGCTTTGGGTTGCGTCCCGAAATCTGGTCAGTGGCTGTGCTCGTGGTGGTCGCCGTCGTCGGAATCGCCTTGGCAATCAAGGGTCACGGCCGGCTCGCCTTGGCGGCGGCTATCGCGTGGGGCCTCGTGTGGATCACCGTCGGCCGCAGCGCCGACGCACCTGAGTCATTCCCGACGGCGGTCGCCGCGGCTGTTGCTGCTGCCCTTGTTCTCGGGGCAGCCATCACGGTGCGGGCCCGGAGTGTGATGGCTGGGGCCGGAACCGGGGTTGGCGCAGGGGTTTCCGCCGGCCAGTGACGCGCTGAGGTTATGCCGGGGCTTCCGCACACCGGTGACGAGCCCGGATTGACCGGTAAGCCGCGGTTTCGGCCCACCGGTGACGAACCGGGGTGGCCGTCTTGACCACGGAAGGGCAGGCCCCCGGTTCGACGCGCTGAAGGCGCGAATCTGGGCGCTTTTCCACATAGGTCTTGGTTTCCACATACGGAAGTTGCGGTCTTATAGCGCCTGCCGCCTGCTGGAAGAGTTGAGGCATGAAGCAGATTCGGGCCACGCAAACGCCGTCAGGCGATGTGCTCGATCGAGCCGCGAAACCTCTGCCGGGCGACTCCACTCCCCCAGCCTCAGTGCCTCTGTCTGGTTCTTCAGCGCCCCGGGTTTCTGACCTGATCGCGCTCCTTGGGTCTGTCCCTCTTGGTAGCTCCAGCCGCGAGCTGATCGAACAGATCCGCGGGTTGGAGGACCTGAAGTCTGCCATCACCGCTCTGCAGGCTCGAATTGCTGTGGCGTTTGACCTTGCCCAACGCCAAGAGCAGGCCGCAGCTGGTGTTCCGAAGGCTGAGCAGGGTCAGGGCGTCGGAGCGCAGGTTGCGTTGGCTCGGCGGGAGTCCCCAAACCGGGGATCCCGGTTGTTGGGCTTCGCGAAGGCTGTGGTGGCGGAGATGCCCCGAACACTGGCCGCCCTGGAATCCGGACAGCTCAATGAATGGCGGGCCGCGCTGCTGGTGAAGGAAACAGCGTGTCTGTCGGTTGAGGACCGGTTTGCGGTGGATGAGGAACTCGCCCCCGATGCCGGGACTTTCGAAGGGAAAGGCGACCGGGCAATCATCGCTGCTGCGAAGGCTGCCGCGTACCGTCGTGATCCCCGCTCGGTGGTTCGTCGTGCCAGTCACGCAGCCACCGAACGAACAGTGAGCCTGCGACCCGCTCCGGACACCATGACCTACCTCACGGCATTGCTTCCGGTGGCTCAGGGGGTGTCTGCGTATGCGGCGTTGACCCGGGCCGCGGACTCAGCCCGTTCCAGCGGCGATTCCCGTCCCCACGGCCAGGTCATGGCCGATACCTTGGTGGAGCGGGTCACCGGAACCCCGGGCGGGTTCTCCGGGATCAACCTGGACCTTGTGATGACGGACCCTACCCTGTTCCAAGGTGACAGCGAACCAGCACGGCTCAAGGGGTACGGAATCGTCCCGGCACAGTGGGCCAGAACCCTGCTTGGTGAGCGTCAGGTTGGGGAACGTCAGGTTGGTGAACGTCAGGCAGCCGAAGCAAGTGGTTTGGCGACCGGCCAGGAAGGCGCGTCAGATCCGCACCTTGACTTCAATGTGTGGCTGCGACGGCTCTACACGGCACCCGGAACGGGCGAGCTCCTCAGCATGGACTCCAAAGCCCGGCTCTTCCCCACAAGGTTAAGACGATTCATCGAAGCCCGGGACGATACCTGCCGCACCCCCTACTGCGACGCGCCCATCCGACACATCGACCATGTGGTCCCCTGGCACTCGGGCGGAACCACCACCTTGAACAACGGCGCAGGACTCTGCGAAGCCTGCAACCACACCAAGGAAAATCCGGGCTGGACGGCGAAAACCACACCTGGCGACGTACATACCCTTCGCATGAGCACTCCCACAGGGCATAGCTACCAATCCACTGCGCCACCACTGCCGGGGTATAAGCGTGGCTCAGGACGCGAGCGCAGTGATCATTCATCACAGGCGACGGTGGCGGCAGTCGAAGCAACGCCGACGCGAGCCACGCAGGCAACAGTCCTGGCGACGACGGCAAAACAGTCCAAAGCCAAACGGGGATCACCTCAACAGGAAAGTCGGGACCTCACCCGGGTTTAGGTGCGCGTTGGAGGAAGGCAGAGGGCAGCAGCAGCTACGGTGCGCAGGCGTCCTTCAGTGCCTGAACCGACTCAGCCGGCACTTCGTCTCCTGCTTGCGCGATCTGGTTCAACGGCGTCGTAATTTCTGCGGGAACGCCGGCAGCGTCGGCGGCGGAGACCAAACCGGCAAGTACTTGCTTGTCCTGAACGCTGACCAAGCCGTCCTGGACTGCGGCGCAGACCTGCTTGGTCACTTCATCTGCGGCCGCCGTGGCCACCTTGGAGGCGGCGTCGCTGGCTGCGTTGGTAGCTGCTTCCTCCACGGCTCCGCAGCCTACGAGCAGCAGCAAAAGGGGGACGGCGGACAGTGCTGCGAGTCGACGGGTCATGATTCCAGACTAGCAATCACAGGCCAGCCCACTGACGCGCCGACTGGAGGGTGGCCGCGATGCTCCCAGTCATGCCAGGATGCTGTGCCGGCAGCACACGAGGCAACCACCGGCACAGCACGGGAGGACCTAACCGGCAATGAGCTCCTTGACGGGGCCTTCGTGCAGGGCAAGGTAGACATCATCCCGGATCTGGTTGGCTTGCTGATCCGTCATGGTCCGCGTGAGAGGACGCATCACCACCCGGATCAGGGCATTGGACTGCCCCTCGCGGATGCGGAGCCGTTCCTGCGCTGCCGGCGGAAGCGACCCGCAGGGTGTCAGGGCCAGCAGTTCCACCCTTTCAAGATCCTCGGCCAGGTCTCCCAGCGCAGTCCGGACCCTGTCCCCAAGCAATTCAGCATCCAGGCCTTCCCCAACCACAATCGAGAGATCCCGGCTGATGGATGGCATGTGAGAGACCGGCTTCCAAGGTTCCAGGTCCATCATCTGCTGTTGAATTCTTGGGTCCGCGGACCTCAGCAATCTGATGTCTGGGATGCCCTTGCGTAGCATCAACGCGCGGTCCAGCCCCATCCCTAGGGCCAGCCCTGACCACTTCACGGGATCCAAACCAGCGTCCAGGAAAAGTTGTGGCGACATCAGCCCACACTCCGCAAGTTCCAACCATTCGCCGTCCATACGGACATCGATCTGCAGGCCGTGGTCCGTGTAGGGATGGACGGCCGGAGCTGCCCTCCAGTCCGCGCCCGGAAGTACAGCTGCCACAAGGGCCTCGACCATGTCCTGCAAGTGGCGCGGGCTCAGAGCCGTGCGGGAACTGACCCTCCACAGGTCCACTTGATGGGGAGTCCCCACGTGGGTACGGTCAATGGAATCACGGCGGTAGACCAAGCCAGGGATGGCCCAGAGCTCGTCGATGGACTCTTCAGGATCCAGACCACGCAACAGTGACGGGATGGACGCTGAGGTGTGGCTGCGCAGCATGACGGTGGGGCTGATGTAGCGGGAGTACCTTTGGTCGCGCGTGACGTCCGCTGGGCTGAACCCCAGCCGATCGTAGTTGTCCGCAACGCTGACCAAGGGACTGTGGCGGATGGTTCGTTCCGGTACGTCCCCCTTGTCGCTCAGGGCACGCACTACGTCCCGCAACAGAATCTGCATGGCGTGTGGACGGTGGTCAGGATTGGAGAGGTCCCTGACATTCAGGGCGTTGTGAAGCTCGTCCGGGCTTAAATACGTGGGCATAGCTGGTCCTTACTGTGTGGAATGAGTGGGTTTCCTCCCCCGACTCACTCCGCGCCAGGACCTAGGCGCGCGCCAATAAGCCCTCGCGACCGGAGACCGGTCGGGGGCAAGTAAATCGGCGCATGGAGAGCATGGGCCGACTATACCCCGGCACAGGGCTTCGGCACAGGTGCCGGCACAGGCACGTGCGAACTTCGCGTTGCCTGCTAACCACGGGTTGCTTGGTCACTACGGATTGCTCGGAAGCCGGACAGTGTCCGCCCCGCATCGTAAAGCCAGGCCTGAAGAGTCGGAGGAGAGAGCACAGTCTCCCCCAATCGCCGCACCCAGGTCAGTGATCTCCGGTTGGCGTTGCCACTCGTAAAAGGGGCCCTGATAAGGCGTGAAGATGTCCGACCCATAGGTCTGGGTAGCCACCAGCACATGTTGTCCGTCTGGGGCTGTGTATGCGGAATAGTTCCAGACCGAGGCTAAGAGAGACAACAAGAAAATGCCGACTAACCAGCACAGTGTCGCACCAGCCAGCAACAGGCCGAGCAGTATTTTAAGGCCCCGCCTCACCCAAATCACCGCAAGTTTGTTCACTGGTGGCGGCACCAAGCAAAACCCAGCAGCGAACACCAAGAGACCACCGAGACCGAACAGGAAGAGCGACCACCAGTCCTCGTCAACAAGCAGGTAAAACAGGAGCGGCTCTCCCTGCGGCCCCTTGAAGGGGTGGGCCGCCAGCACGGCGTACGCAGCCAAACAAAGAGCCGCAAGGATCAAGGCGGCCAGGCCCCACTTCTTCCTCAACCCGTGCTACCTGTTGATCGGCTTGTTCAGGGCGAGGCTGATGGTCTGGCCGGCCGCCAGCTCCCCGGTGGAAAGTTCAGTGAATTCATACCAGGTCGCGTCAGTCCCGGCGAGAGGCCTGTTGGCAGATCTGAGGTCGACCACACTGAAACGGAAGGAGACCTGCCCCTCCGTGTCTCCCGCCGCCGTCGTGTAGGTCATGGGGATGCCATCAGCGTCGGAGGTGAAGGTGCCCCGGGCGCCGTCGATTGGGAGGTCCCCTGGAATCAGCCGCACTTTGGTGCCTGCGGGGATGGACTTGTCGGCCAGCAGAGTGGGGTTGTACATCAGCAGCTGCTCCGTGGTGGACCGGAATTTGTAACCGAGACTGTCGAAGGAATCACCGTCAACACTGGTGTAGAAGATGGTCTGGCCGAAGGAGTTGTTGATCGTGGCGCCGGAACCGGACCTGCTGTCCACCGGTTTTTTCTGCAGCTGGATGAGGTGCCCTTCACGGATGAAGTACGTATTGCCTTGCTCATACACGTAAGGGACCTTGTTCGCTTCGGCCAGCTGTTTGCTGCTGAGCCCGAACCGGTAGATGATCCCGTCCAGCGTGTCGCCGGTTTCGATCATGTAGGTCATAGGGACGCCCTGCGCGTCCTCGGTTGCCGCTCCCTTGGCGCCCGTGATCGGACCCGGTGCAGGAATCAGCCGGAGTTTGGTGCCCGGCACCAAAGACGCCCCGGCCGGCAGACCGTTGAATTGCGCGAGCTTCGCTGCGGAGAGCTTAAAGGCGTCCGCCACGCTCGCAAGGGTGTCGCCGTCGACCGTTGAATAGAAGTCCACGTTCCCGAACGAATCAGTGACCGTGGCCCCTTTGAGGGACGCATCGTCGACGGCGGTAGTTGCACCGGGCGCGCCGCTCGCCGACCGTGCCTGGTCGGGTGATGGTGCCGGGTCAGGTGATGATGCAGAGTCAGGTGATGCATCCGCGAAGGTACAGGCGGCCAGCCCTGTAGTCAGCGCTACCGCAAGCAGGACAGATCGAACCGCAAACTTCATGTTTCCCCCAAAGCACCCGTGTTACCGCGGGCGAATTCCTCCAATAAACAGTCACTAAGACCCTAGCGTTCCGTGAGCCGGTAGACGGACACGTGGCTGCGGGACTCCGCCGTGAACTCACTGCGGTCCCAGTCAGCCCACCTGGACTCCAGCTCGAACCCGGCTATCCGCGCCATGAGATCGAGTTCGCTCGGCCAGATGTAGCGGTGAGGTGTCCGACCAATCCGCGCGTCGCGGCCGTCCGAAAGGTCAGGGCCGAACCTCACGTGATGCGAGACGACATGTTGGCGCAGCACGTCGTAGGCATCCACCAGCAGATATCCGGGCTGGCTCACCTCCACTGTTCCGCCATGCCCGGGAGGCAGCGAGCGCAGTTGCGGCACCCAGAGCTCAATGACGAAGCGTCCGCCGGGCGCAAGGTGGCGTGCAGCGTTCTGGAAGCACCGGACTTGCTCGTCCTGCGTGAGCAGGTTGGAGATGGTGTTGAAGACCAGGAAGGCCAGCCTGAAGGTCCCATCCACCCTAGTTTGGGACATGTCGCCCTGGACTACTGGAATCCGGTCCTCGCCCACTTTTTCGCGGAGTCGGGCGATCATCGCGTGGGACAGTTCGATGCCGCTGACGCGCACCCCCGCTTCGGAGAGGGGAATGGCCACGCGGCCAGTACCGATCGCGAATTCAATGGCGGCCCCGTCACCGGCGAGTTCGGACAAGACTTCCACAGTGGGGTCTAGGACGTCGGGAGAGAACATGCCGTCCCCCGGGGGTGTCGTACTGCTTGGCGGCGTCGTCGTCCCAGAGCTGCTGCTGGTTGATCATCGTTCCACTATTGCACCTGGGTACCGGCCGCTTGGCGAGGCGGCCACACCTATGCTTGTCGGATGGGAGAAAAGCCAGTGGACCATGTGGCGTTGGCCGTCTGCATGATCGACATCTCGTCAGATATCCGGCGTAAGTCGCTCAATGAGACGGGCCTCCGCCCCATCTCGAACGGCGTCCTGGAGATTCTCCGTGTGGTTGAAAGCCATCCGGGGGTGACGGTTGCGGAGGTCGCAGCTCGTCTGGGCCGGCAACTCAGCAACGTGAGCGTGCAATTGCGTGAGCTCGTGGCGGCGGGCTTGGTGACCAGGGTCAAGGATGCCGCGGACAAGCGCTATGTGTCGCTTCACCCCACTGAGGAGTCCAAGAGGATCAAGGCTCTCCTTGAGGGGGAATGGGCCGAGGCGCTCACAAGAGCCAGCGAACGCCTCCTTCCCGAGGAACGGGATCAGATCGCGGCCAGCCTTCCCGCGCTGGAGCGGCTGGCGTCGTTCCTTGCGGAGCCGGAAAAGGCGCCGGAACTACATCACTAGGACGTAAGTCACTGCCTCATGGCTTACAAGAGTCACCAAAAGTACTTATACTTTCATAAGTATTACTACTTACAAGAATGGGTGACGCGTGGCATCACAACTACTCGAATCGGCGGGCGTCCAAGCCCAACCGGGCAAAGACAACAAGAAGAGCATCGGCTGGCGGGCCCTGCCCTTCCTTGCCCTCGCCCAGTTCATGGTGGTCCTGGACGGCACCATCGTGAACCTGGCGCTACCGCGCCTTCAACTGGAAATGGGCATCAGCGATTCCACCCGCTCGTGGGTAGTCACCGCCTACGCCCTCGTTTTCGGCGCCTTCCTTCTGCTGGGTGGCCGGATCTCGGATTTCTGGGGCCGGAAACGAACGTTCATCACAGCCTCTGCAGGCTTCGCGGTTGCCTCCCTCATCGGCGGACTCGCGCAGCAGCCATGGGAACTGATTGGAGCACGTGCGCTGCAGGGCATCTTCGCAGCGCTGCTCGCACCGGCGGCGCTGGCGCTCCTGACGGTTGCTTTCCCGGGCGGCAAGGATCGGGGCACGGCGTTCGCGATCTTCGGCTCCATCAGCGGAGTGGGCGCGGCGGCAGGAGTCTTGCTCGGTGGCTTCCTCACCGAGTTCGTCTCTTGGCGCTGGTGCTTCTTCGTCAACGTCCCCATCGCCATCATCGCGCTCATCGGCGTCTGGACTCTGGTGAGTGAAAGCAAAGCCGGCGGCTCCACCAAGTACGACTGGCCCGGCGTCGTACTGGCCGCCTTGGGCCTCGGCTCCCTGGTGTACGGCTTCGCCAATGCCGAACACGGCTGGGATGCTATCGAATCATGGGGCTTCATCGCCGCAGGAGTGATTTTGCTGGTTCTGTTCGTCGCCGTAGAACGCAAAGTCAAGAACCCGCTGCTTCCGCTTCGAGTTGCAACAGAACGCAACAGGGGCGCGGCCTTCCTGGCGTCATTCCTGGCCGGGGCCGTCCTGATCGGCGGCATCCTGTTCATCAACTTCTACCTCCAAATAGTCCTGGGTTTCGCGCCATTCGCCGCCGGCATCGCATCCTTGCCCATGACGGTGGTGCTGATCGTGACCGCGGGCTTGGTTGCGAAGAACCTGCCCAGGCTGGGAGCGAGGATCCCCAGCGCGCTGGGACCGGTCTTTATGGCAGCGGCAATGCTGTGGCTCACTCAAGTCACGCCGGATGGCACGTACACGGTCAACATGCTGCCGGCACTGATCCTGATGGGCGTCGGCCTGGGAATGGTCTTTGTTCCCATGCAGAATCTGGCCCTGTTCGGCGTGGACAAGGATGACGCCGGAGTGGCCAGCGCCCTGGTCAACGCGTCGCAGCAGATCGGCGGCTCACTGGGCATTGCCCTGTTCAGCACTATTGCGGCCTCAGCCACCGCCGCAGTTGGTGGCGGCACGCTGGCCGCGCTCACGTCCGGCTACTCATTGGTCTTCCTTTGGGCCGCAGCTGTGGCCATACTGATTGCCCCGATTGCGCTGCTCCTCATCAGGATCGATCGCAAAACCTTCAGCGGAACAGGCGATAAACCGCAGGTCCACTTGGGCTAGCCGCATGGGCGCCGTCACTCCATCGCAAGTGGCGGCGCCGCGGCCAGTGTCCGGCGGCCAAAGAGCCACAAGATTCAGGCCGGATCAAGGGCGATGGAGTGTACTTTTAGTGGCAAGACCGGACTGACAACAGGAACGGTCAGGCATCCCCACCGCTGCAGGGGCATTCACCAAGCAGGTAGTGCCGTCCGGGAGAGGTTTCGGTTTGACACCCGGCCAGGAACCGTCCAGCTTGAACTTCATGAGGTTGCGGGCGCCCTCGGGATCGTCAGCACTGAGCGGGATGATGACGGTGCTGTGCTGCGAGGGTGTGGAGGAAGAGGAAGCTGCTGGGCGGAGCCAGGCCGCACCCACGGCTGCGGCTGTAAGGTCGAACAGCGGCTCCCCGCCAGCAGTGCTCGCACTGATCTGGATCTGCGTGTTCGGCATGCAGCCTTCCGCAACGGCCCAAATGTTGCGGATGATGTAGTCGATCAGCAAGTCGCCGTATAAAACGATGTATCCGGGATCGATGCGGAACGCAACGACGTATCCGGTATTTCCCTTTACGTTCGGCGGCCCTCCGCCGGCAAAGTTGGTAACGGAGATTCCAGGGACGGCGTCTATGGCCTCCCGGCTTCCGCGATGGTCTATCCGGTGCCTGCGTCGTGTGGGATGGATTGGGACGCCGGCTCGGGCAATGGTGCTGGAGGGGTACATGAGATGCGCGCGAGAAGGATAACGGCAATGATGGCGGCCTGAGTGACAGGTCGGTTGGCGCGGCTCATTGTTTCAGTGTGCGTTCGCGGTTCTGCTCATTCGACTCTGACCCGCCGAGGATATCGGAGGCTTCGCCGCACACCGCACAGCGACCGCGAAAGCTGAATCCCAGTGTCCGACCGCGACGATTTTGCGTAATGATTGACATGACATAACTCACATTCTGTAAGCTGAATTCTATAGTCACGCAGCCGGCTTCCTTCGCACTTATCAGGGAGGTCCGCTTTGGCCCCCAATCCCCTCAAATCAGATCTCCTCCTCGCCCACGGGGTCGCGACTGCCGCGGCCAGCGTTGCTCGACGAAGAGCAGCCGCAAACCATGGAAATCACGGAGTATCCAACAAACCCGATGCCCTCCTTGGAGCCATAGCCGTCAGGCAACTGTTTCACCGCTGGCCGTTGGTCCCGTCCCGTGAACTGGAACGGATCCGCCACGTGCTCCTGCACTGCGACCAGCTGGGCTCCCCCGATACCCACCATTTGTCCGAGCCGGCACAAGCGCTGCTGGAGCTGATCAACTGCGAGTTGGAACGGCGTCGGCGTTTAGTGGGGAATCAGGCATCCGGTGGAAACCGGGCGACTGATGCGGATCAAGTAAGCAGCCCCGAGGCCGGCTAGGATTACGATTCCGGCTGGTCCGGCTGCTGCGGCTGGTCGATCGCCTTGGTGCGCATGGAAGCCTGAAGCTCCCGGAGTTCCGCCAGGACGGCCGAGCAATGGGTGCAGCGTTCAGTATGCTGCCGCACCCGGGCCTGGGCGTTTCCCCGCAGACCGTTCCGCACGTACCTGCCCATATACCTCAGGTATTCTCTGCACGACTGAACGGTGGCCTCGCCAACATGCTTCTGCAAGTACATCTGGCGTAGCCCTTCACGAGCCCGCATGGCCAAAGCAGAGAGGGCGTTGGGGGTCAAGCCGAGCAGCGGCCCTGCCTGGGCCGGTTTAAGTCCTTCAACGTCGACATACCAGAGCACATCCTGCCAGCGCCTGGGAAGTTCACGGAAGGCTCGGACCAAAATGATGGACTCGTGGGTACCCAGCACATGATCGTGGCCGGCAAAGGACAAGGCATCCACAGTATCGGAATCGACTACCACCAGGCGCGTTTCCTTCTGGTTCCTTCGGTGCGCCATCCGCCTGATGGTGGTCAAAAGATAGGGCCTGAACGACTCCACAGGACCTCTGCCCTCGAGGATCGCTTGGAACACGGCGGCAAACGCTTCACCCACAACGTCTGCGGCATCACTGGGATTATCGGATTCCGTGCGAGCCACGAACTCTCCCAGCCGCCGGTGCCGGAGGAACAGTTCGCCGAAGGCAGCAACGTCACCTCCACGCACCATCGCCAGCAGCTGATGGTCGCTCAAGGGTGCTGTGGAAGCGGGGTCACCGCGGCTTGGGTGGGGCAAGGCTTGGGCTGACATGACGGCCTTTCAAAGGTGGGGTATGGCGTGGACGGAAGCGCCGGGGCCTGATGTGATTCAGGCGTGTCATGGGCGCAGTCAAGTAAGGCCCCGCCTAATGCGCAGTGACATGCATCGGACGGGGCCGCCTGAGAAATTCGAGGGCTCCTGAGAATCGCTGGGGGCTTCCCGGCCAGGGCTTCCCTGACCGGGGGGATGTCGGCTACGGAATAACGGCTACGGCATCGATCTCCACCAGGAAGTCGCCCAGGAATGAACCCACGGTGGTGCGCGCCGGGTAGGGGGCCACCATGTACTTTTGGTAGACGGCGTTGAAGCCCTCAAAGTCCCGGCCCGGGTGGTGCAGGTGTACGGTGGCTTTCACTACGTGGGAGAAATCCAGACCGTGAGCGTCCAGTACCGCACTCAGGTTCTCCATGGCCTGAACGGTCTGTTCTTCGATGGTGATCCCCACGCGCGCGTCAGTGCGGGGGTCGTGGGGCGTCTGCCCCGCGGTGAAGAGGAATCCGTTGGCCACAATGGCCTGGGAGTAGGGGCCGGCCGGGCTTGGTGCGAGGTCAGTGGTGACCTGGAGGCGAGTCATGGTGGTTAAGGCCTTTCGTTGTTATTGAAAAAACAGGTTGCTAAAGAACCTTGGACAGGAACGCTTTGGTGCGCTCGTGCTGCGGGTTGCCCAACACCTGCCCGGGCGGCCCGCTTTCCACCACAACGCCACCGTCCATGAACACCACCTGGTCCGCTACCTGCCGGGCGAACCCGAGTTCGTGGGTCACCACCACCATGGTCATTCCGGCCTCGGCCAAGGACTTCATCACGTCCAAAACCTCGCCAACCAGTTCGGGGTCCAGCGCGGACGTGGGCTCGTCGAAAAGCATGAGCTTGGGTTTCATGGCCAACGCCCTGGCAATTGCGATCCGTTGCTGCTGCCCGCCGGAGAGTTCCTGCGGGTAGGAGTGGCCGCGGTCGCCCAAGCCAACCCGGTCCAGGAGTGCTTGGGCTTCCACAACAACTTCCTTGCGGGGACGGCCGAGCACATGTACCGGCGCTTCAATGATGTTCTCCAGCACAGTCATGTGCGGGAAAAGGTTGAAGCGTTGGAACACCATGCCTGCGTTGAGCCGTGAGCGGGCAGTCTGGCGTTCCTTCATCTCGTAAAGCTTTCCGTTGCGCTCCGCGTAGCCAACCAGGTGCTCGTCAACGCAGAGGCGCCCGGCGTCCACCTTTTCGAGGTGGTTGATACAGCGCAGGAAAGTGGTCTTGCCTGAACCGGACGGTCCGATCAGGCACGTCACTGATCCCTTTTCAACCCTGAGGTCTATGCCCTTCAGGATTTCGATCACGCCGAAGTTCTTCCGGACTCCCCGGGCTTCCACCATTGCGGTAGTCATCACACTGTCCTTGTCTTAGGCTTGCGCATCCGCCGCGGTGCTGAGTCGAAACCGCGCCCGTATCTGCGTTCAAGTTTGTTTTGGAAGAAGCTCAGGATGCTCGTCATGAGCAGGTACCAGAGGCTGGCCACAATCAGCAGCGGAATGGTCTGGTAGTTGTTGGCGTAGATGATTTGGGCGGAGTAGAGCAGGTCCGAGATCGCCAGGACGCTCACCAGTGATGTGCCCTTGAGCATGGAGATGACCTGGTTGCCGGTGGGCGGAAGCACTACTCGCATCGCTTGAGGCAGGATCACCCGGTTCATCAACTTGCCACCGCTCATACCCAGTGCACGGGCAGCATCGTACTGGCCCTTGTCCACTGAACCGATGCCGCCACGGATGATCTCGGCCATGTACGCAGCTTCGTTCAAGGACAAACCCAGGAGCGCTGCACCCAAGGGTGAGATCAGGACGTTCGCGGAACCCAGAACCATGGACGGTCCGCCGAAGGGCAGCCCGAAAGCGATCACCGGATAGAGGGCCGCAATGTTGTACCAAAAGATCAGCTGCACCAGCAGTGGCGTTCCCCGGAAGAACCAAATGTAGCCGCGGCTGATGGTGCTCAGGATCGGGTTGTCGGAGAGCCGCATGATGGCCAGCAAGGTACCCAGCGCTATGCCGACAGTCATGGACACTACGGTCAGCAGGAGCGTCAGTCCGGCGCCGGCCAGAATCTGAGGTGCGAACAGGTAGGACGCCACAACGTCCCATCGGTACCGCTCGTTCACTGCAACATCCCAGGCGGCACCGAGGGCCACCACAATGAGGACGATCGCCAGAGCCCAACGGACCGGGTGCCTCAGCGGGACTACGGGGATGGAGTCATTGGCCGCAGTGGCCGGCTCCTTGGTATCAGGAATTGAGGGTTGCTGCTGCATAGCCGTCACCTCTTTATTGGAGGAATTCATTACTGTGTAGTTCTCTACTGGGCAAAGTTGACGCGGGCGTCGGTGATGGCACTGGATTCAAGGCCATACTTTCCCAGGACCTTGACGTAGGACTCGCTCTTGATGACGGCGTCCAGGGCAGCGGAAACGGACTTCACCAGGCCGGACTCCTTGGGCACCCCCACGCCCACTGGAGCGAAATCGAACGTCCTGGCTACCTCGATCTGCGGGTTTTGGGAAGCTGCGTAGTCCAAGATGGGTGAATCGGCCAGCACCGTGTCCAGGCGTCCGCTGGTCAGTGCGGAAATGGCCTGCCGGGTGTCCTGGAATTCGCTCCGTTGGATGGCGTCCTTGCCGGCAGCCGCGCAGGCTTCGTCATAGGAAGGAACGTTCACGGTCAACTGGTACGAGCCCGTCAGGAACCCTACCTTCTTGCCGCACAGGGCATTCTCATCCTTGATGCCTGCGGGGTTGCCTTTGGGTACGGCGATCGCACTGCCGATCTGCAGGTAGTCAACAAAGTCCAGGACTTCCATGCGCTTCTCCGTGGGCGTCATGGAGGAAACGGTCATATCGTAACGGTCAGCCGCAAGGCCTGGAATGATCGAATCGAAGTTGGCCACCTGGATCTCCACTTTGACACCCAAGGCCTCTCCGATGAGACGGGCCACGTCCGGGTTGGTACCGGTCATGTCCTGCGTGCCTTCGCGGAAAAACTGAGTCGGCGGCTCGTTGGTGGGAATGGCAACCCGCAGCACTTTGGAGGCCTTGATGGACTCCGGAAGGAGGTCGGCTGCAGCCTGGTTGACTTCCAGCCCCGGGACGCCGGTACCCCCAGCAGCATCACCGGACGGGTTCGACGGCGAGGCGTTGCCGGTGGGGCTGCACGCCGTGACGGATAGCATCAGTGCTGCCGTGACAAGCAACGCGGGTAACGCAGGCTTGAGTGAAAAGCTCTTCATCAGGGGGTCCTCATTTCTTCAAGGCTCACAGTGGCCTCAGGGGTGATGTCTGGTTGGGTGCGGGTGAAAGCTTCATTGCGGTGCCGGATCAAATCCCGGCCTTCGGTACGCAGTTCCTCTATGGTGGACACTCCGAGGAGCATCATGGTGCGGGTCATTTCGGCTCGGAACATCTTCAGGACGTGAGCCACGCCGGACTCGCCCGCGGCAGCCAGGCCGTACAGGTAGGGGCGTCCGATGGAGCAGGCATCGGCGCCCAGGGCAAGAGCCTTGACGACGTCGGAGCCCCGGCGGATGCCGCCGTCGACGATGATTTCCATCTGCCCGGCAGTCCTCTCAACGATGTCCGCCAGGACATCCAGCGGTGCAGCCATGTGGTCCAGCTGCCGTCCGCCGTGGTTACTGACCTGGATGGCGTCGATTCCCATGGCAGCTGCCAGTGCGGCGTCGTTCGGGTTAACCACTCCCTTCAGGACGATCGGCCCGTTCCAACGCTCCCGCAGGTCCCGGATGTCGTCCCAGTCGGTGGGCTCGTAGGAACCGGCCAGCAGTGTCCGCCACATGTCCGGCGAGCTGGCCAGAGGTCCCTCGGGAACGTCGGCGTCCAGGTTGGGGAAAGCGATTGCGTCGTTGGCCAGGAATCCCAGCGCCCATGCCGGGTGCAACATTCCCTCCACAACGGTCTTCGGCTTGATGGAAGGCGGGGCGGTGAACCCGTTGCGGTAGTCGCGCTCGCGGTGTCCGATGGCCCGGCAGTCAACGTTGACCAACAGGGCTTCGTAGCCTGCGTTGGATACCCGGTCCAGCACGGCCTGCAGGAGGCCCTTGTCCGGGGTGGGTTCCAGGTTGAACCACCGGCGAAGTCCCGGCGCCGCAGCGCTGACATCTTCCATGGTGGTGGTGCTCAGATGGGCCAGTCCATAGGGAACGCCTGCGGCAAGCGCAGCACGGGCCACGGCGGACTCACCCTGGGGGTGGAACAGCCTGGTCCCACCGGTGGGAGAGAGTGTCACCGGCATGGAAACCGGGCTGCCGAAGAGGTTTGAAGCGAGGTCCAGGTTGTCCACGGAGCCCCACTTGGGGAGGAAGGACCATTCATCGAACGAGGACCGGTTGCGGCGCAGTGAGACCTCGTCTTCCCCTCCGCCTTCGATGTATTCAAAGATGCTCTTGGGCAGGCGCCTGGCGGCCAGCTTCCGCATATCCTCCACGCTGTAGCACGTGCGCTGCAGCCGTTCGGAGACTGTCCGGGCAGGCGCCTGCACCGAGGCGAGCGCCCTGATGTCCTTGAGTTTCATGGTGTTTCCTTTACATTCCTGCTGGGGTAACCCGTCCAGCTCCTTTCCCAATAGTGACGTAGATCTCCCCCGCTCTATATGTGAATTAGTCCACAAGATGCTCATCGAGCTTGTGATAACGTCCAGCTATGGAGAATGCAGCGTCGCTTCCAGGTCCTCAGCAGTCAGAACGTTCCGGGATGCAGCCATCCCCAGTGCGGCTGTCCGACTGCATCCAACTCATGCAGGCCGATCTGGTGCACGCCAACCCCACGCCGAAGAACCTCGGGCATCCGGTATCTGACGTGTTGATGTACGACCCCCTGGACCATTGGTCCAGCGTGGACGGCCGCATCATCCTGGCGGTGGGATGCACTTACGGCTCACCTGATTTTGATCAACTCCTCCACAGGGCAGCCAACAGCAACGCGGCGGCGGTAATCGTCAAGGCCCACGGCGCCAAAATGGAGCAACTGCGTTCTGCGGCGATCGGGTACAGCCTGTCCGTGTTGGTGGCACCCGATGACGCGGACTGGACGCGCCTGGTGGCTTTGGCCAGGGCTTCAGTGATGGGCGCGGCGGCCGATTCGGTGTCCGGCGTGCGTCTGGGAGACCTTTACGCTTTTGCCAATGCGGCGGCTTCCATCACCAATGGCGCCGCGAGCATTGTGGACCCGATGGGCCGCATCATTGGGTACTCCACCCTCCCCGGCCAGCCCATTGATGAGCTCCGGCGCATCACCACGCTCACCCTGGAGGAGACCACCCCGCCGGCCTTTGACCAGGACTTCAAAATTGTCTACGCCTCCCCGGGCGCGGTGCTGGTGCCGGCGCCCGACGACGGCATGGCCCGCCTTGCGCTGGCCGTCCGGGCCGGTGGCGAGCTGCTCGGTTCAATCTGGATCATCGATCCCGGCGAGGAAAATCGGGCCACTGCGTTGAATGCGCTGGACCGCATGGCCCCGTTGGCCGGACTGCACATGCTGCATGCCCGCTCTGCCTCGGACTTTGGCGAACGGCGCAATGCCGATCTTCTCCGGACGCTCATGGACGACACTCCGCATGCTGCGTTCGCGGCAGCCCAATTGGGGCTTGATACCGTCAACGGCCTGGCCGTGGCGGCCTTTTCCATAGTCCGTCCGGAGACCGGGAGCCTGGAATCCGTGCGGGACATCCACCGGCTGCTGCACTTGGTGACCACGGTATGCACTGTGCAGTTCGGGACCAGCCACAGTGCTCTGATCGGATCAGTGGTCTATGCGCTTCTGCCCTGTAACGGGACCGCGCCGCGTGCGGCGCACGGCCGCATCATCCAGGAAATTGAGGCGTATTCGCACACCATCAGTTCCTTCCCTGTCATTGCAACAGTGGGTGGCATCGCTCACGAGATCGAGGATCTGCCCCGTTCCAGGTCCGAGGCCATCCAAACCCTGCACTATCTGCTGAACCTGCAGTCGCGCGAGGGCAAGGCACGCGATGGGAAGGCCCTCGGTAAGGAAAAAACGCAGGGTGTGGCACTCTACGAAGACTTCCAGATTCCGCTGAACCTGCTCAAGATCGGGGCGTTCATTGAGGACAACGGGCTGGCTGGCGCGGATGAGATCGCCAGGATCCAAGCCCACGACGCCGCGCAGCAAACAGATTACCTGGACACACTCCGCGCCTATTTGGCCTTCAACGGAAACATCTCCGCCATGGCCGCCGAACTCCACGTGCACAACAACACCGTCCGGTACCGCGTGGCCCGCCTGGCCGAGGACTTCAACCTGGACCTGGCGGACCCGCAGAAACGGTTATGGCTGTGGTTGCGCGTGACCACCATGGACCTCGCCGCGAAGTAGCCCCGCGAAAAGCCGAAACTACCGGATGATGGGCAGTCCCGCCGTCGGGAAGACGCTGGGGAAGATCGACGGCGGCGGGACCGGCACGGTGTCCAACGGCACCGTGACAGTGCTGGTCCCAACGGCGACGTCTTGTCCCCGCACATCAAGGTGGAGCGGCTCGTCGCTGTAATCCTCGCCGGAAACGAGCGTCAGCGCGATGGAGCCTTGCGAGAGGTCAACGGCCAGCAAACGCCCATGCACCTTGAGCCTGAACGACAGTCCTTCCCACTCCACAGGCAGGCGCGGATCGAAGCGCAACACTTCGCCTTGGTCCCGCATACCGGCGAAACCACACACCAAGGAGCTCCAGATGCCGCCGGTTGAGGCGATGTGGACGCCGTCGATGGTGTTGCCGTGTGAATTGTCGAGGTCGATGAACAGTGCCTCGGTGAAGTGCTGCAACGCGACGTCCCCGTACCCGACTTCGGCCGCCATGATGCCCTGCACGCAGGCGGACAGGGTGGAGTCGCCGGTGGTGATGGGATCGTAGAAATCGAAGGCGCGCTGCTTCTCCTCTGCAGTGAAGTCCTGCCACTGCAGGAACATTGCCAGCACAGTATCGGCCTGCTTGAGGACTTGGTGGCGGTAGATCACCAAAGGATGGAAATTCAACAGCAGCGGGTACTTGGACTTGGGCGTGTTCCAGTCCCAGGGCTCCAGGGTCATGAAGTCGTTGTCCTGGCTGAACACCTGCAGGTGCGGATCGTACGGAAGGGACATTCGCTCGGCCGCCTGCCGCCACACCATGCGCTCGGTGTCGGCGATGCCATCGTGCTCCAACGCGGCCGCTGCACGCAGGTTAAAGCGGGCCATGACGTTGGTGTACAGGTTGTCATTGACCACGGCCGTGTACTCATCCGGGCCGGTGACACCGTGGATGTGGAACATGCCGTCCTTGCCGAAGAACCCCAGCGAAGCCCACATGCGTGCCGTTTCAATGAGCAGATCGGCACCCAACTCACCACGGAAGGTAGAGTCGCCGCTGGCCCATTCGTAACGGTTGGCCGCGAAAGCGATGGCAGCCGCGATGTGGAACTGGGCAGTTCCTGCAGCGTAGTAGGCGCTGGCTTCCAGACCATTAATGGTCCGCCAAGGGAACAGCGCACCATCAACACTGAGCTCCTTGGCCCGCACGCGGGCGTCCGGCAGCATGGCGTGCCGTGATTCCAACACCTTCCTGGCGCCAGATGGGTTGGTGTAGGTCAGGTAGGGCAGGAGGTAGACCTCCTGGTCCCAGAAATAGTGGCCCTCGTAACCGGACCCGCTCACTCCCTTGGCCGGGATGCCCGCCACACCGGCACGCGCAGTGGCTTGAGCCAATTGGAACAAACCCCACCGCACAGCCTGTTGCATTTCCGGCTGCCCGCCGATGGAGATGTCCGCAGTGGTCCAGTACTCGGCGTAGTGCGCCTTGCTCTGGTCCAGGATTTCAGCGAAGGACACCAGGTTGGCCTCGGCTTCGGTTGCGAGGCTTTCGCCGCGGTCTTCTGCGTCGCTGGAGCCGGCCACCACGTAGCTGACGGTTTTCTCCACACGGAAAGTGTCGCCGTCGTGAATGGCCAAAACGTAGCGGACGGACGAGTCGTCTTCCGCCACCAGCGTCTCAAACGGCTGGCCCTCGGCGGAGATCCAGTGATCCACGGCCATGGCCACGCGCTGACGCGATTCGGAGGTCTCCCACGCGAGGCGGAGCGAACCGTCGGCACCCTGGAGGTGCAGCGGCAACAGGACACGGCCGGCGTGCCGGCCCGAGCGGCGCGGGTCATGGACCGAGTGGTCCTCCACAGGCTGGTCCTGACGGTTCACGACGCCGGAGGTGATGTCCGCGGACACGTCCCGGTCAGCTGTCAGCGACAGTTCCAGGCCAAGACATCCGCGGGCATCGAAGCCCACCGCGCGTCGCTCAGCCGTGGTGACAGTAGCGCCGGAGCGGCACGCCCACGTAATGGTTTCCTCGTAGATACCCGTGGCAAAGTCCACGCTGCGGTGGTAGTCCAGCACGGTGGACTCGGCCAGGCTCAAGGCCTCGCCATCAATGGAAACGGTGAAATTGTTGGCGTCCGGCACGTAGACGATCCTCTGGCCGGTGCGGGCAAAGCCGTAGGCATTCTCGGCGTGCTTGATGTCCCAGATCTCATGGAAACCGTTAACGAACGTGCCAGGAAGCTCGCCGTCGCCCGCCGTGGAATGCGAGCCACGGATGCCGAGGTGTCCGTTGCCAAGCGCGAACAGCGTTTCCAGCGTTCCCTCGTCACCAGGGACGTGGATGTTTTCCACGAGCTTCCAGGGCTCGCAGGGGAAGCGGAGCCGATCGGAGCTGATGAGTGCCATGAGCTGATGAAATCCTTCGAAAAAGTAGGGTTAGAGAAGATCGTTGAGGTCGTCGACCACCAGCGTGGCGCCGGCGTCCAGCAGGGTTTGGCGGCCCGCTCCGCGGTCCACGCCGATCACGGCGTAAAAGTTGGCGCCCGCCCCGGCCTGCACGCCGGACACCGCATCTTCAACCACGATGCATTGCTCCACAGGCACCTCCAACAGTCCCGCTGCGTACACATACGTGGCCGGGTCCGGCTTACCGGGAAGTCCGACGCCGGCAGCCACCTGGCCGTCCACCACCACCTCGAAGTGGTGGTCAAGTCCGGCGGCCTTCAGTACCGCGGGTGCGTTGCGGGATGAGGACACCACCGCCACTTTCAATCCCAGCTCCACCGCGGCATTGATGAACTTGACCGAACCCTCATATGGCTCAACACCACGGGAGTTCACAATCTCGTTGAAGATGGCGTTCTTCCGGTTGCCCAAGCCCTGCACGGTCTGGTTGTCAGGGTGGTCATGGACCGGCCCCTCAGGCAGGGTGATGCCGCGTGACGCCAGGAAATCCCGGACCCCATCGAAGCGCGGCTTCCCATCAATGTGGTCGAAATAGTCGCTCTCCTGGTAACCCTGGGGGTGGCCGGCCTCGGACAGGTAGCTATCGAACAGTTCCTGCCACGCATGCTCATGCACCACGGCGGTGGGCGTCAGCACGCCGTCGAGATCGAACAACAGCGCCGAAGCGCCAGTCCAGGCATTACGAAGATCAGTCATGTGCATAGTTCCGTTCAGCGCTTGTGGCGCGTGGTTTTGCGTTCGATGAGCTTGGTATCGAGCAGGTGGTTGGAGGGTTGATGGGAGGCTTCAGTATTCAGCAGGCGTTCACACAGCAGGTTCGCTGCGAAGGCACCTTGATCGGCAACGGGCTGCGCCACTGTGCTCAGCCCAAGGAACCAACTCATGGGGTGGTCGTCGATGCCGATCACGGAGACGTGCTTCGGGACGGACAGTCCGTGTTCGCGGAGCGCCGTCAAGGCCCCGAAGGCGGCTTCGTCACAGTGGGCGAAAACTGCAGTGGGTTTTGCGCCCCGGGCGATGAGTTCAGTCATCGCCCGCCTGCCGTCGTCGATACTTGGCCCGGTGCCCACCACGAAGTCCGGATGGACGGTGAGGTGGTGTTCATCCAGTGCACGCTTGAAGCCACGGAACCGAGGGGTCTCAGTCACAACGGAGTGTTCATTGCTCGAGAGAACGGCCAAGTCCCAATGGCCCAGCCTCAGCAGGTGTTGGGTTGCCTGCCAGGCCGCATGCTCGTCATCGATACCTACATTGTCCCACGGAACATTTCCCATACCCACGCTGGCTACGGCCATCCCGCAGGCTTCCAACGCTTCCACTTCCTGGGACGTGAGGTCAACATTGAGCAGGAGCAGTCCATCCACACGCTGCGCAAGTTCCTCGAGGTCCGCAAAGAACTGCCGCCGAACACTGGCCTTGTTTCGGAGGCTGATCAGAACGGTGTCGTAACCGCTGTCGCCAAAGACTTCCTCTGCTGCTTCCACAGCCTGGGCGAAGAACCAAGCCGTGGCGGTCGGGGCAACGATGGCCACCGAACCCGTCGTGCCGCCCGCCAATCTGGACGCCGCGGCTGAGGCTTTGTAGCCAAGTTTGCTGGCGGCTTCCGCCACCTGTCGTTGTGCTTTTTCAGAAACATTGGGGAGATTCCTGAGAGCCCGCGACACCGTGCAAATGGACAATCCGGAGAGAACGGCAACGTCCTGGATTGTCACTCTATGAGTTCTAACCATGCAACACGGCCTCAGCCCTTTCCATCCTCGCCTGACGCCTTGGCGTGGGACCCGGTCCGGGCCACAAGCCAAAAGTGTAAGCGCTTACAATTTCGTCATTCAATAGAGTGCAGTCGAATGCGATTTTGTGACGCGAATCTCACCACGGGGTTGATTCCAGAGGCTGAATGCCTTCTAATCCCGGGGCCTACCTCAGGACGTAGTACTTCAGGAAGGCGCTCACGTCCACCAACTCGGGCGGCTCGATCCTGTGCCCCATTCCCGGATAGGTCCGTGCCGTCAGGGCCACATTGGCGTTCAACCACTCCTCCGTGTGCTCTATGGCGTCCTCATTGATCACGGGATCGGCTTTGTCCCGCCCCCAGAAGAAGGGTGGCGGGGTGTCAAAGGATTCACTCAGGGCCAGGAGATCGTTGTCCAGGACGAACCCGGACAGGCCCACGGTTGCCTTGAACGCGGTGGGCCGCAGACGGAGGAGCGTACTGGCCATGGCCATGCCCTGCGAGTAGCCCAAGAGGCTGACGCTGCTGTGATTGTCCTTGACGGAATTGATCCAATCGAACACCGAGTTGGTGGACACGATGACATCCGAGAAGTCGTTGGTCAGGAAGTAGTCCAGCAGGAACCAGCCGTAATCGTCGCCAATGACCTTGGGGCCGCGCAGCGCGGCACAGCTGAACTCACCGGGAAGGTGCGGGAAGAGATTGACCATGCGCTGCTCGCTGGTGCCATAACCGTGCATCATCACCAGCAACGGCGTGCCCTTGCGCTGGTTTTCGGGCTTCGACCACACCACTGATTCCATGGGCACGAGCCTAGTGGACTGCGCCCTCCTGGAAGACTGTGCCTCACCGAGTAGACTGTGCCCATGACTCCGCAGGAACTGGCCAACCTGGCCCATCTGCGGCGCGCCCGCGACTTCATCGATCGCGAATACGCCCGTCCCTTGGATGTGCCCACCATGGCCGCCGGCGCACTGATGTCCCCCGCGCATTTCTCCCGCCAGTTCAAGGCTGCCTACGGCGAATCGCCGTATAACTACCTCATGACCAGGCGGATCGAACGGGCCATGGCTCTGCTCCGGGCGGGAACATCCGTCACCGACGCCTGCATGGAGGTCGGTTGTACATCATTGGGGTCCTTCAGCACGCGCTTCACCGAAATCGTCGGCATCAACCCCAGCGAATACCGCGCCCGGGAGCACCACGGCGTCAAGGCCATGCCCAGCTGCATTGCCAAGCAGCACACACGTCCGGAAAGAACCGGTAGCAAGAAAACCAGTAGCAAGAACCTGAGCAGGATTGAAGAAGCGCCCGCGTCGTAGCTGCAATAGCGTGTGATTCATGAACATTTCATTGAAATACGCACACGTCACCGTCAACGATCTCGACGAGTCACTTGCCTTCTACCGCGACGCCCTGGGCTTCGACGTCCGGAACGACGTCGGCTCCGACGGCCAGCGTTGGGTCACGCTGGGCAGCGATGCCCAGCCGGACCTGGAACTGGTCTTGTCCCCTCCGCATGCCGGCCGCTCCCAGGCCGACGGCGACGCGATCCAGGAACTCCTGACCAAGGGCGTCATGCCCATGCTCGTGTTCACCACGGACGATCTGGATGGCACCTTCGAGAAGCTCCGTGCATCCGGCGCCGAAGTCCTCCAGGAACCGATCGACCAGCCGTGGGGCCCGCGGGACTGCGCCTTCCGCGACCCGTCCGGCAACATGATCCGCATTAACCAGGGCTGAGTTACCAGCCGCCGGCCCGCTAATGACTCAGCAGGCCGGCGTCGGAAAGCTCTCCGCCCTGATGGGTGGTCGCGATGGCGGCGGACACGACGTCGGACAACCGCAGCCGCCGGCTGTAGGCCTGCCGCTGCAGCCTCTCTCCGGTGCCGCGGCGCAGGATAGTGGCCACGCCGGTGCGGGCGAGCGCCAAGTCACCGGCAGCAATGAGGGCCGGGCTGACGTGCCGGAGCAGCGCAGCCGCCACGTCCGACGTCGAACGGGGCTGTTGCTCCAGCGGGTGCAGCAGCTGGTGGTTGACGCCAAAGCGGCTGGCCTTCCAGTTGGCCATGCGCAGGACCGGCGTCACCATGCTCGACGCCGGAACCCCCTTCCGCCATTCCTCCGCCGAGGTTTCCACCAGTGCGCGGGCGATGACCGCGATGGTCAGAGCATCTTCGGCGTAAAGGCAGACGTCCGCAATCCTGACTTCGACAGTGGGCTGCCCCCTGGACAGGCGGGCATCGAAGTAGATCATGCCCTCATCCAGCGGCACTCCCGTCCCCAGAAGCGCGGACAGCACCGCACGGTAGCCGTCCGCGGAACCGAAAACATCCATGGGACCAGCCGTTGGCCACCTGTTCCAGATCTGCGTCCGGTAGCTCGCAAAACCGGTATCCGATCCCATCCAATACGGAGAATTGGCGCTGAGGGCCAGGAGTACGGGCAGCCAGTGGCGCATGCGGTCCAGAACCGCAACGCCTTCCTCGGGCGAATCGATGGATACGTGGACATGGAAGCCGCAAGTGAGTTGTTCACGCGCTATCAGCCCAAACTCGTTGCCCATGGTGGCGTACCGCAGGTTGCCCACTGTAGGCGTGGCATGAAACACCGGAGGCGTGGCCAGCGCGGCAACCCGCGCACCCAACGACCTGGCTGCGGCATCAGCCGCTGCGCGGCCGTTGCGAATCTCGGACCGCAACTCCCCTGCCGTGCTGCACGGGCGCGAGTTGACCTCAACCTGTTCCTGTTTGAACTCGGATTTCAGCGCCGGACCACCGGAGCCCAACCCACCTTCTTCAGCCAACACACCGTCGGAGGCTTCTACATTCAGGATGTCGGGGGCCAATGCCATGGGTGAGCCGTCCAAAGGATCGGCAATCAGCAGTTCCTCTTCAACTCCAAACGTACGCATTGCCACCCCTCCCGCGATATATGAATTAGAGACGGCGGTCATCCAACGTGGCGCGGAACCTCCATTTGGAAACCACAACGGCAGTGCAGCACTTGGGTCTGCAGGTAGACCTCAAGGAGGCTGGGACCATCCGGATTATCTGTGGTCCGCGGCGCCTCGATTATTCGTTCCGCAGGGCGCCCCAAGGTCATGGGGTCACCGCAATGGGTGCAACTGAACCAGAGCCCGGCAGCGGATGTGGCGAGAAATTCACTCTGGATCGCGGGCACCAAGGCATCCAGCCGGACAGAGTGGGCGTAAAACGTATCGCATTCGCTACAGGTGTAGCTGACTTCAACAATCTCCGACTGATTCGGGGTTGCTTCCACCACAGTCTCTACGAAAATGTGGGAATCAGTATCGCAAACAGTGCACCAAGGGCGCGCTCCGGTATCGACAGTGGCAGCTGCCCGTCGGCTTGCAGGCTTCGGGGCGGGAATCGGGGAGCCAAGCGTCATTGCCATTCTCCTTTTGCTCCTTCAAGGAACCTGCATGGAGGCACGCTGTGGGCCGGCCGAAAAGGGCCTCGGCTATAGAGGTGCAGTTTTTGGACCATCTCGGATGGCTCCAACTCATGAGGTTCCAAGGGCTATCTGCTTAACCCATGTATGAATGTAGTTCACCAGTGGCGGCCGTCACAAGTGGTGGAGCCGCCAGGAACCCGCTGGCGCGCCTTAAGCTTCGAAGTGGGCCACGGGAGCTTGCTTGGCCACACTCTTGACGAGGGATTCCGCGACGTCCCGCAACTTCTGGTTGCGGGTACTGGATGCTTTCTTCAGGATCTGGAACGCTTCCTCCTGCGTACAGCGGTTTTGACCCATGATGATTCCGCTGGCCAAGTCGATCACCGTTCGCGTCCTCATGGCATCCTGGAGGTCCTCAGCATGCTGCTGCTTGACACCGATCCGAACAGCCAACCGCAACGACCGCTCCGCCTGGCTCGCATACAGTTCGCAATTACGAATGGTTGCTTCGTCAAAAGCGTGGGCTTGCGGAGCGAAGAAGTTCAAGGCCGCCGTGGCTCCTTCATCCAATTCCAAGGGCACGCAAAGCGCCGAAAGATGCCCCCGTTCGGCAATGACGGTGCAGTACTCGGACCACCGGTCCTCGGCGGACGTGTCAGGAACATGCTGGGTCCCATGGCTGCGCATGGCCTCCAAGCACGGGCCATCCCCGTACGCCTGCTGAACTTCATCGATCAGCCTGGCCTCGTGGGTGCTTCCCGCCACCGTGGCGGTGCGGCGGCGACGGCTGAGGGTGATGCCGCAGAGCACATCCAAGCCAACGGCCTGCGACACAGCGGAAGCCGAAAAAACGGCGAGCTCATGCAGGAATCCGCCCACATCCTCGCTGTCTATCACCAAGTCCTGTAGTCGTTCAGGCACCGAAACATCGTCGGGCGCAGAGACAGCATCAGGCACCGCAAAATCAACGTTCATTTCGTCCATGCCTCATTTTACGGTCGCTCCGCACCAACTGCTCACCCTTTCGGCAACGGATACAGAATCCTTGCATCTCAGGTGCACCTATGTGCACAATCGACGTAGTCCACATCACAGGACCCACGCTTTCCAGCTCATGCAGACGGGCACCCCGCATTTTTTGATGCAGAGGTTTAGACCCATGCCGGCTCAGCCAGCGTCCAGAGTCCCGGACGAAGCACATCAACCACCTGACGAACCGTTGTGGTGCTCACGTTGCGATACGGACCAGCACCTCCTGGTGAACTCGATTCAATCGCACTATCCACCCGCACCCAACATGGTGGAAGTTTCGTACGAATGCCATACCTGCAAGTACTCCTATGAACACGTTGCCTCCGTCGGGCGGGTGGCAGCGGTCCTGAACCGCCCGGGCGTCCCGCAAGGCGTGCTGCAGTTCGGCGGACAGTACCTGCATTGCGGTGAACCGATGAAGACCAAAAGCTGCGAGTTGCGCAGGATCCAGGCCCCCTTGGCGCTGACTCCGGGAGCTCAGCTGCGGATTTACGAGGTACTTATCAACACCCGCATTCTTGGGTGTCATTGCGGTTTCCGCATGGAAATCCCCGACTAATGGCGGGGGCACCATGGGGAGCGATGCCGTGAGAATCCGAGCCACACCAACAGTTCTGGAGCCACCGGGAGGGGCAGCATGCACGCAGATTCGCAAAGAAAAGAGCCTTCGACGACGGGTGGGAAGCCCGGGCAGGCCGGCAAACGCAGCCTTCCCGATCCCCCCGACCCGGACAATCTGCCCATCGACTATCCCGGCTCGGGGTGGGACTCCAGCAGGTACCCATCCACTGTTCCGGGAAGCCTCCGGCCGCAACGCTCCACTCACCGGCGGAGCGCCTGATCATGAGCGGATTCCCACCTAACCCCTCATATCCGGACCCCACCCATCCTGACCCCACCCGCGAACCCGGCCCTACACCTGAGCCAGTTCCGCTGCCGGAGCCGGGCCCGCCGCCCGTTCCGGAGCCGACCCCAGGGCCTCCAACGCCCGGCGAACCGCCGGGAACGTTGACTTAGCCCTATTTCCCAGTCGGGATCCGAACGAGGGCGTGCCGCGCTACAGGGAGCGCGGCACGCCCTTTTCGCGTACTCGGGGAACCTGCGCCGTCATTGAATCTGTGTTTATGTTGATTTCCCTTGACTTGCCAACATAAACACAGATAGAGTCAAGCAATTCCACATCGTTGTGACAGTAGTCACTGATGTGGCTGCACCGCTAAGCAGCTTGACCAATGGAGGGTAAGTGTTCGCCGAAGAGCGCCAGCATCTGATCTCCGCACTCGTCGCAGAGCGCGGACGGGTGAGTGTCACAGACCTCGCCGACCGTTTCAGCATCACCACTGAGACAATCCGCCGCGACCTCGCGGCCCTTGAAGTCTCCGGTAATCTACGACGCGTACACGGCGGCGCCGTTCCCTCGGATCGCCTGAGCACCCGCGAAGAGAGCATCCTGGAGCGCGCCATTCAGCGTCAGGTGGAAAAACACCGCATCGCCGAGGCAGCACTCGCCCTGATCCCCCAGCTCACCACCGGGAGCATTCTCCTGGACGCTGGCTCCACCACGGAAATACTCGCAGACCTGCTGGCCCAGCAGACGTCCTCGGCCAAGGGAACCGATGAGCTCGTGGTCATCACCCACGCCATTCCCATCGCCGGCAAGCTGTCCTCCACGCAAGGGATAGCACTCCAAATCCTTGGTGGCCGCGTCCGCGGACTGACCCAGGCCGCCGTCGGGCAGTCCACCGTGGAGGCGGCGTACAAACTTCGCCCGGACATCGCCTTCGTCGGAGCCAACGGAATCCACGCAACGTTCGGGCTCAGCACCCCCGATCCAGAGGAAGCCGCGGTCAAAGCCGCCTTCGTCACCTCAGCCCGCCGCGTAGTGGCCCTTGCCGACTCTTCCAAGCTGGACGCCGAAACCCTGGTCCAGTTCGCCAACCTGAAGGATGTTGACACCTTGATTACAGACGGCGAACCGTCCCCGGAACTCGCGGCAGCCCTGGCCGATGCCGGCGTCGACGTGGTGATCGCATGATCGTCACCTTGACCGCCAATCCCAGCCTGGACCGCACTGTTGAGCTTTCCGCTGCTTTGGCCCGCGGCGAAGTGCAGCGCG
Organism: Arthrobacter sp. MYb23; assembly: GCF_002979775.1. Taxonomy (GTDB): domain Bacteria; phylum Actinomycetota; class Actinomycetes; order Actinomycetales; family Micrococcaceae; genus Arthrobacter. The sequence goes on from NZ_PCPR01000025.1 coordinate 46,116, forward strand.
CTGTGGCCGTCCACCAGGAATCCGGCGGAAAGGGCGTCAATGTTTCCCGGGCACTCGTGGCCTCCGGCCTGGACACCCTGGCCGTCCTTCCGGGCGCCGACTCGGACCCGGTTCTTTCAGGGCTGCACGACGGCGGCGTACCGTTCGCGGCGCTGCCTATTGGTCAGGCGCTGCGCAGCAATGTCACGCTCACCGAACCCGATGGCGTCACCACCAAGATCAACGAACCCGGCCCGGAGCTGAGCGGTGAACAGCAGGAAGCCCTGATCGGGCTGCTGCTGGAACGCTCCCGTGGCGCCAGCTGGGTGGTTCTCGCCGGATCTCTCCCACCAGGAGTGCCCGCGGATTTCTACGCCACCATCGCTCGTCGGCTCCGGTCGAGAGCGGACGGAACGGCCTCCCCAAGTATCGCCATTGACTCCTCCGGGGCGCCGCTCGCGGCCGCTTTGGCAGGCGACGCCGCAGGGAAGCCGGACCTCCTCAAGCCGAACGCGGAAGAGCTTGCAGAACTTGCTGCCGCGGCCGGTTTCACCAACGTCTCCACTGCTGACGAACTGGAAGCGGATCCGGCCAAAGCCGCCGAAGCTGCAGCCGCCGTCGTCGCCAGCGGTGTAGGCGCCGTTCTAGCAACACTCGGGTCCAAAGGAGCAGTCCTGGTGACGGCGGACGGAGCATGGCTCGCCACGCATCCGCCCATCAAAGCCGTCAGCACGGTGGGCGCCGGGGACTCTTCACTGGCCGGCTACTTGCTGGCTGCAACCCAAGGCGGCTCCGCGCAGGACTGCCTTCGTCAAGCCGTGGCACATGGTGCCGCTGCTGCTTCGCTGCCGGGCTCCACTGTCCCGGCAGTCCACCAGACAACCCCCGATGCCGTAACCATCACGGCCCTCCAGAAGGACTCACAGTGACCCAGCTGATCACAACCCAATTGGTCACCCTCGACCAAAACCTGGGCGACTCCCCCGCCGACGTCATCCGCGTACTGGCCGGCAAAGTTGCCGCCAGCGGCCGTGCTTCCGAGGTTGAAGGGCTCTTCGCCGACGCCTTCGCCCGTGAGCAGAAGACCGCAACCGGCGTCCCTGGTGGCATCGCCATTCCACACTGCCGCTCCGCGGCGGTCCAGGAGCCTGCCTTAGCCATGGCCCGCCTGTCCCACAAGGTGGACTTCGGCGCCAAAGACGGTCCCGCTGACCTGATCTTCTTCATCGCAGCCCCGGACGGCGCGGACCAAGAGCACCTGAAGCTGCTCTCCAAGCTGGCCCGCTCGCTGATCAAAAAGGACTTCACTGCAGCGCTGCGTGCGGCCGCCACCGAGCAGGACATTGTTGACCTCGTGGACGGCGCCCTGGCTGATAGGCCTGCTGCTGCACCTGCGGAGGCTGCACCTGCCGCTGCCGCAGGTCCTGATGAAAGCACGACGACGGCTGCCGCCCCCAAGCGCATCGTGGCCGTGACGGCCTGCCCCACCGGCATTGCGCACACTTACATGGCGGCTGATTCGTTGGTTGCCGCTGCCAAGGAGATGGGTGTTGACCTCCAAGTGGAGACCCAGGGTTCCTCCGGCGCCAAGCCTCTTGACCCGGCAGTGATCGCAGCGGCGGACGCAGTGATCTTCGCCGTCGACGTCGATGTTCGCGGCAAGGAGCGCTTCGCCGGCAAGCCGGTCATCAACGCACCGGTCAAGCGTGGCATTGACGAGCCGGAGAAGATGGTCCGGGAAGCACTTGCAGCTGCCGAAGACCCGCACGCCCGCCGCGTGCCGCACTCCGGTGCTGAAGAGCAGGCAGAGCGCGCCGAGGATGAGAAGGGCGAGCACATCGGCCAGAAGCTGAAGCGCGCACTCCTCACCGGCGTCTCATACATGATCCCGTTCGTGGCTGGCGGCGGTCTGCTGATTGCCCTGGGCTTCCTGCTGGGCGGCTACGAAATCACTGAGGTTGCGGACAAGGTGGTGTTGGAGAACAACTTCGGCAACCTGCCTGAAGGCGGGCTCACCATTTACCTCGGTGCGGTCCTGTTCAAGATCGGCGCCCTATCCATGGGCTTCCTGGTCCCGGCGCTGGCCGGTTACATTGCCTACGCCATCGCCGACCGTCCGGGCATTGCGCCGGGCTTCGTCGCCGGTGCGGTATCAGGCTTCATGGGCGCCGGGTTCCTCGGCGGCATCGTGGGCGGTCTTCTGGCCGGCTACATCGCACATCTGATCGGGACCTGGCAGGTACCCCGCTGGCTCCGCGGCTTGATGCCGGTTGTCATCATCCCGCTCCTGGCCTCCATCGTCGCTTCAGGCCTGATGTTCCTGGTCCTCGGCGGTCCCATCGCCGGTCTCACCGTGGCTCTCAACACCTGGCTCACAGGCATGAGCGGCGCCTCTGCCGTAGTCCTCGGCATCATCCTTGGCCTCATGATGTGCTTCGACCTCGGCGGCCCGGTCAACAAAGTTGCCTACGCCTTCGCAGTCGCCGGGCTCAGCGCCGGCAGCGCTGACAATCAGGCACCGTGGCTCATCATGGGCACCGTCATGGCAGCGGGCATGGTTCCGCCGCTGGCCATGGCCCTCGCAACGGTCCTGAACAAGAAGCTCTTCAGCCTCGCAGAGCGCGAAAACGGCAAGGCCGCCTGGTTGCTCGGCGCATCCTTCATCTCCGAAGGCGCCATTCCCTTTGCCGCAGCCGACCCGCTGCGTGTCATCCCGGCCAGCATGGTGGGCGGCGCACTGACAGGCGCACTCTGCATGGCTACCGGGGTCACCTCCCAAGCTCCCCACGGTGGGCTCTTCGTCTTCTTCGCCATTGGCAACCTGCCGATGTTCCTCATCTCCATCGTGGCCGGAATGGTGGTCAGCGCGCTGGCCGTCATCGCCCTGAAGCGCTTCGCAGTCAAGAAGCCAGTAGAAGCGGAAGCCACCCCGGCCACCGTCAGCGTCTAGGGTCCACACGGCCTAGCTCCCCCGGGTCCAGGCTCCGCACGGTCTAGACTTCCCACAAAGCCACTCACCTAACCGCCACCCTTCAAAAAGGAGCACCAATGCCAGAACGTACAGCAACCATCGCAAGCCGTGTGGGCCTCCACGCCCGCCCGGCAGCCATCTTCGCCGAGGCAGCCGGAGACCTGGACATCGACGTCACCATCGCACGTCAGGGTGAGCCCGCCGATGACGCCATGGACGCAGCCAGCATCCTGTCCCTGATGAGCCTGGGCGCCTCCCACGGCGACGTTGTGGTGCTGCGCGCCGAGGGCGAAGGTGCGGACGCCGCGCTGGACAGCCTGGTAAAAATCCTCGAAACGGACCACGACGCCGAGTAAGAAACCTTTCAGCGACACGGAAAGAGCCTGGCGATACCCGGAAAGGGGTATCGCCAGGCTCTTTGCGTCTTTCCTTACGGTTCGGCGAGCTGGTCGAGGTGGCGTGCGAGCACAGTGGGCAGCTCACTGGACGCCGGCAGCTCCCCGCTCCACAACCCGCCCATCGCGATTCCATCAAGGAGAGCGCGTAACCGCTGTGCTTCATACTCGGGATCGCGGCCCCGGTGGAACTGACCCGCTTCCGTCAGGATCTGGATAGCGGCGTGGCTTGCGCGAGCGACGCCGTCGCTCAGCCGGACCGCAGCAGGACGCAGCTCGCTGTCGGTGAGGGAAAGCACGCCGAGCTGGACTTGCGCCACCAGTTCCAGGCGCCGCTCTTTGTCGAGAGGTAGCAACTGCAACAGCAACTCATCAACCAGAGCTCGCCCGGTGACCTCGAGTGCCATCACCCTGGCGATGACGCGATTCTCAATGAGCTGCAGGCAGTACTCCCTGAGGGCATGTTGCGTGGCGAACGCACGCCGCAGCGAGGCCGCGGCGATGCCGGCTTCCGCTGCGACCCCCCGCACGGACAGGCCAGACAATCCATCACGTTCGAGGACACGCAGGGAAGCATCAGCAATTGCTGCGGTACGTGCCTCTGCGTCGATTCTGCGGGGCATGGTCTCAGCGTGAAGGAGTAGCAGCCGGCAGTGCCCGGGCGGACTTCTTCGGCCAGATCGTGTAGCTCACAGCCCACAGGAAATCGATGGCAAAGATGAGGCCCAGAATACGAAAGAACTCGGACAGGGCAGCGGTTCGTTCTGCGTCATCTACGAGAAGGATGATCGCTCCCAGCGTCGCCGCTGCGATAACCACCGCCAACGCGGTGAGAAGTACATCCCGCCAGCATTTGACCGTGTAACGGGTTCCTGTGAGCCGTTCAGGCGCGGGTCCGCCGGCGAACCGGTGCTGGAAATGCGCGTCGGCCCATGACACCATGCGTTTTCCGTAAGCGATTGAGACGCCAATGTAGATTGCCGCTAATCCGTGGTGCCACGAGGCCGTCCCTCCGCCCAGCAGATCCACAGCGACCAAGGCAAGCAGAACGGCATCGATCACCGGAGCAAGGAGCAGGAGAGCTCCACCAAGGCGAGGCATCCGCAGCAGGTACCGTGCTCCCAGTCCGGCGACAATCGCCACCCAGAACGCAACTTCGCACACCACTATTGCGATCAGAATCATTCACTGCTCCCCAAGGCTCGTTCATGCCGATCTTTATTAGTACGAGTGTACTCACAAAGTTTGCAGGAGCCAGGGGTGCTACAGCGTGGCGATGTGGCCTCCGGGTCGCGTCCTTACATTTCGCCGTTCAGGTAAGCCGCAATTGACGCCTCGGTGGGCTTCACGTCCTTGAGTTCGTCGGACAGGTAGCCCTCAATGATCCGTGGGTCCACGTAGGAGGACCGGGCCACGGAAGGGGTGTTGCCCAGCAGCTCCGAGGTCTCCTTGATGGCCCGCACAATCGCTTGGCGGGGCGTTCCTTTGTGGCCGGATTTGATCAGGGAGAGCGCAGCCGCGGCCGTCCCCTTCCACGTCCGGAAATCCTTGGATGTGTAGGCCTCGCCGGCGATCCCGCGCAGGTATTCGTTGATCATGGACGCGTCTACGAACACCCATGTTCCGTTGGCTTGGTAGGCCAGCAGACGTTCCTTGCCTGGACGCTCCGCCAACGGTTCCAGGAACGCTGCCAGCGCGGGATCATGGATGGACGTGTCCCAGAGCTGGCCGCTCTTGCCGGGAAACTTGAGGAAGACGTCCGGCCCGTCCACCCTCGCGTGGCGGCAACGGAGAGTGGTGAGCCCGTAAGAGCCGTTCTGCTTCATATAGATCTCTGAGCCGACACGCAGGGCGCCCAGATCCATGAACCGCACTGCGGCTGCAAGCGTCTGCTGCCGGGGGTCGGCAGCGTCTTGCAGGTGGACCGTGACGTTGCGGCGAACCGCGGGCAGGACCGATCCCAACTTGGCGGCACGGATGAATTTCTCGGTGTCCTTCCGCTCCCGCCAACCAGGATGGTAGATGTACTGGCTGCGCCCCGCAGCATCCACCCCTGTGGCGAGGATGTGCCCGTGGTCAAAGGGGCTGATCCATACATCGGTCCACGCAGGCGGGATCGCCAGCGCATTAATGCGCTGGCGGTCCTCTTTGCTGACCAAGCTCCCGTCCGGGTGGCGGTAGCTGAATCCCTTCCCTACCTTGCGTCTAACGATGCCGGGCTTGGAGAGGTCACTCCGCTTCAACCTGGGCATGGTCTATCGGCCCTGTCCGCGATCAGCTGCGTCCGGGGGCCGGCTAGGCCTCGTCCGGATCCGTCACGGCAGCGCCGGCGTTCATGATTTCCGCATTGATCATCCACACCAGTTGTTCCAGGCGGGAGATGAAGGCGTGCAGCAGGTCCGCCGTCGTGGGATCTTCCTCATCCACTTCGTCGTGTACGTCGCGCATGGTCTGAACTGCGCGTTCCACGCGGTCGGTGACCAGTTTGACGGCGTTCTTGGTGTTCACCAGACCTGCCGGGAATTCCTCCAGGCGTGTGCCCTTGGCGATGGTCGCACTGCGGCCGTCCGGAAGGGCGTGGAGTGCCCGCATACGTTCGGCGGTGTCATCAGCGAACTCCCGCGTGGCCACTACCAGCTCGTCCAGCTGGAGGTGAAGGTCGCGGAAGTTGGGCCCTACAATATTCCAGTGCGCCTGCTTTCCTTGAAGCTGCAGCTCAATAAGGTCTGTCAGGACGATCTGAAGGTTGTCTGCAAGCTGCTGTGACGCTTTCATGTGTTCCTCTCATAGACATTCATGTGAGCCTAAAACGTGCCGCAAAAGGTTCTGCGGCAACTGCCCCATCATCAAATGACGACTTCCATAAGCCTTTCATAAGGGTGCTTAGTAGTACAATGAAGAGTGTTGCTGTTCACGACTGGCGAACTTCTTCTCAGGGCGAAGGCCGGCACGTGATACATGAAAAGGCACTTTGAGGCCGTGGAACGCCTCCAAGTACCGGCATAACTAAATCGAAGTAAGTAGGAATGCATAGTTGGGAATCCACGACGATCATCAAAGATTCCCTTGAAAGGAACGTGCTGACCATGAATACGCTTCTGATCATTGCTGGTGTAGTAGCAATTGTTCTTCTTATTGTGGGTGGCTTCACCCAGGCCCTCAACTGGTTGCTGTGGGTAGGCGTCATCTTGCTCGTTGTCGCAGCCATCGGCTGGTTGCTGAGCTTCATGTCGGGCCGCAGAGGCCACACGGTATAAAGCAGCCGGACCTGCTCCGCCCGGACCCATCGGGCTGACACCGAGCCCTAGAAGACACCGAGCACTTACAGACAGTGAGGGCTGTTCCCGGCATTGCACGTGCGGCCGGAACAGCCCTCCGGCATCATCAATTGCCGTCCGTGCCTTCTCCTGTGGCCGAGGGTGGTGGTGCCGCATCCGGATCCTGAGGCGTGGGAAACTCGTCAGCCGGGGCGTCAGGTATTCCCGGGGCGTCAGGTACTCCTTGGGCGGGCCGTTCCGGCGTCTCGCGTTCATCACCCTGACCGGGCATTTCCTGTTCCGGCGTGGGCGTTCCGTAACCGCCGGGCTCGTTGTCCGGGTCTACGCGGTGTTCGTCCTGGTTCATTGCTTCCTCCTTGGAAATCCGATGAGGCCCCGATAAAAAAGATCGAGGAATGCTGACAGTTCGACCGTAGTCCCACGTATGGTCGGCGTCCATCAAAACCACCCTGGAGGTGTACGAATGGTAGAGCCGGAGCAGGCCCCCAGATTCGGCAGGAACGAATCCACCGAAGAACGGATGGACCGCAACTGGATGGAACTGATCCAGGAATTGCGGGTGCTCCAGACCGGCGTGCAGATTCTGGGCGGCTTCCTGCTGACGCTGCCCTTCCAGGAGCGATTTGGAGAGTTGGATGACTGGCAAAGGAGCCTCTATCTCTTCAACGTGATGGTGGCAGCGCTGACCACCGTCCTCATTGTGCTTCCTGTCAGCGTGCACCGCCGGCTCTTCCGACGAGGTCTCAAATCTGTACTCGTCTCCAGCGCCGACACCATCACCAAGTGGGCGCTAGCCGGTGTAACTATCCTGATTACCGGCTCGGCATCGCTGGTCTTCGATGTCACTGCAGGCAGGACCGCCGGATTGGTGGCGGGCAGCTTCATCATCTTGGTGCTGCTGGTTTTGGTGGTCGGAATGCCGCTGTGGCTGCAGCGGCAGGGAATGCGCAGCAACGGCGATTCGCGGGAAGAGTGAGCAATGCTGCGCCCCAACAAAGACCATGAGGACTCTGCGAAAAGAGGGCCAGTGGCTCAGTGGACTAAGAACCACGGGCTTTTGCTGGCCAACGTGGGTCTGTTCGTGGTGTTCTTCGGCGGCATGATCATCTCCGGGACAGCGAGTTACAGCGAGGAGCAGCAGAGCCACGGCGGGCCACCCCTCGGCATCCTGGAGTACCTGACCACAGGACATTTCGTAGAAGCTCTCTTTGAGAACTGGGAGTCGGAGTTCCTTCAAATGGCCATGTACGTGGTCCTTACCGTCTTCCTGTTCCAAAGAGGCTCCTCCGAGTCAAAGCCCGTAGACAAGGACGCGCCCCAAGACGAAGATCCCCGTGATGCCAAGAAGTCAGCCAAGACCCCTTGGCCGGTGAGGCGCGGCGGTTGGGTGCTGAAGGTCTATGAGCACTCACTCTCCGGCCTGCTGGGCCTGTTGTTCCTGGCCTCCTTCACCTTGCACGCAGTAGGTGGCGCGGCCGCTTACAACGAAGAGCAGCTCAGCCATGGCCTGCCCGAAGTCTCCACCTGGCAATACATGGGTTCAAGCCAGTTCTGGTTCGAATCCTTCCAGAACTGGCAAAGCGAGTTCCTGGCCGTGGCGGTCCTGGTGGGCGCCTCCGTGTACCTCCGCGAACGTGGTTCACCGGAATCCAAGCCGGTGGCCGAACCCCATTACGAAACCGGCGCCTAGCCCAATAGAGAAAGGAAACACATCATGCCAGGGAAGAAGAATTCCAGTTTGAAGGACCCCAAGCTCTATGAAGAGCTCCGCGATGATGGTGCATCCAAGGAAAAGGCTGCCCGCGTGTCGAATGCCGCTGCTGCCCGTGGCCGCAAAGAGGTGGGCCGCAAGGGAGGAAAGTCCGGTGACTACGACGAATGGACAGTGGACAAATTAAAAACCCGCGCCAAGGAACTTGGCTTGAAGGGTTATTCAGATAAGAAAAAGTCCGAACTAATCTCCATGCTGCGCGATCATTAGCCTCGCCGGGAACCCAGGTAGCGGCCGTCCGACGGGGCGGCCGCTACCTCCGTTGACGTCGAGGCAGTGAAAATGTCGACGCCGGTTCACGCCTTTTTCTTGGCCCGCGCCTTCGGTTTGCTGGCCGTTTTGCTGGCGGCAGCGTCGTCGTCGTCCGCTTTTTCCTTGCCGCGCTTCTTGTCCAGGCTGCGCTTCAGCGCTTCCATGAGGTCGATGACGTCGCCGCCTTCACCCTCGCCTTCCACCACACCAAAGGTGGCCTCGGTGTCCAGGGCTTCGCCCTTCTCCAGCTTGGCCTCGATCAATGTTTTCAGCTGAGCCTGATAGTCATCGGTGTAGGAATCGGGGTCAAAGTCGTGCGCCATGGATTCCACCAGCGCGGATGACATTTCCAGCTCTTTGTCCGAAATTTTGATATCCGTCTCCAAGGACGGGAACTTGGCTTCGCGGACTTCATCCCCCCACAGGAGCGCCTGGAGCAACAGCACGTCGTCGCGAACGCGCAGGGCCCCCAGCCGTGTCTTCTGCCGGAGCGCATACTGCACAATGGCGATCCTGTCCGTGTCCTCCAGCGTCTGCCGGAGCAACATGTAGGCTTTCGGCGATTTGGAATCCGGCTCAAGGAAATAGCTGCGTTCGTACATGATGGGGTCCAGCTGCTCGGCGGGGATAAACTCCACCACCTCAATTTCGCGACTGTTCTCCTCCGGCAAGGATTTCAATTCAGCCGCGGTAAGGACCACGGTGCGGCCTTCTTCTTCGTAGGCCTTATCAATATCCTCGTACGCCACAACGTCGCCGCAAATTTCGCATTTCCGCTGGTACCGGATACGCCCGCCGTCCTTATTGTGGACTTGGTGCAGGCCAATATCGTGATCCTCTGTGGCGCTGTAGAGCTTCACTGGTACGTTGACCAGACCGAATGCGATAGATCCCTTCCAAATGGCCCTCATGCACCCAGTCAACAGCACAACACAGCAGAGGAGAAGAGGTGGCAGGCAAGCAACAGGAGCGGGTGAACGTGGAAGGCCACGAGCTCACCCTCACCAATCTGGGAAAAATCATCTACCCGGAAACCGGCACCACCAAGGCCGAAGTGCTGGAGTACTACGCCGCTGTGGCACCTTTCCTGATCCCCGCGGCTGCCAATCGTCCTGTCACCCGCAAGCGCTGGGTCAACGGAGTGGGCACCGCCGAACACCCTGGGCAGGTCTTCTTCCAGAAAAATCTTGAGGACTCCGCACCCAAGTGGATTCCCCGTGCCGCCATCCAGCATTCGGACCACGCCAATGTGTATCCCCTGGTCAACAACTTGGCCACGCTCACATGGATGGCGCAGATCGCATCCTTGGAAATCCACGTTCCGCAGTGGCAAGTGGACGCTGCCGGGAAGCCGCTCCGGCCCGACCGCTTCGTCCTGGACCTCGACCCCGGGCCCGGCGCCGGCCTTCCCGAGTGCGTTGAAGTGGCCAAGCTGGCCCGGTCCATCCTGCAGGACATGGGCATGGACCCGGTCCCCGTCACCAGCGGCAGCAAGGGTATCCACCTCTACACTGGCCTGGACGGGACACTGAAGTCCGAGCAAGTCTCCGCCTTCGCCCACGAACTCGCCCGCGCGTTGGAGTCCGACCATCCGGAGCTGGTGGTCAGCGACATGAAAAAGTCCCTACGCAAGGGCAAAGTGCTGGTGGACTGGAGCCAGAACAGCGGCAACAAGACCACCATCGTGCCCTACTCACTCCGTGGCCGCGCCTTCCCCACGGTGGCTGCGCCGCGCACCTGGCGGGAGCTCACCTCTGCCTCGTTGGAGCACTTGGACTTTCGTTCCGTGATGAAACGCGTCAAGACAGGCAAGGACCACTTCGCGTCCATCTCCGAACGGCACCTGCCGCCGCACGGCGAGGATGAGAAGGACGACGGCGGTGCTGCCGCAGGCAGTTCAGGCACCGGCAGCTCGGGCACAGGCCGTGGGCAGGTGGTGACTGTGGAGAACCGTCTCGCCAAGTACGTCGGGATGCGCGATCCGGACAAAACCCCGGAGCCGTTCCCGTCGTCGTCGGCTGTTTCCAGCGGCGCAGCCGGCCACTCGTCCTCAGACCAGCCCAAGCCGGGCGAGCCTCCGCCACCCGGCGGCATCTTTGTCATCCAGGAGCACCATGCCCGCCGCTACCACCTGGACTTCCGGCTGGAGCATGAGGGCGTCCTGGTCTCTTGGGCGCTCCCCCGCGGCGTCCCCGAAACAACGGACCGGAACAACCTGGCCGTTCACACCGAAGACCATCCCATGGACTACGCCACGTTTGCCGGCGTCATTCCCAAGGGCGAGTACGGCGCTGGGACGGTCACCATCTGGGACCGCGGCGAATACACCTGCGAGAAATGGCGCGATGGCAAGGAAGTGATCGCGACCCTCACAGGCGAGCCCGGTGGCGGACTTGGTGGCACCAGGCGGTTCGCGCTCATCAACACGGGCCAGAACTGGCTGATCCACCTGATGAAGGAGCAACCGGGTGGGCGGCATGGGGCCCCGGCTGCTGGCCAAGCTGCACCGAAGCCCGAGCCGACGCAGCCCACTCCCTCCACTCCCCAGCCCATGCCTAACTACACCCCCATGCTCGCCACCTCCGGCACCACCGCCGAACTCCGCGGCGACGATTGGCTGTATGAACTGAAGTGGGACGGGATCCGGGCGATCATTACCGGCACGGAAGGCAAAATCCGGCTCATGAGCCGCAACGCGAACGACCTCACGGCAACCTACCCTGAGGTGACTGACCGCGGATGCTGGCCTGAGGGCGACTTCGTAGCGGACGGTGAAATTGTGGCTCTTGGGAAGGGATCCAGGCCTGATTTCGGGCGGTTGCAGCTCAGGATGAACCTGGTCAAGACCGCTGACATCGAGCGTGCCAGGGCATCGGTTCCGGTGCAGCTCATGCTGTTCGATCTTCTCTACGAGGACGGCACGGACCTGAGCGGACTGCCGTTCAGTGAACGCCGCGAGAAGCTCTCCGGGTTTGCAGGGCGTTTGCGCAAAGGTAGCCCGGTGCATCTCTCTGCCGTGCTGGATCACGACGTTGAGGATCTCATGACCAGCGCCGCCGAGCTTGGTCTGGAGGGTGTCATGGCCAAGAAGGCAGACAGCCGTTATGTGATCGGCCGCCGCAGCAGGTCCTGGATCAAGCTCAAGCTGGAGCAAAGCCAGGAAGTGGTGGTGGGCGGTTGGCGGCCTGGCGCGGGGGCCCGGAGTGGGACTTTCGGCGCGTTGCTGCTGGGCATCCCCGACGGCGGCAAACTGCACTATGTGGGCAGGGTCGGCACTGGCTTTAAGGACTGGCAACTGCGGGATGTCATGGAGCATCTTGAGCCCCGCGTGGTGGGCGAGTCGCCGTTCGCGGACATTCCCCGGGAGGATGCAGCGGGTGCCACGTGGGTGAGTCCTGAGTTGGTGGCCGAGGTAACTTTCGGTGAATGGACGGGTCCTGGCCGGCTGCGTCATCCCGTGTGGCGCGGGTGGCGTCCGGACAAGTCCCCTGACGACGTAAGCCAGCCCAACTGAGTAACAGATAACGCTCCATTGAAGGTTCAGTAGGACGTTTGCTGTTACTCAGTTGGGCTGGGTACGCGGGATGGTGCGGGAGGCGGGGTTATCAGGAGGAGTGCGGCATTTGCGGGCGGCTGGTCCTGTGGACCGCCGTCACAGCTGCTCCCTGGCCCATGCGGCCGTGGGCTTGATCGCGTTCCTTCGGATGGCGGCGTTTACCGTTGCCGTCCGGCCACTGCCTGCTTTGGTCGGTACCCAAGGCAACCGCGATGGCTGTTGGTTCGGGCATGGGCGCCATGTCCATGGACTCCACCAAGTGGCTTGCAACCTCAGGATTGATGCGTTCAGCAGTCATGATTCTTCCCTTTCAGTGTGCGGATTGTGCTGTGCGGGTAAGGATTTACCAGCGGACCTTCTTCTCGGTCTTGGCCTGCTTGCCGCTGGCGGAGGTGGGCTTGTGCCCCTTGCCGGTGCTTTGCCAGCCGGCCGGAGCGCCGCCCCCGGACTTGCTTGCCAGCATGGCCTTCTGGGCGTCGGTCAACTTGGACTTGATGCCACCGTCGGCCGGGGTCTTTTTGTTTTCGGAAGGGTTGGCAGTCATATGTGGACTCCTAGAAGTGTGAGTCCTGAAGAGACACGTATCCCATGTCGTTGCGGTTCGGGAAAAAGGCGTCGAGAACGGGAACGGCATGGAGGCAGGGCCTCAACAGGCGTGGATTTTTGTCAGGTTAAACTCGGCAGTGCAGCTCAGGCAAAGGCCGGTCTACTCAAAAATCAGTGTTCCCATGCCTCATACCCTAGCCAAGTCCCGGCGGATTTGTGAACCCCTCACCTGCAGCATCTTTGAACCCGGCTTCCAACCCGATCCGGATTCTTCCTCGGCTAGCATGGCAAACGTGACCCGGAGAGCTTCCATCGCCACCACATTGCGTGCCGCCGGCTGCGTTTTCGCGGAGGACGAAGCCCGCCTCCTCGTCGACGCCGCCCGCCATCCGGACGAGCTCCGACACATGGTGGACCAACGCCTTAGCGGACTGCCCCTGGAACATATAGTGGGCTGGGCGGATTTCTGCGGGAAGCGCATGACCGTCAGACCCGGGGTGTTTGTGCCCAGGCGTCGCACGGAGTTCCTGGTCCGCCAGGCGGCGATGATCGCCAAGCCGGGAGCCGTCGTCGTGGATCTCTGCTGCGGTTCCGGGGCAATAGGTGCAGCGTTGAACGATCTCTTGGGGAGCTGCGAGCTGCACGCCTCGGACATCGACTCTGCCGCGGTTCAGTGCGCGCGACGCAACGTTGAGCCCCGCGGCGGGCAGGTCCATCAGGGCGATCTCTATGAAGCACTCCCCAAAACCTTGCGCGGGAAGGTGGACGTACTGCTGGCGAACGCGCCGTATGTCCCCACAAGTTCAATCGGAATGATGCCGCCGGAAGCACGCCTCCACGAGCCGAGGGTAGCGCTCGACGGCGGCGCTGACGGTTTGGAGGTGCAGCGGCGGGTTGCGCTGGGGGCGGCCGAGTGGCTTGCGCCGGGCGGGTTCCTGATGGTCGAAACCTCGGGGCAGCAGGCGCCGGAGACCGCCGGCGTCATGGTCGAGTCAGGGCTGCTCGCGGACGTGGTCTCGGATGAGGATATGGGCGCCACGATTGTGGTCGGATCGGACCGCGAAACCGGCGGATCCATCAGCTTTTAGGCCCGAATCCGGCGTGTTAAGTGGGCTCAGCTAAACAATTTGGTAACAACGCCGTTCTTGGGCAAAAACGAGTCAACTTCCGCATGATAGCGGGGCAAGATCGGGCAATGAGATGGAACACACCTAGGCAAACTGCACTCCTAAACGGCCCATAAATCGGATCTTAACTCGGGTTTTCGTGCAAAACCCCGTAAAATTGAAGGCCTGCCCAGAGCGGGGCAGCAGAAGTCGCAAGCAAATGACCTCCCTAGGAGAAGCCCAAATGCCTACAGACCAAAGCAACACCGTCTCTCCGGATGGCGCAAGGAACGCCACCGGGACCCAGGTATCGGCAGGCCCCACCCCGGCCGCCACAAACGCAGCAAATGCAGTAAAGAACGCAGCAAAGAAAGCAAAGCTTCTCCCGAAGCGCCGGCTCAAAGAGTCCGACGTCAACGTGGTGAACAAGCCGATGCTGCGCAAAGCACTCGGCGGCACCATCGTCGGCAACACCATGGAATGGTACGACGTCGGCGTCTTTGGCTACCTCATCACCACCATGGGCCCTGTCTTCCTGCCGGAAGCAGACAAGTCCGTCCAGACACTCTTCCTTCTGGGCACCTTCGCCGCAACCTTCATCGCGCGCCCCCTCGGTGGCGTCGTGTTCGGTTGGCTGGGCGACAAGGTGGGCCGCCAGAAGGTCCTCGCAGCAACGCTGATGATCATGGCGGCAAGTACGTTCGCCGTCGGCCTCCTGCCCGGCTACGCGCAGATCGGCATCTGGGCCGCCGCCTTACTGGTGATCTTGAAGCTCATCCAAGGCTTCTCCACCGGTGGCGAGTACGCCGGTGCCACAACCTTCGTGAGCGAATACGCCCCGGACAAGCGCCGCGGTTACTTCGCCAGCTTCCTTGATATGGGCAGCTACATCGGCTTCGCCCTCGGCGCCGCCCTGGTTTCGGTCCTGCAGCTCACGCTCGGACAGGCAGCCATGGAGGAATGGGGTTGGAGGATTCCGTTCCTGATCGCTGGTCCGCTGGGCCTCATCGCGGTCTACTTCCGTAGCAAGATTGAGGAATCCCCCCAGTTCCAGGCAACCCTGGACGCCCAGGAAGCCTCCGCCAAGGATGCAGCGTCACAGGACGCTGCAGTCGCCAAGGGCCCCGTGGGCATCATCAAGGCCTACTGGCGCCAGATCGTGCTGGCCATGATCCTGGCAGCAGCTGCCAACACCGTCGGCTACGCACTGACCTCCTACATGCCCACGTACCTCACGGATTCCAAGGGCTACGACCCCGTCCACGGCACCTTGCTGACCATCCCGGTCCTGGTGATCATGGCCGTTTGCATCCCGCTGACCGGTAAGTTGTCCGACCGCATCGGACGCCGTCCAGTGCTGTGGGTTGGCGCAGGCAGCACCATCGTCTTCTCCATCCCTGCCTTCATGCTGATCGGCATCGGCGAGATCTGGTCCACGCTGGCCGGACTTGCATTGATCGCCTTCCCGGTGACGTTCTACATCGCCAACCTGGCCTCGGCCCTGCCGGCCTTGTTCCCGACGTCCAGCCGTTACGGCGGAATGGGCATCGCTTACAACTTCTCGGTGGCGATCTTCGGTGGAACCACGCCGTTCATCGTCCAGGGCCTCATCGAAGGCACCGGCGATGACATGATGCCCGCGTACTACCTGATGGCCACGTCAATTGTGGGCGCGATTGCCATTTACTTCCTGCGTGAATCCGCCCAGCGTCCGCTGCCGGGCTCCATGCCCAGCGTTGACACCCAGGCTGAAGCACGCGAGCTCGTGGCAACCCAGGACACCAACCCGCTCATCAACCTGGACGAGATGCCGTTCGACGGCCAGCCCATTGATGACGCCGTGTTCGGCAAAGGCGACAAGGACCTGACTCCCGCTTAGGAACTCACTGCCTGCAACTTCTGCATAGCGACGCTTACTACAAGCGATTCAGTTAGTTCGCGGCAGCTTGCCGCCCAGCGTAGCCACCAATCCCAAGGCGCTCTCCTTGGTGTTGGTGGCTACTGCTGTTAAGTCCCCAGCTGGGCTTGCACTGCCTCGCCAATGATCCGGGCGCCTTCCGGGAAACGGCCAGGGTTGGGGCCGGCGTAGTTAAGCCGGATATACGGCCCTTCCGGTTCCGCGGGGAACCATTCAGTACCCGCGGCTATGAGCACACCGGCCGCTTCGCAATCTTTGGTGAGCTGATCAACGTCAAACCCGTCCGGCATCCGCAACCACAGGTTCAAGCCGCCCTTGGGCAGGTGGCTGAGGTGGGCCTGCGGAACGTGTTCGCGAAGGCTGGTGACCAGGAGATCTCGACGCGACTGCAGCTGATGGCTGAGCCCTCGGAGGTGAGTTTGCCACCCGGGCTGCGTGACGACGTCGAGCGCTGCCGCCTGGAGCACGCCGCTGACGTACATTGACTCGGCGGCTTGGGCACCCATGATGCGTTCGCGCGCCGGACCCCGGGCAATGACGGCCGCAATGCGGATGGACGGCGAAACGCTCTTGGTCAGGGAACGGATGTACACCACATGGCCGGAATCGTCCTTGGCAGCAAGCGGCACTGAAGACGAGGTGATGCCGAAGTCGTGTGCCCAGTCGTCCTCCACAAGGAAAGCTCCGTGGCGCTGGACTATACCCAGCACCTCTTCGCAACGCTCGACGGACCACTGCGCTCCCGTGGGATTGGCGAAATTGGGCTGGGCGTAAAACAACCGCGCGCCCGATTCCTCGAAGGCCCTGTCCAGTTCTTCCGGGTCCGGCCCCTCCGGGCCACTGGGAACAGGAATGACCTGCACGCCCGCCTGGCCCGCCGCCAGAAGCGCGCCCCAGTAACTGGGCGATTCCACGAGCAGCGGCTGCCCATGCCCCACCAATCCGCGAAAAATCGAGCTGAGCCCGCTTTGGCTTCCAGGAAGGACCACGACGTCGCTGGGCTGGGGAGGCGTGACGCCCACCGGCGTGGAGGTACTCAGTTCCTGCGCAAACCAGGACTGGAGCTCGGGAAGTCCCTGCGCCGGAGGCCGGGACAAAGCAGCGTCTCCCCTTGCGGTCCGCGCGAGAGCTGCGCGGACGAGCCGTTCCGGGAGAAGTTCGCGGTCCGGATACCCGGAGTGGAACGCGATGACGTCATTGGAGGCGCTCCGCATAGCTCCGGAGTTGAGCGGGCGGGCGGTTTGGGCTGCCCGCAAGGCCGCTGTTTGCCAACCGTAATCCGAGGGCCTGGCCGTGCGATAGGCGCGCACGAAGGTCCCCACCCCCGGGCGGCTCTCGATGAGGCCCTGAGCCGTGAGCGTCCTCAACGCTTTCTGCACTGTGACGGGGCTGGCTTGGTACTCGGCCACAAGTTGGCGGGTGGATGGCAGTTTGGCTCCCGGCGCAGCCCCGGCGATCCATTCTTTTAGTCGCGAGACGATTCGGGAACTGCTATCGTTGTTCATGAGTCATAATAGTAGCGCTACTACACTTTTGCGACCAGTGGTATCCACCCGGACATCGACCGGAATCTGGTGGGGCCTCCTCGGCGTCGTTGCTTTTTCCTTCACCGTTCCCTTGACCCGGGTGGCGGTGGAGGGCCTTTCGCCGCTTTTCATCGGCGCTGGCCGGGCGGTGGTTGCCGCCATCCTCGCGGCCCTGGCACTGGCACTGACCCGGCAACGTTTTCCGCGCGGCCGCCAATGGCTCCGGTTGGCCGTTGTGGCCGGAGGAATCGTGGCAGGGTTTCCGTTACTCACCACCTTCGCCCTCACCAGCACCTCCGCCAGCCACGGAGCCGTGGTGATCGCGCTACTGCCCGCAGCCACGGCGACTGTCGCAGTAATCAGGGGACGCGAACGTCCCCGCCTGCTGTTCTGGGTTCTGACGGTGGTGGGAGTGATCGCTGCTGTGGCGTTCGCCGTGGTTCAATCCGGCGGCTTCGGTTCTCTGCACTGGGCTGACCTTCTGCTGCTCGCTGCCGTGGTTGCCGCCGCCATTGGTTATGCCGAAGGCGGCTTGCTGGCCCGGGAACTTGGTGCATGGCAAACCATCTCCTGGGCGTTAGTGGTGGCCTCTCCGGTCATGGTCCTGCTGACGGTGGTCTCCCTGGGTTCGGGCACTCCTTCTGCCACACCCCTCCAGTGGCTGTCCTTCGCCTACCTGGGAGTGGTGAGCATGTTCCTCGGCTTCTTCGCTTGGTACCGCGGCCTGGCCATCGGACCCATGGCGCAGGTCAGCCAGATCCAACTCGTCCAACCGGTCATGAGCATCGCTTGGGCCGGCCTGCTGTTGGGTGAGGCGATGACGTGGACCACCATAGTGGGCGGCCTCGCAGTGATCCTGTGCGCGGGCGCGGCCGTCCGTGTCAGGCTCCGGAAATAAGAACCCAAGTCCTCGGCGAGCGCAGCCGATGTGGAGCCCGGCGGGACCTCGTAGAATCGGCGCATGCGCGAGATTGCTGAAGAGTCTGCCGGCCCGGTGGGGTCCATCCACCATCTTGAGATCTGGGTGCCGTTCCTTGACCGGGCAAAGGAGGAGTGGGGCTGGCTGCTGGGTGAGCTCGGTTATGAGCCCTTCCAGGAGTGGCCCACGGGGTGCAGTTGGAAGCTCGGTGGCACGTACGCGGTGGTGGAGCAGACTGATGCCGCCACCGCCACAACCCACCGCCGCACTGATCCCGGGGTGAACCACGTGGCTTTCCATGCCGGCACCCGGGAGAACGTGGACAGGATCCGGGCACTCGGCGCGGACGCGGGCTGGTACGAGATGTTCGAGTCGAAGTATCCGCACGCCGGGGGTCCGGACCACTACGCGGCGTACCTGCTCAACACGGACAGCTATGAGGTGGAGTTGGTGGCAGGTTAGCTCGGGCGGGTTGTTCCGGGCTGCAGCCGTGCTGTCGTGGCCAGATGGTCCGTCCCTGGAGAGGAGATCACGGAGGCTCCGGTCATGGTGAACCCGCGGAACAAAATGTGGTCCGGCCTCGTGGCGGGAAGGCCTGCCGGCCAGGTGAATCCGAAGCCGGACCGGGCGTCGTCGAGTATTGCCAGCAACGGGGTGAAGGAGCGGTCGGTGGCGGCGGCATTAAAATCGCCGACCACCAGCATGCGTGGCGAAATATCCGCTTCCACAATCCGGGTGAGTTTCTCAAGCCCGTTGTTCCTGCTGCTGACATCGCCGGGTCTAACGGAGGGCAAATGTACGGCATAGAGCTGGACGGGACCGTCAGGGGTTTCCATCTGCATGCTCACGGCGCGCGACCAGCCGAGCCCCAAAGCGAGGGGCTCCCCTTGGCTCAGCGGGAACCGGCTCCATACCCCAACGGTTCCTGCAGTTAGTCGATGCCCGTACGTACCGTCCAGCACGGGAGAAATCCGTTCCAGCGTTGGCCCGGTGAGCTCCTGCAGGACCACGACGTCGGCACCTGACTCGAGCAGCTTTTCGGCGGCCGCGCCCGGATCAGGATTTCCTGCACGTAGGTTTTGGGTAGCAACGGTCAATCCGTTGGCCGCCCCCTCCTCGGTGGTGTCCGCAGCCGAAACGGGGCCGACTCCCGTCATCAGGACCGGCAAGAAGACGACGCACCAGGCAAGGAGCGCGGCCGCCGCTGGGATGACGCCGAACCAGGCTTTGGACAGCAACGCCACAACCAGCAGCACCGCCGTGATCACCCCCAGCCAGGGCAGGAAGCTCTCGATGACCAGCGCCATCCCGTGATCTTCCGGAACCAATCCGTGGCCGAAGAGCAGCACGGTGAAGACTCCCGCAAAGGCCCCTGCAACCCAGTCCCTGGCTCGTGGACGGCGCCGCCGAGCCTCAAGCAGCCCCCGTTGGGTGGCCGTTGCATAGGTGGTTCCAGTGTCCTTATCCATAGACCCATGGTTCAGAAGGGAACTTAAAGGATTCTGAAGCCGTGCGAACTATGCTGGTGGCCATGACGGAGCCCATAACAGTCCTGGTCGTCGACGATGATCCGGAAATCAGGAGCTCCCTGCAATCCTTGCTTGAAGCTGCCGGCTACCTGGTGGAATCGGCCGCTGACGGCCGGGAGGCGCTCGGAAAGGTTGCCGCAACGTCCCCGGATTTGCTGGTGGCTGACGTCTTGATGCCGCTGATGGACGGACTCGGCCTCTGCCGAATGCTCCGGGCCGCCGGCAACACGGTTCCCATCTTGCTGCTGACGGCCCGCAGTGACGTGGCTGACTGCGTGGCAGGTCTGGACGCAGGAGCGGATGACTACCTTTCCAAACCCTTTGACCCTCATGAGTTGCTGGCACGGTTGCGCGCCATGGCACGCCGGACGGCGCACCTTCCCCAGCGCCCCGCCATGTACCACGGCTTGGAACTGGTACCCGAGGCTCATGCAGTGAGGCACAACGGGCGGTGGATTGACTTGAGCAGCACCGAGTACGCCCTCCTCAGCGTGCTGGCGGAAAACCCGGAACAGGCACTCACCCGGAGCCAGATCAGTGACGCAGTGTGGGGCTATGCCATGACGCCGGCCTCCAACTCATTGGAGGTTTACGTCAGCTACCTGCGCCGGAAACTCGAAGCTGAGGGTGAACCACGGCTCATCCAGACAGTGCGCGGAGTGGGCTACCGGCTGGCAGCATCGTGACGCTGAGGTTGCGAATGACCCTGGTGATCGCGGCCGCCATCACCCTCACCGTGTTGGTGTTCGCGGTGCTGGTCTACGCCCTGGTGGGGCACGAGCTGCGCACCAACGAGGATCTGTCCCTGAGGCGTGAATCGGACCGTATCATTCAACTGATCCAGACGGACCCGAACTGGCAGGGCTTTTCGCAATGCACCTGGGTCCGCTCGCCGGCATGCGCCCAGATCGTGGCGCCAACGCCCGCTGAAGACCCGGACGCTGGAGACGGTCCGGCTTTGCCCATTACCGGGCAGATGCGAGAGGTGGCTTCCGGCGGGAGTGCTGCCTTCTTCACGGAAGCGACCATCGGCGAAGATCCCATCCGCGTTTATGTCAGGCCGCTGTCAAACCAGAGGGCATTAGTTGTTGGAGTCAGGGACGACAGGGTGTTGGCGTCCTTTGAGCGTCTCGGTTGGTTGCTGGCGGCCACAGTGCTGGGAGCCTTGGTGGTGGCAGCCGGCACTGCCTACGTGGCCGCCAGGCGCGGACTCCGGCCCGTTGATCGGCTGACGGCCGTAGCGGAGGGCATTGCCCAAACCGGCGACACCCACATCAGGATCCCTCGAAGCAGCACCACCGAAATCGACAGGCTCGGCATCGCCTTCAACACGATGCTCGGCGAACTGGAGCAATCCCGCCGCCAGCAGGAACAGCTGATTGCCGATGCTTCCCACGAGCTGCGGACTCCCCTGACATCACTGCGGACCAACGCTGCCATGCTCAAGAATCCCGACCTGGAGCAGAAGAGTAGGGAACGCATCACGGGGGCCTTGGAGCATGAACTGATGGGGATGCAATCCCTGGTTGAAGACCTGATCGATTTGGCCCGCCATGACGAGGCACCGTCCTTCGTGGAGGACATGGACCTCAACGAACTCGTCCTCTATTGCCTGGAGAACGCCCAGCGGCGCTACCCCGGAATCGAGTGGTCCCTGGATGGATCCCCGCAGCAACTCCTGGTGACGGGGGAACGCGCCAGGCTGGCCCGTGCGATCGCGAACTTACTGGACAATGCTGGAAAATTTACACCCGAGCCCGGCCAGGTCAGGCTGTCGCTCACCGTCTCCGAAGGCAGCGTCACTCTCGATGTGCGGGATACGGGACCCGGCATCCCAGCTCAGGATCTGGCCCATGTTTTTGACAGGTTCTACCGTTCAACCACTGCACGGAGTGTGGCCGGGTCAGGCCTGGGACTCGCAGTGGTGCACAACATAGCCCTGGCCCACCACGGCACGGCAACAGCGCATCCGAGCCCAAGCGGAGCGCACCTTAGCCTCACCCTGCCGCTGGCCGGCGCCAACTGAGCCCCGCCAGCTGAGCCCCGCCAGCTGAGCCCCGCCAGCTGAGCCCCGCCGGGGCTATGAAAGGTCCGGGCTATCTGGAGTCCGGGCTACGAGGGGTCCGGCGGAACAACGGGACGCCACATGGCTACCCGCGGCCAGCGGGTCAGGCCCAACTCAGCCTCGTGCTCCATCAGGTGGGACAACTGCGGACCCCAACTGCCGGCGTCGAGCACTTCGAAGCCCAGGCGACGATAGTACGGAGCATTCCACGGCACATCCCGGAAGGTGCTGAGGGTTTGCCGCTGCATTCCGTGGCCCCTGGCCCAGACGCGCGCTGCATGCAACAGTTCCCGGCCCAGGCCCTGGTGTGCTTGATCCGGATGGACGCTGACCTGTTCCACGTGGCCGTCGCCGTCCACGACGTCCGCCAACAAATACGCCACCGGGTAATCGAGCCCGTCCACGGAAACCCACGCGCGCCCGGCTGCGGCATAACCGTTCAGTTCGTCAACGGTAAGCGGCTCGTCGTCCGCTATCGAGTCCATTCCCAAAGCCCTGAAAGC
The DNA here is from genome assembly GCF_002979775.1 of Arthrobacter sp. MYb23. Classification (GTDB taxonomy): domain Bacteria; phylum Actinomycetota; class Actinomycetes; order Actinomycetales; family Micrococcaceae; genus Arthrobacter. The sequence goes on from NZ_PCPR01000025.1 coordinate 68,430, forward strand.
CTCGCCCGCAGCACGCTCGATCCCCTGCAGAATCAGGAGGTCGTCCGCATGCGCGAGCCTGATCATTGCCAGGAGTCCGTGCTTGCTTGGGCTTCCGCGGGAGGGATTTCGGCCACGAGGAACTCGTTGCGCTTCTCAATAAGGTTCTGCAGGTACCGGGCCAGGATCAGTTTCTCCACCAGCCTGCCCAGCGGGCCGAACGGCGCCGCGAATTCCACGGTATCCACCATGAGGGTCCCGCTGCCTTCGGGCCGGAACTCGTGTGTGTGGCGGAGGTACTTGAAAGGGCCCTTCACCTGCTCATCAGAGAACGACGTCGGCGCTTCCATGCGCGTGATGCGGCTGGTCATGCGGAACCGGACTCCGAGGTGCCACGCCTGCCAGGTGACGGTCTCACCTTCCGAGATCAGACCAGTGGTGACGCCGCCGATTGCCTTCTCGCGGCTGTGCTTCATGGACCCCACATGGGCATCGATGTTGCGGGAGAGATCGAACAGTTCCTGCGGCGACATGGTGGAGCGGGTGCGGCAGACGAAAGCGACGGGCATACCTCGATCTTCCCAGACCTTTCATGCTCTGTGTGCCCCAGCTCGCTACGGCTTGTGACCGGGCTTATGGCGGCCCGGACGGCATTGCTGATAATTTTCGAAGACAACCCAGACTGATTGGTGGTGTTCCCCGTGCCCGCATTGATGGTCCACGCGCGCGAACTCCACCGGCTGGGCCCAGCCAACAACGATCGCCTCTCGGCAGTGCGTGTAGCCCTGAGCGTCGCAGTGCCGGGGCTGTTCCTGATTCTCATCGGCCGCCCGGACCTCATGCTGTACGCCGTGTTCGGCGCGCTGACCGGCATGTACGGCCGCAACGAAACTCACCAAGCCAGGCTCAAACATCAAGCCCAGGCCGCCCTCTTCCTGGTGGGCGGGCTGACTATCGGAGTCTTCCTTTCCATCAACCACATCCACTCTTGGTGGTTGGTCCTTGTGGCTACGCTGTTTGCCGGCGCCGGATCCCTGTACGCGGATGCTGTACGCCTCAAACCCATCGGCCCATTCTTCGGCATCCTTGCGCTGGGCGCCTGCGCCTCCGTGCCCACCAATGTTCCGTTCACGACGGCGGTGCTCATCGCAGCGGCGTCCGCCGCCTTTTCGATGCTGGTGGGCTTTTCGGGCTGGCTTCGGCGACGCACCTGGGTGGCCGGCGCGGCCCGCGGGGTTCCAGTCTTGCGCGGCCCGCTCCGACAGTCGGCCCTGGTTCATGCGGCCCGTTACTCGCTCGCAGTGGGTGCCGCCGGGGCCATCGGAGTCCTGAGCGGCAGCGGCCACCCGCACTGGGCCATGGCCGCGGCGGCCGTGCCCCTCGCCGGAGCCGACCTCCCAAGCCGCGTCCACCGGGGTATCCACCGGATTGTGGGGACGTTCCTCGGGTTGGGGATAGTCGCCGTCGTGCTTTTTCCCGGTCCGCTATCGCCGCTTCAGTACTTCCCGGGCCAAACCGCGGTGGTGCTCGCTGTGCTGGTGGTGCTGTGCCAGTTCCCCACTGAGCTGTTCATGGCAAGGCACTACGGGTGGGCCATGGTGTTCTTCACGCCGGTTATCCTGCTGATCGCGCAACTGGCCGCACCCATGGATCCAGGCGTGCTGGTGATGGAGCGTGCCGTTGAGACGTTGGTGGGAGCCGTGGTGGGCATCGCCGTGGCTGTGCTGGTGAGGTCCCCGCGAGGGCGGGTTCCCAAAGAAACGGGCTAGTTCGTTACTACCAGGATGTTCGGGTGGATTTTCGTCAGGCCGCTCGACTCCAGCTCCTTGGTGTCATAGCCGTCGGATACCAGAACAGCCGATTTCTGGTCGGGACCACTGATTCTCAGCATCTCTCCCTGGATGGAGTCGGTGCATCCGCTATGAGAGAAGGACGGGTTCGCCGCTTCCACGATCAGGCACGACGGGCGGCCCTGTTTGCCTTGTCCCAAGTAGTACTTTTTGCCGTTCGCCTCGGCGACCATCAGCACCTTTTCCAATTCGAACTGGTCAAGGTTTGGAACCTTGGGAGGAGTGTCCGCTTCCGTTGCTTCGCGTTCCAACGCCTTGAAGCCCGTGTTCGCGGGGCTGGAACAGCCGCCCAGCAGCATTCCGCTAACCACCATGGCCGTCATGAATGCCAAGGTTTTGTTCTTCATAGCACTGCCCCCTCAGGCTCGAATGAAGTGCCATGGTAACCCGGTTCCTGCTGTCGGGCGTTGTCAAGTTACGGGTCACGTCCCTGGCCATGCCACCGGAGCATGTGACGCTAGAACGTGTTGGAGAAAGTCACTTTCTCAATGTCTGTTCCGCTGAATGAATAGTCCAGGGTGGCCACTTCCGCTTCGTCCTGCTTGGAGACTCCCAGCAGGAACGTCAGGTCATTCGGGTCCACAGCCGTGCTGGTGCAGCGGAATTGCGTTGTGGCAGCGTCTTCCTTTGAACAGGTCCAGCCCGCCGGTTCAACAAGTTTGCCCGGGATCATGTCCGTGCCGGCGGAGATAGTGAACACCACCTCGGCGGCGGATGGCACCGCCGTTTGGTCCTTGAGGTTGAACGTGACAGTGACGTTGGTATCCGACGCCGTTGTGCCCGTCTCTGCGGTGAACGTCGCCGTCACTGCCGGCGCTGGAGCCTGCGTTTCGCTCGGATCAGGGCTCGGATTGGGGCTGGGAGCAGCGCTCGGGCTAGTGCTTGCGGTGGTGCTTGGAGCTGGCGTCGGGGAAAGTGATGGAGTGGGCTGCGGCGTTGGCAGGGTGGCGGGTCCCGTAGGTGCAATGGTGGGAAGCGGCTGGACGACAGGCGGCAGGGAATTCCCCGGGGACGGCAAAGGGCTGGGCAAAAGGCCGGGTCCTGGTTTGGTGCTCGGCGGGAAGGGGAAGAAGACCGGCTTCTCAGGGGTCGCTTCGTACGGATCGCTAAGGTCCGGAAACAGCGGAAATTCCTGGGAAACGTCTTCGGAGACGGGGGGCTTCAGCTCGGGCGCACTTGGCAGACCCGCAACTGGCGGCGCATCTGCCTTCGGCGGCCCCGAGGTATCCGATCCCGCGCCTCCGAAAGCCATGGCGGCACTCGCGACAACCGCGGCCACCGCGGCAACACCGGCGCCCACTTTCCATCCCAGGGAGATTCCCTTGGGTGCTACTCCGTGAATTACCGTGCCGCCAACGTCCGGGCCACCCACCCCCGTACTGCCGCCGCCGGA
>NZ_PCPR01000026.1 GCF_002979775.1 Arthrobacter sp. MYb23
GAACCCGGAAGCTAAGACCCACAGCGCCGATGGTACTGCACCCGGGAGGGTGTGGGAGAGTAGGACACCGCCGGACATAAATTGAGAAGAGCCCCAGCCACTGGCTGGGGCTCTTCGTCTTTAACAAACAAGTTCGTCGCCAGCTTTGGGGGACGAGCTTCCCCGTGTATGCGGGAACAAGCCCGCCCCCTTAGAAAGCGATGCCGACGATTTCATCGCCCGGGGGCTACGGAGTGGGGCTACCGCCGTTGACGTTGAGCGTTTCGCCGATCACGTAGCTGGACTCCGGTGAGGCCAGGAAGACATACGCCGGAGCCAATTCCGCGGGCTGGCCGGCGCGGCCCAGGGGAGTGGACTGCCCGAACTCCGGCAGTTCTTCCTTGGGCTGGCCGCTGCTGACTTGCAGGGGTGTCCAGATGGGCCCAGGCGCTACGGCATTGACCCGTATGCCCTTGGGGGCGAGCTGCTGCGCTAGTCCCTTGGTGAAGTTGTTGATGCTCGCCTTGGTGGTGGCGTAGTCCACCAGCGTCGGCGACGGGTTATAGGCCTGGATGGACGTGGTGTTGATAATTGTGGACCCCGCAGGTAGGTGGGGGAGCGCCGCCTTGGTCAGCCAGAACATGGCGTACACGTTGGTCTTCTGAGTATGGTCGAACTGTTCATCCGTGATGTCGGTCAGGTTTTCCTGAGCCACCTGCTTGCCGGCGTTGTTGACCAGGATGTCCACTCCTCCGAGGACAGCAACGGCGGTATCCACCACTTCCTGGCACGTGGCGGAGTCCTTGAGATCTCCGGGTACCTTTACGGCCTTACGGCCGGCTGCTTCGATGAGTGCGGCAATCCGTGCTGCGTCTTCTTCCTCTTCAGGCAGGTAGGAAAGGACGACGTCTGCTCCTTCCCGGGCGAAAGCGATGGCTGTGGCGGCGCCGATACCCGAGTCCGCTCCGGTGACGATCGCCTTGCGGCCTTCCAGGCGTCCCGTCCCACGGTAGCTCTCTTCACCAAGGTCTGCCTTGGGCGTCAGCTCGGCGTCGAGGCCGGGCTCGGGCTGGTGCTGTATGGGTGGTGAGATCTGTTCGTAGGCGGTCACAGGGTTTCGGAATGTGTACTGATCAGTCATGGTGCTCCTCCTGTTGCCGAGGTCTGGGACACGTAAGACGGCCGCCGGGAAAGTAAACCGGTCACCGCCTGCCCCCTCAAAAGGTAAGGGGGCTTATGAATTACAGCCTAGGGGTGGGAGGAGCAATCTGCCAAGCGACGTCTGGTGCAGTAAGTACGGCCCGAACGCTGCCGGCGATCCTAACCCGAGAAGAACTCCGACAGCTCCGCGATCAGCTTGTCCGGGGCTTTGATGGGTCCGTCATGCCCGGACCCGGGGAGGATGGTGTAGCTGGATCCGGAAAGGATGTCGTGGATCTGGCCGCACGCAACACCGAAGTATGCGGGGCTCTTTTCGCCCACCACAATCAGCGTCTCCAGGGGCAGCTCAAGGAACGGTTCAGCAGGCATGTCTGCGGCGATGACGGCTTTGATTTCGCGGACACCGCAGGTCATCAGCTCCCGCATCTGTTTGCCCAACGGCGTCCCGGCGGCAAGCTTGTTGGCCAGGGTTAACATGGACAAAGGCATCCGGGCGAAGGTGCCGCCGGTCTCCACTCCCTTGATGAGGATGGCGAGGGCGCGATCATAGTCTCCCGCCGCCGTCGCGCGCTCATAGTCCGATGTCCAATCGGCTTTGACGCTGTGGTTGACGGAGACGGCGGGATCATACACAGCGAGGCGCTCCACCGGCAGGGTTCGAGCCGCATGCAGCGCAACCGCACCGCCGAAGCTGTGCCCGAAGACGTCTGTGCTGGAGGTGTGCTTCATGACATCGTGGAGGTCCCGAATGTCGGCTTCAAGCGTGTAATCCTCGGACTGCGGGGACGAATCACCGCGCCCACGCCGGTTGAAGGTGTGGACGGGGCGGCCAAGGGCTTCGCTGAGCTTCTGAGCGAAGCGCATGTAGTCAGTGGCCGTCACCATGGAGGCAGGAACGACGACAACGCCGGAGCCTGCCGCTGCCAGCTCACCGCCGGTGGTGAGTACTTCGAGGTGTCCGCCGTCGTGGGTCATGATGATGTCGCGCGTCATGACTTGAGCCTAACCGAGCGACCTGACTGCGGGCATCATGCCGGACCCTATGTGGACAACTCAGCTCTTGAAGTAGTCCGAAATGTCTGAGACCAACTCATTGACCGCGGCTGGAACAGAGCCGTGAAAACCCTTGGGTGAGACTTCCAAGGTGCTGCCGGGAACGGCCCTGTTCAGGCGTGCGGCTGCCACCTTGTAGAACTGCGGGCTCTTCTTACCCACCATGAAGTGCGTGTTGGGAGGCAGCACGGAGAAGTCCCGTGGGGTCTCGGACTCATCGAACGCTGCTTTGAGTTCGCCGACGCCGGTAGGCATGAGCTCACGGAAAAGCTTGTTGACTGTGGTTCGTGACACCACGGCCATGAGTCCGGCCAAAATGGGTTCAGGCACGCGGGCAAGGGCAGTACCCGCCTCCATGCCGCGCTTCATCTTGGCCATGGCCCTGTTGATGTCACCTGCATTGACGGACTCCTCGAATCCCTTGACCCACCCGGTGTCCATGCTGCCGTCGATATTCACCGCGGCGTCGTAGACGGCCAGTCTGTCCGGCTGGTGGGAGCTCCCCGCGAACTCCTGTGCTGCGTTCAGAGCCACCGAACCGCCCAGGCTGTGCCCCAGAATGTTCCGGGCGCCGGTGGCATCCATAACTGTCCTGACGTCCGCGATCTCCGTGGCCATGGAGTAGTTATGGGGTTGCTCGGTTGACTTGCCCCGGCCACGGCGGTCGTACACGTCCACGGCCCAGCCTTCACCGAGTCCCTTGGACAAGGCTATGGAGAATGGACGGTAGATCAGTGCGGTCAGGAAGGCCCCTCCAATGAGCACCACGCGGCGTTCGCCGGGTGCGTCCTCGGTGCCATAGCTGTACAAGGCGAGATTGCCGCCGTCGTGCGTTCTGATGTCCTGTTCCTTCACCGGAACATCCTAGGGGGCACTGCTGGCTTCTTCCTGCACGGCGTTCTCTGACAGGAACCGGGCGATCCGGGAAGCGAGCCGCTTTCCGGGCCGGAGCGGACCTTCATGGAACTGCAGCGGCACAACCGCGAAAGTGATCGCAGGTACGGCCCCGGCCAAAATCCGGCCGGTCTCTGCGAAGTAGGACGGACTCCAGCCACCGCTGAGCATCAGCGTGGGAGTAGAGAGCTTTACGAAGTCATGAAGGTGGGCGTCGGCGTCCAGAACCGCGCGCATTTCCGTGACCGCGGTAGGTAGCAGGGAACGCATCTCCAAGCCGAGCCGGGTCCGGGCCGAGAGGACACTGAGTGCACGCAGCGCACCCATGGGCAGGTAGGAAATCGGTCCAGCGGTCCCCAGCCCTTGCACCAGGTGGGCCCACGCATGATCCAGCTGGCCGGCGGTTACGGCTTCCTCGAGCTCGGGCCGCCAGCGACTGCTGAGGTTGCCGGAGAGCGACACGGCGGCGTCGTAGGTCACCAGCTTGTTGATCCTGGCCTGGCGGGCGGCCTGCAGGGCCACGAATCCGCCATAACTGTGGGCCACCACATCCGTGGAGCCGCTCTGTTCCATGACCGTTAGCAGGTCCGCGATCTCGGTGCCCACGGAGTAGCCCTGTGGCTGTGGAGCGGAATGGCCCCGGCCGCGCCTGTTATAGCTGTGCACGGGACGCCCCAGCATAACGCTCAGCGTCCGCGCGAACGGCCAGTACAGCGAGTCGGTCACCAACGTGCCATGCACCAGCACGACGCCGGTTGGTTCGGCAGGTGATTTCGAGCCCGGAATGGAAGCGGCTACTGAACCAGACGGCCGGAAGGTGTGCACCTCAAGCTGTCCGCCGCCGTCGTCCGTTTCCACCGTCCACGTCTCCACAGCCCGAGTCTATGCGTTTCCCTGATCTGGACGCCCGGAAGTAAAGGTCCGTAATCACCGGTAAACTTAAGGACTGTGACTTCCGCAAACACCCCCGCCCTGAACACCTCCGCAGAGCCCATCGATGCCAGCGAGCAAATGCGCATCCGTATGGAGAAGCGCGCCAAGCTGATGGAGCGCGGCACCGAGGCCTATCCGGTGGGTGTTGAACGGACCCATTCCCTGAGCGAAATCCGCGGGAAATACGCACATCTGGAAGCCGATGAAACCACCGGCGACATGGTGGGCGTCACCGGGCGCGTCGTCTTCGTCCGCAACACCGGCAAGCTGTGCTTCGCAACCCTTCAGGAGGGCGGCGTGGACGGCAAGGGCGTGCGCCTGCAGGCCATGCTGAGCCTGGCCAATGTTGGCGAGGAGGCTCTGGCCGACTGGAAGGCCCTAGTTGACCTTGGCGACCACGTCTTTATCAAGGGCGAGGTCATCTCTTCCCGTCGCGGCGAGCTCTCGGTCATGGCCGAGTCCTGGTCCATGGCGTCCAAAGCCCTGCGGCCGCTGCCGGTCCTGCACGCGGAACTGAATGAAGAAACCCGCGTTCGGCAGCGCTACGTGGACCTCATGGTCCGTGACGAAGCCCGCGAAATGGTTTACAAGCGCGCAGCCATCACCCGTTCGGTCCGCGACACCCTTGACCGCCACGGCTACGTGGAGGTGGAAACCCCCATCCTGCAGCTGGTCCACGGCGGCGCTACGGCCCGTCCGTTCGAGACGCACATGAACGCGTTCGACCAGAAGATGACCTTGCGCATCGCCACTGAGCTCTTCCTTAAGCGCGCCGTTGTTGGTGGCATTGATCGCGTGTATGACATGGGCCGGGTCTTCCGCAACGAAGGCGTGGACTCCACCCACAGCCCCGAATTCACCACCCTCGAATGCTACGAAGCGTGGGCGGACCAGTTCGTCATGGCCGAGCGCATGAAGGAAATCATCCTGAATGTGGCCGACGTCGTAGGAACACGCACCATCCAGACGGACGCCGGGGAAATTAACCTCGACGGCGAATGGGCTTGGATTTCGGTGTACCCGGGTATTTCCGAAGCTGTGGGAATTGAAATTACTCCGGACACCACGGTGGATGAGTTGCTGGCAATTGCTGCCAAGCACGAGGTCAAGGTGGACCCCAAGTGGGACGCCGAGAAGATCGTTGTGGAACTGTTCGGCGAGATCGTGGAACCCACCCTGCTGAACCCCACGTTCGTCTACGACTACCCGCCCTCCGCCCAGCCGCTGGCACGCCCGCACCGTGAAGACGGCCGGCTCATCGAGGCCTGGGACCTGATTATTGGCGGTATGGAGCGCGGTACGGCGTTCTCCGAGCTCATTGATCCCGTGATCCAGCGTGAACGTCTGACGGAGCAGTCCCGCCGCTCCGCAGCAGGCGACGAGGAAGCCATGCAGCTGGACGAGGACTTCCTCCGCGCCCTTGAATACGGTGCACCGCCCATGGGTGGCATCGGGCTGGGCATTGACCGCCTGGTGATGTTGTTCACCGGTGCCGGTATCCGCGAAACCATCCTGTTCCCGTTGTTGAAGCCTGAAGGTCACTGATTATGGAGTACATCGCAGTCCTGGCGCCATCCATTGTGGTGGGATTGATCTTCTGGTTTGCCATGAAGTCGATCTTCAATGCGGACAAATCAGAACGGCAGGCCGAAGCCAAGGCGCAGGCCGAAGCGAATTTGAAAAATTCAGGCCCTGCGTCCGAGGGCCCGGCAGCTAAATAGCTTCAATTGGGTTCAGCTAACGGAAGAGAATCCAATTACACTTTGACGTGCGTGCTTGCCGTGAACGATAATCATCAAAGGAATCCGGGGAATTTCTGATTATCCAACCCTCCAAATGAGAGGCACCTCATGGCACAGAAAGTAAAAATCATCCTCGTCGATGACCTGGATGAAGGGGCCGCGGACGAAACTGTCCGTTTTGGCCTCGATGGCGTGAGCTACGAGATGGACCTGTCCACTGCCAACGCAGCCTCGCTGCGCACGGCATTGGAGCCCTACGTCGCAAAGGCCAGGAAGACTTCTTCCGGCCGTGCAACCCGGGGCCGTGCCACAGCCGCACGTAACCAGGATTCCGCGCAAATCCGCCAGTGGGCCCGTGACAACGGCTACACGGTCAACAGTCGCGGACGTATTCAGGCTGAAATTCAGGAAGCGTACCAAAAGGCCAATTCCTGATTCACCGCTGCAATGCCCCGGCAGTCACTGCCGGGGCATTGGCGTTTAAGCCGAAAGTTTATGGTCGCCGGTCCCGAGGCTTGGAATATCCTGTGAATCGCCGGCGACGGCAACGTTCGAATACCGGCACTAATGGGTTCCAACAAAGCCGCGGCCAGGGGCAGAGGGGAAATGCCTCCCACCGGCCGTAGCCATGTGCTGTCAGGCAGGGCGACAGGGTGACACCACGGACTGGCCGGGTCAAGGGCCTGAGCGGGATTTATTCCGCAATCACGTCATGTTTCCCCTGTGGCGAACACGCCCCAAAAGTGCTTCTCAGACACGTAGCATCAAAGTACGTCGTAGCTAGGAGTGTGGCGAAATGTTTGAGAGATTTACGGACCGTGCCCGTCGCGTGGTCGTCCTTGCCCAAGAAGAGGCACGGATGCTCAACCACAATTACATCGGTACCGAGCACATCCTCTTGGGTCTGATCCACGAGGGTGAAGGCGTTGCTGCCAAGGCGCTCGAGTCCCTGAGCATTTCGCTCGATGGCGTTCGTGAGCAGGTGCAGGAGATCATCGGTCAGGGCCAGCAAGCCCCGTCCGGTCACATCCCCTTCACACCGCGCGCCAAGAAGGTGCTTGAGCTTTCCCTCCGCGAAGCACTGCAGCTCGGCCACAATTACATTGGTACTGAGCACATCCTGCTCGGCCTCATTCGCGAAGGCGAAGGCGTGGCCGCCCAGGTGCTGGTGAAGCTTGGGGCAGACCTTAACAGGGTCCGTCAGCAGGTTATCCAGCTGCTCTCCGGCTACCAGGGCAAGGAGACCGCAGGCAGCGGCTCCGGCCAGGGCCAGCCGGAAGGTACTCCTGCCGGTTCGGTGGTGCTCGACCAGTTCGGACGCAACCTGACCCAGGCTGCCCGCGAGAACAAGCTCGATCCAGTGATCGGCCGCGAGCAGGAGATGGAACGCGTCATGCAGGTCCTCTCCCGCCGAACCAAGAACAACCCGGTCCTGATCGGTGAGCCCGGCGTCGGTAAGACTGCCGTCGTAGAGGGCCTCGCCCAGGCGATCGTCCGGGGCGACGTCCCGGAGACCATCAAGGACAAGCAGCTGTACACGCTTGACCTCGGTTCCCTGGTTGCTGGTTCCCGCTACCGCGGTGACTTCGAAGAGCGCCTGAAGAAGGTTCTCAAGGAGATCCGCACCCGCGGCGACATCATCCTCTTCATTGACGAGATCCACACCCTGGTTGGTGCAGGTGCTGCTGAAGGCGCCATCGATGCTGCATCCATCCTGAAGCCGATGCTGGCCCGTGGTGAACTCCAGACCATCGGTGCCACCACGCTGGATGAGTACCGCAAGCACATTGAGAAGGACGCCGCCCTTGAGCGTCGCTTCCAGCCGATCCAGGTCAAGGAACCCTCCGTCGCTCACGCGATCGAGATCCTCAAGGGCCTGCGTGACCGTTACGAGGCACACCACCGCGTAACGATTACCGACGGCGCCCTGGCCTCCGCTGCGCAGCTGGCCGAACGCTACATCTCGGACCGCTTCCTGCCGGACAAGGCGATCGACCTCATCGATGAAGCCGGCGCACGCCTGCGCATCCGTCGCATGACTGCTCCGCCGGAGCTCAAGGCCATGGACGAGCGCATCGCTGACGTGAAGATGGAGAAGGAATCTGCCATCGACGCCCAGGACTTTGAGGGTGCTGCTTCGCTGCGCGACAAGGAGCAGAAGCTCATTGCCGAACGCGCCGAGAAGGAACGCACGTGGAAGTCCGGCGGCATGGACGACATCTCCGAGGTTGACGAGGACCTGATCGCTGAAGTTCTCGCGAACTCCACGGGCATCCCGGTCTTCAAGCTCACCGAGGAAGAGTCCTCGCGCCTGCTCAAGATGGAAGACGAACTGCACAAGCGCGTTGTCGGCCAGGACGAGGCCATCAAGGCACTGTCCCAGGCCATCCGCCGTACCCGTGCAGGCCTGAAGGACCCCAAGCGTCCGGGTGGCTCGTTCATCTTCGCCGGCCCCACCGGCGTCGGCAAGACCGAGCTCGCCAAGGCCCTTGCCGAGTTCCTGTTCGGTGAAGAGGACGCCCTCATCACGCTGGACATGTCCGAGTACTCCGAGAAGCACACGGTTTCGCGTCTCTTCGGTGCACCTCCGGGCTACGTCGGCTACGAAGAAGGCGGCCAGCTGACCGAGAAGGTCCGCAGGCGTCCGTTCTCCGTGGTCCTGTTCGACGAAGTGGAAAAGGCCCACGCGGACCTGTTCAACTCGCTGCTGCAGATTCTGGAAGACGGCCGACTGACCGACTCCCAGGGCCGCGTGGTGGACTTCAAGAACACCGTGATCATCATGACCACCAACCTTGGTACCCGCGACATCTCCAAGAGTGTGGCCACGGGCTTCCAGTCCGGCACGGACACCCAGACCGGTTACAACCGGATGCGGGCCCGGGTTACCGAAGAGCTCAAGCAGCACTTCCGTCCCGAGTTCCTCAACCGTGTTGACGACGTCGTGGTGTTCCCGCAGCTGACGCAGGACGAGATCATCGAGATCGTGGACCTGTTCGTGAACCGCCTGGAGCGTCGCCTCAAGGACAAGGACATGGGCATCGAGCTCACGCCCGCTGCCAAGGTTCTCCTGGCCACGCGTGGTTACGATCCCGCCATGGGTGCCCGGCCGCTGCGCCGCACCATCCAGCGCGAGATTGAGGACCAGCTGTCCGAGAAGATCCTGTTCGGTGAGATCCACGCCGGCGACATCGTAGTGGTGGACGTTGACGGCGAAGGTGACGAGGCCAAGTTCACGTTCGCAGGTAACGCCAAGCCGCGGATCCCGGAGATCGCTCCCACCGCGTAAGCGCAACAGCAAAAGCCCCGCCCGCTCCAGCAAAGGAGCAGGCGGGGCTTTCGCGTTGTATCAGGGCGGGAGGGTTTCGCTGCGCTAAGCGGGAATGCCGGCGCCCGCCAGATAATTCGTGATGGCGCTGGTGAATTGTTCGTCGACGTTGCCGGCGGCAGAGTGTCCTGCCATTGCTGCGGCCAGGTGAGGATATTCTCCGGCCTGGAGGGCCTCAACGAGGTGCTGGCCGGGGCGTGCGGGGCTTCCTTCGTCAGGACCCGCTGGTGGCAAGGAAGATAGTTCGTTTTGCACGAATGCCGACGTGATGGCTGACATCATGGCCACGATCTGGAGCTTTGCCGGGCCTGGAAGGTCCACCGGTGCCAGGGCAGCCAGAGCCGAGTCCAGGAAGCGCAGGGAGTTGGGGCCCATTGACGGGCGCGTCAGCAGCAGCGGCGCCAGCCAGGGGTGGCGGTGCATGATGCTGCGTCCCTGCTGCGCAAGGTTCAGGAGTCGCCCCCGAGGATGCTCTCCAACTACCTCGAATTGGTACTCTCCGGCGACTGCATCCATCATCAGTTCAACCAGTTCGTCGTGAGATTTCACGTACCGGTAGAGGGAGGCGGCGCCTGCACCTACTGTGGCTGCAACCCTGCGGATGGAGACCGCCGCCAAGCCTTCCTGATCGGCAATCCGGAGTGCCGCCGTCGCAATTCCGTTCCGGGAATGTTCCGGTTTCGGGCCGACGGCCGAGCGTTCAGGGCGCCGCCAGACGTCCGTGGGATCGTGGGCTGGCAATCCGGCACCGCCTTTCGTTCGGTTAGGTGGTTTGGTCTTGTTCCCATTTCACTATATTCTTGATTGCGAACGGTGATCGCAATTCCAGGAAAGCGGGGATAACATGCGGGTACTCATGGTGACACCAGGCACGCGGGGTGACGTTGTGCCCATGGCCGGGCTCGGGAGTCGTTTGCAGGGCCTGGGGTATGAGGTAGCCATCGCGGCCAACCCTGCCTACGCACCCCTGGTTGTTGAGTCCGGTTGCGAGTTCAGGCTGCTGCCCGGGGATCTGGAGGGGCTGATCAGGCAGCCGGCCCCCGGCGCCAAGGCATCATCCGCGGGCGTGGTCACCTTCTGGCGGAAACTCACTGAATACATGGGCGATGCCGCCACCGGAACCCTGGCTGCGGCCGAGGCTGGGGCCGACGTGATCTTGGCCAATTCGGTGGCGCCCTATGCGTACGACATTGCAGAAGCACTGGGCATTCCGGCCATCGGCGCACATTTGCAGCCCACGGAGCCGAGCGCAGCATATCCTCCGGTCATCATGAATTCGGCCCGGAGCCTCGGTGCGTGGGGAAATCGGATTATTGGTGAGCGCGCAGCTGCGGGTCCGGCTCCCTATGATGCCCCCAGTGCGCGCCTTCGCAAGGAGTTGGGGCTGGGCAGGCAGGGCCGCGCGGCCGGTGAGCGCCGTCGTCGTAAAGCGCACGCCACTATTCTTCACGGCATCAGCCCTTCGGTCCTGCCCCGGCCTGCGGATTGGCATCCCGGCCTGGTGATGGCTGGATACTGGTGGCCGGCCATGAAGGCGGACTGGCAGCCTCCGGCGGAACTAGTGGCGTTCCTTGCCGCGGGCCCGCCGCCCGTTTTCGTTGGTTTTGGAAGCAGCGCCCACATCGATCCCGCCCTCATCCTCGAAGCCACCGGACGTGCGGGGGTGAGGGCGGTTGTGCAGGGGGCCGAAGGGGAGCTGGGAGACGACTCGATCGGCGTCGGGAGCGTTCCCCATGAGTGGCTCTTTCCGCAGATGGCGGCCGTCGTTCATCATGCCGGCGCGGGAACGACGGCGGCTGGCTTCCGTTCAGGGGTACCGGCCATTGGCGTCCCGGTTTACACGGACCAGCCGCTCTGGGCGTCCCGGATCGCGTCGCTCGGGGCGGGTCCTCAGCCGATTCCCTACAAGAAGCTGACTCCGGAGCGCCTCGGTGACGCGATTGCGGAAGCTGTCAGCACGGCGTCGTACGCGCATCGGGCCGCGGAAGTGGCAGCTGCGATCGCCGCGGAGGATGGAACCGCGCCCGTGGTCGAGGCCCTGCGGAATCTGCCCACCAAGTAGCAGTAGAGCGCGTTTAGAGCACTCATAACGCGCTGTGCTGCGACTCAGTTGGGTGCGGGATATGTGAAAGTACTGTTTCACTGTAAGTGAACCACCCTGTGATCGGCGGCACATTACGTGTTGAATCGGAGCATGGACTCTGCTGACACTCAAACTCCGGGCGAGCAGCCCGAAACTGCTTTCCACGACATCGACCACTACCTCTCCATCCCGCGGGTTGGTGGCCTCACCCTCAGCCCCGACGGCAAGCGCCTGGTCACCACCGTGACCACGCTGAACGGCAAGGGAACCGAGTTTGCCACTGCGCTCTGGGAACTGGACCCCAGCGGCCGGAACCACGCCCGCCGTATCACCCGCAGTTCCAAGGGCGAGGCCGGCGCCGTCTTTGCCGCCAACGGCGACCTCTACTTCACCTCGGCGAGACCCGATCCGGACAGCCCCGACGCCGACCCCGTTAATGCGCTGTGGCTACTGCCCGCCGATGGGGGAGAGGCCCGCGTGGTGCACTCGCGTTCAGGCGGCATCGGTTCGGTGATGGCTGCAAAGGACGCCGATGCGACGTTCATCAACGCCGAGGTCCTGGCCGGGTCCACCGATGAGGCCAGCGATGAGGAACGCCGCAAGGCCCGCAAGGACAACAAGGTCTCGGCCATCCTGCACAGCGGCTACCCGGTCCGGTACTGGGACGCCGACCTTGGCCCCGCGGAGCCGCGGCTCTTCGCCGTGGAGCAGGGCGATGACAAGGAGCCCGGCAAGCCTTCCACAGTGGACGCCGCCGCGCCGCTCAAGCTCCGGAACCTAACGCCCGGCGTCGGCGGTTCGCTGCGCGAGGCCAAAACAGTGGTGAGCCCGGACGGCAAAACCATCTACACCAGCATGACCAAAGCGCTCGCGAAGGCTGACAGCCGCGAGGTACTCGCCGCCGTCGACGTGGCCACCGGCAACGTCAAGGTGCTGCTGGACCACGAGGGCATGAGCTACTTCCCGGGACCGGTAAGCCCGGACAACAGCACGCTGGTTGTTGAAAGCGAAAGCGATACGACACCCACCCAGGCTCCGCAAGTGAAGCTGCACCTCCTGAACGTCGCAAGCGGCGAGACCGCGGACCTGGAGCCACTCGCACACCATTGGGACCGCTGGGCTACGGTGCTTTCCTGGCTCCCTGACGGCAGCGCGGTCCTGGCGAAAGCGGACGACGACGGCGCGTCGCCGGTTTTCCGGATAAACGTCGCAGATGGCGCCGTCACGCGGGTGACGCAAGACGCCTCCGCCTATTCCGACGTCGTGGTTTCTCCTGACGGAACCACAGCGTATGCGCTGCGAAGCTCGTACGAGTTCCCTGCCGAAGCCGTGCGAATCGACCTCTCCAGCGGTAAGGTCGTGCGTTTGCAGGCGCCAGCGGACCGGCCCGCATACAAGGGCCGGTTGGAGCGGGTGGAAACCACAGCAGAGGATGGCTCGCGGGTGCCGGCGTACCTCGCCCTTCCGGAAAGCGCATCCGCAGACGCCCCTGCTCCGCTCCTGCTCTGGATCCACGGTGGACCGCTGGGCTCGTGGAATGCGTGGACGTGGCGTTGGAACCCCTGGCTGCTGGTGGCCAAAGGGTACGCCGTACTCCTTCCAGATCCTGCGCTTTCCACCGGTTACGGCCAGGAGTTCATTCAGCGCGGATGGGGTGAGTGGGGCAAGAAGCCGTACACGGACCTCATGGCCATCACTGATGCAGTGGTGGAGCGGGAGGACATTGACGAAACCCGGACCGCAGCGATGGGCGGATCCTTCGGCGGCTATATGGCCAACTGGGTGGCCGGCCAGACCGACCGCTTCAAGGCGATCGTCACCCATGCAAGCCTGTGGGCGCTGGACCAATTCGGTCCCACCACGGACGCGGCCCAGTACTGGCTCAAGGAAATGACCGTGGAGATGGCGATGGAGAACTCGCCGCACCTGAACGTGGGCAACATCAAGACGCCAATGCTGGTGATCCATGGCGACAAGGATTACCGGGTGCCGATCGGCGAAGGCCTGCGCCTTTGGTACGAGCTCCTGTCCTCATCGCAACTGCCGGCTGACGAGGACGGCCAAAGCCCGCACCGTTTCCTCTACTTCCCGGACGAGAACCACTGGATCCTGCAACCGCAGCACGCCAAGGTTTGGTACGGCGTGGTGGAACACTTCCTGGCGAAGCAGGTGCTCGGCGAGGACCTGCCGGTTCCTGAGGAGCTGGGGCTATAGAAGGCCTTCGTCAGCCCGCCGACATCCGGCGGATTGCGGCGGCGTAGGAGTCCAGGACTTCGAAGATGCCGCGGTGCTGCCACACGCGGTTACGGCCGCAGGGATGTGCGAGTCGATAGGTGTTGGCATGTCATTGCCTTACCAACACTTAGCGTCATAAGTGTTGGTAAGGGCCGTGATTTACATGCTTTAGGGGACTCTGCTTCTTGAACTTAAGGACGGCGTCCCTTGGCCTATCCTCGGTCATGTGTCGGAGCAAAATAGGCCCGGCACCTGTTCGTCTCGTTAGGATGGGGGAGTGAATTCGACCTTTAGCCTCCGCCCTGCCCGTACCAGCGATGTGGCGGCTATCAAGAGGCTTGTGGCGCCCTTGGCCGAGGAGCGGATTCTCATGGCCAAGGAGACTGTGGCGTATTACGAGAGCCTCCAGGAATTTCGGATCGCCGAGTCTGACGGCGGTGAAGTCATCGGCTGTGGAGCTTTGCATGTGATGTGGGAAGACCTGGCCGAAATCCGCACTCTCGCCGCAGCCGACTCCTGGCGTGGCCGGGGCGTGGGGCATGTTCTCGTGGAGGACCTGTTGAAGGAAGCGCGGGCGCTTGGCGTGAGCCGCGTGTTCTGCCTGACCTTCGAAGTGGACTTCTTCAGGCGCCACGGATTCGAAGTCATGGCTGACCAGTCGGCCGTGGATCCCCAGGTGTACTCCGAGCTGTTGCGCTCGCATGACGAGGGTGTGGCCGAGTTCCTGGATCTTGCCCGGGTGAAGCCCAACACCCTGGGCAACACCCGCATGATCAAGCAGCTCTAACACCCTTACACGGAACTCTCAGAGGTGATCTCCCCCGAGGGGGTGCGTTAATCAACCCTGCCCGATTATGCGTGATTTATTAGATCTTCACTTATATCCACTTGATGGATAAACTGATGGAGGCTTGCTGGGGAAGCTTCCACCACATCGGTCAATTGAGAGAAGATCATGCAGTCCCACGCGTCATTTTCAGATGTTTCAGAACTCCAACTCAGCGTGCACGGCCCCGTGTTCACGCCAGCCGATCCGGGATTTGCTCCCGAAGTCGCGGCCTTCAACCTCTCCACACAGCACCAACCTGCACTCGCCCTTGGCGCCCTCGATGCTGAGGACGTTTCCGCGGCTGTCCGCTGGGCCGCCGAGCGCGGCATGCCCGTCTCCGTCCAGTCCACGGGACACGGTGCCACCAATGCCATCGAAGGCGGCCTGCTCATCAGCACCCGCCGGATGCTTGAACTGAGCATCGATCCCATCGAGAAAACGGCCCGCGTTGGTGCCGGCGTCCGGTGGAAGGCCGTGGTGGAACTCGCCGCGACCTTCGGTTTGATGGGACTCTGCGGTTCCACAACCGACGTCGGGGTGGTGGGCTACACCCTGGGCGGCGGCTTGCCCATCCTGGGCCGCAAGTACGGCTTCGCTTCAGACCACGTCATTGCCTTTGAATTGGTCACCGCCGACGGCACACAACGCAGGGTGAGCAAAGACGAGAATCCGGAGCTGTTCTACCTCCTCCGTGGCGGCAAAGGAAACCTGGGAATCGTCACGGCCATGGAGTTCCACCTCTTCCCGGCAGATGATCTCTATGCCGGTGGGATGTACTTCGACGGCGGATATGCCCCTGAAGTCCTGAGGGCATTCCGGGAATGGGTGCCGTCTCTGCCAGTGGAGGCATCGGCGTCCATGGCGTTCCTTCGCCTTCCGGATATGGAAATGATTCCCGAGCCGCTGCGCGGAAAGTTCGTCATCCATCTCCGCTACGCCTACCAGGGCGATCCGCCAACCGCGTCCGAAGTGCTCCAGCCCATGCGCACCTGCGCCCCGTTCATGATGGATGCCACGGGACCTCTGAGTCCCACCCAATTCGACACGATCCACCAAGACCCGGACCAGCCGGTGCCGGTGCGGGAGCACGGTTTCCTGCTGGATCGCCTGGACGAGCAAACCGACGAAGCGTTGTTGCGTCACTTTGGGCCTGGGGTGGAAAGTCCGGTTTTGCTGGCGGAACTTCGTCTTCTGGGCGGCGCGTTGGCAAAAAGCGCGGACGGGGAAGACATTGTGGGTGGTCGCGACGCAGCATTCAGCTTCTTCATGGGTGCCATTGCCGTCCCTCCGGTCCTGGACATACTGCCATCCGTCTATAGCTCGGTCCACGAAGACCTCCGTCCGGCTGCGAATGCGGGGACGTTCGTCAATCTGCATGGCCATTTTGTGGATGCCGAAGACAGGGAAAAGCCGTGGCTTCCTGGCGCACGCGAACGGCTCAGGAAGGCGAAAGCGGAACTGGACCCGAAGAACATGTTCAGCTTCGGGCACGTTGTGGGGCTTCCGGTCATAGATCAGACCGTGCTGCTGGAGGACGTTGTGACAGCCGGCGGCGACGCCGTCCTGAACAGCTGAAGGGGATGCGGACTATGGACCACAGGGTCATGTTCCCCGATTTCTCCGCTTTCCAGATCGACATTCCCCACGGGGCGTGGCCGCACGAAGCCTCGTGGCAGGATGCGGGGCACTCGGACCCCGATCTGTACTCGGCCTTCTGGCCCGAATATCACGCCAGAAATGAACCCGAGGCGGTGACAGCCCCGGCCGCCGAGGAGTAGCGGGGCCGAACAACAGTGCCATCAGAAAGGGACAGCCATTGGGGGCTGTCCCTTTCTGTTGTTGAATCTGCAGGTGAAGTTGGACGTAGCCATTTATGCACATGCCGGCCGTAAGGCCTACCGTGCCCACAGTCGCCGGTAGTAGGGTCAGAGCACCAGCCACAGCACGCCCAGGAGCGTCACATGAAAAAGCTCATCAATGATCCACGCGCCGTGGTGGACGAGTCCGTTGAAGGTTTCGGCATGGCCCATGCCGACATCGTGGACGTCCATCCCGAGCCCAAATACGTCGTCCGGAAAGGCGCTCCCGTAGCGGGCAAAGTAGCCCTGGTCTCCGGTGGTGGCAGCGGTCACGAGCCCCTTCACGCGGGCTTTGTGGGCCTGGGCATGTTGGATGCCGCAGTCCCCGGCGCGGTGTTCACCTCGCCCACACCGGACCAAATCATTCCGGCGACCGTCGCAGTGGACTCAGGCGCCGGCGTCGTCCATATTGTGAAGAACTACACCGGTGACGTCCTGAACTTCGAGACGGCCGCCGAAATGGCGCAAGCTGAAGGCGTGCGCGTTCGTTCGGTGTTGGTCAACGACGACGTCGCGGTGGAGGACTCGCTGTACACGGCGGGCAGGCGAGGGGTTGGCGGAACGGTCCTCGTGGAGAAGATCGCCGGCGCATCCGCCCAGCGCGGCGATGACCTGGACGCCGTCACTGCCATTGCCGAGCGTGTGGTGGCCAATGTGCGGACCATGGGTGTGGCCCTGTCCGGCTGCACGGTTCCGCATGCCGGCACGCCGAGCTTTGAACTCGCGGAAAATGAGATCGAGATCGGCATCGGCATTCACGGCGAACCCGGCCGGCACAAGATCGCGATGGAAAGTGCTGATGCCATCACGGATCGCCTCCTGGAGCCCGTGCTGGAGGACCTGGCCCTCGCGTCCGGTGAGAAGGTGCTGCTGTTCGTCAACGGCATGGGTGGCACCCCGCAGAGTGAGCTGTACATCGTGTACCGGCGCGCGGTGCAAGTCCTTGCCGAACGTGGCGCCACCGTGGAGCGCTCGCTCGTGGGTAATTATGTGACGTCCCTTGAAATGCAAGGGTGCTCCGTGTCCGTGCTGCGCCTTGATGACGAGCTGACCAGGCTCTGGGACGCCCCTGTCCACACTGCAGCCCTGCGGTGGGGAGCTTGAGCATGGGGTTGGACGTTAATTGGGCCGTGGACTGGTTGAAGCTCTCCGCAAAAGCCATGGACGAGCACCGGGTGGAGCTCATTGAGTTGGACCGGCCAATCGGAGACTCTGACCATGGCGAGAACATGGACCGTGGGTTCCAGGCCGTGCTGCAGAAGCTCGATGAGACCCCGCCGGAGACTCCCGGAGCAGCATTGAAGTCTGCGGCGATGACGCTCATGTCCAAGGTGGGCGGCGCTGCCGGACCGCTCTACGGCACGGCGTATTTGCGGGCAGCAACCTCCTTGGGGGACGCAAGCCATATTGAGCCGGTGGCGCTGGCAGCAGCCCTGGCAGCCGCCCGTGATGGCGTAGTGGCCCGGGGCAAAGCCGAGCTCGGCGACAAAACCATGATCGACGCTTGGGCGCCGGCGGTTGAAGCGGCCGAACAGGCCGCCGCGAGCGGTGCCGATGCGCTGGCGGTCCTCGAAGCGGCCGCGGAGGCTGCCGAAACAGGAGCCATGGCCACAGATCCGTTGGTGGCCCGCAAGGGCAGGGCCAGCTACTTGGGGGAGCGCAGTGCAGGTCATCGCGACCCCGGAGCTGCATCAACCGCGTTGATTCTGAGGGCGGCCGCGGCAGCTGCTGCCGGCTCCACCGGAGACGCGGGAACCGACGCCGTATGACCGTGGGGATTGTGGTGGTGTCGCACAGCAGCAAGATCGCTGAGGGTGCGGTGGAACTCGCCGCGCAGATGGCGCCCGACGTCGAACTCGTCGCCGCCGGGGGCACAGACGACGAGCGAATCGGAACCAGCCTCGAAAAGGTGCTGGCCGCCGTCGAGCAGTCCTTGGTTGATTCCGGGGGCGACGGCGTGGTGGTGCTGACCGATCTGGGTTCGGCTGTGATGACAGCCGAATCGGCGGTGGAGTTCGCCAGCGACCCGGATGCTGTTCTCCTGGCCGATGCGCCGTTGGTTGAGGGGCTCGTGGCCGCAGCCGTCTCCGCGCAGGGGGGTGCCGGCGTTGAGGATGTCCGCAAGGCAGCGGAAGCTGTGGCTTTCGGCAACGTGCCCTCAGGTGGGGGAGGTCCGGAGATCCCCGAGAGTAAGGATGAACCGGATGCCAGCGGCGATTTCGAGCTCATCAATCCTTTGGGGATGCATGCCCGGCCTGCCGCAAAAATTGCCGGGGGATTGTCCGGGCTCGACGCTGAGGTGACCGTCAATGGCGTCGATGGCATGTCCATCATGGCGCTCATGGCGCTGGCTGCCGGCAAGGGTTCCATTCTGCGTGTTCAAGCGCGCGGCAAGGATGCGGTGAAAGCAGTGGAGTACGTGGGCCGGCTTGTGGAGGAAGGGTTTGGGGAGATCTAGTTCCCGACGATTTTCTGCCAAATATTGCTAAGTATGCTGATTAGTGATGTTGTAGAGGTACAAGGTTCCTACGACGAAAGAGGTGCGACATGGGTGCTGACGACAAGATGGAGAACGCTGGCGAGAAGCTGGGCGGCAAGGCTAAGGAAGCTGCCGGCAAGCTGACGGACAACGAGCGCCTGGAAGCCGAAGGCAAGGGCGACCAGACGAAAGCCGACCTTAAGGGTGCCGGCGAGAAGTTGAAGGACGCCTTCAAGAAGGACTAAAAATCCAGGCAGGGCCGCTGCGCTTGCAGCGGCCCTGCTTTGTCTCTGAGTGGATTGTTGTGCGAGGCGCCATTCCGCGGCGCACTATCTGATGGAGGATCTTTTTCGTGAACATACTGGTAAAAGTGTTTGGCCTGGCAATAGGCCTTGGCGCCGGAGCGCTCGCAAACAAGACGCTCGAAGGCCTCTGGGAGAAGAAGACCGGCAAGCCTGCCCCCAAGGACAGCACGGACCTCAGTGACTCACTCCCGGGCGTGCTGGTCTTCGCGGTAGTTTCCGCAGGTGTCGGCGCCATAGTTCACGTCCTCACCCAGCGCGGCACCAAAAGCGCCCTGGCCCGTATGAAGAAGACTGCAGACGAGGTTTAACACATGGCTATAGCTAAATACCCGAGTGTCGTTATCGATTGTCCTGACCCAGGCGCCTTGGCCGCCTTCTACGGCGAGCTCTTCGGCTGGGAAGTCGAGGATAAAGGTGACTGGTTTGATATCCGGCCCGCCGACGGCAGCAACTGCATCTCCTTCCAGCAAGTGGAGGTGTACCAAGCGCCCAAATGGCCGGGCCAGACCATCCCGCAGCAAATGCACTTGGACATGGTGGTGGAGGATTTGGACAAGGGCGAGGAAGTTGCGCTTTCCCTTGGCGCCAGCAAAGCCGACCACCAACCAGGCGAAACGTTCAGGGTGCTCCTTGACCCGGCCGGGCATCCATTCTGCCTCTGCCTCACGTAGCGGAGGTCCGCCGGGCCGGCCTTACGTAGCGGAGGCTCGCCGGGCCAGGCCCGGCAGGAAATTCAGCCCTGCTGGGCGGCCCACTCATCAACGCGGCGGTTGCTCTCTTCCTCAGAGAGGTCCTCGACGCGCGTCATGATGGACCAGCGGACGCCGAACGGATCGCGAATGCTCGCGTAACGGTCACCTGAGACGAACGTGGACAGCGGCTCGCGGATGGTGGCCCCGGCTTGCTCCGCCTTCTTGACCAGCCCATCCGCGTCCTGGCAGTACAGGCCGAGCGAGTAGCAATCGTCCTCGCCGCTCGGCGCAGGAACCAGGTGGTATTCCGGGTTGGGCTCGCCAAGTTGCAGATGGCCATTGCCGAAGTCGAGTTCGGCATGGACCACAACCCCTCCCATCTCGGTCTCGCCCACAACCCGGGCTCCGAACACATCACGGTAGAACGAAATGGCCTCCCTGGCGTTGGGCACGGCGAGGAATGGTGTGAGGCTGGTCAGACCGTTCGGGATGCCATGAGTGGTGTGTTCACCGTTGGCTGCTGTGAAGGACTCTGTGCTTGTAGTATCTGTCATGGTTATGACGCTACGGGCACCTTGCCCCGTAGCGCTTGGAGATTTGCGACAGCTTTAATCCTCAAGGGGAAAGGCTCCAATGGAAGGTTCGTTCAAGGGCATCCTCTATCCGGCGAGGCTGCCCACCTTCCACCGGTTTCCCGCCCCCGCTTCCGTAGCCCACCTGGTGCAGTGGTTCTGGATTCCGGAGTGGAACATCGAGCCCGGGCGGTCATCACGTCAACACGTGATCGCGTACCCAACATCCAACTTGGTTGTGCAGGGCGATGCGGTGGAGTTCTCCGGCCCTACAACCCGGGCCGCTTACCGGGACCTGGCGGGCCAGGGTTGGGCGGTGGGCGCACTGCTGCGCCCTGCCGCAGTGCCGCTGTTCACAGATAATCCGGCAGCCCTCCGCGATCAGGAAGTGGTGTTGGATCTGGCGGACCTTCATGTGGCCGTGACGGCAGCCATGAATACGCCTTCCGGGGACGACACGCACGACGACGACGGCGCTCGCCGCGAGAGGGCAGTGGAAGCCTTTGTCGCGTGGCTGGTTTCCCTGGAATGTGTTGCTTGCGAGGAGGCCTTGCTGGCGAACCGCATGATGGACGTGATCGCTGCCGAGCCCGACGTGTTCTTGATGGAGGACGTCGCGTCCCGTCTTGCAGTATCGCCGAGAACCCTCCAGAGAATCGCTGGAAAGTACGTCGGGCTGAGCCCCTCCGCCCTGATCCGGCGTCGAAGACTGCAGGATGCCGCCGAGCTTGCCCGGTCCAACCCAACAGCGGACCTTGCCGCGATCGCCGTCGAACTTGGCTATGCAGACCATGCGCACCTGACCAACGATTTCCGCAAGTATCTGGGGTTCACGCCGAGTTCGTACCGGCGGTCGGTGGGTGAAAACCCGGGCTAGCCTGGAACCGGATCCGCTCAGTTTGCCGGTGCTTTAGGTGCCGGTGCTTTAGGTGCCGTTGCCTTGGGAGAGAAGTAAGCGGACTGCCATTGTTGGGTTCGGGTGGCTTGGCGGTTGCTCACTGCCGACCACGGTGGATACACCCGGAAGCCGCGCTTCCCACCGACGCCGTTCACGGACACGATCCCGTGCTTGGCCAGCGCGGATGTTGGGAAGGCGAAGTGGCCTGCCCTGGTTCCTTCGCGGACTGTAATCACCAGCAGGTGGGTGCCGTCTTCGGCGGGGAAGGGTTCGGTGGAACCGTCCTGAGCACGCTGCCAAACAGCGACGAACAAGCCCACCTTCGTGGGGGTGAGCTTTCCCACCCGGAACCGGATCCGTTCTTGCCCGAGACTGGCGACGGCCGCGCCGTACTCTTGATTGTCGGCCTCCGGCACCGGCAATGAAGAGTATCCGGAGGACTGGCTCAGGGTCCGCAGTGCCTCGGCTACGTCTGGGTGGACATCGTGGAGGGGCACGCTCCCATCCTACGGCGCAGTCGCAGCGGCGGCCGCAGCCCTACCGCTGCCGCAAAGCTGTTCCGTCCAGCATCACGCCCGCGGAAATCACCCGTCCACACTGTTCGCCATAGGGATACTCGCCTTTGGGTGTGAACGTCACTGTGCGTACCGGCAGCGCGATACCAGCCGGGGAAGTTCCTGTCACGGTTGCCTCAAGGGGACTTTCGCTGAGGGCCGAAAGCTCGAGGAAACCCTGGAGAGTCCCATCCGGTGACGATGTTGCTGAGCACACGCCGTCCGGTGTGCAGCCTTGGTCCACGGAGGTGGCGCCGGGGTTCAGCATCAGTTCCTTTTCCGTGCAGATGCCATCCTGGCAGGCCTTCAAGCGAAGCGAAGCAACATCCGGGGCATAATCGGCGGCCACGGTCAGGGAAACGCCGGCCACGTGTCCGATCGCCGGGCAGCCCACCGGTTCGGCGAGGCAGCCAGGGAGAAGCGCTGCGGTCCCAACAAGGGTTAAAGCCAGCCCGATTCTGCCCATGCTTCAGAGTAGGACTTCGGGCCGTCGGTGTCGCTGAAATGCCGCTGGGGCAGGGCAAAAGGGGGCTGCATCGTTACTACCCCCTGATGTCCGTTGCCCAACCGATACCGCACCCGGCGGAAGCTACGCTGGAAGCCGCAAACCGCCGTCGTGCATTTCAGCCAGGCCGTCCAACAAGAGGCCTTCAAGGGCACGTTCGAGTTGTTCTGGCGCGGAGTTCAGCCGGTGCAGTGCGGCGAGCGGGATTCCGACGCCGGACGGAGCGAAGCCGAGATCGGCCGGCGCTTGCTCGAACATCTCGCGGGGGACGGGGGTGGCAGCTTCACGGAGGACGGCCATCACGGCGCCGCGCACCTGCCGGTCCGTGCCGTGCCAGGACTGGCCCTTGGGTGTGTACGACGGCGGCGGCTCACCGGCCGCGAGCCATGCGCAACTGGAGCGAACCGGGCAGTCTGCGCACTTGGGACTGCGGGCGGTGCACACCATGGCGCCCAGTTCCATGACCGACGCATTCCAGCGCACGGACAACTCCTGGTCCTCGGGCAGGAGGGCGTCGGCCAACCGCATTTCGGCGGCGGTCAGAGCAGGAGCCGGGAGTGCGCTGCCGGAGATGAGCCGCGCGTGGACGCGCCGGATGTTGGTGTCCACCACTGTTTCGCGCTGGCCGAAAGCAAAAGCTGCGACGGCGGCGGCTGTGTAGTTGCCGACGCCCGGCAACCCCAGGAGCTCGTCATAAGTGTCAGGAACCTTGCCGCCGTGCTGCTCACGGATTGCGACGGCGGCCGCGTGCAGCCGCAGGGCACGGCGTGGATAGCCGAGCCGGCCCCAATGGCGGACTGCTGCGCCCGATGGTTCATCGGCAAGGTGGGAGGGTGTGGGCCAGCGTTCCATCCAATCGAGCCACACCGGCAGCACCCGGACGACGGGTGTTTGCTGAAGCATCACTTCGCTGACCAGGATGCCCCACGGGCTGCAATCGGGCTCGCGCCACGGAAGGTCGCGGGCAGTCTCGGCGAACCACTGATCGAGGGTTTGGTGGAGGCCTGCCAACCGGCCTGAATCGGGAAGTGTCATGCTGCCATCCACTGTAGTGGAATCCGGACGCATTGCCGTCCCGGGAGAGCCCATGGCCGACGTCACACAGAGCTGCATCAGGCCCTTCCGGCGTGGAGGTTAGGTGCCCACACGGCTGCGAGCCTAGCCTAGAACCATGGCCAACAAGGGTAAGCAGGATTCGACCGCGCGCACATCAGCGCCGGCGAAGGGCGCTGCCCCAGCGAAAAAGCGCCGGCCGAGCCCCGCAGTGTACCGCCGTCGTCGGCAGGTGGTCTTTGGCGCCCTGCTGCTGGTCATCGCATTGGTGATCGGCGGCGTCGTAGCACTCACCGGCGCGCTGGCCGGGAACCCGGAACCGCAGGCCGTCAGCACCCCCGATGCCTCAACGGCGCCCACGCAGGGGAGCGGGCCGACGGGAACAGCGGCGGCATCGCCGTCGCCCACGCCAGTGTGCGACTTCAACCTGATGACCG
Source organism: Arthrobacter sp. MYb23 (assembly GCF_002979775.1). Lineage (GTDB taxonomy): Bacteria > Actinomycetota > Actinomycetes > Actinomycetales > Micrococcaceae > Arthrobacter. The sequence continues at coordinate 23,592 of NZ_PCPR01000026.1, forward strand.
TCGCCGCCAAGACCGACAAGCCCGCCTACGGCCCTGAGGAAAAGCCGCTGCTGACCATGACCATCACCAACGGCGGCACAGCCCCGTGCGAGGTCAACGTGGGCACCTCTCAAATGGAGTACCTGCTGATGAGCGGCTCGGACCGCATCTTCTCGTCAAAGGACTGCCAGACGGGCGGCGAGGATCTCATCAAGACCATCCAGCCCGGCAAGAGCGAGACCGCAAACTTTCCATGGCAACGCAACCGGACGCTTGAAGGCTGCGCCTCGATCTCCGCCACTCCGGGCGCGGGCGGTGCCTACTACTCGTTTGAAGCGCGGCTCGGGAACAAAGCGAGTCCCAAAGTTGCGTTCCAGCTGAGCTAGGTTTCGTTTGAACTGACGGCCGACGGCGGCGGTTGGCTTTAGAGGAAACGGTCCAGCAGGCTGGCCTCGGCCATGCGGCTCAAGCCTTCGCGGACTGTACGGGCACGTTGATCGCCGATGCCGTCCACGGTCATGAGGTCATCAATGGTGGCTGCCATGAGGTTCTGGAGCCCACCGAAGTAGTCCACCAAACGGTCTGCCACTGCCTTGGGAACGGACTTGAGGCCGGAAAGGAGGCGATATCCGCGCGGCTGCACCACGGCGTCCAACTGCTCTACCCCACCGGCGAAGCCAATGATGTGGGCAATGCGGCTGAGGTCGATCAGTTCCGTGGGTCCCAGGTTGAGGAGTGCTTGGACGGCTTCCTCGATTTCCTCAGGCGTAGCGTCCGGATCGGAGTAGTCACGGATGATGACATCGCTGCCGGGCCCGCGCCCCATGGTGAGCTCCTCCACCTGGAGTGAGAGCAGCCTGCCGTCTTCACCGAGTTCCAGCACGTACTGGGCGATTTCCTCGGAGATGCGGCGGACCATTTCCTGGCGCTGCAGCGTGACGGCAACGTCCCTGACCGTGACCAGTGCCTCGATCTCCAAGGCCGAAAGGGAACTGGTGACTTGGTCCAGCCTGGCGCTGTACCGTTCCAAAGTTGCCAGGGCCTGGTTGGCGCGGGCAAGGACCTTCTCGGAACCCTCCAGGACGTGGCGCAAACCGTTCACGTAGAGGGCGATGATTTGCATGGACTGGCTGACGGAAATAACGGGAACACCGGTCTGGATGGCCACACGCTCTGCGGTGCGGTGCCTGGTACCTGATTCCTGGGTTTCGATACTGGAATCCGGCACCAACTGGACGGCAGCCCGGACAATGTTGCTGGCATCCTTGTCACAGATGATGGCGCCGTCCATCTTGGCCAGCTCGCGGAGACGCGTGGGGGAGAAATCGATGCCGATGTCGAACCCGCCGGAACAGATGGAGTCGATGGTGCGGTCGTAGCCCAGCACGATCAAGGCGCCGGTGCGTCCACGAAGAATGCGTTCCAAGCCGTCACGCAAAGGAGTTCCGGGTGCGACTCTGGCAAGAGTCGCCTTAAGCGACTCTTCCGGGCTCCGGGCCATAGGGTTTCCCTTCGAAGGTGCAAGCCATGGCTCACAGACAAGCTGAATCCGGCGTCAGTGCGCTCAACAAAAAATGCCCACATGACGACAAGCACAATGATAGGGCTTCCAGACACCGTTAACCGCACCAGCAAGCCCCAAAGTGGGTCATTTCGTTATGTTCGGTGTTGCCCTGAAAGTGGTTTGGCGGCCGATTGACGGAAACCCTATTTCCGTCAATCGGCCGCCTTCGCGCTAGCGCTGGCCGCGGCTAAGACCTGTCAGCAGGGCGCTGCCCGCCTCCCGCCACAGTCCCTGGTTGCCTGGGATGGCGGGACTTTCTTCCAAATATTTAATCCAATCGCCGTACTCGGTAATGTCCCGTGCGCCCTCGGCCGCCACAGCATCGCAAGCGAATCCCACCGCCGTGCTTCCATCGTCCAAGGTGATGGTCCCCAGCAGCATGGGTTCGGGCAAGTCAGCGAGGAAAGACCCCAACGCAGCTTCGGAAAGCAGCCACCTTTCTGCCACGAGCCCGGCCCCGTGTTCAGATCGAACCACGCCCGGCTTGGGAGGAGTGGTTTCCAAGGCCACCATTCGGTACCGGGCCGCAGTGACCACCCGGCCGTCCCAGAAAGCCCCGCGCCGCTCAAGTTCCGCCGCCAAGGGCTGGGCCTTCCGGTGGGCGCCCACTACAACCAAGGGAACGACGCCGGCACCCGCGGCAACCGGCCAGGGAACCTTTGGTGCGGCAGGCTGAGTGTGGGCAGCACCGGCAGCGAACAGCTCTGGCTTCTCCGGCGTGCGCTCGATTCGCTGGGCAATATCCGCGGCCACGCCGTCCTCGAAGGTCCGGGCGATGACCGTCAGGCCGAACTGGGAGACGCCGTCTTCGTCAGCGACCGTACCTGCCGGCACCGCAACAGCGCTGAGATCAAAGAGGTTGCAGAAGTTCGTGTACGTGCCCATGCGGGAATTGACCCCGACGGGATCGGCCGCGACCTCGGCCAGCGTCGGATGGAAGGGGGCTGTTGGCACCACCAGGGCATCGAAGCCGACCATCCGCCGCATCGCCTCGTCGCGGAGCCGCTCCAAAGACGCGGTGTCCGCTACGTACTGGTGCGCAGGGACCTTGCCTGCGGCTGTGATGATCCCGGCCACGGTGGGGTCGAGCGTGGCGGCGACCCCCTCTGACGTCTCCGAGTCAATGAAGCTGCCGACGGCGGCGTAGCGTTCGGCCACCAATCCGCCGTCGTACAGCAGCCGTGCTGCCTCCAGGAAGACGTCCACATCAATGGGCTCGGCCACCACCCCGGTGGACCGCAGCCGCTCGATCTGTGCCTCGAACTCGAGCGCCCATGCATCCGGGAGGGCTGGCAGGGCGGCCGGATAGGCCACCCGCGGCATGGACGGCGCGGCGAACTTCACGTCCGCGGGCCAGCTACGACCCTCCCCGGCCATGATGCCCATGGCGAGCTCGGCAGTGGCGAGGTCCCGGGCGAAAATCGTGGCGGTATCCCAGGAACGGCACGCAGGAACCACACCCTCGGTGGACACCACGCCCAGAGTCGGTTTGATCCCCACAATTCCCTGCAGGGCAGCAGGAATCCGGCCCGAACCCGCCGTGTCCGTCCCGATGGCGATGTCCACCAAGCCCAAGGCCACCGCCACTGCGGAACCCGAACTTGAACCGCCGGAAATTCGCTCCGGACGCCGCGAATCGCGCACGGCTCCATACGGGCTGCGGGTACCCACCAGTCCCGTGGCGAACTGGTCCAGGTTGGTGGCCCCAAGCACCAACGCGCCCGCAGTGCGGAGCCGCGCAACCGGCACCGCATCCCGGGCGGGTAAATCGCCAAAGCCGGGGCACGCCGCCGTCGTGATCACGCCGGCCACGTCCACGTTGTTCTTCACGGCGAGCAGGAGGCCGGCAAGGGGCAGGTTCTCCCCGGCTGCCACGGCTGCATCAAGCCGGGCTGCTTCGGCGAGGAGTTCATCCCGCCCGCGCAGGTGAACCCATATTTCAGGACGGTCGACGGCGGCAATCGCCTCAAGCGCCGCAAGGACCCGTTCCACGGTGGTTCCGATGGACCGGGTCATGATGCGCTTCCTTCCAGCACGAGTGCGGGTTCCCGGACGTCAACAGACTCGAGCACTACCAGAGCCTCGCCGGCCACAACCTGCGCGCCGGCCGACGGGAGGACGCGCTGGACCACACCATCAACAGGCGCCTGTATGACCGTCTCCATTTTCATCGCCTCCAGGGAAACCAGGGACTGGCCGGCCGTCACAACGTCGCCGGGTTCCACGTCCACTTTCCACACACTCGCGGCGAACGGGGACGTGACCAAGGTGCCGCCGTCGGGAACCACCACGTCGTCCGCTGGCGGGGTCAAGGAAACAGCCTGCTCTGCGCGATCGAACTCGCCGGCTTCCTCCCAGGCCTGGCGTTCCACGGCGAAGGCTGCTGCCTGGGTTTCACGGAACTCCGCGATGGAGACACTGTTGCGCTCCAGGAATTCCTCATGCTCGGCCAGCGAGAAAGTGCCTTCCGCAATCTCCACGCCCCGGCCCCTTCCAGCAGCCATGTCCGCCCGGAGATCCAGGAGTTCCTCAGGGCTGACGGGGTACCAGGAAATACGGTCGAAGAACCGGAGCAGCCATGGGGAGCCGGGCTCGAAGGGTGCGGCGTCCGCGTAGCGCGACCAGACTTGCGTGGTCCGACCAACAAACTGGTAACCACCTGGACCTTCCATGCCGTAAATGCACATGTAGGCCCCACCAATGCCCACGGCGTTCTCCGGGGTCCACGTGCGGGCGGGGTTGTACTTGGTGGTGACCAGCCGGTGCCGCGGATCCAAGGGTGTTGCCACAGGTGCGCCCAGATACACGTCCCCCAGACCCAGCACCAAATACTCGGCGTTGAAGACGGTATCGAAGACATCATTGACCGAGTCCAAGCCGTTGATCCTCCGGATGAACTCGATGTTCCACGGGCACCACGGGGCGTCGTCACGGACACCTGCCATGTAGCGCTCGATTGCTTCACGGGTAGCGGGGTCGTCCCAGGACAAGGGGAGCCGGACACTGCGGCTGGGCACCACCAGCTCCGAGCTTGCAGGAAGCGAAGCGTCCACTTCCCGCACCAGGCCCAGCAGCGTGGAAGTGGGCAGGACCGACGGATCAGCCTTGATCTGCAAGGAGCGGATGCCCGGGGTCAGGTCCACAATGCCCGGGACCCTGAGACGGTCCAGTTCCTGGTGGAGGGCGTGGACGCGGGCACGGAGGCCAAGGTCCAGCACCATATCCCCGTACTCCACCAGAAGATTGTCATCACCGGAGCGGCGGAAGGTGACCGCAGGCCGGCCCTCACCTTGGGGCACCCGGCCCAGCACGCCGTCGTCGCCGTCTCCGCGCAGCAGTCCAACAGTGCCTGACGCAGTGCCTGACATCATGCCGGACGCCATGCCCGTGCCGAAGCCGGCAGCGCCCGGGAGTATCAGTTGCCGCGCGGCGCCGAGTTCCTTGACGGAGGGTGCCTCAACCGAGCGGATCGGCACAAAGCGGACCTTGTCGCCGGGCCGCAACTGCCCCAGCTTCCAGCGCTCGCCGGTCACCACGGTGACGGGGCAGACGAAACCGCCAAGGCTGGGGCCGTCCGGGCCCAGCAGGATGGGGGTGTCGCCGGTGAAGTCCAAGGCCCCTACCGAATAGGCGGTGTCGTGGATATTGGAGGGGTGCAGTCCGGCCTCGCCGCCATCCTGGCGTGCCCAGCGCGGTTTGGGCCCGATCAGGCGGACACCGGTGCGGGCGGAGTTGAAGTGGACCTCGTATTCGGCGGCATAGAGCTCGTCAATGTCCTCGCGTTGGAAGAACTCCGGCGCACCGTGCGGCCCTTCCACCACTTTCAGCTCCCATTCCGAGGTGAGATCCGGCCGGCTCTCCGCCGGAACCACACCGGGGACGGTCTGAGGCAGGTGACCCGTGACCGTGCGGAGCACATCGCTGGCCCGCAGGACACGGCCACCGTGGCCGCCGAACTGGCCCAAGGTGAAGGTGGACGCACTGCCGAGGTATTGGGGAACATCCAGCCCGCCTTCAAAGAGAATGTAACCTCGCAGCCCGGATCCGTCAGCTGAGCCGACGTCCAGGAGGCCGTTCCCGGGGATGGTGATGGGCTCCCAAGTGTTTACCGCGATGCCATTGACAGTCACAGCGACGTCGGCGCCGGTGACGCACACCGTCGTGGCGTTGGTGAAGCGGAGTGCCGGCCCGGCCATGGTGAACTCCAAACCGGGTGCGCCCTCAGGGTTACCCAGCGCGGTGTTGCCCAAGCGGAATGACAAATCATCCATGGGACCACTGGGCGGCACGCCGATCTGCCACAGCCCGGTCCTGCCAGGCCAATCTTGCACACTGGTCTGGAGGCCTGGCCGTTCAACAGTGATCCGCGGTTCGGGATCACCTACGGTGTCCAGGGTTCCAGTGGAATGCCCTGCAGCACGGACCACGTCCATGCCGGCCACGGCGCGCAGCATGCCCAGGTTGGTCTCGATGCCGTCAATGCGGGTCTCTGCCAGCGCAGCGGCCAGCGCGTCGAAGGCGGCGTCACGGCTGGTGCCTGAAGTGATGATCTTGCCCAGCAGGGGATCATAGCTGGTGGAGACTTCGCTGCCGGTTTCAACCCAGGCGTCAATGCGTACGACGTCGGAGGCCGGGTACTGCGCGTTGGTGACTGTTCCGGCGCTGGGCTGGAAATTCCGGGCAGGGTCTTCTGCGTAGATGCGCGCTTCCACCGCATGGCCTGAGACGGGCACGCTGTCCGGCACGCCCTGAAGTACAGGCTCCTGCTGCGCCAGATTCAGCATCCACTCCACCAGGTCCACGCCGGTGATGGCCTCGGTGACGGGGTGCTCTACTTGCAGCCGGGCGTTGACTTCCAAGAAGGATGCCTCTTGGCGGATGGGGTCGTAGACGAACTCCACCGTGCCTGCCGAACGGTAGCCCACGGAGGCACATAAGGCGCGTGAACTCCGGTGCAGCTCCTCACGCAAGGCATCAGGGAGATCCGGTGCGGGTGCCTCTTCAAGCACTTTCTGGTGGCGGCGTTGCAGCGAGCAGTCGCGATCTCCGAGACTCACCACGCGACCCTCGCCGTCGCCGAACACTTGGACTTCCACGTGCCGGGCGTGCTCAATGTAGCGTTCCGCGAAGACCCCGGCGGTGCCGAAGCTGGAGCTGGCCAAGCGTGCCACCCGGGAGTAGTTGTCGCGGAGATCGGCTTCGTCCCGGCAAACTGCCATGCCGATGCCGCCGCCACCGCCGGTTGCCTTGAGCATGAGCGGGTAGCCGATGGTTTCCGCTGCTGCCACGGCCTCGTCCACGTCTTCCAGCAGGCCGGACCCCGCGATCATGGGAACGCCCGCGCGTTGAGCGGCATCACGCGCTGTGTGCTTGGTCCCGAAGATCCGGAGCTGTTCGGGGGTGGGCCCCACAAAGACCAGCCCGGCTGCTTCAACTGCTTCCGCGAACGCGGCGTCCTCGGACAGGAACCCGTAGCCGGGGTGAATGGCTCCGGCCCCAGTGGCAGCCGCCGCACTGAGGATGGCGTCCACCTTCAGATAAGACTCCTTGGCGGGCGCAGGTCCCAACAGGACGGCCTCATCTGCGAGCTTCACATGTTTGGCGCCGCGGTCAGCCTCCGAGAAGACGGCGACGGTGCGCAGCCCGGCTTTACGCGCGGACTCGATGATCCGGCAGGCGATCTCGCCGCGGTTGGCGATGAGAAGGGTGTCGAAGCGGTTCATGCGCGGGCCTCCGGACGTGTGACGATCATGCGCACCGGCGTGGGGTTGAAGCCGTTGCAAGGGTTGTTTATTTGGGGGCAGTTGGATACGAGCACCAGGGTGTCCACCTCGGCGCGGAGTGCTACGCGCTTGCCCGGAGCGGACAACCCGTCCACGATGCCAAGGGCACCATCCGGATCAACGGGCACGTTCATGAACCAGTTGATGTTGGACACCAGATCCTTCTTGCCCAGGTCCCACTTGGCGCCTTCAATGAGGAAGTTCTCCACACAGGCATGCTGTTCATGGGTGTGCTGGCCGTAGCGGAGGGTGTTGGATTCCTGCGAACAGGCGCCGCCGATGGTGTCGTGGACGCCAACCTCGTCCGCCACCACGGTCATGAGTGCCTGGCCGCTGTCTGCGCGCAGGACTGAGCCAGTGGTGAGGAAGATGTTGCCTTGGGTCGCGATGGTCACGGCGGCCGAGTAGCGGGTGCTGGTGTCTTGGGCCGCGTAGAGAATGCAGTCCACGGCCTGGTTGCCATCGAGGTCCACAATGGTGAGTACGTCTCCGGCCTCAACCACGGCGGACCACGGGCCGCGGGCTTCCACCGACTCGTCCAGTACCACGTGCCCTGGCACTAGTGCGGGGATGGTTTCTGCGATGGCGTTCATGCGGAAGTCCTTGCGTTGTAGTCGAGTTCTGCGTTGTGGAGGGCAAGACGCCCTTCCGGCCCGAGGCCGACGTCGAGGGTTCCGTCCACTAAGGCGGCGAGGTCCTGCGGAGCCCGCCACGCGACGATGTCCACTGCGCTGCCGCTGAACTCCGCACGGGGGTCCAACGGGTGGGCGGTATTGGCCAGTACCAGCACCGCATCCATGTGGAGGAGAAGTTCGACGGCGGCCCCGGCGCCGGCGCTGCCGGCGAACTGGATGCTGCCATCCGGGCCCACGGTGACGCCCTTGAAGAACGACAACGACGGCGGCAGTTGCCTTTGGCTGACCCCGTGCTTCATGCCGCCGAGAGTGAGGAGTTCCCGGCCTGCCGGCGACGGGCTGTGGGCTGATCCGGCACCGTACTTGGCAGTGTTACCGGCCAAGTTGGTGGTGCCGGTGAGGGCATCATGCTTGCCGGAGGAATCGGCCACCACGGTTGCCATGAGCCGGCCGGCGTCGGAAAGAAGCGGGTGCCCTGTGGTCATGTAGGCCTGCCAGGGGACTTTGACAGTATCCGCAACGTTGAGCCGCTCGTGCTGGGCTCCGCTACGGATGATGACAGCGTGAACGCAAGCATCGCCGTCGAGGTCCGTGAGCCTCAGGCGCGTACCGCGGGCCAGTTCCAGGTGGGTGTAGCGGCCGAACGAGAGTGTTTCTGCCCAGGTCAGGGAATCCTTTGCCTCCTGGGGGAGTGCCGCCGTCAAGCGCGCCGGGGCCGAAGTAGCCGGAACATGGACCATGGTCTCGGACGTGCGCCCGTGCTGGGCCCGTGCGTGCAGCTTGGCGCCGGTTGTTGTGGCGGTGCCGTTAGCAGGGGTCAGTGCTTCAAGAGTCTGTGTCATGGCAATCATTTCTGTGCTGGTGCTGGTGCTGGCTGTTCTGGAACAGGAACTGACGGTGGCGTCGGCGGCTACCGCGGCTATTGCGGCTTTGTTCTCCCTGACGCGGATGTTCCGCCGGATCCAGAGGCCAAGGAGCAGGACGGCGCCCACCATGATGGGGGCGGAGAAAAGCAGGATCCCGTGCTCTCCGGAGGGGTCGTACACTTCGGGGCGGGGCCAGGAAAGGTTGATGACCATCAGGGCGCCATACAGCACGGCCAGAATGTTGACCGGCAAGCCCGAACGGCCCAGCGAGAAGAGCTCGGCCGGCATGGTCTGCCCTACCCGGTCCCAATCGCCCCGGAAACGGCTGAGCAGCTGCGGTACCGTAACCATCAGGTATGCCAGATACACCATCACGATGCACACGCTGCAGAGGGTGGTGAAGAGTGCGGAGTTGCCGATGTTGATGGCGAGGATTCCCACAGCCAGGGCTCCGATGGCGATGGAGGGCCACATGGGGGTTCCGCGCTTGGCATGGACCTTTGCGAGCAGGGCCGAGGCCGGGAGTTTGCCATCGCGGGCCATGGAGAATACCAGTCGCGAACCCGCCGTTTGGATGGCCAAGGTGCAGACGAAGATGGCGATTGCCACGTCAACCAGCAGTACTTTGCCCCAGAACGTGCCCAGCACGGCAGTGAGCACGTAGGGCAGTCCCTCAGTGGCGAGCCTGCCGTCGTCGAGACTTGGCGCTGCCATCAGAGCGGCGATGATCATGAGCCCGCCGCCAATACCGGAGATGATCAGTGCTGAAAGGATGGTGCGCGGGGCCGTCTTGCGCGGGTTCTTGGTCTCCTCTGAGAGTTCGCCGGCGGAGTTGAAGCCCACCATGACGTAGGCGGCCATCAACCCGGACACCAGGAAGGCGCCCACTGCGCCGAGGTCCGAGGTGGTGACCACGCTGACGTCCGCAACGACCTCCGGGCCGCGCTGCGCGGCTGAAAACAGGGCCAGGATCACCGCGGCAACGCCCACAATCTCGCAGGTGACGCCGATGGAGTTGACGTGGGACATGAGCTTCACGCCCAGGCAGTTGATCACGGTGGTAATCACCAGGAGTATGGCGCCGAGGATGACTGCGTTCGCCGCGCCTGTGGGGGACGTCAGGGCGGGGTCGCCGCCAACCACTTGGAAGCCATCCCACAATTGGGGGAGGACCACCTGGAGGGCGATGGCTGCTGCGGCAGCAGTGATGACTTGGGCGATGGACATGAACCAGCCGGCGAACCATCCCACCACTTCGCCGCCCATGCGGCGCGACCACTGATAGACGGCGCCGGACAGTGGGTAACGTGCGGCGAGCTCGGCAAAGTTCAACGCCACGAGGAGTTGGCCCACCAACACCACGGGCCACGTCCAGAAGAAGGCAGGACCGGCGAAGGAGTAGCCGAAGGCGAAGAGCTGGAAGATGGTGGTGAGGATGGAGACGAACGAAAAACCTGCGGCGAACGACGCGTAGCGGCCCAGCTTGCGGTGCAGGGTGGGCTCGTAGCCAAGGGCTGTCAGGTCTGCATCATCGGTGCGGCTGGCCGCCGTCGAAAGGGTGGAAGTCATCGGTTTCTCCGTGTCTGGAACGGGATGTGGAACCAGCCCGGAGAGGTTTCTGATGACCCGTCCGGAATATCGGTCACTTGATAGTTTTCCAGCGCGGTGTCCCCGCAGCGTTTCGCCGATGTAAAGCCTTGGTTACCGCGTATTTCCGGGGTGTAAATGAAATCTCACCATCACGGGAGCGTGCCGTGAACGGCCTGTTCGCAGGTGCCGCGATGCAAGAATGAGGGGTGACTACAGTCGGACCGGGACGCCCCCGAAAGCAGCAGGCGGTGCGCCCTGGAGCCACCGCACGTGACGAAATACTGGATGCGGCAGCCGAGCTTTTCACAGGCCAAGGGTTCGCCAACACCTCTACCCGGGCCATTGCTGACGCCGTGGGAATCCGGCAATCGTCGCTGTATCACCACTTCTCCACCAAGGACGAGATCCTGGGTGAGCTCCTCGGCGGGACGGTGTCCACCAGCCTGGCCTTTGCACGTGCAGTGCATGACGACTCCGGTGAAGGCAGGCAGGAAGTGACCTCCGCGGCGCGACTGCATGCAGTGGTCCTTTTTGATGGTTCTCAACTCTGCAGTTCCCGCTGGAACCTCGGGGTGCTTTATCACCTGCCAGAGGCCAGGGCAGAAGTCTTCCAGCCGTTCATGGCAGCACGGACAGAACTCCGGACCATTTACGGAGAGCTGGGGCAGGAACTGACGGCCGTCTGCGACTCGGACGCTGGTCTCGGCGATACTGCCTTCAGACTGGTGGAGTCGCTGATCAACCTCCGCGCGGACGGACTGATCTCAGCAGACTCGGCGTCCGCCACCGCAGATACAGTGATGATCCTCGCCGGCCTCAAGCGGGAGCTTCCGGCGGTGAGGGCCGCCAGTAGCGGGCTCATCAGCCGGTTTGGAGACATCCCCGTGCGGACGCCGTCCAGGAAGAGCGCCTAGTAATCCACCTGGCGCTTCAGCTTGTTCCCCAGCCACAGCATGGCCAGGCTCACCACCAGGAAGCCGACGGAAATAGCGAGGGCAAACACCACCACGCCACCCCAACCGCCAGCCCGGGCCGGGTCAATGAACCAGTACGGGTACCAGTTGACGAAAGCGCCGCGGATGAGGCTGTAGACCAGGTAACCGACGGGGTAGAGCAGCCAATACCAGATGTGCTTGGGGCGCAGGGTGGCCCTGGGCGGTTGGAACAACCAGTCAGCCACCATCACCACGGGGATCAGGTAGTGGACAACGAAGTTGACCCACGGAAGCAGCGAACCGAGGTCCTCGCCCGCCAGCAAAGCACCAAAAACCAGGCCCACCACGGCCATGGCGATCGTGGCCGTGCCTCGGGTGACGTCATCGATCTCGCTGGGACGTTTCCGGATCAGCACCCGGTAGCCGCTGATGAGGAGCACCAACGCCGCGAAGATATTGGACAGGTTGGTGAAGTAGCTGAAGAAGTTCCACAGGTCATAGCCCAGGCCAAGATGAACCGTGAGCTGTGTTCCCACCGCCACCAAGGTTAAAAGGCCAAAGAAAAAGCGTCCCCCGATAAGCACATTCCGTTTGGTCATGAGCCAATCTTTGCCGAACCTGCAGCTGAGCGGGCCCTCGACACCCCGTAAGGGTTAAGTGATCAGCAGTTCAAGCGCCTCAGCCAAGTGGCCTACCTCGCGCACCGAGAAGCCGTCCGGGATAACACCTGCACCTGCCGGGCTTGCCGGAACAATGGCGTGCGTGAAGCCGAGACGGTGGGCTTCCTGGATACGCTGGTTGATCCCGGGAACCGGACGGACTTCGCCTGCAAGGCCCACCTCGCCGAACGCGATGAGCCGCTGGGGGAGTGCCTTGCGGGATTTAGCCGACGCCACGGCCAGCGCGACTGCCAGGTCCGTGGCCGGTTCCGTCAGCTTCACGCCGCCCACGGTCGCCACGTAGGAGTCGTCCTTGTGAAGCATGCAACCGGCACGCTGTTGAAGCACCGCGAGCAACATGGCAACCCTGGAGCTTTCCAGCCCGCTGGTGGCACGGCGGGGCTGCGAATTGGCGCTCTCGGCAAGAAGGGACTGAACCTCTGCCAGGAGCGGCCTGCGACCCTCCATGGTCACCGTGATGCAGGTGCCCGAAACGGGCTCACGGGTCCGTGAAACAAACAAACCGCTGGGATCCGCCAAGCCCTCGATACCTGCCTCATTGAGATCAAAGCATCCGACGTCGTCCGTGGCGCCGTACCGGTTTTTGACGGCCCTCAGCAACCGCAGGCGGGAGTGGCGCTCGCCTTCGAACTGGCACACAACATCCACCAGGTGTTCCAGCAGGCGGGGCCCTGCGATGGTGCCTTCCTTGGTCACGTGGCCCACCAGGAGAGTGGTCATGTTGCGCCGTTTGGCCGCGGAGATGATGGAGGCGGCTACCTCACGCACTTGGGACACCCCGCCGGCGCTGCCTTCGACGTCGGCACTGCTGAGGGTCTGCACGGAGTCCACAATCAGCAGTTTGGGCTCAAGCTTCTCCACTTGGCCCAGCGCCTGCCCGAGGTCGGTTTCGGCGGACAGATAAAGAGTATGGGCGACGGCGTCGATTCGCTCGGCGCGCAGCTTCACCTGCGCCGCTGACTCCTCGCCCGTGATGTACAGGACGTCCTGCCCCGTGCGGGCGAACTTGGCGGCGACGTCCAGCAGGAGCGTGGACTTCCCGACGCCGGGTTCGCCAGCCAGCAGGATGACGGCACCGGGGACGAGCCCTCCTCCGAGGACGCGGTCGAGTTCGTCCACGCCCGTGGGCAGGAACGCCGCAGTGCTCCCATCCACCTCAGCGATACGGCGGGCCGGCTCCAAAACCGTGGTGGCCGCCGTCGTACGCGCTACCGTGGCACCGTACTCCTCAACGGTTCCCCACGCCTGGCATTCACCGCACCGGCCCACCCACTTGATGGCAGTCCAGCCGCATTCGGCGCATTTGTAGGCGGGTGTTTTGGATGCGCGGGACGTCTTGGAAGCCATGGTTTCAAGAGTAGTGGCGGGGACCGACAGTATTAGCCGCTGCAGCGATCAGCCGCTACAGCGCCGGGAGCACCGCGCGCGCTTCCTCCGGCTCCATCCCGCTCGCCTCCAACAGATCCACCATGAGCGGCCGGAACAACATCACCACGGTTTCGCCCTCGAGCCGTTGCACGTCCAGCATCTTGGGGTGCAGGCGCGCAGCGATGTCGGAGAGCTCATTCCGGGCCCGGCGCAGATGCACGCGTCGTGTCCCTTCGCTCTGCTCCGACAATCCGACGGTCATCTCATCGATTGCTGCGGCGGTCTCTTGCAGGACCTCGGAGATGCTGTCGATCGCTTCATCGGACAACGCAGCATGGTTGATGGCGCTGGTGAGCCGCCGGGCAAACACCCGGCTGTTGCGGAGCGCAAGATCTATGTACTCCAGGGAATGCTCCAAGCCCGCCAACTCGTCGCGGTGCCTGCGATGTGCCGGTGCCAGGGTGGCAACTTCACCGGAAGCCCGCAGAGTCTGACGCATCCGGTCCACCAACGGCTGGCAGTTACGGCCACGGATCAGGGCATGCCAGGCCGTGGTGGAGTCGCTGTCAATCAAGGCCTTGGCGCACTCACGCAGCACTTCCGCGAGCTCGTAAAGGATCTTCTGCACGTCCTTCCTGGGCTCCCGCCGCGGATCCTTGGGCACCAGGATGGTCACCAGCAGCGCGAACACCCCACCAATCACGGCATCGAGGCTTCGCGTAAAAGGCCCGCCGGCCGGCGCAGGCAGCAGCACCACCAGCAGGGACTGCAACCCCAATTGTGTGGTGAAGATGGTCCCGCTATCCAGAAATCTGGCCAGCAGGATGGAGAAAAGAAGCACAATGGCGGCCTGCCAGATCCCGGCGCCCAGCCAATGAAGCAGCAGGTCACCAACAACGATTCCCAGGGTGCAGCCCAGCCCCACCTCTATCACGCGACGCAAGCGCGGATCGCGGGAGAAGCCCAGGGCAATCAAGGAAGAAGTAGCTGCGAACAGCGGCCCCTGATGGCCCAGCACGTATTCAGCGAAAGCGTAGGCGCCAACGGCGCACACGGTCATCTGAATGGCCGGCGTCAACGAATTCCGGCTGCGGACCAGGCCCGTCCGGACTCTGGCGCGCAGGAACCGCTTGCTTGCAGAAAATCCCTTTACGGCAGCCATGCCTTCCAGTCTATTTGCCCAAGCCCCGTCAACTACCGCAAGCCAGGAGCCCCTCAAGGTGGCGCGCGCCACATAACCCAATGGTCCGCCGTCGTTCATCTTCCGTTCACCTTGTACCGCAGATCCCGTTACCTGCGCTCCTTACCTTCAGTAAAGGAACACATTGGTCCACAGCTCGCGCACGCCGAAATCTCCGTTCGGCCCGCATCGAAGAATCCCTGGAAGGGGCACATCCAAGTGAAGGCAACTCACTTCGGCCGCAACGCGGCAATCGCGGTCATCGCAGCCGGCGCTCTCGCGCTCACTGCTTGCGGTTCAGACAACGCAACGGGCACCACTGGCGGCACCCAGTCGGCAGCCTCCGGCCCCAAGGTCACCGGCACCCTGACCGGCATCGGCGCTTCCTCCACCGGCGCAGCCATGGACGCTTGGAAGGCCGGCTTCTCCGCCGCTAACTCCGGTGCAACTGTTCAGTACTCCCCGGACGGTTCCGGCGCAGGCCGCAAGGCCATCATCGACGGCTCGGCACAGTTCGCCGGCTCCGACGCCTACTTGAAGGACGAAGAGCTTGAGAGCTCCAAGGCCAAGTGCGGTCCCGACGGCGCCATCAACATCCCGGTGTACATCTCCCCGATCGCTGTAGCCTTCAACGTTCCCGGCGTCACGGACCTGAAGCTCGACGCCGTGACCGTCGCCAAGATCTTCCGCGGCGAAATCGCCAACTGGAACGATCCCGCAATCGCCGCCCTCAACGAAGGCGTCAGCCTCCCGGACCTCAAGGTCACCCCCGTGAACCGCTCCGATGACTCCGGCACCACCACCAACTTCACCGACTACCTGGCATCCGCTGCACCCGAGGTCTGGACGGACAAGTCCGCAGGCATCTGGCCCGCAACCCTGGCTGGCGAGAACGCCAAGGGCACCTCCGGTGTGGTCAAGACCGTCACCGACACCCCGGGCGCCGTGACCTACGCTGATGACTCCGCCGTTTCCGGCAAGCTGGGCACCGCCTCCATCAAGGTGGGCGACGAGTTCGTCAAGATCTCCGCCGAAGCCGCTGCCAAGGCCGTTGAAGCCGGCAAGCCCGTTGATGGCCGCGCCGCCAACGATGTTGCCATCAAGCTGGACCGCAAGACCACCGCATCGGGCGCCTACCCCGTAGTACTCGTCTCGTACCACGTTGTGTGCACCACCTACGAGACCAAGGAAGTTGCTGACCTGGTCAAGGGCTTCGAAACGTACGTCGTTTCCGACGAAGGACAGAAGACCGCAGCTGACGCCGCGAAGTCCGCACCGCTCTCCAAGACGCTGCAGGACAAGGCCAAGGCCGCTATCGAAACCATCAAGGCCAAGTCCTAAGGTTTCCCGGCGGGTTTTCTGAACCCGGCTGAACACTGAAGTTCCCTGTCCCGCGCCGAGTGGCCGCAGAGCCGCTGGAGCGGGGCAGGGAACTTAGCCATGTAAGACCAGTTCACTGAGACTGAAGGATCGTGAAGTGACCACCAACTCCCTGACAACCTCCCAAGGCGCAGGACGCGCCGGGGACAAGGTTTTCTCCGGGGCCGCCATGGCCGCAGGGTGCCTGATTCTCGCGGTCCTCTTCGGAGTCGCGCTGTTCCTTGTGGTGCAGGCAATTCCTGCCCTGACGGCCCCTGCTGAGGACATCCAGGGCGGCAACGGCTTCTTCGCCTACATCGCCCCGATCGTGGTGGGAACCCTGATTGCCGCCGTGATCGCCCTTGTCATCGCCACCCCCGTGGCAATCGGCGTGGCACTGTTCATCTCGCACTACGCTCCCCGCCGGCTCGCTGCCGGCCTGGGCTACGTGGTGGACCTGCTCGCAGCCATCCCCTCCGTTGTTTACGGCGCCTGGGGTGCGGCTTTCCTGGCCAAAGAAATCTCACCCGCCTACGACTGGTTGGCCACCTACCTCGGCTGGATCCCCATCTTCGAAGGACCGGCATCGGCCACCGGCAAAACCATCCTGACTGCGGGCATCGTCCTGTCCGTCATGGTCCTGCCCATCATCACCTCCCTGTCCCGCGAAATCTTCCTGCAGACCCCCAAGCTGCACGAGGAAGCAGCGCTCGCACTGGGAGCCACCCGCTGGGAAATGATCAAAATGGCGGTTCTGCCCTTCGGCCGCCCCGGCATCATCAGCGCCATCATGCTGGGCCTCGGCCGGGCACTCGGCGAGACCATGGCCGTTGCCCTGGTGCTCTCCTCCGGTGTCCTCACTGCGAGCCTCATCCAGTCCGGCAACCAGACCATCGCCGCGGAAATTGCCCTGAACTTCCCCGAAGCCAGCGGTATCAAGGTCAACACGTTGATCGCCGCCGGCCTGGTGCTGTTCGTCATCACCTTGGGCGTGAACATGATCGCCCGCTGGATCATCACCCGGCACAAAGAATTCTCGGGAGCCAACTAAATGTCCGCCACAGTAGTCCGCAAGCGCTCAGCGCTCACCAAGGGCCAGCTGCCTAAGTTCGCGCCCTACATTGTCCTGGCCGTCGCGCTCATTGTGGGCGCGGCCATCATGGCGCTCATCGGTTTCAACGCCTTCGGCTGGGGCATCGTGTCCGCCATCCTGTTTGCTGTGGGCCTGGTTTCCTGGAGCGGTGCTGTTGAAGGCTCGCGGAAGGCCAAGGACAAGCTCGCCACATGCCTGGTGGTGGGCTCGTTCCTGATTGCACTCCTGCCGCTGATCTCAGTGATCTTCACCGTTCTGGTCAACGGCATCCCCGGCCTCATCACTCCCGGCTTCCTGGGCACCTCCATGAACGGTGTCACCGGCGCGTTCGACAACAAGGCAGTGGAGGAAGGCGCCCCGGTCCTCGGCGGCATCTACCACGCACTGCTGGGCACCCTCCAGATCACGCTCCTCGCCACGGTCATCTCCGTACCCGTGGGCCTCCTCACCTCCATCTACCTGGTGGAATACGGCAACGACCGTCCGCTGGCCCGCGCCATCACGTTCTTCGTGGATGTCATGACCGGCATCCCGTCGATCGTGGCCGGCCTCTTCGCGGCAGCGTTCTTCTTCGCCATTGTGGGCCCCGGCACCAAGACCGGTGCGGTAGCCGCCGTCGCGCTTTCAGTCCTGATGATCCCTGTTGTGGTCCGCTCCAGCGAGGAAATGCTCAAGATTGTCCCCAATGAGCTCCGCGAGGCTTCCTACGCCCTGGGCGTCCGTAAGTGGCGCACCATCACCAAGGTGGTTATCCCGACGGCGATCTCGGGCATCGCGTCCGGCGTCACCTTGGCGATCGCCCGGGTTATCGGCGAAACCGCGCCAATCCTGGTGACCGCAGGCTTCGCCACCACTATCAACAACAACGTCTTCGGCGGTTGGATGGCCTCGCTGCCCACGTTCATTTACACGCAGATCCTCAACCCGACGTCGCCGTCCAACCCTGAGCCCTCGGATCAGCGTGCTTGGGGCGCGGCGTTGGTGCTGATCATCCTGGTGATGCTCCTGAACCTCGGAGCCCGCCTCATAGCCCGTCTGTTCGCACCCAAAACGGGACGCTAGCCGGGCCGGCCGCGCGGTGATCCGCAGCGGCACCTTCAAACTTCCACACCCCCAAGGAACAAAGGAACACCATGTCCAAGCGCATCGACGTCAAAGACCTGAATGTCTACTACGGCAACTTCCTGGCCGTCGAGGACGTCAACATCAACATCCAGGCCAAGTCCGTGACGGCCTTCATCGGCCCGTCCGGCTGCGGCAAGTCCACCTTCCTCCGCACGCTGAACCGCATGCACGAGGTCCTTCCCGGCGCGCGCGTCGAGGGCGAAGTCCTCCTTGACGGCGACAACCTCTACGGCCCCGGCGTGGACCCCGTGACCGTCCGCACCCAGGTGGGTATGGTCTTCCAGCGCCCCAACCCGTTCCCCACCATGTCCATCCGCGACAACGTGCTGGCCGGCGTGAAGCTGAACAACAAGAAGATCTCCAAAGGCGCAGCCGATGCCCTGGTGGAGAAGTCCCTGGTGGGCGCCAACCTCTGGAACGAAGTCAAGGACCGCCTGGACAAGCCCGGCTCCGGCCTTTCCGGTGGCCAGCAGCAGCGCCTCTGCATTGCCCGCGCCATTGCCGTTGAGCCCCAGGTGATCCTCATGGACGAGCCTTGCTCCGCCCTGGACCCCATCTCCACGCTGGCCGTTGAGGACCTCATCAACGAGCTCAAGGACCAGTACACCGTGGTGATCGTGACCCACAACATGCAGCAGGCCGCGCGTGTGTCCGACAAGACCGCGTTCTTCAACATCGCAGGCACGGGCAAGCCCGGCAAGCTGATCGAGTTCGCTGACACCACCAGCATCTTCAACAACCCTGGCCAGAAAGCCACGGAAGACTACGTCTCCGGCCGCTTCGGATAAAGGGTTCTGCAGGTTCCGGCTTCTATGGGGGGAGTCGGCACAGAACGACGGCGGCCGTCGCCTTGGGGGTACGGCCGCCGTCGTTTTTTCTTGCCCAAGTAGGTAGCAGATCAGGCCGTTCTGAGCGCTGGGAACGACCTGAACTGCTACTCAGTTGGGTGCGTGCGGGAGGGTTAGAGGTCCGCGAGGGGCGAGAACGCCAGCTCCAGGACGAAGGCCACCGCGGCCGTGATCAACGGGGTGGCCACCCAGAACAACAGGATTCTCCGGACCAAGCGCCTGTTGACGGTGTGGAACCGCTGGTTCACGCCCGCACCCAGCACCGACGCGGTCAGCGTATGGGTAGTGGAAAGCGGGAGGTGAAAACCGATGGCACCGATGAACAGCATCACGGACGTCAAAGTTTGGGCCACGAAGCCGCGCAGCGGATCCACCCTGATGAGTTTGTGCCCCAGGGTGTGGGAGATCCGCCAGCCGCCGAACATGGTGCCGGCGGTGAGCATGATAGCAGTGAGCAGCAGGATCCAGAGCGGCACGTCGCTGCCGCCGGACAATCCGGCCGCAATCATGGCCAACACCATGACAGCGGCCGTGCGCTGACCATCCTGGAGTCCGTGGCCGAACGCCACAGCGGCAGTGGAGACGGCCTGTGCGCGGCGGAACCGTCGGTTCACCACGTTGGGTTGCGTGTAACGCGCAGCCCACGTGACAGGCCAGACCAAAAGGTACGCAGCCGCGAAGGCAATCAGCGGGGACAGCACCAGCGGCAGGACCACCTGGGTCAGCACCACGCCATCCACCCCACCCACAGCATTACCGCCCACCAGCACGCTCGCGCCCCCGGCACCAATCAGGCCGCCGACCAAAGAGTTGGTGGAGGACAGCGGGATGCCGCGCCACCACGCGTAAACGCCCCACAAGATGGATGCAGTGAGCGCCGAGGCCAACATGGTGAGGCCGCTGGTCCCACTGGGCAGAGTGATCCAGGACTGCGTGAAAGCAAGGATGAAGGTGCCGCTGAGCATGGCGCCCACAAAGTTGAAGATGGCGGCGAGCAACACGGCAATCGACGGCGTGAGGGCGCGGGTCCGGGTGGAAAGTGCGACGGCGTTGGAGACGTCGCGGAAGCCGTTGAGGAACGCGAACCCGGAGGCCAAAGCAACAACGAGGACCAGGAAGGCGATGGTCACGTCATGATTCCTTGACGATGATGCTGCCTACCTGGGTGGCGACCTTCCGCATGTCCTTGGTAACTTCCACCAGCTGGTTGGCGATGTCCCGGTGCCGTGCGTACTGCGTGGACTTCATGTCCTTGAGCATCTCGGCCACCCAAATCCGGTGAGAGCGTTCTGCACGCTTGGCGAGTCTCAGGATTTCGATCCAGTAGTCCTCCAGCTCGTCCAGATCCTCAAGCTTCCGCATCGCATCCACCGTGAGCTCGGCCTGCCGGCTGATGATCTCCAACTGGTCCGCGGCACGTTTAGGCAGACGGTCCAGTTTGTAGAGCGCCACGAGGTCTCCGGCGGCGTCGAGCTTCTCCATGGCCTCATTGAGGTGACGGGAGAGGGTGTACATGTCCTCGCGGGGGAGCGGGTTCACGAAACTGGTCCGCATGTGCGTCAGCAGAGCGAAATGCAGGTCCAGGGATTTGGACTCGTGCTCGTGGAGTTCTTCGGCGAGGCGCTGGTGCTCACTGGCTGGCGCGCCGAGTATTTCGGAGAGCGTTCCAGTCGCGGCAACAATGACGCCGGCCATCTGCGCGAGCAGTACGAGCCCGGCAGGTTCCTGGGGAAAAAGGCGCAGCTTCATGTCGCTTCCGGGCCGGGGACGGATGGGCACGGGCAGTTTGACTTGACGGCGCCCGTTTCGGTCCCAACTTTACCGGCACTGCCACGGGGTCTGCGAAGTTCGCGGAGCGTTGCGGGCAGATCTCCCCATCGCTGCGCCCCCGCAACCGTGCGACACTAGGTCAAGCACCGATTAATCCACTCAATGGGGGAACCATGCGCTTCAACAATGTCATCAAAATTTCCGGCCTCGCCGCGGCCGGCCTGCTGGCCCTGACCGCCTGTGGCGGAGCCACGGCAGGCTCGACGACGGGTGGTTCCGAACCGTCGTCGTCCTCCTCAGTCGCTGCCTCACCGTCAGCCTCGGCGTCTCCGCTGGCTTCCACCTCGTCCGAGGGTGCCGGGACCTCGTCCGGCTCCTACAAGGTGGCCGCTTGGGCATTGCCCATTTCCGAGGCAGGGGACAAGCTGGGCACCATCAAGGGCGACAGCTTCAGCGTGGACGTCTACCAGGTGGCCACCGACGTCGCGTCCAAGGACAGCATGTTCGTGGACAAGGAAACCAAGGAAAACCTGCTCAAAAAGGGCGACCCCGTGGTCTACCTGAACTACGTGGTGACCAACACCTCGTCCGCGGACATTCCCCTGAGCCACTCGCTGATCACTCCCAGCGCAAAGTACACGGACTGGAAGTACATGGGCGGAATGCCTTCGGACTCCAGTAGCGACGGTTACAAGAAGCACGGGCTGAGCAGCTCCGGCACTAAGCTGAAGGAAGAGGCCCCGTTCGTGTTGAAGCCGGGCGAGTCCTTCAACATCGCGGAGAACTTTGCCTACACTGCGGGCAAGGAAGCCGAGATCTCGGCAACAATGACTCCTGCTGCGGCTGACGGCAAGCTGGACCACGACAAGAAGGAAAAGGCCGAAACCACGGTCACATTGAAGTAGTTTCTCCTGCGTTTGCCCGGGTCCGCTTCAGTGCTGGCCCGGGCAAGCTGCGTTTGGGCATAAAAATGGTGCCGAACCGGATACGCCTCTCGGCGGTAGGCCGCTCGAAGCGGCTATATGTTGAAGCCCGGGGGTTTCGCGGTTCGACACCAGTTTTAGTTTTCACCGTCAGGCGGGCTAAGTCAACATTGACAGGCCGGGCCCGACGTGGGTACGTTTCGCCCCCTTTGTCCGCTAGTCCAGCTCGCCCAGGCGCCATGCGTTGGCCGCGTGTTCAAGGTCCTCCGCGGTCTTCACCAGTTGGTGTGAATTGCGTGTGAGCTTGCTGGCGTGGCCTTCGTTGCTGTGCTCCGCGCCGTCGGCAAGGGTGGCCTGGCCGAGCGCCACCACACGGCAGAAGGCGGCGGAACGTTCCAGCGCGACGTCGAACTCGCCGTCGAAAGCGCCGGACAGAATGGCATCAGCCATGGTCTTCATTTCGTCTGCTCCCGGCGGCTCAGCAGCACCTGCCACAACATTGGCAACCTGCGCGGTGTCACGGCCGGCCCTGAAGTAGACGGAGATCCGTTCTGGATTCTGGATGGTGGCGGCACGGAGGGCGTAGAGCCTCCAGAGCGCGCCGGGCAGGGAGCGTGCAGGACTCTCGGCCCACATCTCCGCGATGGCTTCGAGGCCCTGTTCATCAGCCAGCTTCACCAGGCGGCTGGTGACCGTGGGGTCATCGCTGTCGCGGCCGCGTCTCACCAGCGCCTGGGCCGCGAGGTGGGCTGCCTCCGAGACCCGCGCGGGGTCGGCGCCACCTGCGAACGGTTCGAAATCGATGGGCGCGAAGGGCTTGGGCTTGTGGTGCCTGTTTGCTCCGCCGTACGCACGTGATCCTGGCTGTTCGCTCATGAGTTCACCGTACTCCTGTGCTCTGGTGGGGTCGAGTAACGCTTGCCGGGCGCTGCGGTTCCTGCTGGGGGCGTTGCTTCCTGACCCTGTTTGCCGCCGCCCCGGGCGCGACACGCCGCTGCTGTCGCGCGTCGCCGTCGTGTTTCTCCTCAAAGAAGGTCACGACGGCGCACGTCACCTTCAGTTCCTCGCTGGCCTTGACCTTGGGGTACAGTATTCATGGCTGTTTCAACAGCTGGAGGGGCCTTTAGCTCAGTTGGTAGAGCATCGGACTTTTAATCCGTGGGTCGTGGGTTCGATCCCCACAGGGCCCACCCTCCAAATCCCCCGGAACCACACGGTTCCGGGGGATTTTTATGTGTGCCCGGTACTGTTGGTGGGTTCTGCTTATGAGCTGAGGACCTCGAGGAAGCCTCTGAATATCCGGGCGGGCGAGCGGTACCAGGGAAGTTGGGTGACCTTCAATGAGCCATCCTGGAACTCTGTCACGAGCACCCGATCCTTGGCGGCGAAGCGGAAGCGCTTGGAGAGTGCGCTCCTTGGGAGTTCAGCGGTATGACGGCCACCGGGGGTGGCTCGGAGCGGAGTGAGCTTGACCTTGAAGCTCTGGTCTCCCATTGTGACAATCCTGCCCCGCCAGCTTTTGCTGATCTCCATGCTTATCCGCCATCCTCCCAGCTCATGCCGTGGGAGTGTCCCCAAGGCTCATTTCAGCTTCTGCGAGCTGTCTACGGATCCTATCGGCAGATGTGAAGTCCCGGTCCTCACGAGCCGTCGCACGGTTCCCGCACTCGTTCGAATCTCCCGCCGCACAACGGCGTGTATGGCGAACAAGTGCGGGACCAGGGGGGCCTGGGCGTCAGGGGTCAGCCCGGCGGGCAACGATTGCGGCATGCGGGCGGGCTCCGGGGTCGACGCGGGAGTGCGTGTTCTCCACGCTGAAGCCGGCTTGCTGAAGCCGCGCTGTCATGTCCTCCACAGGCCAAAAGTAGGCGGGGGTGACTGCGTGCGGGAACTGCTCCATGGCCGGACCTTCGAAGAACCCTAGCAGGAGGCTCCCGCCCGGTTTGATGCAACGGGCAAGCTCATTGAGAACTGCGCCAAGGGAGGACGGGGGAGTATGAATCACCGAGTACCAGGCGAGAATCCCGGCCAGTGACTGATCCGCCGTCGGTAACCTTTCAAGTGATCCGAGGGAGAACTGAGCGTCCGGGTAGTTTCGCTTTGCTGTTTCGATGAACTCCGGCACCAGATCCACGCCCTCAACCGATGCGCCGGCGGAGTGCAGGAAATCCGTCCATTGCCCGGGTCCGCAGCCGGCATCGATGACTTTCCCGGACAAACCTTGAGCCCAGGACAGAACGAGCTGTTGATCGGCCCGATGAGTGCTGGTGATGGACCCGAATAATGAGGTGTACTCGGCTGCGCGGGCGGAGTAGGCGGCCGCGACGGTCTCGGATGACATGGGACTAGCCTATGTGGCGCCCCAACCCCATGGCGCCTCAACCCCGCCCAACGGACAAATCACCGCCGCGCGCAGGGGTGAATTGTCCGTTGGGCGGGGTTCCCCGAAAAAACTTCTTGACTCCCACCCCCGCGTCCCGTCAGCATTGCTTCTATAACGTTGTAGAAATCCTCAAGCCAAGCAAAGCAGACAAGGAACCACCCTTTGGGAACCCAAGAGAAACCCACCGCCAGAATCACCGTTGACCCCGCGTTCGTGGTCGGGCCCGTCCGGAGGAAGACCTTCGGCGCGTTCGTGGAGCACCTGGGCCGCTGCGTGTACACGGGCATCTTCGAGCCCGAACACCCAAAAGCCGACGACGACGGATTCCGCACCGACGTCCTGGAACTCACCAAGGAGCTGGGCGTCTCCACGGTCAGGTATCCGGGCGGGAACTTCGTCTCCGGCTACCGCTGGGAAGACGGAGTGGGGCCCAAGGAGAACCGACCCACCCGCCTGGACCTTGCCTGGCATTCCAGCGACCCCAACCTGGTGGGCGTGGACGAGTTTGCCAAATGGTCGGAGAAGGCCGGAGTCGAACCCATGATGGCCGTGAACCTGGGCACCAGGGGAACGCAGGAGGCCTTGGACCTGCTGGAATACTCCAACATCAAGGGTGGAACGGCCCTGTCTGAACAGCGCAAGGCCAACGGCGCCGTCGAGCCCCACAACATCAGCGTGTGGTGCCTTGGGAACGAGATGGACGGTTTTTGGCAGATCGGCCACAAAAAGGCCGGCGAGTATGCGCGGCTCGCCGCCGAAACGGCGCGGGCCATGCTCATGGTCAACCCTGATCTTGAATTGGTGGCTTGTGGAAGTTCCGGACCTACCATGCCCACTTTTGGCGAGTGGGAGCGTGTGGTCCTCAACGAGACGTACGAGCTGGTGGACCTGATTTCTGCGCACCAGTACTTTGAGGACTTCGGGGACTTGCAGGAGCACCTGTCCGCGGGGCACCGGATGGAGGTGTTCATCAAGGACCTGGTCTCCCACATTGACCATGTGAAGTCGGCTACCAAGTCCGAAAAGCAGGTCAATATCTCGTTCGATGAGTGGAACGTCTGGCACATGTCGCGCGACGAATCCAAGGCACCAACAGGGGATGACTGGCCTGTGGCGCCGGTGCTGCTCGAGGACCGTTACACGGTGGCGGATGCAGTGGTGGTGGGCGATCTCCTCATCACGCTGCTGCGGAACACGGACCGCGTCCACTCCGCGAGCCTCGCGCAGCTGGTCAACGTGATCGCGCCGATCATGACGGAACCGGGCGGCCGGGCTTGGAAGCAGACCACCTTCCACCCGTTCGCGCTCACCTCACAGCATGCCTCAGGCACGGTGCTGAACCTTGCCGCGGAGTCCCCGCTGCTGGAGACCACTACGACGCCCGGCTTCACCGCGCTCTCAGCCGTGGCAACGTTCGACGCCCAAGCCAACCAGGCCGTGGTCTTTGCCGTGAACCGCTCGGCGACGGACGCGCTGACGCTTGATGCCGCCGTCGGAAGCCTCAACGCTGGCAAAGTCATCGAGGCTGTTACTTACACGAACAAGGACTCGTACTGGCAGGCCACGGCTGACGATTCGACGTCGGTCCTGCCGTCCGAAAACGTCAGCGTAAAGCTCGACGACGGTCGGCTCACCGCCGAACTTCCGGCCGTGAGCTGGAGCATGATCCGGTTGTCGCTGGACTCCTAGGCAAGTCCCACGAGAGCTAGGCGATCTGCTGCGAGCCGTCGTGGAACATGGGGTACGCAGAAATTGGTGTGACAGTGGCTGACGGAGTCGGCTCCGGTGCCTGCGTTGCGGGCGCCGGGGTCGGCTCATCAAGAGTCACGATTTCCATCGATTCCATATCCAGCAGGCGCCGGCTGCCGGTGTGGTCCGTGAGCCAGAAAAGGTCGGTGCCCGCGACTGTTTTGACCACGGTGCCCCGGTGATAGAGGCGGCCGTTGTGCCAAGCCTCAATGTAGTCGCCCGGCTTTAGTGGGTGTGGCTCGTCCTCGCTGCCCGGCATGGTGCCGAATGCCTGCGCCAGGCTGGCCTGCGTCTTCAGTGCCTGAAATAGATCCCTGTTTGCAATGCTCATGTCTGCTCCCCTCAGCTATCGCCGTCCGTTGGCCCCAGCATTGCGCATCTATGTTGCAGGCGCGTTGCACGGGGATGAGCGCCATGTGACACATGACAGGGCAGCCACTCGTGATGGGATGTACTCACCCGAACAAAAAGGACACCCATGCCCAGTGCAGTCAGCCTCATCCGCTCCAGCCAGCTCAGTTCAGTGGCACAGTACGCGTACGCGGCAACCGCCCCTGCAGAGGCGCGGCTGATCTTCCTCGCAGGGTCCTGCCCCCTGAACGAGGACGGATCCACGGCCGGAATCGGCGACTACCAAGCTCAAGCAGAAAAGGCGATCGAGAACCTGCACCTGGCACTGGAAGCGGCCGGCGCAGAAATCACGGACGTCATTTCCACCCGCGTCCTGGTTGCCTCGAACCAGCAGGCGGACCTGGTCACGGCATGGGAAGTGGTTCACGCCGCATTCGGTGATCACGATGTCCCCAGCACCCTCATGGGAGTCACGGTACTGGGCTACGATCATCAACTGGTGGAAATCGAGGCCGTCGCCGCCGTGATGGACCCCGCCTGACCCGCAACATCTGCAACGATGTATGCCGGGCCGAAATGAAGCAAACGTTAGGAGTCCCCGCATGGCCGTGACCATGAACGACGTCGCGCGCGCCGCGGGCGTGTCCTTGAAGACGGTTTCCAACGTCATCAACAACTACGAGTTCATCCGGCCCGCCACCAAGCAACGCGTCCTTGATGCGATCGACGAACTCGGCTACGAAACCAACCTGACGGCCCGCAGTCTCCGATCCGGGAAAACCAGCATGCTCGGGTTGGTCCTGGCCGATCTCTCCGTCCCGTACTACGCCGAGCTTGCCTCGGACATCATGAAAGCGGCGTGGTCCCGCGGCTACCGGGTATTGGTGGAACAGTCCGGCAACGAGACAGAGCACGAAAAAGCAGCGCTCCAGGGTCCATTCCGCAGCCTCACCGACGGCCTCTTGTTCATTCCGCTCAGCCTCGACGCCGAGCAGATCATCGCCGCTGCCGGCAGTAAACCACTGGTACTCCTGGGCGAATTCGTGCAGGATCCCCGCCTGGACATGGTCCTCATCCAAAACCAGGAAGCCGCCGCCGCCGTTACCGCGCACTTGCTGGCTGGCGGCCGCCGTCGAATAGCCGTCCTGGGCGCGCACGACGGCGACACGACAGGCAGCAACGGACTGCGCCTTGACGGGTACAAGGCTGCGCTCACTGCCGCTGGCGTGGAGTATGACCCTGCGTTGGTGGTTCCGTGCAATTGGCGGCGCGACGCCGGCGCTGACGCCACCTCGAGGTTGCTGGACAGCGGCGTGGAATTCGACGCTGTTTTCGGGCTCAATGATGTCCTCGCGTTGGGGGCGATGCACGAACTCCTGCTCCGTGGCCGGAAAGTGCCGGAGGAGATCGCCGTTGCCGGATTCGACGACATTGATGAGTCGCGGTTCGCGTCGCCGTCGTTGACTACTGTGGCGCCGGGCCGGGCGGAAATTGCGGAGCGCGCCGTCGAACTCCTCATCCAGCGGATTGAAAGCAAGGACGCGGTGCACACTGTTCAGCAGCCCGAGGCAGCGTTCGAACTGCGGGTCAGGCAGTCAGCCCCGTAGGAACGTTAGTGTTTGAGGAATGAATGCGATCCCAGCTGCCGTCATCACCCCTGCCGTCATGATCGACGTCGATGTCCTTGACCGGAACATTGAACGCATGGCGGCGAGCATGCGCGGGCGTGGGCTGGGGCTCCGTCCCCACGTGAAGACGCACAAGACGCTGGAAATCGCGCGCAAACAGCTCGCGGCGGGAGCCGTTGGCATCACTGTGGCCACGATAGGCGAGGCGGAGGTCTTCGCCGCGGACGGCGTGAAGGACATCTTCATCGCGTACCCGCTCTGGGTTGAGGCGCCGCACGCGCAACGTCTTCGCGCCTTGGCGGCACAGTGCCGGCTCGCGGTCGGCGTGGATTCGGTGGAAAGTGCGACGGCGATGGGTAGCCAGCTCGGCGCGGACGCCGGAAGCATTGAGGTACTGATCGAAGTGGACAGCGGACACCACCGCAGTGGCGTCTTGCCGGACGAGGTAGTGGATGTTGCCAAGGCAGCCTCCGCAGCGGGTTTGGCCGTGTCCGGCGTGTTCACCTTCCCGGGCCACAGCTACAAGCCCGGCATGCCCACGGGGGCGGCGGGCAACGAGAATGATTCGTTGGCTCTTGCCGCAGCGGCGCTGACTTCAGTTGGCTTTGACGTGAAGACCATCAGTGGGGGATCCACCCCCACGGCCCTGATCTCCGGTGAATCCGCAGCAACCGAACTGCGCCCCGGGGTCTATGTGTTCGGCGACGCCCAGCAGTTGGAACTGGAACGGTGCGGCTGGGAGGACATCGCGCTAACGGTCGCCGCCACGGTAGTCAGCAGGCATGAAGCCCGCGGCGGGAACGTTCGCCGGGTAGTTGTGGACGCCGGCAGCAAGATCCTGGGCAGCGACCGACCGGACTGGGCCAGCGGATACGGACGGCTCCCCGAATATCCCGAGGCCACAGTGACCGCGCTGTCCGAACACCACGCCACGGTTGTTTGGCCGGAATCCTCGGAGCTCCCGCCCTTGGGCACACGGCTACGGGTGATCCCCAACCATGTGTGCCTGACCATGAACTTGGTGGATCAGGTGACTGTGGTGAGTGGCGGGGACGCGGTGGAACAGTGGGCCGTGGCAGCCCGGGGTCGAAACAACTAAACCGGGCCGGCGCAGACTGGCCGGTGGCGAGGTGCTGCCTACTTCTCACGGGCCGGTCCGTGGAAGTGCGGGAGTTTCCAATCAACGCAGGATTCGTTGCGTTCTACATAGCCCAAGGCGAGGCTGCGCCTGAGTAGGTGATGTGGAGGATTTCGAGAGATTGGGTGGCCTCCAGTACCAGGGACTTCTCCCTGTTCGTCGGAGCGATGACAACCCCTGGGGCCAAGGCGTAGCGGACCTCGCCGTGTGGAAGAGAGGCCCATCCTTTCCCGTTAAGGCAATAAAAAGATGCCCCGGGCGATAGTGAAATCTCGGAAGTCGTATTTTTCGGGACGTGTACTTCGGCCATGGTGTAGCCGGTTCTGTGGTGACTTGCGATCACCATCCCGGTATCGGAGGCGGCCCGATCTGCCGTTGTTGAGTGCAGCACGATTTTATCCCTTTCGTTCTTCTTCACTGGGCTTGGTGGAGGAGCTCATGAAGGAGAGATTTGTTGGCACTGAACATGGGCAGCGGGGGGTGGGTTTGGCTTCTGCTGAGAAGGTCCAAACTCGGGAACCCGCTGCCAGGAATGAGTATGGAATCAGCGCCCAGCAGGTCCCGGGAGCGCAGATCATCGACCACCTGCCGAGGTTGGATTTCCCATTTCGCTCCCAGGTCGAACCGATCTTGGCGCGGGTAGGCTTCCCACGCTGGCCCCAATTCGTGCTGATGGAAGCCGGGAGAAGCTACGCCGAAGAGCTTCAGATAGGACGTCAGGGCGTCGATGGTGGGACTTGTGAACCATGGCGGCACAACGATGTATGGGTTCTGGGCGCCGGCGCGTTTCATGTCAGAGATGATTGCTTGCGCTGCTGTGGCAATGTTCCAGTCTCCGTTGATCCGCAGGGCAGCTTCCATGAAGGCTTTGTCGAAGGTTTCCGGGTCGAAGATGCTGCTGCTGGTGAAGCAGAGACCGACAGCGTCAACGCCGATTCGATTGAGTGTTTCCAATGCGGCGACGAGGTGCGCTCCGGGTTGCTGCGCGGGGACCCGATCGCCCAGAAACTCTTCTCCGGTTCTCCGAGGAAGCCGGAACCTGCTGACATGTATCGAGACCCCTGGCGGCGCCAATCGGTTGATCTCCATTTCGGGAACCGGATCGTTGTCGACAACAATGATCCCCACCCGGTACCTGACGTGCTGGTCTATGGGAGTTTCTGTGGCTCTGTTAGGTGGCATTTGAACGAGCCTTGACGGTGATTGCCAGGACGACGCCTATCAGGGCGAAGGCTGCGTTTATGCCGAATGCCAGCGGATATCCCAGCTCGGGTCCTGTCAGGGCTATGACGAGTACCAGCAGGGCAAGGCTTATGCCGCCGGCTACATATTGAGACGTTGTGATCAGAGAGCCGGCGGCGCCTTGGCTTTCCTGCGGTGCGTCAGAGGTACCGAGGACGAACATGGCGGTGTAGATGAGCCCGTGACCGAAGCCGCTCAGGAGGAACCCTGGCAGTAGTCCTAACCAAAAGTTGTCGATACCGAGGGAGATTGCCAGCAGAAGGAGTCCCCCGGCTGAGATTGCGAAACCCAGGCCAAGGACGCGCTGGACACTGTTTCTGACGATCAGCTTGCCGGCAACGACATTGCCGACGGTGACCATCGCTGCAAGGGGCAGGAAAGCAATTCCGGCGGCGAGGGCGGAGTAGCCTCGTTGTTCCTGAAGATAGAGGGTTACCAGGAAAAACTCGGTGCCGACACTGGCCATATAAAGACCCGCAGCGATTGTGCCAGCTCTCAATGCACGTAATTTACGCAATGGCCTCTCTATGAGCGGTGAGCCGGAACGACGTTCATTGACCAGGAATGCCACGACGGCGAGGATGGCCAGCGCGGCCACTGACCAGAAGAACTCCGGTGATGTTTCGGGGTCTGCCAGGAGAGTAAGCGTCAGCACTACAAGGAGTATCGCCGACGTTCCGGCAATGCTTGACACCACCGGAATGGTGGTCGGTTCTGTCTGTGGTGTTCTGCTGCGGAAGGTTTTAAGGGCACCTATCACGCAGATGATAACGAGCGGGATATTGATCAGAAAAGTCCATCGCCAGGACAGCGTAGTCAGCAGGCCGCCCAAAACGACGCCCGCGGCCAAGCCTGATGCCCCCACTGCACCCCATATGGCGTAGGCGTTGCTGCGCAGCTTGCCGTCTGGAAAGGACTGGCTGAGCAGGGCTAGAACGGAAGGGAGTAACGCTGATGCTGCAATGCCCTGCAGGGCCCTGGCGAGAAGTAGAAGTGTGGCGTTATCGGCGATGCCACCCAAAAGGCTGGCGAGCCCAAAGAGCAGGACTGATCCGATGAAGACACTCTTGCCACCGATTTTATCGACGATTCGTCCGCCCAGGAGAAGGAGCCCGGCGAAGAGAAGTGCGTAGGAGCTCACCACCCACTGGAGTGACGCCTCGTTCATTGCCAGCTCGGTTCCGATGCTGGGTAGTGCGACATAAACGATGGAATAGTCCAGCGCGATGATGAACTGCGCAATGGATATCACGATGAGTGTCAGGGTTTGTACGCCCGTTCGCTTTTCGACAGGCGTGCTGGTGGTAGTCAAAGTCAGACTTCCTTAGTGGTGAGTGGCTGGGAGAGAAGGGAATCGGGAACTTTGGTGGAGTCTTCCCACATAAGAGAAGCTCCGGCAGCGAACAAATCGTGAGGCGTGTCGACACCCCAGGTCACTCCAATGGCGCCCATTCCTGCGGAAACTGCCATCTGCATGTCGTGGACGGAGTCTCCTACAACGCTGCATGAACCAGGGGAGACTCCGAGGTGGCTTGCGGCCAGCAGTGCCATGTCAGGAGCTGGTTTGGGGTTGGCGACGCTGTCGGCCCCAAGCACGACGACGAAGTACTCGCGGAGCCCCGCTGCTGTGAGTATTTCCTCGGCGCTATGGAGGACTTTGCTGGTGGCGACCCCAAGGCGATGATCCGCTGCCAGAGCTTCGAGTGATCGCCTCATTCCTGGAAGAACCAGGGAGGATGCCACACTGACGACGTGTTCGGAGAACAGGGACCGGAAAATAGTGAGGGACTGTTCCGACGTGGAGGCAGGCCAGCCGAAGGAAATAAACATCTCTTGGAGAGGTTTGCCGATCATGGCGCGAATGGCCGCATCTGATGGCGCAGCAAGGCCAAGTTGTTCTGCCGTCAATTTCACTACATGGACAATCCCCAGGGGCGTATCAAGCAGGGTTCCGTCAAGATCAAAGATGACTGCCACTGAGAACCCCAACCTGCAATTTGTTGGCGATTTCCGCCGCGGCTACTGCTGTTGAGACGAGAACAGCCCTGTTGGCGATCACGCTGGCTCCGTCGGTTGCCGTTGAGATGGCGGACAACACTACTGGGGTCAGGGCCTGACCTTTGACGCCCTGTTCCCGCGCTTGGGCCAATGCTGCTTCGACCGCATCATTGAGTATTTCCGGCGCGATGGCTGCTTCATCGGCAATGGGTTTGGTGACTAGAACACCTCCAGGAAGGTTCAATGTCAGATGGAGGTGGATGAACCTGGCCACTTCATCAACGCTGTCCAATGTCCAAGGGACTTCCTGCCCGGAGGAGACTCCGTAGTAGTTCGGGAACATCCTGGTTCCCAGTCCGACCACTGGGATGCCTTTGGTTTCCAGATATTCGAGGGTCAAGGCGGGGTCAAGGAGTGATTTGGCTCCGGCGCAGACCACGGCGATCGGTTGGCGTGCCAGTTCTTCAAGATCGGTGGAGATGTCCAGGGACGTTTCCGCACCGCGGTGGACGCCTCCGATTCCTGCGACGCTGAAGACCTTTATGCCGGCGCTGGCCGCGACGATAAGGCTGGATGAGACAGTCGTGCCGGTAGTCAGGTTCGTTGAGAGGGCGGCGGCAATGTCGCGTGTGCCCACTTTGCGGGGGGAGTTTTCATGAGCGAGACGCTCGAGTTCGCCAGGCGTGAGACCGAGTTTGATCCGGCCATCAATGAGAGCAACGCGTGCGGGTGTCGCGCCGGAGGCGTGGATGGCGTCATCGACTTCCTGTGCGGAGGCAAAATTGCTTGGATACTTTCCTCCCGAAACTACTGACGTTTCCATCGCGACGACTGGTCTGTCTTCGGAAAGGGCGGATCGCACTTCGTCCGAGATATCTGTGTAGTCATTGAGCATTGTGAATTCCTAGGTTTCTGCGGAGCCGGATACTGCGGCAGCGGTGGGCACAAGTCCTGTTTCGTTGACCATGAGAGGGTGATGGGTCTTCACCAGGGCCGCTAAGGACTCGTAGGACGGTGAGTCCGGGAGGCGGGTTTGCATCAGGAACGACATCTCTCCTCCGTGGTTCGAGTTCTGGTGGATGGAATCAGCGTCGACGTCGAATTCCAGGGGTGTGATCCCGTACAGCCTGCATAAGAGCTGTCCGAAGACGGGTGTCACTTTCACCCACTTGCCGTTGATCTGAATTTCCGTATACCAATGGAGAAACGTCTGCCCGCCCACTAACGCTTCGAGCTCCGGTGTGGAGAGATGGTTCTGGACGGTTGCTGCCAAGAGCCTTGCTGGGATGCCTTGCCTACGGCAGACGGTCACATACAAGATTGATTTGTGAAGGCAGAAGCCCCTTCGGGAGGCAACGATTGAGGAGGCCCGCAGGCCAGGCTGGGAGATGTCCGTGCCGAAGACCTCGTAGCTGATCCCATCGCGCACGGCGTAGTACAGGTCACGCGCTTGGTTCTCCGGTGCGTTGCTGCCCGAAACGAGGGCCTTGGTGGTGAAATGGCTCACCGAAGGATGGGAATAGTTGTAAAGCTGGGTTTCGACCAACAGATCATCCATCAGTGAGCAACCCCAACATTGCGGCGATCCGTGTCTTCTGGATGCGGTTGGTTCCTGAGTAGATTGGGCCGGCGAGGGCATCCAGTACATCCTGCACACTCGTGCTGTCGGCCTGTACCCCTTTGGCCCCTCGGAGGTGGGTGGCCTCGATGGCGGTTTGGAGATTAGCGTCGCTAATGAGGATCTTGGCGGCGGCCACCTCCTTGGTGATGTCCTGATTGTTTTCAATCTTGCTGAGGATTTCGTTGATCATGGCCGTGCCCGCGAAGTGACGCACGTACATATCAGCGATGGCAAACGAAACGGACTGGAACTCGGCCAGCAGGGAGTTGAACTGCCGGCGGCTATTGGCGAATGCGACAGAGTCTTCGATCCTCTTTTGTGCACGTCCAAGATCGGCCGAGAAAGCGTAGATGATCTCGCGTTTCATGACGAAGTCGAGAACCTGCAGACCTGCGCCCTCGGCGCCCAGCCGCCAGCTTTGAGGGATTGTCACGTCTGAGAGCTCTAGCTCCCCGATGGGGGAGTGGGGCAGACTGGCCGTTATGTGGTTCGCTGTGACGGCGACACCTGGGCATGTGGTGTCAATGACGTAGGCGGAGATACCTTCATCGTTGCCGCCTCGATAGGTGCGGGCGTAAACAACAACGTGTGAGGCTATTGGGGCGTTGGTGATGAATACTTTTCGCCCGTTTACCCGGACTTTTCCGCTTGCTTCGTCAACCGTTGCGGTTGCCTGCATGGAGGAAACATCAGACCCTGCACCGGTTTCGGTGATCGCGTGTGCGCCCACGAAATGTCCTGAGAGGAGATCAGGAACCAGTGCGGATTTAAGTTCGGGGGAGCCGAACCGGAGTATCGAAGTGATGGTCGAGGCCAAATGAGTGGCAACGGCGAAAAGTAGACCTGGATCCTCTCCGGCGTACCCCAGTTCCCGCATTCGTGCAGCGGTGTCGCGAATCCGGTGCGATGAACTGAGGGCTGAATCAGCGAGGATGCGGAATGCGCCCGAATCGGAAATCCTCTTCCAGCCCTCGTAATCGAAGGGATACGGTGCAGACCCTGAGGATCCTGCGCCCGGCTCAGTAGCTGGAATACTCGTCGTCAGAGAGCTCATGGCGCTCGTGTCCTTCCAGTGCAGGTGAGAAAACGCTGATGAGGTGCATGTCTGAGTCCTCATCCGCGCACAGGGTATGGGCGTCGTTGTTGTCCAGGCCGTAGAGGACGCCTGGCGTGATGATCAGTTCGGTGTCTCCATCTGCGCTGAGGACCCGGCCCTTGCCTGAGATGCAGTAGCAGGCTTCCAGATGGCTGTCGTACTTGAGTTTTGAGACCGTTCCTGCGCGAACGATCGTGTGGGCAACACCGAAGCCAAGGTTCTCGTCCTTATTGACGAGGCGGAAGCTGGTCCCGTTTCCCCAATCAACTGCGGGAACTTGGTCACGATTCTTCAAAAACATGCTCTCTCCTGCGTTTTGCCTGGCTAGTTAGTGGTGTTTTCGTCGATGAAGTCAGCGATGCTCCGGATACTGATGAGCTCTTTGGGGTTGATCTCCAGGTCATTGACCGGCAGCCCGAACTGTTCGCCTGTCCACGCGATAATCCGCAGGAGCGAAAGGCTGGTGACAATTCCAAGGGCGACCAAGTTGAGATCCGGGTCGAGTTCCTCGGCCGAAACATCAGTTGCGACGTTGTGGGCGATGTACGTGCGAACGGTGGCGAGGGTGGTTTCAGGCATTGATGGCCGCGCTTTCGTAGTGGTGTCGTTCTGAAGCGTTTCGATCGATCTTGTGCGTCGAGGTCCTAGGAAACGGATGTGACACAAGACTGATGGAAGCTGGAATGGCGTACGGGGGCAGGTGTCGTGAGCAGTGCATTCGGAGTCTTAGGGCCGTGCACTGCTCTTCGTCTCGGAGTCTGACAAGAGCCTCAATACGCGAATTGGTGTCATGTCCGGTTCTTGAAATAACGACAGCTTCTTCAACGGAACTGTGAGACGAGATCACTGCCTCTACTTGGTCCAAATTGATGCGGTTGCCCCTGACCTTGACGATTCGGGAGTTCCGGGACTCGATGGAGTAGACGCCGCTTTGATCGCGAGTGACGATATCGCCGGTCGGGAACAACTCATCCCCGATACCCGGCGATCCAACATAACCGTGCATCATGAATGGGGTCCTTACGTGGAGTTCTCCCCTGGCCGGTCCGGCAAGGGTCCGGCCGTCCTGGTCACGAATGCTGGCCTGTACACCTGGAAGGGGAAGCCCGATTGGAAGACCCGGGAGTTGCAGGAGCTGCGAAACGTCAGTGGTGAACATGAAGCTGTTATTGGTTTCGGTGGAGCCATAGACATTGTGAAATGTTGCATTGGGGAAGGTCATTGCCAGGAACGTCCTGGTTTTGGCGTCGGCTGCTGAGCCGGTCACAATGACGTCCCGCATCGTTTTCAGAACCAGGTCAGGCTCGTCCTCTCCAGTAGCGAGGTTTTGAAAGACAAAGGGGACTGCTTGGAAGAAGTCAGCCGCCGATTTTCGAAGGTGGGCCCTGAGAGCCGAGGGGTTTAGCGCCTGCTCGTCGGAGATCAGTTCAACCGTGCCTCCCGCGTAGAGTGTCGCCCAGATCTCCATGAGAGAGAGGTCAAAATTCAGAGGTGCGAATCCGATCACTGTTCTTCTCGAGAGGCCAAAAGTGTCTTCCGCCCAGCAGACAAAGTCATTGATGGATTCCGCAGAGAGAGGCACGAGTTTGGGAACTCCTGTGCTTCCTGATGTTGGCAGGACCAGGGCTGTTTTGCCGTCAGCCGAGCTGGGGCGTCGTGAAGGCAAGCATCGGGAGGGCGGGCTTCCGGGCCGGAGTATCCACTGGCCGCCTGAACGGTCCTGGATGTCGGCAACAAGTTCCGGCGCGCTGTCGCGTGGGAATGGGACTGGTACGCACCCCAAGTTCCATAAAGCGCCGGTATCAACGATCGAGCCCAGGCCGCGGACGGCTTCCAGAGCGACCACATCGCCTGGACGAAGCCCCTCCTGTTCCAAGGTGCGGGTCCGGCGGAGCAGCATGGCCGCGAGTTGCCGGTAGGAGTGGTCATTTTCGCGCCAGCGGACCGCAGTGGCTTCGGCTCGGTTCTCTGAGTGGTGCCGGATGGCGGCGATGAAAGGTTGCATGTTCCTCCTTCGAAAAGTCGGTATTAAACGAAGTGGTGTTCAGGAGATGGAATGCCAAGGGAGCCAGCAGACGGTAAGGACCATTCCTCTGTCGGTGGCGTACGACCCGTGGCTCCGGGCCGCGCCCGGGCCGACGGCGGTAAAGGTTCCGCTTGCGGTGCCCGATTCATGGAACTCGATACCGATGTCCTGTAGGGACCTGACCGAACCTTCTGGGTGCATCGCTTTGTAAGCTGCTTCTTTTGCGCTGAAGCGGATGGTCGAACCAGTATCCGGATGAAAGTGCCCCAGGGGTGTCGCGGTCAGTTCTTCCGTCGGCGCCGACATCAGCCGAAGCATCTGCTGCGAGAACGGTTGGACTGCTTCGATGTCTATGCCGATACGCAGGTGAGCTCTTGTAGTTGCTGCTACAGCCAAGTGGCAGCAGTGACTGATACTCCCTGAGTAGTTCCTCGGCCAGCGCACATCGCCCGACGCCGTGGAAATCAGCGGCCCGGGGCTTGGGCATCCCAGTTGAAACAGGGATGCCATCGCGGATTTACGGCCTGCCGTCGATGCGCTGCTCCGGGACGGGACGCTTGCCCCCGGTTCGGTTCTGACTCCTGTCGCCGAGAGTACGAGCTCCCCTGTTTGCTGGCTTAGTACGTTGTCCGGTTGGTGCAGTCCGGCATCGAGAAGTTTGGTGAGCCAGAGGAAGAGCGTCTGGCCCTTATTCCGGGTTAGCTCGTCCATTCGGCAAAGGGACGGAGTCTGTCATCAAGGTCAATGAACGCTGTTCCAGGACCCCAACCTTCGGTCTCGTTCGGGTAATTGGTGTACGTTCCACGAAGGTCACAGCCGAACGAGCCGGCTTCCTCCCGGGTTACCGTGTAGAAAATGACGTCGATGCCCGCGTAGAAGGCTGAAACGTAGCAAAGGGTGCATGGGGAGCACGAGGTGTACAGACTCCCACCACGGATGCCGTCCAGCCCCAGCTCTGAACAGGCGTCCCGGATAGCGGCAACTTCTGCATGGGCGGTAGGATCCGACTCCTGACCTACGCGATTTGGAGTTGGTGCGAGTACCCGTCCCTCGGCAGTCACGATGGTGGTGACAAAGGGCAATCCGCCCCGGGCAACTTCAGTTATCGCTGCCCGTATGGTCTCTTCAGCGACTGCACGGTCAAACTTCACATCTATCTCGACGGTCATTAGGTTCCTTGGACTGTTTAGCTACGACGGATTCATTGAGTGAGCCCTCTGTAGGGGGCCCGCCAGTTTGGGTCGAACGCAGTCAAGCGGGCGATACACGTGGCGAAACAGCCTCGCGGTAATGAGCCTAAATCGGACCTTTCCAAAAAACAAGCCGGTCGGCTGGTTTTTTACGAGAGATGTCTTTTGAGGTGGCTCTTGTACCAATCGGCCGTTGAATCCGACAGGTTCAGAGGCTTGGGTTTCGTATTTGTTGCTGCCCAGATACTTTCGGCGTCATACCAGTGATCTTCTGAAATGAGTCGGATCTGGTGGCCGCTTAGTCCCAGTTCTGCCATTTTGGATACCGCGTCTTCCCGGGAGACTTTGAGGTTGAGATCCAGTGGAGTGATGCGCTGGTCAATCCATTGGAGTATCTGGCTAAGTCTTATGGCCGAAGGATGTGCCGCATGAAATGCCCCTTGGCGGGGCTGGGCGTCTGTAGCGAGAAGGGCTACGAGTTGGCCAAGTTGCTCGGCATCAATTAAAGACAGATGGCAGTCCGGGCCGTCGATGCTTCCGCTGATTTGCTGGAATACTTTTGTCAGTGTTGGTACAAACCAACGATCTCCTTGGCCGAATACCATATGCGGTCGGATGACTACTCCTCCGGCTTGCAGGACGGCGTCATCAGCGATAGCCCTGGCTTGGCTCACTACTGATTCGGGATGGAGTTCTGCGGTGTCCGCAGGGAGATTTCTGTGAGGGCCGGAACCATACACTGCCGTGGTACCCATATGTATGAGGGGTAAGCCGAGTCTCCGGCATGCCGAGATAAGGTTCAAGGGCCCACGGCGATTGATGGAGTCTGCAAGATCGGGTGACTTACCCGTGTATGACGCGGCGTTGATGACGACGTCGACACCGGCCAATGCCTTCTGAAGCGTGCCCTCAATCGTAATGTCGCCGTGAACCCGGGTTGTTCCGGCCGCTTGGGCTTCGTTTGCGGGCCGGCGCGTCATCCCTATAACGTCGACCTTATTGTCTGACTCGAGTGCGGCACGAATGTGGCTCCCGATGAAACCCCAGGCGCCGATCAGGAGGACCCTGACGGAACCTCCGGCGGGCAGATGGTTCGTTACCGTACCCCATCGCGATTCGGCGTGATCGGGTGCAGGTTCTTTATGCATGATGGTTCCCATCAGAAAGAGGCGGTTTGTGGCTCAACAGGAAAGGGCCCGAGTTACCCGGGCAACCGTCATTGAAGGGGCTGCCCGAACCTTTGAACGGTTGGGCTACGGGAACGCCAGTCTCACTGACATTGCCGAGACTGCTGCCGTAACAAAGGGAGCGCTCTATTTTCACTTCAAATCCAAAGAGGAATTAGCGAAGGCGGTCATTGACGAGCAGCACGCACGGGTCCGAGAGACCAGTGAAGCCATCTTGGGCGGCGGACATTCGCCATTGACTTCGATGATGCTCCTCTGCAGGCACTTTGCTGAGCAGCTTCTGGTCGACCCCATCATCAGGGCGGGAATTCGGCTGACGCTTGAGGCCTCGGCTTTCGAAGGATCCGTCAAGGAGCCGTACGAGGATTGGGTCTCGACCATGCAGCTGCTGACAACGCAAGGACAAAGCCAGGGCGAAATCAACCAGGCCATCGACGCAGAGGTTATAGCCCGATACGTAGTGGCCTCATTCACGGGGGTCCAGCTTGTATCTGACGTCTTGACGGCCAGGGTTGATCTCGTGCAAAGGGTCGAAGACATGTGGACTATCCTCTTGCCGGTTCTAGGGACCTCCGGGGACTCCCCGAAGTATCCTTCGGAGATCCTCCATGGCAGGAAAGGCTAGGGGCACCTCCCCGGTCCTCGCTCCTTTGTCGAGCAATAACAGCCTCGATGAGGGTCAGGATCTCTTGATCGGAATTTCGGAACTCGATCAGCAGAGACGTCAAGCCGTCCCGATCCGTTTTTAGACTCGCCACGCTTACTTTGGTGGGGCCCTCCAGCTCCACGATCTTGAGAAACGCGGCCGCGAAAGAGCTGACATCGAGTGTCGAATCTCCCGTGTAAACCCTGATGCATTGACGTGCCGCTTCGATGAGCAGTGCACCCGGAACATGGTCAAGGGCATGATCAAAGTAGATCGGATTTGTTGTGTCTACTCTCAGGATCCAGTTGCCGGCTGTGGCCGACTCGGTCAGTGCAACGTTTCGTGGGGAGCTGCTGCCGACATGCGCTTCCTTCAGCCCGGCTGGCGGTGCGACGTCGTTCTGGACGGCCCCGCGGTTGCGGAGCCGTGCGTACGTAGCCTCATTAACAATTTTTGTACCGGCGGAAGCTGTGGCTATCTGCCGATCTTGGACCTGAAACTCCGCAGAAACGTTGAAGCTGGTCAAGCCTCGCGTTCCTGATTTTTTGTCGGAAACACGGACGGAAAGGGTTACGTCGGTAGGTTTTAGGCCATCCGGCTTGCCCGCCCCGATCTTAGTGACCCCCATATTGGGCAGCAGGAAACGAGTCCCCAGTGGAACCCCAAGTTCGGCGTGAGAGATAAGGATGGTTGCTTGCCGGAGTGTCTCGGCGATAAGTGCTGAATCGTAAGTGTCTGCTACCGACCCGTAAAAAACATGCCACCGGGGCCACTGGGCAGCGACCAGGTAGGAGCCTTCAGCAAGCTCAAGGACATCGGTTACGAAGACTTCTGCAATGGATGATCGGTGCACTAGATGGCGTGGCACGGCGTTTTGAAAGGACAAGACGGGCGGACTGGGGATCTTCATTCCGTTTCGCTCTCGACGATTTTGTAAATCTTCTAGTCAAAACGGAGCATACCGGTCGGACGGCTTTTTAGTGCATGAGGGATTTATTACTGTCACGGTTTGTAACCAGCGAATCCAGGCAGGTCATCCAGGGCGCGGGGAGGTGTGGCGACATTCCTTCGCAGCGACGACAAAAATCGATCTACGGCCTCCGCCGGAACAACTGAACCCGGGCCGCGCTCGCCGGAATTAGCGCACAAAAGCTTTACCGAATACCCATCGTGTGACAGGGTGTCATCAAACAGCCATTGCTCTACTTCGCTTGATGACTGGAGTACCCATGACCGCATTTTCCGAGGAACTCAAAAGCCATACAGCGTCCGCCCACGAGCATGCCGAGCAGGCCGGATTCGTCACGGAATTGCTGAACGGCAAGATGGAGGCGAGCCAGGTGGCAGCCATGCTGCTGCAGAACTACGTCATCTACCAGGCTTTGGAATCAGCCTTGGACGCCAACCCTGACCCTCGCCTGGCACCCTTTGCTGACCCTGCC
The DNA here is from genome assembly GCF_002979775.1 of Arthrobacter sp. MYb23. GTDB lineage: Bacteria > Actinomycetota > Actinomycetes > Actinomycetales > Micrococcaceae > Arthrobacter. The sequence goes on from NZ_PCPR01000026.1 coordinate 64,987, forward strand.
CTCATGCGGGTTGAGGCGTTGGAAAAGGACTTGGCGGTGCACTATGGCGATGACTGGGAACGCAGGCTGGCCGCTGGTGAATTGCACGTGACGCCCGGTGCCAAGGCGTACGCTGACGAGCTCGCGGCAATCGGTCCGGGCTCGACCACGTATCTCATGGCACACCACTACGTCCGCTATCTTGGTGATCTTTCGGGTGGTCAGATCATCTCCGCCCTTGTTCAGCGGCACTACAATCTCAGTCCTGAAGGTCTCAACTTCTACGCCTTTGAAGGCATCGGGAAGATCAAGCCCTACAAGGACTCGTACAGAGGTCACTTGGACGAAGCCGATTTCTCCGACGTCGAGAAGCAGGAGATCCTCCGCCATGCCGAAGTTGCTTTCGACACCAACCGGCAGGTCTTCGTGGACCTGATGGAGCACTACCTGAAACTAGATCGCGGGCTGAACGCTCTGGAACAAGGTGTGGAATTCCCGGTTGTGGTAAACCAGCGGAGCTGAATCGGCCGGGTTGGACCGGATGTCCAAAACCCTCGCCGCCAGCAACACAGAACCACCAAGCGGTGCCCGGTGGATGATTTCGCACCGCAATGCCCAAACGGCCTCCTTGAGCAGGGGCTCTCCCGTGGGAAGCACTTCCCAGTCCATGGAGTCCGTGAAGCGCGGGGCGGATGGGTCTGCGAAGGTCCGTGCGAGATCCAGCTGATCGGCGCCGGCCAGGTGGACCACGATTGTTTGCGCGGCTGCGATGTGTGAAGCCGAACGGCCGCTGGTCACAGAGAACGCCAGAGTGGGCGGATCCACGGCCACCGACGCCACCGAGGACGCTGTCAGCCCTACTGCTCCCTCCGGCCCCATAGCCGTGATGATGGAGACACCTGCCGGATGTGCGCGGAACGCGTCCCTGAAAAGTTGGCCGACTTCTTCGGATGGCTGGGGCATTGGGTGGGTCATTAAGGCACTTTCCTGGGACTGATGGGGGATGGAACCCTTGCGGGCGCACACCTCAATGATGCTAGAACCTCAACATTGGTTGAGGTCAATTCCTGAAAAAACGACCCCCGCCCGTGACGCCGTGGAAACGTAGCCGAAACTTCCGCTCCTTACGCTGAACACAATCTGTCCAAGTGCCGGCGTCCAAGGAGTAACCATGCATCTTTTGCCCCGTGAGCAGGAGAAACTCATGATCGTGGTGGCCGCCGACCTCGCCCGGCGCCGTCAAGGGCGAGGGCTCAAACTGAACTACCCCGAAGCCGTGGCCATCATCAGCTACGAGCTCATCGAAGGTGCCCGCGACGGCAGGACAGTCGCCCAACTCATGAGCTACGGAACCACCATCCTCCGCCGTGAAGACGTGATGGAAGGCGTGCCGGAGATGATCCACGACGTCCAGATCGAAGCCACCTTCCCTGACGGCACTAAGCTCGTCACCGTCCACAACCCCATCCGTTAGGAGCCCCCATGATCCCCGGTGAATACAGGCTCCAACCCGGATCCGTCGCGTGCAACAGCGGCCGTGAGGCAACCGCCGTCGAGGTGGTGAACCGCGGTGACCGGCCCGTGCAGGTCGGTTCGCACTATCACTTTGCCGAGGCCAACCGGGCCTTGGAATTCGATCGGGAAGCCGCCTTCGGCCGCCGCCTGGACATCCCCGCGGGCACGGCCGCCCGCTTCGAGCCCGGAGACCGGAAGACCGTCCGGCTGATTGCGATTGCCGGTGCGCGCGAGGTTTTCGGGCTCAGTAACGGTGTTAACGGAAAGCTCGACGGCGGAACTGCCGTAGACGGGGAACCCCGCCCGGGCGTCGCAGCGGAAAGGGACCACCAGTGAGCTTCGAGATACCCCGCAAGCAGTACGCCGAACTGTATGGCCCGACCACCGGTGACGCCATCCGCCTGGCCGACACCGAGCTGTTCCTCGAAATCGAGAAGGACCACACGGTCTACGGCGAAGAAGTGGTGTTCGGCGGCGGCAAAGTGATCCGCGACGGCATGGGCCAAAACGGGCAGCTGACCCGTGCCGAAGACATCCCGGACACCGTCATCACCAACGTGATCGTGCTCGACTACAGCGGCATCTACAAAGCTGACGTTGCCCTGAGGGACGGCCACATCTTCAAGATCGGCAAGGCAGGCAACCCGCAGATCACCGACGGCGTGGACATTGTGATCGGTGCCAGCACGGAAATCATCGCGGGCGAGCGGAAAATCCTCACCGCCGGCGGCATTGATACCCACATCCACTTCATCTCCCCGGAGCAGGTCCCCGCAGCCCTGTGCAACGGAATCACCACCATGGTGGGTGGGGGCACCGGGCCGGCAGAAGGAACCAAAGCCACCACCATCACCCCCGGCGCCTGGCACATCTCGCGGATGCTCCAGGCCGCCGAAGGGCTCCCCGTCAACATCGGCCTGTTCGGGAAAGGCCACGCCTCCGCCGTCGAACCCCTCGCCGAGCAGATCCGCGCAGGCGCCGTCGGGCTCAAAGTCCATGAAGACTGGGGCTCCACCACATCCTCCATCGACATGTCCCTGCGTGTGGCCGACGAATACGACGTCCAGGTAGCCATCCACACGGACACCCTGAACGAGTGCGGCTTTGTTGAAGACACCATCCGGGCGATCGACGGGCGCGTGATTCACACCTTCCACACCGAAGGCGCCGGTGGTGGACATGCTCCGGACATCATCAAGATCGCCGGACTGCCCAACGTGCTCCCCGCGTCCACCAACCCCACGCTGCCGTACACCAAAAACACCATCGAAGAGCACCTGGACATGCTCATGGTCTGCCACCACCTCAACCCGGACATTCCCGAAGACGTGGCCTTCGCAGACTCACGCATCCGCGCCGAAACCATCGCCGCCGAAGACGTCCTGCACGACCTCGGCGTCTTCGCGATCACCTCCTCCGACTCCCAAGCCATGGGCCGGGTTGGCGAAGTAGTCACCCGCACCTGGCAAGTAGCCGACGCCATGAAACGACAGCGCGGCGTCCTCCACGATCCGTCCGGGACCGCCCACGGATCCGCCGAATCCGACAACTTCCGGCTCAAACGCTACGTAGCCAAATACACCATCAACCCCGCCATCGCCCAAGGCATGGCGGATGTGATCGGCTCCGTGGAAGAAGGCAAATTCGCCGACCTCGTCCTCTGGGATCCCGCCTTCTTCGGCGTGAAACCAGAGCTCGTCATCAAAGGCGGGCAGATCGCCTACGCACTCATGGGGGACTCCAACGCCTCCATCCCCACACCACAACCCCGCACCATGCGGCCCATGTTCGCCAGCTACGGGAAGGCACTGCAGCAAACGTCCATCACGTTCCTTTCCAAGGCCGCCATCGACGCCGGAGTGCCGGCCGAGCTGGGCCTCGAACGCATCATCAAACCCGTCACCGGCATCCGCAACCTCACCAAAGCGGACCTCAAATACAACGGCGAAACCCCGGACATCGCCGTCGACCCCGAAACGTACAAAGTGACGGTCGACGGCGTCGAAGTCACCTCCCAGCCCTCCGACGTGCTGCCCATGGCCCAGCGCTACTTTCTCTTCTAGGAGCCACTATGATCATCGAAAAAATCCTGGGCAACCTGCACGAACAACCCAACAACTACGCCGGCCGCCACAAAGAAAAAGTCATCCTCCCCAGCGCCCTGCTCGTCAAACGCATCCAACGCGTCACCACCGACCACGGCAAAGAACTCGGCATCCGGCTCCCCACCGGCACCGGAGACCTCCGCGACGGCGACATCCTCGCCGTCGACGACCACAACGTCATCATCATCTCCGTGCTGCCCACCGACGTCCTGGTGATAGGGCCGCGGAGCATCCACGAAATGGGGGTCGTGGCACATTCGCTCGGCAACCGGCATTTGCAGGCACAGTTCTTCGACGCTGCGTCTGAATACGGGGCCGAAGTCATGGTGTGCCAGTACGACCACACGGTTGAAGACTATTTGAAGAGCGTCGGCGTCCCCTACGACAGGCAAGAGCGGGTCATGCCGGTGCCGTTCCGCCATGCCGAGCATTCGCACTAAAGCTTTGCGACGCCTCAGGTTGGGTGCGCACGCTTGCGCTCCACTGGGAAGGGGGCCGTGCCCGCTTCGCGATGCCCTCCACGCCGCGGCCCCCTTCCCAGCTCCGCTCAAGCGCGCCGTCCTCACCTCGGGCGCTGCGCTTTGAGTGCGACCTATCAGCTTGCTCTTCAACAGTTGACCGACTCCGCTTTGCCTACGGGGGCTTTTGCTCATTCTCTTGGGTTTGAGAGCTATATCGAGCGTGAGTTGGTGCGTGATGAGGGGTCGTTTGGGGTTTGGCTTTCCGCTTTTGTGGGGCAGCAGTTGGTCTATTCCGATGGGTTGGCCGTTCGCTTTCTTTATGAAGGCGTGGATGTGGGCTTGTTGGATTCTGTTCTTTCGGCGCAGTTGTTGGCCCGGGAAGTGCGGGAGGCTTCGCTCAAAATGGGTGGGCGGTTGTTGGAGATAGGTGGGGAAGTGTTCCCGTCGGCGGGGTTGGAGGCGTATCGGGGGCTCGTGAGGGCAGGGTTGGCTTCGGGGCATCAACCGTTGGCTTTTGGTGTCATTGCGCGGTCATTGGGGGTCCCTTTTGAAGCGGCGCTCTCTGCCTATTTGTTCGCCACCGTCACTTCGCTGACGCAGAACGCCGTTCGAGCCATTCCGTTGGGGCAGAACGCCGGGCAGCGGGTACTGCGGAAAGCGCACGACGCCGTCGCTACCGCCGTCAAGGATGTAGCACAGCTGTGCTGGGACGACTTTGGGGCCGTCAGCCCAGGCCTCGAAATTTCACAAATGCGGCACGAACGGCAACGCGCCCGCATGTTCATGAGCTAGCCAGTGTAAAGGACAAAAAACATGACTGAACCCATCAAAATCGGCGTCGGCGGACCCGTCGGAGCTGGCAAGACACAGCTCGTGGAACGCATCACCCGGCACATGAGCAGCGACATCTCCATGGCCGCCATCACCAACGACATCTACACCATCGAAGACGCCAAAATCCTCGCCGCCAACGGCATCCTGCCCGAAGACCGGATCATCGGCGTCGAAACCGGAGGCTGCCCCCACACCGCCATCCGCGAAGACACCTCCATGAACACCGCAGCCATCGAACAACTCAAAACGAGACACCCCGACCTTCAAGTCATCTTCGTCGAATCCGGCGGCGACAACCTCTCCGCCACCTTCAGCCCCGAACTCGTCGACTTCTCCATCTACATCATCGACGTCGCCCAAGGCGAAAAAATCCCCCGCAAAGCCGGGCAAGGCATGATCAAGTCCGACCTCTTCATCATCAACAAAACGGACCTGGCACCCCACGTCGGAGCGGACCTCTCAATCATGGAACGGGACTCCAAGGAATTCCGCGGAAACAAGCCGTTCTGCTTCACGAACCTGAAGACCGACGAAGGCCTGGACGAGGTCCTGAACTGGATCCGCCGCGACGTCCTGATGCTCGACTTGGCTAAATGATCCCGCCAAGGTCCGCGCCCGTGTCACCTGGGGCGGCGCCCGCGGATGAAGGGGGCCGTGCCCGTCCCCAGCCGCTCCCAACTCTCGCAAGCTCGAGTCGGGTCCCTCGCGGCAGTGGGCCCCCCGCGCGGCCCACCACGCCGCGGCCCCTATCACCCGGCTCCGCCACCTCTGCGGTCGAGTCACCCGACGGACTATGCCTATGACGGCGCCAGTGCAGGTGCCGGTCGCCGGTTCGGCTGCTCGGGTAAACGTGGAGCCCGGCTCCATGTTGGCCGTGGGCGAGCGGGGGGTGCGGGGGCG
>NZ_PCPR01000027.1 GCF_002979775.1 Arthrobacter sp. MYb23
TCCTCCTCCCCCCGCCTACGGCGCCTATCAGCAGCCATACGCCCCATACCAGCAGCCGGGCGCCACCCCTCCCCAGCCGAAACGCCCACTGAACCGGAAGGTGATCATCGGCATCGCAGCCGGTGCGGCGGCAGTCCTTGCGGCCACCACAGTTGGGCTGTTCCTCCTGTTTTCGCCGGCTCAAGACGGTCGCGCGGCTGCTACAACGTACTTCCAGGCCCTAAAAGACGGGGATACCAAGAAGGCGTTGAGCGTATCGGATCCGGGCGTCCCGGAGAATGAGGCGGTTCTTCTCCAGGAGAACGTCTACAAGGCCGCGGGTCAGCACATTGACGGATTCCGGATCCTTGAGTCAAAGGGAGAATACGTCAGGGCTGAGGTAACGCAGAACGGCCGAAAGCAAGAGGACATCCTCATGATGACCAAGTCACCGGGCGGCGAATGGAAGGTGGGCCCCAAAAACTTCCAGAAAATCCGGCTCAGTGCCAATCGTCCGGTGAAGTCGTTCACCGTTAACGGCGTTGACATAGCGGCCCCTGACTCAGGGAGCGCATCGCAGGCTTCCCAGCTGCTCCTGCCGGCCTTTCCCGGTGAGTACAAACTCGGTATATCCGGGGACAAGTACGCAACAGTTGAAGAGAAGAAAGCCTTGGTCAGCATCGACCGGAGGATTTCCGACACTTCCGAAACCCTGAAGGTGCTTCCCAGCCAGCTCCTCCTGGACGAGACCAAGGCTCTTCTCCAAAAAAAGCGGGAAGAATGCATCGCGTCCGCCCCGGGTACTACGACGCGGTCGTACAGCAGCGGTTGTTCCGGGTTTAATCTCTACGAGTCCCGCCCCACCCGCAATGTGAACTGGACCATCGACGGAGAGCCCACCTTCTCGCTCTCCCTGTCCAAGGACGTTTGGTATATCCAGTCAGAGGAAAAAGGCAAAGCTACGGTCAGCTACGAAGTGAACCGCGGCAACGAAGCCACCCCGAAATGGGAGCCTCATGTTGAGGTTCGGGAAGCCCGCGTCTCAGGTGAAATCCACATCGTCGATGGAAAAGCGACGCTCAAAGACCAATAGATCGAAAGCTGCCCGGGGCGATACTAACAAGTCGCCTAGCTGATGGGCTGCTGGAATACGTGCCGGCGGACCCAGGCGTGCATGGCAATGGCCGCGGCGGAGGCGGCGTTCATGGACCGGGTGGAGCCGAACTGCTCGATGGAAAGCGTGGCGACGGCGGCATCGTGAACCTCGGGCGTCAAGCCGGGGCCTTCCTGCCCGAACACGAGTACGCAATTCTTGGGAAGGTCGTAGGTCTCCAGGGGCACGGAATCCGGGAAGATGTCGATGCCGATCACCGCCAGCCCCTCCCCCTCAGCCCACTGAACGAAGTCCTCAACGGTGGGGTGGTGGCGGACGTGCTGGTAGCGGTCGGTGACCATGGCCCCGCGACGGTTCCACCGACGTCGACCAATTATGTGGACCTCTTTGGCGAGAAACGCGTTGGCGGTCCGCACCACGGTGCCAATGTTGAGGTCATGCTGCCAGTTTTCAATCGCGATGTGGAAGTCGTGGCGCTTTGAATCAAGGTCCGCAACGATCGCGTCGTGCTTCCAGTACCGGTACTGGTCCACCACGTTGCGGCGGTCCCCGTCCCTCAGCAGGTCCGGATCCCAGTGCTCACCTACCGGCCACTCGCCCTCCCAAGGCCCGACGCCGACCTCGGGTTTCGCTTCTGCCTCGGCCTCGGCTGTGGTTTCGGCAGGCGTGGGCAGGGCTGTGTTGGGGGGAAGGTCAGTCACCCCTCAACTTTAGCCCCGCCCGGTTGCGCGCCTGAGCGCGCTGAGTGGGGCAGACCTTAGACCATCTTCCACTTGTTGATGCGGTATGAGTTGCCCAACTGCTCAAACAGTCCCGGGTGGGCGTCCCAGTATTCCTTGTGGCCGCTGACGCCAAGCATCTGCGGGGTTCCCCACGGTGTTACCGAGAACAGGTTCACGGCCTGAATCGCTTCGCCACGGGCGTTGGTGCAGGTGAACCCGATGACCACGGCTGCGCCGCGGCGGAACTCACGGATTTCCGGCATGCTGGTCTTGAAGTCGGCCGCGCATTTGTGGCCCACCAGGTTTTGGGGCAGCTCACTGGCGGACATTCCCTTGAAACGGGCTTCGATGTCCTGGATGGCTTTCTTGACCTCCGCAGGATCCTTGCCGAACTTGCCTTCCTCGGACTCAGCGAAGAACGCATAGGCCTGCGCGATCCCGTCGCCGTCGGTCTCCACAGTGCCTTGGGCCCTCTTCTGGATCTCTTCGCCGGTGCTGGGGTCTTTGGTGATGCCGAACGACTCGTCATGGGTCCACTCGGCCAGGTACTGGAAAGACGATTCGCCCGTGACCCACTTGCTGAACAGCGGATCGCCGTCCGCCGGAACGTTGCTGGGTCCGGCCAATTCGTTCCAAACTGCGGGAAGGGGGATGGCGTCAGCGGGGATTTCAGAGGAGGCCGAGGCCTCGCCGGACGGTTCAGCGGAAGGCTCTGCGGCTGCCTCGGATGCGTCCTCGGAGGACGTCACCGACGGCTGCGGGGTATCAACGGCCGTGGGCTTCGTCATGGACGGAATCAGCCACGTGAACGTCACCACCAGCGCAATGATCACGACGACGGCGACACCACCCAGGATGAGGAACAACGACTTCTTGTTGTGGTCGCCCGGGTTCTGGCCGGGTCCACCGGGTCCGCCCGGGTATCCCGGCTGGCCGGGGTATCCGCCGCCCGGCGGCGGGAACCCGGGTTGGCCTGGCTGCCCCTGTTCCGCTTGGGGGTAGCGGTGCACAGTTTCGGCGTACTCGCCGTCGGGGTGTTGCTGGGGCTGGTTCTGTGGCTGCTGCGCCGGGAACGCCTGGGTGGCGGCAGGTTGCGAGGGAAACGCCTCGGTCTGGGCTTCCGGCTGGTACATCGGTTGCGTCTGGCCCGGTTGGTACTGGCTGTACTGATCCTTGCCAGTGTCGTAACGCGGCTGCGGCACGCCGTTGGGGTCATAGGGAGGCTGCGGTGCTCCGTTGTTGTTGCTCATGACAGGCCCTTTCACATGCGGTAAGTGGGGACCTGCTGGAGCGCGGCGACGTCAAGAATCCACCGCGTCGATCCCCCGACCCACGGTGGTGGCACACCAGCGCCGCAACCAGCGTAGTCCAGTCCAACGCACCCAAGGCAAGTCACGAGAGATATCCACATGGGCAGAACTTCCCACATAAGCGGGTTCCCAAGCTGTTGAGACAGCGGATTGATGGAAGACTGGGTGGCAGTGCACGAACAATCCCAGCCGGAGGCAAATATGGCAGAAGAAACCACGTCCACGTCGGTGTACCGGAATGGCCACGAAATCGAGTGCTGGCTCACGGACATGGACGGCGTCCTGGTTCATGAAAACCAGGCGATCCCCGGTGCCGCTGAACTCATCCAGCGCTGGGTGGACACGTCCAAGCGCTTCCTGGTCCTGACCAACAACTCCATCTTCACGCCCCGCGACCTCGCAGCCCGCCTGCGCGCGTCCGGCTTGGAAGTCCCTGAAGAGAACATCTGGACCTCCGCGCTGGCTACCGCCCAGTTCCTGAAGGACCAGGTCCAGTCATCGGATTCGGGCAACCGCGCCTACACCATCGGCGAAGCCGGACTCACAACTGCCCTGCACGAGGCCGGATTCATCCTCACTGATACCGATCCGGACTTCGTGGTGCTCGGCGAGACCCGCACCTACTCCTTTGAAGCGATCACCATGGCTGTCCGCCATATCCTGGCCGGCGCCCGCTTCATCGCCACCAACCCGGACGCCACCGGTCCTTCCAAGGACGGCCCCATGCCGGCAACCGGAGCCATTGCGGCCATGATCACCAAGGCCACGGGCCGCGAGCCCTACATTGTGGGCAAGCCGAACCCCATGATGTTCCGCTCCGCCATGAACCAGATCGACGCCCACTCCGAGACCACGGCCATGATCGGCGACCGCATGGATACGGACATCGTGGCAGGCATGGAAGCGGGCCTGCACACGGTTTTGGTGCTCAGCGGCATCACGCAGCGCGAAGAAATCGTGTCCTTCCCGTTCCGGCCCAACCAGATCCTCAACTCCGTTGCCGACCTCAAGAGCCAAATCTAGGACAACAGGACAAGACCATGGCTGTGCTCAATCTGCGTCCCTTGGCCGGCGGCCGGATACTCAGGGGCAGCCAACCGTTCGGTTTGGATGCCGCTGCAACCTCGGGTTTCCTGACCGAGCACGGCATCCAGGCAATCGTGGACCTGCGGAGTGAGCTTGAGCGCTCATTGGTTCCCTGGCTGGTTCAGGACGGCAACGACAAGGACAACGACGGCGGCGGCTCGCCTGCCGTCGCCGTCCCGCCCGCCGTCGAGCTCATCCATAACCCTCTGGACCCGAACGCCATTGCCGGGTCGCTCCAGTCCGTGGAAACGGCCGAGGACCTCGGCGACTTGTATCTGGGATGGATCCGGCTCAGGCCCGAATGGGTGGGCGACGCGCTGCGACCCGTCGCACGTGGCAAACGCACGCTGGTGCACTGTTCGTTAGGCAAGGACCGGACAGGCGTGGTGTCCGCGATCGGACTTCTGGCAACAGGAGGAACCGAGGATCAAGTAGTGGCTGATTATGCGGCCACCACAGCCAACTTGCCGGATGTCCTGGAAGTCATGGCGGAAACGTGGCGGCTGAGCGTGCCCTCAACACCGGCAGAGTATTTCAGCCCCGACCTCATGATCCTGCAGAGCCCCGAAGCTGCCATGCGGCATTTCCTGGCCCGCTTTGGGCAGGAGTTTGGCGACGTACGGAGCTTTCTGCGGGAGGCAGGCCTCACCGGCGTCGAGGTTGAATCGCTGCGGAACGGCGCCTGAGAACGGGTTCTAAGCCGGACGGATGACCTTTCCATTCGGCTCCTGAAATGACGGCTCCCGGGGCTCTGGTGGGAGCGGCTGAAGTTCGTCCTGGACCCGTTCCAGCAGCGGCCGGTAAATGCTTCCGTTCCACTGCGGGCTGGCGTGCGCGGGCCGCGCGCCATCCGTGCTGAGCGTGGGCAGGGCCATGTTGGCCCCGAAGACCTTGCTCCACCCGGCACGCGCCGACTCATAATCCACCGTGCCATCCTTGGCGTTGCCAATGAAGGCCATCCGGGCACCACCGATTTTTCCCGCCAGCCGGAGGCCGTCAAAGTGGTAAATGTACGCAGACTCCGTCTGGATCAGCACGCTGGAAGGGGCAATCGGCGAGAGTTGTTCCAGGGATTGATCGAGGATTTGCCGCCACGTCCGCTCGTCCTTGTGCGCCACCCGCTCCCCCAGCTCATAGCCGCCGCGCAGGACCGACGGGATGCGGAAACCGTTCTCGTACAGGAACACCACGCCATCGAACCAGCTCTGGTCCAGAACATCCGCGCGGCTGAACGGACTCGAATCCAGCACGATCAACTGCGTCTCGACGCCGTGCAGCTCCAGCAGGCGGGCAGCCACCTGCGTGGCGAGCATCCCGCCGAAGCTGTGGCCGTAGAAGTAGAGCTTCTCCAGTTCCAGCTCGCGGACGTGGAGGATGATTTCGCGGACGATTTCGTCCACGTCCAGTCCCAGGTTGGAATATCCGACGGCGGCAAGGCGGCCCCGCTGATGCAGGGCAGGACGCAGTGAGTTGAGGATCCACTGGGCCTCTTCCCAACTGGTTTTATAGCCCGGAAAGAGGATCCAGCTGGCTTTGGGGAAGTACAGGTCCGAGTACGGATCCGGGACGCGGAGGATCTTGGTGGACCGACGCTCGGCCTGGACGCGCCGGGTGAAGAGCATGTCCGCAGCGAGCGCCCCGGACGCGCCGGCTGTGATGAGGAAGTTACGGCGGGATGTCTTTTTCAGCCGGGCAGCGTAGGGCAGGATCCGGGCCCATGAGCCCGGATCCTCGTCCTGCTCCGGCTTTTCAGCCACCGGCGCGGTAGGTTTTTCAGTCACCTCCGGCGGCGCCGGGAGCTTCCCTACCTGAACGTCCACGCAGCAAGCATAGGCTCCGCAAGCACCGCCTTACAGCCCCGTAGTTGCTAGTCGAGGCCCAGTTCGTCCTTGCCGAAGGCGAAGAGGTACGGTACGCCGGTTTCGGCTTCGATCTTCTCTTTGGCGCCGGTGTCGCGGTCCACGATGACAGCCACGGCCACTACATTGCCGCCGGCTTTGCGGACACCCTCGACGGCGGTCAGCGCGGACCCGCCGGTGGTGGACGTGTCCTCGAGAACCACTACGTTGCGGCCTTCAACCGAGGGACCTTCCACCTGACGGCCCATGCCGTAGGACTTCTGGGCCTTGCGGACAACGAAGGCGTCCACGGCACGGCCGGCGTCGGCAGCAGCGTGCATCACGGCGGTACCCACAGGGTCCGCACCCATGGTGAGTCCACCAGCGCACTCAACTGAAACGCCGGCGTCGTCGATCATTGCCAACATGACCTGACCCACCAGTTTGGAGGCCTCGTGGTGCAAAGAAATGCGGCGGAGGTCTATGTAGTAGTCCGCTTCCTTGCCGCTGGAGAGGATCACCTTGCCGCGGACCACCGCCAGTTCTTTGATGAGTTCAAGAAGGCGGGCGCGGGCAGCAGCGGTATCAAGCGTGGAAGTCATGGCTCCTAGTTTAGTGGGAGCGGAGCTTTGTGAAGGGCAGGGGCCGCAGTGGTGGAGCGGACCACCAGACGGGGGCTGACCATCTGGTCCCCGGTTCCGCCTTCACCGTCCAGCTGCTGCAGCACGGCCTCCATACACCGGCGGCCGAGCTCTTCGAAGTCCTGTTTGACCGTGGTCAGCGGCGGCATGAAGAACTCGGCCTCGGGCTGGTCGTCGTAGCCCACCACGCTGATCTCGCCCGGCACGTGAAGTCCGGCCTCCTGGACGGCCCGGAGCACGCCCACGGCCATCTGGTCGTTCGCGACGAACACGGCCGTAACGCCGTGGTGGCGGATGAGTTCCAGGCCGGCCCGGTAGCCCGATGCTGCATCCCATGCGCCCTGGAGCAGGACATCAGGTTCAAGGCCGGCGTTGCCGAGCGCTTCCTGCCATCCCTTAATACGCTCAGCGGCATCGATCCAGTGCGGCGGTCCCGAAATGTGGGCAATGTGTCGGTGCCCCATGGCGATCAGATGCTCCACTGCGAGGCGGGCACCCAACCTTTGATCCAGTGACGCACCCGTCAACTGGTTTCCCGCACCCGCCCCGACTGCCACTATCGGCACGGGAACCTCGACGTCGCGCAGCGCGGCAAGGACATCCGGGTGGGGAACCAAGATCACGATGCCGTCCACGGACTGGTTCCGGAAATGCGCAATGGCATCCTTGACGCTCGCGCTGGTCACCTCGCGGAGGTTGGCGATGCTGACGAAGTAGCCCGCCTCCCTGCCGGCCTGTTCAACTCCCAGGAGAGTATTCGCAGGTCCGAATTGGCTTGTCTCGCAGGCAAGCACACCGATGGTCCGGGACCGCCGGGTCACCAGGCTGCGGGCCGCGGTGTTCCGGCGGTACCCAAGCTGCGCAATGGCCGATTCCACGCGCTGCTTGGTGCGTGCGCTGACGTTCGGATGGTTGTTCAGGACGCGGGAGACCGTTTGGTGCGAGACTCCCGCCATCTTGGCAACATCCCCCATGACGGGAGGCCTGGACTCTCCCCCTGTGGACATGAGCGGCTATTTCGCGTCGACGACTACGGGCTCAGGCGTAGCGGGCGTGGACGTTTCGGTTGCCGGAGGCGTGGTCTTCCACTTGAAGCGACGGCCCATGGAGGAGCCTCCGCCGGAACCGGTGCGGTTCTTGTTGAAGATGTCGAAGCCGACGGCGAGCAGCAGCACAAGTCCCTTGATGAGCTGCTGGTAATCCGTGCCCAAGCCGAGGATGGACATGCCGTTGTTGAGGACGCCCATGATCAGGCCGCCGATCATGGCACCGGCTACTGTTCCGATGCCGCCTTGGACCGCAGCGCCGCCAATGAAGGCGGCAGCAATGGAATCGAGTTCGAAGCCGGTACCGCCGGCGGGCTGTGCCGAGTTCAGGCGGGCCGTGAAGACCAGCCCGGCCAAGGCAGCGAGGACACCCATGTTGACGAAGAGACGGAAAGTAACCTTCTTGGTCTTGATGCCCGAGAGTTCAGCGGCGTGGAGGTTTCCACCGATCGCGTAGGTATGGCGGCCGAAGATGCTGTTGTTCATCAGTGCCGAGTACACGATCACCAGGACAGCAAGGACGATCAGGACAATCGGGGTGCCACGGTAGCTGGCCAGCAGGAAAGTGATGATGAGCATCAGTACTGCGATGAACCCGTTCTTGACGGCAAACCAGGCCATCGGCTCATTCTCGAGGTTGAACTTGCGGCGAACCCGGCGTTCCTTGAGTGCTTGGAAAAGAATGGCTGCCGTGCCGCCGACGCCCAGGATCACTGTGAGCCATTCCAGGACGGACGTGCCGCCGGAGATGTCCGGGAGGAAGCCGCCACCCAGTGCACGGAGTTCGTTGGGGAACGGGGTGATCTGCTGGTTCTTGAGGGTGATGAGGGTCAGGCCGCGGAAGATCAGCATGCCGGCAAGGGTGACGATGAAGGCGGGGATGCCCACATAGGCAATCCAGTAGCCTTGCCACGCACCCACCAGCGCACCCACCAGGAGGCAGGCCGGGATGGCGAGCCACCACGCCCAGCCCCAATGGACGATCATCACGCCGGCAACGGCGCCGATGAAGCCTGCGATGGAGCCGACGGAGAGGTCAATGTGGCCGGCGATGATGACCATCACCATGCCGATGGCCAGGATCAGGATGTAGCTGTTCTGTACTACCAGGTTGGTGACGTTCTGCGGCTGGAGCAGTATGCCGTCGGTGAGTACCTGGAAGAGTATGACAATCAGGATCAGGGCGACGAAGATGCCAACCTGGCGGAGGCGGCTTGTGAGGAAGCCAAGGGATTCTCGTAGGGCGGACATGTTCGCTATTCCTTCTCTTTGGTCATGAAGTGCATGAGGGTTTCCTGGGTGGCTTCGGCGATGGGTACTTCGCCGGTGATGTGGCCTGCGGACAGCGTGTAGATCCTGTCGCAAATGCCCAGGAGCTCCGGAAGCTCAGAGGAGATCACAATCACCGCTTTTCCTGCCGCTGCAAGCTCCGCGATGATCGTGTAAATCTCAAACTTGGCGCCGACGTCGATTCCACGGGTTGGCTCGTCCAGGATGAGGACATCGGGGTCTGAAAACATCCATTTGCTCAGCACCACTTTTTGCTGGTTTCCGCCCGAGAGCTTGCCGGTGATGGCAGCAACGGAAGGGGCCTTGATGTTCATGCTCTTGCGGTAATGGTTGGCCACCGTGGTCTCTTTGTTGCCGTCCACCCAGCCGCGTTTGGCCAGCTTGTTCAGTGCGGCCATGGAGATGTTCCGTTTGATGTCCTCGATCAGGTTCAGGCCATAGTGTTTCCGGTCCTCGGTTGCGTAGGCGATCCCGTGGTCGATTGCGTCGGAGACGGTGGAAGTGTTGATTTCCTGGCCGTATTTGTAGACCTTGCCGGACACGGCCCGCCCGTAGGTCCGGCCGAAGACGCTCATGGCCAGCTCGGTCCGGCCAGCACCCATGAGCCCCGCAAGGCCTACCACTTCACCTTTGCGGACGTTGAGGCTGGCGTTGTTCACCACCATGCGGGAATGATCCTGGGGGTGCTGGACGGTCCAGTCCTCGATCCGAAGGACTTCCTCGCCGATGTTGGGCGTCCGGTCCGGGTAGAGGCTTTCGAGGTCGCGTCCCACCATGCCCCGGATGATGCGTTCCTGGGTGATTTGGCCTTGGTCCAGGCGAAGGGTCTCAATGGACTTGCCATCACGGATGATGGTGACGGCGTCAGCCACTTTGCGGATCTCGTTGAGCTTATGGCTAATGATGATGCTGGTGACGCCCTGGCCCTTGAGGTGCAGGATGAGGTCCAGCAAGTGGTCCGAGTCTTCATCGTTCAGCGCCGCTGTGGGCTCATCCAGGATGAGGAGCTTCACTTCTTTGGACAGTGCTTTGGCGATTTCCACCAGCTGTTGCTTGCCAACGCTGATGTGTTGGATGGGAGTAACCGGGTTTTCGCTGAGGCCCACTCGAGCCAGCAGTTTGGCCGCTTCCAGATTGGTCTTCCGCCAGTCCACCCAGCCGTTCTTGGCAAGCTCGTTGCCGAGATAGATGTTCTCGGCAATCGACAGGTACGGGCTCAGGGCCAGTTCCTGGTGGATGATCACGATGCCGCGCTTCTCGCTGTCCGTGATGCTGGAGAACTCGCAGGGCTCGTTCTCGAAGAGGATGTCGCCGTCGAAAGTGTTGTGGGCGTAGACGCCGGACAACACTTTCATGAGGGTGGACTTCCCTGCCCCGTTCTCGCCGCAAATGGCGTGAACTTCACCGCGGTTGACGTCCAGGGTGACGTCCTGAAGGGCTTTTACCCCGGGGAAGGTCTTGGTGATTCCTCGCATTTGAAGAATGGGTACGTTCATCGTCAATTCCCGCTGACTGGTTGGAACTTGGCCGCGCCGAGGACTCGGGCAGGCTCTAAGGGAGGCTGCGGCCCCGCCATCCTGCGCACTTCAGCACAAACTCCGTACTTCAGCGCAAAACGGTGGGGCCACAGACCGGGGAGGTAATTACTTGACGTCGGCTTCCGTGTAGTAGCCCGAGTCGATCAGTTCCTTCTGGAAGTTGTCCTTGGTGATGATGACGGACTTCAGGAGGAAGGCCGGGACAACCTTGACCTTGTTGTTGTAGGTCTTGGTGTCGTTGGTTTCCGGCTCAGTTCCCTTGAGGACGGCGTCAACCATCTTGACGGCCTGAGCGCCGAGCTGGCGGGTGTCCTTGAAGATGGTGGAGTACTGCTCGCCGGCGATGATGGACTTCACCGAGCCCTTTTCAGCATCCTGGCCGGTGACGACGGGCAGGTTACCGGTGGAGTAACCGCCGGTGCTGGTCAGTGCGGAAATGATGCCGATGGACAGGCCGTCGTACGGGGAAAGCACACCGTCAAGCTTGGTTCCGGAGCTGTAAGCCGAGGTCAGGATGTCTTCCATGCGCTTCTGGGCTACGGGTGCCTGCCAGCGCAGGATGGCTGCTTGCTCGAACTTGGTCTGGCCGCTGGGAACCTTCAGTGTTCCTGCATCCAGGTACGGCTTGAGAGTGTCCATAGCGCCGGTCCAGAAGAAGTTGGCGTTGTTGTCATCCGGGCTGCCCGCAAACAGTTCAACGTTGAACGGGCCCTTGCCCTCAACCTTTTTGCCGCTTGCGTCCACCAGGCCGAGGCCCGTCAGCAAGGAGGTGGCCTGCTGGACACCCACGGTGTAGTTGTCGAACGTGGTGTAGTAGTCAACGTTCGGCGTGCCGTTGATGAGGCGGTCGTAGGCGATGACCTTGACGTTCTGTTCCTTGGCCTTGGCCAGGACGTCGGTCAGGGTGGTGCCATCGATGGCCGCGATGATGAGCGCCTTGGCACCCTTGGTCAGCATGTTCTCAATCTGGGAAACCTGCGTGGGGATGTCGTCGTTGGCGAACTGGAGGTCAGTCTTGTAGCCAAGGTCCTTCAGGGATTTCTCCACGTTGGCGCCGTCAGCGATCCAACGCTCGGACGTCTGAGTGGGCATCGAGATGCCCACCAGTGAGTCGCTGGGATTCGCACTGCTGCTGGACTCGGCAGTGCCACCACGACTACCGCAGCCTGTGGCTCCGACGGTCAAGGTGAGGACAACCGCTACGGCGCCCAGGAGTTTCTTCAATCTCACGATGCTCTCCTTCCGCGGCAGCTCTGCCGCGAACTCTGATGCAGCCGGAGCATCTGCGCGTCCGGCACGGTGAAGCGTTATGTGGTCTGCGGCCAGCTGGATGCCACTTGCCACGAAAGGTAATGCGAATGCCATTGTGAACGCTAACAATACCGTTGGTCAAGTGCCCTGGATCACGAAATGATTGCAGGCCCGAACCGCCGTCGACGCTCTTGACTTGAATCGTTGTTAGCGTTCACAATTGGCGACCTCACTCACGAAAGGCAAAAGCCCGGCACCGCCTCGTGGGCAGTACCGGGCAGGTGCCCCGCTTTAGAGTCGGGTGTCGAACGAATCGCAGAAGACGTTTTGGTTGAACGTTCCCTGGAATTCGGACGTGCCCTGGATCTTTTGGATGGTTGCGCGGATGGCTTCACGCGTTGCTGCATGTGCGTGAATCACGGTCTTGACCATGGGCACGTCAATCAGGTGGTTCGGCTGGTTCAGTGACACAAACACCGTGGGAACTTCCGTGGCGTACCAAGGAATTTCGGCGGCCATCGGCGAGGACCACTTGATTCGAATCGAAGCCTCCTGCGCGAAACCCTTCACATTCGCGAAGACGAAGGCTGCGTCGAAACGCTCCGAAAAATCGCCCGTTGCCTCCTCGGCCAGGACGCGCATGAAGTTCATGCCGGTTTCTCCCGCTGCTTCGCGTTGCTCAGCAGTCTTGAACACGCTGACCTCAAAACCTGCCGCTTCCAGCTCTTCCCGGACGGTGTCCAGGTACGCGAGCGGATCAGCCCGTGTGAAGTCGGCGCCACCAGAGATGCCGTAGAGACGGATCCGGGGATGAGTTTCAGGGGTGATCGGCAAATTGTCCGCCGTGTCCTTTACCAGCGTGACGGTCTTGTCAGCGATGTCCGCGGCAATAGCCCGGTGGGCTTCACTGCCGATAACAGCTAAGGCCTCAGCCTCCGGAACCAACGAATCCCGGGAAGCACGGTGCAGTCCCAGGCTGGCTTTCAACCCAAGAATCCGCCGCAGCGCATCCTGCAAACGCCCCTCAGTGATGACACCGGACTTGTAGCCGTCCAGCATGTACCCGAAGTCCTCCTCCGGGTTCCGGAAGAACAGGAACATGTCGCACCCCGCGGCGATGGTCGCAGGCACCAGGTCGCGCCGCTTCATCGCCTGAGTCAGGCCCACCATCAGGGACGCATCGGTGAGGACCAGCCCGTTAAAGCCGAGCTCGCCACGCAGCAGGTCCTGCAGGAGTTCAGGCGCAAGCGTGGCCGGCAGAATTTCAGCATCGGACAAACCGGGGCGGAAGTGCCGGGACACTTCGGGCGCACCGATGTGGCCCACCATGATGGACTGCACGCCATGCCCGATCATTTCGCGGTACACATGCCCGTAGCTCTTGTTCCACGCTTCATAGCCGAGGGTGTTGTACGAGGTCACCACATGCTGATCGCGCTCATCAATACCATCGCCCGGGAAGTGCTTCATGGCGCAGACAGTGGGTGATTCGCTGATGCCGTCGAAGTACTCCTTGGCCCGTTCCACCACAACCTCCGGGGTGTTGCCGAAGGCCCGAGTGGAAATGACCGTGTTCCGCCAGTTGTAGTGAATGTCCACGATCGGCGCGAAGGCCCAGTTACAGCCCAGCGCAGCAGTTTCGACGCCGGCCACCTGCCCCATCTGCCGCGCAATGTTCTTATCCGGATGCGAACCGGCCTGCAGGTGGGTGGACACGAAGGTGCCGTCGTCGCAGCTGCCCGCGCCACCCATTTCCGGATTGGACGCGATCAGCAGCGGGATCCGGGTCTTGGACTGCGCGTAGCGGATGTGTTCCTGCACGGCTGCCGAGGGACCCGGCCGGTAGCGCATGCCACCCACGTGGAAGTTCTCCAGCACGCCGTCAAGGTACGCCGGGGAGTAATCGTTGTTGTGATTGATGAACAGCTGGCCGATCTTCTCTTCCAGCGTCATGGAGCCGATAGTGCTCTCCACCCACTCCACCGCGGCGTCGTCGAGGTTGAACGGGGCCGCTTTGAGGTCCACGAGGAACGCTTCCGTGGGCGCTCCGGCCAGGCCGTTGAGTGCCTCACCAACTTCGTTCACAATGTCCTCCACAGATTGGGCAATGTTCACAACCACCCCGGCTTCGTCGGACTGCAACGGCTCCAGTGTTGCCAGTTGCGAATCCAGCAGCGACGCCGGCATGAAGTGTCCGGGCCGGGCAGTCATCCGGGCGTTCAGCAGTTCGCGGGTCCCGTGCAGGTGCACAAAGACCACCGAGGGATCGGCACTGCGGATGATGTCCCGATAGCTGCGCTTGAGCGCGCTGCACGCGATGACAAGAGCAGAGTTCGACGCCGGGAATCGCCTTCCGATTTCTTCCAACCATGGTGCGCGGTCGTCGTCGTTCAGCGGAGTACCCGAGGCCATCTTGGTGATGTTCGCCTGGGGGTGCAGCGAATCGCCGTCGAGAAATTCGGCGCCAATCCGCTCGGCGAGGGCGGCACCAATGGTGCTCTTCCCGCAGCCAGCCACGCCCATCACCACGATGTGGTGGCGGTGCGCAACTCCAGGGGCAGCAGTTCCACCAGTCATGACCGCTTTACCAGTCATGAACCGTGCCGTCCACGAGGCGGTTGTACGGCAGGTAGGCCTGCTGGTACGGGAAGGCCGCAGCGGCTTCTTCGTTGAATTCAACGCCAATACCTGGGTTGTCACCGGGATGCAGGTAGCCGTCCTTGAAAGTCATGGACTGCTGGAAAACCTCGTTGGTCTTGTCCGAGTGCTGCATGTATTCCTGGATGCCGTAGTTGTGAATGGCCAGGCCTACGTGGAGCTGAGCGGCAAAACCGACCGGGGAGATGTCCGTGGGGCCGTGGAAGCCGGACTTGATCTGGTACTGGGCCGCGAAGTCCATGACCTTCTTCAGCGGGGAAATGCCGCCGAAGTGGGTGGAGGCAGCACGGACGTAGTCGATCAACTGCTCCTTGATGAGGGTCTGGAAGTCGTACACGGTGTTGAAGATTTCACCGATGGCCAGCGGTGTGGTGGTGTGCTGGCGGACCAGGCGCAGGCCTTCCTGGTTCTCGGCCGGGGTGCAGTCCTCCAGCCAGAAGAGGTCGTACGGTTCCAGGGCTTTGCCGAGCTTGGCGGCCTGGATGGGCGTCATGCGGTGGTGGCCGTCGTGCAGCAGCGGGATTTCCGGGCCGAACTCATTGCGTACGGCCTCGAAAACTGTGGGCAGGTGGCGCAGGTAGGCGCGGGTGTCCCAGTCCTCTTCCTGCGGGAACGCACCGCGGCCGGCGGGCTCGTAGTCATACCGTTCGCCGGAGGCCTGAGCCTGGGCGGCCACGCCGTAGACGGCCTTGATGCCGGGAATCGCAGTCTGGATGCGGATGGACTTGTAGCCCAGCTCCAGGTGTTCGCGGACGGAATCGAACAGCGAGGGAATGTCAGCGCCGGACGCATGGCCGTAAGCGCGCAGCCCGTTGCGGGAAGCACCACCCAGCAGCTGGTACACCGGCAGTCCGGCCACCTTGCCCTTGATGTCCCACAGCGCCATGTCGACGGCGGCAATGGCAGCCATGGTCACAGGGCCACGGCGCCAGTACGAGCTGCGGTAAAGGAACTGCCACGTGTCCTCGATCCTGTGCGGATCCTTGCCAATCAGCAGCTGTGCCACATGCTCCTTGAGGTACGCGGCGACGGCGAGTTCACGGCCGTTGAGCGTGGCGTCACCGATGCCCGTCACACCATCCTCGGTGGTGATGCGCAAGGTGACAAAGTTGCGGGACGGGCTGGTCACAAAGACTTCAGCGGCAATGATTTTCACAGCTTTTCCTTTCGGGATGTGGCTGGTTGAGATTAAGTACGATTTTAGGTTGGATTGCATCAAGTGGCAACCGGTTGCCTAGCCTTTTTGGCTAAGCTGCAAGGCCTCTTCGGAACGGCGGGCACGGATCTCCCCCACAATCTGCGCATGCACTGCGTCCGTGAGCTTGTACTTGGACATCACCGCTATCGCCAGAATGGTCATGATGGCCGGCAGCGCCCCGGCGGCGAATTGGATGCCCTGCATGGCTTCCGCGCTCTGAGCGGCGCCTGACTTGTACCCGCCCACGGCGAGGCAGTAGGCGGCAAGGGCGCCGCCCACGGCTTGGCCGGTCTTGCGGGTGAAGGAAAACAGAGCGTAGGTGATTCCCTCGGTGCGGACACCGGTCTTCCATTCGCCATACTCCACAGTGTCGGCCTCCAAAGCCCACACCACGATGTTCACAGCCATGACGCCCATCAGGCTGACCACCAGCCCTGTGAATCCAACCCAGACCATGGAGGGGGGAGAGAAGAAGACAATAGCTCCGCCCACCATGGAGAGCGCTCCGGCAGCGATATACACGTTCTTTTTGCCCAGCTTGCGGACCAGCCGCGGCATCAAAGGGGCAAGGGCCAGGGTCATGACCAGCTGGACAATGGCCAACACCGGAAATAGATCCAAGCGGCCCAGCACATCGCGGAGGTAGTAGAGCTGAACGGAGGACAACGCCATATAGCCGGTCAGGAAGAGGAACGAGCTCAAGCACAGCATGAGCAGCGGGCGGTTGGTCTTCAAGGTGTCCATGCTCTGTTTGAACGAAACGTTGGGGACAGTGCGGTGGACGCGCTCTTTGGCCGTGAGGACAGTGAAGAAGTACAGCGCCGCACCGATCACCACAAAAGCCAGAGTGATGGTGGTGAACGTGGACTGCAGGTCAGCACCCGGCTTGATGAGAGGAGCAACGAAGATGCCCAGGGCCGAACCCACCAGCAGTGCACCCACCGTGCGGGCGGAGCCCAGCTTGGCGCGGTCCCCCGGGTCCTGCGTCATGGCCCCGGCCAGCGAGCCATACGGGATGTTGACCAGGGAATACGCCAACCCCAGGGCCGCATAGCTCACGTAGGCGTAGAGCAGGGTGCCCGTCTCTCCCAATTGCGGGACGGAGAACGTGGCCACGCTGAGGAGCAGGAGCGGAATGGAGCCGAACATAATGAACGGCCGGAATTTCCCAAAGCGTTTGCTGTAGGAGCGGTCAACCATACGTCCGGCGAAGACATCGGCGAACGCGTCAAAGATCCTCACCACCAGGAGCAACGTGCCGGCCGCGGCCGCCGAAATTCCTGCGACGTCCGTGTAGTAAACCAGCAGGAACATCGTGGCGGTGGTGAAGGCAAGATTGTTGGCGGCATCGCCGGCACCATAGCCGGCGATGCTGAGTTTGCTGAGCTTTTTCAATGCGGGCTCCTTTACCCTTCGCGTCATTGCGGTCCGAGCCGGGGATCGGTGGTGCAGCTGATGTAACTCTAGTCACCTTGGCAAGCGTTTGGCAATCGGTTGCCGCAATGTTTCATTGAAAGTTACACCAAGTTTCTGGCGTTGGGGTGCTAGGCGACGGCGTTAAACGACGACGGCCCGGGCACCTGAAAGCTCAGGGCCCGGACCGCCTCGAATATAAACTCCTACGCCGCGGTACCAGCGTTAGCGGAAACTTCGGGTGCAAAGCTACTGCTGAGCCCGTGGACGAGCTCCACTACCGCGGAATCCCGCGCGAGCTCAGCATCCAGCAACTCGACGAGGGCAGCAGTGCGCGCAAGGCCGGAAACCCGGTTGGCCTCTGCCACTGCCTCCGACTGCGGGTCCTGCAGGCCGGGGGTCGACTCCACGTAGGCGGCCCACGCGGCAATCATCCGGGCTGCGCCCTCGCCGCTCCGGCCCGCCTCACGCTCAGCCCGGAGCACGGGGATGGCCCTCATCCGGAGTTTGGTGCTGGCATCCATGGCGATCTGGGCCAAGTGGTGGGCGATCCGCGAATTACCAAAGCGATCCAGCAAGGCCGCCCTGTACTCAGGAATGCCCAACTCGTCGGCGGCAAGGTGGCGGGATGCTTCGTCCCAGAACTCCTTCACAGCTTGCAAGCACACAGGATCAGCCAAGGCTGCGGCAACAGTGGTGTGCCCGCGAAGCTGTCCGGCGTAAGCCAGGATGGAGTGCGCGCCGTTGAGGAGCCAGAGTTTACGGTTTTCGTAAGGCTCTATGTGGTCCACGAAGACGGCGCCGGCATCCTCCCAGCGGGGGCGCCCAGCAGGGAAGTCACCGCTGAGTACCCAGTTGTGGAAGGGCTCGGCCACCACCGGTGCTTCATCCCGGTAGCCGCACTCGCGGGCAACCAGCTGAACGTCCTCAT
Organism: Arthrobacter sp. MYb23; assembly: GCF_002979775.1. Taxonomy (GTDB): domain Bacteria; phylum Actinomycetota; class Actinomycetes; order Actinomycetales; family Micrococcaceae; genus Arthrobacter. The sequence continues at coordinate 18,016 of NZ_PCPR01000027.1, forward strand.
CGGTGGTGCGCGGGGTGATCCTGTCCACCGAGGTGCTCACGAAGCTGACGTTGGCGTCAATCCATTCCGCCAGCCCGGCGTCGACCTCCATGGCAAGGTTCCCCACCGCACGGCGTGCCACGTTGCCGTTGTCCGAAAGGTTGTCGCAAGACACCACGGCGAGCGGACCGGCGTCGGCGTCCCTGCGGGCGGCGAGGCCGCGGACCAACCGCCCCAACGGCGTCGTGGGCTTTTCGCCGGCACGCAGCAGCGGCACGTCATCCGCGCCAAACCCGTAGGCGGCTTCCGTGATGGTCAGCGTGACCACCGCGGTTTGTGGTGACGCCACCAAGTCAACCAAGCGGTCAACGTCGGCGCCGTCTACGGCTTCCACAATGCTGCCCACAACCTCGAACGAATCCCCCGAATCCGAGCGCTCCACTACCGTGAACAGTCCGTCTTGGGCGGCGAGAACTTCGGCAGCGTCCGGGCGGCGACCAGTGAATGAGGCAATGCCCCACTCCCCCGCGTCGCCGGCGTGCTGCGTGTACCAGGCCTGATGCGAACGGTGAAAGGCGCCCAGGCCCAGGTGAACAATGCGCACGGGAGCTTTGGCGTGTGGCGCAACGTGGCGGCTGAGGAGCGGCAGTTCGGCGGTCATAGCTTGAACACCCGGCGGGGCGAGGAATCGACGACGTCGAGAATCAACTCGTGCGCACGGTCTTCGGTAACACGGTGCTCGGCTACAAGACGCGCGAGGAAGGACGCTTCAATCCTGCGGGAGGCGTCATGCCTTGCCGGGATGGAGCAGAACGCGCGGGTGTCATCAATAAAGCCGGAGGACCGGGAGAAGCCAGCGGTTTCCGTGACTGCGGAGCGGAAGCGCAGCATGGCGTCCGGCGCGTCGAGGAACCACCACGGTGCGCCGATGTAGACGGACGGGTAGAAGCCGGCCAACGGTGCGAGTTCACGGGAGAAGACGGTCTCATCCAGGGTGAAGAGCACCAGGTGGAAATCCTTGGCCGTGCCGAAGTCCTGCAGCAACGGACGGATGGCCTCGGTGTAGTTCACGGCGAACGGAATGTCGTGACCGGTGTCGGCCCCAAATGACTCGAACGTAGGGCCGTGGTGGTTCCGGTACGAGCCTGGGTGGATGGTCATGACCAGTCCGTCGGCCACGGACATGCGTGCCATCTGGTACATCATGTGGGCCTCGAACGCATCACGGTCAGCAGCAGTTGCTTTGCCGGCGCGCGCCCGCTCAAAGAGCGCTTCCGCATCCGCGGCATCCAATTTGAGGGTTGCCGGAGTGCGGACGCCATGGTCCGCGGAAACGGCGCCATGCTCCACAAAATAACGACGGCGGTTCTCAAGCGCCGCAATATAGCCCTTGTAGCCAGTGGCACCGTCAGCAGCCGTCTCCACCAAACGGTCAACATTGCTGCTCCACTGCGGATGCGCCACGTTCAGGTAGGCATCCGGACGGAAGGTTGGCAGAACGCGGCCGTTGAAGCTGGGGTCCTCGGTGAGGGCCCTGTGGCTGGCAAGGTTGTCCAGGGGATCGTCAGTGGTGGCCAGGACCTCTATGTTGAAGTCCTTGAAGAGCTGCCGCGGACGGAAGTCCGGCTCAACCAGCTTCGCGGCGATCGCGTCATAGCTGGCATCGGCGGGCAACTCGCTGAGATCTGCGCCGAGCTTGAACACGTCGTCGAACTGGGTGCGCAGCCAGTAACCGGAGGCGGTGCCCTCGAACAGCGGCCACGCTTCAACGAACTGCCGCCAGATCTCCCGGGATTCCGGCGCCGACGCGGTGCCGGCCAGCAACTGATCCATCGGAACACCGTTGGCGTGGATCAGGCGGGTGACGTAATGGTCCGGACTGACCAGGAGTGCCGCGGGGTCGGGGAACGGCGTGTTCTGTTCGATGACAGCGGCGTCAACGTGGCCGTGGGGAGAAATGATGGGCAGGTCCTGGACGCGCTCCAGCAAGGACCGCGCGATGCTGCGCGTCCCGGGATCTGCGGGCAGGAGCCTGTCAGGGTGTGCGGCAATGGACTGTGACATAGCTCAATCTTGCGTTCCGGCTCCGCGTTTTGTCAACCGGTTGCCAAATATTGCCACGCTGTTGCATCTTGCAGTGCGCCGGGATGCTGAGGTTAGACGAGAAGCCGTCCGCTGGACCCGCGAACCACGAGTTCGGTTTCCACCCGGACAGCTTCAAGCGGGGCCTCATGACCCTGCAACATATCCAGGAGGATGGTCACGGCACGGGTGCCGCACTCCCCCAAGGGTGATCGCACCGTGGTCAACGCGGGAGTGGTGAAATCAGCGCCGAAAATGTCGTCAAAGCCAACAATGCTGATCTGGTCCGGAACACTCATCCCGCCAGCCTGCAGCTCCTGCATCAGGCCGATGGCCAGGAGATCGTTGTAGGTGATCACTGCCGTCGCGCCGCTTTCCAGGACGTCCCGCGCAACTTGCCTGCCGCCGTCGACCGTTGGTTTGGACGATTCAAGGCGCACCGCGCTGAGCTTGGACCACTCAGCGGCGGCTTTGACGCCCTCCCAGCGGCGGCCCGTCATCCACGACTGCGCCGGTCCCGCAACATACGCGAGCTTTTGGTGGCCGTTGGCGGCCAGGCTGCGCACGGCTTCGCTGATGCCCTTGTTGACGTCCGGCACCACGCACGGGACACCGGTGATTTCACGGTTGATGACTGCTACGGGCTTGTCCGCAGCCAAGTCCCGGATCTGGTCATCGTCCATGCGGGGGCTTGCCAGAATGAGGCCATCCACGGTGCTCAGCAGGCGCCGGGCGGCGGTTACTTCGGTTTCCGGCGACTCCGCGGACTCGGCCAGAACCAGGGTGTAATCCCGGGCGGATCCAGTGGTTTCCGCACCACGGATGATGTCAAAGAACGTGGGGTTGGTGATGTCCGCGACGATCAACCCGATGGTCTGGGTACGTCCGGTGGGGAGGGCGCGGGCGAACGGATTCACCTGATAGTTCAGCTCTGCCGCGGCGTCCTCAATGATTTTCTGCGTCTTGGCGCTCACGCGGCCCGGCTTGCTCAGGGCGCGGGACACAGTGGAGGGATTCACGCCCGCCAGCTTCGCGATGTCGTAAATCGTGGCAGAGGACTTCTCTCCCCGGCCTCGTTTGATGGGGGCGGTTGCTGCTCCGGTGCTCGTCAGGTCAGTCACCGCTCCATCGTAGACCTCATGGCAACAAAACAGGCCGGTTGCCAAAGAATGGTGACAACCGGCCTGCTCCAAATGGGCTAGGAACGCTCAGGGAACTTACCCTCTTCAGCGATGCGTTTGTTGAGCTCCTGCAGGAATTCATCCTCGTCAAAGTCCAAGGACACTTCCTTGCCGGTCCAGCTGGAGAGATGGATGGCGTTGGCCAGGCGAACACCGTTGATACCGTCTGAGCCCGGAGCAAGAAGCGGAGTGCCGTCCAGGATGTTGGCTGCAAAGTTTTCCAGGACGCCGGCGTGCTGGCCGCCCCACGCGGACTCGAACTCGATGACCTCGCTGCTGTACAGCTCTTCGCGGTTCAGCTGGCCCATGAAGAGCTTGCGGACGCCGTCCATATCCATCGAATCGCTGATTTCCCGCTCAGGTTTGACCAGTCGGGTTACGGTGGCCACCTTGCTGTCTTCCACCACGATCTTGCCCTGGTCGCCCAGGATCTCGAACCTGTCAGTTCCCACGATGTCGTGGGTGGCCGTCACAAAGACGCCCGTGGCGCCGTCGCCGTAGTCCACCACTGCCGTCACTTCATCCTCGACGGCGATGTCGCGGCGGAAGCCGTACGCCACCTTGGAGTACACGGACTGGGGGACGCCGCAGATCCACTGCCACAGGTCCAGCTGGTGCGGCGCCTGGTTGACCAGGACGCCACCGCCCTCGCCGCCCCAGGTAGCACGCCACTCGCTGGAGTTGTAGTACCCCTGCGGGCGCCACCAGTTGGTGATGATCCAGTTGGAGCGGCGGATCTTGCCGATCTCACCGTTATCAACGATTTCCTTCAGCTTCTTGTACAGCGGGTTATTGCGCTGATTGAACATGATGCCGAAGGAAAGCTCCGGCTTGGAGGCGGCGAACTCGTTCAGCTCCTTGACCTGCTTGGTGTAGACCCCGGCGGGCTTCTCCACGAGCGCGTGGATGTTGCGCTTGAGTGTTTCGATGCCCATCTCCGGGTGCAGGAAGTGCGGCACGCAGGTGACGATCGCGTCTACGGATCCGCTCTCCAGCAGGGTGATGTAGTCGTCGTAGAACGGGACCTCCGGATACTGCGATGCTGCGAGTTCCTTCTTGGCAGGATCAACATCGCAGATCGCGCCGATCTCCATATTGGGCACCAGTCCGTCCGTGATGAACTTGGCGTAGGCGCCGCCTTGCTGACCCAGGCCGATGATGCCGAGGCGTACTTTCTTGCTCATGAATGCAATCTCCTGTGTATAGAAAGAAATCTAGAAAAGCTCGGCGTGGCCCATGGCCACCAGGTTGTCGTACGAGGTCTGGAGCGCATCCCACACGGTCCGCCCATAGAGCTCGTCCTGCTCCACCAGGAGGTACCGGGCACCTGCGGCGACGGCGGCAGGAATGATGGAGGGGAAGTCCAGGTTGCCTTCGCCCACTTCGGCGAACTGCACCACGTTGCGGAACTCAGCCATGAACCCGGGGAAGTCGCCCTTCTCCAAAAGCCCGAAGGACGATTCCGGCATCTGACCGATTCTGTAATCCTTGAGGTGCACCATGGCAGTATTACCGGCGTACTTTTCGAGGGTCCGCACGGGATCGAGGCCGCCGCGCTGCACCCAGTGCACGTCAATCTCCATGCCCATGGCCGGCGAGTTTTCGGCGATGATGTCCAGCATGTATTTGCCGTCGAACTTTGCGAACTCGATGTGGTGGTTGTGGTAGTACAAGCTGATGCCGTGTTCCTGGAGCCGTTCGGCATAACCGTTGGCTTGCTTGGCGAATTCAACCACCGAGTCCAGTGATTTCATGGCCCCGAATGGCAGCATCCCGATGCGCAGCAACGAGCTGTCCAGCCGCTTGGCATCGTCCACGATCTTGTCGAAGTTGTCCGCCAGTGATTCCACGGGCATGCCCTTGCGGCCTTCAATGTTGACCGAAAGCGCAGCGATGTCCATGCCCAGCTCTGTGCGTGAGCGGTCCAGCTCGCCCACATTCTCCGGGGTCATGGGGATCTGGGAGATTTCGACGGCGTTGTAGCCGATCGCACTGACCTTGCGGAGCGTTTCGAATGCTCCAACGTCAGCAAAACTGTCCTTCAGCATCATGGCTTGGACGCCTATTGTGGCCACTTTTTCCTCCGGGGTTTCCGGGCCCTTCCGGACCCTGGATGTGTGATGGGATGCCGGGCTGTTCAGGCCACGGCACCTTGCTGTTCTATTTGGCTGTGTTGGTTGGCGAGTAGGCGGTGGCGGTCTGCCCGGCGTTGTTCCTGCCGGTCAGGATCAGGCACGGGCGAGGCGAGCAGCAGCCGCTGGGTGTAGGGGTGTTCGGGATCGCGGGTGACCACCTCGGCGGGGCCTTGCTCCACAATTTCGCCGTGGTACATGACGGCCACACGGTGGCTGATGTGTCGCACGACGTCGAGGTCGTGGGAGACGAACAAGTACGAGACGCCGGTGTCCTTTTGGATCTGCAGGAAGAGGTCCAGCACGCGGGCCTGGGTGGAGAGGTCCAGTGCACTGACGGGTTCGTCGCAGACAATCAGCTTCGGGGACAGGGCAAGAGCCCGTGCAATCGCAACACGCTGGCGCTGGCCGCCACTGAACTCCCGCGGCAGCCGGTGGATGGCGTCCGTTGGCAGGCCCACCTGGTCCAGCAGTTCCTTGACGCGTTTCTTGGCAGCAGCAGGCGCCATGCCCTGCACGCCCAACGGCTCAGCGAGGATGTCGCCGATTTCCAGCGCCGGGTTCAGCGAGGTGTACGGGTCCTGGAAAACCACTTGCAGGTCACGGCTGAGCGTCCGGCGTTCTTTGCGGGACGCGTTGCTGATGTCGTTGCCCTCGAAGATCACCTTTCCGGCGGTGACCGGTGCCAGGCCCAGGACGGCGCGGCCAAGGGTGGTCTTCCCCGAACCGGACTCCCCCACCAAACCCAGGGTCTCTCCCTGGCCGATGGTGATGTTGATGTCCGTCAACGCCCGGAAGGGCTTGGCCCGGAACCGCTTGCTGGGGTACTCCACCACCAGGTTCTCCACGGACAGGAGCGCAGACTTCTGCGATGAGTGCGGCTGCTGGCTAAGTGAAGTGCTCATGCCACCGGCTCCTTCTGGGCTGATCCGGACTGTGCTGCTGATCCAGGCTTCGATACAAGCATGGTCATGGGGGTCTTTCCTTCGAGCATGGACCCCAGCAGGGTCTGCGTGTAAGGCTCTTTGGGGTTCCGGAGGATCTCGCGGACGGTGCCTTCTTCCACGAGCCTGCCGTTCTGCATCACGGCCACGCGGTCGCAAAGGTCGGCAACAACGCCAAAGTTGTGGGTCACCAGGATCACGCCGATGTTGAGCCGTTGCTGCAGCTCGCGCAGCAGGTCCAGCACATCGGCCTGCACGGTGACTTCCAGCGCGGTGGTGGGTTCGTCCGCGATCACCAGGTCCGGTTCGCAGCTGATGGCACCGGCAATCAGCACGCGCTGGGCCATTCCGCCGGAGACCTCGTGCGGGTAAGCGTTGAAAGTGCGTTCCGGGTTGGCAATGCCGACGTCGGTGAGCAGCTTGAGCGCACGCTGGCGGGCTTCTGCCTTGGAGATTCCCAGGACACGGACCATGGGTGTGACCAGCTGGTAGCCAATGGTGAACGCCGGGTCCAGGTTGCTCATGGGTTCCTGCGGAATGTAGGAGATCCGCTTGCCACGCAGTTTGGACAGCCGTTCCTGGCTGACGCGGTCATCGCCGGGAGCCACCGTGTAGTTGCCATCGAACTGGATGGAACCGCCAACAATCCGTGCGTTGTCCGGCAGCAGTCCCAGGATGGAGAACGCGGTCTGGGACTTGCCCGAGCCAGATTCTCCAACGATTCCCAGGATTTCGCCGCGGTCCACGTGGAATGAAACATCGTCCACTACCTTCTTGATGGAACCGTCAGCCTGCGGATAGCCGACGCCCAGGTTGGTCACCTTGACCAGGTGGTGCTCGGTTCCGGCGTCGACGGCGGCCACGGACTTCCGTGACTGTCGCGCCTTGGCGGGGTCCGGCGTCGTGCTTTCTGTCGTTGCAACCGCACGCTTCTTGCGGTGCTTGATCTTTTCGCCGTCTTCCAGGGCGTCGCGGATGGCGTTGCCCAGCAGGACCAGTCCGCCGATGGTCAGCGCCATGGCCAGTGCCGGCCACAGCAGCAGAGTCGGGGTGAGGTAGACGTTCTTGAAGCCCTCGGAGAGCATGACGCCCCAGGTGGCTTTGGTGGGATCGCCCAAGCCCAGGAATTCGAGTCCGGACTGGATGGCGATGGCAACCCCGGCAATTGCGGCGGTCTGGATGATGATGGGTGCACGGACCACGGAGAATATGTGGCGGGCAATGATGCTCAGATCGGACAAGCCGGAGACCCGTGCGGCATCGACGTAGAGCTCGTTCCGGACCGACTGCACTGCGGTGCGGGTGAGGCGGAAGTAGGACGGGCTGATCAGCACACCAAAGGCGATCATGGAGATCCATACCGACGGTCCGAAGGCTGCACGAATGGTGAGCAGGACGATCAGGCCGGGCAAGCTCATGAGGATGCTGACTACCCAGTTGGAGACGGCCTCGAACTTGCCGGCGTAGTAGCCGGCGATCAGGCCTGCCGGAAGTCCGATGGCAATGGCCACGCCAGCACACAGCAACGCGGACAACAACGTCAGCTGGGCGCCGAAGAGCAAGCGGCTCCAGGTATCGCGTCCTGCGCTGTCCGTGCCCAGGATGTTCACTGAATCCGGGGCGGCCAGGGTCTTGGAAATGTTGGCGAAGTTCTCTTCGAAGGGCGCGATCACCGGCGCCAGGATGGCCAGCGCAGCGATGGTCAGAAGGATCACCAGCGAGGCGATGCCCATGGGGTTCTTCAAGAGCCGGCGCATCACGGTGGAACGGACCACCGTGCCGCTCTGACCTGATCCCGGCTTCGCCGCAAGGTCGGTAACTGCAGCAGTTGCTGCTGTTGAATCTACGGAGTCGCTCATGAGACACGTACTTTCGGGTTGAGCCAACCATTGAGGATGTCCACCAGGAGGTTCACGACGATGACCACCACCACGGTGTACATCACCACTCCCATGACCACGGGCAGATCGGTTTGGGTAGTTGCGGCAACAGCCAGCGGACCCATTCCGGGGAGAGCGAAAATCTGTTCGATGATGACTACGCCGCCCAGCATGCCGATCAGTTGCAGGCTCAACACCGTCAAACCTGCCGGTGCGGCGCTGCGGAGCACGTGCTTGAAGAGGATTTCACGCTCTCCAATGCCACGGCTGCGCAGCGTCCGGACGTAGTCACGCTCAAGCTGCTTGATCACGGCCGAGCGGATCTGCTGGGCACCGCCGGTCACGCCGTTGATCAGCAAAGCGATCACCGGAAGGGTCATGGAATAGACCCAGGCCTCCGGACCCACCTCCGGGGAGATGGTGCTGGTGGCGGGGAAGAAACCCAGCTGGATGGCCAGGATGGTTACCAGGAACACGCCGATCACATACCCCGGGATGGAGTCCCCCACGATCGCGCCAATCTGGACCACCCTGTCCACCCAGCCGCGCTTCACGGCTGCGGCAACACCGATCAGTGCTGCGCAGATGGCGATCAGGATCATTGCGGTGAAAACCATGGTCATGGTCACCGGGATGCGGGTGGCCAGGGAGTTGGCCACCGGCTCCGAGGTAAACCAGGAGGCTCCAAGGTTGCCGGTCAGGGCATCGCCCAACCAGGCGAAGTAGCGGACAAAGAGAGGCTGATCTAGTCCCAGTTCCTGTTCCTTCAGGGCAACCTGTTCAGGTGTTGCCTGATCCCCCAGGATGTTTTGGGCGATACTTCCGCTGGAGGTGTACAGCAGGGTGAAGGTGAGGACCGAGACTACGAACAACACCACCAGACCGCTGCCCAGTCTTTTCGCAATGAACTTGATCATGGGGTCCTACTTGGCGGGCGAGTAGTTGTAGATGGACGGAACGGCCTGCTGGATCTGCGGCGTGACGTTCACTTTGTCGTTGTGGTAGTACATCTGGTTCACGCGGAACAGCGGGGCGAACCAGGCTTGTTCCACCACGTACTTGTTGACTTCCTGGGCCAGCTTGCCGGCATCCTCGCCACCGGTGCGTACGGCTGCGATCTTGGCTTCAAGCTCAGGGGTGGTGGTCTTGAACGGGTTGTACAGGGCCTTGGTGGAGACGATCTGGTCGATTGCCACCGTGGGCTGGCCTTGGAAGAGGTTGTAGAAGAGGGCCGGGTACTTCTGGGCGGCAACATCGGAGGTGAAGGTGTTGGTGATGGCCGCACCCGGGTTCAGGGTGATGCCAACGTCTGCGAGTTGCTGCTTCATGACGGAAATCAGGGTTTCAGCACCGGGAAGGGTGGGAACGTCAATGCTGACCTTGCCCTCGAAGCCGGACTCCTTCAGGAGCTGCTTGGCTTTCTCGGGATCGTAGCTGTAGTAGTTCTCCAGCTCCTCGCTCCAGGCGCCGCTGTCCTTGCCGAACGGCTGTGAAGTGGGAGTGCCCTGGCCCAGCATGACCTGATCCAGGATGGTCTTGCGGTCAAAGGCGTGGTTGATGGCTTGACGGACCTTGACATTGGCCAGCGCCGGGTTCTTGGTGCCCTCACGGTCCAGCAGGAGCAGCCCGGACCAGTCAACCTGGTTGGTTTCGAGCTTCATCTTGGCACCCTCGGCCTGCTTGCCGTTCTTGGGGTCCAGCAGCGTGGCGTCAATCTGGCCGGACACCAGAGCGTTGGTGCGGGCGGTGGGATCCAGGAGGACCTTGAGGGTGAGCTTTTTGTACTTCTGGAGATCCTTGTTCCAGTAACCTTCACGGGCGTTGAACACCGACTGGGAGTCCTTCACGGAGGCTGCCTTGTCCATTACGTACGGACCGGAGCCTACGGGTACGGTCTTGATTGCGTCGGTGCCCAGTGCTGCGGGGCTGCCCATCAGGCCGGCGGCTTGGCTGAGGAAGAATTCCAGGGCCGGTTCCGGTGCGCTGAGGTTGATATCGATGGTGTCTGCGTCCACTACGGCCACGTCTGAAACCGAGCTGAGCTGGGCCATCTGGGGGCCGTTCGCCTTCTTGAAGTGGTCCATGTTCGCTTTGGCTGCAGCGGCGTCGAACTTGGCTCCGTCACTGAAGGTGACATCTGTCCGGAGGTCAACAGTGAGTTTGGTGTTGGTGTCGTTGTACTTCCACGCGGTTGCCAGCATGGGGCTGAGCTTGCCGTCCGGTTCGCGGAGGATCAGGGAGTCGTAGGCTGCCTGGTACGGCTGGAGTGCGTGGCCTACGTGAGCCTGTGCCGGGTCCCAGGACGTGAGGTCCCGGAGGGTTCCCAGCGTCAGGGCCGTGACGGTCTTGGTGCCGGACGTGGAGCCAGCTCCGGCACCGGCGTTCCCTCCGCCACAGGCGGTGAGCGCCAGGGAGGCGCTAAGTACGATGGCGGCTGCTGCCGCCTTGGGACCTAACTTCATTGTTGGCTCCTACTGAGTCATAGCCTGATGCGAGTCAGAGCTTGAGCGTGTGGCCTGCGCCACACTTTTCTTGGGTGTGAGATTTACAGTACGGACTTTGCGTAGTCTTGGCAACCGATTGTCAAAAGTTTCTTAGATTGTTGCCAAAGGGCTTGCCTAGCCCACCCGGTCAGCCATCTCCGGGTAGCTTTGCGCGTAGATATCCTTGATGATCCGCAAGGATTTTCCGGCTTCAGCAGGGTTGATCCAGAAGGGCCCGGCGTCCTGCAGCTTGTTGTAGAAATCCGCAATCAGAAGCTCGTGGGACACGCCCCAGTAGGATCTGCCACCACTTTCGGCCACCCTCTCCGGAATGACGTCCACCGCGCCGTCGGCATAGCTCACCGTGAGGTCGCCACGCAGGCTGAGCGTCGCCTTCTCCGTGACGATGTCCAAGGTCACCGGCGCATTCACCGCATTGGCCAGCGTTGCGTAGAAGACGCTTCGCGCACCGTTGACGTGCTCGGCAACAAACTCTGCGGTGTCCTCCACCTCGATCACGCCGCCCAGGGAACGGGTGGACGCGTGGCCTTCCACCTTGGCAACATCGCCCACCAACCACTGCAGCAGATCCACGGTATGGATGGCTTGGTTCATCATCAGACCACCTCCGCCGTCGGCCCACGTCCCACGCCATGGCCGGTTGCGGTAGTAGCTGGCGTCCCGGTGCCACATGACGGTTGCCGAAGCGCCGATCACCTGACCCAGCGTGCCGCCGTCGAGCAGTTCATGCATGGCCTGCGACGTCGCGTTGTAGCGATTCTGGAAGCAGACGGCGATTTTCGCCGCACTTCGCTCCGCCACCTCAATCAGCCGCTGCCCCTCGGCCGCTGTGTGGGCAAGCGGCTTCTCGACAATCACGTTGACGCCCCGCTCCAAACAGTCAGCGGCCACCGAGGCATGAAGGTTATGCGGCGTACAAATATGCACGACGTCGGGACGCACCTTCTGGAGCATGTCCAGGTAGTCCGCGTAGCCGGGGACGCCGTGGGCCGCTTCCGCCGCCTTCAACCTTTCCGGATCGGTATCGCAGACCGCCACCAATTCGGCGTTGTCCATGGTGTCCAGGGCCGCAAAGTGGATGGTCGAGATGTCGCCGCAACCAATAATTGCTGCTGTAGGCATACCTGCTCCTTCGAAGGTTGATGCTGAGTGGTTGGATGCCGGGTTGTTGGATGCCGGGCCGCTAGGCCAGGGTCACGCCGTTCTTGGCGGCGAGGCCTGCAAAGGCGCGGGCGGCGATTCCGAAAGCAACCGGGCCGGAGTACCCGCCCAGCTCGTGGGCGCTTGCCAGGTGCGGCTCCAGTGAGGCGAAGCCGGTGTAGCCATCGGCAGCGAGAGCGCTGATGGTGGCATCCAGTTCACCATCGCCTTCGCCGGAGGGAACTACTTCACCTGTGGTGGCGATTGCATCCTTAACCTGCAGGTACTCGAGGTAGGGACGCAGCATGGCATATCCCTCGGTGTAGGGCTTGACGCCCACCTGGACGAAGTTGGCGTTGTCCCATGCCACCCGGAGGGCCGGCGAATTGACCGTCTCCATGATGTCCAGGACGCGATCCGGGGTATCGCCGTAGATACCCTTCTCGTTTTCATGCAGAAGGACAACGCCGTGTTCTGCGGCTTCTGCCGCCAGCGCGGACATGCGCTCCATGACTGCCTCACGGACGTCTTCCTGCTCCTGGCCTTCACCGCGGTAGAAGGAGAAGATGCGGACGTACTTGGTGTCCAGGGCCTTCGCAACGGAGATGATCTGGCGAAGCCGGGTCACCTCATGGTCCACGGGGAGGCTGACATCCACCTTGCCGATGGGGCTGGCAACAGCCGAAACCTTGAGGCCGTTCTCGTCAAGGATTGCCTTGAGCCGCAGGACGGCATCATGCTCAAGCTCTGAAACGTTGGTCCCCCACGCGCTGCGGACTTCGATGTGGCTCGCACCGAGGGCCAACAACACGGCGGCCTGAATGGCGGGATCGGGGTCTACTTCGTCGCCGAAACCGGACAGGCTCCACACGGCGCTGGGTTGAGTCACGAAATCTCCTTGATAGGCCTGGCGCGGCACACGAGGGGCGCGGTGACGCAGTTCACAGGCGGGTGTTATCCCTCGAGTTTAGCCATCTTGGCACGTACTTGACAACCGATTGCCATAGGCTGCCATCCTGTGGCATTCTTGTTCAACGGTGTGGCAGTAGTCACAGCCGGATGATCTTGTCGTTCCGGGAGGAACGCCCATGTTTGCTGTTCAGAGAGGAACGCCCATGGCGACGCAACCCATGGCAACAGGCCGGCCTGCCACCATCCATGACATCGCTGCGCTGTGTGGCGTAGCAGCGTCCACCGTTTCGAGGGCCCTCGCCAATCCGGAGCGCGTCAATATCCGCACCCGCGAGCGGATCCAGGCCGCCGCCGTCGAGCTTAATTACACGCCCAACTCCCAGGCGAAAGCGCTGAGCTCCGGCCGGACTGGTGCTGTGGGCGTCTTGGTTCCGGATATCACCAACCCGTTCTACTTCGACCTCATCAGGGGAACGCAGCTTCAACTCAAGGCAGCCGGTTACACACAGTTGCTCGTTGATACGGAGGAATCGGACGAGGTGGAGGCCAGCACGCTGGAGCAGCTGCGCAAAAGTGCCGACGGCGTGATCGTGGCCGCGTCCCGCCTCAATGACGAATCACTTGCCGCTGCCGCAGCCCGGATGCCCATGGTCACCGTGAACCGCGACGTCGACGGCGTTCCCGCCGTCATCATCGACACCCCTTCAGCCATGCCGCAGGCCTTGGACCACCTGATTTCCCTGGGCCACACCTCAGTTGCTTACGTTTCCGGCCCCGCCGTTTCACAGTCCAGCGCCCGCCGCTGGGATGCCCTGTCAGCAGCCGCCGAGGAGCGCGGAGTTGAAGTCCGCCGCCTTGGCCCGTTCGCGCCCAAGACCCAGTCCGGTGCGGCTGCAGCAGACGCCGCCGTGCACAGCGGGGTCACTGCGTGCATCGTCTTCAACGACCTGATCGCCATCGGCATGCTGCAACGGCTCCGTGAACGCGGCCTCCGGGTGCCGGAAGACATGAGCATCGTGGGCTGCGACGACATCTTTGGCGCGGACTTCTGCAATCCACCCCTGACCACCATGAGCTCACCCATTGAGCAGGCGGGACGCGTGGCCGTGTCCATGTTGCTGGCCCAACTGAATCCGTTGGCCGGCGGCGGGAACCGCAACCGCTCCGTCATGCCCACCCACCTCACCGTCCGCGGCTCCACAGGCCCGGTGCCCTCTAAATAGCTGACACGTGGGCTGGAAGTCTGCAATATGGTTGAGCGTCCGCAGCCATGCTGACTAGTGTTGGACCATGCGCGAACTCCAGGTCAAGATCATTGAAGAAATGGGCGTCCAGCCCCGGATCAACCCCGCAGAGGAGGTCCGCAAGCGCGTCGGTTTCCTGAAGGATTACCTGAAGGCGACGCACACCAAGGGATTCGTTCTCGGCATCTCCGGCGGCATTGATTCCTCCCTTGCCGGCCGCTTGGCCCAGTTGGCGGTGGAGGAACTGGAAGCCGAGGGCGTGGACGCGACCTTTGTTGCCGTCCGCCTCCCCTATGGCATCCAGCATGACGAAGACGACGCCCAGGCGGCCCTGGACTTCATCAAAGCCAAGACCGAGTGGACCTACAACATCTCCCAGGCCGTGGACGGCTTCGAGGACGAGTTCGAGAAGACCACCGGCGCCCCGATCTCCGATTTCCATAAGGGCAACACCAAAGCACGCGCACGCATGATCGCCCAGTACGCACTGGCCGGCGAACACAATTACCTGGTGATCGGAACGGACCACGGCGCCGAGTCCGTGACGGGCTTCTTCACGAAGTTCGGCGACGGCGGCGCGGACATCCTGCCGCTGTTCGGCCTGAACAAGCGCCAGAACCGCGCACTCCTGGCCGAGCTTGGTGCACCTTCACGGGTTTGGGAGAAGGTTCCCACCGCCGACCTCCTGGACAACAAGCCTGGCCGTACCGATGAGGACGAGCTCGGCATCAGCTACGACACCATCGACGACTACCTTGAAGGCCGCGACGTTCCCGAGGACGCGGCAGAGTTGCTGGAACAGAAGTACCTGCGCACGCGTCACAAGCGCACTGTTCCTGTCACCATCTTCGATACGTGGTGGAAATAGCCACGTCGCTTTAGACCATTCACGACTTAACCATTCACGACGGCGGGTGCCGGCTTCCCTACGGAAGCTGCCACCCGCCGTCGTGCTTTAAGCAACGCTCTCTCACCTCCCGCGCCCTTCCCACGATCCCTCTCTCACCTCCCGCGCCCTTCCCGCCGTCCATCTCTCACCTCCCAAATATCGGGTCTTGACGTTCCGATAGTTACCGATATATCGTTAACTATCGCCGATACTCCTTCGGCGTAACAACAACCGAAAGGACGATGCTGTTATGAAAGGCATCAACGAAAACAACAACTCATTCCCCGAGCACGATCACGGACATCCCGAACACGGACATGGCCGAGGTCTTTTCAACCGAGGCAAAGGCCGGCGTGGACCGGGCGGCCACGGCGGAGGCGGATTTGGTCCCGGCGGCTTCGGCCCAGGCTTTGGCCCCGGATTTGGGCCTCGGGGCTTCGGTCCCGGCGGATCGCGCAGGGCTAACCGCGGCGATGTCCGCGCAGCGATTCTCTCGCTCTTGGCTGAAGCGCCGTCCAACGGCTACGGCCTGATCAAGACCATCGCCGAGAAGACGTCCGGCGCCTGGCGTCCCAGCCCCGGCTCCGTCTACCCCACCCTGCAGCAGCTGGTGGACGAAGAACTGATCGTCGCCGTCGGCGAGGGCCGCCGCACCGAGTTCACGCTTACCGACGACGGCAAGGCCTACGTCGCCGAGCATGAGGAAGAACTCGCCAACGCCTGGAACACCGAGGCCGATGGAACCGGTGCAGCATTCCACCAAAGTGTCGGCAAGCTCATGGGCGTCATCCACCAGTTCCGCGCAGCCGCTACCGATGAACAGCGTCAAGCTGCCATCGAGAAGCTGGACGAAACCCGCCGGGCGCTCTACCTGATCCTGGCCGACTAAGTGGTGGCCACCATCCCCTTGACCTTGACGTAACGTCAACCTCTACTGTCGAAGAACAAGCACAGGACGGAGGACGTATGGACTGGTCAATCCAGGAAATCGCCAAGATCGCAGGCACCACCAGCCGCACGCTGCGTCACTACGACGACATCGGGCTGCTGAAACCAAGCCGGACCGGTCATAACGGCTACCGCTACTATGACGGTCCGGCATTGGTTCAGCTCCAGCGCATCCTGCTGCTCCGGGAACTGGGGCTGGGCCTTCCGGCCATCGCCGAAGTTCTTGACCGCGAGACGGATACCGTCAAAGCGCTGAGCAGCCATCTGGAATGGCTCGCCCAGGAGCAGGACAGGCTGACCCGGCAGATCGCCTCCGTTCGGCAAACCATCGACACGATGAAAGGGGATGGAAAGTACATGGCACAGAACATGTTTGACGGCTTCGACCACACTCAGTACAAGGACGAGGTGGAGGAACGCTGGGGCAAGGATGCCTACGCCGCCAGTGATTCCTGGTGGCGCGGAATGAGCGCCGACGAAAAGCAGCAGTGGAAGGACCGCGTCCAGAAACTGGGCACGGACTGGATCTCCGCCGCACAATCCGGGATTTCACCGGACAGCGCTGAAGCGCAGGACCTCGCGCAGCGTCACGTCGAGTGGCTTCGCGGCATTCCGGGAACCCCGACGGCGGCACCTGGCGGAGACGTCAAGGGTTACGTCATAGGACTCGGCGAAATGTACGTTGCAGATCCGCGGTTCGCTGCCAATTACGGCGGAGAACCCGGGGCGACGTTCGTCAGGGATGCCCTGCGGGTTTACGCGGAAACGAACCTCTAGCAGCCCAAACCAGCTACACGGCTTGACTTTTGTTTCGCAAACTAATGTGCAAGAATGCCCGACCATTGTTCATGATGACCATATTATGAATGAATAACGATTTTATTGACACAACGATTCAAATAAATTGATGAATTCTGTCATTTTGCTCTGGCCTCGCCAACGGAGTTGCCCTATGCTCATGCTCGGGGATGCAGAAAGCATTTTCCGTCCGATAACGAACGGGAGCATATTATGCAGAATCTTGAAGTGGCAACTGAAGCCGGAGCGCTCGAAGCGCTCGAGAATGGTTTGAAGGGCATCGAGTTCGACGAGTTCTTCGAGACAACCACAAGCTTTGATCCCAGTGAATTCGTGATGCGCCGCTGCTGATCGAAGAAGAAAGGGAGCGGCGGGTGCCTTCGGGCGCCCGCCGCATCTTATGTTCCACTACGAATTTCACCCCGCAAAAACCGTCACATTCGACGAGGAAACCCTGACCATCGAGGACGAGTACAGCCGCCGGACAGTGGCTCTGCTTCAACACGACGCCACTGCGAGTCTGCTCCATGCGGCAATGACGGATCCGTCCACAGCGGACGCCGCAATGCGCAGACTACTCAACGCACTCGTGGAGCGACACGTCATCATTGAACGCCATCCTCACGTGGAAATGGACGAGCGCCAGAGTCGATCCCTCGGATACCTGGCCACGCGTTCAAAGGCTCCACAGCTTGCGCAGCAGCAGATCGGTAATCAGTGCGTCCTGGTGCTCGGCGTCGGCGGAACAGGAACGGTCCTGATCCAACACTTGGTCGCAGCAGGCGTACGCCGCTTCGTCCTCGTCGATCACGACGCCGTAGAGCTCTCCAACTTCAACCGTCAATTCCTTTGGCGGACATCCGACGTTGGTGCCGCCAAACTGGAAACGACGAAGGCTTGGATCTCGGAGCGAGTGGAAGATCCTGACATCCAAACCGTCGATCGCCGGATTTCCAGTGAGAGCGATGTGTCGTTGGTACTCGGCGAATACCCGTCAGTCACCGTCGTGGCGTCGTGCATCGACTCACCGGCCGGGATTGAACAGCAAGTGGTTGCTGCTTGCCTGTCCGCTGGCTTACCAGTGATGACCGGCGCTGTGGGCGTCGACCTTGGCCATGTGGGCCCATTTTTCAGCCCCCGCCAGAAAGTATGTCTGGCGTGCTGGTACGGGTCCCGGGCTGCGAAGCAAGCCGTGACCCCGTGGTCCCATGGAGTCACCAATACGTTGGTGGGTGCCCTCATGGCACAACGTGTCCTTGACTGGGCCATGGACCCGGACACCGATGGCGAGCCGACTCGAATGACTGTTGAGTTCAATTCGTTGACAATTCACCGCTCACTCGCCCGGGACTGTGCGCACCATGATGCTTAGTGCCGAAGCTGAGCTTCCGCTGCGGCGGGTGACCTTCCCCCCACACCTTGACCACGCCTGGGCCTTCACCACATCAGCCGTCCACGCCCGCCCATTTCTCCTTCGCCCCAACGGATCGCTCGTTCCCCAAGCAGCCTGTCTTGAACAGGTCGAAGAGAACGTGACCGCACTGTATCCCGCCGAAGACACGACGTGGACGGATGGCCACAGAGTAACCGTCGCGGAACTCGAGCGCTGTGTTGCACGCGGACTCGCAGTAGCGGCAAGTCACCGCTCCTGGGTTGTCGAGTGCCAAGCGGACAGGCTGCTGATAAACAGTCCTCTTCCGGTTGAACGCCTACAGATGCTCCTCGCCACCGCAGCGTTTTCACTGACTCCCTGTATCCGGGACAGCGCGGCGCGACACACGAGCGGACCCTATGTCATCGATGACATAGGCGCTGGCGGCAGGACAGTCGACCTGCGGCGTCGCCGCGGTTTGAAAAGTCAGGGAGTGGACAAAGTCAGCATCATTTCCACCGAATCCGTTGGCGAGGGAGAGGCGATGTTTGTGCGAGGGGATCTGGACCTGACCAGAGTGTTGGGCGGCCGCCCGTTCCGTAGGGACAAATACCTCAACTGCAGTGTCGATCTGGTGATGGGACTGAGGTTTGCGCAGGGATCAACGCTTTCCCAAGGGTTCGCGGCAAGACTAGATCCGTTGGAACTGGCCGCGGTGACCGGGGGGACGTACACGGAACTGCCCGCTGCCCACACAACAATGACTGGGAATGGCGGATATGGGCCGATAACCATCCAATACACCGATTTCCACCCGAACAGAATCGTCGCCACGAATATCCAGCAGCAGTTATCCCGGCAGAGTATTTCCTGCCATCTGCATTCAGTGGACTACGACGAATACTTGCGGGGAGATGCACCCACTCATGGTGCACAGCTGGAGATTATTGACACGGCATTCGGGGTCGGACGTGGATTTATGCCACTCTTACGGGCAGTCTCGACGCTCAGCAGCAGTGGCCGTATAAGAGTGGACCGGCCCATTGTTAACGCCAGGGCTGAAGTCGATTGGGAACAAATTCAATGGGGAGAAGAATGAACGCCAGGGTCCGTACTGCCCACCGGTTAACCTTTCGGTTTCGGGATGGGAGCGTGGTAGGCGCCAACCCATCGAACGGTGCCGTCCGCCGAATTCCGCAGCCGATCTGGAACATCCTGCGGCAGAGCACTGAATGGACGGAGTCTGACCGGATCCGCAGGCAGCTTGATGACGGCGTGGGCGACAACCAACGGGCAGCTGAAATCCTGAAAGCGCTGGTGTCGGATGGATTCCTTCTGGAAGAGGGCTCAGAGGCGGAACGGGCAGAAGCCACTTTCAGCAGCAATTGGCCGTTTGGCGAAACCACGGCAGACCACCACTTGGTAACTCGAAGCCTCCGATTCAGCGATGACCGAACCGAAGCGATGGACTTCGGCCGGGCTCTCCGCGATCATGCCGGAGACGACCTCGCCCCCGGGGTGCCGGAGGGTGCAACGGCCGTGGGTCTGCCTGCCGGTTCCCTGGGTTCTGGACTCACGTCATCACTTGAACGACGTCGGAGCCGGCGCGATTTCATCCAAGAGGCAGTGAGCCTCCAGGACCTCAGCAGTGTGCTCTGGGCGACTGCTGGAATCCAAAGCTACCGGGAAGCCCCGATGCGTCCGCCCCTCCCACTTTCATTTGCACCCAGCGCCGGCGGCCTTAACGGCGCAGATTGCTATGTCATCGTCCAGAACGTCGAAGGAATGTCGCAGGGTGTATACCGCTACCGGCCAACATCCAATGCCCTTGAAGTGGTGTCAGTTAATGTCCGCACCAATGCGATGCGACTGCTCGGGAACCAACGGTGGGCGGACACCGCGGCCGCGATCATCGTCATAGTCGGCGCGGTGGCTCGCACCGCGTGGAAGTACAACGCCGCCTCCGGCTTCAACGCCCTGTTGCTTCAGGCCGGGCACATGTCCCAGAACGCCCTGCTCGCTGCTGCGGACAAGGGACTGGGAGCCGTGCCGTCAAATGCCATCCATGCCGCAGAGATGGAGGCGGCACTTAACTTGTCAGCCGGTGAACAGATTGTCCTGACCAGCGTCAGCATCGGGCATATCAATGGTGCCACGTCGAGTTACCAGGAGTACGGCGACCAGCATCTGGACCTCCTGCAGAAAGCGGCCACGAAGTGACCGCTAGGGAGGCCCCGCCGGTCAGTGGCGGGTCCTTGGTGCCAGCGGTCGTCGACGCCTTCTTCGAGGACGCCCACTACGTCTGGACTGCCATACCCCCGCTGAACATTCAGATCGGGGCCGGCATTACTTTCATCACCGGCCCCAGCGGCTGCGGTAAGTCTGCGATTCTGCGGCAGGTCCAGACCATTGACCCCTCGTGGAGCCTTCTCCCTGACCTCGCACCGGATGTGCCGCTGATCGATCAGTTCACAGGAAGCCTTGGCACCCGCATTGCGCTCCTTGCGAAGTTTGGTCTTGGTGATGCCCAGGTTGTCATCAGACCGGCATCCTGGCTCTCGGATGGGCAACATTTCCGTGCCCGTCTCGCGGCGGCGATTGCTGGCGGCTCCAGGAGGATACTGGTGGACGAGTTCCTGTCCACCGTGGACCGAACGGCGGCATCAGTTGTCGCTTTCAACCTGCAGCGAACCTGCCGAAAGCGCAACATCGATCTCCTGGTTGCTACTGCCCACGACGACATTGAAACCGCGTTGGCGCCGGACCGCACTATCCGCGTCCGTGCCAACGACTCTCCGAGGGTTCAAGACCATAGTGGCGCCCGGTCATGGCCGCTTGGCGAGAAGATCGACGTCGGGCATGGCACCTTTCCGGACTACGCCGCCCTGCAACGCTTTCACTATTATCCCAAGCTCGACTTCGATCCGGAGCAGCGTGAAGTCAGCATCGTGGCGGCGAAGCTAGACGATGAGCCGGTTGCCGCGCGTCTCTACTGCGCCCCTTACCCAACAGCGTGGGCGGATGCGATGGAGGAGTTTGCAGAGGTTAACAGCGCCCTCACCCTCGGCCAACGCCTGGTGGTGCACCCTGTCTATAGAGGAATCGGACTGGCCCGGAAAGTGACCGCGCCTCAGTGGGCGCCCCGCGACCTCGTTTACACCAGATCAGTCATGAGCCGGTATACCGACATGCACACCTCGCTCGGATATCAGCGCCATGACCCCCTGACCAACAAGCTCCCCCAGCAGCGAACAGGCACCCTTCGCGAGGACGCCCTCCGGACCCTCGTGACGGAATACGCGGACTATAGGTTAGTCATAGGCCCCCCCGCAAGCGAGCAACAAATTACTGCTGTGGCATCGTGGTTCGCCCGGACGCTGGGCCGGCTCCCCGAAGATCAGCTTGCCGCCAGCACCACCACTACACTCATGGGCGGCTACGTCCTCAGGAAACACAGCACACAGGAGTGACCTCTTGGTCGAAACAACATCAACAAACGCCACCGACGAACAACAGGCGCACCAGAACGGCAGTCTTGCCCGCACCGGCTTCTACCGGCTGTGGGTAGGCGACTTCGTGTCGAATGCCGGATCAGCCATGATGGCCTTCGCCGTGCCGGTGATCGGCGTTACTGTCCTTGGACTGGACGCCACCCAGGTCAGCTGGGTGGTGGCTGCTGGGCTGTCGGCTCCGCTGTTCATTTCGCTGTCCGCAGGCGTCATAGCGGACCGCTCCCGGCGCCAAGTCCTGCTGCATGTGTGCAACAGTGGCAGGTTCATCGTGTTCGCCGTGGTTCTTGCTCTGATGCTGGCGGGTTCCCTGAATTGGCAGATTCTTGCCATTGCACTCTTTTCGGTAGGCGTCCTGACTTTGCTGTACGAAAGCGCCATGGCTGCAGCGATCCCTTCGGTGGTTCCGCGAAAGCTCCTTATCCGCGCAAATTCGTGGATCGAAGGAGGGATGTCAGTCACTGAGTCAGGCGGCGCGGCTCTTGCTGGAATCATCATCAGCACCCTCGGGGCGCCCTTTATCGTTGCCATTAATGCCGTAACTTATGTCTTCAGCTCGTTGATGCTCATCAGGCTTCCGCTCGACCGCTCATCAAGGGAAGCGGAGGATCATGACGTCGCACAACAAAACGCTGTGCGCGGGCATCTTCGCGAAATCCGGTTGGGCTTCAGCCTGTTATGGAAGCAGACGCCGCAAAGGGTGGTATTACTCGCTGCCACCGCGTACAACTTTTTCGACTCGTGGATTCTGGCAGTGTTCTCCGTCTACGCACTCACAGTGCTTGGCATGAGTCCGGCACTCCTGGGGCTGGTGTTCGTTATACCTGCCGTCGTCGGAATCATCGGATCGGCCTTGACGGACCGAATCACGCAGCGGGCACGTCTGGGACAGGTTCTCACTGTCTCCTTCAGCATTATTGCCATTGCCGGGCTCTGCCTTCCCTTGACGGCGGCTACACACGGGGTGGGCGCCGCCGTGATTACGTCGATTGTTTTCGCCGTTTTTGAATTGTGCATCGTCGTCAACATGATCATTGGGCGCTCAATGCGACAGGCTCTCTTCCCAGAACGCCACCTGTCCAAGGTTGCCGGAACGGCACGCTTCGTCTCTTGGGGCGTTGATCCCATCGGTGCCCTCATGGGTGGTGCAGTCGCTGCCATCGCAGGGGTTCAAGCATCGGTACTAGTGGGTAGCTGTGGGTTCGTGGTCGGCGCGCTTATTTGCCTCTGCAGCCGTCAGCTGCGCAGCTTTACCAAGTTGCCCGCACACGACGGCCTGGACGAACCGCCGTCAGGGCCCGTTCAATCAGTGAAGGCCTAACAAACGCAGAATAGCCCGTCGCTGCACCGGCAAATTAGGGGCCACCTTCGTCAGGGATGCCCTGCGGGTTTACGCGGAAACGAACCTCTAGACGGTCAGGATGCGCTGATCAGGGTTAGGCAATAGTCTGGCCGGATGGGTACAAGCACCGTGAAATCCGGCGAACAGGTTGACAGGCAGAAACGCATTCTCGACGCGGCCCTGGAACTACTGTCCCGCCACGGCATTTCAGGCATCAACATGCGCGCTGTGGCGCGTGAAGCCGGCGTCGCGCTGGGGCTTGTGAACTACTACTACGAAGACAAATCGAGCCTGATCCGCGCGGTGCTCCACCAGATCGAAGAGCACGACCTCCTGCTGGTGGAGCCTCTAGCTACGTCAACACCGGACGAGCAACTCCGGGAGTCACTGCGTCGCGTTGCGGATCCCGGTCTTCTGACCACACCGTACCTATCCCTCCGACTTCATTTGTGGGCCCTCGCCCAGGCGGATGAGGACTTTGCACGCATCAATGCCGCAGCCTTTGAGAGGTATCTCCAAGGGCTCGCGGCCTTGATCGGCAACGCCGTTCCCGGACTGTCACCTGAGGAATGCCGGGACCGGGCGGCCGACGTCGTTGTGGTGCAGAACGGCATGTGGCTCACCACGCTGCTGGGGATCGACAAGGCAGCCATCCAGCGAGGCATTGCCCGCACGGAAGAGATTGCGTTCGCCCCTCGCTGACCACAACGCGTGGGTAGTTCGCCCCATAGCGCGAGGACCGGGTGTGCCCGAGTATCAAGGGACTACCTAACCGACCCGGGGGGAACACCATGAAGATTGCTAAAAAAATTCTTGCTGCCAGCGCGGCCCTTGCCTTCATGGGAGGGGCGTTGCTCACGGCTCAACCTGCGTTGGCTAACGATGGCTATGCCAACTGCAACGTCTGGATACACTACGAATACAGTGTGGGAGGCAGTTGCAATTCCGATGCGCCGGGCACTGAGTATCAGGTTGCGGGCAAGTGCCGTCATGTCCCCACCGGCCATGAGGCTATCGTGACCGGGCCCTGGAGGTGGCAGATGCCTGCCTCACAAGGCTTCAACACCTCCTACGCCAACTGCCCGGCAGGCACCAGGGCCGTTCAGGTTTGGCGCAACGTGCGATGAGCAGTCCGCGTATGAAACTCACCTCGAAGCTGCTCGGGGGCCTCGCCGCATGCGCACTGGCACTCTCCGGCGCCGCTCCCGCCAGCGCCGCCACGGCCTACCCGACCCCGACGCCGACGCCTGCCGACTGCTTTGGCGGCCTGCTGAGCATGGAACCGAACGGGAATCTCGGTGCCGTGTTCCTCAACGGGGGCAAGCTCCGCTGGGAGAACAATAGTTGGTCCTCGCCGGTCCCGTTCGATGCGACGTACCTGACGCAGACCGGCGGGATGGGGGACGACACCTTTGGCAAGTTCTCCTACTTCGGCACTTCCTCAGACGGCAAAGCGAAGTTCTACAACCAGCGGCAGGACCTCCAGGCGGACGGCACCTGGAAGCACTCCATCGACGGACCGGTGACCACCATCGGGAACGGCTGGTTCCAGAAGTCCATCACCACCGCCTACAGCGGAACGGCCGACGTCCGGGGCCAGCAGTTCATCTTCCGGCTCACCAGCGGCGGCGAACTTTACCGCTACACCCTGGACACGAACGCCCGGACCATCACCGGGACGGTCAAGGTGTTCGGCGGTGGCGCCTCCATTACATCCATCGGCTCGGCGCCTTCAATCGCCATCAACGGCAAGCCCGTTGCCGTATTGATGGCCACGCTCTCCACCGGCGAACTGCGCCAGTACATCATCCCGGACGCCACACCCACCCAGTGGAGCTCCAAGACCATCCGCCCGGCTGCGGGGAATGGTTGGCAGAACTTCACGGCCATCACCGCCAGGAACTGCGATAGCAAGGGCCAGATAGTGCTGGGCTACATCAAGCAGCGCCTGGTGGCCGCCTACTACGACCCCACCGGCCTGACCGCCAATGACAAGGACCTCGGCGGCGGAGCCTCCTCCATGCCGGCGTTACCTGAAGGGACCCGAGTGTTCGGCTAACGCCCACTTACTCACTGGAAAGGGAAGCCGACGACGGCGGCAGCACCCGCCGTCGTCGGCCTCCTACCGCGGCGCGATTGTCAGCATCCCTGGCGAGACCGACTCCCCCAGAGGGACATTGAATGTGGCTGGCAGTTGTCACTTTCGGCGATAGATGGCGGCGTTCTGTGATCGCTAAATGTCCCACCCGGAGGGGCCCAGCGTCTCGCATGACTAGGCATTTGAGGCACCTGGGTTATGAGACACCCGTGGATTCACTGTCCTAAAAGGGGGCTCCCTCCCCGAGCTGGTTGTGCAATGGAGGTGCTAACGGGCTCGAGAGTCTAGGAGAGGGCAACCAGAGCAGCAACAGTCCGCAGCTCGCGGCTTTCAAAGGGCCCTGTTCGCGCGAGCATCCCTCACAACTATCGAACCCATCGTGAGAATGACTTCCAAGAGCATCATTCCGAGCCAGGTCAGGATGGCAATGATTGCGAACACGAACCCGAAAACTCCGGATGAAAGAAGCATCCCTGCGGCAAGCACAGGAAGGCAGCCGAACAGGACCCAGCGGGTGTAGCGGGCAGCAGGACTGCCGGCGATGACCAAGCCCGCGTGACCAAGCCAAAGGACCAGGGTTATCGCGGGTATAAGCAGGAAAATGGTCATTTCACCCTCCACACGGTGTCGCTCATCTGGTGCAGCTGCCCTGTGTCCCCCAAGGTCAGCACTTCAGCCTAGCCTGCCATTCTGCAGTACCAGGGCGAACCACGATGACTTTGCGGAGCCGACGTCAAAGGTGTCCTCCCGTATACGCTGCCCGAAAAATTGCTCGGTGAAGGTGAAGGCCCGATACGCTCCACACGAATCCGTCTCGAAACCCTTGGGATACGAGACGTCTCACTGGCTCGGTCCCATGGGATCCTGCGGAGAGCCAAGGATTCTGTCCATGAGAGCCCTATCATGAGTGTGAAGGGCGACGACGCAGACAAGTGATGGACGCGAAAGGGTGGCCGAAAATTCCACCCGTTCATGCGCGAGCTGATTGCTTGTCCTCGGACCGAGGGTGAAGGCGCAGTACTTGGGTTGTTCCTTTTAGCACCATGGACGGAGACAACTGGATGACCCTGCCGCTACGTAAGCGCAGCCGGCCAGCAGTCATGGCGTGCATGGCTGTCCTGGTGCTTGCCGGATGCACCCCCACCATGCCTGAGGTCCAACGGGGTGAACTGGTTGGTACTTGGATCTATTCTGCTGCCGCAAGCACCGTGAGAGCGGATGTTTCGGAGGCCGAGATCCAGCTCAACGAGGACAACACCGCTACAGTCTCAGACTTTCCCTTAAGTCAATTTAATGACGATGAGCTTGCAGAATCCCCGTTCACGTCAACAGGTACCTGGGAATTCCAGCCGAAGCTGCGTGATGTGACCAAATTTGAAAATCAGTCCGGTATTGAATTGGTGCTAAACCAGCCGGACTCTCCTAATGGGTTCAAGGTGGCCAGGCGCTTGGCCATCGAGAAGAAAGAGGGAGAAGTAAAACTAGTCATTTACATTGGATACCCGGACTTGCCGAATAAGAGTTATGCACTAACTAAAAGCGGCTGAGTCAGCACTACCACTTGTGGGTCCAGGTTCGGGCTGCACATGTGTGCAGCCCACAGCGCCGAACGTCCTGAAGCATCCACGGGCCAAGTTCGTCTGCTCGCAAGTCGGTCCTTCAGCGGGCGCGGGGGTAGGCCTTTGCGCCGTGGCAGAATTCCGTTCATGAGTATGGGTTACTACCTCTTGGGCTTGCGACAGTACCCGGTGGAATCTGACGTACCTTTGACAAGCGGTTCTGCAACATGGTGAAAAGTAATCCAGCGGGCTGGTGGAGAGCCGGGAAGTTGTCAACGAGACTGTTATGGCTTGGCGCCTTTCTTGGCGCAGCAGGGGCCTTGGCCTTCAATCTCAATTAAATAATCGGTCACATCAGCCCGGCCACTCTGATGTGGGGTATCGCAAACCTCATCATCTTTGAGATACCAGCAGGAGTGCTGCTGGGCCTCGTGGTGGCACTTGTCGTCCTAATGGCACGAACCGTGGGTCCTGGTACGGCACCAAAAATTCTCTTCGTTGGAGTGACAGGCATCCTCGCATGGCTGTGTGCCAGCGTCGTAGTTTCGGGTGTACTGCATGATGTACCCGTACCCGGCAGCGCCGGTCTCATTAGTTGGATAGCCGGGATTCTGACCGGCTGCGCCTTCGCCGTAATTACCTATCGCCACCCTGCAAGTGGCTCTAATCGGGCAGTTTCCCCTGATCACCCGTGATGACCACTCACGCTAGGT
Source organism: Arthrobacter sp. MYb23 (assembly GCF_002979775.1). Taxonomy (GTDB): domain Bacteria; phylum Actinomycetota; class Actinomycetes; order Actinomycetales; family Micrococcaceae; genus Arthrobacter. Next base: position 45,242 of record NZ_PCPR01000027.1, read on the forward strand.
GTGCCTGTAAAGGTAGTTGCAAACGGTGGCCGTCATTCCGACTGGGTCTGTCCCGGTGAGGGATCGGCTAACGGGCGCCGCTTCTAGGGTTTGGTGAGCGGTGTAAGCGCAGAGTCGTACTTCTCGAAACTCGCTTAGTTCTGCTTCGTCAGCACATAGTGCCGATCCAGAATGTCTGGGAATCCCACGTAGAAAAGAAGCACGGGCGCCTCGTTGGTATAGCGCTCAATAACGAGACGTACGAGCTGCTTGCTCCCTGCTGGGGAGCCGGGTGCCGGAATGCGAAGCTGCACCCCCGATTGGTTCCCATATCGAGCCTCCCCCTCTGGGAGTTCCGAAAGAAACTCCCTGGACTGGGTGTTGCTTCGATCAACAGAATCCGGGGTGCCCTAAACGCTACACAGTTTCCCGTCCCACTTCCTTCAGTGCGGAACACCGTCGGTGGGAGGCCCCGATCGAAAGAACAGGGCTGAGCAGCTACTCCACCGTCACCGCCACCGACTGCCAGCCCGAGGCACCGTCGGGTACGGGGTCGGCGCGCTTGTCTGTCTGGACTTCACCGGTGCTGTCGGTGGCGCGGGCCTTGACGTAGTGCATGCCTGGAGTGGCATCCCATTCGTAGGACCACTGGCGCCACGTGATGGTGGATGCTTCGGTGGAAAGTGTTGCTTCCACCCAGTCGCCGTCGTCGATCTGTACTTCCACCTTGGTGATTCCGCGGGTCTGCGCCCATGCGGTGCCGCCCACGGCCACCTTCCCCGCCTTCAACTTCGCGAAGGACCCGGGCACATCCACGCGTGCCATGGTCTTGATGGGGCCGCGCTCTGACCAGCCGCGTTCCGTCCAGTAAGCCTTGCTGTCCGCGAAGCGGGTGACTTCCAGGTCCACCACCCATTTGGTGGCGGAGACGAAGCCGTACAGGCCCGGAACCACCATCCGCACGGGGTATCCGTGCTCTACGGGAAGCGGCTCATCGTTCATGCCGATGGCCAGCATGGCATCGCGGTCATCCTGCAGGACCTCCAGTGGTGTTGAGGCACTGAAGCCGTCAATGGATGTTGAGAGCACCATGTCCGCGCCATCTTTCGGTTTGGCCATGGCCAGGACTTCGCGGATGGGCATTCCCAGCCATTTGGCGTTTCCGGCGAGCTTTCCGCCCACCGGGTTGGAGACGCAGGTGAGGGTGACGTGCGATTCGATCAGGTCGGCGTCGAGCAGGTCCTGGAAGGTGAGGGTTACTTCCTTCTCAACCATTCCGTGCACCCGCAGTACCCAGTCCTTGACGTTGATTTCCGGGACACTCAGGGCGGTATCAATGCGGTAGAACTCGTTGTTCGGCGTCAGCCAGGGGAAGACTCCCGCAACCGGGGACTGAACGCCGGCTGGAACAGGGGGCGCAGCCTTCAAAGGCGACGGCAGCGTGAGGGCGTCGCGGGCCTGAGCTATGTTGTTGCGTGCGGCTCCGAGAAGGCGCCCACCGGTGGCCGCGATTCCGGCAGCTACCGCGGTGATACCGGCAGCAGCGAAGAAACGACGGCGGCTGGTGCCGGCGCCTCCGACCTGCCGGTCGGCGTCGGCTGCTACGTCAGCGGGGGTTTCCGGCCACGCCTTCATCCGCCACAGCGGCACCATGAGACGGCGCAGGACGATCAGACCGGCGATGGTCCCCAGCACTGAGGGGATGGCGTCTGCGGGCCCCACACCGGCCCGAGTCAGAACGGCTGCCACAATCACCGCGCCCATGAAGAGCACACCCAGGACGCCAAGTGCCCACTTCTTGTAGGCCACAACGCCCAGAACGCAGGCCAGAACGGCGATAGTGACGCCCATACCCACGAACAGCGCCGCTTTGTCGTTGGTGCCGAACGTGGCGATCGCAAAGTCCTTCATCCACGGCGGCGTGAAGTCGATGAACGTGGATCCCAGTGCGAACACCGGGGTTGCCCTCGCCGTGAAGAATGCGCCGATCAGCTCGGCGACGGCCAGCACGACGGCGGCCGACACCACGCCTGCCAGCGCTGCCATGGTTTCGGGGCCTTTGGTCCGGAGTCCGAGCTTTTTCATGTGAGGAGTTCGTAGCGGGCGGGACCGGGGATGGGTGCAGCTGGATGGTAGATTAATCCAAACGATAGACATAATCTTTAGGAGCCCTCATGGAGACCTCATTCCGCAGGCCGTTGATTGCGGCCACCACGTCCATTCTTGTCATCACAGCCCTAGGTGGCTGCGCCACCGGCGCCACAGCCCCTGCCGAGAATCCCAGCACGGCCGCTACAAGCTCCACCCCCTCACCTCAGGCTGAGTCAACCGCCGGAACTGCCAGCGCCGAGGGAAAGCTCGACCCCGCCACTGAATCTCTCACGTGGGAGAACGGCAACAGAATCCTGGGTGATGAAAGTGGTGGACACACCCCTGACATTGCCAGCTCTTTGACGGATCCCAACGCCGGATGGCAGGCCGACTACAGCCGCATGGCAACGGACGGGATGATGACCTTCAGCTCGGATACCACACAATGCAAGGTCCGAACCATCCAGGTGCGCAACCAGCCCTCCGAGTTGGTGGCCGGTGACGACCACGCCTCAACTTTGAAGGTCCTCGCCATCCTCATCCCCGGCAAGCCGGACCTCGCCGCTAATGTCAAGGAAACCACCCTGGGCTACGGCATGGCCGGTAATCGCGGAGTGGACATGTTGTCCCTCACCTACACATCGGGCGACTCCTACGGGTACACCGCGGTGAGGACCTTCAGCAAGCCAGCAGTCACAGTGAAGGTAGAGGCGCTATGCCCTAATGTTCAGACGCTCAAAACCACCATCGCGGAGATGCGCGACAACATCAGTATTAACGCACGCTAAAGCTCTTTGAACATTTGTTCATAATTTTCCTTGAACAGATGTTCAAAGTGCATTAGCCTGCTTCGTATGACCCAAGCCACATTTTCCGATTCCGCCTCCACACTTTTCATCAACGGCGCGTGGGAACCGGCCGCTTCCGGCGCGGTGCGCGAGATCCGCAACCCGGCCGACGGCGAACTGGTCGCCACCGTCTCCGAAGCCGGCCGCGAGGACGCCGAGCGAGCCATTTCCGCAGCCCGCGCAGCCTTCGATTCGGGCGTCTGGGCCTCGGTCCCCGCTCCGGAGCGCGGCGCCTTCCTCCTCAAGGTGGCCGCGGAACTTCGCGAACGCCGGGAAAAATTCGCCCGCGCCGAATCCCTGGACACCGGCAAGCGCATCGTCGAAAGCCGCATCGACATTGACGACATCGCCGCCTGCTTCGAATACTTCGGAAGGCTCGCCGGGCAGTCGGCGGGCCGAGTGGTGGACGCCGGGGACCCCGCCGTCGTGAGCAAAATCGTCTACGAGCCCGTGGGCGTCTGCGGCCTGATCACGCCGTGGAACTACCCGCTGCTGCAGGCTGCGTGGAAGATCGCGCCCGCGCTGGCCGCTGGCTGCACCTTCGTCCTGAAGCCCGCCGAGCTAACCCCTTCCACCGCGATCCTTGCCATGCAGCTGCTGCAGGACCTGGGCCTGCCGGACGGCGTCGCCAACTTGGTAACGGGCCCCGGCGCTCAAGCGGGCGCACCACTTTCTGAGCACCCCGACATTGACTTGGTTTCCTTCACCGGCGGCCTGGAAACCGGCAAACGCATTGCCGCAGCCGCAGCCAGCACCGTGAAAAAGGTGGCGCTGGAGCTCGGCGGCAAGAACCCCAACGTCGTGTTTGCCGACGCTGACTTTGATGCCGCCGTCGACAACGCCTTGAACGGCGCCTTTGTGCACTCCGGGCAGGTCTGCTCCGCAGGTGCGCGGCTGGTGGTCGAGGAATCCATCGCCGAGCGCTTCGTGGACGAACTGGTCCGCAAGGCTCAGGGCATCCGCATCGGAGGCCCGTTCGATGAGTCCGCCGAAACCGGACCGCTGATTTCCGCTGCCCACCGCGAGAAGGTGGACGCTTACGTTCAGCGCGGCGTGGCCGAAGGCGCGCGGCTGCGGTGTGGAGGTGCGGCCCCTGAGGGCGAAACGTTCGACGCCGGGTTCTACTACCAGCCCACCGTCCTGGATCGCGTGACCCGCGGAATGTCGGTAGTCATCGACGAAGCGTTTGGCCCGGTAGTAACAGTGGAAACTTTCCGCACGGAAGACGAAGCCGTAGCCACCGCCAACGACACCATCTACGGACTGGCGGGCGCGGTCTGGACCCAGGATGCCGGCAAGGCCCAGCGGGTCGCGGGCCGTTTGCGCCACGGCACGGTGTGGATCAACGACTACCACCCCTACCTTCCGCAGGCCGAGTGGGGCGGCTTCGGCCAGTCCGGAGTCGGCCGCGAACTCGGCCCCACCGGACTGGGTGAATACCAGGAAGCCAAGCACATCTACCAGAACACCAGCCCGCAGGTGACCGGCTGGTTCGCAGACCACGGCAAGGAGAAATAGATGCACGTTGACAACATCGAGAACCTCAGCGAGCGCGGGTTCGATTACGTCGTCATTGGCGGAGGATCTGCCGGAGCTGCCGTCGCCGCCCGGCTGAGCGAGGACCCTGCAGTCACCGTTGCTTTGGTGGAAGCCGGCCCGGATGACCGCAATCTGCCCGAGATCCTGCAATTGGACCGCTGGATGGAATTGCTGGAATCGGGGTACGACTGGGACTACCCGGTGGAACCGCAGGAAAACGGCAACTCGTTCATGCGCCATGCCCGCGCCAAGGTCATGGGTGGTTGCTCCAGCCACAACTCCTGTATCGCGTTTTGGGCTCCCCGCGAAGACCTGGACGAGTGGGAGTCAAAGTACGGCGCCACCGGCTGGAATGCTGGTGCCGCCTGGCCTTTGTACCAACGTCTGGAAACCAACGAGGACGCCGGACCGGACGCTCTCCACCATGGCCACGACGGCCCGGTGCATTTGATGAACGTTCCCCCGAACGATCCCGCCGGCGTCGCGCTCCTTGACGCCTGTGAGCAGAGTGGCATTCCCCGGGCGAAGTTCAACGACGGCACCACAGTGATCAACGGTGCCAACTTCTTCCAGATCAACCGTCGCTCGGACGGCACGCGTTCTTCCAGTTCGGTCTCTTACATCCACCCCATCGTGGACCGCGAGAACTTCACGCTGCTGACCGGCTTGCGGGCCCGCCAACTGCTGTTCGACGCGGACAAGCGCTGCACCGGCGTCGACGTCGTGGACTCGGCCTTCGGCCGGACGCACAGGCTGAACGCGCATCGCGAGGTCATCCTGTCTACCGGCGCAATCGACTCCCCCAAGCTGCTCATGCTGTCCGGCATCGGCCCGGCCGCTCACTTGGACCAGCATGGCATTGAGGTGCTGGTGGATTCCCCCGGCGTCGGCGAGCACCTGCAGGACCACCCGGAAGGCGTGGTGCAGTTTGAGGCCAAGCAGCCCATGGTTCAGACCTCCACCCAGTGGTGGGAAATCGGCATCTTCACTCCCACCGAGGAGGGTCTGGACCGGCCGGACCTGATGATGCATTACGGCTCCGTCCCCTTCGACATGAACACCCTGCGCTACGGTTACCCCACCACGGAGAACGGCTTCAGCCTCACTCCGAACGTCACGCACGCCCGTTCCCGCGGGACCGTCCGGTTGCGTAGCCGGGACTTCCGCGACAAGCCCATGGTGGACCCCCGGTACTTCACCGATCCGGAGGGGCACGATATGCGCGTCATGGTGGCTGGTATCCGCAAAGCCCGGGAAATCGCGGGGCAGCCGGCCATGGCCGAGTGGGCCGGACGGGAGCTCTCCCCCGGCATCGAGGCACAGAGCGACGAAGAGTTGCAGGACTACATCCGCAAAACACATAACACCGTTTACCACCCCGTTGGCACGGTCCGCATGGGAGCGATGGATGACGAGATGTCGCCCCTGGATCCCGAATTGCGGGTCAAGGGCGTTACCGGATTGCGCGTGGCAGATGCCTCCGTCATGCCGGAACACGTCACGGTGAACCCCAACATCACCGTGATGATGATCGGCGAGCGCTGTGCGGACCTCATCAAAGCCGAGCTCAGTGCCAGCCGAACGGAGGAAACCACGACGACGGAGGCAGACTTCCGCTTCTCCCACGCCTGACCAGGCACCCTGCTTTTAGACCCACGCAACAAAACGATGGGGGAAACAGCCGGAGGCACACCGTGGTGCCCGGCTTTTGATATCGACTGCGACCAATGGCGGCCGCGGACTATCACCATTCATGCATGTCTGAATTAGGAGTTCGAATGTCAGAACCCAGCAAAACAGGACCCTGCAAGAGCGATGCAAGCGGTATGGACGAGTTTGGCTACGCCCAAACCCTTGACCGCAGCATCGGCAAGTTTGCCAGCTTCGCCGCCGGCGTCAGCTATATCTCTATCCTCACCGGCGTTTTTCAACTGTTTTACTTCGGATTTTCGACGGCGGGACCCGCCTACGCGTGGTCGTGGCCCATCGTTTTCGTCGGCCAGCTCATGGTGGCCCTGTGTTTTGCGGAACTCGCCGGCCGCTACCCTGTGGCCGGTTCGGTCTACAACTGGGCCAAGAGGCTCTCCACCGGAACCTGGGCTTGGTTGGCGGGCTGGTTGCTGCTGCTCTCCTCCATCATGGCTTTGGGTTCTGTTGCCCTGGCCCTCCAAATCACCCTGCCGCAGATCTGGAGCGGCTTCCAACTGGTGGGCGACGGAACGGGCCCTTACGACTTTGCCGTCAACGGGGTCCTCCTGGCCAGCATCATGATCGGCATTTCCACGGTCATCAACGCGTTCGGCGTGAAACTCATGACCATGATCAACAGCGTGGGCGTGTTCGTGGAACTGGTGGCTGCTGTCCTGCTGATTGCGGCGCTCATTTGGCACTCCGTGCGCGGCCCTGAAGTGCTCCTGGATACTGCAGGTTTCGGTGAAGAACATCCACTGGGCTTCTTTGGCGTGTTCCTTATTGCCGCCATGGCTTCGGGCTACGTCATGTACGGATTCGATACCGCCAGTTCCTTGGGCGAAGAAACCAAGGACCCGAAGAAGACGGCTCCCCGGGCAATCCTGCGCGCCGTCACGGCATCCTTCCTCCTGGGAGGGCTGCTCCTGCTTGGCGGAATCCTGGCCGCACCCGATCTTTCCGATCCCAAGCTCGGAGCCGCTGATGGCGGGTTGCAGTACATCGTGCTTTCGGTGCTGGGTGGCCCCTTCGGCAAGGCCTTCCTGGCGTGCATTGTGGTAGCTGTTGTGGTCTGCACCCTGGCTGTCCATGCAGCAGCCATCCGGATGATGTTTGCCATGGCCAGGGATAACAACCTTCCCTTCAGCCGTCAGCTCAGCAGAGTGCATCCCACCCGCAAAACCCCCACGGTGGCAGCAATCGTCATCGGCGTCGTGGCTGTTATTCCGCTGATCGTCAACATCTCCCAGCCGGCCATCTTCACCATTCTCTCCAGCATCAGCATCGTCCTGATCTACCTGTCCTACCTGCTGGTGACCGTGCCTTTGCTGCGGCAGAGGTTCCTGAAGAAGTGGCCCCTTAAAGACGACGACACAGAACCGGGATTCAGCCTCGGCAAATGGGGTCTCCCCGTCAACATCCTGGCTGTGCTGTGGGGCGGTGCCATGACGCTGAACCTGGTGTGGCCGCGGCCGGAGATTTACAACTCAGTGCCGCCCTTCGAGTGGTACCTGCAATGGGGCGGCGTCCTCTTTGTGGCGGCAGTAGTCATTGGCGGAACGCTCCTCTACCGCCTCCGCATCAGGCACCACACCGGGGTCCTGGCTGAGCACGCCGCCCTGGTCACGCCCGAGGAGTCCCCCGAGGTGGTGACTCAAAACTCTTAGCCTTGTTTCCCCGTTGCCTAGGAGCGTCCCTTCGCCTGCATCCAAGCAGCGAAGGGACGCTCCTTACATGTCAGGTCTCAGACGAATGCAGACTTCCCCGTCACCGCGCGGGCCACGATCATGGAGTTGATCTCGTAACTGCCCTCGTAGGTGTAGAGGATTTCGGCGTCTCCAAAGAGTTTGGCCATCTCGTAGTCCGTGGTGATGCCGTTCCCGCCCAACAAAGACCGGCCCATGGCAACGGACGAGCGGGCGAGCCGGGTAGTGGTGGCCTTGCACATGGCGGCCTGCACCATTTCGAGCTTCCCGGCCTGCTGGATCCGGGCGAGCTCCACCATCATTGACAGCGAAGCGTTGGCATTGCCCAGAATGTCCGCCAATTGCTGCTGGACGAGTTGGAAGCGTGCCAGTTCCTTGCCGAATTGTTTGCGCTCCAGTGCATAGGAACGGGCAATATCGAACGCGGCCAGTTGAATTCCTGCAGCCTGCCATCCCACCCAGGCCCGGGAATCGCGCAGGAGTTCGTTGGCGCGGGAGAACTCCGTGGCACCCGGCAGGAGGTTCTCCAATGGAATTCGCACCTCATCCAACACGATGTCCGCATTTTGCATAATGCGCAGGCCGATTTTGTTGGCGATCTTGGTGGCCGAGTAACCGGGGCGGTCCGTCTCCACGATGAAGCCCTTGATGTGCCCGTCGGATTCGTCCCGGGCCCAGACCAACGCGAAGTCGGCAATGGTCCCGGCCCCGATCCAACGCTTGGCGCCGTTGATGACCCATTCGCCGCCGTCGCGCCGCGCCGTCGTCGAGAGTCCTCCGGCGATGTCCGAGCCGTGGTCCGGTTCGGTGAGAGCGAAGGCTCCCAGCTGGGAAAAAGCCTCCAGCCCGGGCAGCCACTTGCGCTTTTGCTCAGGGGAACCAAGCTCGTCAATCATGCCGACAATGAGCTCGTTGTGGATCCCCACCAGCGCCGATAGCGACACATCCGCGCGGGCCACCTCGGTGTACATGAGGCCCTTGAACAGCTTTGAGGAACCGTCGGTTTGAAGCCCGCCCAGCCCGAACTTGGCCATGTCCGCCAGCAGCCCGAACGGGAACTCCTCCCGGTTCCAGTAGTCGATGCTCGCAGCCCGGATCCGTGTCTGCAGGAACTCCCTGATCTCCAGGTACCGGGCGCGTTCCTCCGGAGGGAGCAGGTCAATGACGTGCATCAAGTCCGCCTCCGGGTAAGGAGGCAGTACGCGTGTCGATGCCGCACCGCTGGTAACGGTGCCGGCAGCTTTTTCGTCGAGCATTAGACCCCTTCGTCATGTCCCGCATAGGCTCTTCCAAACCCTTGGATGTCCTAGTATATTGCAAGGTGATGTGGATCACTAGGCGGGATGCTTCGGCGAAGGTGCCAGGGAACCCGAAAGCGAAAGGCGGACTATGACAGTCACAGACGACTTCCGTGCGGCCCGGGACAGGCTGCTGGAACTGCGCGAAGACTACAAACTAGCCCATGCCGAGTTCCAGTGGCCACGCTTTGAGGAATTCAACTTCGCCCTCGACTGGTTCGACCAAATCGCGGCGGACGAGACCAGGGGCAACAAGCCAGCACTGGTGATCGTGGAACAGGACGGCAGCTCCACGCGCCGCACGTTCATGGACCTCTCCCAGCGCTCCTCCCAACTCGCCAACTGGCTCCGGGAGCAAGGAGTCAAGCGTGGCGACCACATGATCATCATGCTCGGCAACCAGATTGAGCTGTGGGAGCTCATGCTGGCCGGCATCAAACTGGGCATCGTCATGATCCCCACCACCACCCTCATGGGCGCCCGCGATCTTCAGGACCGGGTGGAGCGCGGCGGTGCCACCTGGGTGGCGGTCGGAAGCGCCAACATCGGCAAGTTTGCCGACGTCGAGGGCGGTTACACGCTGATCGAGGTTGGATCCGAGGGAACCACCTCACGGGCAAAACAGTATGCGGATTCGTACGACGCCGGGACGGACTTTACGCCCGACGCCCCCACTCGCGCCGACGAGACGCTGCTCCTCTACTTCACCTCCGGCACCACTTCCCGCGCCAAACTGGTGGAGCACACCCATACGTCCTACCCGGTGGGCCACCTGTCCACCATGTATTGGATTGGCCTGGAACCAGGCGACGTCCACCTGAACGTCGCCTCCCCCGGCTGGGCAAAGCACGCTTGGTCCAACGTCTTCACGCCGTGGATCGCCGAGGCCACCGTCTTCATCTACAACTACGAACGCTTCGACGCGGCCGCGCTCATGAACCAGATGGGCCGCGAGGGCGTCACGAGTTTCTGCGCTCCCCCAACGGTCTGGCGCATGCTCATCCAAGCCGACCTCACCCAGCTCACCCGCCCTCCACTGAAGGTGGTCTCTGCCGGCGAACCACTCAACGCCGAGGTCATCGGCCAAGTGGAAAAGGCCTGGGGTGTCACCATCCGCGACGGTTTCGGCCAGACGGAATCCACGGTGCAGATCGCCAACACACCTGCCCAAGCGGTGAAGATCGGCTCCATGGGCCGGCCGCTTCCCGGATACGACGTGGTCCTGGTGGACCCGCTCACCGGGCAAGAAGGCGACGACGGCGAGCTCTGCTTGCGCTTGGACCCCCGGCCCGTAGGGCTCATGAAGAGCTACTTCGGAGACGAAACCAAGACAGCCGAAGCTTTCCGCGAAGGCTACTATCACACGGGCGACATGGCCAGCCGGGACTCCACCGGTGTCATTACGTACGTGGGCCGGGATGACGATGTCTTCAAGTCCTCCGACTACCGGTTGTCGCCTTTCGAACTCGAAAGCGTCCTGATCGAACACCCCGCGGTGGCGGAAGCCGCCGTCGTGCCTTCGCCTGATGCCGTAAAACTGTCCGTACCCAAAGCGTTCGTTGTGTTGGCCGCGGGCTATGAAGCCGGGCCGGCGGTTGCCGAGGACATTCTGAAGTATTGCCGCGAGCACTTGGCGCCGTTCAAGCGCATCCGCCGGCTGGAATTCGGCGAGCTGCCCAAGACGATTTCCGGCAAAATCAGGCGCGTGGAGCTGCGCGGGACGGAAGTAGCCAGGCACGGTGACGGTCCGCTGCCCACCGGTTTGGGCGTGGAGTACACAGAGGAAGAGTTCCCGAATCTGAAAGACTAGCCACCCGATACACCAAGCTATTCCGGCAACCGAAGGAGGCCCATGGGCACCCCCCTCCCCCGCGATCCCATCGCCGACGCCCAGCGCAACTGGGAACGGCATGGCTGGGGCGACGTCGCCGCGCCCATGGCTGCCATCACTGCGATCATGCGCACGCAACAGATTTTGCTCGCGCGCATCGAAACGGTGCTCAAACCGTTTGGTCTGACCTTCGCACGCTACGAACTGCTGGCATTGCTGAGTTTCGCCCGCAGCGGCGCGCTGCCCATGAACAAAGCCAGCGCGCTCCTGCAGGTCCACCCCACCTCAGTGACCAACGCCGTCGACCGCTTGGAAAAGGCCGCCCTGGTAGCGCGTTCCCCGCACCCAACAGACGGGCGCACCACCCTGATCGAGCTCACCGCCGAGGGCAGAACCCTCGCCAAGAAGGCGACGGCGGCACTCAACGCGGAGGTCTTCGGCAAGTCCGGCTTCGGGCCCGACGACGTCGATCACCTCATCCGCGTCTTGGGCACCTTCCGCAGGGACGCCGGGGATTTCGAGGACTGAGCCGCCGCTGGAGCAGCACTGTCAGGGCAGCGCGATGCCGGTGTGGTGTTCGAGCTTCTGAAGGAGCACGTCCTGGAACCCGGGATCGGACGCGGCCTTGTGGGCCTTTTGGACCTGGCGGTGGTACCAATAGCCGCCGGATCGCGGCTTGATGCCGTTCGGCTCGGCTGTGGCGAGCCATTCCTGAGTCCGGTGACCCTCCACTAGGCTGTCCGGAGCTCCCGAGCCGCCCATCCGCGTCGGCACCCATCCAGGGTCCACAGCATGCGCCTTCATCTGCGGGTATCTGGCGGAGAACGCCATGGCCAGTGCAGTCACGTAGAGCTTGCTGTCCTCATAAGCCCTTCCGTTGTTCTTTGCGCCGCTGAATTCGATGGTGGTGGGGTCCGCCGAACCGGACTGGTGCATGGAACTGCTGAGGAAAATCGCACGCTTCACCGGCGCCATCAGTGCGGTCAAAACATACGGGGCCACCACGTTAACGGCGAGTACCTCTGAGCCGCGTAGGACGCCCGCGTTGTGGATGACGGCATCGAAGCTGCCAAGATCGTTCGCCTGTTTCGCAAGATGAACCGTCTCGTCCAAGCTGCCAAGGTCCCCAAACAGCACGTTGTCCACCCGCTCATGCACATCCTTCCGGGACAGGCGCTCCGGGTTGCGGGCATGGAGCACCACATCGTGGCCTGCTTCTGCGAGCGCGTTCACGGTTTCAAGGCCGAGTCCGGACGAAGCTCCGGTGACGAGAATGAGAGACATGTTTCTACCTTCGCCTCGGGGGTTACCAGGAGTAAGCTTGCGGAGCTTCGCCCGGCCCCGGCCAGATTCGGTCGATTTTTTCCACAGTCGCGTCATCCAACTCCACTGACACTGCGCCGAGATCCTCCAGGAGCTCTCCAGCAGTACGGGGTCCCACAATTGCGGCGGAGACCACTGGGTTCCGCAGCAGCCAGGCGATGGCAACTTCCGCTGGTTTCGCGCCAATGTCCCGGCAAAGATCTTCGTACGCTTGAAGTTGGCCACGCCGGGATTCGAGGTCGGGGTGGACCGGACCGCTGCCCTTTGTTGAGGCGTCGAGTGCTCCCGCCAGCAGGCCCGCACTCAGCGGGCTGTAAGGGAGAAGGCCAATACCCAGGGAACGGAGGGCAGGAATGACTTCCATCTCCACCGCCCGTTGGACGAGGTTGTAGTGGCTCTGCTCTGAGCTCAAGCCCATGAAGTGCCGGGCCGAGGCCGCTGACTGGGCCAGGGCGATGTCCCACCCGGCAAAGTTGCTGCTCCCGACGTAACTGATCTTGCCCTCGCGGACCAGTTGCTCCATGGCCTGCCAGATCTCCTCCCACGGAGTACTCCGGTCAACGTGGTGCATCTGGTAGAGGTCAAGGTGATCGGTTTGCAAGCGTCGAAGGCTCGCTTCGCAGGCACGGCGGATGTGATAAGCCGAGAGTCCTCGATCGTTGGGACCCACCTCCATGGGCTGGTAGACCTTGGTGGCCAAGACAATGCGGTCACGTTGGCCGGTTCGCTGGAGCCACCGTCCAATGATCTCTTCCGAGATCCCATAACCCTTGGCCATATCCGGTGTTTGCACGCCTCCGTAAACATCTGCGGTGTCAAAGAAGTTGATTCCGGCGTCAATGGCCGTGTCCATGATGGAGCAGCTTGTCTGTTCGTCAGCGGTGTACCCAAAGTTCATGGTGCCGAGGCCGATCCGGCTGACCTTCAGCCCGGATCTGCCCAGGTGCCCGTACGTCATGGTCTGAGTCATGCTCTTCACCCTAGAGGCGCGATGAACAGCGAGGGAGTCCCTCGGAGGACCTCCCTCAAGCGGGACTCCCTAACACTCTGAGATCCTGATGTTCTGGAGTCATGACCGCAACCCTTTCCACCATCAAGACCCGGCGTTTGCCACTGGTGACGTACGTTCTGGCAGCAGGTGTGTTCCTCATGGGAACCACCGAGTTCATTGTGGCGGGGATTCTGCCTGAGATTGCGGGCGATCTTGAGGTGTCCGTGGCAAGTGCCGGCCTCATGATCACGATCTTTGCCCTGGGCATGATCGTCGGCACTCCCACGATGTCCATCCTGACGCTCAAGCTGCCGCGTCGCCTGACGCTCAGCCTCGCACTGGTGGTCTTTGCTGTTGGTCACGTCGTCGTGGCGCTCACTTCTGATTTCACCCTCATTCTTGGTGCCCGTTTCCTCACGGCTTTGGCGACGGGCGCTTTCTGGGCGGTAGCCGCCGTCGTGGGTGCTAAAGCAGCAGGTGCAGCTTCAGCGTCCCGGGCGTTGGGCGTCGTGTTGGGCGGTGGCATGCTCGCCAACGTTGTTGGTGTCCCGCTGGGTGCCTTCGCGGGCCAGGTGATTGGTTGGCGTGGCCCTTTCTGGGCTCTGGCGGTTCTGGCGCTGGCGGCTGCTGTTGTGGTGTACCGGTTGGTTCCGGCCGGGCCGGAATCCGGGCCCACTCCGTCCGTGCGCGCTGAGCTTGCCAGCATGCGCGATACGAGGGTTTGGCTTGTCCTGGCCGGCTGTGCGATCGTGTGCGGATCATCCTTGGCTGCCTACAGCTTCATCTCACCGCTACTCACTGAGAACACTGGATTGGCCGCTTCCGTGGTGCCGCTGGTTCTGGTGGCGTACGGCGTGGGAGCTTTCATTGGCTCCAACCTGGGAGGTCATTTCGGGGCGCACCGCCCCTATCCTGCACTGTTCATCTCGGCGGCTATGACCTTCCTGGTGCTGGGCGCTCTTTCCCTCTTCTCCCACTACGCCGTGGTGACAGTGGTTCTGGTCTTCCTGCTGGGACTCTTCGGCATGGCCACCAACCCGATTCTGATCGGCAAAGCCGTTGGTTATGCGGGGGACGCGCCCGCCTTGGCCTCGGCTCTCAGCACCTCAGCGTTCAACCTCGGCACGGCTGTGGGATCGTGGATAGCCGGTTACGCCTTGGAGTCCGCACTTGGCGCCACAGGTCCCGTGCTGGTGGGGGCAGGCATCGCCGCGCTCTATTTCGTGCCGCTCACACTCCTGATGCTCAAAGATCGGAAAGAAGGTGCTTTGGCATGAAGCGCCTCACCGCCGGAATTCTGCTGGTCGGCCTGACGCTGGCCATGCCACTGGTCAGTTGCAGTGACGGCTCCCGCCCCACCGAAAGATCCAGCCCCGCCGCTAGTCCCACCACCAGCCCCATCGCTGGCAGCGGAGTAGGCACTGTGGTCCGCTTCAGCACCGGCTCAGCATCCCTCGACGTCACCATTGCTGAGGACAATCCCGCCACCAGGGACTTCCTGAGCATGCTGCCACTCACCCTCACCATGGAAGAGTTCGCCGGCCGGGAGAAGATCGCGGACCTGCCCAGGACCCTCCACCATGAAGGGTCTCCCGGGTCCGACCCCGAGGACGGCGACTTGATCTACTTCGTCCCCTGGGGAAACCTCGGTTTCTACTACGACGCCTCCGGCATCGGATTCTCGGACCAGACCATCCATGTGGGCCGCTACAACGCAACCCGGGAAGAGCTTGCGCAGTTCGAGGGCCAGGACGTCCGGGTAGAAGTCAGCCGCTGACAGCGGCAGCGACACCCACGGCGCCGGCGCGGACGCGACTTACCTCGAGTAGGACCATCACCACGGAGAAGGGCCGTCAGGTTTCACTTGCACACAGCCCAGGAAGAAGCCGTGAAGGGGTAGCTGAGCAACAGAAGGCCATGCAGCTCCTCGTATATTTCGCCGTGCCGAAGATGTCCGTAGGTAGGCAGCGAAACTCGGACCGGAATTAGAGCGCCACCAAGTGCCCGTAGAGTGTCTCGCCAACCTCGAGCTGGCCACACACCGCCGAAGGGGTACAGCGCGCTTCAACACGACATAGTCTCCGTTATCGGCGCCAAGCCCGCGGGAGTAGAAGTGGATGCGAAAACTCCCGCCGTTGGACGTCCGGCGCTATTCAGATGGCTAACCGGCCGGATTGCGATGGAGCCGTGTGTAGTTCCATGCAGGAGCAAGCAACGCGAGGGTGATTTGAATGCGTCCGAGGATGGACGAGGGCTCGCCGGGGGTATCGGCCGCCAATCGCTTGGGTCCGCCAACTAGGAACTACGCGCTTCGTTGCGTCTGTAGCCAAAGGACGGGCGCACCTCCGAAGGTCGGCATGACGTTTCCCTCGCTGATATACCGGACGGCGGAAGCAATCGCGTCCGGCGACCACCAGCCGCTGTTCGGGCAGTGCTCACCCGTACGTACGGCAATTGATGCTGTCCGGCAGACATGCGGGTAGGCGGCTTGGCGTCGTTTCATTCTCTCCTCCTATAGGAGTTTCCAGTTGACAGACACCGTATTACCGGCGCCAGCGTTGAGGGACCTATCCATATGTCGATACGCCACTTCGCCAAGCACCAAATGTATCCACTGAGCACTGGGTGCCCGCCGCTTCCAGACCGAGGTTGAGGTGGGGATGGTGGGCATCAACGTGCCCATTCCCGTGCCGGTGGCTTACTACTCCTTTGGCGGGTTCAAGGACTCCATCTTCGGCAGCTCCAAAGCGTACGGCTTGCAGGGCTTCCAGTTCTTTACCCGCGAAAAAGCCATCACCTCACGCTGGCTCGACCCCAGCCGCGGCGGCATCAACCTGGGCTTCCCGCAGAGCTAAGCTCACACGTCCAAATTTCAGGTGCTGCTACCTGACAGTCGGGCCTCCGTGCGAACTGCGGGGAGGCCTTGGCTGTCGTTCGCCGCTAGTGCGCATCCAGAAACTCGACGGCGGCGAACAGCTCCAGCTTGTCACGCAGACTTTCGAGGTTGAGCCCCAAGATTGCGCCGGCAGCGTCGACCCGGTTCCGTAGGGTGTGCCGATGAATGCCCAGTTCGCGGGCGGTCTTGTCCCAAACACAGTTGTTCCGAAGCCAAACCGAGACGGTGGGCACAAGCTGCGTCTGCTCCGATTCGTCGTGCTTGACGAGGGGCTCGATGAGCCGTATTGCCACGGACTCTGCTTCGTCCCGCTGCAGTAAACCCAACATGCCGCCTTGGGATATCTCGTCGAATGCCACGAGCGGTCGGGACAACTCAATAGCCCGCTGAAGGGATCGTTCTCCTTCCTTGAGGGCTTGGGCCAGATTGGCGAAGGTCGCCTCTCTGGAGACCCCAGCGGTAGCTCCGTACCTTTCCAGGAGGGCAGCCACTTTGCCCTGGAGGTTTGATCCCGCAAGGACAACCACGTTCTCGTTTCGCTGGGTATAGAAGACTGCCCCGCGATGATCATCCGACAAGAGTTCGAGAGCTTCGAACAGGTTCTGCCCTTGACCCGGATGTTGTGCCACCGTCGCCACCAGCGGCTCTGCAGGAAGCCTTCCCCACACCTGGTGGGCGGTCCTTTCGGCAACATCTGCGCTTCCTGCCAGCAACTGTTCGAAAACCCCCGCCCGGAGGTGGCGCCGTGCGGTATCCAGAGTGCGCGTTTGCTCTAGCGCCAGGCTGGCCAACGCAATGACGCTGTTGATGATGTCCGTGCGAGCCGGATCCAGGGGTTCAATCGCGCCGAGGACCAATACGCCGCGCAGGTAATGTCTGCGCCCCAGAGTCTGCACGGTGACTTGTTCGCTGGCGACCGTCAGCTGGGATACCGACCGCGATCCTTGATCCAATGCCTTGGTGACAGCGTCTTGCACTCCCGGCATCAACGCTGCGGGCACAGGACGATTGTTGGGCATCAGGATCTGGTTCCCAGCTGCGTCGAACAACGCCACCCAGCCATGGAGCTGACGTTCAAGTTCAGCCAGAATCGATCGGAGCCCGTCGGGCCTGAGGGCGGCCCTTGCGATGGCGCGCTGCGCCTGAAGGGACCACTCTGCCCGTGCATGCTGTTCCCGGGCGAGCCAGTCGGCCACGAATCGGATGATTGCGATGAATGGAGTCCTGTCTGGCACTTCCAGCAGGGGCAGTTCCTGCTGTCGGCATGCTTCCTCTAACCCTTGGGGCAGAACCCCGTGGATTACCTGGGTGGCGAATCCCAGCCCACTGATCCCGTGGTTGACAAGCCTCCTAACGTAGGCGTCATATTCTGCCGACCCGGACTCCTTGACGGCGAATTGTGTTCCGTCGGTAAGCAGCAGCTGACCGCGATCAAGGAAGGGGGTGGGGTCCTTGAGGTCCGAACTGTGGACCCATGAAACCTGCGTCGCCACTGCATCGACGTTCGGTTCTGGGACAACAAGTCTAAGGTTCAGTGCTTTGTTTTGCAGCAGCATAATAATGGTCGGTGGCACTCACATCACCTTTGCCAGAGATTCGTTCTCCATGGGGAAAATTATACAAATGTCCAAGGACGCGCCCCGTCTGCGGGCGGACTATGAAGGGATATCTGTCACATCTCGAGAGGAACCCTTATAGCCCCTAGCCAGCCCGTCGTGGCCACACCCGTCAACAACTCCGACGTGGTCGCTCTCGACCGCGCGAACGTCTTTCATTCCTGGGCAGCGCAAGGCGCCCTGAACCCCTTGGCTATCGCCGGTGGGGCTGGAAGCACTGTCTGGCACCACGAGGGCAGGACGTACCTGGATTTCTCCAGCCAGCCGGTCAACACCAATATCGGCCATCAGCACCCGCGCCTGATCGAGGCCATTAAACAGCAACTGGACACGCTCACCACGGTTGCACCCTCGCATGCCAACCACACCCGCGCCCTGGCGGCCCGGAAGGTCCTGTCCCACGCGCCGTCGAATATGGACAAGGTGTTCTTCACCAACGGCGGCGCTGACGCCAACGAGAACGCCATCCGCATGGCCCGCCTGCACACCGGGCGGGACAAAGTCATCTCCCGTTACCGCTCGTACCACGGCAACACCGGTGCAGCCATCGTGGCCACCGGTGACTGGCGCCGCATCCCCAACGAATACTCCCGCGGACACGTCCACGTCTTTGGGCCGTACCTTTATCGCTCCGAGTTCTGGGCCGAAACCCCGGAACAGGAAGCGGAGCGCGCCTTGCAGCACCTGCGCCGGACTAACGAACTGAAAGGGCCGCAGTCCGTCGCTGCAGTGCTCCTCGAAACCGTTCCCGGCACGGCCGGCATCCTGCTTCCGCCGCCCGGCTACCTGGAAGGCGTCCGTGCACTCTGCGATCAGCACGGAATCGTCCTGATCCTGGACGAGGTCATGGCCGGCTTCGGACGCACCGGCGACTGGTTCGCCCTGGACGCCTTCAACGTCAGGCCCGATCTCATCACCTTCGCCAAAGGAGTCAACTCGGGCTACGTGCCGGTGGGTGGCGTCATCATCTCCGAAGAAATCTCGGCCACCTTCGACGAAAGGGGCTTCCCCGGAGGCCTCACTTACTCTGGCCACCCACTTGCCGCTGCCTCCATCGTGGCCTCGATTGAGGCGTTCGAAGAAGAGAACATCATCGGGAACGCCGCACGCATCGGCGCCGACCATTTGGAGCCCGGCCTGAAGGCCCTTGCTGCCAAGCACGGTGTCATCGGTGAAGTGCGCGGACGCGGCGTGTTCTGGGCCCTCGAACTCGTCGAAGACCGCCAGAACAGGAGGCCCGTCAGTGCAGCGTTAATGGGCAGACTCAAAGCGGAACTGCTCCACCGCGGACTGTTGCCGTTCATCGCCGATAACCGCGTGCATGTCGTCCCGCCGGCAGTGGTGACCCCTGGTGAGATAGGCCTTGCACTGGCGATCTACGACGATGCGCTTTCAAACACAAACTGATGCAGGAACCAAGGACAGCGCCCGCGCGGTTGTCCACTTGAAGCTAGCTCGACCTTTCTCCAAATGAGAGCATTTCCCCGGGTAGTGTGCAAGGTCTGGCGCACGACCCCGGGAGTACTCTCGAACTCCGCAGAGCGGGACTGCATCGATGCCTCTCCTTGGGCCAGCGGCACGTTCCTGCGAACCTTCAAAGTCTCGCCATACTGACGGTGCGCCCTACCCGGCTTCGGACGCTTCCATCGATCACTTATTAATAGCCTTGGTCTATCTATTATGTCAAAATTGATTCTTGCTGGCATATCCTTAATGCGGCAAGCTGGGTGAGTCAAGTCACACCGATTGTTCAATATGTGTTCGCCACCCGTTCTTTGACTCTGACTCGTCATTGCGGCAATAGCAGAACCTTGTGGCATTCATGCCTTCTCGGATCAGTTCTGTGGATCCTCAAGAGCTTCAACTCAACTTCCGTAACCGCAACAAATCCTGTTTCCATTGGAGGAAAAATGAAGAAACCACTGCGTGACGTACCAAGTCGCGGTTCGCTGGGTGGTGTCGCCGCTGTCAGTGTCGTAGCGGCGCTCGTGCTCGCAGGATGCGGATCGGCACCTGCTACAACCTCCGGCACAGCCGCGGCAAGCGACTACACCGGCTGCATCGTCTCCGATACCAGCGGATTCGACGACCAGTCCTTTAACCAGTCTTCTTTCGAGGGCCTCCAGAAAGCCGAGAAAGACCTCGGCTTCATCCTGAAGTCGGCCGAATCGAAAGCCAACAGCGACTATGAGACAAATCTCAACGGCATGCTTTCGGCGGGTTGCAACCTGACCGTGACGGTGGGCTTCCTCTTGGGCGATGCAACCAAGGCCGCTGCCGAAAAGAACCCCGACAAGCACTTCGCCATCGTCGACTACTCGTACGAAACCCCGATCGCCAACGTCAAACCCATCGTTTACAACACCGCTGAGGCTGCATACTTGGCTGGCTATGCAGCCGCTGCCTCTTCGAAGTCAGGCAAGGTAGGCACCTTCGGCGGCATCAAGATCCCTCCAGTGACCCTCTTCATGGACGGCTTCTACGACGGCGTCCAGGCCTACAACAAGGCCAAGAACAAGTCCGTCCAGGTTGTCGGCTGGGACAAGAACACCCAGGACGGATCCTTCACGGGCGACTTCGAAAAGCAGGACACCGGCAAGCAGGTCACCATCAACCTGCTGGACCAGGGCGCGGACATCATCATGCCCGTAGCCGGACCGGTAGGGAAGGGTGCGGGCGCTGCACTCAAGGAAGCCAAGGCCGCAGGCAAGGACGTCAAGCTCATCTGGGTTGACTCCGATGGCTACCTCACCGCACCCGAGTACAAAGACTTGATGTTCACTTCTGTCATGAAGCAGATGGGACAGGCCGTAGCATCGGTTGCTTCCGACGACAAGGGCGGCAAGTTCAGCAACGAAGCCTACGTCGGAACCCTTAAAAATGACGGCGTTGCAATCGCACCGTTCCACGACTTTGATTCAGCGGTCCCTGCTGAGACCAAGTCCGAACTCAATGCCCTGAAGGCTGACATCATCTCCGGCAAGCTGGTCGTCTCATCGCAAGCAAGTCCCAAGAAGTAAGCAGCCAGACGGTGCAGGTCCCGTCGCACAGACATACCGGCAGGACCTGCACCAAACCCAAAGTCTGGCAGCCAGCAAATCAGACGTCCTTCGGGGCGCAAAGAACGGTGGAGTTGTGAAACTCGAATTGAAGGGGATCTCGAAAGCCTTCGGGAGCTTCTACGCCAACCAAGACATCGACCTCGTGGTCGAATCCGGCCAGATCCATTGCCTCCTCGGCGAAAATGGTGCCGGAAAATCAACCCTTATGAACGTGCTGTACGGGCTGTATGAGCCCACAGCCGGACAAATCCTGGTTGACGACCTGCCCGTGAACTTCCGCGGCCCCGGTGACGCCATGGCAGCGGGCATCGGCATGGTGCACCAGCACTTCATGCTGGTCCCTGTCTTCACCGTCGCGGAAAACGTGGCGCTCGGCGCCGAGCCAACCTCCTTGGGAGGGCTCCTCAGCCTGGACGAAACCCGGAAGAAGATCCGGGAGATTTCGGACAAGTACGGCTTTGACGTGGATCCCGACGCCCTGGTGGAAGACCTCCCCGTGGGCGTCCAACAGCGCGTGGAGATCATCAAAGCGTTGGTGCGCGAAGCTAAAGTCCTCATCCTGGACGAGCCCACAGCCGTGCTGACTCCGCA
>NZ_PCPR01000028.1 GCF_002979775.1 Arthrobacter sp. MYb23
CCCGCCCGCACCCACCACACCCCCAGCTGTCGCCTCGGCGCCAGTGGTGCCACCCGTGCAGGCGCCGACCGCCCAGACCTACACCTTCCCGGACGGGCATTTGTCCTTCACCTATCCGGTCGGCTGGAGTATCCGGGCGGACCAAGGACCATTCGATCCTCCCGGGACTGCGGAAGCCTCGCGCATTGTGACTGTCTTCGACGCCGCTGGGGCAGAGGTAGCCCGTGTGTTCAATGGAAACTATGCGGATGGTACGGGCGGCATTGTGGACCGAACCATTCTGGACCGTGCCGTGGTTCCTGGGGTGAGAGATACAGCAGGAAACCAGGTGGAATTCGGTTTCTCCGTGAATTACGCCATGAATTACGACTACAACTCCGAAAACGGGGGCATGCCCACGGCTAGTGGGCGTTCCGACTCGCCTCCGTTTTACGTCATGGATGTCCGGCTCCCTTCGGAGCTCCAGGCTGGAGTCAGTTCTTCCGGGATCAACCAGGTTCGTGTTCCTAACGGCATCATGAGTGCTTACGCGGTTTTCGATCCCGCCAAGCAGCCCGCCTTCGCCACCCCTGAAGCAGCCAAGGCCTGGATGGGCAGCACGCAGTACGCCCAGCTGAAGTCCATGCTCCTGAGCCTGAGCTACAAGTAACCCCATCTGAGTCGCAGTTGATGCCGTTCTGAGCGCTCAGAACGGCATCAACTGCGACCTACTTGGGTCAGCGGGGGATGCCCACTGTGCTTTTGCATGGACACATCCACAAACGCTATGCATTTGTCCATAACGATCGTCGCGTGACTTTCATAAGGTTGAGGAGATCTGCTTCACATAACGCCCCGATCTACCCAAGGATGAGTTTCAACGATGAAGAGCATCGCCCTCCTGCGCGAACGAGCCACCCGCGTCATGCCTACCGGTTCCCACTGCCCGGCGTCGGGCCTGTGGAGCCCGGACACCGATCCTGATGCCGTCCAGGTTTTCGCTGAAGGACATGTCCTGCCGGCCCACGAGGGCGTGCCCACCGTCTGGCGCCGCCGCACTGCCGCTGAAGTGTCGGCATGACCAGCACCATCCTGAACAGGCCCGCCGATTACCGCCACGTTCCGGCAGCGGAGTGGACGGAGCTCAACTCAGGTGATCCGGTGTGGATCTACGACGTCGCATGGGGCGCCGGCACTGGCCGCGTTGATGACGTTTCCAAGCACCAGGAACTGCTCTGGGTGGTCCTTGAACCCACAGGCCGCCGACTGATCTGCGGAACGGACGACGTCGAGGTCTGGACCGCCTGAAAAGACTCGCCGAGGTGGCATTTAATACCAATGTCTGAGCGGATCATACGTATTAAATGCCATCTCGGCGGTAGTTAAAGGGCGGGAACCAGCATGCTGGGGGATCCCGTCTCCACCCTGCTCACAGGACCGTCCGGGAGCCCGGTGGCTGGGTCCAATTTGAAGCTCACGACGTCGTCCGAGCCTTCGTTGGCGACGTACAGCCAGCCTTCGCGGACCAAGTGGTGGCGCGGCCAATCGCCGCCGCACGGCACCTCCGCGACGGGCTCCAGCTCAGCCCCGCCGTTGGATACCTTCAGCACACATATGCGGTTGGATCCCCGCACGCCCACATACGCGAAACCCCCGTCCGGGGACAACGCAATCTCGGCGCCGGAGTCGCCGTCTTTGGCCCCTGTGGCACTCGCCGGAACCACGGAAGTCAGCACATAAGCACCGTCCGGTTCCATCCGGAGCGAAGCTACTTCCACCGAGTATTCGGTGTTCACCAAGACTGTCCCGCTGTGATGCCGGGCCATGTGCCGTGGGCCGGAGCCCTTGGGGAGGATCACCTGGTGATCCGGCTTCAGTCCCTCACCCGGCGCGTACTGCCACACCCGGACAAGATCATGCCCCAGGTCCGTGGTCATGACTCGGCCGTCCGGCAACATAAGGCTTGAGTGCGCGCGGCTTGGCCGCTGCTCGTCCGGGGACGTCGCAGTGTGGGGGTCGACGGCGGCTGCCGCACTGGTGCGCGAGGTGATGGCGCCGTCGTCGTCCAGTTCATACAAAATCACTTGGCCGTCGCCCCAACACGTGGCCACCAGGAAGCGTCCGTGCGGATCGGCGGCCACGTGGCAGGTCGCGTCGCCCGCCGGCCAAGGATCGCCGAAGGCGTCCAGTTCAGTGTCGCCCGTCCGGCGATACGCCCGCACGGTCTTCCCTTCTTCTGCAACGGCGTAGACCACCGGGAGTGTCGGATGCAGTGCAAGGAATGATGGCGAGTTGGCGGTGGTCGCCAGGCCCAGGTTCGTCAGCTGGCCGTCGTTATCAGCAGAAAGTGCGACGATGCCCTCGCCGTGGCCGTTCCTGTCTGCAGTGTAGGAACCAACCCAGATCAATGTTGCTTGGTCACCCACGGTCAGTGCCCCTGAACGTCTGAGTCCACGCCGGCGTCCGGTCCGGCGTCGAGGGTTTGCAGTTTGGTGAGGTCGTCGGGGTCCAGTTCGAAGTCGAAGACGTCCAGGTTCTCCTTCATGCGCTGCGGATTGGAGGTCTTGGGGATGGCCACCAAACCCTGCTGGACGTGCCAGCGGAGCACCACTTGGCCCGGCGTCTTCCCGTACTTGCCGCCGATGCCGGCCAGCACGGGAGCATTCAAAAGATCGCTGCTGGCACCCAGCGGGCTGTAGGACTCGGTAATGATGCCGTTTCTTTCGTTGAAAGCCCGGGCAGCAGGCCGCGGAATGGAGGGGCTGATCTGGATCTGGTTGACGGCAGGCACAACATTCGTTTCACGGAACAGTTGGTCCAGGTGGGCGGGCTTGAAGTTGGAGACCCCGATTGAGCGCGCTTTGCCCGACGCCTGCAGTTCCTCGAAGGTTTTCCATGTCGAGACGAACTCGCCGCGGCGCGGGAGCGGCCAGTGGATCAGCAACAGGTCAACGTAGTCCAGCCCCAAGCGTTCCAAGGATCCGTCCAGCCCGGCAATGGCCTTGCCTGAACCCTGGAATTCCCCGTCCAGCTTGGTGGTGATGAAGAGCTCTTCGCGATTCACCCCGCAGGCACGGATGCCGTTGCCCACACCCGTCTCATTGCCGTATTTCTTTGCAGTGTCCACGTGCCGGTAACCATGCGACACAGCCTCCACCATGGCATCGGCAACCTGGGCATCATTCAACGGCCACGTACCAAGTCCCAGTTGCGGGATCTTATGGCCGTCGTTGAGTTCAATGAGCGGGGCAAATGTCATGGGCATGATCTCCTTCTTGGTCTGTTGCTGTTCTACGCTTGCCACTTGCTGCTTGGCAACAGCTACCGCCGCGACCAGTCATAGAGCCGATCGCTCAACTCCATATAATCCTCGCTCACTATCTGCAGCTCAGGATGGGTGTCATGCCACGCCACGATCTCCCTGGCACCGTCCGCGAACGGAATCGTGGCCCTGTAATCAGGAACGAGCGCTTTGATTTTGGAGTTGTCGAACACCACGGAGTGCGAGCGATCGCCCAGCAGATTGGGGCCGAGCTCAGAGCTGTGGGCGGCGATGGTCTCCGAGGAGACGTGGAACAATTCCGGCTCGTCCACCCCGGCCGCCCGGGCAAACAGGCGGTAGATCTGGTTCCAGGGAAGGAACTCGTCCGAGGTGATGGTGTAGCTCTCACCCACAGCCTGCGGCCTGCCCAGGAGTCCCACAAAGGCCTTGGCGAAATCGCGGCTATGCGTCAGCGTCCACAGCGAGGTGCCATCGCCATGCACCATGATGGGCATCCCCGCGCGCATCCGGTGAATGTCGGTCCATCCGCCCACCATCGCGATCTTGGTGCGGTCATACGTGTGGGACGGCCGGATTACCGTCAGCGGGAAGTCCTGGTCACGATAGGCCTCGAACAGCAGCTCCTCGCAGGCAATCTTGTCCCTCGAGTACTGCCAGAACGGGTTCTTTAGCGGCGTCGACTCCCGGATAGGAAGTGTGGTGGGCGGCTTCTGGTACGCCGAAGCGGAACTGATGAAGACGTACTGACCTGTCCGCCCACGGAACATGTCCAAGCCGGCCCGCGCCTGATCCGGGGTGTAGGAGATAAAGTCCGCAACGGCGTCGAACTCTCTTCCTTGAAGTACCTCCCGCACGGCAGCGGCGTCACGGATGTCCGCATGCAAGACCTCGGCGCCATCCGGGACGGGCCGCCCGGCTGACCGTCCCCTGTTGAGGATGGTCAGCCGGTGGCCCAGTGCGACGGCGCGTTCAGCCGCCGCCGAGCTGATGACCCCGGTCCCGCCGATGAACAGGATGCTCCGTGGCGAGACGGTGTCCGCCTGCGGTAAGAGGTTGCTCACCAGGCGTAGTCTTCGGGGGCAGGGCGGTGGCCTGGGAAGATGTCGTCGAGCCGCTTGAGGGCGTCCTCATTAAGGGAAACGTCCAATGCGCGGATGGCTGCGTCCAACTGCTCCTGGGTGCGCGGCCCAACAATCGGAGCCGTCACTGCAGGCTGGTGGAGCAACCAAGCAAGCGCCACATCGCCGGGCTTGTGGCCAAGTTCGTCCGCGAAATCCTCATACTGACGGATCTGGTCCTCATGCTTGCGGAGCGTCTCCAAGGCGCGGCCCTCAGCGCGCCGGACTCCCTGTTCTTCCTTCTTCAGGACGCCACCCAACAGCCCGCCCTGAAGCGGAGACCAAGGAATCAGGCCCAGGCCGTAGTTCTGCGCAGCCGGGATAACCTCCAGCTCCACTTCACGCCGGAACAGGTTGTAGATGGACTGCTCGCTGACCAGCCCGGTGTAGTTGCGCTTGCGGGCAGCTTCCTGCGCTTGGGCGATGTGCCAGCCGGCAAAGTTGCTGCTGCCCGAGTAGAGGATCTTCCCCTGCTGGACGCCCACCTCGATTGCCTGCCAAATCTCATCCCACGGCGTATCGCGGTCGATGTGGTGGAACTGGTAGACGTCAATGTAGTCCGTCTGCAGCCGCTTCAGGCTGGCATCGAGCGCCCGGCGGATATTGAGTGCCGACAACTTGGACTCGTTGGGACGGTCTGTCATGGTCCCGTACAACTTGGTGGCAAGGACCGTACGCTCGCGGCGCTCGCCGCCCTTCGCGAACCAGCGGCCGATGATTTCCTCGGTCCAGCCGCGGTGCTCGGTGCCGCCATAAACGTTGGCGGTGTCAAAGAAATTGATGCCGGATTCCAATGCGGAATCCATGATGGAGTGTGCCGTTGCCTCGTCGGTTTGTGGGCCGAAGTTCATGGTGCCCAGGCACAGACGGGAAACTTTCAGGCCTGAACGGCCCAGGTGGGTGTACTGCATGCGGTTGAGTCCTTTGCTGTTTTCGTGGGGCTTTAGAGCTGGGTAAAAGCTGCGACGGCGGGATCGGAGCCGATGCGGGCACCCGCCTCGAGTGCCGTAATGGCCGCCAGCTCGGATTCGGTGAGGGTGAGATCAGCTGCGCCGAAGTTCTCGCGCATCCTCTTGGAGTCCGCGGACTTGGGGATCACGATGGTCCCCTGGGCGAGGTGCCAGGCCAGGATCACCTGTGCAGGAGTACTGCCGTGGGCGGCGGCCACAAGGGCCACTTGCTCCGCGTTCAGGTCCTTACCCTGCCCCAACGGGCTGTACGCCTCCACGGCGATGCCGAGGTCACGGCATTTGTTGGCCAGCTCGCCCTGTTGGAAGGTGGGGTGGACTTCGATCTGGTTGACGGCCGGTACCACCTCTGCTTCTTTGAGCAGTGTGTCCACGTGGTCAGAGAGGAAGTTGGAGATGCCAATGGCCCGGATTTGCTGGTCCTGGTGCAGTTTCTCCATCTCCTTCCACGCCTGTGTGAAGAGGCCCTGCGAAGGGACAGGCCAGTGGATCAGGTACAGATCAATGACCTCAAGGTCCAAGGCGTCGCGGCTGCGTTGGAAGGCGTCGTACGCTTCGCCCTGCTCGCCGTTGCGGAGCTTGGTGGTGATGAACAGTTGTTCCCGCGGAATGCCTGAGGCCGCGATCGCAGCGCCGACTCCGGCCTCGTTGCGGTAAGCAGCCGCGGTGTCGATGTGGCGGTAGCCAGCTTCCAGAGCGTCTTCCACTACCTTCTGCGTTTCCTCGGCAGGTACTTGGAAGACACCGAACCCAAGCTGGGGGATGGTGACGCCGTTGTTCAATGTCAGCTCTGGCATGACGGTCTCCTTCGACGGGTGGTTATGGCGGTGACGCTCCGTCTTCCCGTTTCCAGAAAGCGTTTTCGGAGGCTCTGTACCGAGCCTATTCACTTTTGGCGGCAGAGTCAGCAATCCAGCGTGATCCTGTTTTTCCTAGGTCTGGCAGTCCTACCCACAATGGTGGCCTTTCACACGCAGCGAGCGGCAGAATGGACAGATGGGTCAAAGCGCCGAATTCGGTAAATTCCTCAAAATCATGCGTGCCCGCCTCTCACCCGAGGACGCCGGATCGCAGGAGTACAGCGGTGCCCGCAGGGTGCCCGGACTTCGCCGTGAAGAGGTTGCCCGACTCTCCGGAGTGAGCACCGACTACTACACGCGCCTGGAACAAGGCCGCAACATCCACCCGTCCAAAGCGGTCCTCGACTCTGTGGCACGGGCACTGCGCCTGGACGCGGGGGAGCAGGCACACATGATGGACCTGCTGGAGCACTGCGCCAGTTCCGCAGGCTTGGCACAAAACCCGGTTCAAAAGGTGAGGCCGGCACTCCGGCAGTTGCTGGACGCCGTGGGTGATGTTCCAGCCATGGTGTTGGGGCGGCGTGCGGATGTGCTGGCCGGAAACCGGATGGCTCACTTGCTCTTCACCGATTTCGCATCCCTCCCAGCCCCGGAGCGCAACCTGACGCGATGGATCATCCTGGACCCCTCGGCCGGGGCGCTGTTCAGGGATTGGAAGACCGTGGCCGCTGAAGCTGTGGGTGCCCTGCGCATGGACGTGGGCCGGCACCCCAACGATCCTCAGACCAACCAACTGGTGGGTGAACTCGCCGTACACAGCGAGCACTTTCGGCAATGGTGGGCCGGGCACAGGGTAGCCACCCGATCCGCGGGCACCGTCCGGTTGCACCACCCGGTGGTGGGGGACCTCGAACTGAACTTTGAAACGCTGAGTCTCCCGGACGACCCTGACCAGCTGCTGAGGGTGTATTCCGCGAAGGCCGGCTCGCCGTCGTCGGACGCTTTGACGCTGTTGAACTTTGGCGACGTGGGCGCCCCAGCCCAGGTCACCGCACCCGAACCCTCACGCCGAGATGGCACTTAGTGACAATCCGGAGTTCCGGAACTGTCACTAAGTGCCATCTCGTGGGGTGAATAGGGGGTAAGCGCGAGGAGTTAGCGCTCCAGGCGGAAACCGAGTTTGATGGTGACCTGCCAGTCGGCAACTGCGCCGTCCTCGAGGTGGCCGCGGATTTCCTTGACCTCAAACCAGTCCAGGTTCCGCAGGGTCTCGGAGGCCGTTGCGATGCCGTTCTTGATCGCGTCGTCAACGCCTTCGGTGGAAGTTCCTACAATTTCGGAAACGCTATATGTGTGGCCGGCCATGGTGCTCCTCATCAACGTCATACGAATCTCTGGAAAAGAAAATCAGGCCCGCCAGGCAGGCCGTCCATGCAGACTAGCCCACGGATCACCGTGCGGCCAGAGGCTGCGGGAGCTTAGCTTTCGCGCCAGTCATTGCTGGTGATGTGCGAGCCGGCCTGCGGCCCCATCTGCAGCATTCCGCCATCCACGGGCCACGAAGCGCCGTTCACATAGCTGGAAGCCGGTGACGCAAGGAAGGCGATGACGGCGGCGATTTCCCGGGCATCTCCGGGGCGACCCAGCGGAACACCGGGCCGTTCCTGCTGCCTGGGATCCTCGTCTTCCTGCCCCGTCATGGGGGTGGCGATCTCACCCGGAGCCACGTTGTTGGCAGTGATGCCGTGTTCAGCAAGTTCCAAGGCCATGGTTTTGATGAGGCCACCCAGACCATGCTTGGACGCGTCATATGCCGAGGCGCCCACCCTTGGTTGGAACTCATGGACGCTGGTGACCGCGATGATGCGACCGCCGCGGCCGGCTTTCACCATGCGCTTGGCTGCCGTCTGCATTGCCACAAAGGCGCCGTTGAGGTTGGTATTCAAGGTGGACATCCACGTGTCGTAGTCCAACTCCAGGAATTTGGTGCCGTCGCCGGTTCCGGAGTTGTTGACGAAGACGTCCACACCGCCAAGTTCCTCAGCCAGGTTGTCGATGGCCGCAACCGTGCCCCGGACATCCGTGGTGTCCAGTTGGTGGACCACCGCTTTCCGCCCCAGACTGCGGACCTCCTCCGCTGTTTCCTCAGCGCCCTGCTGGTCCGAGTGCCAGGTGATCCCCACGTCCATGCCGGCCTTGGCCAAGGCCACCGCGGTGGCCTTTCCAATACCTGAATCCGATCCCGTGACGATGGCGGTCTGCGGTGAAAATGGTGCGTCGCTCATTGTCTTGCCTTTCGGTGGTGTGATGGTTCCGATGATTATCCCTACCCCCTGATTTCCGGCCGTAAACACTCCCGGCCCAAATGGGTCATCCCGGCGCAGGGTGATGGAGTGTAGATTTCTTGCAGCAGCACCCAGTGAATCCCCACAACCAGGAGTACTCATGTCAGAAGTTATTGTGGTCGGCGTTGACAGCAGCGAGACCGCCAAGCGCGCAGCAGTGGCAGCAGCGAAGCTCGCCACCGCACTCGGCGCGGAACTGCACGTGATCAGCGGCTTCTCCGATGACCGCATCGAAGAATTCGGCAGCGGCAGCGACCGCATCACCGTCTCCTCGGCGGACTCCGCTGAATATGTGGCCCGCAAGGTTTCCGAAGAGCTGGACGTCCCCGCCGGCAACATCAAATACTTCGCAGCCCGCGGCACCCCGGCAAACGCCCTCATCAACTACGCCGAGACCAACAACGCCTCGCTGATTGTGGTGGGCAACAAGCGCATGAAGGGCCTGGGCCGCGTCCTGGGCAGCATCGCCAACAGTGTTGCCCACGGCGCTCCCTGCGATGTCTACATCGTGAACACCGACGTCGACGCGTAACCAACCCATGTAGGTAGCAGCAGATGCCGTTCTGAGAGCTCAAAACGGCATCTGCTGCTACTCAGTTGGGTGAGCCCGACGTGCCGTTCAGCACCACCACGTTGGAACGGCTCACTCCGCCGCCCGTGACCAGCAGGACATGCCCTGGCTGAGGGGTGTCGGACGTGACGGTGAGGTCCCGCAGGGTGGAACCGTCCGCAGCCACCAGCAAGGTAACGCCTTCGCTATTGCTCAGGACCACATCCCCCGCATTTCCCGTTGCCCCGGCCAGGGTGATGTTCCGGCGGTCACCCCAGATAACCGAGGGCTCGTGGTAAATGCCCGGTTGAAGCAGCACTGTGACAGCTCGTGGGTTATTCGCTGGGATTGCGCCGACGGCCGCCCGGATACTGGCAAAATCGCCCGTTCCGTCCAATGCCACGGTGATGACGTCCCGAAGCGCCGGCTCGGTCCCGCCCAAAGGTCCTCCGAAAGCACGTACCAGCGCCGGAACTGCCTTGGTGGGGGTCAGCTCATAGGAGTAGGGGACGTCGAACGCCATGCCCTGATCCTGGCCGGTGTTCCCGGTGCACTCCTCGAATACGTTGTTGCGGGCCACCAGCGCACCGCCGGGCCCCTGGTGGTGAAGGGGGTTCCGGACATCCCGGAAGTAATTTCCTTCCACCAGCAGCAAGGCAGCGTTCCGCCCGAGCATGCCGTAGCTGGAGATGTCCTCCAGGTAATTGTTGTAGACATGCGAGGCCGCCGTATTGTCCAGGCTGGCGTTGCGCTGGTGCGTGTTCCGGATCCAATTGTGATGCAGCGTCACCCGGGTGACCACGTTCTGCGTCCAGCCCTCTCCGAGGGCCTTGTTATGGTCTGAAAAGACGTTCCAGGACAGCGTGACGTTGTCGCAGTCCTTGCGGATATCCACCAGGCCATCGCCCAGCCGGGTGAAATGCATATGGTCCACCCAGACGTGTGTGGAGGTGTCCACCTGGATCCCGTCCCTGTCATTGTCAGGCCGTTTCCCCACAAAGTCCCCGGGGATGTAGGAGTCCCGGACCGTGAAGTTTCGGAACACGACGTTGGCGACATTGACCAGTTTGAATCCCGCATTGACTACTGCGGCCGCTTCACCTGCGCCGAGGAAGGACTTGTTGGAGGTCACCGTTAGTTTCTCGTACTCCGCGAACACCAGTTCGCCGTGCAGGATCACCACCAGCGGCTCGGCACTTTTCGCGAAAACGCGGAGTTGTTCCGGCGTTCTGGCGTGGACCAGTGTGCCGCCCGCACCACCAGTAGTGCCGTCGTGGCCGTGGGATGCGACGCCGGCGAAACCCTCGGGTGCCGACGTCCAGGAACCGCCGTTCCCGCGGTTTACCGGCAACTTGGCTTCGCCCCAACCGTGGGGATCGACGCCGGTTGGGCCACCATCAGTGGCTGGCGCCGCCATTGCCGGGCTTAAGAGGCCGGTGGAGGCCAGGGTGCCAGCTGCGAGTCCAGCGGATAGGAGGGTCCGGCGTCGAATGATTGGTTGTTGTGCGTCCGCCATCTCAAGCACCTGCCGCTGAGGTCCAGTCACCGAGGAACGTGTCCTTAGTGAATTTCAGGGCCTCTTCCGGAGTGAGTTGGGGGTGGAACTCGTTGGTGTATGCGCCGGGCCCGGTGTTGTTGTACTCAGCGAAGCGCCCTTCGGTCCAAGCATGCCCACTCATGTCTGACCAGCCCTGCTCAGCGATGTGACTGCCCAGGTTCGAGTCCCGGATGACGGCCATGGGGTGCGCGTTGGGGTCGCTGCTGGCAAACCAAGGGCGTCCCAAGCTGACGGTCCCGGGTGCAGCGTCAGAGGTCAGGGTGCTGTCCACGATCAGGAAGCCGTAAGGGTTGGAGTCCTTGGTGCTGGGTGCCACGATGTAACCGTTGTTCGTGTCGCTGCCGCGGTCCAGCGAATGGATGGTGCAGCCGTCAAACACCGCCGTGCCCCGGCCGTAGAGGAAGTCCACGTCACCTTCGATGTAGCAGTTTTTCAGGTAGGTGCGGGCAGTCGCATCCCGGCCGGTGGTGTCTGCAAGGTAGGTGTCCTGGTTGCCGAGGAACCTGGTGGTGTCGAAGGTGATTTTGTCTGCCACCGTCCGCACCGCGAGGGCCTGGCTACCGCCGAGAACGGCCTCGTCATAAGCGTTTTCCACTGTGAGGTTCCGGACCGTGGTGTTTTCCGCCAGAACGTTGAGCGTGGCACTGCCCGCAGCGCCCCAGGTTCCACCGAAGAACTTTGCCCCGTTTGCAGGGGTGTCGTAGGAAATGACGACGTCGGCCGGGTTGGCTGTTGCTCCCTGCAACGTCACGTTGGGCCGGTCGGCCCAGACATTCACCGATTCCCGGTAGAAGCCGGGCTTGATGGTGATGGTCCGGGGTTGTGTGTTCCCCACAGGAATCAAGCCAATGGCCGCCTGTACGCTGCCGAAATCGCCGGTGCCGTCCAGCGCGACCGTGACCTCCGTCGTCGTGCTTGGTGCTTTGTTTTCGCGAGGTCCGGCGCTGGTGGAGACCAAACCAGGTACCGTGGCGGCATTGTCCTTGGAATAGGCGTAGAACTGTGTGGGGTCGAAGGCGCTGCCGACGTTATCCTTGCGGCCGCGGGTGGACTCGAAAATGTTGTCACGGTTGACGATTTCCGTGGCAGGGTCCTTTGCCACCACGGGATCGGCAACCGCGGTGAAGTAGTTGCCCTCCAGGACCACCTTGGCGGCGTTGCGGCCCATCATTCCGTAGTGTCCGATGTCCTGCAGGTAGTTGTTGTAGACGTGCGCAGCCGCTGTGTTGTCCAGGCTGAAGTTCCGCTGGACAGTGTTGCGGATCCAGTTGTGATGGATGGTCATCTTGGTGACTGCGTTGCTGGTCCAGCCAACGCCCAGGGCTTTGTTGTTGTCCGCGAACACGTTCCACGAGTAGGTCAGGTAGTCCGAGTCCTTGCGGGTATCGATCATGCCGTCGCCCATGCGCTCGAACTTCATGTGGTCCACCCAGACATGGTGCGAAGTATCCAGTTGGATCCCGTCACGATCGTTGTCCGGGCGTTTGCCGTCCCAGTCGCCGGGAATGTAGGAATCACGGACTGTGAAGTTCCGGAAGATCACGTTGGACACGTTGATGAGCTTGAAGCCGGCGTTCACCAGCTCCACACCCGCGCCGGTACCGATGAAGCTCTTGTTCGATGCGACGGGAATCTTGACGTAGTCCCGGGCAGTGATGCTGCCCTTGAGGAAGATCACCAGCGGCTCCTCGGTCGCGGCGTAGGCTTTGAGCTCCTCCAGCGAGGACACGCTCACGTGCCTCCCCGCCTGGCCTCCGGTGGTCCCCTCAAGCCCGTTGCCGGGAAGGGCCGCGAAACCATCGGGACGTTGCTTCCACAGGGCCGCCGCTTCCGGCGGTGATTCGGTGCCGCTGTGGATGGGCTCCGCCCTGGCAGGCACAGCAGTAAGGCTTCCAAGAATGACGACGGCGGTGGCCGCGCCGAGTAGGCGTCGCAGGCGCATGCAAAACTCCTTTGTCTTGTCTGGATTGGTGTGGCTCTGGGGTGAGGGGGCTACTTAAGGCCGGTGGTGGCAATTCCGTTGATCAGGTACTTCTGCCCTGCAATGAAGAAGCCGATGATGGGGGCGATGGACACCACTGACATGGCGAACATGGGGCCCCACATGCTTTGTCCTTCCGAGTCCATAAAGGCGCGAAGGGCCAAGGGAACGGTGTAGAGGTCCTGGTTCTGGATGTAGAGCAGCGGACCAAAGAACTCGTTCCATGTGGAGATGAACGTGAAAATAGCCGTGGTGGCCATGGCCGGCACGCAGAGGGGCAGAATGACCCGGATGAAAGTACGGAACGGGCCGCACCCGTCAATCTGGGCGGCGTCGTCCAATTCCTTGGGCAGCGACTTCATGAACTGCACCATGAGGAAGATAAAGAAGGCATTGGTGGCCATGAAGTTGGGAACGATCAGCGGCAGGTAGGTGTCCAGCCAGCCGAGCTGGGAGAAGATGATGTACTGCGGAACCAGGAGAACGTGGCCCGGCAGCATGAGTGTTCCCAGCATGAGGGCGAAGAACAGCTTCCGCCCGGTGAATTCCATCCGCGCGAAGGCGTACGCGGCCAAGGCGCAGGAGAAAATGTTGCCGATGATGGAGAAAATCACCACGATCATGGAGTTGATCAGGTAAACGTGGAACGGCTGGTCCAGCGCGGTCCAGCCTTGGGCGTAGTTGGAGAAGTCCCAGTTTTCGGGCCAGAGCCCCAGCTGCCTAAAAATATCGTTGCTGGGCTTCATCGAGCTGGAGATCAGCCACATCAACGGGTAGAGCATCACCAGCCCCACCAGGCAGAGAATCAGATGCCGTGAGAAGCGGGAAACCGGGGTTCCCGTCAGGGCGTCTTCAGGTTGATCCTGCTTGGCCAGCTTGCGCTTGAGAGGTAAATCAAGGAGTGCCATGGGGTTGCCTTAATTGTCGTAGAAGACCCAGAACTTGGATGCGATGAAATTGATGGCCGTGAAAATCGCGATGATCATCAACAGCAGCCAGGCCATGGCCGAGGCATACCCCATCTCGAACTCGGTGAAGCCCTTCTGGTACAGGTACAGGTTGTAAAACAGCGTGGAATCCGCCGGGCCCCCGGTACCTCCGCTCATCACATAGCCCTGGGTGAACGTCTGGAACGAGCCGATGAGCTGCATGATCAGGTTGAAGAAAATGATGGGGCTGATCAGGGGCAGTGTGATGCTGCGGAACTGCCGCCACTTGGAGGCCCCGTCAATTGAGGCAGCTTCGTAGTACATCCCGGGGACCTGCCGTAGTCCGGCAAGGAAGATCACCATGGGGGAGCCGAACGTCCAGACGTTCAGCACAATGAGGGTGCTGAGGGAGAACTGGGGGTCAGTGACCCATGCGGGGCCCTGGATTCCGAAGATGCCCAGGAACCCGTTGACGATTCCGTCGTTGCCGAAGATGTAGCGCCACAGCATCACGATTGCCACGCTGCCACCCAGCAGGGAGGGCAGGTAATAAACAGAGCGGTAGATCGATAGGCCCTGAAGCCCTCGGTTCAGCACCAGGGCAACCAGCAGGGCAACAGCCAGGGAGATAGGCACCGACACGAAGGTGTAAATGAAGGTGACCTTCAGAGACTGAATGAGCCGTGGGTCCTCGAACATGGCCTGGAAGTTGGCCAGCCCCACAAAGTTGGGCTCAGTAAAGAGGTTGTAGTCCGTAAAAGCCAGGTACAGCGAGGCAAAGAACGGAATGACGGTGAACAACATCCCCAGGAACCACGGGAGAAGGAAAAGATATCCAGATCGCTGCTTCCTGCGCCGGGACGGGCGGATGCGCGGTGTGCCGCCTGCCGCGGCTGACGTCGGAGCTCCGGGCGGCTGCTTGGTCAAAACTGTCATGGCGCCAAGACCCCCTTGGAAGTAGCTGCAGGCTTACTTGTTGATTGCTGCATTGCTCTTCTCCATGAAGGTCTTAGCCGCATCCGCGGGGCTGATCCGGCCGAACTCCACTTCAGTGGTGAGCTGCTTGAGGGTATCGGCTACAACACTGGCGCCTTTCGGATATACGTAGGCGGGCGGCAAGTCCTCTTCCTGGATGGCGGCCATCAGGTCCACGAACGTCTTGTCATCCGCGCTCAGCTTGGGGGTGATGGAATCGGCCACCTCCGGGTTGATGGGGACACCGCGCTGGGTGAGGACCTCGGCGGCACCTTCAGCATCGTTCGTCAGGAAGTCCACCAGTTTGGCTGCTTCCTTGGGGTGCTTGGACTTGGCCGCGATTGACCACAGCATGGTGGGGTCGGCGGAGTAGCCGCGGCGCTCGCCGCTGGTTTCGCCTGGAATGCGCAGCAGGACAACCTCACCCTCAACGGCCTCGTTGTAACCACGGAAGTTGTTGATGGGGATGATCTGCGAAGCGACCGTGCCCTTCGCGAGGTAGGACTGCGCCGGCGAGCCGCCAATTTGCTCGAAGAATCCTGCGGGCGGATATCCGCCGGCTTTACGGAGGTCCACGCTGTACTGGAACCAGTCCTCGATGGTCTTCTCGCTGACGCCGAGCTTGTTGTCCTTGGTGTAGAAATCCTCACCGCGTTGGCGCGCGAGCATGATAGGTCCTGTTTCCGTGGCGACGTCGTAGCCAGCTCCGTAGACTTTTCCGCCGGTTTTCTGCGTGACTTCGGTGGCGAACTTGGCGTAGTCCTCCCAGCTCCAGGTCTTGTCGTCCGGGATGGTGACGCCAGCCTGGTCCGTGATGGTCTTGTTGACCACCATGCCGATGGTGGTCACGCCGGTAGCGAGGCCATAGAGCTTGCCGTCAACCTCGCCACGGCTGAGGGTGGTTTCCGGAACCTTGTCCAAGTTCAGCTCCGGGAATGACTTGAGGTCCGCGAGGGTGCCACGCTGTGCGTACTCCAGGAGGCTGCGGTTGGCCATGGCCAGGACGTCCGGCGGGTTGCCGCCGGCAAAGCGGGTAGCGAGCTTATCGGCGTAGGGTGCGCTGTCCTGGTACTCGGTTTTGACGGTGATGCCCGGGTTCTTCTTCTCAAAGATCCGCAGAGCAGCTTCGGTCATTTTGGCCCGGTTGGCGTCGCCCCAGAAGACGAAGTTCAGTTCCACGTTGCCGCCGCTGCCGCTGCCGGAGGACGTTGCGCCTCCTCCTCCACAGGCGCTGATCGTCAGTCCTGCCGCCACCATCGCGGCTCCCAGGACAAGCCTGCGCGAGATGGGAGTGTTTGCTGTCTTCTTCATTGAATGACGCCTTTCTGGTGCCCGATCTAGGGACGTAAGTACGGAGTTTCCGAGCTTTCCCGGCAGAAACTTTCTGAGGGTATGCGGATTTGCAGCGAGACAAGGGTCCTCACTGAGACCAAAATGAGGAGCAAAAATACTGAGTAAACGATTTCTAGCAACAATCCACTGTGACTGTCAACACATCATCGCCGTTATACGGAAACTTCTTGAAAGAAACTTTCGTCAAGAGTTGCCGAGTTCTTTCTGTTCTGTTTATGCTGAACCCACGCAACCGCGCTGCCATCACCAGAGCACTCACCGCAAGGAGGTCCAATGGGCAGTTTCCAGCTCCACGGCGCAACCGTGGCGCGGGTGAACAACGGAGTTGACCTGGCAACGGTGCTGGCCCCCAGGCCTTACCTGCACCCCCTCCGCACTTTGGCCGGCGCGCCCCTCACGGAAGCCGGTCCAGACGACCACCCGCACCACCTGGGCCTCTCGCTCGCGTTCTCGGATGTGAACGGAAGCAACTTCTGGGGCGGATCCACCTACACCGGGCACGGCCCTGCTCTTCTGGCCAATCACGGCCGTCAGGTCACCTCTAGGTGGAGTTACCAACCCGGAAAGGCGGGCGGGACTGTCACGTGGATGGACATGAAAGGGCAGGAACTAGCCAGGGAACAGCGGAGCTACACCTGCCAGGACCACCCGGACCCCAACTCCTGGAGCCTTGCGTTTGAATCCTTGATCCAGCCCGCAGGTGACGTGGAGCAATTGTGGGTGTCGTCGTCGGCGGTTAAGGGGCGCGAAGGCGCCGGTTACGGCGGAATCTTCTGGCGCTTCCTCGCGGGTGACGGCCCGGCGGGCGTGCTGTGTTCGCAGGGCGCCGGAACGGAAACGGCGCACGGCTCGCTCTCCCCGTGGCTCGTGGTGACAACCCGGCAGCACGGCCGCGAAGTTAGCGTCGTCCTCGCGCAAAACCCCGCCGAACTCCGTCCTTGGTTTGTCCGCACAGAGGGATACGTCGGTGCCGGACCCGCGGTTGCGTGGAGCGAGGCTGCCCGGGTGGACCGCAACAGGCCACTCAACCTCAGCCTCCACGCCGTCATCCACGACGGCCACATATCCAGCCGCCACCACGTGGAAGAACTCCTTCTCCAGCACTTCAGCAGCTCTCCGGACAGGACACCATGACAAATATGGGAAATCGACACCGCATCCCCGTCTACAACAACCCCATCCTCAACGGCGACTGGCCGGACCCGGATGCAGTCCAGGTTGAGGGCATCTACTACCTCATCGCCTCCAGCTTCAACCGGGTGCCCGGGCTGCCTGTGCTTCGCTCCAAGAACCTGGTGGATTGGGAGCACGCCGGCCACGCACTCCCGGAACTGCCTCAGACGAACCACTATTCGCTGGTGAGGCACGGAAGTGGCGTGTGGGCTCCGGCGCTGCGTCACCACGACGGCAAGTTCTGGATTTTCTATCCGGATCCGGACCACGGCATTTTCGTGCTCTGCGCAGAGAAGGCGGAAGGACCGTGGAGCGCACCCCATCTCCTCTATCCCGGCCGCGGACTCATCGACCCCTGCCCCCTGTGGGATGACGACGGCACCGCATACTTGGTCCACGGGTGGGCCAAGAGCCGGATCGGGGTCAAGAACCGGCTCACGTTACATCGGATGAGCCCGGACGCCTCCCGGCTTCTGGACCACGGCACCCACGTCATCAACGGCGAGGAGCTTCCGGGGTTCACCACCCTGGAGGGGCCCAAGTTCTACAAGCGCGACGGCTGGTACTGGATCTTTGCTCCGGCAGGCGGTGTTGCCACCGGATGGCAGTCGGTCTTCCGCTCGCGTTCGCCCTTTGGACCCTATGAGGAACGCCGCGTCCTGGAGCAGGGTGATTCGCCGGTGAACGGCCCGCATCAAGGTGCATGGGTAACTACTCCCCAAGGCGAAGACTGGTTCCTGCACTTCCAGGACCGGGGGGCTTACGGCCGCGTAGTCCACCTCCAGCCCATGGGTTGGGGCACGGACGGCTGGCCTTGGATGGGCACACCAGCGGACGACGACGGACCGGGAACCCCCGTCTTGAGCCACCCTTACCCGGTGGGCACCTCGCCCGAAGACACCGCGCCTCCGTCCAGCGACGGTTTCACGTCCCCTGGCCTGGGCCCGCAGTGGCATTGGCAGGCCAACCCCCGGGACGAATGGCTTTCCACCTGCGGAGGAGGGCACCTGATTCTGCGTCCGCAGGCCAACGATCCCATCAACCTCCGGGAACTTCCCAACGTCCTGGCCCAAATCCTCCCCGGCGAACCGTCCACCTTCACCACCACCCTGGAACTGGACGATGTGCCCGTGGGTACCCGGGCCGGCGTCGTGGTTTTGGGACAGCGATACGCCTGGTTGGGGATGGTGCGCACCCAAACCGGCTACGTCCTGGGGAGCGGCACTGGTAGCGAAGGTCCGCACGAGCAACCGATCGGACGCGCAGTCACACTTCCGGGCCCGCGCATTGAGCTTCAAATTCGAATCGATGAGACTCCTCAGGCCACGTTCGCCTGGCGTGTAGGCCCCACGGATCCGTGGCAGATTCCCATCTGGGATTTTGACGTGGTGGAGGGTCGGTGGATTGGTGCCGAACTGGGCATTTTCGCTGCCTCACCCCTGGGCTCGCGTGAACACGGCAGTGTTAGGGTTGGACCCGTGCGGGTGGACACTGCGCCGGTCCGCCGGGCAACCACCCAGCGCATTGCCGCTCCCGTATCCCCATGAGTTCAAGGACCGCCCCGTTGACCGCCACACCGCGCCCCAAGATCGCAGATGTGGCCGCAGCTGCGGGCGTTTCCGTGCCTACCGTTTCCAAGGTGCTGAACGGGCGTTCGCACGTTTCGGAAGCAACGCGCGCCCGCGTCCAGCAGGCCTTGGAGGAGCTCGACTACACCAAGCGGAACTCGCCCAGCGAACCCGGGCTGCTTCAACTGGTAGTGAACAACTTTGATTCTCCGTGGGTCCTGGAAACCATGGAGGGCGTGGAAGCTGCGGCCACACGCCTTGGCTACACCGTGGCCTACACGCGAGCCGTGAACGCCACCGCGGAGAACTGGCAGAAACTGCGGGAGCCCTCCGGCAACCGCCTCGACGGCGTGATGCTGTTGGCTCCGCGGCAGGGATCACCCTTGGTAGAGCTGGCGCGGACGCTGAACATCCCCGCCGTCGCCATCGACCCCGAAGGCTCCCAAGGCCTGCAGATACCCAGCGTCAGCCCGGCGTCGTTCTCGGGAGCACTGCGTGCGGTGTCCCATCTCCTGGAACTGGGGCACGAGCGCATTGGCATCATTACCGGCCGCGTCCACAGCCCGGGTCATGGGCGTGCCCGTTATGCCGCCTACGCGGCAGCCCTTCACGAAGCCGGGCTCCCGGTACTTCCCGAGTTTGTGCGCGACGGCGATTTCAGTATCGAGTCCGGGCTTCGCTTGGGCGGGGAGCTTCTGGACCTGCCGGACCGGCCTACAGCGATTTTCACGGGCAGCGACCTGCAGGCTCTCGGGGTGATGAACGCTGCGGGGCAGCGGTCCTTGAAAATCCCTGGCGACCTTAGCATTGTGGGATTCGACGACATCGCCCAGGCAGCTCTCACGTCACCGCCGCTCACCACGGTCCGGCAGCCACTCGCGCAGTTGGCGTCCATGGCCGTGGGCATGCTCACAGAGAAGATCGAACAGGGGAAGGGTTCCACGGCTGCGCTCGAAGTCGCCACCGAGCTTGTTATCCGCGGAAGCACCGCTCCGCCCAAGTAGCCACCGCACCCAAGTAACCGCCGCACCCATGTAAGTAGCAGCAGAGCGCGTTCTGAGAGCTCAAAACGGCATCTGCTGCTACTCAGTTGGGAGAGCCCGGCAGTTAGTGGCCTTGGAATGCTTCGGCGAGCCACCACGAGCCGCCGTCTGAGGCGATCTTCGCGTCGATGACGAGGGGACGGTCCTGCGTTCCGGCTTCGTAAGCCGCGATCCACGGGCGCACAGCATCGAGGTCGGCTACGGACCGGACGGTCACACCCTCAGCCCCGAATCCGCGGGCGATCGCGGCGATGTCGGTGTCCGGGAACACCACGCTGGCGAGCTCGGCTTCTGTGTGTTCGGAGGCGAAGTGGTGCACCTCGGCCCCGTAGGCGGCGTCGTTGTAGACGATGCACACCAAGGGCAGTTTCAGCCTGGCAGCGGTCTCCAGTTCGCTGATGCCCATCAGGAATCCGCCGTCTCCGGCACCCAGGAC
Source organism: Arthrobacter sp. MYb23 (assembly GCF_002979775.1). Lineage (GTDB taxonomy): Bacteria > Actinomycetota > Actinomycetes > Actinomycetales > Micrococcaceae > Arthrobacter. The sequence goes on from NZ_PCPR01000028.1 coordinate 20,060, forward strand.
GGGCAGCCGGTGAGGCTGGGCGAGAGCGGCCCCGATAGCCGTGTAGAGCCCGAGCCCAATTGCTTGGAAGGCCTGGGTGAAACAGAAACCGAACTCGTCCGGTACGGCAAGGTACTGGCTGGGGTAGCCCATGAAGTTCCCCGAATCCACGGCCACGATCCGTTCCGCAGGGAGCAGGGTATCCAGTTCGCGGGTGAGTGTCCGTGGATCGATGGAGGTCGCCGTGGACAGGTCTTCGGTCTCCACGTCCCGCCACCGCGAGCCCTGCTTGATGGCCAAGGCGTTGGCTTCCGTGCGGTACCTCTCCGCAGGCTCCGGCTGTACAACGGCCAGCGCGGCCAGCGCATCCTTAGCTGTCAGGGCTGAATCTCCCAGTACACCCATCGTGATGGGCCGGTTGGCTCCCAGCGCGGAATCTTCGACGTCGATTTGCACCACCTTGGCCTCGGCGGAGATCAGGCGTCCGTGCCGCATGGTCCACATGTTCAGCGCACAGCCCCAGCCCACTATCAGGTCCGCGTCGCTGATGAGCTCCGCGGTGGTGGGTGATGAGAAACCCCCGGAGATGCCGAGGTTGTGGGAGTCGCCGTTGAACAGCCCGCTCGCTACTGCCGAGGTCGCCACGAGCGCACCGGCGTGCCGTGCCAGCTCCAGGATCTGGTCACGGGCCCCGCGTCCTCCGCGTCCGGCGACGAAGACGGGCCGTTCAGCGGCGGAAATCAGGGCCACCAGCTGCTCAACGGCGGCAGCGTCGGGGCGGATCTTCAACGGCTTAGGCACGACGACGGCACTCACCTCGTCCGCGGCGGCTCCACTTTGGATGTCCAACGGCAGGCTCAGGACCACGGTGCGGCGCTCGTTAACCGCAGTCCGGAACGCCCGTACGGTGTCGGCAATGGCTGTGGAGGGGGAGTGAATCCGCTCGGCCACAGCGCCCACGCTGCGGGCCAAACCGTCCTGGTCAATCTTGAAGTTGGACCTGATCGCTGCAGCCTGGGTGTCGGCGGTCAGCACGATCATCGGCGTGCGGCTTTTTGCTGCTTCACCGATACCGGTGATGGCGTTGCTCAGCCCGCAGCCCTGATGAGTGGTGACCACTCCCACCTTGCCGGACATCCGCGAATACGCGTCAGCCATGGTGGCAGCGCCGCCCTCATGCCGGGCCGCGGTGAACGGCACACCCTCGGCCATGAGCGTGCCGGTGACATCGAAGTTGCCGCTGCCCACCACACCGAAAACGTGCCCGACGCCGAGCGTCGCCAGCGTCCGGCCCACCAGCGTGGAAACCCGAACATGCTCGCTCATGCTGTTTCCACCGCGAGCTTGTCCACCGCATCCTTTTCCACCAGTGCGTACACGCGGCTGGGGCTACCCGTGCCGCCGACGATCGGCAGCGGCGCGACCACCAACGTGGCGCCCGTGACGGGGAGCCGGTCCACGTTGCGCAGTGAGGTCACACCGTACTTGTCTGCGCCGAGCAGGAACGAATGGACGGGAAACATCGGATCCAGGGCGCCGGCCTGACCGGCATCGATGCCCACCGTTTCAACACCGAAACCGGAGATCGAGGCGTTTCCGGCGAGCCACTTGGCACCTGCCGCAGAGACCCCGGGAGTGTGGGGTCCGGCGTCGTCCGCGTTGACGAATGCCGCAGCGTCAGCGCCGCGGGCCGCCCATCCGGTCCGGAAGATCACCCAGCAGTTGTCCGGGAGCAATCCATGCTCAGACTGCCACTGCTCAAAATGCTCGGGCTCCAACAGGAAATCCGGATCCGCGGCAGCTTCAGCCGTCTTGTCGATCACCACCAGCGGCCCCACCAGCCGGTGCGGTTCAATCTGGTCCACGGACTTGCCGTCCTTGCCAGTGATCCAGTGAACCGGAGCATCCAGGTGCGTCCCGGCGTGTTCGCCCACCGTGACGTCGTTCCACGCCCAGGCCGGTCCGGCGTCGTCGAAATTACTCACCGGCGAAACGGACAAACCCACCGTGTTCGCGAACGGCTGCGGCAGATTCAGGATGGGGGTCTCGGAACTGAGGGGCGTGGTGAGATCGATGATTTCCACTGAACCACTCGAAAGGGCTGCAGTGAGCCCGGCCAGAACAGACATTGTTCTCCTATCGCTTGCTTGGTTTAAGTGCTGCTTGAAGACGGGAAAGTGGTGAGGGTGGTGCGGTCAGTTTCTGGGCCACCAAGTGTCCGGAACCGCCGGAAAGTCCGGGGCCGGGGTGAGTTGATGCACCGATATGCCAGAGGCCCTCGACGGCGGTTTGGTGTCCTGCCGCCACAGGGAAAGGCCGCCAGAGCAGGTTTTGGAAGAGCTCCGCGGAGCCGCCGTAGGGGTCGCCGTTGACGGCATTGGGGTTCGCGGACAACAGGTCCGTGGGGGCAAGGATGTCTGAAGCAAGAACCGTAGCCCTGGTTCCCGGGGCGAACTGTTCCAGCCGGGCAAGGACCCGTTCCAGGTACCTGTGCTTCAGCTCGTCAGTCCAGCCGCCGGTAACGGACAGCTCGCCCGCAGCGTCGCCCACGGGGGCGAACGGCACTTCCTGTAACTGCAACCACAGCGTTGCCTTGCCCTCCGGAGCCCGCGACGGGTCCAGGACGCATTGTTGGCCCACCACCACCGTGGGTTCGTTGGGTAAGAGTCCGGCTTCGGCCTGGGCGCAGGCAATCCCGGTGCTGTCCGAGCCGTTGCTGATGTGCACCAACGGGACGCTGTTCAGCCTGGGATCGAGCCATTCCACCGGCTTGTCCAAGGCGAGGTGGATCTGCATGGCCCCGCGGCCGTTCTGGTACCGTTCGGCGGCGTCGGCAGTACCGGCCGGTGGCTGGCGTAGAAGCTGGGTGTAGAGGGCCTGGGGCGAAACATTCGCGAGCACAGTTCCGGCGGAAACCACACCTTGCGATGTGCGGACGCCGGTGACGGAATTGCCCTCCACCAGGATCTCCTCGGCCTCTGCGCCCAGCATGATCTGTGCCCCGTTGTCGCGCAGCAGCGACTCAAACGCCTCCACGAACCTTGAGGCCCCGCCTTTCACTATCGGGAGCCCGAAGCTGTGCATGCTCAGGGCCATCACCGGGAGCATCACCCCGCCGGTGGCCTGGTCCGGGCCGAGACCTGCGTGCAGGAGCCACGGCGACCACAGCTGGTCCGCTTCCCAACCATCGAAGCGGCTGCGGACGTAGTTCCGGCCGCTCATCACGGAATCACGGACGAAGGCTTCCGTCCCTTGGAAGCGCCCGCGACGAAGAGCCCCAAAAGCAATCTTTGCCACCTCGGAGAAGGACCGAAGCTCGGCTCCGAAAGCCCCGAACACGGTGCCTGCATTCCGTCCAAGATCATCCAACATGGCCAGATAAGCGGCTTCATCCCGCGGCTCCTTGAAAGCGGCCGCTGTTTCGGCCGGGTCCCGCTCGGCGATGACCACGCGGTGGGTCCCGCTCACCGGATCCGCGGCAACACTGGCCGTCACTGGGCCGGAGGTATTGCAATACTCCAGGCCCCTCGCATGCAGCTCCCGGCCCAGCGCCCCGTAGGCACCACCGGACACGAACAACGGGTGCCAGGAGGAGAAAGAGTCGTGGATGAAGCCAGGCAAAGTCCGCTCGGCGGAATGGATAAAACCACCAAGCCGGTCCGAGCGCTCAATCAAGCACACGCGCTTCCCGGCCAAAGCCAACTCTGCGGCCGCCACCAAGGAATTGATACCGGAACCGATGATGGCGACGTCAACTGAACTGTCCAAATCCGCACCTTTCAAAAGGGAGTTCCTAGAAATCCGGATGGCTGGCGGTGGCGTGATACTTGCCGCCGTGGAACACCAGGGGAGCACCGCCGTCGTGCTTGTAGCTTTCCACCTCACCCACATAAATAACGTGGTCCCCGGCATCATGTCGCGAAACGGTTCGGCACTGGAAGGTTGCCACGGCGCCGTTCAGCAGTGGAACCCCTGCGATTCCTTCAGTTGTTTCCGCGCCGACGAACTTGTCCGTGGCCGGTGTTGCGAACTGGCGGGACAGGACGTGCTGGTCACTGGCCAGGATGTTGATGGCAAAGTGCGTTGCGTCCTCGAAATCACCCAGGCTGGGTGCCCGTTTGCTAGGGCACCAGAGCACCAGCGGCGGCTCCATGGACACCGAGGTGAACGAATTGGCGGTCATGCCCACTTTGCGGCCGTCCGCCGCCACGGTGGTTACCACGGTGACCCCGGTGGCGAACTGTCCCAAGGCGCTCCGGAAATCACGGACATCGAAAACCGACGTGTCCTCCTCTTTTCTGGCCTGCATGAAGTCCGCGGCAGCAGCGGAGTCAAACCACCACGGGTACGACGTCCGCGGATCATCAAAGCCACTGACGATGCTTGCTGCCAGTGCCGGATGCTCCGCGGCCTCGCTCAGCAGCGTCTTCTGGTGATCCCGCCTCGGCTTCAGGAGATCGTTGGTCCACTCCACCGCCCACTGGCCCCAGCCGCGCCAGAACTCATCGAAAGTTCGCTCCATCCATGGGCGGTCAAAGGGCCGCTGGCCGCGGCGAACGATCGCGTCCAGGTAGTACTTCGCTGCCAGGGTCGCATTGTTGGAACCCTGCCCGGTGAGGGGATCATTGAGGACCACGGCGTCGCCGAGCCCGAATACCAACTTCCCGTTGCCGAGCTCCCCAACGGCAGACCTCACTGTGGGTGTGATGCGACCCAGGAGCGTGGCGCCGTCGTCCGTCAGTTCCGCACCGGCGAAGTTCGCGGCCTCGTGCGGGAAGTGCTCGCGGAGGATTTCCAGCGAACGTTCGAGCTGCTCTTGCGGGGTCCCGACGTCGGTCCACCGGTCCATGGGACCGCCCACCACGCCTTCGAACACCATCATGCGGCAAGGGCCCGAAACCGTCAGGCCCGGGAAGGTAAAAAACTCGCCGACGCCGGGAACCATGGACATGCGGATGGCGTCGCCGCTGCTGGAGGTGCTGGAGGGCGCGCCGCCCGGTGCGGCTCCGTTCGCCTCGCCGGCGGTAGCGCCGCCGTCGGGCTTGACATAGTTCAGGGCCAGGACCCGCTGCGGACGGTCGAAAGGGGACTTCGCCTTGTCGCGAGGGAAGATCTGGCCAATCTCGCCCTTGCCGGTGCTCACGATGACCAGTTCGTAGTCATGGGCGAGTTCCTCGAGCATGCGCGGGGTAACCTTCTCAATGCGGAAGTCACCCCCGGCGGCCACAAACGTCTCGATCCACAGGGCGCTCTTGATGCGCTGATCGATGGATCGGGCGGGGCCGTCCAGGGGGGCTTCCCACTCAATGGGGGCTTCGGCATCCACGCGCATCCGGATGGAGGTGATGCCCGGGACGGATCCGGACTCGTAGAATCCGGTGAGCGCCGTCCCCATCTGGGCTTCGGCGTCCAGGGCTGTGGAGAACATGCACTGGCTGGACATGACTTTGCCCGTGCGGATCTGGGCTGCCGAGCGATCGGACAGGAGTGTCACCGCGAAGCCGTCCCGTTGGAGGCCGAGGGCCAGCTGGGCGCCGGATTCGCCGGCACCAATAATTGCTATCTTGCGCATATCGGAGTCCTTATTAGCAGGGCTGTGCTAGGAAACCTTGGCTGCGGAGAGGCCAGCCAAGTAGTCAGCAGCTTTGTCCGGGTACATGAACCAGTTCTGGAATTCCGGCGGGTGGTTGAAGCCGTTGGCGAACCGGTGCGCGATGTCCGGCTCAGTGTTCGCAGCCCCCAGGAGCTCAAGGACGTGGGGCGGCGGCGGAGCCAGGAGGGCATTTGTCCAGTGTGCAACGTGCTGCGCGTAATCCCAATAGCGCTCGAACGTGGCCTGCATGAACGGCGCATCGAAGGCCTGTCCGTCGTGGGCGATGATGCTGGCCAGATACGACGCCGCGCACTTGCTGGCGTTGTTGGAACCCTGCCCGGTGATGGGATCGTTCAAAACCACGACGTCGGCCAGGCCCAGTACCTGCCTGCCGCTGGGCAATGTGGCAATCGGGTGGCGGACGGTAGGTGCAAAGCGACCCTGAAGCACGCCGTTGGGATCGGTCAGTTCCACATCAGTGGCACGCTCGGCCTCCCACGGCAGGAAGGTGTTGAGGATGTTTTTGGAGTTCTCCAGGTGTTCCTCGGGGGACAGGCCCTTCCACGTATCCATGGGGCCGCCCGGAACTCCTTCGAAGACCATGATTTCGCAAGGGCCGGACGTGGTCAGTGCCGGGAAGACGAAGTATTCGCCAACGCCGGGGATGAGATTGAACGAGACCGCGGAGTACTCTTCCCGCGGCTTCAGGCCCTGCACATAGGTCAGGGCCAGTGCCCGCTGCGGTGCGTCGTAGGTGCTGCGTTCGGTGTCGCGGGTGAACAGTTGGGCGATCTCACCCTTGCCGGCGGCCACAATCACCAGATCCGAGTTCTGCGTGTATTTCTCCAGCTCAGCTACGCCTGCATCTTCGAACACCAGCTCGCCGCCCCGTGCGGTGAACTCTTCCATGAACTTGGGGAACTTCACCCGTTGATCGATGGACTTGGCGTGGTTGTCCAAGCGGGAAGCCCAGCTGATGGCCTTCTCGCCTGGCAGTTCGGGGTGCGGGATAGTGAAAGAGATCCCGTCCACGGTTGGCGCGTCCGGCCAGAAATCCAGCCCGAGGTCCCGCTCGTGTTCCAGGGCGTTATGGAAGATGCACTGGCTGGAGGCTACTTTGCCCTCAGCAATCTCTTCGGGTGTGCGGTTGGAGATCGTGGTCACTTGGTAGCCGGCGTCGAGCAGGCCGATGCCGAGCTGCAGTCCGGACTGGCCGGCGCCCACGATGGTGATGTGGCGTTGCGTCATGATGTTTCCCTTCTCTGTGGTGGAAGTTGCGGTGAAGCTTGTTGTCAGTTGGCGGCTAGCAGGGGGATGGTTTCTTCGGTGCGTTCCGGTCCCAGGGCGGAGTATCCACCGTCCACAGCCCAGTCGGCGCCTGTCACGAAGCTGGCTTGGTCACCGGCGAGGAACGCGACGACGTCACCCACCTCGTGCGGGCGGCCCACGCGTTTGAGTGCGTGGAACGGGGCCGCCACGGAGTCGGTCTTCTCGAGGCTCCCGTTGCTGAGCGAGTCCATGATGTTGCTCCACACCCAGCCAGGGCTCACGGAATTTACCCGGATACCGTCCGCTGCGAAGTCCACGGCCATGCTGCGGGTGACTTGGACCAGGGCCGCTTTGCTGGCCGGGTAGAGCCAGCGGCCGGTCTGGGCTACTGAGCTGGAAATCGAGGTGAAGTTGATGATGGCGCCGTGGCCGGACGCCTTGAGGTAGGGGCGGGCCGCATTGCTTGCCACCACGGCGCTGACCAGGTTGACGTTGAGTGCTTCGAGCCAGTCGGCTCGCCCGGAGGCTGCGCCGTCGTCCTTGTAGGTGCAGGCGAGGTTCACCAGGATGTCCACGCTGCCGTGCTGAGCAGCCGCCCCGCTGACCAGCAGGTTCACGGCGTCATCATCAGTGATGTCAGTGTGGGAGTACTGGATTCCTTCGCCCAGCCCGGCGGTGAGTGAGGCGCCGTCGGGGTCTATATCCGCCACTACTACCGTGGCCCCGGCGTCCCGCAATGCGGTGACCACGCCTTGGCCAACCTTGGTGGCTCCGCCGGTAACAATTGCTGTCCTGCCCTTGAGTGCTGACATGTGCCGAACCCTTTCCCGCGATGACGATGTTACGTAAATATGACGTGCGTCATATTTGCCCTGCAAGCGACTCTAGGCAGCCACTGCCGGAGGGAATATCCACTTGGCGCGGGAATTATCCGAATTACGCAGGGTCTTCCTCTTCCTCGTGCAACCAACCCACGCCGCGGAAGTGAGGTGGGTTTCCCTGGCCTGAAGCTCCGCCGCCCAGAGTTCGAAGTGGCTCCTGTCCCATTCGTCCCTGCGGTCATGTACTACTTTGATGTTCTTCACTGGTCCTCACCTCGCTTCGGCTGTTGGTATGGTTTTGTGAGCTGCGTCATACTTGTCTTAAAAGCGACTCTAGACAGACGCTGCACTCCGGAATATCCACTTGGCGCGGGGATCATCCGAAAGGCGAAAAGTTCCAAAACCGTGTGACGCAATTACCCGTGAAGTAGGTGGCGGATGGTCAGGATTCTTGCCCGTGATGTTTTGCGCGGGCAGCCAACTATGGCCACAAGCAATGTGGACGAGGCGCATGCCAAGATTGCGGAGTTGTTTTGCAGCCATGAGCTCGCCCCGCGGACGCGCGCATCCTTGATGGACATGAAGCTGCGTTCCTTGCACCGTGGCGACGTCGGGATCGAGTTCCTGGACTACGGAGCCGACGTCCGGATTGAACCCGAGGGCTTGCAGGATTTCCATCTGGTGCAGATTCCCCTGGCGGGACACGCTTCCATGCAGGTGGGTGCCAGCACTGTGGAATCCAGTCCCCGCATGGCTACGGTTCCGCCTATCGACCGCCCGTTTTCCATGAGCTGGGACGGCGGCAGTCCGCACCTGATTGTCTACGTGCGGCGCTCCGCGCTGGAGCGGGTGGCCGGGCAGCTTTACGGAGACAGCGCCGTGGATCTGGGCTATGGCATGGACCTTTCAGGTGCCGCCGGCCGCGCATTCTTGAGGTCCGTCGTCGAGCTTCATGACGACATGATCAGCCAGCCACTGGCTGCGGCTCCCGCGTTTGTGCAGGGATTGCTGGCTGACAGCATGGTGTCACGCTTGCTGATGGCGATGGAGCTGCCCAGCGGTGAGACCCGGGATGCCGAGTCCGAAAGCCGGTTGGTGCGGGAATGCCGCGAGCTGTTGGAGCGGCATGCTTTCGAGGAACTCACCGTGCCGGACATCGCCGAGTGCTTGGGTGTCTCAGTGCGAACGCTGCAAACGGCCCTTCGGGCGGAAACCGGAGCGACGCCGTCTGAGCTGTTGCGCAGTATCCGGCTGGACCGTGCCCGGGAGATGCTTCTCGAAGCGAACCCCCGCGAGCAGAGCGTCACGGCGGTGGCTGAGCTATGCGGCTTCACGCACCAAGGGCGCTTCTCTGCGCTCTACGTGAAGGCCTTCGGCGAGCTGCCCAGCGAGAGCCTGCGCCGCTAGGCAAGGGCATCTGCAGCCGCGGAGATCATTGTGAATCGCGCAGAATGCGGGGCAGGAATCCCAGTCGATCCAGCTCCCGAACCAGGAGGGGTGTTAGCTCACTCGGGGCGAGGCGAAGCCGGTAGGATTTCTTGCCTTCCGCCACCGGTTCAATGACTCCGCGGTCCAGGACGAGGCGAGGCCTCTTGCGATTGCGGGAACCAACAGACCTGTTTCCAACAATTAAGAGCATGGCCCGATTTTTCCCTGGAAATCAGTGATTTTGCTAGACCCGGCCTGTGCAGGATTTAAATTATCCGGGCCCAACAATTAAGGCGCCTGCGCCAGCTACGCCTCCAGCACGTACGTCTTCAGATCGTCCAGCGTCTGCTGCATGTGGGCGTCCATTGCCAGGCGTGCCTCGTTGGGATTGCGCGATTCCAAAGCGGCGGCGATCTTCCGGTGATGGCCGATCGCGTGTTCCTGGATCTCCGGGAAGGCTGAAGTCTCGGCGCGCCGGGCCTCCAGGACCCTGTGCAGGGGTTCGAAAAGGACGGCCACAAAGACATTGCCGGAAGCGTGCAGGATGACGTCGTGAAAGGCGAGGTCGGCTTCCACAAACCCTGCGAGGTCGTTGACTTCGTGGGAGGCTTGCATCTTATCCACGTGGTCCCGGAGTGCGGCGAGCTCAGCGTCGGTAATGCGTTCGGCGGCCAGTTCGCAAGCGCCGGTTTCGAGCATCCTGCGGAGCTCGATCAACTGGATCGCGGCCGCCGCGTCCTTGGTTCCTTCGGAGGCGGCACGCAGCACGGCTTCCAAGGATGCCCACTGATTGAGGGGGTTGACGAAGGTTCCGCGGCCGCGTTCGACGCTGAGAATCCGCTGCGCCTCGAGCGTTTTCATGGCCTCGCGCACGGTCATGCGGCTTACCTCGTGTTTGGCGCTGAGCTCCAGCTCGCCCGGTACAACCGTTCCGGGCGGAAACTCGCCCGCGATGATGCGGTCCAGCAGCTCATCAGCGACGACGCCCACCAGCGACTTACGTGCCATGTATCCCCATTTCCTGTACTTCTGACCGCCCGGCTCCCCTTGGATTTCCCTCGGGACGGATGGATGTCAGACATCTTACGCTGGCGGTGGCCAGCTTGTTTCCCAAAACTCAGTGAGTGCCTGTGCGCATTGTTCGGGCTGTTCCCAGTGGACGTTATGACCGGCGCCCGGGATGGCTTGCAGCTGGCGATCCGGGCTTTCGGCCACGAATGCGCGCATTTGTTCCATGGGGCGCACCTGATCTCCAGTCCCGGCGATCACCAGCAGTGGCGCCCGGACGCGCCCCGGCACTGAAGGTTCGACGCCGGACATGGCCGCCACAGCGCTGGCGGACAGAACCGGGAAGGGGGTATTGAAGCCGGCGCTGAGCCGCGCCATGTCTGCTGCCGGCAGCTCCCCGTACCAGGCGTTCATGAGCTTGGCTATGGTCCCGGAATCGAAGAATCCTTGGTCCAGCTGCGAGCTGAGCACTGTCTTGAACCCCTGGTTCTGCGGCACCGGCGCCATACCCACCAGCGTCAGTGAGGCCACCAGATCGGGACGGGCTGCCGCGAGTGTCAACGAAACGCTGCCGCCCATCGAATGTCCAACTAAATGCACCGCATCCCGGCCGGCGGGCGCTGGACTTCGGCCCGCGGGCGCGGCACTCCGCGCGTCAAGGGCTGCCGCCACCGAAGCCGCTGCCGAGTCCAAGGTCCATTCGAAGTCCGGTGGCAGTTCCTCGCCCGGGTGGTAGCCGGGGAGGTCCACAATCCAGACCTCACGGCCGGCGTCGAGCAGTTTCCTGGCGAGGGGTTCCCAGTACACGGAACCGGACGCCCAACCGTGGATCAGCACTGCGGGAACCGGCTGACCTGCGGGAATGGCAGGCGTGAGGATGTTCACGAACGGGAGCGGAACAACGCTGTCAGCCATCCACCCAGCCTAGTGATGCGCAGCACCTTGCGCGGTCAAGAGCCGTGTGTCACACTAATTCAAATGTTAGATGTCTGACATCTTACATTCACCAAACCGCAACAGAGATTTCCCACGATGGAGTGCATAGTGACCCTTGAAGCCGACGTTCTGGCCGCTTACCCGGCGGAAGTCCAGATTCCTGCTCAGTTGGTTGCCGACGCCGTTGCGGCGTCCTCGGCAACGTCTCCCCGTGTGCTGGTAGTCCTCGACGACGACCCCACGGGAACCCAGTCCGTTGCGGATCTCGCCGTGCTCACCCGTTGGGACGTCGCGGACTTCACCTGGGCTTTCACCCACATCCGTGAGAACCAGACCAAGCCCGCGGTCTACGTCCTCACCAACACCCGCAGCCTGGACCCGGCCGAAGCCGCAGCACGCAATGAGGAAATCGTCCGCAACGCCCTGGCCGCAGCCGCCGGCAACGGTGTTGGTCCCCGGCTGCGCCTGGGTTTTGTCAGCCGCAGCGACTCCACCCTCCGCGGCCACTACCCGCTGGAACCGGACGTCATCGCTGCCACCGTCGCTGCAGAAACCGGCGAACCCACGGACGGCGTGGTCATCGTCCCGGCATTCCCCGACGCCGGCCGCGTCACCATCGGCGGCGTCCACTACATGCGGGGAACAGCAGAAAACCTCGGCTCCCTGACCCCTGTTGCGGAGACGGAGTTCGCCAAGGACGCGAGCTTCGGCTTCAAGAACTCCGAGATGGCCAAGTATGTGGAGGAGAAGTCGCAGGGCCGGTTCCCGGCCAGCGACGTGATCGTCCTGGACCTGAACATCATCCGCGCCGGAGCGTCAGCGCAGGATCCCACCATCTCCGCCAAAGCAATCGCCGACGCCTTGGAATCCGCCACCAACTCCACACCCATCGTGGCCGACATCGTCACCGAAAACGACTTCCGCGCCCTGGCCCTGGGCCTCGAAGAAGCAGAACGCCGCGGCAAGAAACTCCTCTACCGCGTTGGTCCGCCCTTCGTAAGAGGCCGCATTGGGCAGGAAATCCGCACCGCGCTGACCTCCGAGGAGGCCTTCGCGGGCAACACCCCGTCCACAGCCGGCGGCTTGATTGTGGTCGGTTCCCACGTGGGCGTCACCACCCGGCAACTCAATGACCTCACAGCCGCGCACAGCTCGGCCCGGATTATCGAGATCGACGTTGAGAAGCTCATTGCCGGCACCAAAACCGAGGGCGAAGCAGAAGCCGACGCCTACATCGGAACCGTCGTGTCCGACGTCGTCGATGCCCTCCGCAAGGGCGACGTCATTGTCCACACCAGCCGCCTGCTCATCAAAACCGACGACGCCGCAGCGAGCCTGAAGATCGCCCGCACAGTTTCGGCCGCCGTCGTCGCCGTGGTGAACCGCACCCTGAAGACCTTCCCGCCACGATTCGTCATCGCCAAGGGCGGCATCACATCCTCGGACGTCGCCGCGCACGGTCTGGAAATCCGCCACGCGATTGTCCGCGGACCCATGCTCCCGGGCATCGTCTCGCTGTGGGAGCCGGTGGACGGCCCCGCAAAGGGCATCCCGTACATCGTCTTCGCCGGCAACGTGGGCGACGACGAATCCCTGACCCAGGTCACCCGCAAACTCAGCGCCACTTTCTAACAGTCAAAATTCACTGGAGAACACCATGACCAGCAGCAACTACACCGTCACCGTCCTGGGCCTCGGCGCCATGGGACTGCCCATGGCAACCCGCCTCGCCTCTGAGCTGACCGTCCACGGCTTCGACATCGCCGAGCCCCGCTTGGAGCTCGCAGCAGCGGCCGGCATCAAGACCTTCGACTCCGCACGCGAAGCTTCCCAGGGCGCCGATGCGCTGCTGTTGGCCGTCCGCAACGGTGAGCAGCTCAACGATGTCCTCTTCGGCGAACAGGGCGTGGCCTCGGTGTTGAAGCCGGGCGCCGTCGTGATCCTCGGCAGCACCGTGGGTACGGAAGCCATCCCCGCCACGGTGGCCAAGCTGGCTGAGTATGGCGTCGCGTTGGTTGACGCTCCGCTGTCCGGCGGCCCCAAGCGTGCCGGCGAAGGTGACCTGCTGATCGTTGTTGGCGCCGAGCCTGAGGCGCTCGAAAAGGCACGCCCCGCACTTGAACTGTTGGCTTCCACCCTGAGCATCGTGGGCGACAAGCCCGGCGACGGCCAGGCACTCAAGACCGTCAACCAGCTCCTGTGCGGTGTCCACATCGCCGCCGCCGCAGAGGCCATGGCCCTCGCCGACGCCCTCGGCCTCGACCAAGCCAAGACCCTCGCGGCACTGGAAGCCGGGGCTGCCGGTTCCTTCATGCTCTCTAACCGCGGCCCGCGCATCCTCGAGGCCTACTCCGAAGACGGCGCCGAGGTTCTCAGTCGTCTGGACATCTTCGTCAAGGACATGGGCATCGTGGGGAAGGCAACCCGGGCCGCCGGCCTCGCCGCACCCGTTGCTGCCGCCGCTGAACAGCTTTACCTCCTCGGCCAGGCCCAGGGCCTCGCCGCTGCCGACGACTCCGCCGTCATCAAGGTTGTTGCGCCCTCCAAGCGCACCGCCTAACCATTCCCGCCAAAGAACCCGCGACGACGGCGGTCCCCCCTTCGCCGTCGTCGCCACCTCCGCCGGTCTTCCCTAGACTGGTTTGTCAAAGGAGACACCCCCGATGAATCCCCTCGTTAACTCGCTGATGGTCCGGGCGGCCGATGCCCCCGCCATCAAGCCCGCAGTGGAGCTGGGAACACCACTTCTGCTGACCATCGCCGCGGCAGGGATAGCCCTGCTGCTGGTGCTGATCATCCGCTTCAAGATCCAGGCTTTCGTTGCTCTGCTGGCCGTCAGCATCCTGGTGGGCGTCGCAGCCCAGATCCCGCTCAAGGACATCTTCACCGTGGTGACCACCGGCGTCGGCAGCACCATGGGCAAGGTCGCGTTGCTGATCGCCCTCGGTGCCATCCTTGGCCGCATGATCGAGGTATCCGGCGGCGTGCAGTCGCTGGCAACCCACTTCACGGAGAAGCTTGGGGCCAAGCGCGTTGCTGTCGCTTTGACCGCCGTGGGCTTCCTGGTGGCCATCCCCGTGTTCTTCGAAGTTGGCGTGATCGTCCTGGTTCCGATCGTTTACGCCTTCGCCAAGATCGCGAACGTCCACCCCATTAAGTTCGGCCTGCCCATGGCCGGCATCATGCTGTCCATCCACGTTGCCGTCCCGCCGCACCCCGGAATCGTGGCCGGCGCCGGCGTCTTCGGCGCGGACATCGGACTCATCACCATGATTTCGCTCATCATCTGCATCCCCCTCGGATTCCTGTCCTACTGGGTTGCCAGCATCATGAACCGCAAGGACTACGAGCTCCTCCCCGGAGTGAAGCAGCAGGTGGAAGAATTCGGTTCCGAATCCCTGGTCCACGTTGGCCACGAGGGCCCAGGCGCCCGCGCAATCGCTCCTCCCCGTCCCGGCCTGATCATGTTCCTGATTGCCGCGCCCATCGCCCAGATCCTCCTCGGCACCGTGGGTACACTGACCATCGCCAAGGACAACTACTGGTACGGCGTGGCCGCTTTCATCGGTAACCCGTTCTTCGCACTCCTGGTTGCGGTAACCCTGTCCTTCTTCCTGCTGGCGGTCCGCCGTAACTGGTCCCTCAAAGAGACCGGCGAAATCTTCGAGGGGGCACTTCCTCCCATCGCCTCCATCCTCATGGTGGTTGCAGCCGGTGGCGTGTTCGGTGAAGTCCTCCGCACCTCGGGCATCGGCGCCGCGCTCTCGCACACGCTGGACAGCCTGGGCCTTCCGGTGATTGTGCTCGGATTCATCATCTCCCTGGCACTGCGCGCCGCACAGGGTTCGGCCACCGTCGCCATTGTGACCACCACCGGCCTGCTCACTTCCGCTGTGATGGAGGGCGGCTACACGCCAGCCCAGATCGCCGTGATCGTGATCGCCATCGGTTTCGGCTCGCTCGGCCTGTCCCACGTGACAGACGCGGGCTTCTGGACCGTGATCCGCTACTACGGCCTCACGGTTTCCGATGGCCTCAAGACCTGGACCGTCCTCACCACCATCCTGGGCCTGGCCGGCTTCGCGCTGACGTATGTCGCTTGGATCCTGGTAGGAGGTTTGGCCCACTGATGCGCACCACACTCGATCGGCTGGTCACCTCAGCGCTCGCATCCGGCTCCGCTGTTCCGGCCTTCACCTGCTACGACTTCACCACCGCACTGGCTGTTGTGTCGGCGGCGGAGGACGCCCGGCTCGGCGTGATCCTGCTGGTGGCTCCCAAAACTGCGTCCACACCCAACGGTCTGCGCCTTATCACAGCCCTTCGCGGCCTCGCCGACGACGCCGGCGTTCCGGTCTCCATCCAGTTGGATCACGCCTCAGACTTGCAGGTCATCCGTGATTCCGTGGCCGCAGGTGCGGACGCCGTCCTGGCCGATGGTTCGTCCTTGCCCTACGAGGACAACATCGCCTTGGTTCGCGAAGTCCGTGCCGCGCTGGACGCGCAAGGTGCCGCCGACGTCGTGATTGAGGCAGAGCTGGGCGGCCTGGCGGGGGACGAGGACAAGGCGTTCGGTACCGATGATTTAGCGCACGACGCCGACACTTCCGTTGCGGGGCTCACCAACCCTGCGCAGGTGGCTGACTTCGTGGAGCGAACGGGTGCGCAACTGCTGGCTATTGCCGTGGGAAACGTGCACGGCAAGTACAAGGGAGAGCCCAACATCCGCTGGGACGTGCTCCAGGACGTCGCAGCAACGACCAACGTTCCGCTGGTGCTCCATGGCGCATCCGGCATCCCCGCAGACCAGCTCGCGAAGGCGCCGTCCATGAACGTGGGCAAGGTGAACTTCAATACGGAGCTGCGCACCGGCATCCTTTCCACGCTGGAGGCTGAAACCGCTGCACACCGGGCCGACGGTGAGAATCTTCAGGGTCTGCTGGCCCGCTGGAACGGCTCGGCTGCGAGCTTCGCCGGCGCCACGCTGGAGTTGCTGAGCGCCTGAAGGCCAAGCTCAAGAACAAGGGGAGGCTAGGATCAAAACATGATCCTGGCCTCCCTGATTTTCGCGACGATTGCCGCCCTGCTCCACGTCTACATTTTCACCATGGAGTCCATTACCTGGACCAAGCCCAAGACCTGGAAAACGTTCAGCATCACCTCGCAGGCTGACGCGGAGACTACCAAGCCGCTCGCCTACAACCAGGGCTTCTACAACCTGTTCCTCGCCATTGGCGCCTTGATCGGCATCATCGCAGTTGCCATGGGTGCAACCCAAGTGGGCTGGACCCTCGTCTTCAGCAGCTGTGGTTCCATGCTCCTGGCCGCCCTGGTGCTGGCAGCCAGCGGCAAAAAGTACCTCCGCGCCGCAACGCTCCAAGGCACAACGCCGCTGCTCGCCGTCGTGCTTGGAGTGTTGGCGGTGACGCTGGGCTAGCCGAGGAGACTAGTGCTCCGGCGGACCTGCCTGGGCTGCGGCTTCGTCCATCCAGAGAACTTCCCAGTGGTGGCCATCCAGATCGCGGAATGCCCGGCTGTACATGAACCCGAGATCCTGGGCGTCGTAAGTCTCTGAGCCGCCTGCTTCGAGCGCCTTGGTGGCCAAGGCGTCCACGTCTTCACGGCTGTCGGCGGAAAGGGCGACGATGGCAGCCGTCGAGTTTTTCGTGTCCGCAATGGGCTGCTTGGTGAACTCGCTGAACTTGGCATGCGTCAGGAGCATTGCGTAAATGGTGTCACTGAAGACCACACAAGCGGCAGTCTCATCGGTGAAATTCGGGTTGATGGAGTAGCCAAGGGCCGTGTAGAAGGCCTTGGATGCCTCGAGGTCGCTGACGGGCAGGTTCACGAAAATCGACGTAGTCATGCGTCTGATCCTGCCGGTGTTTCCACCCCTCGTCCAGAGGCAATTTCGCGTTTGTGGATATCAGACGCTGAAGTCCTTGGATGTCGCGTCCCTCCACAGGGGAAGGGGCACCACTGACACACTGCGTCCGGACTCGTCGAGAATGTGGCCCAGCCGCTTGTAGGTCCTCACCACGGCCTGCCGTGAAATCACCGAACTGCCCGGTGCCCGCTCGGCCAGCTCCCGCTCGAACGCTTGGGCTTCCAAATAGTCCCGCACCCACAACGTGACCACCAGGTTTTGGGTACCCAATACCTGGGCGCTGAGGCGACAGTTGCTTTGCGCAGCAAAGTAGCCGCCGATCTCGTCAACGTAGTGCGCCGGGATGTTGAGCATGAGGGTGACCTCCCGCAGCCCCCTGTTTGCTGCAGTGGAGGCGTCGCACCTCAGCGTGATGTAGCCGGCAGCGAGGAAGCGCTCCACCCGGCGTCGGGCAGTCTGGGGTGAGACGTTGCAGGCGGCGCCAAGTTCCGCCCAACTGGCCCGGCCATCCTTAGCGAGTTCCTCCAGCAGCACGGCATCCAACCGATCAGGTGAATAGCCGGCAGGGGCTTCCTTCGTCTGCGTTGAAACCTGCCGCGCACGTCCGGGTTCCAGCGTGCCGCTGCGCCATTCCGAGGCCTGGCGGTAGAGCTTGGTCACAAAAACCACCTCGCGATGCGTGACGCCTGGAAGCTTGGGAAAGGAACCAGTGATGATGTCCATGAGTTCTTCATGGCTGGAGGCAAAGCAATCCATGAAGACATCGTGCGAGCCGGTCACCATGGACACTGTGCCGAAGGCGGGCTCCGCACAAAGCCGGCGAATGAGTTCCTCACTTTCGCCTGGCCGTGAGGAGAGCTGGATAAATGCAGACCAACCCGCGCTGAGGTAGCGCTGACCGGGAGATGGCGTGATCCATGCCAGCCGGCCCTCGGCCAACGTTTGCCATCGTCGCGCGATGGTGGGCCCTGACAGCCCGAGGGCATCCGCAACCCGGCTCCATTCCGCCCGCGGGTTGATCTGGAGTGCATTGACGATTTCAAGGTCAAGCTCTGAGATGGTGGCTGATTCGTTCAATATTTCCTGCTTTTAGTGGGTTTTGAACAATTCCACGGCCAGTGTAGACGACGGTCATAACGTTGTGACTCGCATCACCACTAAGTCATCCACAAAGGCTCAAGACCACAAGGAAGCACATGGCAAGCAACACAGCCCCTCCCACCACGTCAGCCATGACTCGCCGGAGCATTGCAGGAATGATCCTGGCAATGGCCCTCATCGAATCGCTCAGCGGCGTGACACAGGGGTACCTGAGTCCCATCCTGCCCGCGCTGGGACCGGTCTTCGAGATTGACGACCCCACCATCAATGGCATTTTCCTCATCTCCAACGTCAGTTTCGCCGTTCTCACGCCCATCATTTCGAGGCTCGGGGACAGCTACGGCTACCGGCTTGTGCTGCGGTGGTCCACGGGCGTGGTGACTATTGGTGTGCTGCAGATGGCATTGTGGCCGTCGTTGTGGACGGTAACGCTGGGCGTCGTCATGCTGACCTGCGTGGTGGGCTTCATCCCGCTCATGATGGGAATTCTCCGTGTCACCAGCCCGGCGCACACCCGCACTGGCGTCAGCGTCATGATCGGCATGCTCATGATCATGGTGGGAGCAGGCGGACTGCTGGCCGGAGTTGTTGGGGTCACTCACCCGACGCTCGGATTCTGGGTGGCGGTTCCCTTCGCCGTGGCCGCGTTGATTTGTTCGTTCTTACTGCCCGACGCCGGGGTCCCGACCCGTGAGGGCATCGCCCTGGCGCCGCTGTTGGCATGTTCGCTGGGCCTCATTGGCTTCGTTGTGGCGCTCTCCATGGCACCCGAATGGGGCTGGCTGGACGCCCGAACACTGACTGCCGGCGCAGTGGGCCTCGCCCTTTTGGCTTATTGGGCCAGGCGTGACTTCGGCGCCAATCAGGGCCGCCGGTTCATGGATCTGCGAATGCTGGCCAATCCCCGGATCCGCGCTATTTCTCTGGCCACGTTCTTCTTCGGCTTTGCTTCCATCAGCTACTTCGGAACCAACGGTATTTTCCTGCACTCAAACCCGGGCAAGACTGGCTACGGGTTCGGCCTCAGCCCACTCATGATCGCTGTGGTTCTGGCCTTGGCTTCAGTCCTGTCACTGGCTTCCTCACTCCTAACGGCGAGGGCGCTCCGCCAGTTCGGTGAACGCGCCACCCTGGTCTTCGCAGGCGTCCTGCTGGCCGGCGGCTTCGTCGTGATGTTGCTGGGCCACAACTCCTTTGCCGGATATTGCCTCGGCTTCGCGATGTTCAACCTCAGCCTGGGAATGTACCAAGCGGGCACCCGGGCGTTGTCCGTGGAAGGTGTTCCCGTGGAGGAAACGTCCACAGCGGCAGGCCTCAATGAGCTGGCTCTCTCCGTAGGTATCGCGGTGGGCGCCGCTGTGGTGAAGCTGATCTCTTCCGCATCCGTTGACTCCGGACGCATCACCGAAACCGGACTGTTCACCATCTGGGGAGCCTTGGCAGTCGCTGCGCTGATAGCTGCCGCCGCAAGTGCACGCTACCCGAAGCGTCAGGCTGCCGGGGTGACAGCATGATGGCTGGACTCAACAACGTGAGCCGTGACGCCGCCGTCGTGCTTGCCTCCCCGGAGGAAGTTCATTCCGCACTGGAAGACCACCTGGAGCGCTGGAGGCCTGAAATCCTCGATCTAAGCCACGCAATCCATGCCGATCCAGAACTGGGCGGCCAGGAGTTCAGGGCAGTCAAACGCGTTCAAAAAGTGCTCCTGAAGGCCGGGTTCACGTTTGACGAGCCACAGCCCGAGCAGCCCACGGCATTCAGTGCTCGATTCGGATCCGGCGGGCTTGTGGTGGCACTGTGCGTCGAGTACGACGCTTTGCCGGATATCGGGCATGCCTGTGGACACAACGTCAACGCAGCCAGCGCGGTGGGGGCAGCGTTGGCGCTGGCGGCGGTGGCCAATGAGCTGGACATCACCGTTAAGGTCCTGGGCACTCCAGCGGAAGAGACCACCGGGGGCAAAGTGGACCTGATGGAGGCAGGCTTCTTCGACGACGTCTCGCTGGCCATGATGGTCCACGCCGGTGCAGCGGATGTGGTGGGTGGCTCGTCCTTGGCCATGTCCATGTGGGAGGTGCTGTTCGAGGGGCATCCGGCGCATGCGGCGGCGGCGCCGTCGGAAGGCGTGAACGCCTTGGACGCACTTGTGGTGGCGCAGTTGGCCATAGCTCTGGCCAGGCAGCAACTGCCCGCGGGTTCGATCGTGTCCCTGATCGTCACCGAAGGCGGCAGCGCCGTCAACGTTATTCCGGAGCGTTCCAGGGCGAGCGTGGAAATGCGGGCACCCGGCATTGATCAATTGCGCGTCATCCAGGACAAAGTCCGGCGCTGCTTGGAGGCCGGTGCCCACGCGAGCGGCTGCATCCTGGACATGACGCCCAAGGGCAACGACTACGCGGAACTGCGCCAGGATTCTTACCTGTCCACGGCCTACCAGGAAGCGATGAAAGCCAGGGGCAGGGACGTTGCGTTCAACCCCGAGCCTGTGGCCTCGACGGACATGGGAAATGTTTCGCAACTGGTGCCGAGCATCCATCCGATGGTGGGTTACGACGTGAGTGGCGCCGCGCATCACACGGCGGAGTTCGCGGCCTTCGGAGCATCGGCAGGCGCAGATAAGGCGGTGCTGGATGGATCTTTCGGACTGGCAGCAGCGGCATGCGCCGCTGCTTTGGACCCGGCCCAACGGGAGCGCTTGCTTCGAAGGGCGCGCACCTAAAATCGCAGAGCCCCGCCTGCTGGTCCGGCCCCTCGCCCGGGCGGACAATGAAGTCAGCACGCACGTGCGTGCCACCGCAGGGGAGAGCCATGGAGATGGATGCGAATCCTCCCGTCGGCGCAGCAATCGCTGTGCCACGGGACTCGGCGCAACGGGAACCGGTGCCACGGGGCCCAGCGCAACGGGAACCGGTGATCGACCTTGTCCGTTTCACCTGCCTGCTCCTGGTGGTGGCGGCGCACTGCATGATGGTCAGTCCTGTCCTGCACAAGGACGGGACGGTCACTACCGGTAACGTGCTGATGGAGGCGGGCTGGTTCACCCCCGTGGCCTGGGGCCTCATGATCGTGCCTTTGTTCTTCGTCCTGGGCGGGGTGACTGGTCTGCAATCATGGCGTCGTCTGAAGGCGCACGGCGGAACTGGATTCGATTTCGCCCAATTACGGCTCCTGCGCCTGGTACGTCCGGCCATGGCTTTGCTGGCGGTCATGTGGGGAGGGCTGTGGATTGCACTGCTGCTGGGTGTCCACCCGCAGGTCATCCAGTTGATGACCGCCGGCGCCGCCATGCCACTCTGGTTCCTGGCGGCCTACCTCACGGCCCAACTCAGCATTCCCCTCATGGCCCGTTTTCACGAGCGTGCGCCATTTCTGACGTTCGCCGCCCTGGTGATCCTGATAATGACGGTCGATTCCTTGCGTGGGGCCCTTCCCGTCCTGGCGTTCGCGAACATGATCTTCGTATGGTGCGCCGTTCAGCAACTGGGGTTTTTCATGGCTGACGGCTTCTTCGAGCGCAGGAGCCGCACCTGGCTGGTGGGGGCCATCGTGTCCAGCAACCTGTTGCTGGGACTGGTGACCGGCGTGGCCGTGTACCCGGGGAACATGGTGGTGAACCTGAACCCGCCCAATCTTTGCCTGTTGCTCTTGGGCGTTTCCCAGGCCGCGACGCTTCAGATGCTGCGGAACGGCCTTCAGTGGATTGCTGCCGCCCGTTGGATCCGGGCAGTCATTGGCTTTGCCGGTCGGCGTTCCATGACCGTCTACTTGTGGCACCTTCCGCTCCTGGTGGGCATGTCCGGGTTGCTGCTGCTCAGCGATGTTCCCAAGCCGCTGGCCGGGACTGCGGAGTGGTGGTGGGCGCGGATACCCGTCTTCTTCGCGGTGGTTGCCCTGTTGGCCCCTGTGGTGTGGCTTTTTGGTCGTTTGGAGAATCGTCCGACGGCGGCCAGCCACGCCCGGGGTCCGTCGCGTGCCGCTGTGGTGACGGCCGCCGTCGTGGTTTTGGTCCCGGTGGCTGACGCCGCTTTTAACGGTTTAACGCTGGCACTGCTGGGCGGGGGAGCGGCATGCTTCGCTCTTGCCGTCCTTCTGCTGGGCAGGGTTCCGACGCCGTTGCTGCCGCCGCCGCTGCAGGACGGCGCGGAACTTCGCGCGGGGCGGTGGTGGACGTTGCCAGCGCCGGATTTACGTGCCAATCTCGAAACATGACCGAGTACACGGATTCACTGGCAGAGTCGTTCCGCCCCGGCGTCACCACGGTGCGCAATGACAAATTTCACCGCTATGAGCTGCATGTGGACGGAGAGTTGGCCGTGGTTTCGCAGTTCATGGACAAGCCCGGTCATATTGATTTCATTCACACGGAAACGAAGCCCGGGTTCAACGGCCAGGGCCTGGCAAAAGTTCTGGCGCATTTTGCGTTGGATGATGTGGTGGCGTCCGGAAAACGGATCATCCCGCATTGCCCGTACATTGCCGCGTACTTGAAGAAGCACGAGGGGTACGAACAGGACGTGGATTGGCCTGCTGAAAAGCCGGTGGGCCAACCGAACAACGAGTAGGGCGTCAGCTGTTTCTTCGTTGGCCGGGGTCGGTCTCAAATGGCCAGTCCCGTCGCATTCCGCTGAGCGAGACCAAGGCGTCGTGCTCATCGGCAATGAGCTGCCCACGGCACGTGGCGCGGACCCGCATTGCGCTGACGAGGCTTCCTCCGTGGAGATGATCGGAGTCCGTGACCAGGTAGGAAAAGCTCCGCATTACTGATTGGCCAGGAGCCAGGAGGCTGATTTCAAGGTCGCGCTGCGAAGGTTCGGCTGTGTAGTGAAGTATCTCCATGCCTTCGTTGGTGAAGGAACGCGGTATTAGTGCGACGTCCCGCAGGTAACTACCCGAGTCATTGGTGATCCACGCCGTGAAAATAACAGTATCGCCCGGAATGGCCCAAGGCCTGTCCGCTCCGTAAACCAAGGCGACATGCCCGGCGTTCTTCTTTCGGGTGAGCAGGCCGGACCGGCAGTGCGGCAATCCCCGGACGACGACCCTCTGAGGCCGGGGGGATCCTTTGTGGAGAGCGCGCGTCAATTTCAGGAGGGGACGGGGGCGCCGGACACCAACTTTTCCACGGCTCACCCCAGTGGTTGGGAAGGTCATGCCTCACTAGTGCACCAAAGTGGGTAATCGTGATGCCAATAATGCAAAAAGATGAGTTCTCTACAGGTATGAAGAGGCCGATTCAAGTCACACGGCATCTGCTGTCACACTACTGTTTATGGATCAAGTATTTTCGGTAAAGGGTGGTGGGGACTCCCCAGCCCTGGCATCAGCCGCTGAAAGCGATCCCCACATCATTTCCATGGTGCGTCAGGGGGTCACGGAAGCCTTCGATGTGCTTTATGAGCGGCATTTGAAGATCGCCCAATATGTGGCCCGCGCCCAGACGGATAACCCCAGTGACGCCGACGACGTCGTGGCTGAGGCATTCGCCACCGTCTTCCAGTTGCTGACCGAGGGCAAGGGCCCCAACGAGTTCTTCCGTTCCTATCTCCTGACCGTGGTGCGCCGCACCGCCCACGACCGGAACCGCAGGGCCCGCCGAATGCCGACGGCCGACGACGCCCTCCTGGATTCCGCCGTGCTGGACAATGACCCCGTCCTCAACCGCCTTGAGTCGAGCATCATGGCCAAGGCGTTCAAGTCCTTGCCTGAACGCTGGCAGGCCGTACTGTGGCACCTGGACATCGAAGGCCTGAAGCCGGCAGCGGCGGCTCCGCTGGTAGGGCTCACTCCCAACGGCGTTTCGTCGTTGGCCCTCCGGGCGAGGGAAGGACTGCGTCAGGCCTACCTTCAGCAGCACATCAGCCAGGCGGTGGGCGAGGGCTGCGAAGAGTACGCCAGTCAGTTGGGTAAGTACGCCCGGGGCGCCTTGAAACGTACCTCTGCGGAGCGAGTCAGGGTCCACCTGGATGGCTGTGCCAAGTGCACGGCCTTACTGATGGAACTCAATGACGTTCAGGGCGGTATGAGGGCCATTCTGTTCCCCATGGTCACGGGCATCGCTTTCAGCCCGGTCGCTATTGCTTCACTGGGATCGGCGGCGTCACTGGGATCGGCAGCCACGACCGGAGGGGCCGTCGTGGCGCGAGGCGTCAGCCAGGTGTGGAAATTGACGGCAGCCGTCGTGGTGGGAGCACTTGCTCTGGTGGGAGTCCTTGGATGGTTGCTTCAGTCGACTGCCGCCACCGAGTCTCCTGCGGCTGGAGACTCCGGCGAGAATGTTCCTCCCGTCCACGCAACGTCGGCTCCAACTGCAACGCCCTCGTCATCCGCGGCGCCCGCGCCGTTCACAACGCCTGGTCTCGAGGCTGCCGGGGCAGCACCGAATAGTGCGCAGATGCCCAGCGCGGAGGCGCCTGTGGCCTCTGCGTCGCAACCCGCCGCCGTCGGGATTCCACCGGAGCAAGGAAAACGCAGTGCCGTCGTGGTGGATTCCGGGACAGTATCGTCGACGACGACGCCAGCGGCTTCCGGTTCTGCCGCACCTGTAACTCAAACGGTTGATGCGACGTTCGCTTCAAGCGCCGGCCCCGCCACGTTGGAGCGGGATGTCAGCGTGGAGTTCTCGCTGGACGGCGAGGGGTCGCCCAGCACGGGTGAAGCGGTGTTTACCCTCCCGGACCAGGCGACTTTTGTGGCGGAAAGGACTGCTGCCCCGTCTGGTTGGACCTGTGCCAGCGCTGCTTCCGAGCTGCGGCAAGTCCGTTGCGTCACGTCTTCCATGGCCGCTCATGATCTTGCGTTCAGACTCGGCGTCGCCATGCCGGATGGCGCCGACGGCGGGATGTTCACCTACCAATTTGGTGGCCAAGGCATTGCCAACACCTCGTTCGCCAACGCCTATCACTAGGCCCTTAATATCCGCGGCGTGTCTCCCGTTGTGCCGGTAGATGAAGGATTCCAAAAAGTTTTTCCGATTTTCGCGTCATGATTCGACCTTTGCCTCCACATAAAATGCGGGACCCGTGTGTTTTCGGAGCCCTCGTTGGATTGATGGAACGTTCAACGACCAGGACTTTTGGTTGAGCGCACTGAGGATGACCCATGAAGGACGCACGTCCACGCAAGCTTCTTGGGGCCATGATCGCTACGGCGGTGATGACGCTTGGGCTGGGTGGAGCCTTGGAACAGGCTGCCCTGGCCACGGCGCCCGGAACACCTGAAGTAGCCCAGGCAGGCACCACCATCTACGTAGAGAACTTTTCCAACGAGGACGCCACTGCCGGGGCCATCAGCATCCTGGGCTACCAAGGTGGGCCCGCAGCAGCCAATGAAACATACACAGCTGACACGCCCTATACACCGGCCGGCGGAGAATGCGACGGGTGGATCCTGAACTCCTCCACACCGTTGCCCACATCCGATTCCGGCTGCCTCCGGAACCAGCCTGCCGGGTGGGAGCAAGTCCAGCAGATGGCGGTTGCGCTCGGGGTGGCACAAGGTCAAAGCCCGGCTCAAGCAGCTGCAAATCAGGTGTTGTCCGAATACACCAACAGTGCCTTCGGAAGTCTCGCTGCCGGTGTGCAGTTCCGTACCGAGTCCAACTCCACTCCGGCGATAGCGGGCCATTACTACGCCGCATCCGCATACTTCGCCCAAGTGAACTGCCATGCAGCACACGCAAGCCAGACCTTCAGCCTCCTCATCAACGGGACGCGGCAAGTCCTCAGTGCCGGGCTCGATCCCTGCGGCAGCAGCACCCAAGCCAGCGTGCACGTCACCAAACTTCAATCTGTTCCGTACCAGCTCCCGGTTGGAACCATCAACCCCACCCTTGGCCTGGAACTCCGGAATGAGACCACCACCGGAGCGGGCAATGATGTGGCTTTCGACCTCCCGCAGATTGTGGACGTTACTCCGCAGCTGGACACAGCCTTTGCTCCGTCCCTTGTGGGTCCCGGGGGAACGTCCCGAATGACATTGACGGTGACCAACACGGATGAGCTGGAAGCGAAGAATGACTGGTTCTTGACTGACACCCTCCCTGCCGGACTGGTTGTGGCCTCTACCCCGCATATAGGTGGTACGTGTGAACAATCGCCGGGGACCAGCCCGATGGTTCGGACTGCGGTGGCCGGAAGCACCTCAATTTCCGTGACCGGCGGCGATATGGCGCCGGGCATGACGTCGTGCACCATCACCGTGGACGTCACCGCTTCGGTGGAAGGTACTTACGTCAACGGTCCCGGCACTATGGTCACCAATTTGGCCCCGCCAGCGGACGCCGTCCTGACCGTGCGCGCCCCGCGGCTCCAACTGAGCACTGCTCTGAATGCGACGCGGTTGCTGAATTCGGATCAGTTCACCACTGAAATCCGGACGGGCTCGGCCAATGGGCCCCTGGTGGGCAGCAGCGCGAACTCCGCCACCACGGGTACCGGTGCCACGGTTACTGCAGGTTCCGGCACCACCGGCGAGTACGTTGCCACAGCGGACGCAACGTACTACCTCACCCAATCGGGTACCAACCTGTCCGGCTATGACGCAACCATCACGTGTACCGACGCTTTCGGCCTTCAACCAGGCCTGCCCCACGCCGCAGCCTTCGCCGGTTCGCATGGCATAGTTCCCGTTGCCGGTGCCGACATCAGCTGTGTGGTGACCAACACGGCAAACTCATCGCCTGACATGGAATTCACTTTCTCGGCCGACGCCTCCGGGGTCCGCTCCCCGTCGGTTGCGGGGGATCGGATCAAGTATTCGTTCACGTCGAAGAACACCGGTAATGTCCCTCTGACCGGCGTCGTGATTGATGATCCAAAGGCTGGCCTTTCTGCTATCGCCTACACCTGGCCCGGCACTCCGGGTGAACTTCTTCCCGGCCAGACGGTGGTTGCGACCGCATGGTATGCCGTGACCCAAGCAGATATCGACGCCGGACACGTCGCCAACAGTGCCTCGACTACTGGGAACCCTCCCACGGGTCCGCCGGTGACTCCTCCTCCCGGCGATGCGGATACTCCCTTGGTCACGGCACCGGCCATGAAGTTCTCCGGGTCTTCGCCAGCACCAAATGCTGCGGTGTTGTCGAAGATCGGCGACATCATCACGTTCACCTTCACCTCCACCAATAGCGGCAATGTCACGCTCAAGGACGTGGGGATCGAGGCTCCGTTGGCGGGCCTTTCCGCCTTGACGTACACCTGGCCGGGCGCTCCGGGCGTGGTTCTCCCGGGCCAAACTGTGACGGCCACGGCAACATATGCGGTCACCCAGGCGGATATCGATGCCGGCCGCGCGGCCATCACTGCTACAGCCACGGGTACTCCTCCCCGGGGACCGGCCGTTACGCCTCCGCCGAGTACAACGGATGCTCAGCTGAATGTGGTCTCGTCTCTGGAATTCCAGATCACCGGGGACGCTTCCGCGCTGGGAGACCCTACGCGGGCGGGCGAGGTGATCGTCTACACGTTCACGCTGCACAACACCGGGAGCGCGCCCCTGACGGCTGTGGTGGTAGAGCACCAGATGCCGGGCCCAACGGATCCGGATTACTCCTGGCCCGGTGCCGAGGGAACACTGCTGCCCGGTGAAACTGTCACTGCTACCGCAAGCTATGTGGTCACCCAGGCTGACAGCGATGCCGGAAAGGTCAGCTATTCGGCCACGGCAACAGGCACGCCTTCCTTGGGGCTGCCCGTGACCACTCCACCTGCGCGGGTTGTTGTGACCTTTCCGCCGGCCGCCGCGGAGGGGACTGCGCCCCCCGCGGCGGGTGCGGATCCTGGTTCGGCTGCGGTTCCTGGAGCAGGTACGTCTGGAGTAGGTACAACCGGAGCGGGTGCGTTCGGGGCAGGGGATGACTCCGAGTCGGACACTTCACCCTCGGGACGTGCCGATGCCCCGAGGGCTTCGGATGTCGCTGGTCAGTCTGAAGGATTCCTGGCCAGCACGGGGGTAGTCCTCACGGTGCTACCCATCGGCCTGCTGGTTGCCGCGGTGGGTCTGTTGATGGTCCTCGGCGGACGCCGCAAGCGTTCCGGAACATAGGACGTAAAGTGCGCGGCGGCCAGGCCCCAACCCGCTTGCCGCGTGCTTTTCCAACCCAACTGAGTAGCAGTTCACGTCGTTTTGAGCCCTCAAAACGACCTCAACTGCGACTTAGTTGGGTTGCCGTTAGGCCTCGCTTGTTGGAGTAGGCCGCTTCTTTTGCCACTGCACTGCGTGCCAGAACAGCAGGCCAGCCGTCAGCAGCAGGCTGCCCAGAAGTACGTACGGGGTGTAGGACATCAACATATAGCTCAGCTGGGCAGAGGTATTGAACTGAGTCGGTCCTGCCATTCCAGCCGCAGCTTCGCTGAAGGCCCAAAACCCGAAAATCGTTAGGGCCGCGTCCAGCACCCACAACGCAATGATGAACGGGTTGACTGCAATACGCCTGCGCGCAGGGTCCGGCTGCTCGGGGACATGAGGGCTGACCGCAGGGACGGCGTTGCCGTGTTCGTCGATTTCGCGGAATCCGATGCGCTCGTGAACGTGGTCTTTCATGGGGTCCCCCAACCGCTGGCTGCCGATAGTCCTTGCACTCTACTCCCTGCCCTGGACGCGCCGTCGTGGCCCACGATGGCCTCTATGAACAATTCGGTGGCCGAAAAGAGTGTCATATTTTGCACGCTAAGCAGCCCGAAGAAAAGTCAATGACGCAGTACCGGACGGTAGATCGGCGAGAAAGCGCGTTCCAAGCGAAATAGGTCACAAAAGTTTGACGGAAAGGCTTACCTAAGTAAGGCTTGCCTTTGCTAACAAGCGCCCCCAACGCAATGGAAGGAAGCTGACGTGACGTCACCTAGTGTCGAAGAGCGGATCGCTCAGGAGCAGGATTTTGGCTCCAAAGTGGAACTGGCCCTCGCTGCCACAAACCAGCTGTTCAACGCACGAAATTCACCCAGTTACGTCGCTCAGGTCCTGCAGGGGGTCAACGCTGTCTCCACCAAGGTCCAGCGGACCTCCCAGCCGTTTACCGGCGTCGGGCATGCCGAACTGAAGGCCAAAGTTGGTGCCGTGGATCTTGAACGTCCGCTGCCGGACACGGCCGCAGCCCTGGAAGAGCTCGACGAGCTCTACCTCAAGGACGCCATCTACTTCCACGATTCCCGCTACGCCGCACACCTCAACTGCCCGGTGGTCATCCCTGCGCTGGTTGGCGAAGCTGTGCTTTCGGCGGTGAACTCTTCCATGGACACCTGGGACCAGAGCGCCGGCGCCACCATGATCGAGCGCCGCCTCATCGATTGGACCGCGGAGCGCATCGGCTTCGACGCGGACGCTGACGGCGTGTTCACCTCCGGCGGCAGCCAGTCCAACTTCCAGGCGTTGCTGATTGCACGCAACCACGCCGTTGCCAAGCTGCGGGCTGCGAACGGGGAAGTCCGCCTGCCGCACCTTCTGGACCGCCTCCGGATTTTCACCTCCGTGGACAGCCACTTCAGCATTCAGAAATCGGCTTCCATGCTGGGCCTGGGCTTCGACGCCGTCATCGCAGTGCCCACCACCGAAGACCACCGCATGGACCCCACCGCCCTCGCGGCTGCTCTGGCGGAAGCGCACGACGCCGGGCTGGTGCCGATGGCGGTTGTTGCCACTGCCGGGACCACGGACTTTGGTTCGGTGGACCCGCTCTCGGAAATGGCCGCGTTGGTTCGCGCCTATGATTCCTGGCTCCACGTGGACGGCGCCTACGGTGGAGGCCTCATCGTGTCCGGCCGACACCGGCACCTCCTGAACGGCATCCACCTGGCGGACTCCGTCACCGTGGACTTCCACAAGACCTTCTTCCAGCCGGTCAGCTCCAGCGCAGTCCTGGTCCGCAACGGCTCCATGATGGGCCATGTCACCTACTACGCGGACTATCTGAACCCTGAAAGCGCTGCGAAGGCGGAGATTCCCAACCAGGTGGACAAGAGCATCCAGACCACCCGCCGCTTCGATGCCCTGAAGCTGTGGCTGACTCTCCGCATCATGGGCGCCGACGCCATAGGTGCGCTCTTCGACGAAGCGATCGACCTCGCCGCCCGGGTAGGAACCTTGCTGGCGGAGGACGCCGAGTTCGAGCTCGTCGCCGCGCCGCAGCTGAGCACCTTGGTGTTCCGCTACCGCCCGATGGTTGACGGTGCAGCCCTCGACGACGACGCTGCAGACGTCCTTAACCCTGCCATCCGCGCCGCAATCTTCGCATCCGGCGAGGCCGTTGTTGCCGGCACCAAGGTGGCTGGCCGCCACTACCTCAAATTCACCCTCCTCAACGCCGAGGCGAGCCTGAGGGACATCCAGGAAATCATCGAACTTATCCGCCGGACGGGCAGCGAGCTGCTGGCGAACACCACGGAGGCTGCAGCATGAGCACCCAAGACAATGGCAAGATCTACGACGTCGCAGGCATCGGCGTCGGGCCTTTCAACCTTGGACTGGCCGCGTTGAGCGAGCCCGTGGAGAACCTGGACTGCGTGTTCCTGGATCGGTGCGAGTCCTTCGACTGGCACCCCGGCATGATGCTGGAGCCCGCGCACCTGCAGGTCCCCTTTATGGCGGACCTCGTGACGCTCGCCGATCCGACGTCGCCGTTTTCGTTCCTGAACTTCCTGAAGCAGACCGGCCGGCTGTACCGCTTCTATATCCGCGAGAATTTCTACCCGCTGCGCGCCGAGTACAACCAGTACTGCCAGTGGGTGGCCGGCCAGCTTGAGTCGGTCCGTTTTAGCACGGATGTGCTGGATGTGTCGTACGACGACGGCGTCTACCGCCTTTCGGTGCAGGGCCCTGACGGCGCTGAGGTGCTTCGCGCCCGCAAACTGGTCCTGGGCACGGGCACCTCCCCGTACGTCCCGGACTCCTGTGCAGGAATAGTAGAGGCCGGTGGACTTGTCCTCCACAACGCCGAATACCTGTCGAGGAAGAGTGAGCTGCAGTCCAAGCGCAGCATCACCATCGTGGGCAGCGGCCAGAGCGCTGCGGAGCTGTACTACGAGTTGCTTCAGGAAATTGATGTGTACGGCTACCAGCTCAACTGGGTCACGCGATCGGGCCGTTTCTTCCCGCTCGAGTACACCAAGCTCACCCTTGAGATGACCTCGCCGGAGTACGTTGACTACTTCCATTCGCTCCCGGGCGAGCAGCGCGACTCGTTGATCAAGAGCCAGAAGAACCTTTACAAGGGCATCAACTCGGACCTGATCGACGACATCTACGATCTCCTGTACACCAAGAGCCTCTCCGGCATGGTGGACACGCAGCTGCACACGCACTCGTCCCTCACTGCCGCTGAGTGGGACGCTGCCACGGGCACCCACACGCTCCAGCTCCACCACGAAGAACACGGGCGCGGCTACACCCTGGAGTCCGAAGCCGTGGTCCTCGCCACCGGCTACACCTACAAGGAGCCCGCCTTCCTGGCAGGCATCCAGGACCGGATCCGCCGCGACGCCAAGGGCCGTTTCGACGTCGGGCGCAACTACGGCACCGGTGTGGAACCCGGCGAAATCTTCGTCCAGAACGCCGAGCTGCACACCCATGGCTTCGTTACCCCGGACCTCGGCATGGCTGCCTACCGCAACTCCTGCATCCTCCGTGAAATCACCGGCCGCGAGGTATATCCGATCGAACGCAGCATCGCGTTCCAGCAGTTCGGCGCACCTGCACCGGCTACTTCTGCAGAGCCTGCTGGCGTCCCCCAACCCGTGGGAGCCACCGTATGAGCTTCACGTTCCGGCCCGTCGATCCCGTAGCGGACGCACCCGTCCTCCACAGCTGGGTCAGCCAGGAGTACGCACGTTTCTGGGGCATGGTTTCGGCCACCGAGCAGGACGTTGTGGAGGAGTACTCGAAGATTGCCGAATCGGGACATCACCAAGCGTTTTTGGGGCTCGAAGACGGCGCCCCCGCCTTCCTGATGGAGCGGTACCGGCCGGAGTCCTCGCCGTTGGCGGACGTCTACGAGGTCCAGGAAGGTGATGTTGGAATGCACCTTCTGGTGTCACCCCCCACCGGCGATCCCCAGCCCGGTTTTACCACCACGGTCATGCAGTCCGTGATGGCCGAGCTGTTCGCCGACCCGGCAACCCGGCGGGTGGTCGTCGAACCTGACGCCCGCAACCACAAGATCCATGTCCTGAACGAAAAAGTGGGCTTCCGGCCGCACGGCGTGGTGACCCTTCCCGCCGTCGACCCCGCCGAAGACCACAAGCAGGGGCTGCTGAGCTTCTGCACCCGCGAGGATTTCCTCGCCACCCTGACCCTGATTTTGACCGCTCCTGCCGCGGCCACCCTAGGAGAACCCCTGTGACCACCACCGCCGATTCCGTGACCACTGCGGCTGTTGATTCCGTGTCCCACCTGACCCCGGAACGCTGGGCCAACGCCAACCGGCACCTGGTCCGGAAGGCGATCGCCGAATTCTCGCACGAGCGCATCCTGGTCCCGGAGCTGATCCGGGAAGAGGGCGCCGGCGTCGGGCTTTACAAGGTAGTGAGCGATGACGACGCCACTGAGTACCGCTTCCGCGCCCGGCTGTTGCAGCTGGAACACTGGTCTGTATCCGCGGAATCAATCGTTCGGCTGCGGGATGGCCAAGAGCTTCAGGTGGACGCACTGGACTTCATCGCCGAATTCCATGAGGCACTGGCCATCCGCCAGGAAATGCTGCCCGTGTATCTCGAGGAGATCAGCAGCACGCTGGCGAGCCACGCGTATAAGCAGGGCAAGCCGTTCAGTTCGGCTGAATTGGCAGCGGGCATCACGGGCGGGACGGACCGGGCCGCTGACTTCCAAGCCATTGAGCACAGCATGACCGAAGGGCACCCCTGCTTCGTGGCCAACAACGGCCGGCTTGGATTCGGCATCGCGGACTACCACGCGTTCGCACCGGAAACCGGCGCAACCGTGAAGCTGCAGTGGATCGCCGTCCACCGCAGCAAGGCAGTGTTCACCTCCAGCGCAGGGCTGGATTACAGGACACACTTTGAGGCCGAACTCGGCCCGGCCACGCTCGCCTGGTTCAACGCGGAACTTTCCGCGTCCGGCCTGGATCCGGAGGACTACCTCCTCATGCCGGTCCATCCTTGGCAGTGGGACAACAAACTCACGGTGACGTTCGCGGCAGAAATCGCCCAGCGCCACATTGTGAACCTGGGC
The DNA here is from genome assembly GCF_002979775.1 of Arthrobacter sp. MYb23. Lineage (GTDB taxonomy): Bacteria > Actinomycetota > Actinomycetes > Actinomycetales > Micrococcaceae > Arthrobacter. The sequence continues at coordinate 53,262 of NZ_PCPR01000028.1, forward strand.
ACCGGCGAAGATTCGTACCAGGCGCAGCAGTCCATCCGTACCTTCTTCAACACGGACCACCCGGAGAAGGCGTACGTGAAGACGGCCATGTCCGTGCTGAACATGGGCTTCATGCGTGGGCTGTCGCCGCAGTACATGAAGGCAACTCCGGCCATCAACGATTGGCTGCAGGAACTGATCGGCAATGACCAGGAGCTCCAGAACCGGGGCCTGGCCATGATCCGTGAAACCGCGGCCATCGGGTACCACAACCACTACTACGAGGCTGCTTCGGCCAAGGGCTCGCCCTACCGGAAGATGCTCTCGGCCCTGTGGAGGGAAAGCCCGCTGCCGTTGCTAAGGGACGGGCAGCAGTTGGCCACCATGGCATCGCTGCTGCACGTGGACTCCTCCGGGGAATCCGTGGTCACTTCCTTGATCGAACGGTCAGGTCTGGCACCCACCGAGTGGTTGCACCGCTACTTCGAGGCCTACCTTGTACCGCTGGTCCACTGCCTTTACGAGTACGAGCTCGCTTTCATGCCGCACGGCGAAAACGTGATCCTGATCCTTGAGGACGGCGTGCCCGTCCGCGCCATCATGAAGGACATCGCCGAGGAAATCGTGGTCATGGGGGACAGGTTGGAACTGCCGGAGGAGGTCTCCCGCATCAAGGCCGAGATTCCCGCCGAGGAAATGGTCCTGGCGATCTTCACTGACGTGTTCGACTGCATCTTCCGCTTCCTCGGAGCCATCCTTGTAGAGGACGGGACGTTGCGCGAGGACGAGTTCTGGGGAACCGCTGCTTCTGTGCTGCGTGAATACCAGCAGCGCCACCCGGAGCTTGCGGACCAGTTCGCCATGCATGATCTGTTTGCGCCGGACTTCGAGTTGTCCTGCCTCAACCGCCTCCAGCTCCGGAACAACCAGCAGATGCTGGACATCTCGGACCCCTCCGGCGGGCTCCAGATGGCAGGCCGCTTGGCCAACCCCTTGGCCAGGTTCGCCTAGGCGGCGCAGGAGAGTAGAACTGCAGGAACAGCATTAAAGGCAGGGATCGCCGGAGGCAGAGAGCCTTCCGCGGTCCCTGCCTTTTGCCACCCCCGCCGTTCCCTGATCCTATGCTTATTATCAAAGTGACGATAACTCTGTTATTGTCGTTATTGTCAGCTTGATAATAACGAACTGAGGATGATGACGATGGTACTGCTCGACTGGATGAATTCCCCGGCAATTCCCAACCTCTTCGGTAGCCCGGTGAGCTGGATCGAGGTCATTGGTTTCGTCACCGGCGCCGCCTGCGTTTACGGAGTGGCCAAGCAGAAGCTGTGGAACTGGCCCATCGGGATCCTGAACAACGTCGCCTTCATTATCCTGTTCCTCGGAGCCGGCCTGTACGGTGAAACCGTCTTGCAGGTCATTTTCGCCGCCGTCGCTGTCTACGGTTGGTACAACTGGATCCGCGGCAACGCCGGTACGGACAGCCGGAACGACCTCCCCATCCGCGATGCCAGCCGTAAAGAGATACTTGTCGGCATCGGTGCCACCGCAATCGGCACTGCAGCCGTGGCAATGGTCCTCACCCACGGAACCGACTCCCAGGTTCCCTGGCCGGACGCTTTCGTGCTGACCGCATCCCTGGTGGCCACTTACGGGCAGGCCAAGAAGATTTTCCAGCACTGGTACGTGTGGATCTTCATCGATGTGGTCTCCATCCCGCTCTACTTCAGCCGCGGACTGACGCTGACCGCCATCCTCTACCTCGGGTTCCTCGCTCTCTGCGTCTATGGACTCATCGACTGGAAGCGCACCCGAAGCGCTGCAACGCCGTCCACCCCCGAAGCGATCAAGGCAGGAGTCTGAGATGTACAAGCAAGCCATGGTCATCGGCAAGTTCTACCCGCCGCACGCAGGCCACGCACATTTGATATCCACCGCCGCGGCACAGTCCGGAAAAGTTGCCGTACTGGTGCTGGGCAGCCGTTTCGAGTCCATCACTGTTGACGAGCGGGTCGCATGGTTGGCCGCTGAATTCGATGGCGTTGACGGGGTGGACATCATGGGAATGCGCAACGACTGCCCTGAGGATTACCACTCAGACGAAATCTGGAAGGCCCAGAACGAGCTGATGCGGCTGGCCTTGAAGAGCAACGGTGTGACGTCAGTGGATGCTGTGTTCAGTTCTGAGGAATACGGTGTGCGGCTTGCCGCGGCGTTCGGGGCAGAGCACGTGCTGGTGGACCCCTCCCGGAGTGCCTACCCCGTCAGCGGCACCATGTGCAGGGAGGACCTCAGCGCCTCATGGCCGTGCATCATCGCTCCCGCCCGCCAGGAGCTGGCAACACGAATCATCGTGGTGGGCGCCGAATCAACCGGCACCACCACTCTGACCAAAGCGCTGACCGAACACTACCGGCCGAGGTTTCCCGGGATTGCCGACGTCCCCGAATACGGTCGCCAGTTCACCTACGAGAAGTTCCGCAGTCTTCGCTCCGAGACGCCCGACGCCGGGATACAGGACATGGTGTGGACTGCCGAAGACTTCAGTGTGATCGGCGCACGGCAGAACGAGATGGAGAACGCCGCCGCGGATGCCTGCCCTCTGGTGGTAGCAGACACCGATTCGCTGGCCACCACCCTGTGGGAGCGGTACTACCTCGGTGAGGGAAGCTTTGGCTCCTACCATGCAGCAGACGTTCTTCCCCGCAGGGATTTGTACCTGATCACCGATCACGAGGGCGTGGCTTTCGAGGACGATGGCTGGCGTGAAGGCGAGCACCGAAGGGCGGAAATGACCGAGTGGTTCAAGGAAACCCTGACCGAGGAGGGACATTCCTGGATTCTGGTTACCGGGGACCACGATCGGCGCATGAAGACTGCCCTTGAGGCGATTGACCTCATGATTGACCAGCGGAGCGGATTTACTTCACCTCCTTGGGCGAGCCGAACCGTTTTGCCCCGAACCAAGGTGGCCCAGACCGCATTGGAAGGCGCGGCGGCATGACGTCGTCGGATTCAACGTCGGCCAAGGAATTCCTCGAAAGCTATAACCCCGGGGATTACCCGTCCATAGCCCTCACAGCGGACCTGGTGGTGTTTGCAGTGTCCGCTGGCGTGCTGAATGTCGCGTTGGTGCGCCGGGGAGGGCATCCGTTCAAGGGTGGGTTGGCGCTGCCTGGTGGATTTGTTGGGCCCAAGGAGTCCGCCGAACAAGCAGCAGAACGGGAGCTCTCAGAAGAGACAGGGCTGGACCTTGGAAGTCTTCCGGTGCACATCGAGCAGTTGGCCACGTATACCAACCCGGAGAGGGACCCACGGATGCGGGTGGTTTCCGTCGCCCATCTGGCCTTGCTCGCAACTGACGGGACCGTCCTGCCGGGGATTGCGGCAGGGTCCGACGCCGCAGCTGCTGGGTGGCACCCCGTCCACCACATCCTGCGCAGCAATGATCTGGCCTTCGACCACCTCAAGATCCTGCAGGACGGTTTGGGGCGACTGGCCGGCAAGATGGAATACACCACCGTCGCAGCCCGCCTGCTGCCGGACCAGTTCACCCTGACGCAGCTTCGCACCGTCTATGACGCAGTGTGGGATACCACCCTGCCTGCCGGAAACTTCACCCGAAAGATGATGCCCCAGCTGAAAGACACCGGCCGGAAGGCGAGGGCAGCCACCGGTGGTGCCCCGGCGGCGCTGTTCACGGCTACTGACCGGCACATCCATCCGCCCTTGGCCAACCCAGCGAACTTGGCCAACCCAGCGAACTTGGCCAAGCCAACGAGCTTGGCCACCCCAGCCCCTGCGCGGAAAAAGGGGAGGGGCTAGTCTAGGCGCATGACCACTCGAGCCAACGAACTCACAGCCCTCGTCACCGGGGCCACTGCCGGGCTCGGTGCGGAATTCGCCCGCCAACTTGCCGAAGCCGGACACCACTTGGTCCTGGTAGCCCGCGATGAACAGCGTTTGAAAGAGACTGCCGAGGAACTTGAACGTGACTTCAGCATCTCGGCGGAGGTCCTTTCCGCGGACTTGACCACCGACGTCGGGGTCTCAGCCGTTGCGGAACGCTTGCGGGACGCTGCGCGGCCTGTGGATGTCCTGGTCAACAACGCCGGAATCGGACTGTTGAAGTCGTTTGAACGCAATGACCTGGACGAAGAACGCCGGCACCTGCGGCTTCATGTGCAAACGCCCATGGAGCTCAGCCACGCGGCCTTGGAAGTCATGCTGGCCCGGGGGAAGGGCCGGATCATTAACGTGGCCAGCGTGGCAGCGTTCGCCAACAGGGGCACTTACTCCGCAGCAAAAGCGTGGCAGGTGACCTTTAGCCGGTGGGCCAACATCACCTACGCTAAGTCCGGAGTGCAAGTCACCGCGGTCTGTCCAGGTTTCACGCACACCGAATTTCATGACCGCATGGGCATGGATAAGTCCGTTGCACCCCGCTTCCTTTGGCTGACCGCTGAGCGCGTAGTACGCGAAGGGCTGCAGGACAACGCAAGGGGCAAGGGAGTCTCCATCCCGACGCGTCGGTACAAGGTGGTCAGCTTCTTTGCCCGGGTCCTTCCGGCCAAGCTCACTTCCGGTCCGCCCCGCCGCCCCGTTGAACGATAAACCCCAAAACTACTGGCGGGTATTCACTTGAAGAGCTTAAGACCCTAGGCTGGGGCTGGAGTGTAGCGCCGGGCACGGCTGCTGCACGGGGGCTGCAGCAGCGTGGCCCCGCAAATCGGGCCCCGCGAAGGGCCCCGTTTACCCGTGATCCAGGCCGTGTCCGAAGCGGGTAACGTATGGACGAGACAGCTCCAATGGGGGGCCCCGGCGAGCAAGAAAAGCATGACGGTCAGCAGGGAAAGCACGACGGCGGCAGCGTGGCCGTTGAGGACAGCGACGCGCAACTGGTGCTAATGGTCAGGTCGGGTGACCAGTCTGCGTTCGAAACGCTCTTTGCGCGGCATCGTTCAAGTGCCCGAAACGTGGCAGCAGCGCAACTGGACAACTTTGCTGATGTTGACGATGTTGTGGCTGACGCATTCACCTCCGTTTATCAGGCCTTGGCTGCGGGGAAGGGCCCGGAGACCTTCTTCCGCGCCTACGTTCTCACAACCGTCCGGCGCGTGGCCCACCGCATGAACCGGGACGCGAGCCGAACCAGCCCCACCTCCGAGTCTCACATTCTGGATACCGTGCACGCTCATGATGATCCGGCTGTAGCGAAGTTCGAATCCTCTGCCGTGGCTCAAGCGTTCCGATCCCTTCCTCAACGTTGGCAGGAAGTCCTTTGGTACGTGGACATTGAGGGGTTGAAGCCTGCAGCAGTTGCGCCCTTGATTGGCTTGAGCCCCAACGGCGTTTCCGCATTGGCCCTGCGGGCACGCGAGCGTCTCCGTCAGGAATACCTCCAGAACCACATCAGTTCCTCGGCAGGGAAGGACTGCGAGGAATACTCAACGCAACTCGGTGCCTACTCCCGGGAGGGTTTGAGCCCACGTAACCAAGCCCGGGTGCAGGAACATTTGGAGGGCTGCCCTCAGTGCACCGCCCTGCTTCTGGACCTCAACGACGTCCAGACCGCCATGCGGGCATGGATCTTCCCGCTGGTGACAGGAGTAGCGTTCACCTCCGCCTTCCCAGGGCTTGCAGGGGCGGGGGCTG
>NZ_PCPR01000029.1 GCF_002979775.1 Arthrobacter sp. MYb23
CCCGCCAGCGATTCGACTTCTGCACCCCCAATGAGATGATCAGAACCTTCCTGTTGCGATAACCGCTAGAAACCGCCCTCTCAGAACGGCCTTATCTGCTACTTAGTTGGGTGGGTGGGCGCCAGCAGGACGTCCACCAGCTGGGTCAGCCCTTGGGCCATATCCACGGACTTGTCATAGAGCCACTGCAGCTGCAGGCCGTCAAAGGCGGCCACTGTCAGCCTGGCCAGCATCACGGCGTCGACGTCGGTGCGTACCTCGCCGGCCTTCTGTCGCCGCTCAATGTCGGCTGCTACATCCCGAATCACTGTCTCGTAGCGCTCTTTGAAGTAGGCGTGGGAGGCGTGCCCGGGATCGTTGGCCGTGGCGGATGCCACCGCGTACAGAGTAGTCAGCCCTGGCTCCTGCTCGTTCCGTTCAGCGATGACGGGCATGAGACTCAACCCAACTTCTGATTCGCCGCCAACGGCCAACGAACGGCGGTCCCGTTCAGCCAAGACCGCGGTCAATAGTTCCTGCTTGCCCTTGAAGTAGTGGAACAAGGTGGCTTCCTTGACACCTACCAACTCGGCAACGCGCTTGAGCGCTGTTCCCTCAAATCCTTCGGTGGCGAAGACGTCGGTTGCCGTCTGGATGATCTGTTCGCGGCGTTCTGCCCCTTTGGCGTACTGGCCCCGGGCCCTCGTCGTAGACATCCGCTCAGTCTATTTCACGGTTCAAATATCGAGGATCACTCGACTTTTTTCCTAAAAACCTAGTCACACTAGATTTTTGTCGCTACAGTCTTTTGCAGAGACCCAACGGTGGGTCGTCCGTTCATCAGGAGGCAGTGTGGCCCTCAATCTCAATCAGCAGGTGGCAAGCGCAGAAAGCGTCAGCCCGGGGCTCGGAAGCACCCCACCTAAAGCAGCTTCCCGCGCCTACGTCATAGGCATGCCCATCGCAAGCGCCGGCCTCTGGATGGCTGTTCTTGCCCCCGCCTTGGTAGTCCTTGCCATCAAGGTCTCAGAGATCACCACGCCGGATACACGCGCCGGAGCGCTCAGCCTCGTGGCGGGCGTTGGAGCGGCTGTCGCTTTGCTCGCCAACCCGTTCTTTGGCCGTCTCAGCGACCGAACCACATCCCGCTTCGGGATGCGCAAACCGTGGATTGTGGGCGGCTCCCTCATCGGCCTTGCAGCACTCTTCATATTGGGTTCGGCCACTGAAGTCGGCGCCGTCCTCGTTGCCTGGGTTGTAGCACAGCTGGGCTTCAACGCAGCCCTGGCCGCTCTTGTCGCAACACTTCCCGACCAAGCGGGTCCGGCGGAGCGCGGACGCCTTTCCGGACTCATCGGCATGACGTTGCCCATTGGCCTCGTGGCGGCGGCCTTCTTCGCGCAAATGTTCGAGACCGCCTTGCAAATGGCCGTTGTGCCCGGGATCGTAGGCTCCGCAATAGCCATTGCTTTCGCCTTCACTTTCAAGGACCGCGTCCTCACCGAGAAACCGGCGCCGCTGAACCTCAAGGAAATCCTCGGTTCCTTCTACTTCAACCCCAAGGATTACCCCGGCCTGGGGTGGGCTTGGGTCACCAAGTTCCTGGTCTACGTGGGTTACTGTGCCGGCCTTCTCTACCTGCCGTACTTCTTCACGGACCACCTCCGCGTCGCCGAAACGCAGGTCACCAGCCTGGTGTTCCAAGCAACCCTGGTGAGCTCTGCCGGCACCGTCATCACCAGCCTTGCCGGCGGCTGGATCAGCGATCGTCTTGGTAAGCGCAAAAGCATGGTCATCATCTCCGCCCTCATCATGATGGGTGGCCTGGTGGTCATCGCCACCAGCACCAACACCGGTCAGGTGCTGGTAGGCCAGGGAATCCTGGGCTTGGGCCTTGGCGTCTTCAGTGCCGTGGATGTAGCCCTCATTACCGATTTGCTGCCCAGTAACCAGTCAGAGAATGCCAAGACCTTTGGAGTCTTCAACATCGCCCAGGCCCTCCCCCAATCCCTGGTGCCTGCTATCGCCTTCCCCGTCATCGCCCTGGGTGGGTACCCCGCATTGTTCCTCGGAGGTGCGGCAGTCGGCATCATCGGCGCCCTCCTCGTCACACGTATCAAAGGAGTCAAGTAAATGAATCCCACACTCGCAGCTGCCGTCACGGCACCGCAGGCCGGATCCCCGGACGCCGAAGCGAAGATCCGTGAACTCGCCACGAGCCTGTCCCTTGAGCAGCAAGTACAACTGCTCACGGGCGCAGACGTCTGGTCCACCCACGCCATCCCGGAGATCGGCCTGTCCCGCGTGGTGATGTCCGACGGCCCGGCAGGTGTCCGCGGCGAAGACTTCGATGAGCGCCACGACTCCGTTTCCCTCCCGTCCTCGTCGGCCTTGTCCGCGACGTGGAGTGTCGAAACGGCCCGCCGCTACGGCCAGGTCCTGGGCCAGGAAGCCCGCCGGAAGGGAATCCACGCCGTCCTCGGCCCCACCATCAACCTCCACCGCTCACCCCTGGGTGGCCGCCACTTCGAGTGCATGAGCGAGGATCCGCGGCTCACCGCCACCATGGCCGCCGGGTACGTTGCCGGCGTGCAGTCCATGGGCGTGGGCGCCACCCCCAAGCACTACCTCGCCAACGAGGCCGAGACCGAGCGCTTCACCGCAGACTCCGTAGTGGACGAACGCCCGCTCCGCGAGCTGTACTTGGCCGCCTTCGAGGATGCCATCACGGAGGCCCGCGCCTGGCTGGTGATGAGTTCCTACAACTCCATCAACGGCACCACGGCCAGCGAGAACAAGCTGCTGGAAACGCCGCTGTCCACCGAGTGGGGCTTCGACGGCGTTGTAGTGTCCGACTGGACCGGCGTACGTTCCGTGGACGCAGCGAACGCCCACCAGGACCTGGAAATGCCGGGACCTGTAGGCCACTGGGGACCGAAGCTCCTCGCCGCCGTCAACGATGGCCGCGTCAGCCGGGAAGCCATCCTGGAGAAGGTCACCCGGATCCTGCGCCTGGCAGCCCGCGTCGGTTCACTCGAAGGCTTCGAACCTGCAGTCACCCAGCTCCCAACTCAACTGGACGGGGCCGCCGTCGCGCGTGAAGTAGCCGTCCGCGGCGCCGTGTTGGTCCGCAACAAGGGGCTCCTGCCGCTGGACGCCAAGGCACTCAGCAGCGTCGCCGTGATCGGCCACAACGCAGATGAAGCCCGCACCCAAGGCGGCGGAAGCGCCACCGTCATGCCCAAGTACACGGTCTCGCCGTTGGAGGGGCTGCGGAAGGCACTGCCCGACGACGTCACGGTCACCTACGCGCGGGGCGCCAAGGTTGCCGAGGGCATCCAGGCCTTCCCTCGCCACTCCCTGCACAACCCAGTGTCCAATGTGCCCGGAATCCGTGTGACTTTCCTGGCGGAAGACGGCACGGAGATTTCCGGCGAAGACCGTTTGGCCTCGCACCTGATCTGGTTCGGCATTGGAATTCCCGACGGCGCGGCCTCCATCCGCATGGAAACGGACTGGACGGCCGAAACAGAAGGCGTCCACCACGTGGGCGTCGGCACCGTGGGCCGCATCCGCTTTGTCCTGGACGGCACGGAAGTCTTCAACGACGAAATCAAGGACGACACCGAAGTTCTGGGCGCCGCGCTTTTCGATCCGCCCAAGACTGTCCATGCCGTGGAAACCTCCGCCGGTCAGGCTGTCCGGATCGAAGCGGAGTACCAACTTCCCAAGGAACAGATCATCCCCTTCACGGCCATCCTCTTGGGCGAGGAAACCGTGGTGGCGGATCCACAGGCGGAGATCGACGCCGCCGTGGAAGCTGCCCGCAACTCCGACGTAGCCGTGGTGGTTGTTGGCACCAACGCGGCCATTGAATCCGAGGGCTTCGACCGCAAGAACCTGGACCTTCCCGGCCACCAGAACCAGCTGGTGGAGGCCGTGGCTGCGGCGAATCCGCGCACGGTGGTGGTGGTGAACTCGGGTTCGCCTGTGCTCATGCCGTGGCTCGATGCGGTGGACGCTGTCCTCCTGGGCTGGTTCGGTGGACAGGAATTCGGCAGCGCCATCGCTGACATCCTGCTGGGTGTCGAGGAACCAGGTGGACGCCTTCCCACCACCTGGCCCGCCGCGCTGGAAGATGTTCCCGTCCTCAGCACCACGCCCGTTGACGGCAAGGTGGTCTACACGGAGGGAATCCACATCGGCTACCGGGCATGGCTGAAGCAGGAAGCCGAAGGCGGGGCGGCTCCGGCCCTGCCGTTCGGTTATGGTCTTGGCTACACCACGTTCGAGTTCGGCAAGACCCACGCACCGCAGGTGGTCACTGCAGGCAATGATGTTGTGGTCCACGTTCCCGTCAAGAACACCGGCAGCCGCACTGGGCGGGAAGTAGTCCAGGTTTATCTGGAGCGCCCCGAATCTGCCATGGAGAGGCCCGTGCGCTGGCTCGCTGGCTACACTGGAACGCACCTCGCCCCGGCCGGCACGGAGAGCGTGGAAATACTCATCCCGGCCAAGGCGTTTGCACATTACGACGCCGGCTGGCAGTTTGAGCAGGGCACGTTCCGTTTGCTGGTTGGCCGCCACGCGGCCGACGACTTCCAAGAGCTGGACATCGAACTTCGGTAATACAGAGGCAAAATGACGCTGGGTGGCGGGTTTTTTTGCCCGTCACCCACGTGGTTTTCGCCACAAGCTGTGGAACTGGGGTATGGTATGGAATTTTCGTGGCATGCTGTACGTTGCATACCCGGTAACCCCCTAACACGAAGAGGCATTAAAAAGTGGCAGCCGATTACGACGAACTCCGTACCGATGTAAAAGAGAACCAGGAGCAGTCCCTCCAGGCGCTCCAGTCCGCCAGCGCTCCCACGGCCAAGAGTGTCGTGCTTGAACTGGACGAAACCGATGGCCTTGACGCCAACGGCCCCGGCGGCGAAATCGTCGCCGAAGAACTGGTCATCCAGGTCATCCCGCAGGCAAATGACGAGTTCACTTGTCACTCCTGCTTCCTGGTCCGCCACCGTTCGCAGATTGCCCGCGAAAAAGATGGCGTCGCCTACTGCACTGACTGCGAAGGCTAAGACGACCCACCACCCCGGCGGACTTACATCGTCAGGGAGTGCCGCCGTCGGGATTAAATTGCGGAAGGACCGGAGCACACGCTCCGGTCCTTCCGCATTTAACGTTAGTAACCGCCTCCTGGCCCACCAACCGCCTTCTTGCGACGGTGGTCCGAGAGCCTGAGTTGAAGGATTCGCGCCCCACCTGCAAGAGCAACCAGCACTCCTCCACCTACAGCGGCGATGAAAAGTGTGGTGCCCAAGGCGAGCGTCCCTTCCAGCCCAAAGAACCGGACCGTGATCATGTCCTGATTTTGGACAAAGAACGCTATCAACACCACCAGGACCACCAGACCCACAGCTACTGCCACCCATAGAGCTGCGGTACGGGTTGGCCTGTGGTGGCCTGACGCCGGCGGGATCACCCGCTCCTGGGGCTCGGAACTACCTGAATCCGGGCGGGAGGCACTCCCCGGGACCCTTGCTGCATCGTCCTGGAAACTCATTTGATGGCCCCCTTATACGCCAGCACCTATATGCCACTCATATAATAAGTATGCTGACTAGCTGCTCAACAGTTGCACGGTGACCCGAGCAGGGTCAAGGTGGGAGCAGCCCCAAAAGTTGAGGAAGGGCCGGAGTTCGCAGTCCGGCCCTTCGGTATCCAGCGCCTCAGTTAGACGCTGTAGTCCGTGCTGGTGGGTCCGGAATCATTGTTCCGGACAGCGTAGTGATGGCCCTGGGAATCGGTCTCGACGTCGAAGTTCTTCAGATCCGCCTCGGAAGCGGTCTCGAAATCATCATGCCTGTGCACCACCGGGCTGTCCGTATCGCCGTGGGTTGCCGGTCCAAAAACGGACTGCAGCCGCTCGGTCACATGGACGAAGCCTTCCATTCTGCGTCCCATGTTTTCCACCTCCTTCCTTACCGGAGAGAGAAAAGCGGCAGGGCTGGTGCGCGCCGTTCAATGAGGCAATTTTACGCCCGAAATCCCGCCAAAGACGAGGGAAAGAGGACTCTCTACCGCAGGGATTTGTCGTCCGGGTTGCGGGGCACCACATAGGTGCTGCCATCGGGACGGCGGAGGGTTTCCCATTGCTGAGTCTCAGCCTGGCGCTGGGCGAGCAGCTTCCGGTTTGCCTCGGTCATCTCATGGTCGAGGGAGCTGCTGTGCGCGGGGCCGAAAATCACCCGGAACTTCCCTGTGGCGCGCATGAATTTCCGTGTGTAGGACTCCTTGGCCACGCGGATCGACTCCTCTTTTAGGCGGTTCAATGAGTCCATAGTACGCTAATCATTAGTGCACTAACTAATTGGAGAGTGTGCGCTAATAGATCTGGCAGCGAGCACAGGAGGCAGCCATGACAGCCATTGATGAATCCACCCGGGAGACCGACGACCTCCTCTTGGAACGCCAGCTGTGTTTCGCCCTGACCGTGGCCTCGCGCAGTGTTGTGGGCGTGTACAAGCCAGTGCTGGAGCGGCTCGGACTCACCCATCCCCAGTATTTGGTGATGCTGGCCCTCTGGGAACGAAGCCCCCGGACCCTGAAGGACATCAGCGACAGCCTTCTCCACGAGCCGGCCACACTCTCTCCGCTGCTTCGCCGCCTCGAGGAAGCAGAGCTCGTTACCCGCGAGCGCGTTCCCGGCAATGAACGGGCATTGGCGGTCAAGCTCACAGAGAAGGGTGCTGCACTCCGCGAACAGGCCACAGCTGTTCCGGGCGAGATCCGTGAACGCCTGCAGCTCAGCCGCGAAGAAGTAGCTGAGCTCCACCAAGCCATGACCGGGCTGATCGCCGCTACCCAGCGGCACACCGCCCTCTAGCAAACCCGCATAGCCCTAGCCAAGCACACTGGCCCAGTGGTCTCCTTGAAGCGAACAGAGAAACGGGCACCACAAGTGCCACGTAAAATGGACGCAACCTAGGAGATCCCATGCGCACGCGATTTGTTCGGCCCTTACTGGCACTACTGGCCGTCGCCGGTCTCGCCGCATGCTCAGGCACCCCCACACCAGGCTCCACAGGCAGCGGATCCCAGGCGCCGTCGTCGTCCGCTTCAAACAGCAGCCCAAGCAAAACTGCAACGCCCAGCGCATCAGTGGCCCCCGGCGCGGGCAACGCCGAACTGTCCATCACGCTCCTTGAGACTGCGGAAGCCGCGCCCCAGACCTTCACCCTCGTCTGCACAGGCGGCACGCCCGCGGCCGAAAGCAAGCATCCGTCCGCCGCAGAGGCCTGCAGCACACTCAAGAACAGCCCCGCCATCCTGAGCCCCGCACCCACCCGGACGGACCAGGCCTGCACCATGCAGTACGGCGGCCCGGCAACGGCCAAGGTGACCGGTTCAGTGGACGGAAAAGAAGTCAACGCATCCTTCAACCGCACGGACGGCTGCCAAATCGGCCTCTGGGACGCCGCGAAGAGCGTCCTCGGATCAGATGGCGGCCTCTAGGCTGCGGCACCTCCCCCAGGAGCAATGGCTCGGGCTGGAGGCAGCCCACCACGCGCGCGTCGCGCGGTACGCAGATCCGTATCTGGCCAGGCGTTCGGCCGGCAAGAAGCACCCCGTGGAGGACTTCCTCTTCACGTATTACACGCAGAAGCCAGGCCAGTTGCAGCGCTGGCATCCCGGCCATGGCGTGGTCCTCAGCGGCGAACGCGCCCTGGAACGCGTCGCGTGGAAGTTCTACAGAATGCCCGACGACGGCGAACTCGCCTTAGTGGGGCTGGCTCCAGGAACGCCTGCGGTCACCTTTGACCGGGACGGCTTTCTGGCCGACCGCGCAGAGGCCGTGCGCTTTGCCGGAATCATCCTCGCAGGCACCGCCAAGCGGCCTGCCCAATTTGGGTGCTTTGGGCTGCACGAGTGGGCCATGGTGTACCGGCAGGAAAAGTTTGAGCTGCGCCATGAATACCTGAAGCTGAGGCTCGGCGGCGAGGGCACTGACACCGTGGTGGAAGAGAACCGCATCCGTTGCTCGCACTTTGATGCTTTCCGTTTCTACACACCGGACGCTACCCCGCTGAACGAGCTCACCCCCACCCGCGAGAACCAGCGGACCATGGAACAGCCGGGGTGCCTGCACGCCAACATGGACCTCTATAAGTGGGCGTACAAGTTGACCCCTGCCTTGCCGAGCGAGCTGGTGATGGACGCGTTCGAGTTGTCGTGGCGCATCCGGACGATGGATATGCAAGCATCACCCTACGATCTTGAAGAATGGGGCTACCCGCCCATCAGGATTGAGACACCGCAGGGCAAGTCCGAGTACGTTGAATACCAGCGGGCTTTCGCGGCCGAATCCCAGGAGCTGCGGGCCCGTGTGCTCCAGGCAGTAGGGCCGCTCTTGGACGAGCTGAGTGGCTTGGCTGCCTGAGCACCCGCCGCCATCAGCGAAAGGTAACCATGGTTTCCGCAGAGAATAGCGACACTGACAACAGCGATACAGGCACGAGCGAGTACGACATCGACCTGACGGTGACGCTGACAGAGGCGCCCGGCGCGGAAAGCCGGGTGTTCCATCTCCGGTCCGCCGCAGGCATCATCTCGCCCGACCCTGACGCGGTGGACTCAAACTTGCCGGACGCTACTGCGGCAGTGGCCGCCGTCGAGCAGTTCGGAGAGGAAGTCTTCTTCCCTGAGCCCCGCCCGGACCGGATCTGCACTCAGCAGTACGGCGGCCCGCAGGTAGCCGTGGTCAAGGGATGGTTCCGGGGACGGAAGGTCCACAGCCAGTTCAGCAGGACTGATGGCTGTGAGATCGCACGGTGGAAGGCGTTGGCCTCGCTGCTGGGCAACACCGGGGGCTCAACAGGCGCTGTGTAGGGACTAGCTTCCTCCCATGCCGCCGTAGACCGCTCCAAAAATAAGGATCGCTGCCCAGAAAACGATGTTGATGATTGACAACACCGTGACAATCCAGCCGGCCACCTTGCCAAAAGTGGCCGGTACGCCGTTGGCCTCTGCCCGGCTGGCATTGCGGATGGCCAAGGGCCCAAAGATGATGCCGAAGACAAAGATCCCGATGACGGCGTACATGGTGGCTTTGGACTTGAAGTTGGCGCCCTCAAGGTCCGGGAAGTAGAACGGCGGACCATCCTGCTGGCCGTACGGCTGCTGCGGGTAGGCCTGCTGGCCGTACGGCTGCTGAGGATACGTCTGCGGGTAAGGCTGGCCGGCGAAGGCGTGCTGCCCGTCCAACTGGTGCTCGGGCTGGGGTTCGGATGCTGGCTGCGACATGCCGGCCTTTCATTGCGAATCGTCGTGTGGGAACTGCTTCGAACCTATCATCGGGCTCGCGGCGACTGCGTGAACGGCAGTGGCCGGCGGGAATCCCCGCCGGCCACTGCCGTCACTGAATCAGTTACTGCATCAAGAAGACTTAGCCGGCGTTGTTGCTCTGCGTCGGCTCGTCAGCGCGGATCTTGCCACGGGGCTTCTTGTCTTTCTTGTCCTTCTTGGGGTCTTCCTCGTCCGGGACCACTACAGCTCCGCCCGGGTTGACCAGGACGGTGACGAAGCTCGGCTCGCTGGTTCCTGCGAAGGTCAGGCGGCCGATGTAGGAACCCGGGGTCAGGTTCTTCCAGTTCAGCGAGATCTGGCCCGTCTTGCCGTTGGCCAGGCGGATCGGATTCGGCGTCACGGTGGCGTTGCCCTGGTTGGCGCCCAATACGGCAGCATCAACAGTGGCCTTGGTGGGCTGGTTGTTGGGGCTGGCGTAGAGGTTGGCGAAGACGTAGTAGTCGCCGGGTGCCGGGTTGGGGACGGACAGGGTCTCACTGGCCGAGGCTGTCGCGGCGGGCAGTTGCTGGCCGGAAGGCGTGAGGACCAGCATGTCGAAGTCCGCTGCTTCGTTGGAGGAAATGACCGAGAACTTGGCAAGCGCGCTGCCCTCGCCAACAGTCACTTTCTTCACGTAGTTGGACGCGTTGGTCTCGCCGGCGAAGGGACCCGGAACCAGTTCCACTGCCGAGGAATCAGCCTTGGACAGGCCGTCAACGGTGACACCTACCGGCAGGTTGGTGCCGGAGGTGATGTTGATGGTGGCGGAGCCGTTGGGCCCTGTGCCGGTGAACGCCAGGGCCTTGTCCGCAATGACGGACTGCGGCCGGACGGCGATGGGCGAGGTGACAGTCTTGTTGGCACCCTGCCAGCTCAGCGAACCCATGGCGAACTTGCCCAGGGCTGCATTGTTGTTCTCGAACTGCACCTTGAACGTCTTCTTCTCGCCGGCTGCCCCGAAGTTCAGGACGGACGGGGTGACCTTGACGTTGACGCCGGGGACGTTGACCGAGGCGCGGTAGAGGCCTGGGGTCAGTGCGGTGACTGTGCGGGTGACCTCGATCTTGCCGGCCAGGTTGCCGAGGGCGAAGGACGGTACGTTCATGTCGCGGGCAGCGGTGGTGCCGAGTCCTTCCATGCCCAGGTCCATGCCCGTGCCCTGGATGAACTTGAGGTAGTCCTCCGTGGTGGCGTCGTACACGAGGCCCGGCGAGAGGACCTTGGCGGGGTCAACCTGTCCGGCACCGGTTGCGAAGACGTCCTTGTTGATGGCGCCGTTGGCCAGCTTGACCGGGCCTGCGGTGGTCATCATGGCGGACTTCACGGTGGCCGGGGACCACTGCGGGTTCTTGCCCAGGATCAGCGCGCCGAAACCGGCCACGTGCGGTGAGGCCATGGACGTTCCGGAGAGGAAGCCGAAGTTGTCTCCGCCTGTTCCGATCGGCGAGACACCCGCGAGGATGGCGACGCCGGGAGCGGATACGTCAGGCTTCAACAGATCCGAGTCGGTAGCGAGCAGCGGACCGCGGGAGGAGAATCCAGCGATCTGCGGCTGTGCTTCAGCAGGCAGGCCCGTGGTGTCGCGGTTGATCAGGGAGACGGTGACGGCCGGGTTGGCTGTGACCTTGTCCTTGATGGTCTGCGTTGCGGGCGGGTTCACGTGGACGGTGGGAATCACGTGCTTGTCCGTGTCCAGCGAGGAGTCCGTCAGGTTCACCAGGATCATGCCCACGCCGCCGCCACGCAGGACTTCGGCGCTCTTGGCGGTACGGTCAACAACGCCGCGGTCGCAGACCACAACCTTGCCGGTCACCTTGGCCGGATCCAGGGACCCTGGGGCGCAGAGTGCCGCGTTGCCTTCACCGCTTGCAGCATTGGTGGAAAGCACGACGCCGGCCCCGCGAACCTCGCGGTTCATGATGGACGCTCCGCGGAATTTGCTGCCATCGGAGAACTCGACGGTGCCTTGGAGTTCCTGCGAGAACGAGGTCGCGGCAACCGTGGTCAGCCACGGTGCTCCGTGGTTCACGGTGCTGGCGGTTGGTCCGGAGTTGCCGGCCGAGGTAGCCACGAAGATGCCTGCGGAAGCGGCTGAGAGGAATGCCAAGGAAACAGGATCCGTGGTGGAGGTGGTTGAGCCCGAGATGGAGTAGTTCAGCACGTCCACGCCGTCCAGGATGGCCTGCTCAATCGCGTCCACGGAAGCGGAGCCGTAGCAGCCGCCTGTGGCAGGATCGGTGTCTTCCCAGCAGACCTTGTACACGGAGAGCTTGGCGGCGGGTGCAATGCCGCTGGTGGTTCCGAAGCTGCGGCCGTCCACTACGGCGTCGACGTTGGCGTTGCCCGCCGCGGTGCTGGCCGTGTGGGTGCCGTGGCTGTCCACGTCAACGGGCGAGATGACTTCTTCCGAGGCGCGGTTTTCCGGCGGGACTGTTTCCAGGAAGGCGTCAGCGAAGTAGTGGGTGCTGAGGACCTTGGAGTTGCAGGCGCTGCCGTCATAGTCAGCCCCGGTGTCGGTACCGGCCTGGCATTCGCCGACGAAAGTATCGCCGTCGGCCTTCAGCATGGCGATCTTGCCGTCAGCGGTGCGGTAAGGAACGCCCACTTGGGGGTTACCTACCAGCGGGCCGACTGGCTCGCCTGCAAAGAATGGGTTGGACGGGGTGTAGCCGGTGTCGATCACGCCAACAACGGTGCCCTTGCCGGCGTTGTCCTGACCGCCGTATTGCGTGGCCCAGGTACCGTTGGGGCCGCTGAGCTTGAGGAAGTCGGTGGTGGAGTAATCCGGGGCGTACTGCGTGTCCGGTGCCACCATGAGGACCTTGGGATCCTTGGCCAGGTTGATGGCCTGGTCTGCGGTCAGGTTGGCACTGAAGCCGTTGACTGCGGTGGTGAAGTCACGCTCGATGGTGATGTTTTCCTGCTGGGCGACTTCCTGCTGCTTCTGTTGGAGGTGCTGCTGGTATTCCTTCACCTCGGCGCTGTCGCCGTCGAGCTTTTTGCCCTCCTCCGGCTTGGTGGGCGCGAGTCCCGCCGTCCCGCCGTCGTAAGTTGCCGCAGGCTTCTCGGCAAGGACCACCATGTAGCGGCCGTCCTTATATGCGCTGGGGTCAAGGTTCTTCTTGGCCACGCCTGCAACATTCCCGGGCGTCTCCGGGGCGGGAGCGGCCTGGGCCGGCATCGCCATCGAAGAGAGCAGCAACGGCAGTCCGACGGCGAGCGCCGCGGCCTTCCGAAGCCCCCCGCTTCTGACGAAGCTCTTTCCTTGTGATTTCACGAGTGGTTGCACCTTTCACTGAGGGAGGCCGAGGCTCCATCGCCCGGGCCTGTCAACTTTTAGTTGGTTGAACCTTTGACAGTTCTTGTCAAAGCCGCGCAACCAGCCGAGTCACAGAGTACCTAGTGAGAGCCGAATATGACATAGAGCACATTTCAGGAATTTTGTCTTGTCACAGCACCGGTGATTCTTCATGGGACGACAAACAGCGGACCGCAGGAAATGACCTGCGGTCCGCCGCCTGTTCGTACCAGTAAACGTCAGCCCTTAGGCGTCACCTGAAGCCGGTCGAAGGACACCTGGGCGCCAGTCTGATCCAGCACCACCACGTCGTCGCGGCCGTTCTTGACGTCCTCAGGAAGGGTGAACTTCACAGAGTTATCCGTGCCTGGAAAGTTCCAGCCGAGGCGGTACCCCGTTTTGTTCAGGTACACGTAGTACCACTGCCCCTGTTCGAGGCCTTTCAGCGCCACTTCCTGGCCCGCGCGGTACTTGTCCTCGGTGCCCAGGTCAATGGGCGGTGTCCCCAGGTTCTGGCGCGTCACGGCCGGTTCAGAGGACGGCTTGGTCCTCAGCTCCACCGGCTCACCATTCACGGTGATGGTTTTGCTGCCCTGCCCCGCCGAACTGATCTCCCAGGTGGTCAAAGGAACGAAGAACCCCTGAGCAGCTTCTTCCGCGGTCACCGTGTGCCGCGGGGTGGTGCACTGGTAGCTCTGGCCGGACGGCAGCACGCTGTAGCGGCAGTTGCCCGGGCCTTCCGGAAGGAACGGGCTGAAGTTGCCGGCCGTCGGGACAACCTTTTCAACCAGTGGGCTCGTGTTCTTCACGGTGAAGGTGTACGGGACCAGGTCACCGGCAGCGTACGGCTGGGTTGCCAGATCACGCCCGACGTCGGCACGCGCCCCGGTGATCTCCGCCGTCAGCAGTCCGTCGCGCAGGGCCACAGCAGCGCCGGTGAACGGGACGGTTTTGGTGAGTGCCGGCGTCGTGCTGGCCGTGATGCTGAAGCTCGCCTCCGGCACAAAGTAGCCGCGCTCAATATCGGCCGCCGTGATCACATGCTTGGCGGTGGTGCAGGTGTAATTGGCTCCTGCGGCCAGGTTGTTGTACCGGCAGTTAGGGGCCGACGGCGGAAGGAAGCCGAAGTCGAAGGTCCCGGAAACCGGCACCGCGTTGGCCGTGACGTTGGCGGTGCTTTTGACGTTGAGCGAGTAGCTCAAGACGTCGCCCACTTGGTAGGGGCTGGCCACGACGTCGCGGGCCGGTGCTGTTCCCGTGATGGTCAGGCCCACCTGCGGAGCCACCGGCACGGTGGCGGTGAAGGTGAACTGCGAAACCTTGCCATTAGCGGTAATGAACGCCGCATTCAGGTTCTGTGGACCGCTGGCGTTGGCCGGTGCCGTCAGCGCAACGTTGACGGTGACCGAGGCGCCGGTTGCGACGTCGGGAACCGGCACCGTGGTGGCTGACCAGCCGGAGGGCGTGTAGACGGTGGCAGTTGCGCCGGACAACGTGCTGGCTTCCTGGTTGGTGACGGTCACGGGCACCTGCTGCGTAGCGCCCGGCGCAGTGGTGACGGCCGGGACGGACAGCGGGGCGCAGGCGTAGTTCAGCCAGGCGTCATCGAACTTTGCGAAGGGCATGTTGTCCGTGTAGTTGCCCTCATAAAGCACGCCAAATTTGCCGTCTTCCAAACGGGTCACCGTGGAGTAGGCGGAGAAGCCGGAACGGATGGTGCGGACGCCGGGCCAGGTGGCGCCGTCGTCGCAGGAGACGCGGGCCGAGACGTTTTCGCGGCCGGTCTTGGAGTTGGCGTTGGTGAAAATCAGCTTCTTCGCGTCGGCAGAGCCCTGCGCTGCGTTGGGGAACATGCGTGCAATCGCACCGTTGTTGGCGGGATCCGGGAGTTCGGTGTCCTGGGTGACCGGACCGTACGTAGCGCCGCCGTCCGTGGAGACGGCCACCTTGCGGTAGCCCTGGTTAGCGTTGTCCCGGGAGTTCAGGAGCACGCGGCCGTCGGAGAGTTCAACGGTCTTGTTCTCGTCCATGCGGTCCCCGACATTGGCTCCCTTGTGCCAGGTGGCGCCATGGTCATCGGAGTAGACGGAGTACGCCTGGATCTTGTTGGTGCCGTCCGCCTGGCGGATGTCGCCGGCGTACTGCTGGATCAGGCGGCCTTTGTACTGGCCGTACTTGAGCTGGATGCCTTCGCCGGAGGACGCGAAGTTGGAACGGACATCACCGGCTACGGGGCTGGTCTTGCTGGTCCCCGGCTTGGTCACGTTGGTGATGAGACGCGGCTGACTCCAGGTGACACCGCCATCTGAGGATTCGATGACTGCCGAGGAAATCACTGTCCGGTCCGCGTCGCTGTTGCCGAACTGGCTGCCGCCGAAGCCCTGGTCCTTGGAATAGACAAAGAAGGCGAAAACCTTGCCGACCTCAGCATCGTAAATGTAGGAGGGGTCGCTGTACCCGAACTTGGGGCCGCTGGCATCGCCAACATGTCCTGCCGCAATGACGGTGACCGGACCCCACGTCTGGCCACCGTCTGTGCTGCGGCGCTGCACGATCGAGTTGGGGTTGGGGGCATCCGCCGCTGAATCCGGACGTCCGTCCCAGGCGGAGAGCACCACGTTGTTGCCCAGGTAGGTCAGGGCGGGGATCCGGTAGAAGAAGTTGGCTGCGGTGCGATCCGCGCCGATGTTGGCCTCGGTGAATGTGCCCGGGGCTGCTGCGGGGTTGTTGGGCGGAATCGGGGCGGCTGTGGCCGGAAGACCGAGCCCGGCCAGGAGGCCCAGGCTTAGTGCTCCGGCAGCTGCGATTCGGGCGAGCGATGGTGCAGGGGGAATGGATTTCAAATCCAGTGTCCTTTCAAATCAACTCCAGGATGGACGCTCGTATTACGTGCTACGTCGAACGTCCTACAACCATAGAGTGCTCGGCGTCACATTGCTAGAGATGAAGCCGGAGTGAGCCTCCCGGAGCGGCGAAGCGGTAGCCTCAAAACCGGAACCCGCACCCTTGAGCACTGGAGTTGCTGTGAAAATCCTCGTCCCGGACACCATCAAGCTGGACCTCTCCACCCTTGAGGACCAGGTCTTCGTCTATCAGGTGGACCAGCCGATTCCTGCAGAACACCGGGATGCCGAAGTCCTGGTTGTCTGGCGGAACACTTCTGACAACCTGACCGACGCCGCCCGCTCGATGCCCCATCTCAGGCTCGTGCAGACGCTCGCCGCCGGTCCCGACTCCGTACTCTCCGCCGGCTTTGCGGACGGCGTCGCTATCACCTCCGGCCGCTCGCTCCACGACGGCCCCGTGGCCGAACACGCACTGGCCCTGGTTTTGGCAGCCGTGCGCCGCCTGGATGTTCTGCAGGACTCCCAAAAGTCCGGCACCTGGAACCAGCCTTACAACGCGGCACAGTCGGACCCTGCAACGGAACAGCTTTACACGCTCGACGGCGCCAAGGTCACCATTTGGGGTTTCGGTTCCATTGCTGGGCGGCTCGCTCCCCTGCTGGCCACATTGGGCGCTAAGGTCACCGGCGTAGCCAACTCAAAGGGTGACCGCTACGGCTTCCCGGTGGTCTCAACCGAAGAACTGCCGGATGTCCTCGGGACCACGGATGTCCTGATCTCCATATTGCCCGCCACCCCGGAAACCAACGACTCGCTGAACAAAGAGATCCTGGCCGCCCTGCCGTCGTCGGCAATCTTCGTGAACGTTGGGCGCGGTGCCACCGTTGACGAAGACGCGCTTCTTGCAGCGCTGACCGAAGGCCGCCTGCGCGCTGCAGCACTGGACGTGACCAAGGTTGAACCCCTGCCCGCCGACTCGCCGCTGTGGAGCGCACCAAACCTCATCATCACGCCCCACGTGGCAGGCAACCGCCCTAAAGGCTCTGCCCGCCTGGTCACGGAGAACGTCACCGCCCTCAAGGACGGCAAGCCGCTGACCAATCAAGTTGCAGGCTAATCACGTCGCAGCCTGACACCACCTAGGTTGCAGGCTGACACCTGACGATCAGTCCATACTTTTCATTGCCTCCGAATAGTAAGCATGCTTATGGTAGGTGCGTCCGGGGTGGCCAGCAGAGGGTTTCCACTCCAACACGCAGCATGAACAACGTGAGGAATCGCAATGTACCTGCACACCCAACTTCTCATCAACGAAATCGCCGCTGACGAGCCCGATCCCGCTGCAGCAAACGCCCTCCAGGAAGGTCTGGGCGGCCAGTTCGGCGAGATGCGCACCATGATGCAATACCTGTTCCAGAGCATGAATTTCCGGGGTGACGCTGCCTCGAAACCCTATAAGGATCTTCTGCAGGGCATCGGCACCGAAGAGATCAGCCACGTGGAGCTCATCGGCACCACCATCTCGCAGCTCCTTGATGGATCACCCCGCTACCAGGGCAAGAAGTCCGATCCCGTGGACCAGCCGGGCGCAGGGGGAGCTACTCCCCTGAAGATTGCACTGGACACCAGCAACATCCACCACTACCTGGTGGGCGCCCAAGGGGCCTTGCCCGTGGATGCCGCCGGCAATCCATGGAGCGGCTCCTACGTCTACAACAGCGGCAACCTGGTTCTGGACCTGCTCTACAACCTGATGCTGGAGTCAACGGGCAGGCTGCAAAAATGCCGCATCTACGAAATGACGGACAACAAGACCGCGCGTTCCACCATCGCGTACCTGATTGTCCGTGACCAGGCGCACGAGAATGCTTATGCCAAGGCACTGGAGAGTTTGGGCGTGAACTGGGGCAAGCTACTGCCCATTCCCAAAACCAACGCCGAGCAGTTCCCCGAGGTGAAGAAGCTCTTGGACAAGGGCCTGCAGAGCATCCAGTACACCTTCAGCGCAGACAACCTCAGCGAAGCAGGCAAGCTTTACCGCGGGGCCTCGCCCTCCAATGATGGGACGGAGCTGAGCACCGACGTCATGCCTGACGGGTACCCGATCACCATCTCCCCCGAACGCAAGGAAGAATTTGCGCCTGGGTTGGATCCGGAATTGATGGCCCTGATCCAAGCCACGGCCGAACAGGAAATGAAGGACGCGGACAGCCCCAAGGAAGCCGCATCAAACGACGCCACTAAGCCCAAGGCAGCCAAGAAGAAGTAACGCCCAACAAAAGGGTCCCCGCCTCAACCGAGCCGGGGACCCTTTTTGCTTGTCAGGAAAAATCAGGAGTGCTCGTACGTCAGGCAGTCAGCAGCTTCGCGGCCGGGACCCACCTTGACGTCATGCGCCTCGCACATGAGGTTGTTATTGTGGACGCACTCGGAACGCTGGCAGGCACCAACGTGGGCGAGGACCTTGGGAAGGCCACCCATGGCATTGGTGTCGATGAACGTCGCGCAGGAAGCGTGATCCGCGGTTCCACCAATGGTGATTCCAAAGGCAGTGCAGCCATCGTGGTTGAATCCGCAGCTGCCGACGCTACAGGCGGATACTTCGGCAACATGTTCGGTCATTGTTCCTCCTGGTTGGATCTGAAAGGTACTGGGGCAGGGCCCCTCGTGTACTACCCAAACTACGCCGGAATCACGCCCTTTAACCCCTTTGAATAGCGCATTTGTATGTGCCCTAATCCGCGCCATTACGCCGAAAAACAGAGGTTATTAGCTGAGGTTTTCCTTACTTGGGGTGCGCAGGGCGTCACTGATTTTGGCACGCGTTTCAGCGTCCAAAGGAGCGGTCACTCTGCTATTGCGCGCTGCCCGGTCCGCCAGGACCTTTTGGATGACCATTCGGCCCAATCCAGCAAAAACGGCTGCGGCCACAACGCCCAGCACCATCGATTTCGGTTTCTCAGCCATGCCGCAATCCTAGTGACGCGAACCACCCGGGGAAAGTGCCGCCGTCGGGCCGTCAGTTGGGTCTTTTTCCCCCGCCGCGGCGGGGTGTCCTCGCGCAATCGGGCTGAATAGGGTATGTGCGCCGCTCCCGGTAGAATGGGTGTGCAAGCTCGCGGAGCGCCCCCCATGCCGTTCAAACATTGCAGTTCACCACCGTGTTTAACCCTGTGTTCAAGACGCTGTTTGAATGGGCTGAACGGCGTGAGACGGCACCTCCGCGGCAGCCTTATTTAAGGTTCACCCAACTCACCGCACAGGAGTTACCGGATGCCCCGGATCGTCGTTGACGTCATGCCCAAGCCCGAGATTCTGGACCCCCAGGGGAAGGCCATCGTGGGTGCACTGCCCCGCCTCGGCTTCAACAGCTTCAGCGCAGTCCGCCAAGGCAAGCGTTTCGAACTGACCGTCGACGGCGAGGTGACCGACGCTATCCTGGCCCAGGCCCGCGAAGCTGCCGAGACCCTCCTGTCCAACCCGGTGATCGAGGATGTTGTCAACGTCGAGGTCGTCGAGGCCTGATATGACGTCGATCCCCCTGATTGGCGAGGCTGTAGCCGTCGCCGCGGAACCCCGCTTGGCAGGCGCCAAGATCGGCGTCGTGACCTTCCCCGGAACTCTTGATGACCGCGACGCCGCCCGTGCAGTGCGGCTTGCAGGCGGCACTGCCGTTTCGCTCTGGCATGCCGACAGCGAACTCGGCGACGTTGACGCAGTCATCATCCCCGGCGGTTTCTCCTACGGTGACTATCTCCGCGCAGGCGCCATTTCGCGTTTCGCTCCGCTGATGTCCAAGATCATCGATGCTGCCAACTCGGACGCGAAGCTTCCGGTTTTGGGTATTTGCAATGGTTTCCAGATCCTGACCGAGTCGCACCTGCTGCCCGGTTCCATGATCAAGAACGACCACCTGAAGTTCATCTGCCGCGACCAGACGCTGCGCGTGGAGAACGCCAACACCGCCTGGACCGTGGACTACACCGATGGCCAGGAAATCATTGTGCCGTTGAAGAACCAGGACGGCCAGTACATCGCTGACGAGAAGACCCTGGATGCCCTTGAGGCTGAGGGCCGCGTGGTGTTCCGTTATGTGGGCTTCAACCCGAACGGCTCCCGCCGCGACATCGCCGGCATCTCCAACGCCGCAGGCAACGTGGTGGGCCTCATGCCGCACCCCGAGCACGCAGTGGAGGCCGGCTTCGGCCCCGAGTCTGGTTTGACCGGCTCGGCCGGAGATTCCCGCGACACCGACGGCCTCGGTTTCTTCACCTCCGTTTTGACCAAGATTGTGGGAGGCGACAAGTGACCACGGAAACCACCAAGAAGTTCAACATCGACACCGTTGAGCACGCTGCCAAGACCCCGGACACGGAACTCCCGTGGGCCGAGCTGGGCCTGAAGCAGAACGAGTTTGACGAGATCGTCAAGGTCCTTGGCCGCCGCCCCACCGGCGCCGAGCTGGCCATGTACTCCGTCATGTGGAGCGAGCACTGCTCCTACAAGTCCTCCAAGAACCACCTCCGCCAGTTCGGCGAAAAGGTCACCGAGGAAATGAAGAAGGACATGCTGGTGGGCATCGGCGAGAACGCCGGCGTCACCAACCTGGGCGACGGCTGGGCCGTGACGTTCAAGATCGAGTCCCACAACTCGCCGTCGTTCGTTGAGCCGTACCAGGGTGCCGCTACCGGCATCGGCGGCATTGTCCGCGACATCATCTCCATGGGTGCCCGCCCGGTTGCCGTGATGGACCCGTTGCGCTTCGGTGCGATCGACCACCCGGACACCGCCCGCGTCATGCACGGTGCTGTTGCCGGCATCGGTGGCTACGGAAACTGCCTCGGCCTGCCGAACATCGGTGGCGAAATGGTCTTCGACTCCGTCTATCAGGGCAACCCGCTGGTGAACGCACTGGCCGTAGGCGTCATGCGCCACGAGGACATCCGCCTGGCCAACGCATCCGGCAAGGGCAACAAGGTTGTCCTGTTCGGTGCCCGCACGGGTGGCGACGGCATTGGCGGCGCTTCGGTGCTGGCTTCGGAGTCCTTCGACGACACCAAGCCCTCCAAGCGTCCGGCCGTCCAGGTGGGTGACCCCTTCGCTGAGAAGGTCCTCATTGAGTGCTGCCTGGAGCTCTTCAAGGGCTCGCTGGTTGAAGGCATCCAGGACCTCGGCGCTGCAGGCATTTCCTGCGCCACGTCCGAGCTCGCGTCCAACGGTGACGGCGGCATGGAAGTTGAACTCACCTCTGTGCTGCTGCGCGATCCCACCCTGACCCCGGGCGAGATCCTCATGTCCGAGTCGCAGGAACGCATGATGGCCGTGGTCACCCCGGAGAACATCGCAGCGTTCGAGGCTGTTATGGACAAGTGGGCCGTGGAGTACTCCTGGTTGGGTGAGGTCACCGACACCGGTCGCCTCATCATCACCTGGGAAGGCGAAGTAATCGTCGACGTCGATCCCCGCACCGTTGCGCACGACGGCCCGGTCTACGACCGTCCGTTCGCCCGCCCGGAGTGGCAGGACTCGGTGCAGGCCAACTCCTTCACCGGTTCCGTTGAGGATGCGGGCCGCCCGTCGGCTCCCACCGAGCTGGCCGCAGCCGTCACCGAACTCGTTGCATCGCCCAACATGTGCAGCAAGGCCTGGATCACCAAGCAGTACGACCGCTACGTTGGCGGCAACACTGCCATGGCATTCCCGGACGATGCCGGCGTGGTCCGCGTTGACGAGGAAACCGGCCTGGGCGTTGCCTTGGCCACCGACGCCAATGGACGCTACACCTACCTCGAGCCCTACCAGGGTGCACAGCTCGCATTGGCTGAGGCCTACCGCAACGTTGCCACCTCCGGCGCCGTTCCGATGGCCGTCAGCGACTGCCTGAACTTCGGTTCCCCCGAGGATCCGGATGTCATGTGGCAGCTGGCCGAAGCCATCCGTGGCCTCTCCGACGCCTGCATGGAACTCGGCATCCCCGTGACCGGCGGCAACGTCTCGCTCTACAACCAGACCGGCACCACGCCGATCCACCCCTCCCCTGTGGTGGCAGTTCTGGGCAAGCTCGACGACGTCGCCCGCCGCACGCCGTCGGGCTGGCGTGAGGACGGCCAGGCCATCTACCTGCTGGGCACCACTGCAGCAGAGTTGGATGGTTCGGAGTGGTCCAACCTCCGCGGACACCTTGGTGGCTTGCCGCCGAAGGTTGACCTCGCAGCAGAGCGCGCCTTGGGCGAAATCCTGATCAACGCTTCCCGCGACGGCATGGTTGACGCAGCACACGACCTCTCCGAAGGTGGCCTCGCGGCTGCTCTGGTGGAGTCCTCGCTGCGCTACGGCGTCGGCGCACGCATCGCCCTTGAGGAACTCATGGAGCGCGACGGCGTGGACCTGTTCACGGCCCTCTTCTCCGAGACCCAGGCCCGGGCAATCGTGTCCGTGCCGCGCTCCGAGGAAGTCCGTTTCAAGGACATGTGCACCGCCCGCGGCTTCGCCCACCTCCGGATCGGCGTCGTTGACGCTGCCGGTGGAAAGCTGGAGATCAACGGCGTGGACGAGCTCTCCTTGGACGCTCTCCGCGAAGCACACGAAGCCACCCTGCCGAAGTACTTCGGCTAAGGACAGCTAACGCGTAAGGCCCCGGCGCTCGAAGAGTGCCGGGGCCTTACGCGTGTCTGCGAGGGCTTACGCCGGCCAGGTCCGCAGCCGCGCCAACTGTTCCGTGAACTCCGTTGCCGGCAATGGCCTGCCGAAGTAGTAGCCCTGGCCGCTCGCACAGCCGATGCTCCGAAGGGCTTCTGCCTGTTCAGCGGTCTCGATCCCTTCCCACACACCCTCCAGGCCACAGGAGCGGATGACTTGCTGGATCGCGGACAGGAAATCCAGCTGGGAAGGATCCTTGCCCAGGTCCTTCACGAACTGCCGGTCCACTTTTACCCTGTCCACGGGTAGTTTCCTCAGGTACCCCATGGACGAATAGCCGGCACCGAAGTCGTCGATCTCAAGCCCCACACCCAGCCTGTGCAGGCTCGCCAGGGTGTAACGGTCCAGCTCGTTGTTGTGGATGATGGCGCTCTCGGTAAGTTCCAGCACCAGTGATTCCGGGGCCAGGCCTTCTTCCGCCAGAGCTTCGCTGACGTCGTCCACGAACTCCAGGCTTTGAAGATCGGCGGCAGAGACGTTGATCCTCATGGAGAAGAGCTGATGTGCGGTGGCCGGGGCATTCCGCCATCGCCGCAATTGACCCACCGCCGTGCGCAGGACCCACCTGCCCAATTCCGCAATCAGGCCGGTCGCCTCGGCAACAGGGATGAACTGGTCCGGCATGATCAGGCCATGCACGGGGTGTTTCCATCTGACCAAAGCCTCGCAGCCTTCGATCCTGCCGGTGGAGAGCTCCACGATTGGCTGGTAGTAAAGGACCAACTGATCCGAGCGGATGGCTTCGCGGAGTTCCCCCACGATCTGCCGCTGCAGCAGCCGCGCGTGCAGCGTTGCGGGGTCGAACACCTTGAGTTTGTTCCGGCCCTCGTTCTTGGACTCTTCCACGGCAAGATCGGCCTCTTGGAGCAGATCCTCAATGCTGTGATGCGGTTCCGCAGTGCGCAGGCCAACGCTTGCACCGCAGCGGATGCTGTTGTTTCCGAGGTCGATGTTCGGTTCCAGCGCGGCAAGGATGCGGTTTCCGACGGCGGCGGCCCGGTTTTGCGGGGTGGCGGGCAACAGTACGGCGAATTCGTCGCCGCCCAGGCGGGTGACGACGTCGTTCTCCCGGACGGCCGAGCGGATGCGCATGGCAACGGTGATCAGAATCTGGTCCGCCGCGGCATGGCCGGCGGAGTTCTTCAGTGCCCTGAACCCGTCCAGGTTCAGGAGGAGGAGTGCCGGCGGGACGGCGCCGTTGGCCGTGGCTTCCTGGGCTTCGATGAAGGCATCAACCAATGCCAGGCGGTTACCGAGACCGGTGAGGGCGTCCGTGAGGGCCTCCCGGCGCTGTTCAGAGCGTGCTTGATGGAGTTCTGCCATCAACGCCTGGACGTGCCGCTCCAGTTTCCCGACCCTCGAATCAGCGGAGATCAGTTTGTGGGGCTTCGTGGAGCTCACGACTCTTCCAGGCGTCGGAGCGTTGAGTCGGCAACAGCCTGGGGCTTGGAGACGGGGTTGCGGCGTTCGTCCAGGAACAGCCGGTAGGAGGCGATGTCCAACCTGCCACCCGGCTCCACCTTGTTGCCTGCGCGGTACACGTGGGTGATCCAGGCCCCGCCGAGGATCGCCTCAATCCAGGCATCGCATTCTGCGAGGGGAAGATGAACGCGGGTCCCGGTGTTCCTGCGGTGGCCGGCGATGGACACCGTGATGCAGCTGCCCAGGAGGCCTTTGTCCGCCGTGAACCAGGCGAGGCCTTCGACGTCGGCCACTATGGTCAGGTTCGCGTTGCTGTCCTCCACCGATTGAACGGGACCCATCCGGACTGAGCGGCGGTCAGCGTTCAGCGTGGTGGCTGTTCCTGCTTTGTAGGGTGCGCTGGTGATGTCCTGGCGGAACGCGGACAGTTCCTGGGTGTGCTGGATCTGGATCCGGGTGGTCAGTTCGTTGAAGGTCATGATCTTGCCTCATCCGCTATAGTGGCCGCCTCCGGGCGGTCGGCTCCTACAATCCTGTTTCTGCCCTGCGCCTTTGCGCTGTAAAGGGCTGCGTCAGCTACCTCGATCATGAAATTGAGGTCGGCGGACGCGGGAATGCTTGATGTCACTCCGTAGCTGATGGTGGGGAACACCACGCCGTCCGGGGCAGGCATGGCTGCCATCCGGTGGCTGATTTCAGTGGCGATGTCCTCTGCCCGGTCCTGCGTTGCCCCCGGAAGGAAGAGGACAAACTCTTCCCCTCCATAACGTCCAATGAGGTCTGTGGACCGGACCGAGGCGACGCAGGCTTCAGCAAAGGCGCGCAAGGCCACATCTCCGGCGCCGTGGCCGTGTTCGTCATTGACGGCTTTGAAGTGGTCCAGATCCGCCAGGACCACGGCTGCTCCGGATCCTGTGGAGTGCAGGCGGTCAAGCTCAGTGGTGGCAAGGTCCAGGAACGCTCCGCGGTTGAGGAGTCCCGTCAGGTGGTCGCGGGTGGCACGTTCGCGGAGGCCTTTGATGAGTTGGTCGCTGGTCAGGGCCGTCATGCTGAAGGAAACGGTGACCAGGAGGACCATGGATATCAGTGCGGACGGTCCGGGCCCAAAATATGTACGGAACGCGTGGCTGGCCGGCCCTTCAAAGGCATAAACCATCCATCGGCCCAGGTAGTAGGCGGCCAGAAGGCCTGCAGCCAGGGACAATGCTTTGTGGACCTGGGAATGCGAGGACTTGATGAACCAGAGATCGTAGGCGGCCAATGCTATGCCCACGGTCATCATGGCCAGATAGACGAAGCCACCGGACCAGACGTTGTTCCCCGGGCTTTCCAGAAAGGATGCGACAGCGGTGACGGCGGGACCAACGGCCAGCTGCCACGGTGCGGCTTTCCGGTCCCGGAGGGTCTTAGCTCCGGCCCAAACGCTGAAGGCACCTGCCACCACAAGGACGTTGCCCATGGGGTTTGCCCACACTTGGTGGGGGGTGCCGTTGAGGAGGAAGGCCGCGTTGCCCACCATAAACTCGAGGAGAGCCAGGCTCCACCAGCCTGCGTACGGCGAGCGTGTGCGGTGGAAGGAGGTACAGAAAAGCATCAGAAGCGTCACGGTGACCACGCCCAGGGCAACTCTCACTGAGAATGCATCGAGCTCCATGCCAACCCCCTCAGCTGGTCATCCTTCGCTTTGAGTTCAGTGTCCCGGTGCTTCCTCAACCTCCATGCTGGGTTTGCTCAAGATTGGATCAAGATCAGGTGCGGTCATCACCCAACCCAGTGGCCGTCGTCGTGATATTCCGCCTCCAGTCCGTGAGGTGTCTTCTCCCATTTGTGCGGGCTGGTGAGCATCTGCCATGCGGCCCGCCAGGCCGCCACTGAGTGCAACACCCAGTAGAACGGGTTGAGCAACGCGAAGATCGCAATCCGCCATCCATGGCGGCGCAAGGTGGCCAGGCCGGAGACGATGATCATCATGGCGTTGCCGAACAGCATGGACACCACCCCGCCCACCAGCAGCCAGGACGGCAGGAACAACCCCACGATGTCGTAGCCGATGTAGGTCACCACGGTGAATCCCACTACCAGCGGGTAGGCCAGGAAGGCCAGGGGTGTTCCCAGGATCAGTCCGAGGAACCCGACGGTGCCGGCAACCCCTGTGCTCTTCATGTAGCGCACGGAGTTCCGGGTATTCACCGCGGAGGTGATCATGTAGCCCTTGATCCACCGGGTGCGCTGCTTGATCCACGCCGGCACCTGAGAGCACGCTTCTTCCCAGGTGGTGGAGTTGATGACTCCCACACGGTACCCGTCCACGGCTGCCCGCAGCCCCAGGTCCGCATCCTCGGTGACGTTCCAGGGATCCCACGCACCCACTTCCTTCAGCAGGGAGGTGACAAAGTGGTTGGACGTACCGCCCAACGGCAACGGGATGCCCGAGTTGTCCAAGCCCGGCAGCATGGAGTCGAACCAGTGTGTGTATTCGATGGTGAACATGCGGGTGAGGACGTTTTGGTCTGCATTGAAGTAGTTGAGGGCGGCCTGGACGCAGATCAGCGGCTTGCGGTTGGGATTGAGATGCTCCCGCTCGAATTCGTCCTGCGCGAAGGCTGCGATGGATGCCCTGAGTTGGCCCGGGTCCGGACGGTCCTCGGCGTCGTAGATCACCACGTATTCGCCGCGGGCAAAGGTCAGCCCATAGTTGCAGGCCCGGGGTTTGGTTTGGGGGTCACCCCTGGGTACCACCAGGATGCGGACGTACTCCGGGGGTCGTGAGGCCTTCGCGGCAGCGATCGTCTCCGCGTCGTCCTCTTCGAGGAGGACAAGCACATCAAGCTTGGACCTGGGGTAGTCCAGCTGACCGAGGTTGGTCAGCAGTTTGTCGATGATGTTCGCCTCACGGAACACCGGCACCAGGATGGTGTACACGGGCAGCTCGGAGTCTGGAACCCGCTCCTGAGCCACCGGCGGAAGGCCACGACGTGCACGTTCCCGGTCCCTGGCCCTCGCCACCGCAGAATCGTGCAGTTGATCAAAGGGATACCGGAGGCTGGCCAGGGATTTGAAGCCGATACTCACCAGGAAAACGATGTTGGCCGCGGCCAGTAACACGATGATGGCGGTTAGCGGCGAGATCACGAACGCCAGCATGATTCCTGCCACCAGAACCACCGGAAGGTAACGCTGCCACTGCGTCAGGGCGATGCGTGCGGACTCCCCCGGCCGTTCCTCGGCGAGGCGCTCAGCTGATTCGTAGAGGAGGTGGCGGCGGAAGGAACGCTGGATGGACTGATTGATGTCCCAATCCGTGGTGGTGCGGAACTCCACCCCAGCCGCATCGAAGCGGCCCGTTGCTTCCTCAGCTATTTGGGCCGACGGAGCCACCGCACTTGCCACCACCAGCACATCGCCGTCCATCCGCCATGGCAGCCACTGCGGCTCCCCCACCTCGCTGTAGCCGAGCTTCTCCATGAGCGCGTCGGCGGGCGGTTCGGCCATCAGGTCAACCAGCGGGGCATCCCATTGCCGGGCAAGGACTTCATATACCCGACGGCGGTCCAGGCCGGCTTCCAGGATGAGGTGCCGGCCCAGCAACCCGCCTTCGCTCGCGGCACGTTCCAGCGCCCGTTCGAGCTGTTCGGGGGTCACCAGCCCTGCTGCGAGCAGCGTCTGTCCGATCGACTGCCGGTTGAGTTGCCCGTCCAGTTGACCGGCTGCGGAGCGGGATGTGGGTGTCATGAGTCTGAGGACCTTTCATAGATCCGATGGGTTGGCGTGGAGAACGCCAGAGAATAACGGACAGTGAAGGAGGGGCTTTTGACCATGGCCCGGTACACCAAGTCCGTGGGGCCGGAGTCGCGTGCCCCGGTCCCCGCTTCAACGTTGACGAACACCCATTTGGCATACTTCGCCGGGTCCTCCAGAGCAGGTCCAAAGTAGTCGCCGGAAGCGCGGTTGAAGATCTCCTTGAGCGGGACTCCCATGACCGGAAGCACCGCATTGCCGCGGGCACTTTCGTCCATCAGGATTCCACCGGACTCATAGTGCTCGTTGAGCCACCGTGCGGCAGCAGTTGAATTGCTGGTGGATTCAGCGGACATCCTGCCCTCCGCCAGCACGGCAAGCCGCCCTGTGGGATCCTCGTTCCACCAAACGTTTTGCATCACCAGCCCCGCCAACAGGGCAGCGGACACCCAAGGCCTGAGCCGCGCGGGCCGGGAGATTTCGTGCACGAACACTGCCACCAGAACGGCCACCAACGGCAAGGCCGTCAGCGCAAAACGGTTGTTCCACCAGGTGGAGGGCAACGAATGATCGTTATTGATGGCCGTTTGGCCCAGGAAGAGGCTCAGCAGCGCGAACGCATAGGCGCTGCCGGTCACCGCCACCAGCAAGGTGCTGTTGGCAAAGCCCCGCCGGAAGACCAGCACGACGGCGCCGCACGCCGCCAGCGCGAGGACCACCACGCCCACCGTCTCCAGCAGCGACCAATGGAAAGTAGTCAGCGTCAGCCCGGCGTTGCCCTTGGTAGGCAGCAACCCGCCGTCGGTGATGTTCTTCTGCTGAGCGTAAGCCGAGTACTGCCCGAACATGAACTCCAACGGGTCCCCGTAGATGGCCCAGTTATAGGAGATCCACCAGAGCACCGCCGCGGCAGGAATCATGACGTAGCCCCCGGCCATAATGAGGGCCTCGCGCCAATCGCCGGTTCGACGCTTGGAAACGATCACCACGAACAGCGTTCCAGTCATCACCAAGGCCCAGCCTTCATACCGCGAGAGAACTGCAGCTGCCGAAGGAATACCGGCGAAGACGGCAAGTTCTCCGGCACTCATTCGACGGCGGCTGGTAGCCCAGTGCGCCAGGCCCGCCATGCCGCCCACCATGCACATGATGAGCACGGGCTCGGTCAGCGCCGTGGTGTAGACGTACAGGATTGCCGGATTCGCGAGGACCACCAAGGTGGTGGCAAGCCGGCCGGCACGGCCCAAACCGAGTCGGGCAGCAATGAGATACAA
Organism: Arthrobacter sp. MYb23; assembly: GCF_002979775.1. Taxonomy (GTDB): domain Bacteria; phylum Actinomycetota; class Actinomycetes; order Actinomycetales; family Micrococcaceae; genus Arthrobacter. The sequence continues at coordinate 28,608 of NZ_PCPR01000029.1, forward strand.
CCCGGTGGCTGTGGCGGACAGCGCCAGAATGCCCAGCAGTCCAGCCGCCCAGCCCGTGCTGAACAGCCACATGTTCAGCACGAACGGTGCCAGCAGCAGGTGTGGCATGGGCAGCCATACGGTACCCAGCTGTTCGAATCCAGGAGCCTTGCTGTCAAAGATGCGGCGTGCGATGGTCAGGTGGCTTTGGGCATCGGAGTAATCCAGGTTGGTGCCGTGACCAATCGTGTACAAGCACGCGAGGTAGCCCACCAACAGGGCCGTTAACGCGATGATCCTGGTGCCGGGAACCTTGCGGCCAGCTACCGGGGCGCCGAGCCGTTCCCAGCCCCGCATCACCACGGCAAACGCGGCGGGGACCGCCGGCTGCCGGTGGGCAGCCCGGCGAGGCGTGGCAACGCTAGTTGCCATGACCCGGTTCCGGCGTTCCTGTGGAGTCTGGTTCGCTCGCCTTTTCTTCAGCATCCACGTACGCCCGTGCTTCCTTGGCGCGGCGCCTCATCAGCAAAGTACGCACAGCGAACGCGAGGCCCAGCACAAGCACCACCCCGCCGATCCACCAGGCATACGGGCGGTAGTCGTCAGTAACGGCCTTCTGGGGAACAAGGGCATTGCTTTCCAACAGCACGGGAGTCCCTGAGGGCTGCGTGACCAGCAGGTTCCGGGACAGCGAGGCCCAGCCTCCTTCGACGCCGCCCACATGCGAGGCCAACGATGCCTGAAGGGTGGACGTCGCAGCCAGGTCACTGTCCGGGGCCCACGCGCCCAAAAGCAACAGATCGCGGCCACCCTGTTCAAAAGCCTCCAACACGCCGAACGGGGCAGAGGCACCCACGCCATATTCGACGTCGTCCGGTGAGATGGTGCGGAACTCCGCCAAGCGCAGCGGTGCCGAAAGCTTGTTGGCTGCCTCTGCGGTGGCACCAACCACCAACCCCGAATCACTGGAACCAGCCAAAGTATCAAGGCCCACCACGCGGGGATCCAGCAAAGAGGCACTGTCACGCTGCAAGGACGCCACCAGCGTGGCAGCGTTCACGGTGTTCGCCTGGGTGTTGTCGTCGCCGAAGGCCACAGGGACGCTCTGGCCAAACGCCTGCGGGAAGCGGGCGAATCCGGCTTTCGTGGAGCCGCCGCGGACGGCTGTGAGTGTGCTGCCCGCCGTGTCCAGGGTGACCTCCATGGGCATGACGCCCGCCGGTCCCGAGCAATCTCCGCCTGCAGGAAGGGCCGCCAAGCGGATCCGCAGACCGTTCTTCGCCTGAAGCTGGCCCGCCGGAACGTCCGCGTCCACTGTGAAGGTGTCACCGCCGTCGAGGTTCCTTGAACTCAGCAGGTAGTCGTTCCAAAAGACGGAAAGCTGGGCTTGGGCATTGTCCGGGACCGCCGTGTGCGTACCCTTGAGCTGGACTTTCACTGAGGAGACCGGGCCGCCGAACTGCGACTGGGTAACGCCCACATACGATTCCGGGGTGCCGTAGCCGGACAGCTTGAGGGTAGTGCTGCCGAGGTCTTTCAGGCTCTGCGTCAAGCCGGGCGAAGCAGGCAGCGCCGAGGTCAGCCCGGACACCGATGACGTCACGGCGAGCGCCGTCTTGTCGCTGGCGAGCGCGCGGGCGGCGGTGCGGAGTTGTTCGTCGTGGCCGCTGAGGATGAGTTGCGGGAGGCCGGCTGCGGTGGCGAGCCGGGTGCCGGTTTCTCCTTGGTCCGCGACGACACTGAGGATGCGGCTGCCCGCGGGAAGGGTCGCGGCGCGCGCCTCAAGCTCGGCGTCCGGAACCACGCTGACGGCAGCGGCCGGGTAGCGGTGGGACATGGCAGCGGAAGCGGTCATGATCGCAGCCGAAACGTCCGCACCGGGCGCCGCGGGGACGGGAAGCACGACGGCGGGCACGGCCGCCGGGAAGAACTCGCCTACCGTGGTGGGAGCCTTAGCCGTTCCGCTGAAATCCACCACCACGTTATTGAGGGTGGCCGTGGCGTTGGAAACCACGCACATGGTGGGTGTTGCCGGGACGAACTGCAGCCCCACGCTCAGCTGCTGGCTGGCAGTACCAGCGATGGTGACGTCGGCACTGCTCACTGCGGCGTCGAGCGGAATGATGGCCGCCGCAGTGGTTTCGAGGACTACCCGGCCGTTCACCGTCGCCCGCACTGTGCCTTCGGGCTTCCCTGCGCTTTCGGGCGTCCCTGCGACCATGATGCTGCCCTTGATCCGGGTGGGTTCCAGGCCTGCCGTCACCGGCACCACCAGCGTCTGCTCAGCTTGGCCGGCCAGTGCCGAGACTCCGGAGGACGTTTGGAGGGCTCCGCCCTCAGGTGGCGCGGCGTAGGCCACCGGAGAAGCGAGTGCACTGAGCGCCAAGGTTGCGGCGCATGCGAGGATGATGCCCGCAGCATGGGGTCGGTTGCGGGTTCGGGCAGGGGTTTGGGGCACGATGTCAGTCCTGAGTAACTAGCAGCGAATGAGTCCGTCGGCCGTTTTAGGCCAACCTCATAGACACTGCCGAAGAGATCTCAAGGAGTGTTGCTGGGTTTGATCAAGATTTCATCAAGTCCACGTGATCCGGCTCGCTGACCTGCGGTGATAATGAATCATGTGGATCGGTTGGATTGAGTTCGACGTCCTTTTGGGCGACGTCCATAGCCTCAAGGAGAAGCGCTCGCTGGTCCGGCCCCTGCTGGCCGAGCTGAAGCGGCGCTTCGATGTTTCTGCTGCCGAAACAGGGTTGCAGGACCAGCATCGGCGCACACTGATTGGGGCTGCGCTGGTGGCCCCTGACCACGCGCATCTCCAGCAAGTGCTCGACGCCGTTGAACGGTTCGTGGCTGCCCGGCCCGAGTTTGAGCTGCTGAGCGCCCGGCAGCGGGAGCTGCACAGCGAGGACTAGTAACCGATGACGGCCAAGCGCGTTGAGTCCAGGTGGGCGTCGATCGCTTGGTGGGCCGCATCCAGGCTTCGGCTGCGCAGTGCGTCCACAATGAGCTGATGCTCCCTAAGAACGTCCCCTGCGCGGTCCGTTCCCTGGCTGACTGCTTTGACGCCGATCCTGAGTTGCTTTTGCCGGAGCGAAGCGTAGAAGTCGGCCAGGACGGGATTTCCTCCGGCACGGACCATGAGGGTGTGGAACTCGGTGTCCAACTCAATGAAACGGGCCGGATCATCCTTGGCTTCCCGCTGCTGGTCGATGACTCGCTGGAACGCGTCGATCTGGGCGTCCAGCATGGACTCCAGCGCAGACACTGCCCACTTCTCCACCACGGACCTGGCCTGCAGGATAGCCCGGACATCGGGGTCGGAGATGGGCGGCACGTAAGCGCCCTTGTGGGGGATCCGCTTGACGAACCCTTCCGCTTCGAGGCGCAGCAAGGCCTCACGCACGGGCGTACGTGAGGTGCCCGTGGTCTTGGCCAGGACTGCCTCGTTCAGGAAGGTTTCTTCCTCCCGGGGCAGGGCTGCGATGTAGCTTTTCATCCACTGGTAGGCCACTTCTGGCTGCGACTGTGCAGCGGGGGTCATCTGGATCATGCAGAGCCTTTCTCGCGAAGCCCACAGTATACGAGTTGCATTCAGGATGTTCCGGACGTCCCGAAAAACTTCTCCTCCAAATATAGACAGGTTGTATACAACCCGTCTACAGTGAAGTTCAGTGACTCCGCTCACGCATCGGAAAGACCCCATTTTTCCTGGGAGCCCCCGCCGCCTGTTTCACCGAAAGCCCGCGGCTCCCCATCGCAAAGGATCCCCAGAATGACCGATTTGAAGAAAGCAGAACTGAGGCAACAGAAGCACTCAAGCCTCCCTGTTGTGGCCGCTTCGAGCCTGGCCGGCACCGCGGTGGAATGGTACGACTTCTTTCTCTACGGCACAGCCGCCGCGCTGGTATTCAACAAGCTCTACTTCCCCACCGACGATCCCCTGGTGGGCACCATGCTGGCACTGGGAACATTCGCTGCCGGCTTCCTGGCCCGCCCGATCGGAGCCATCGTCCTGGGCCATCTCGGCGACAAGCACGGACGCCGCGCCACGCTGGTGGCCAGCCTGATGCTCATGGGTGTCGCCACCACCCTCATTGCCTTCATTCCTTCATACGCTGCCATCGGCATAGCCGCTCCATTGCTGCTCTTGCTGCTCCGCCTGATCCAGGGATTTGCCCTGGGCGGCGAGTGGGGCGGGGCCGTCCTTCTCGTCTCCGAACACAGCAACGAAAGCACCCGGCGTGCGTTCTGGGCGTCCTGGCCCAACATGGGACCGCCCCTTGGCAACCTGATGGCGGCCGGTGTCCTGGCCATACTGGCTGCCACCATGCCGGAGAGCGAGTTCCTAGCATGGGGTTGGCGCATCGCGTTCGGATTGTCTGCCCTGCTGGTGGTCATTGGCCTTATCTTGCGGCTCTACGTGCAGGAAACCCCGCTCTTCAAGGAAGCACAGCGGAAGCGCGAGGCCGAAGGCAACAAGGAACGCAAAATGCCGTTGACCATCCTGTTCCGCCGTAACTGGCGGGAAATCCTCATCGCCACCGGCAGCCGGATGGGCGAGAACGCAGGTTTTTACATCTACTCGCTGTTCATCATCACCTACGTCACACAGATCATGGGACTTCAGAGGCAGACTGGGCTCACTGCCGTCATGATCGGCCAGGGCGTCGCCGTCGTCGCGATTCCTGTCCTGGCGCTCTACGCAGACAAGGTGGGCCGCAAGCCCATCCTGATCGGCGCCTCGATCGCCACCATGGTGTGGGCCTTCGCCTTCTTCTTCCTGCTGAACACCGGCCAGCTGTGGGGGATCATCGCCGCCGCAGTTGGTGGCCTGTTGATCTTCGCAGCGTACAGCTCGGTCATCGGAGCGTTCTTCTCCGAGCTCTTCCCCACGGACGTGCGTTACAGCGGCACCTCCGTGTCCTACAACTTGGCGTCGCTGATCGCCGGCTCGCTGTCCCCGATCATTGCCCTGGCCCTCTACAGCGCCTTCGGCACCGGCTACGCAATCGGCGTCTATCTCGCCATCATGGGCTTGATCTCCATGGTCTCGGTGATGTTTGCCAAGGAAACCAAGGGCCTGAAGCTCAGCGATTTGGACGAGCCGACCAGTAAAGAGAAGGAACAAGCATGAAAATCGCACTGGTCCAGGTGGCAAGCCCTGACTCTGAGGCCCGCGAAGACCGGATTGACAGGGTCGAAGCGATCCTTCGGGGTATCGAGGGCGCCGATCTGATCGTTCTGCCCGAACTGTGGAGCGCCGGCTACTTCCACTTCGACGAGTACGAGGCCCTGTCAGAAACGCTCGACGGGCCAACCGTCTCCATGTGCTCACGGGTAGCCGCAGATCTTGGCGTCCACCTTCACCTCGGCAGCATTATCGAAGCCGGTCAGGATGGCCAGCTCAGCAACACCTCCATCCTGCTCGGACCGGACGGCAGCGTGATCCACACATACCGGAAAATCCACGTCTTCGGTTACAAATCCAAGGAAGCCAGCCTCCTGACAGCCGGTTCCGCCTTGCCCGTGGTGCGCTTGCCGTTCGGTGCAGTTGCCGGAATTACCTGCTACGACCTGCGCTTCCCCGGATTGTGGATGGAGCTGAGCACCCGCGGCGCCGAGATGGTCATCGTCCCAGCGGCGTGGCCCGCAGCGCGCAGGGAGCACTGGCGCCTGCTCACCACGGCCCGTGCGGTGGAACACCAAATCTTCGTGATTGCCTGCAACGCCGCCGGAACCCAGGAAGGCGTGGAACTCGGCGGGCACAGCAGGGTGGTGGATCCAGCTGGCAACGTCATCGCCGAAGCAGACGCCCGCGAGTCAGTACTCATGGTGGACATTGATCCGCAGCAGGTGAGCACCGTCCGCAAGGAATTCCCTGTCATCAATGACCGCCTCGCGGACTACAACACATTGGCTGTCTAAGGAGACGGAATGGAAACAACAAGGCAAGTCCCACTCACCTTCAGGGTGGTGGGCACGGACGAGACAATCGTGGTCTCGGACTTCCACGGAGTAGTAGCCGGCTACACAGGCCGGGATCCTAAGGCAGTCCAGCATCACATCGACGAGCTGGCAGCCATCGGCGTAGCTCCCCCACCGGAGGTTCCCATGTTCTACCGGATGGATTCGGACCTGTTCGAAACCTCCGGCGAGCATGACACGTCGGAAAACCTGACCTCCGGCGAGATCGAACCCCTCTACATTCGCCACGACGGCCAGTACTACTTGGGCATCGGTTCCGACCACACAGACCGTGACATCGAAGCCCAGGACATCGGAGACTCCAAGCGGGCCTGCCCCAAGCCGGTCGCCGGTGCCGTCATCGCCGTCGAATCCCTGGAGAACCTCGACCTCGACCAATGCACCGCACGCTCGTGGGTGGACGGGGAACTGTATCAGGCGGGTTCGCTGAGCGGTCTGCGCAAGCCCGCCGACGTCGTCGAGCGCCTTTTAGCCCGCACCGACATCGGTGACGCCGATTTCATGTGCCTCGGCGGCACGCTGCCGCTGCTGGACGGAAAGTTCGTGGATGGAACTTCCTGGAAGTTGGAGCTCTCTTTCCCGAATGGGACCACAATCGAACATAACTACAAAATCAAGAAAGGCTCACTTCGATGAGAACCGGTAAGCAGTATTTGAAGTCCCTGAACGACGGCCGGACAGTGATCCTCGATGGCGAGGTAGTCGGCAACGTCCTGGAACACCCGGCCTTCGCGAAGGTTGCCCAGACCATGTCCGAACTGTTCGACATCGCGGCCGATCCCGCCAACGGCATGCAGTTCCACTCCGAGGAAATCGACGGACCCGCAAACCGCACCTTCGCCGCTCCCCGCACGCAGGAGGACCTGGTACTGCGGCGCCAGGCGATCGAGAAGTGGGCCAAGCACACACACGGCTGGGTAGGCCGGAGCCCGGACCATGTTGGTACGTTTTTCGCAGCGTTCGGCTCCCACCCGGAGGTCTTCAAGAACGAGGAACGCGACTTCGCCGGCAACGTGGAGCGGTACTACAAGAAAATCCTGTCCGAGAACCTGTACCTGTCCTACGCGATCATTCCCCCGCAGGTATCCCGGGCAACCACAGCGTCAGGGTGGGAAGGCGAATACCTGCAGGTCGGCGTCGTGCGTGAAACCGAGGAGGGCATCATTGTCCGCGGTTCGCAGATGCTCGCCACCGGCGCCGCGATTGCCGATGAAGTTTTTGTCACCTGTATCAAGCCACTGGGCCCGGACGATGTTGACTTCGCCGTCAGCTTCGCCATCCCAGTAGCCACCGACGGCTTGAAGCTCTACTGCCGACGCCCGTTCGCCCCCGCCGCCACCAGCGACTTCGACTACCCGCTGACCAGCCACTACGACGAGCCGGACGCCCTGGTGGTCTTCGACGACGTCCTCATCCCCTGGGACCGCGTGTTCATCAACCGAAACATCGACACCCTGCGCCGCCAGTTCTTCGACACTGGAGCCCACGCCTTGGGCAACTGGCAGGCCCAGATCCGGTTCTCCACCAAGCTGAAGTTCATTGCCTCCGTGGCCCGCAAGGTCACGCAGGTGAACGGCACGGACAAGATCCCAGGGGTCCAGGAGAAACTCGGCGAGCTCGCCGCGATCGTGCAGTCCGTTGAATCGGCCGTCCTCGCCTCTGAATACACGGCAACAACGGACGATGCCGGCATGAGGATTCCAGGGAAGAGCGCACTGTACGGGGCCATGGGCCTGCAGTCCGAGACGTACCCACGAGTGATCTCGATCCTCCGCGACCTGGTGGGCGGCGGCGTCCTGCAGTTGCCCTCCAGCATCGCCGACATGACCAGCAGTGTCACCCGACCGGACATGGAACGCTACGTTCAGTCCCCCGGCGTCGCCAGCGAGGAACGCGTGAAGCTGTTCAAGCTGGCCTGGGACATCATCGGCTCCGAGTTCGCCGGCCGCCACCAGCAGTACGAGATGTTCTATGCCGGGGCACCCTTCGTGGTCCGCGGCGCCTACACCTACAGGAACTACGGCTACGACGCCCTGGTGGCGGAGCTGGACACGTTCCTGGGTTCTTACAGCATCGCGAGCACCACCAAATCTGAGGGGATCTGACCATGGCAAAGCCCGAATTCGAGTTCACCCCCGTTTCCTCGGTGGACTTCGCACCCTGCAATCCGCACATCGAGGGTCTGTCGGAGGCCATCCTTGCCCGGGATTCGGACAACGACAGCGTCACTCGCATCCTCAAGTTCGAGCCCGGCACGGACACCTCCCCCAACGGAGTCCTGACGCATGACTTCTGGGAAGAGGTGTTCATTTTCGAGGGCTCGTTCGTGGACCAGCGCCTCGGCAAAACCTTCAAAGCCGGCGACTGGGCAACCCGACCGCCGGGGATGGAGCACGGCCCGTGGGTCTCCGAGAACGGCGCCAGGATGTTCGAAGTCCGGTACTACACGAATCCGGCACCAGCGGAGCGGAGCAACTGACATGAGCCTGGCACCAGCCTTCACCATCCCCGATGCCATGGGGATGCGCCGCGCCATGGGCCGCTTCCTCACGGGCGTGGCCGTGGTGACCACTCAGCACCAGGATGAGCAGTACGGGATGACCATCAGCTCGCTGACCTCCATCAGCCTGGAACCGCCCATCCTCATGATTTCGCTGAACTTCGGTACCCGGACCGGAGAGGCACTGATGGAGAGCGGCAAGTTTGCGGTATCCATCCTGGGCGCGAAACAGGAATCAGTGGCCCGGCGGTTCGCCGTCCGTGGCGGGGACCGCTTCGGCGACGGCGACTTCGACATCACCGACAGTGGACTGCCGGTCATCAAGGGCGCCCTCGCACAGGCGGACTGCACCGTTGTGCAGCAGTACGACGTCGGCGATCACCAGGTCTTCTTCGGCCAGGTCACCACCTGCCGGGACCGGGACGGCGAGGTGCTCGCGTTCAAGGCAGGCCGTTTCGGCTCGTTCTCCGACTTCGGTCACGCAGAAATCCCCTGGATGTTCTGAGTAGTACGGTCGGGGGCCTGTGCCACCACGACCTTCTTTGAATCACAACCGCCCCCGACACGCCTCTTTGAAGGCGTGTCGGGGGCGGTTTGCTTCCAAAGTGGGTGGATGCGGTACAGCCGCTACGCGATTGTCAGCTCACCCATGCGGTCCCAGCCGCTGCCTTCGAACTGGCGGCTGATGATGTGCGGGGTCTCCACTAGCGCCTGAGGCATGTCTGCCATGGCTTTCTTGAAGTGCTCGCTGTTGACGTGGGCCTCAGCAGCATCGTCCTGGAAGGCTTCTACCAGGACGAACTCGTTGGGGTTGTCCACGCTGCGGGACCAGTCGAACCACAGGTTGCCGGGCTCTTCGCGGGTCGCCTTGGTGAAGTCGGCCACCAGATCCAGCCAGCGCTCGGACCAATCGGGCTTGACGTTGAACTTGACCACAATAAAGATCACGGGCAGCTGCCTTTCGTTGCACTAGAGAATCTGTCCCAGTCTTTCAGACTTAAAACCCGACGGCGGCCGCCACCCTCAGGTGACGACCGCCGTCGAACGCTGTTTTAGCGTGGTTGTACTACTTAGAGGTGCCTTGCGAGACGGAGCCCTGCAGCTGACGCTGGAAGATCACGTAGACAATGAGCACCGGAATGACCGTGACGCTGACGGCTGCGAACAGCGCGCCGTAGTCCACGGCGTAGCCCATCTGGCCGGCAAAGGCCGCGAGTTCCTGGGAAAGGACGCGCGGACCGGCGGCGTTGATGGACACCGGGATCAGGAACTGGTTCCACAGGCCCAGGAAGTTGAAGATGGCAACCGACGCGAGGCCCGGCTTGGCCATCGGCAACATGACCTGGAAGAACGTCCGCCACTCCCCTGCTCCGTCGAGGGCCGCTGCTTCAGTGATTTCGTGCGGCAGTGACTTGAAGAAGGAGAACAGGAAGAACACCGTGAACGGGAGCGCGAAGCCCACGTACACCAGGATGAGTCCCGGCAGGGTGTTCAAGAGCCCCATGTTCTTCAGGACGAAGAACAACGGCACCATGGCGAGGAAGATCGGGAATGTCAGGCCGGCCAGCATCAGGTAGTAGATGGCCCTGCTTCCCGGGAAGGTGTACCGGGCCAGAACGTAGGCGCACATGGCACCGAGGACCATCACGATCACCAGGGCTGCGGCCACAACGATGATCGAGTTGAGGAAGGCGCTGCCGATTCCGGCTTCACTCCAGGCCTTGACGTAGTTGTCCAGCTTCCACTCGCCTGGCAAGGCGAACGGCGAAGCGAAGATCTCGCTGGACGTCTTGAAGGAGGACATGAAGGTCCACAGGAGCGGAAGGATGACGATGAGCGTCCAGATGGTCAGCGCGGTGTGGGACACCGCTCCCACCACTTTGTCACCCGGCGTGGTTGCCGGGGTCCGCGGCTGGAAGTGCAGTGACTTCATTTCCGGGGTTGAGACTTTGGTTGTCATTACAGGCTCACATCCTTGTCGCCGCCGGTGAGCCGGTTAACCAGGAACACCAATCCGGAGAAGATCAGCGTGGCAATGGCCAGCACAACGCCCATGGCACTGGCGAGGCCGAACTGTCCCTTGCTGAATGCGGTGAAGAACAACTGTTGCGCCATGACCAGCGTGGAGTTGTCCGGACCACCACCGGAGTTCAGTGCCGCCATGTAAACGAACGCATCCAACGCCAGAATCCCCATGTAGATGTAGGCGGTCTGGATGTTGTCGCGGATCAGTGGAATGGTGATGGACACCGCGGTGCGGAAGCGACCTGCGCCATCAATCCTGGCAGCCTCGAAGAGCTCGGCGGGAATGCCCTTGATGCCGGCAACGAAGAGAACCATGTAGAAGCCAACGAAGCCCCACACAATGACGAACATGGTGGCGATCATGGCGGTGTTCTTGTCACCCAGCCAGGCGAAGTCCTTGAACTGGTCCAGACCAAGGCCGGTCAGGATGCCGTTGAGCAGACCACCGGAGGGATCGTAAATCTGACCCCACATGATACCGATAGCCACCGCGGGGATGGTGTACGGGAAGAACGACACCACGCGGTAGAAGCTGGAGTTGCGCAAGCCCTTGATCTGGCCTTTGCTGCTCCCGCCTACGGTCACCAGCGAGGCAAGCACCAGGCTCAGGATGATGGTGATGATGGGGAGGAAGATGACCAGGAGGATGTTGTTCCCCATGGCCTTCATGAAGATGTCGTCGGTAAAGATCTTCACGTAGTTTTCGAGGCCGATGAAGTTCTGGTTGGGAGAGAAACCGGACCAGTCCGTCAGCGAATATCCGAAGGCCTGGATAAAGGGCCAAATCACGAACAATAGGTAGATCGCCAACGGCAGCCCGAGGAACACCGCAAAGAAACTGACCTTGTCCCATGTCAATGGCTTACGCCGCCGCCTTATAACTTGCGGTGGGGCTTTCGCCGGAACGACGGCGGCCAGGCCGTCGTCGTTCCGGCTCTGCTGAGTTTTCACTGAGGTCACTTCACTTCGATCTTCTTGACCGAGCTGTCGTTGCGGACCTTGTCCGAGATGTTCTGCAGTGCGGAGGTGAGGGTTGCTACGTCGGACTTGCCGTCCAGGAAGGTGTTCCAGACAACCAGCTGGTCCTTGTTGGTTCCGTAGAGGTCAATGAAGTTCCAGGTGTAGATGTCCTCGCCGGCATCGCTGAGCATCTTCGTTTGCGAAACCAGGGCCGTGGAACCGAAACCGTCGGCCGGGACTGTGTCCTTGACGATGGTGGGCGCGAGCTTGGTCTTGGCGAAATTGGTTGCAGATTCCTTGGACAGCATGATGCGCAGCAGTTCCTTGCCGCCGGCTGCGTTCTTGCCCTGTGACGGAACAATGAAGGGCTCGCCGGCAGCACTGTGAAGTGCGGTCTGCGGCATCTTGGGGCTGGCGCTGACTGACGGGGCCGGGGCACCCATCATGTTGAAGCCGGCTTTGGTTTGGTCCTTCATTTCGTTCTCAATCCAGGACCCGGACGGGTAGAACACGGCTTCCTGAGCGTTGCTCCACTGAGCCTGGGCTGCGGTGAACTGGGTGCCGGAACCACCCGGCTTGAAGAAGCCGGCCTTGACGATCTTATCCAGTGCAGCGAAGACGGATTGGATGGCCGGGTGGGACCAGCAATCTGCTGTGAGGTTCTCCAAGCCGATGCGGACTTCGTCGCCACCTTCCTTGATGGCGGAGGCGATGGCCAGTTCCTGGTAGTAGGTGGCTGCTTCCTTGCCCCAGACGAAGAGGTACTTGCCCTTGGCTTTTGCCTGCTCGCCCAAGGCGTACATTTCATCCCAGGTCTTGGGAACGGTCCAGCCGTTTTCCTTGAGCAGGGAGTCCGAATACCACACGGCGAAGACGGTCAGCACGTAGTTCAAGGCAGCAAGCTTGCCATCGAAGGTACCTGGAGCCAGTACGCCGGTGTACAGGGTGTCCTTGATGACCTTGCCCTCAAGGTTCTTGGCCTCTACAACGCTGGTGAGGTCTTCAAGCTGGGCAAGGATGGTGCTGAAGCCGATGGCCTTCGCGCCGGAGTTATCGATCAGGTCCGGCGGGTTGCCACCGACGAAGCGCGGCTGAAGTTCCTGCGCAATGTCCGTGGACGGAGAAATCTTTGCAGTGGAGCCCTCATGCGTCTTTTCGAAGATCTTGCCGGCGAACTCGACGTAATCGATGCCGTAACCGCCCTTGAAGATCACGGCGTCGAGAGCGGCCTTGTCAGCCATGCCGAACGGGTTGGTGTCCGATACTGTGCCTGTGGGGCCGGTGGTGGTGGTGCCTCCGCCTGCGGCGCAGGAAGCGATGGTTCCCCCCATGGGCACGAGCACGGCTGCTGCGAGTGCTCCGCGCAGGAATCCACGGCGGCCGACGGACTGGTGCTGAACGTTCATTTCTAAACCCTCCAGTGACTCGTAGTGTCAGGACTGTTGCGGCGGGATAGCCGTTCAGTCAGACAGTCTGGGTTGGCGCTCTGGCAGCACCAACCTTCTGTGACATAATTCACCAGGAATGATCGAAAATCAATCTTTCTTGGTACTTTCGATCAACATTTGTCAAAGTGTGATCTTTCTACGGGCCGCCTGCGAGGGCCTTTCCGCACTCTGTGATCGCATGTCGGGCAACACACCTTTGCCGCTCAGTTCCCAGTGGTACCGCGCATTTTTCGGCCATTCGGAACCCCTCCCAGGCCTTGGTGAGCCGCTTTTTACCCTGTGGAAACGAGCGGGGACCTACGCGCAAAGCAATCATCCACCGCTCGCTCCGCTCATCACGGCCCATTCGGGTACATTCGAGGGCCTTGGAGGCTGCCGGGTCGCGAACGTTCCATGGATGATCCGGCGTCTTCTGATCCAGCATCAAACCGCTCCTGACCAGCGCGTGGCTGAGGTCTCTAGGTATGCAGTATCAATCTAGCCCCATGTCAGCGCCGTGGGGAGGGTCTGCGGGCGTGTCAGGAGCCCTGCCGTTTTGCGAGCCGTGCCCAGCCGAGCTGCTCCTGTTGCTTGCGGCTCAGCGTGGCCACCACCAGGTCATAGGAGTCCTCCACCATGTCCCGGATCATGTCATCGGAAAGGGCCCCGTCCAGGCGGACTCCGTTCCAATGGGTCTTGTTCATATGCCAGGCGCCGGTGATCTCCGGATTTGCTGCCCTGAGTTGTTCAGCCAATGCCGGCTCGCATTTCAGGCTCACGGACCAATTGTCCGGATCCATGGAGGACAACGCGAACATCTTGGCCTCATGCCGGGCCCCGCCAGCGACGGCGGACCGCACCTTGAACACGGAGGTCTCGGGGCCGAACGGGAAGTCTTCGAACACGCCGGGAAAGCTGAGGCAGATCTCGCGAAGAGTGGGAACGTCCATGGGGAGAGCCTACTGGCGCTCCACGCCGGAGGCCACGCTGCTGGGGGCCACGCTGCTGGAGGCCACGCTGTTGGGGGCCACCCCTACGCGACGCCCAGGAAGTCCTCCAACAACACGACTTCAAGTCCCGCAGCTAATTGGGCAGCGCGGAAGGCGGCCAGGTCAGCTGCAAACTCAGCCCGGAAGTGCATGAGCACAATATCGCCGGGACGCAGGGAGTTGCCCACCTGGTAGTCCATCTTCCCGGCGTTTGCCTTGGCCTCCCACGTCACGATCGCCTTCATCCCTGCATCAGCAACGGCTTGGCGCATCACGTTGGAGTATGCGCCTCCCGGGGGTCGGAAAAGGGTGGGACGGCGTCCGTAGTGCTGGAACGCGTACTCCTGCATTCCCACCATGTCGTTCACCTGCTGCTGGTAACCCCACTGCCGCACCATGTTGATGTTGTGCGTGACAGTGTGGTTCTCGATCAGGCTGCCCTGGGCTTTGAACGCATTGAAGAACGCCGGGTTGTCCGCCACGGTGTCCCTGGTGAGGAAGAGTGACGCGGGATAGTCGTACTCAGCCATGAGCTTGACGGACTCCGGCGTTTTGATGTTGCCGTCATCAATGGTCAGGAATACCACTGGGTGCTTGGTCTCGATCTTGGTAATCACCGGTGCCAGCCCTCCGACAATCGGCGGCAGTTGATAGTCCGGGATGAAGGTACGCCGGATGCGCTTGGTGGCGGTGGGTGTTGGAGAAGCGGACGACGTCGGAACCTCGCCGCCGACGGCCAGCGCGCCATTCGGGCCCGGCACCTCGGGCGAGGCGGCAGCGCCACTGGGCGTCTGCGCCGGCGTCGACGTTTCAGCGGCACCGCATGCCGTCAGGCCAGCCACCACGGAAGCGCCCATGACACCCAGCATGGCCCGTCTGCTGGGAACGGAAAATGGCATCGCAGATCGGCCGCCGAACATGGCTGTCCCCCAAGACTCAAGAAATGATTCAGGTGAAATCTAGCAGAGGAAAGCGTCCTGCGAATTACAAGCCGTAATGCCAGCCCTCGCGTGCCGGGCAGGAGTTCACCACGACCTCTAGTCCAGCGTCCTGCGCACGCTGCGTGGCCTCGTCATCGAACACGCCCAGCTGCAGCCACACGGCCTTGGCTCCGATCGCAATCGCCTGGTCGATCACCGCCCCCACGCGTTGGGAGTTGACGAAGCAGTCCACAACATCGATGGGGTGCCTGGCCTCGGGGATCTCCGCCAGGGATTTGTAGCCCTTTTCTCCGTGCACATCCTCGCCCTTGAGGTTGACGGGGATGATCTCCATGCCCATCTTGTCCCGGACGTAGAGCGAGACGTCATAGGCGGAGCGCCATTGATTGGTGCTGAGGCCCACTATCGCCCAAGTGCCCTTTGTTCGCATCAACCGCTCCACGACGGCCGGATCGTTGACATGCATCATGCCCCCAGCTTACTCCCGGCCCCCTCGCAGCAACTTTGCCGAATATTCTGCATCTTTAACTGCCTCAGCGGCTGGAACGGTGAATATTACGCCTGGCGACCGCCTGATTATGAGCAAAATGAACGATCGGCTTTAGTGGAGAACGACCATCCCAGCGATACAGAGGGCGACCATCCCTTTGTCCGCACAGCGCCGACTCCAGGCATGGAGATTTCCCATGACGTCAGCCGTACCCAAAATTTCACACACCACTTCGGACGCGACGGCCTCTGAAGAAGGGCTGCTTGACGCGCCCGGCTCCCTTAACGGCTCTTCGGGATGGTCCTCGACTGAGCCCACGGACGGCGCAGTGCACGGCGCTGTCTTGGGCGAGCGGGCGCGTCAACGCGGTTTTGATGGCAGTGGTTTTGATGGCAGTGGTTTTGATGGCAGTGGTTTTGATGAGAGTGGCTCGGCCGTTGGCTTTTGGGAAGAGCAAGCCCGCCGCCTGCACTGGGCTGCGCCCTGGCACACCGCCTACAGCTGGACACCCACGGACGTGGAAGCGGCCCAGGGCCCTGACATTAAGTGGTTCGACGGCGGCAAACTCAACGTCGCGTACAACTGCGTGGACCGTCACGTGCTTGCCGGCCGGGGTGACAAGGTAGCCCTGTACTTCGAAGGCGAACCGGGTGACCGGCGTGCCATCACCTACGCGGAGTTGCAGAGCGAGGTATCCAAGGCCGCGAACGCGCTCCTGGAACTTGGCATCAACAAGGGTGACCGCGTGGTCATCTACCTTCCGGTGATTCCCGAGACCGTCATCATTACCCTGGCGGTAGCCCGCATCGGAGCCATCCATTCTTTGGTCTTCGGCGGTTTCTCCGCGGAAGCGCTGCGTTTCCGCGTGGAGGACACGCAAGCGAAACTCCTGGTGACCACGGACGGTCAGTACCGCCGCGGGGTGGCTGTGCCGGTCAAGGCGAATGCCGATGCCGCGGTCTCCGGAGACAACGCCATCGAGCGCGTACTGGTCATCAACCGGACCACTCCCGCCGAGGACCTTCACACCGTCACCATGCAGGAAGGCCGCGATGTGTGGTGGCACGACGTCGTGCACACCGCCTCCGACGTCCACGAGCCCAAGGCATTTGACGCCGAGACTCCCCTGTTCATCATGTACACCTCCGGGACCACGGGGAAGCCCAAAGGCCTGGTCCATACCTCGGGCGGCTACCTCACGCAGGCGTCGTGGAGTTTCGAGTACCTGTTCAGCAACCCGGACCCTGAGCTGCGGGACAGCGATGTGCACTGGTGCACCGCTGACCTGGCATGGGTAACCGCCCACACCTACGAGATTTACGGACCGCTCTCCAACGGCGTCACCCAGGTGATCTTCGAGGGCACGCCCAACACCCCGCATCCCGGCCGGCATTTCGAGATCATCGAACGCTACAAGGTCACCCAGTACTACACGGCGCCCACGCTGGTCCGCTCCCTCATGAGCTGGTTCCCGGACGGCGTCCCGGACAGCTACGATTTCTCGTCCATCCGGCTTCTGGGCACAGTAGGCGAGGCCGTGAATCCCGAGGCCTGGCGCTGGCTCCGCGACAACATCGGCGGCGGCACTGCTCCCGTGGTGGACACGTGGTGGCAGTCCGAAACAGGCGCCACCATCATGTCGCCCGCCCCCACGGATACGGAGTTCAAGCCGGGCTGCGCCGCGCGGCCACTTCCCGGTGTGAGCACGAGGGTAGTGGATGAGACCGGAGCTCTTTCAGCGCCCGGCGTCCAGGGCTTCATCGTGGTGGACCGTCCTGGCCCCGCCATTGCCAGGACGGTTTGGGGCAACCCGCGCCGCTACTTCGATTCCTATTGGAGCCAGTACGCCGAGCAGGGTTGGTTCCTTGCCGGCGACGGTGCGAAATACGATGCCGACGGCGACATTTGGATCCTTGGGCGCGTGGACGACACCCTGAATGTCTCCGGCCATTTGCTGTCCACCATCGAGATTGAGTCCGCTTTGGTTTCACATCCGGATGTGGTGGAGGCCGGGGTCTGTCCGGTGGCCGATCCCACCACAGGCCACGCCGTCGTCGCGTTTGTGGTCCTTCGAGGCGACGCCTCGGGTGACGCATCCAGCGAGTCAGCAGCCCACGTCGCCAACACGCTGCGCAACCACGTGGCCAAGGAGATCGGCCCCATCGCCAAGCCGCGCGACGTCGTCGTGGTGGCTGACGTACCCAAGACCCGCAGTGGCAAGATCATGCGCCGGCTGCTGACCCAACTCTTTGAGGGGTCCGCCCTGGGCGATACCACCTCACTCCAGAACGAACCGGCAATTGCCGGCATCCAGGACGTCCTGCGCGAGCGGGCCCTAGTAAAGGAAAATTCATGACTGAGATCAGCAACGTCGCACGGCTCTCCGAACCGCTCAAGTTTGCCTATTGGGTTCCCAACGTTTCCGGTGGTTTGGTGGTGTCCACCATCGAGCAGCGAACCGGTTGGGACTTCGACTACAACAAGAAGCTGGCGCAGATCGCAGAAAACTCCGGCTTCGAGTACGCCCTCACCCAGACCCGCTACGCCGCTTCCTATGGCGCGGACAAGCAGCACGAGGCGACGTCGTTCAGCCTCGCTTTGCTGGCTGCGACCGAGCGCCTCAAAGTCATCGCCGCCGTCCACCCGGGCATGTGGCACCCCGGCGTGCTGGCAAAATTCATCATCACGGCCGACCACATCTCCAACGGTCGCGCTGCAGTCAACATCGTCTCCGGCTGGCTCAAGAGCGAGTTCACCAACTTCGGCCTCGAATGGCTGGAGCACGACGAACGCTACGTCCGCACCGAGGAATTCATCAAGGTCCTCCGCGGCCTGTGGACCGAGCAGGGCTACAGCCAGGGCGGCAAGTACTACAACATCACCGACTTCACCCTCAACCCAGCACCCGTTGAAGTTCCCGGCCGCGCCCACCCGGAGGTCTTCTTCGGTGGAAACTCGACGGCGGCACAGGCCACCGCCGGTCGCGTCGCCGATTGGTACTTCTCCAACGGCAAGGACCTAGAGGGCTTCAAGGAAAACATCGCCGGTGTGGTGGCGGCATCCGGTGAGACAAAGCGCGGCACCGAGGGCGCACTGTCCTTGCCGAAGTTCGGCCTCAACGGCTTCGTCATTGCCCGCGATTCGGAGAAGGAAGCCCGCGATACCCTCCGCGAGATCGTGGAGAAGGCACACAAGCCCGCCGTCCAGGGGTTCCGGGACGCCGTGCAGGAAGCCGGCCCGTCCACCAAGGACGGCAAGGGCATGTGGGCTGATTCCTCCTTCGAGGACCTGGTCCAGTACAACGACGGTTTCAAGACCCAGCTGATCGGCACCCCGGAGCAGATTGCCGAGAGGATGGTGGAGTACAAGAAGATCGGCGTGAACCTGTTCCTCACCGGTTACCTGCACTTCCAGGAAGAAGTCGCCGCGTTCGGCCAGGACATCCTGCCGATCGTCCGCGAACTCGAGGCTGACCTTGCCCGCAAGAACGGCACTGAGCTGGATCTCTCCAACACCCCCGTCGCCGAATCGGTGGCCGTCTAATGGCTGACCGCACTTTCGGTTTCCGCACCCGCGCCCTGCATGCCGGAGGCACTCCCGACGCCGAGCACGGCGCCCGGGCGGTGCCGATCTACCAAACCACGTCCTTCGTTTTCAAAGACACCAACGATGCCGCGAACCTCTTTGCGCTGCAGAAGTACGGCAACATCTACTCGCGCATCGGCAACCCCACGGTGGCCGCTTTCGAAGAACGCATCGCATCCCTTGAGGGTGGCATCGGGGCGGTAGCAACGTCGTCGGGCATGGCTGCCGAGTTCATTACTTTCGCCGCGCTGACCCAGTCCGGCGACCATATCGTGGCGGCATCGCAGCTCTACGGCGGCACGGTCACGCAGCTGGACGTGTCCCTTCGCCGCTTCGGCGTGGACACCACGTTCGTGCCCGGAACGGATCCTGCCGATTACGCCGCAGCCATTCAGGAGAACACCAAGGCGCTCTTCGTCGAGGTGGTGGCCAACCCGTCGTCGGAAGTCCAGGACCTCGCGGGGCTGGCCAAGGTAGCGCACGACGCCGGTATCCCCCTGGTGGTTGACGCCACCTTGAGCACGCCTTACCTCGTGCGGCCGTTCGAGCATGGCGCCGACATCGTGATCCATTCAGCCACGAAGTTCCTGGGCGGACATGGCACCACCTTGGGCGGCGTGATCGTGGAAAGCGGTCGATTCAACTGGGGCAACGGCAAGTTCCCCATGATGACCGAACCCGTGCCCTCCTACGGAAATGTCTCCTGGTGGGGCAACTTCGGGGAGTACGGCTTCCTCACCAAGCTGCGCTGCGAGCATCTGCGCGACATCGGACCGGCGCTCTCACCGCTGTCCGCCTTCCAGCTGCTGCAGGGCGTTGAAACACTCCCCCAGCGCCTGGACGAGCACCTGAAGAACGCACAAGCTGTGGCCGAATGGCTCGACGCCGATCCCCGCGTGGCCTACGTGAACTACTCCGGCCTGCCCTCGCACCCGCACTTCGAACGAGCACAAAAGTACCTGCCCAAGGGCCCGGGTTCTGTTTTCTCGTTCGGTGTGGCCGGCGGACGCGCGGCAGGACAGAAGTTCATCGAATCCTTGCAGTTGGCCTCGCACCTGGCCAACGTTGGCGATTCGCGCACGCTGGTCATCCATCCCGGGTCCACAACGCACCAGCAGCTCAGCGCCGAACAGCTCGAGTCCGCCGGTGTCCCCGAGGACCTGGTCCGCATTTCCGTGGGCCTGGAGGACTTGGAGGACATCCTTTGGGACCTCGATCAGGCACTGACCGAAGCACAGTCGGCTGATTCCGCGGTTGTTGAAGAACCCGTGGAAGCCTGCACTGTTGGCACCCAGACTGTAGGAGCGAAAGCATGAGCACCGCAGAACGTTCTTGGGAAGGCCCTTCCGCGCCCGAGCGCCTGTCACTCCTGCGCCAGGCCAAGTCCATCGCCATTGTGGGGGCCTCGGACAAACCGTCCCGGGCCAGCTACTTCGTGGCCACTTACCTGCAGTCGTCAACACGCTACAAGGTGTACTTCGTGAACCCCGTGGTCAAGGAAATCCTGGGCCAGCCGACCTACGCGTCACTGGCGGATCTGCCCGAGTCGCCTGACATCGTGGACGTGTTCCGCAAGCACGACGACCTCCCCGGAGTGCTGGATGAAGCCGTCGCCGCAGGGGCCAAGACCTTGTGGCTGCAGCTTGGTTCGTGGCATGAGGACGTTGCACGCGATGCCGAGACGGCGGGCCTGAACGTGGTGATGGACCGCTGTGTGAAGATAGAGCACGCCCGCTTCCATGGCGGGCTCCACCTGGCCGGCTTCGACACCGGGGTGATCTCTTCCAAGCGGCAGGTGCTTGCCTAACGTTTAAGCCACTGCTTCCACTTATTCGCGGCGTCCTTGAACTGCTCTTCAGCCCGCTCGTTGCCGAGTCCGGGAGGCAGGTGTCCTGGTTTGGCTCCATCCGCCCCGGGCAAAGTCTTTGCTGGTTTACCGGCACCCTGCAGCGAAGCATCGGGCCTGGCGGCTTGCTGCTTCCCCTCCTTGCCCGAGCCGGGCTTTGCCTGCGGGCTCAAGGCTGGATTCGGCGGAGTATTGGGCTGTGGGGCGGTGCCTGAGGACGGCTGTTCCGGGGCAGCGGCAGGCGCTTGAACCACGACAGGTGCCTGCGGCGGTGACTGTACTTTTGCCTGTGCCGGCGGCTGCGCGGGTGCCTGCGCCTGTACCTGTGCCTGTGCCTGTGCCTGTGCGGGAGTTTCGGCAGGTGCAACACTGCCCGGCACCGGTATGGAACCAGCGGCCGGGATGGTCGGAATCGCAGCTGGATCCACCACCGGGGCGGGTTCTGTGATGACGCGCGGGGCGTCGGGAATTGGCAGTACGGGCGCGGCGGCTGCAGGCTGCGGCCGGACGTTGCCCAAAAGTTCATCTATGAAGGACGGGTTCCGGGTGAACCCGGAGCTTGAGGCAGCAACTCCACTGACGCCCAAGCCCATGGCTGCCACCACGGCAACGCCTATTACGGCGGTGCGGTGTTTGTGCCTCCAACGGCGTTTGCTGACTTCATCATGCGGGCCAGCCAGCATGGCGGAAAGCTCCGGACCCGGAGTTGGGGCCGCAAGGTTGGCGAAGGACCCCATGGAGAGGAGAGCAAGCCGGACGTCAGACGAGTCGGCGGCGTCGGCGTCGAGCAGTAGCCCGTCCACCATCGCTTCGCGTTCGCTATCTCTGGATGTCATGGCGCCACGTATTCCTTTACAGCCGAATGCTCACGGAGTGTAATAAGTGCCCGCCGCTGCAGCTGTTTCACTGCCCCGGCGGATTTCCCCATGATGTCGGCAACCTGCTCAACGGTCAGGCCAGCCACGATGCGAAGGGTCAAGACCTCCCGCTGCTCGTCGCCGAGGTAGTCCAGGAGTCTCATGACCTCCTTGGGCGCCAGGAGTCCCATAGCTTCCGTCTCTGCGGAACTCACTTCCCGGGTATCCCGGTCCGGCTCAAACTCGTGCTGTTCCGGCGACCTGCTTTGCTTCCGATGCTCATCCACCATGCGGGCATGAGCCACCGAGAAAATGAAGGTTCGGAGGCCATGGACCCCGCCGCTGATGTCATCCAGCCGGGGCAGGACGGCAAGGAACACGTCCTGCGTGACTGCTTCCGGATCTGATACACCCTTAGCCGTCAGATAACCGAGAACCTGGCCGGCATACGCCTGGTAGACGGCGCCGAACAGTTCCGCGTTATTGCCCTTGAGTGCATGTAGCGCTTCATCGGTCAATGCGTCGGTCACAGGAATGAGGCTTTCGATCGGCGGCAGGTCCGTTGCCTGGACCTGGACATCCGCCATGTCACCAACGGACGACCCCACCAAGGGTAACTGCTCTGCCCGGCCTTCCAAAGGAGGACCCGCTGGCCTAGCAAACACCCTCGAGACCACTCCCCGAGACAAACTCCCCGGGACAAACTGCTACGAGACCAATCTCCCCGAGACAAGGAAGAGCCGAGCTGGAACATGATGGGGGACAAATTCCAGCTCGGCCCTTTCAAAGACGTAATCGTCACGGCACCCCAAAGGGTTACGCGGGGTACAAACTTTTTTCAAAACTTTTTCCCAAGCTTGTTTGACCGTGCGCGTGTGAGGTCGGTGGAAGCGCTGGGGTGTCTCTGGCGGACGTCTACGTTCTGAAGGGCTGATGCCCTGGCAGGGGTGGAGCCTTGGATTTGTACGTGTGCACGGTGGGGGTGCTGATTTCCAAGGTGTGCACAGCGTTGGTGTCGCCGGGCAGGGATGTGGTGCTCCAACCGGGGTTTTCCTTGGTGTGGTTGCAGGCTTCGCAGAGCCCGGCACTGTTCGCGAGGCTGGTTTTTCCGCCGGAGCGCCACGGAACCACATGGTCAATGTGTCGAATAGGCGCGTCGCAGTAGGGCGTACGGCAGGTATCGTCCCGGATCTCAATGAAACGCCGCAACCGGCCAGTGAAGAACCGGGCCTTGGAATCCATAGCAAGGAGCTCTCCCGTAGCTGGCGCCGTGTAGAGCCTGCGAAGCCAAACATCGAACTCCGGGTCCCGTGTTGCTGTGGCCGCCCCCGCTGACTGGGCCGCCTGTGTTGTCTGGGCTTCCTGCGTTGCGCCCGCTGACCGTCCGGAGCTGGCCGGCGGGCTTGAGCTTCCGGCCGGCCCCACAGCGAGGAGCTCCCGTCCCCAGTCGGCCGGGACGATTCCGTACCCCTGAAGCCGCGCTGGCTCACTGTCGCCTTGGAAGAGAGTGCGGTCGGTCATGACGAGGTCCAGGTTGATCCCCGAAAACCCGCCCGGAGTACCGGTGACGCGTTCAACGAGCGTGTCAGCCATGACCTGGCCACGGGTCGGGACAACCTCGACAGACCTCGCAGTTCCGCCATACCCCGAGCCACCACTGGATCCCACATCGCCGCTGGAACGGGCCGAATCAGCGGCCCGGCTCAAGGCCGCATAAACCGCCACCCCCTGGGCCACGGGAAGGAGCGCGGTCAGGTACGTCATCGTGTCCGGCGCAGGACGCAGGCTCACGGTCCGCTCCGCAGCGGCACGGCTCGCGCGACCCGCTACCGACCGCGGATCCCGACGGTACGCAGCAGCCTTCGCCGCCGCAACGATCGCCCGATCGCCCTTCCCCTCAAAGGTCCCGGCATCCGGGGCAAGCTCCTCGTCCACAGCAGCCCGGTCCTCAGCACTCAGACAAGCTGTCTCTCTCACGAGGAGAGTGGCCCGCCACTCATTGAGCTGCCCCGAGTTCAACGCAGCCAACGTGTGTGGCATCTCCGTAACAAGAGCTTTGGCAAAACCCAGCAACCTCGAGCCACGGTTCGGGGACTCCCGCCTCGCCAACGCCACCTGAGCACCCACCCCCTGACCACGCTCGGACGCAGGAACACCGGCCTCAGCCTGCTCGGCACGCTGGGCTAGATCAAAAGCCACAGCAACCCGCGCCTGCAAAGCCGTGATAGCGGACTTCATCCCCTCCAACACCCGCAACTGCTCGATCAAATCGCCACTGACCGTGGCCGCCGGGACAATGCCCGCTAGAGCCGTGCCGGGCTGAACAGGATTTGTCAGGCTGAAGGGACTTGTCAGTCGCGCACGAACAAGGGCATCAGGTGCCACTGCCCCCGCTCGACTTTCCCGAATCCGCTCCATGAACTAACCATGTCAGCAGGCACCGACAATTTAGGCTCGGGCCAAGGACGGTGCAGAAGAACTACTCCGGCGCGTCCGTGGGGGCTTCATATCCGTCGGGGATTATTGGAACGACGGCGTCGAGAGCACCGGTATAAACCCGCGCCGAAACCAGGCGGCCGCCGCCCGCCATCGTCACGTCCAACTCTGTTGCCGTGGTGACGGGCAGTTGGTGGATGCGCCGGCTGCCCACGGTCATACCCTTAACAATGTTCTCGCCTTCGGTCATCACCACATGGCGGGCAATTCGCTGCCCCGAGCTGAGGTCCTCCACCAGCTCCAGATGGTTGAACGTGACTGCAGCCGGGAAGCTCAGGGTCGCTCCGCCGTCGTAGTGTTCCACAGACGCCTCAACTGCCCCGGAGAGGCGACGATCCACCTCCGCTTTCCACGAGGTGAGGACCTGGACGTCCTCGTCAGGAATCAGCCCGCGGGTGTCTGGCGGCAGGTTCAAGAGGAGATTCGCGCCCATTCCCACCGATTGGTAGTAGATGGCAAGCAGATGTTCCACGGATTTTGGTTCGTCATCCGGGTGCCAGAACCACCCGCGACGAATGGAGACGTCGCACTCCGGCGGCAAGTAGTGTTCGGCGGGCAGCCCGGAGCTGGAATCGGTGTACTGGGTGTCGGACGTGCGGTCCACCACATAGTTGACGGGGTCCGAGGCCAGTCCATTCTCGTTACCCACCCAGCGAATGGTGGGCTGACCCATGTTGAAGATCATGGCATCGGGTTGATGTTCCTTAACAACAGCGATGATCCGGTCCCAGTTGTACTCGCGGCCCACCGAGCCCGCGCCATCGAACCACAACTCCATCAGGGGCCCGTATCCAGTGCAGAGCTCCGTGAGTTGCCGGACATAGAAGTCGTCGTAAGCTGCGGGATCGCTGTAGCAGTCAGCGTTGCGATCCCACGGTGACAGGTAGAGCCCAAGGCCCATCCCCTGCTCCTTGCAGGCTTCGGCAACGTCCCTGACAACGTCTCCCTTACCGCCCCGCCACGGCGACGACGCGACGGAGTAGTCTGTGGTGTCCGTCGGCCAGAGACAGAAACCGTCGTGGTGCTTGGCCGTCAGGATCAAGTACCGGGCACCGGCCTCCTTGGCCGCGCGGACCCAGCTGCCGGCGTCGAGTTCTGTCGGGTTAAAACTCGACGCCGGAAGGGTGCCATCGCTCCACTCCTTGCCGGCAAAGGTGTTGATGCCGAAGTGGATGAAGACACCGAATTCGAGCTGCTGCCAGCGGAACTGGGCTGGAGCAGGAACAAGCTGAGTCACTGAGATGGTTCCTGTCCGTGGATTAACCACTGGGCCGTGCGGATGATGGCTTCGTCTCCGGGCTCTGTTCGCAGGCCGGCGATATCCGAGCGTGTCACAGCAGCGCCCTCGAAGAGGCTCACGATCGCAGCCGCGATGCCAGCTGCGGCCGAGTCATGGAGGTCGCTCCTCCCCCGCCGAACCACACCCTGCACATGGGCTGCGTACTGTGCATAGAAGGATCGCAGGGCAGAGGCCGCCTGCTCGTCCGAGGACGCCAGGGCCCAGATCTCAAGGTGCATTTTCACGTCCTCGAGGTCCGAGTGCTCCTGGAGCAGTGCGGTGAGAAGTCGGCGGGAATCGTCCCGGGTCAGGCTGCCCGCCGCCTCGGGTTCGAGATCGAGTCCTGCAACTTCCGTTAGCCGTTGCAGTGAGCGGTCCAGCGTCCTTTCGAGGACAGCGCGGATGAGGTCGGCGCGGGTTGGAAAGTAGTGCTGCAGGTGGCCGATTCGTACGCCGGCGGCCGCGGCAAAATCCCGCATCGCGGCGTTTGCGTTGCCCTTGGTGACCAGTACTGCTTCAGCAGCGTCAAGGAGCGCCGCCTTCCTCAGGGCGCCCTTGCTTTCGGTCATGACCTCAATATTGTCACACCGTGTGATTCGAGTTTCGCGACTGCTGAGCCCAGCGCCGGGGTGGATTCGGGAAAGGCGACGCCCGGCTCAGCTGCTGCTTCGAGGACGTTGTGCAGTCCCAGCAGGCCACCCAAGGCGGTGAGGTGCGCCTGTCCTTGCGGATCAGAAATGACAGCCGTTGTTGCCCCGAGCGGCCCCTTCACGTCAACGCGGACATGCGCGATTCCACCCGATCCGGGCGAGTACAAAAGTGACCGCCGCAGCGGCGCCCACCGTTCCCCGCTACCCCAGCGGAACAGGCCGGCCGTGCGCGCGGCGAGCAACGCCGTCGTGGAGGTATTGGAACTGAACCCGATCCGCGTGGCTACCGTGCCAGCTCCCAGAGTCAGCGGCAACGTGAACTGTTCGGGCGTATCGAGCCGGGCAACCTTGGTGCGGTGCCCGGCAATATCCACCATTCGCGTGTCAGTGAGGGGGCGGACGACGGCGGCCTTACCGCCTTTACGTACTTCGAAGTCCACTCCCAGCCTGTCAATGAAGTCGACGGAATCCACGCCGGCTTGATCGCTGGTGTCATAGCGGATGGCGACGTCCACCTGTTCAGCGCCGCCCACTTCCTGGGCCAGGAAGGCCGCGACAATGTTGGTCACACCGCCCATCCATCCGGAACTCAGCAGCACGGGAGCTGTCGGCTTCAGGAGGGTGGCCAAGGTGATGGCCCTGGTGACGCGGCTGGTCCAACGGGTGACGTCAACGTACGGAATGCCGGAGCCGACGGCGGCGCGAAGCACCCTGTCGTGGGGGTCGTTGACGGTGCTGATGACTGCTCTGACCTTGGCGGCGAAGGGCTCAGTCTGGTTGAGGTCCCATTTCTGGACTGCCACACCTTGACCTGCCACCCTGCCGCCCATCAGGTGGCTGCCGCGCTCGGGGTTCCTGCCCGTCAGCAGCAGGGGCCATTCAGTGGCAGCCAGGTGTGTGAGGGCTGTGCCGACGGTGCCGTAGCCGCCGACGATGAGTACAGGACCGGCGGTATCGAGTTCGAGGAGATCGTTCATATGAAAGATTCTAGGTCATATGACCTAAAAAGGACTCATTGGAGCAACGGCCTCAGTTCGGCACAGGCCCACTCCGCCAAAGTGGTGGGCGTTGTGCTGTGGACTGATCTCTGTTGCTCAGGCGTAAAACCGCCGAGGAACCCCGTGGACATGCCCACCAATGAGTCAACCTGCTCAGCACTCATCCCGAAGCCAGCCAAGGTGCCGCGCATGGCTTCTTCGGCAATCCGTTCCACGTCGAGGGGCTTCCCCACCACCTTGGAAATGATCCCGACCACCTGCAGCCACGAGAGATCAGCCGGTCCGTGAACGGCCTGAACGTGATGCCCCCGCCACTCCTCCGACAGCAAGCGTCCGGTTGCCACCTCGGCAATATCCCGGGGCGCGACCCAGGGCATGGACTGATTGACGGGAAGGAGAACCTGAATCACTCCTGCTCGAATCGCGTCCAGCTGGTACTCAAGATTGGTGAAGAAATAGCCACAGCGCAGATGGATCACACTGGCATCCGTCGCGTTCAGGGCAACTTCGGTAGCGGCCAGCCCATCGATTTCGCCCACACCGTGCCGCTTCTCAGCCCCGACGCTGCTCTGGAAAACCACCCTGCTCACGCCGCCCTCATTGACTGCTCGCGCCACACTGGCGGCGGCCAATTTGTACTCAGCCAGAGGGTTACCGCCAGCCGGAGGCGGGTCAACCCAATAAAGGGCATCGACGCCGGATACGGCCCGGACCACGGCGTCGGAGTCGAGCAGGTCAACCTTTGCCACATCTACTTCGGAGCGGATATCCGGAGCCAGACGGTCAGGGTCGCGGAGCAGCACCAGCGGCTTCACTCCGGCCCGGATCAGCATCGGCACAAGATGACGGCCTACATGGCCGGTTGGTGCTGCCACTGCAATTCGCATGTCCACGCCTCTCTCAGTGTCCTCGTTTCCCAGCGTCCTTGTTTCCCACGGTAGCCAGCATTGCGGTCCATTTCTGTCCGTAAGGTGCGAGGGGCAGCCCTGTGGCCGAGTGAAACCGGGAGTAGGCTGCAGTTATCTGCCGGAGCAATACCCTAAGTACGCAAAGGAGAGATCGTGACACTGCCTCCAACCCGCGAGCCCGAGCCATTTCCTCCCGATCCCGGGCCTGTGCCACCACCCCCGGATCCCACCACGCCGTTTCCGCCGAGCCCCATTCCGGATCCGAATCCAAGCCCCGGCCCATCGCCGGCTCCTGATCCCGGGCCTGTTCCGCCGCACCCCGATCCGACTCACTAGCTGGCCCGCTCCTCGGCGGACGTCGCCACGCGGAGGAAATAGTCAGTAGGCTTATGTTTGGTCTCATCGGTTGACCGATGCGAATGAACAGGAGCTCACCATGACGGCATCCGAGGAAACAGCCCGCGTTTCCGAACGCAAGCCACCCAGGCCCGAACTGTGGAAGGACTCACTGGGCCGGACGGCTGTCAGGGCAAGCCAGATACTGCTCATCCTGACCTTGACGGTGGTGGCTGTTTTCGGGCTGCTTCAGATCCGGCTGCTTGTCATCCCTGTCCTCATCGCATTGATTCTGGCCGCGGCCATCGGCCCCTTTGTGAATATGCTCCGACGCCGCGGATGGCGCGGGGGTCTGGCCACCGGCGTCGCATTCCTGGGCTTGTTGATAGTGCTCGGCGGAGTGATCACAATCATCGTGTTGTCAGTGCGGAGCCAGTGGGACGAGTTGATCAGTCAGGCCGCAGGTGGCCTGGACGAACTCGAGAACTTCCTGCTGACCGGACCCATCCCACTTGATCGGGAGCAACTGAACCAAGCGCGCGAAGCCGTGGTGGAGTTCGCACAGAGCAGCCAGGTACGTTCCGGAGCAGTGACCGGGTTGTCCGTGGTCACTGAATTCCTGGCCGGCGCCAGCCTGGTGGTCATCATCCTGTTCTTCTTCCTCAAGGACGGCGCCAAAATCTGGGAGTTTTTCCTGCGGCCCTTCAAAGGCGTGCGGGAAGCCAAGCTTCGCCGTGTTGGCAAGAGGACCATGGAGGTCCTTGGCGGCTACGTCCGGGGAACGGCGATTGTCGCATTGGTGGATACGGTGGCCATCGGCGCGGCCCTGCTCATCATGCAGGTTCCGTTGGCCATCCCTTTGGCCATCATCGTGTTCATTGGCGCTTTCATCCCCTTGGTGGGTGCCACCGTCGCCGGAATCCTGGCCGCCTTGGTGGCGCTCGTCGCCAACGGCCCCATCGTTGCGTTGATCGTGGTGATCGTAGTGATCGCCGTCAACCAACTCGAAGGTGATCTGCTTCAGCCAATCGTCATGGGCAAGTCCCTGGAGCTCCACGCGTTGGTCATCCTGATGGCCTTGACGGCAGGCACCATCCTCGCCGGAATCATCGGCGCCGTCCTGGCCGTACCCATCGCGGCCGTCACCTGGGCCATCGTGCAAGTGTGGACGGCCGAAGATCCGAATCTGGAGCCCATGAATCCGGATCTCCCGCCCGCCAACAGTCAGCCGACGTAGTTGATCCCTTAAGAACAGCGCTCCTCTAGCCCAGTGCCTTCTTAATGAGTCCTACGATCCGCTCTTCCACCTCTGGGGTGATTTCCTTGACGGCGAAGGACGTGGGCCACATTGCGCCATCGTCCAGCTTCGCGTTCTCTTCAAAGCCGAGCGTGGCGTAACGAGCCTTGAACTTATGGGAGCTCTGGAAGAAAACGATGTTCTTCCCGTCCCTGGCATAGGCCGGCATGCCGTACCAGGTTTTGGGACTGAGCTCCGGTGCGTGCTCCTTGACGATCGCGTGGAGTCGCTCGGCTATGAGCTTGTCCGGCTCGGGCATCTCAGCGATCTTCGCCATGACATCAGCCTCGCCGTCCGCTTTGGACGCCTTCTTGCGAGGGGCCTTCTTGAGTTCCTGCGCGCGCTCCTTCATGGCGGCGCGCTCTTCCTCCGTGAAGCCGTCGTAGGACTTTTCCTTCGTGCCCGGCTTGCCTGTATCCGTCATGGTGTTCGCTCCCCTTGGTCTGTGAACTGATACCCCTAACGGTAGGTGGCCCGCGGGTCTGCGGCTTCTCCGAAACTGCTCGAATTCGCGTGCGGGAGTCTTGAGGTTTTCCTGAGGAAGTGTTGCGGGTATGCAGGATTTGTTCTTGATCCGGGCCCGGCACAGTA
>NZ_PCPR01000003.1 GCF_002979775.1 Arthrobacter sp. MYb23
TGTTCGGGGGTGACTTTTGAGTACAGCATTTAGAACAGTCCCTTGGGTGCGTTGCTGAGGTCGATCACGCCGGGTGCTGCGGTGATGTTCAGCTGGTCCAGTTCGCCTTCGCCCAGTTCGGTGACGCGTTCGACGGCGGCGAGGAACCTTTCGATTTCGGCTTCCTCCACCAGTCCGGCGGCGAGGGTGCGGAACTTGTTGATGTATTGCTCGCGGGCGAATGGTCGGGCGCCGAGCGGGTGGGCGTCGGCGACGGCGATGTCGTCGGTGATGACGGTGCCGTCGGTGAGGGTGATTTCGACCGTGCCGCCGAAGGCTTTCTCTGCGATGTCCAACGAGTGGTACCGGCGCGTCCATTCCGGGTCTTCGACGGTGGTGACCTTGTGCCAGAGTCCCACGGTGTCCGGGCGTGTGGCGCGTTCGGGGGCGTAGGAGTCCACGTGGTGCCAGGCGCCGTCCTGCAGCGCGACGGTGAAGATGTAGGGGATGGAGTGGTCCAGGGTTTCGCGTGATGCGGTGGGGGAGTACTTTTGGGGGTCGTTGGCGCCGGAACCGATGACGTAGTGGGTGTGGTGGCTGGTCTTGATCAGCACGGATTTCACGTTGGCGGGATCGGTGGTTTCGGG
Organism: Arthrobacter sp. MYb23; assembly: GCF_002979775.1. GTDB lineage: Bacteria > Actinomycetota > Actinomycetes > Actinomycetales > Micrococcaceae > Arthrobacter. The sequence goes on from NZ_PCPR01000003.1 coordinate 627, forward strand.
GTGCTCTTTGTTGAGTTTGCGGGCGAGGTCGATCCACGCCTGGGCCTGGTACTCGGCGGAGTGTTCCTTGGTGTAGGTGTCCAAAATGGCGCGCTTGGCTTCACCGGGCAGGGGCAGGGGGACCTCGTAGGAGGCGTCCGGCCCGTCGAGCATCCAGGCGATTACGCCGTCTTCGCCTTCGTAGATGGGCACTGGGGAGGTCTGGCCGCGCATGGAGCGGTCCACGGCTTCGACTGCCATTTTGCCTGCGAAGGCCGGGGCGTGGGCTTTCCAGGTGGAGATTTCGCCTTTGCGGGACTGCCGGGTGGCGGTGGTGGTGTGCAGGGCCTGGCCTACGGACTGGAAGATCGTTTCAACATCCAATCCCAACAACGTGCCGATACCGGCTGCGGCGGAGGGGCCGAGGTGGGCCACGTGGTCGATCTTGTGTTTGTGGAGGCAGATGGCCTTGACCAGGTTCACCTGGATTTCGTAGCCGGTGGCGATGGCACGGACCAGGTCGGCGCCGTTGGAGCCCACGTGCTGGGCGACGGCGAGGATCGGCGGGATGTTGTCACCCGGGTGTGAGTAGTCAGCTGCCAGGAACGTGTCGTGGTAGTCCAGTTCGCGCACGGCCACGCCGTTTGCCCAGGCTGCCCATTCGGGGGAGACCTGCTCAGCAATACCGAAAACAGAGGCGCCCTTGCCGTTCGCGGAAGGTGCGTGGGTCAGCGCTTGGGCGCGGGCTGCGACGATGGGTGCGCGGTTCAGCGAGGCGATGGCCACCGAAGCGTTATCGATGATTCGGTTGATCACCATGTCGGTGACCTCGGGGGATACCTCGACGGGGTCGGCGGCGACCACTGCGATCTTGTGCGCCAACTGCTCCTCGCGCGGGAGGTTCCCTTCGCTCTTGTAGACGCGGACGTGGTTGTTCTTGACCATGATGCTCCTTCTGGTGTGACGTTCTAGCGGGCCGTGTGGGTGGCTTTGACGTGGGTGAGGCTGCGGTGCAGGTGGAGAGTGGTGGCGGCTTCTGCCAGCCGGGGGTTGCCGGCGGCGATGGCTTCGGCGATGGCAGCGTGCTCGGCAGCGGCTGCGAGGAGTCGTGTAGCGTCGTCGGCTGCCAGACGGCGTACCCGGACCAAATGGACACGAAGGCTGCGCATGGCGTGGGCCATGTAGCTGTTGGAAATCGCGGAATCTATGGCGTCGTCCAGTCGGCTGACCAAGGCGTAATACTCGTGCCGGGTGGGGTCCTCGTCCCTCAGCAATTCAGGCGCCAGCAACAACTGTGCTTGCAACTCGGCGAAGACACCCGGCTCACCGCGTTGGGCGGCAAGGGCCGCGGCCCTTACTTCAAGGGTTTCGCGCAATTCGAACAGTTCGTCGATGCTGTCCAGTGAGATATCGGTGACGACGACGCCGCGGCCACCTGCCGCCGTCGTCAATCCTTCTGCGGTGAGCCGGCTCAGCGCCTCCCGGACCGGGGTGCGCGACACGCCGAGGCGTTCGGACTGCTCGACTTCCGCGAGGACGGTTCCCGGGCGAAGGCGCCATTCAATGATGTCTTCACGAAGGGCGGCGTAGGCCCGATCACTGGCGCGCATGCCCCCAGTGTATACACAGGTCCGCGTAATAGTCACCAAACAGGCGAAAATCGCTAACTTTGTATACAGGGTGGGCTAAGCGTGGTTCCAGCCGTACTCGTTCTCGGGGCGTCCAGGAGTGCCGTACCGGGGAGCGCGGGTGACAGTGCCGGCGTCGGCCAAGTACTCCAGATAGCGCCGGGCGGTCACCCGGGACATGCCCAGCGCGTCCATCACTTCGCTTGCGGACACCGGCCGAAGTCCCGCGCGCACCAAGTCCTTCACTGCTTCCAACGTGGACCCGGACAGGCCCTTGGGCAGCGGCAGTTCCGTAGGGGCGCGAAGGCTCGCAAAAGCTTGGTCGACGTCGCTTTGCGAGGCGCCGGCCTTGGAAATCCCGGACATCGAGCCCGCCAGTTGTTCGCGGAACGTCCGGTAGCTGCTGAGCTTGTCGGCAAACGTTGCGTAGGTGAAGGGCTTGATGAGGTACTGCACGACGCCGATCGACACGGCACTGCGCACGATGGTCAACTCCCGCACCGCGGTAATGGCGATGATGTCGGCAAACACTCCTGCCGAGCGCATCCGTCGGGCAACATCCAGCCCGTGAAGGTCCGGCAGGTTCATGTCCAGCAAAACCAGGTCCACAGGTGCGCCCGAGGTGGCAAATTCGCCAAGAATGCGCAGGGCCGATTGCCCATCCGGAGCCGTCCCCACCAAGGTAAAGCCGTCCAGGCGGCCGATGTAGACGGAATGGGCGTCCGAGGCTATCGGCTCGTCCTCCACCACCAGGACGCGGATGTCTGTCATGCCTTCTCTTCCTCGGGAGCCGGCGCAGGCAGCACTACATGAAACTGTGCCCCGCCGGGGTTGCTGATGGTCATCGTACCGTTGAGCCGTTCCACGGCTTGGCGCACCAGCGCCAGGCCCACGCCCCGGCCATGGCTGCCGCGAGGACTTCCCGCTGGCGATTTGGTACTGAAGCCGTATTGCAGGACGTCGTCGATGGAACCCGGATCGATGCCCCCGCCCGAATCCCGAACAGTGAATTCGACGGCGGCGGCCTCCGCGTCCACCTCCAGCTCCACCTTCCGCGGGAACTCACCGGCAGCGGCAGCATCGATCGCGTTGTCCAGCAGATTTCCCAGGATGGTGACAAGATCCTGGATTTCCAGCCCGCGGACACCTGCACTCCCTGATGTGCGGACAACCAGTTCCACGCCCCGCTCGTGGGCTTCCGCCGCCTTGCCCATCACCAGCGCGCTCATTACGGGTTCGTCCACGGAGGCCACCATGTCATCGGTGAGCTGCTGGCTCAACTCAAGATCCTTGGTGGCGAAATCCAAGGCTTGGGGCGTCCGTCCCAGTTCCAGCAGGGAGACGATCATGTGGAGGCGGTTGGCATGTTCATGCGTCTGGGCACGCAAGGCGTCGGAGAGCGTCTTCATCGTCTGAAGCTCCGTGCCCAGGGACTCAATTTCTGTACGGTCCCTGATGGTAGCCACGGTGCCATAGATGGCGGGCTTCTGCCGGCTGCGCTCAGGCACGGGTCCCACCGCTGGAGCCTGATTGACCACTAGTATCCGGGAACCGGTCAGGTGGCTTTCGTCGTGGGCGGGCCGACCGGACTCGAACAGCGCTCGCAGGCTTCCATCAAAGGGAAGGTCGGCCAGCTTCGGGGCAGCGTCAGGCGACCTGTCGGCGTCGGATGGCGCCAGTCCCAGGAGTTCGGCTGCTTGGTCGTTGTACATCACAGCTTTGCCGTGCGTGTCGATCAGGATCACGCCTTCGCGGACCGAGTGGAGAACCGACTCGTAGTAAGCGAAGAGCTGCGCCAACTGTTCGGGACCCCAGCCACGTGTCACGGAGCGGAGGTACCGGCCAAGAAGCCACGACGCGACGGAGCCGAAGAACAGAACCACCAGGGCGATGATGCCAATCACTCCCAATCTCTCAGCAACGTCTGTGTCCACCGTGCGGACCGTGACTCCCGCAGCCACCAGCGCCTTGACGTTGCCCTCGGGATCCAGGACGGGAGCAATGGTGCGGACCGACGGGCCCAAGGTGCCGGCGGTCACTTCGGTGAAGGTTTCACCCCGCAAGGCAGGCTCGATGGTCCCAATGTAGGGCTTGCCAAGCTCTTCCGTGCGGGGATGCGTCCACCGGGTCCGGTCGGGAGCCATGATGGTGATGAAATCGGCGTCGGCATGGTCCATGACCTCCAGCGCGTAGGGCTGCAGGACTGCTGATGGATCAGATGTTGAAGCCGCCTCCAACACCAGGGGATTGTCGGCCAGGGAGGCGGCGATGGCGAGCATCCGGCCGCCGGCTTCGTCGTACCCCCTGTCCCTGGCTTCCACTACGGAGAAAGCACCGAAGACCGCGGTCAGGACAAGGACGAAGAACAGGTTCGCCACGAACAAGCGGCGGGCGATGCTCCAGCTGTGAAACACGTGGGCCTCCATGACCAATATGACCGCAACGGTGATGTGTGTCACCAACGGCTCAATGATGGATATCACACAAGGGCAGCGGATTGGACATCAGTGCAGGACCGCAGCGCCTTACACAGTATCCAAAGGAGAATCCCATGACCTCTCAACGAGGAGAGTCGGCAGTAGTTGCCAAAGCTGGACGCAAGGGGCTCGACAAGTCGCATTACCTGTACATCGCGGTCATTCTGGCCGTAGTGCTCGGCGCCGTCGTCGGCCTGGTGTTCCCTGAAGTTGGAAAGTCCCTCAAGCCGCTCGGTGATGGCTTTATCAAACTCATCAAAATGATGATCGCTCCGGTCATCTTCTGCACCATCGTCCTGGGCATCGGGTCCATCGCCAAGGCGGCCACCGTTGGCAAGGTGGGCGGACTTGCACTGGGCTACTTCGTGGCGATGTCAACGTTCGCCCTCGCCATTGGTCTGGTAGTCGGCAACCTCATCCACCCGGGTGAAGGACTCAAGCTGACTCCGTACGATCCCACCAAGAAGGCAGACACCAACAGCACCGTGGACTTCCTCCTGGGCATCATCCCCGGTGACATTCCGGTCCTGCCCACCCTTCTTGCCGCGATCCTGGTCGGTTTCGCCCTGCAGAAGATGGGCAAGCAGGGAGCCCCCATCCTTGGTGCCATCGGCCACGGGCAGCGACTCGTGTTCCGCATCCTCATCATGATCATGTGGCTGGCTCCGGTGGGCGCGTTCGGTGCCATCGCCGCCGTCGTCGGTGCAACCGGCGCCCAGGCGATCCTGAGTATGTTCACCCTGATGGTGGCCTTCTACATCACCTGCGCACTGTTCATTGTGGTCATCCTCGGAACGCTGCTCCGCGCAGTGGCCGGTGTCAACATCTTCAAGCTCATGAAGTACCTGGCCCGCGAGTACCTACTGATCTTCTCCACCTCATCCTCCGAGGCCGCACTGCCCCGCCTGATCGCCAAGATGGAGCACCTGGGTGTCTCCAAGCCGGTTGTTGGTGTAACGGTCCCCACGGGCTACTCGTTCAACCTTGATGGCACGGCGATCTACCTGACCATGGCTTCCTTGTTTGTTGCCAACGCCATGGGCACCCCGCTGGACCTCGGGGCCCAGATCTCGCTCCTGGTCTTCATGATCATCGCCTCCAAGGGTGCTGCAGGCGTCACCGGCGCCGGTCTCGCAACTCTGGCCGCCGGTCTCCAGGCACACAAGCCGGAGCTCCTGGGCGGCGTGGGCATGATCGTCGGAATCGACCGCTTTATGTCCGAGGCCCGCGCGCTGACCAACTTCACCGGCAATGCCGTGGCAACCGTCCTGATCGGCACCTGGGTCAAGGAAATCGACAACGGGCAGGTGGAGCGTGTCCTCTCCGGCAGTGAGCCCTTCGACGAGCAGACCATGATCGCCCACGGTGGCGAAGAAGAGGCTGCACCTGAGGCCGAAAACCGTGAAAAGGCCACGGTCTAGCAGGATCAGCGTCAACGCAAGATAGTTTGGCGAAGGCCGGCACCCCACCAGGTGCCGGTCTTCGCTGTTCCGCGCGGCAGCTCTGGCACGCACCTCAACCTTCGACCTCAACCAGAGGGTCAAGGCTCAAGAATCGGCCAAAGTCAAGTTCCCCAAATAACCGTGTCGGGCGCTGTAGCCTAAAGGGGTAGCAGCGCTGTCGTCCGGGGGCGCAGCGGCAGGGAAGATCGTCGTCGAAAGAGTGGTTAGATACGTGAGCATCGAACGGGGAACAGCTACGCTGGAAGGCACCGAGCTCGATCTGGAAGACGCCATCATGGGGCCCACGGGCCGCCCTTACCGCGAATTCCCGGAACCTGCTCCACTGGCCTCCCACGGTCCGGCGAGAGTCATCGCCATGGTCAATCAAAAGGGTGGCGTGGGTAAAACCACCTCCACCATCAACTTGGCGGCTGCGCTCGCCGAGTACGGCCGTCGCGTCCTGTTGGTGGATTTTGATCCGCAAGGCGCTCTGTCCGCCGGCCTCGGGGCCAACCCGCACGAGCTCGACCTCACCGTCTATAACGTGTTAATGGACCGCAAGGTGAAAATCCGCGACGCCATCCAGCAGACCGGTGTTGAAGGCGTTGACCTCCTGCCCGCCAACATTGATCTCTCTGCTGCCGAAGTGCAGCTGGTCAACGAGGTTGCCCGTGAGCAAGTCCTGGACCGCGCACTCAAAAGCGTTGAGGATGACTACGACGTCGTATTGATCGACTGCCAGCCGTCGCTTGGCTTGCTGACAGTGAATGCGCTGACTGCAGCCCACGGCGTCATCATCCCTTTGATTTGCGAGTTCTTTGCCCTGCGCGCCGTTGCGCTCCTGGTGGAGACCATCGAGAAGGTGCAGGACCGCCTCAACCCGCGCCTGCAGGTGGACGGTGTCCTGGCCACCATGTATGACGCCCGCACCCTGCACAGCCGTGAAGTGATTTCGCGCCTGGTGGAGGCGTTCGGGGACAAGGTCTTTGAGACTGTCATCAAGCGTTCGATTAAGTTTGCAGATGCCACGGTGGCCGCCGAGCCCATCACCAGCTACGCCGGCAACCACATCGGAGCTGACGCATATCGCCGCCTCGCCAAGGAACTGATCTCGCGCGGCGGCGCGCCCTAGCGGACGGTGGGACCGTCAATCGCCCCTGCCGCGGAAGCGGACCTGGCCTCGCCTTCTGAGACGGAAACGCCGGTACACGCCGAAACGCCCGTACACGCCGAAGCGCCCGTACACGCCGAAGCGCCCGACGCCGGTACCTCCGAAGCCCGCAAGGCCGGCTTCGAGGTAAGGCTGGCTAACTTCACGGGACCCTTTGACCTTCTGCTCGGCCTCATTTCCAAGCACAAGCTTGATATCACTGAGGTGGCCTTGGCCACGGTCACTGATGAATTCATCAAATACATCAGGCGTCTCCAGGAACTGGGGGAGGACTGGGCGCTGGATGAAGCCAGCGAGTTCCTGGTGATTGCCGCAACGCTGCTGGACCTGAAGGCGGCGCGCCTCCTGCCCGCCGGTGAAGTGGAAGACGCCGAGGACATTGCCCTCCTGGAAGCGAGGGACCTCCTGTTCGCCCGTCTCCTGCAGTACAAGGCGTTCAAGCAGATCGCCGGGATCCTGGGAGAGACGCTGGAACAGGAAGCCCGGCGGTATCCGCGCCAAGTGGCCCTTGAAGGCCACTTCGCCGCGCTGTTGCCGGAGCTGGTGTGGCGGCACACCCCGGATCAGTTCGCGGAACTTGCCGCGAAAGCACTCAAACCCAAGGACTCCGCGCCGGCCGAAGTTGGCTTGGACCACCTCCACGCTCCGCCGGTGAGTGTCAAGGAACAGGCCGAGATCATGGGGTACCGCTTGAAGCTGGGAGCACCGCTGTCCTTTCAAGCGCTGATTGCCGATGCCGAAACGACGCTGGTGGTGGTGGCCCGATTCCTGGCACTGCTGGAAATGTTCCGCGACCGCGTGGTTGCCTTTGAACAGCCCGAGCCGTTGGCTGATTTGACGGTTAGATGGACAGGCGATGACGCCGGCTGGGACAGTTCCAGCCTGAGCGAGGAGTACGGGCCTGAAGCAGGAACGGGAAGCGGGGATGGCGACAGTGAGTGAGCAGGAAACGGTACAGGACGGGCTGTCCGAGCTGGAAGCCCTGCCCGGCGGCGCGCGTGCAGCGTTGGAGGCTGTCCTCATGGTGATCGATGAGCCGGCCACCTCGGAGGAGCTGGCTGCCGGACTCAACGTGACGGTGGCCGTCGTCGAAGATTTGCTGCAGGACCTGCAGCGGGAGTATAGCGGCTATACTGTTAAAGCCCCGGACGTGGATGCTGTCGGCTTTGCCGATGCCAGCACTGCACCCCGGGGTTTTGAATTGCGGAACGTCGCCGGTGGGTGGCGGATCTATTCACGGGCGGAATTTGCCGACGTCGTGGGGAGATTCGTCCTCGAGGGGCAGACCACCAGGCTGACTCAGGCAGCGCTTGAGACACTGGCGGTCATTGCTTACCGGCAACCGGTCTCAAGGGCCCGGGTGTCTGCCATTCGCGGCGTCAACGTGGATTCCGTGGTCCGGACTCTTACTCAAAGGGGTTTGATCGAGGACTCCGGAAACGATCCCGAATCAGGGGCTGTCCTGTACAGGACAACCTCGTACTTCCTGGAACGGATGGGCATCGGCTCGGTGGCTGAACTGCCACAGCTCTCGCCGCACCTTCCTGGTTTGGAAGGCATCGACGAGTACTACGACGCCAGCCGGATGTAGCCACGGCCACCACCGGTACTGCAAGAGAACTTCATACTGATTCACGCACCATATCAAGGTGCACAGCGACAAAGGGCAGACGATGTCTGCCCGGCTGGCTAGTGTTGATTCCAACACCTATTGCCGGCCATTACTACACAAGGACGGGTCATGACACAGGCGGGACGCCAGAGTTCACCACGTAACGGTTCGGGACGAAACAGTTCCGGACGCAATGAGGCCAAGGGAGGCGGCACAGGCCGCTCCAACGCCGGCGGCTTCTCCGGCCGCGGCGGCAGCGCCGGCGCTGGAAAGCGCAACTTCCCACAGGGCGAAGGCCGCCCCTTTAAGGCTTCGAAGCCGCGCGAAGCGGCACCTTTCGATCCTGACAACCCCACAACAGCGGGCGATTACGACCGCGGCCAGGCAGCCAGGCCCGCGAAGCCTTTCCGCAAGCCAGGCTCCAACAAGCCCGGCTTTGGCAAGGCACCCGGTACTCCCGGTGCAATCAAGCCCAAAGCGAAGCCGGCACGGCAGTACGGATCCAAGGCGTTCGGCAGCGAACGCTTCGGCCAGAACCTGGGCCCCATCCGCAAGCCGGCCCGCAACCGCGGTCCGCGCCAGGAAGTGCCCCAGTCCGATCTTCATGATGCTGACGGCGTACGCCTGCAAAAGGTCATGGCGCAGGCAGGCGTGGCATCACGCCGCGTGTGCGAGGAAATGATCCTCGAAGGACGCGTCGAGGTTGACGGTGTGGTGACCACCGAACTTGGTATGCGCGTGGATCCCACGGCCGCCGTGATCCACGTTGATGGCATCCGGATCCAGCTCGACGACACCCTCGTCTACATGGTCTTTAACAAGCCCAAGGGCGTCGTTTCCACCATGGAGGACCCCGAAGGCCGCCCCTGCATCAGCGACTTCCTCAAGAACAACAAGAACAAGGGCGAACGCCTGTTCCATGTTGGCCGGCTCGACGTCGCCACTGAAGGTCTGCTGCTGCTGACGAACGACGGCGAACTGGCCAACCGCTTGACGCACCCTTCGTACGAGGTACCCAAGACGTACCTGGTCCAGGTGCGTGGCCCCTTCCCGCAAGGCGTGGGCGCAAAGCTGAAGAACGGCGTCGAGCTCGAAGACGGCGTTGCTGCGGTGGACTCCTTTAAACTGGTTGACTCGACTCCCGGCCACGTCCTGATTGAGGTTGTCCTGCACTCAGGCAAGAACCGCATTGTGCGCCGCATGTTTGACGCGGTCGGTTTCCCCGTGGAGCGTCTTGTCCGCGTCAAGGTTGGCCCCATCGGCCTGGGCGACCAGCGACAGGGCAGCATCCGCAACCTCGGCAGGCAGGAAGTCGGTCACCTCCTGGCATCTGTAGGGCTCTAGGGCATGTCGGCATTCGGTACGCACAGCCGGGGCCATCTTGATGGCCCGGTCGTCGTTCTCGGTACAGGCTTGCTCGGGGCCAGCATTGGCCTCGGCCTGCGCGGACGCGGAGTCCCCGTTTTCCTTTCTGATCCCTCGCCCACCAACCAGGCGGTCGCGGTGGACATCGGTGCGGGACGGCCACTGGGGGAGCTGGATGAACAACCCCAACTGGTAGTTGTCGCAGCCCCGCCGGACGTTACCGCCGACGTCGTGCAGAAGGCACTGGCGGATTACCCGTCAGCGGTGGTTGCCGATATTGCCAGCGTCAAAGCCACCATCCAGGCACAGTTGCGCGAACGCGGCGTTGACCTCGCCCGCTATGTGGGTACCCACCCCATGGCAGGCAGGGAGAAGTCCGGCCCGGTTGCAGCCAGGGGTGAGCTTTTCACGTCCATGCCATGGGTGTTGTGCCCCTCCGAAGAAACTTCGGATGCTGCACTCCAGGCTGCACGTTCGCTCGCAGGGGATCTGGGAGCAATTGTTTCCCAGTTCACCGCGGACGAGCACGATGAAGCCGTGGCGCTGGTGTCTCATTTGCCGCAGATCATGTCCTCGCTTCTGGCGAGCCGGTTGCAGGGTACGCCACTGCATGCCCTGTCCCTGGCAGGCAACGGACTCCGGGACACCACCCGCATCGCAGCCAGCGATCCCACCCTCTGGGTACAAATCCTGGGCGGCAACGCGGAGAAGGTGGTTTCAATCCTGCATGGTGTGCGCGAGGACCTGAACCGTCTGATCGGCACCTTGGAAGAACCCCTCGCCCCCGGCGCGCGGCTGGACCTCGCCCAGCTGATCAGTGAGGGTAACGCAGGCCAGGCCCGGATCCCCGGGAAGCACGGCGGACCTCCTCAGGCGTACTCGTGGCTCACTATCCTGGTGGACGACAAGCCGGGCCAGATCGCGCACCTCCTCACGGAGATCGGCGAGATCGGTGTGAACCTCGAAGACCTTCGGCTCGACCATTCCTCAGGACAAAACGTGGGCATGGTGGAACTTTCCGTGCTACCGAGCAAGCATGACCTCCTTGTTGAAGCTTTGACTGACCGTGGATGGCGGGTACTCCAGTAATGACGCGTGAATTCTTTGGCCCGGAGACAGTTGCCCGTCCCGGCAAGCCGCTCGTGATCGCAATCGACGGCCCTTCGGGGTCCGGCAAGTCCAGCGTCAGCAAAGAAGTTGCCCGGCGCTTGAAGCTGGCGTACCTCGACACCGGTGCGATGTACCGTGCCCTGACGTGGTATTGCCTCAAGACCGGCGTTGACCTTCAGGACGGTGCCGCGGTGGAGCAGGCTTCCAAGGCCATGCCGTTGGAGATCAGTACCACTACCGCCACGGAGTATGTGGCGGTTGATGGCACGGACATCACGGACGAGATCCGGGATCCTTTGATCTCCTCGTCGGTTAGTGCTGTGGCCACGACGCTCGGTGCCCGCACCGAGCTGATTCGTCGCCAGCGTGAGCTGATCGACCAGCACCACCGCCGCATGGTGGTGGAAGGGCGCGACATCACCACCGTCGTCGTCCCCAATGCTGAGGTCCGCATGCTCTTGACCGCGAGCGAGGAAGCCAGGCTGCGGCGTCGTGGGATCCAGTTGGGCGGCACGCAGACCAAGGAACAGCTCAAGGCTCAGGTGATCCAGCGTGACGCCAAGGACTCAACGGTAGTGAACTTCACCCAAGCGGCCGACGGCGTGGTGACGCTCGACTCTTCGGACCTGAATTTTGAGGAAACCGTTGAAACCGCCTTGGCGATCGTGAGCAAGGTTATCTATGGTGACTGAGACCCGGCTCCCCTCTGCAGGGAGCAGGCTGTGGAGCCGACCGGTGGGCTGGTTCCTTGACCACGTCATCTACCGGACCATCGTGGCGGGCAAAAGCAACGTTCCTGCGGCCGGACCGGTGGTTTTCGCGGCGAACCACATCAGCTTCCTGGACGGACCGGTGATGTTCGGCGCGTCGCCGCGTCCCATGCACATCCTGGTTAAGAAAGAGATGTTCAAAGGTTTCCTGGGCAAGGTTCTGAGAGGGGCCGGACAGATACCCGTGGACCGGACCGGTGACCGCACCGCCCTGCACCGCGGCAAGAAACTGCTCGACGCCGGCCGTTGCGTCGGGATTCTTCCCGAAGGAACCCGGGGGAGCGGCTCGGCAGAAAACATCAGCAACGGAGTAGCGTGGCTCGCTCTGAACTCGGGAGCCACAGTTATCCCGGTCGCCATCCTTGGAACCCGTCAGGGTGATGAGCATCGCGACCATATCCCCAAACCCCGCCGCAAGCTCCATGTGAGCTTCGGCGAACCCATTACGGTGAAGCGCCGGAAGGGCGAACCGGGGCGTGTTTCAATGGACAGGGCGGCTGCGGAGATCCGTGAAGCCCTGGCCGGTCACGTCCAGGACGCCATCCGGGCCACAGGCCAGGGTCTTCCCCTGGAACCTGCGCCCGGAGAACCCACTTCGCATCACCGCCACACAGCAGTAGCCGGGACGCCGGCAGACCACCACTAAGGAAAGTGCAATGAGCGATACGACTCAAAAATCCGGCCTCCACGGAGCCGGCGACGACGAATACACGCCCACCGGCACCGACCAGGTGGCGGAAAACCTGGCGGCCCTGGACGACGACGAGGCCGAACTCCGCGCGGCCACCCTCCGGGCAGGCTTGGAGGACTACGAACTCGACGAAGAAGATGCCGCGCTGCTCAGCGGTGAATACGGTGATGAAGGGGACGAGGGTCCCCTCAAGCTGGACCCGGTTTTGGCCATCATCGGACGCCCGAACGTGGGCAAGTCCACGTTGGTCAACCGCATCCTTGGGCGCCGCGAAGCCGTTGTTGAGGACACCCCGGGCGTTACCCGCGACCGCGTCATGTACTCGGCCCGCTGGAACGGCCGCAACTTCACCCTGGTGGACACCGGCGGTTGGGAGCACGACGCGAAGGGCATCCACGCCCGCGTAGCCGAGCAGGCCGAAATGGCCGTGGAGCTTGCTGATGCAGTTCTCTTCGTGGTGGACTCTGCCGTTGGCGCAACAGCCACGGACGAGGGCGTCATGAAGATGCTCCGCAAGAGCAAGAAGCCGGTCATCATGGTGGCCAACAAGGTGGACGACTTCGCCCAGGAAGCGGATTCCGCCGCACTGTGGGGCTTGGGCTTTGGCCAGCCGTATCCGGTTTCGGCCCTGCACGGTCGCGGCGTTGCAGACCTCCTGGACCACGTCATGGACACCCTGCCCGAGTTCTCCTTGGTGGATGGGGTGGAACGTTCAGGCGGTCCTCGCCGTATCGCCCTGATTGGTCGCCCGAACGTGGGTAAGTCTTCGCTGCTCAATAAGCTGGCGGGTTCCGAGCGCGTAGTGGTGGATCCTCTGGCCGGCACCACGCGTGACCCGGTAGACGAGTTCATCGAACTCGGTGACCGCACATGGCGCTTTGTGGACACCGCAGGTATCCGCCGCCGCCAGCACATGGCCCAGGGCGCCGACTTCTATGCCTCCCTGCGTACGCAGGCCGCGCTCGAAAAGGCGGAGGTCGCCGTCGTGCTTCTTGCCGTCGACGAAGTCCTCAGCGAGCAGGATGTCCGCATCCTCCAGCTGGCTATCGAGTCCGGCCGTGCACTGGTTCTGGCCTTCAACAAGTGGGACCTGCTGGACGACGAACGCCGCCGCTACCTGGAACGCGAAATCGATCAGGACCTGGCCCACGTTGAATGGGCTCCGCGCGTGAACATTTCGGCCAAGACGGGCTGGCACAAGGACCGTTTGGTCCCTGCGCTGGATATCGCCTTGGAGAGCTGGGACCGCCGTATCCCCACGGGACGCCTGAACGCGTTCCTGGGCGAGCTCGTGGCAGCGCACCCGCACCCGGTCCGTGGTGGAAAGCAGCCGCGCATCCTCTTCGGCACCCAGGCATCCAGCCGCCCGCCGAAGTTCGTCTTGTTCACCACCGGCTTCCTGGATCCCGGATACCGTCGCTTCATCACGCGTCGCCTCCGCGAAACGTTCGGCTTTGAGGGCACGCCCATCGAGGTCAACATGCGCGTACGCGAGAAGCGTGGCAAGAAGCGCTAAGTGAGACGGGCATCACAGCCCACTTTGGCTGTGATGGCGTCTCCCGCCTCCAACTTCGTGTAAGCTTTTGGAGGTGGTTCGGCCGGACTGCTTAGGTGGGACTCTTCGGAGGAAAACTTAGGCGGAGAACGGTGGAACCAGCGGGCTGTAGCGCAGCTTGGTAGCGCACTTGACTGGGGGTCAAGGGGTCGCAGGTTCAAATCCTGTCAGCCCGACCATAAAGGCCGGAATCACGTGGAAACACGGTGATTCCGGCCTTTGGTCGTTAATGCCTGATTGCTCCCGGTCTTGTTCGAATCACTCGCCGTTGAACGCCGAGGGATTCGAACAAGCCCGCAGATCCAGCTAGACCTTCTGCAGCGCGCCGAGCGCCCGCACCAGCGGCTCGAGTTCGGGCACGGACTCGGCAGCCTCAAGAGCAGACGCAAGGGTCTGGTCATGCACCGGCTTGGCTGCTTCGAGGAGCTTCTGGCCGGCCAGCGTCAACTCGGTGTAAATGCCGCGGCGGTCGTCGGCGCACAGGATGCGGGTGAGCAGGCCCCGGTCCTCCAGGCGGTTGACCAGGCGGGTGGTGGCGCTACTGGACAGGGCAGTGGCGCGGGCCAGCTGCTGCATCCGCATGTGCCAGCCATCCTGGCGGCTCAGCGCATCCAAAACGGCGTATTCCACTACCGACAGCTCGCTCGTGGCCTGAAGGGACTTCTCGAGCTCCGTTTCGATGCTCCCGTGCAGGGCGGCAAGGGTCCGCCAGCCCTGTGCGCGTACTTCGACGGCGTCATCCTTGATGCCCATGTGTGCTGTGCTCCTGACTCGATGTCGTGTGAATCGCGACGCATCGCAAAGTAGTTGTTTGCGCAAGTACCTAGCGTGTGCAACTATATACAGAGCGTCTGCAACTATTATTCTACGGTTCCCGACGACGCACTTCCACTCCCGGACGGAACCGACCATTTAAGGAGCTCCACATGCCCGCAGGGTTGATTGCCCTTGCCCTCGGCGGATTCGGCATCGGACTAACCGAATTCGTGATCATGGGCCTCTTGCCGGAAGTTGCTGCCGACTTCAACGTCAGCGAGGCTTCGGCAGGCTGGTTCATCTCCGGCTACGCTCTTAGCGTCACAGCCGGTGCACTCCTGGTGACGGCCGCAGTGACCAGACTTCCGCGCAAGCCGGTACTCCTTGGCCTGCTCGTCTTGTTCATTGCCGGCAACTTCTTGTCCGCCATTGCTGACAGTTATGCGGCCATGATGATCGGCCGTATCGTCGCGGCGCTCTGCCACGGCGCATTCTTCGGCATCGGTTCAGTGGTGGCGGCGAGCCTGGTGCCTTCCCACAAAAAGGCCGGCGCCATCGCCATCATGTTCACTGGCCTTACCGCAGCCAACGTGCTGGGGGTTCCCTTCGGAACGCTGCTTGGCCAGAACTTCGGCTGGCGCTCAACTTTTTGGGCGATTACCGCCATCGGTGTCGTTGCCCTGCTCGGCATCGCACTGATGGTTCCCACATCCACCACGGAACCCACAAAAGGCCTCCGCAGCGAACTGGGCGCCTTCACTTCCGGTCAAGTCTGGCTCTCCATCATCGTGACCATCCTCGGGTTTGGTGGCATGTTCGGTGCCTTCACCTACATCGCTTTCACTCTCACCGAGGTGTCCGGTTTCGAATCAGGAGCCGTGCCGTGGCTCCTGGTGCTCTTTGGTGGCGGGCTGTTCGTCGGCAACTTCCTGGGCGGCAAGGCTGCGGACAAAGCGTTGGACAAGTCGCTCATTGTCATCCTTGCCGGACTTGTGGCAGTGCTGATCTTCTTCGCCCTTACCGCTTCCAACAGCATCGCAACACTGGTGTCACTGGCGCTCATGGGCGGTTTCGGCTTTGCCACCGTCCCGGGACTCCAAATGCGAGTGATGCACTTCGCCTCCTCCGCGCCCACGCTGGCATCCGGCGCCAACATCGGCGCATTCAACCTGGGCAACGCTCTCGGAGCCTGGCTCGGCGGGGTCACCATTACCGCCGGCCTCGGCTATACCTCGCCCATCTGGGCTGGAGCCGGCATCACCATAGCCGCTCTCCTGGTCATGCTGGCGGCGGCCGCAGCAGCACGGCGCGGTGGACCCGCGGCACCCGCTGCAGCCCCCGACGTCGAACGCGAACCGCATGAGGCCACCATCGCCTGACGCCGGGGCGCGAAGCTTGGCTGAAAAGCCGGGCTACATGTCAGGTCACACAAAGAAGAAGCCCGTTACGGACAATCCGTGACGGGCTTCTTGGCGTCTCAGGCGTTAGGGGTGGTGTCCCGTGTTTCGGTTTCAACGTTCTTCGCAGTACTGGTCTTTGCAGCACTGACGCGCTGGTGTTCTGCTTGCCGGAGCACTTTCATCTGCTTTCCCCTTCGCCGCCATAGCGCCCAGAGAATGGTGACCGCAATGAAGATGAGCACAGCAGCAACGGCAGAAATGGCAGTCCACGTTGTGAAGAATCCTGCATCCACGCTCAAGGTCCGCTGGCCGGCGTGGGCGGACTCCGTGCTGCCGAAAGCGATGCCTGCGGTGAGCAGGTTGGGCGTCGCGATGGCGACGGCCACCAGGACAATGGCGATTTTCCAGGGCCAGGACACCGATTTGCGGGTAGCTTGCCACGCCACGAGGAGCGGAATGAAAGTGAAAACGAATCCGTAGAACATGCCCACCAGGACGCTGGCTCCAAGATCGCGCCGGACCTGCCCGGCGATGACATCGGACCACCAGCGGGGGAGGATGGCCCCGAGGATGAAGTACGCGGCCACAGCGACAAGTGCTGCCACCAGGATCAGGATTATTTTTACGCCCGCATTGCGCTTTTTCTGAGCTGGTACTTGTGCTTGTTCGGTCATGGGTCAATCATGGCAGAGACCCCATCAGGTGCAGGGGAAATGTGCCTATACTTTCAGCGGTGGCCATCTGAAAGGGCCGCCGTCGAGGTTCATAAATGTCCCGATGAAAGGCCACCAGTGAGCAATATTCCGGAAGAACTCTCCTACACCGCAGAACACGAATGGGTTACTGCTCCAGATGCCGACGGCGTAGTACGCATTGGCATCACGGACTTCGCCCAGGACGCTTTGGGTGACGTTGTCTATGCTCAGATGCCCGAGCCCGGGACAAAAGTCACCGGCAATGAAGTTGTTGGCGAAGTGGAATCAACAAAGAGCGTCAGCGATATCTATGCGCCGGTGACAGGCGAAGTCACCAATCGAAATGACGCCCTGGACACTGATCCGGCCCTGATTAACTCAGACCCGTACGGCGAGGGATGGCTTATTGAAGTAAAGCTTGCAGAAGCTGATGCAGTGGAATCCCTGCTCAGTGCATCGGAGTACGAACAACAGGTAGGCTAAAGTTATCTGGCCCGTCAGGCTGCTTTCCCTCAACCGGGAAGCAGGACGGCGGGCCAGCAACCGATTTGCCCGGCGGTACCGGGATGCGGAAGTGGCCGGCAGGGTTTGGAACTGCCGGCGGATGAGGAGGAATTCCATGGTTGGCGGCGAACAGAATCAAGCCAATGTCGGGAACGGCGCGGAGGAACAGCCTACGTCGGAGACCACCTCGATCAGCATCACACCAACGTGGGACGAGCCAAGCATTGCCCCCAAGTTGGCCCCCGAAGAGCGTGCATCAGTGGACGCACTTCCGCCTAACTCAGCATTGCTCATTGCGCACAGCGGACCCAACGCCGGTGCTCGGTTCCTCTTGGACGCGGACACCACCACGGCGGGACGGCACCCGGATGCTGACATCTTCCTGGACGATGTCACGGTATCCCGCAAGCATGTTCAGTTCATCCGGTCTGAATCCGGTTTCGAGCTGGTGGACATGGGGAGCCTCAACGGAACGTACGTCAACCACGATCGCGTGGACCGTGTGCAGCTGAAGAGCGGCAACGAGGTTCAGATCGGCAAGTTCCGGTTGACCTACTACCTGAGCCCTGTTCGCGCAGCGGGCCAAGTCTGACGGGGTATCTGCCTGTGGCTATGGCCCAGCAGGACCGTCGCGGACCGCAGGTCCTGAATATCGGGGAAGTCCTCGCTCAGCTGAGTGACGACTTTCCCGGCATGACGGCGTCCAAAATCCGCTTTCTTGAGGAAAAAGGACTCATTAATCCGAAGAGGACTCCTGCCGGTTACCGTCAGTATGCGGACAGCGATGTTGAGCGACTCCGTTTCGTCCTGGCTCTTCAGCGGGATCAATATCTGCCTCTGAAGGTCATTAAGGATTATCTTGACGCAATCGACCGCGGCGAGAGGCCCGAGAATTTGCCTCCAGGTGTCACGGTGTCGCCCAGGGTTGTATCCGCGGAGATGGCAGCGGAAGTCCAAGGCCGCGCCCGGGCCCTCACTGAAGAGCAGCTGCGCGCCGAGTCGGGCGCCAACGTGCCGTTGCTTGAATCGTTGCTGAGTTTCGGGCTGATCAGGCACGTGGGCGGCAAGTTTGACGAACATGCCCTCCAGGTGGCCCGGGCCTGTGTTCAGTTGGAAGGACACGGCCTGGAACCCCGGCACCTTCGGCCCTTCCAAGCTGCCGCTGAGCGGGAGTTCGGCTTGGTGGAGAGGGCCGTTGCGCCCCTGACCTCGCGTCGGGACGCTGCCTCGCAGGCGCGGGCTGCTGAAGCCGCCCGAGAGATCAGCGATCTTTGCCTTACTTTGCACAGGGCCTTGGTTCACGACCGCATTTCCCGGATGGACAGCTGATGATCGAAGTCGAAATCGTCGGAGTCCGGATCGAGCTGCCTTCCAACCAGCCCTTGGTGCTTCTTCGGGAGATCAACGGAGAGCGACACGTTCCCATCTGGATCGGAACTCCTGAAGCCAGCGCCATTGCCCTGGCCCAGCAGGGCGTTGTTCCGCCCCGGCCCATGACGCACGATCTTTTGGTGGATGTAGTGGAGTCCTTGGGGCATTCCATCATCAGCGTGAACATTGTGGCTGTGGAAGACAACATCTTCTATGGACAGCTGCAGTTCGACGACGGCACGGTGGTAAGTTCACGCGCTTCTGACGCCTTGGCCCTCGCGTTGCGTGCGAAGTGCCGCATCTGGTGCGCCGATGCTGTCATGGAGGAAGCCGGCGTCCGCATTACCGAGCACGACGAAGGCGAGGATTCGGAGCCGGATCCCGCAGTGGACGAGGAGCGCGAAATGCGCCGCTTCCGCGAGTTCCTGGACGACGTGGAACCGGAAGATTTCGAAGGCTGATCCACCCTAAGCCTAAAGTTGAGGGTGAAACTTTCGACACGACCGGATTTTCGGGCCAAGGTCTTTGACCTCGGCGCCTCACGGGCCTAACGTCGAAGTTATCAAGTTCCCGTTGCATACACTGCCTGCGCAAGTCACACTGGAAGGTGCGGACTTGCGGGAATTACACTGCTGCATTTCGCCGTTGTATCAGTGTATGCACCGTCCCCAAGGGAACTGAGAACAAGGAGGTCACGTGAGTCCGAAAGGCGAAGCAGGCGAGCTGAAGCAGTCCTCTGCCGGTATTGCTGCGCCCGCATCCGGCGCCCAAGGTCTGCTCTTCACGGAGGACCTTCCCGTGCTGGACGAGGACGCGGGTTACCGCGGTCCTACCGCATGCAAAGCTGCAGGCATCACCTACCGCCAGCTCGACTACTGGGCACGCACGGGTTTGGTTGAGCCCGCCGTCCGAGGCGCTGCCGGCTCCGGTTCACAGCGGCTCTATGGCTTCCGCGACATCCTGGTTCTCAAGGTGGTCAAGCGTCTCCTTGACACCGGCGTTTCACTCCAGCAGATCCGCACCGCCGTCGAACACCTCCGCGAGCGGGGCGTCGAGGACCTCGCGCAGATCACGCTGATGAGCGATGGTGCCAGCGTCTACGAATGTACTTCTGCTGATGAGGTCATCGACCTCGTTCAAGGCGGACAAGGTGTTTTCGGTATCGCCGTGGGGCGTGTATGGCGGGAAGTGGAGGGAAGCCTCGCTGCCCTTCCCAGCGAGCATGCTGGTGAGCATTCTTTTCCCGACGACGAACTGAGCAAGCGACGCGTCGCGCGCCGCATCAGCTAAACGCCTGGCAAAGCAAAAGACTTAACGAAGAAGGCCTCTTCCCTGCAGGGAGGAGGCCTTCTTCTTGCCTGGTGTGCGTTGGTGTCGGCGCTAACGCTGGCGACGGTCGCGCAGGGAGGATTGTCCGGCCAGCAGGCTCTCGAGCAGCGCATCGAAGAGTTTGGCGGCGTTCTTCGCCGAGTCTCCGGGCCAATGGTGGACCGAATGGGCTGCGCCCTGGATCTGCTGCCAGTTGGCTTGCTCGGGAATGTGCGGGGTCAGCAGCAGCTCGCCGAACATGGATTCCATCTCCGCCAAGCGGAAAGTGTGCTCAGCGGATCCGGTGCGTACTCTGTTGGCCACAATGCCCGCCGGAGCCAGGTTGGGGGCGAACTCCTGCCGGAACAGTTGAATGGCGCGCATGGTGCGTTCCGTCCCGGCCACAGAGAAGAGCCCTGGCTCGGCCACGAGTACCACGCGGTCGCTGGCGCTCCACGCCATGCGCGTCAGTCCGTTGAGTGAGGGTGGGCAGTCAACGAGGACGAGCTCGTAGTTGGCAGTGCCTGCCAGCACTGCGGAAAGCCTGCGGAGGTCGCGCCGGCCCAAATCGGGGCGGTCATAAATTCCCGTGAAGGCCGAACCGACTGCAACGTCCAAGGTGCCGTTGCTTGCGCCGTTGGACACCCAGCTGCTGCCGGCAACATTGCCAGGCAGATTGGCTTTTCGGGGGCTTTTCAGCATCCTGCCGATGTCTAGTTGTCCGCCTGGTTGAACGCCAAGGGCCGTGGTGGCGTCGGCGTGCGGATCGAGATCCACCACCAAGGTGGAAATACCGGCTGCGAGGGCCGCGGACGCCAGACCGGTGGTCACGGACGTCTTTCCCACTCCACCTTTGAGGCTGCTGATGCTGACTACTTGCACTTGAAAACCCAAAACCTAACGCCGGTTGCCGTATCGCGCTGATTCGCTCCGGAAGCACCGGAGCCGGGGCTTGCCGAAGCCCCCTCAACATCATATGGTGCATCGCGGCTGATTCCCGCTTTCTACGCGCCAGGCCGGCGGGGATACCGCGGGGCAATAGCACGCCGCTTGGTCGCGCGCACGCATATACAGCCCACATGACGATTCCTTTGTGATGGTTGCCACAAAGATTTGTGTTTGATGCTGGCGGCACTACACACTGTGACCACCGACCGATCCACCCGCAATGATGCAGGAGAAGTATGTTTTCGAAAATTCTGGTGGCCAATCGCGGCGAAATCGCGATCAGGGCGTTTCGCGCTGGTTATGAACTGGGCGCCAAGACCGTAGCCGTCTTTCCGCATGAGGACCGTAACTCGATCCACCGGCAGAAGGCCGACGAAGCCTACCTGATCGGCGAGGTGGGCCATCCCGTCCGCGCCTACCTGGACGTAGAGGAGGTTGTCCGCGTCGCCAAAGAAGCCGGCGCTGACGCCATTTACCCAGGCTATGGCTTCCTCTCCGAGAACCCGGACCTCGCCCGTGCTGCCAAGGCAGCAGGAATTACCTTTGTGGGTCCGCCCGCGGAGGTCCTGGAGCTCGCAGGCAACAAGGTTGCCGCGTTGGAGGCCGCGCGTAAGGCAGGCGTCCCTGTCCTGAAGTCGAGCAAGCCCTCCAAGGACCTTGACGAGCTTATTGCCGCAGCTGACGAGGTCGGCTTCCCGATCTTCGCCAAGGCCGTCGCCGGTGGCGGTGGCCGCGGTATGCGCCGCGTGGAGACCCGCGAAGCCCTTCCTGAAGCTTTGCAGTCCGCCATGCGGGAAGCTGATGCAGCCTTTGGCGATCCCACCATGTTCCTCGAGCAGGCAGTCCTGCGTCCCCGCCACATCGAAGTGCAGATCCTGGCTGACGCCGAAGGCAACGTCATGCACCTCTTCGAGCGCGACTGTTCGCTGCAGCGCCGTCACCAGAAAGTGGTGGAAATCGCGCCTGCACCCAACCTGGATGAGAATATCCGCCAGGCTCTTTATCGGGATGCGGTGGCCTTCGCCAAGGCCCTGAACTACGTCAACGCCGGAACCGTGGAGTTCCTGGTGGACACAGAGGGCGAGCGGGCCGGTCAGCACGTCTTCATTGAGATGAATCCCCGCATCCAGGTTGAGCACACCGTCACTGAGGAAATCACCGATGTGGACCTCGTGCAGGCGCAGATGCGTATCGCTTCAGGGGAAACCCTTGCGGACCTGGGGCTGAGCCAGGAATCGGTGTCCATCAAGGGCGCTGCCCTCCAGTGCCGTATCACCACCGAAGACCCTGCCAATGGCTTCCGCCCCGACGTTGGAAAGATCACCGGCTACCGTTCCGCCGGTGGCGCCGGTGTCAGGCTCGACGGCGGCACGGTCTACTCGGGTGCCGAGATCAGCCCGCACTTCGATTCCATGCTGGTGAAGCTGACCTGCCGTGGTCGTGACTACCCCGCGGCTGTTGCCCGTGCGCGTCGTGGCCTGGCCGAGTTCCGTATCCGTGGCGTGTCCACCAACATTCCGTTCCTTCAAGCAGTACTCGCGGACCCGGACTTCAACGCCGGAAACGTGGCCACGGACTTCATCGACAAGCGCCCTGAGCTGCTTAAGTCGCACATCTCCGCCGACCGCGGAACCAAGCTGCTGACTTGGCTCGCCGAGGTGACCGTGAACAAGCCGAACGGCGAGCTCAAGGTCCATTCCGATCCCGCCAGCAAGCTGCCCGCGATCGACGGGCCGGTTCCCGCATCGGGTTCCCGCCAGAAGTTGATTGAACTTGGGCCGGAAGGCTTCGCGAAGGCGCTTCGTGAGCAGCAAGCACTCGCCGTTACGGACACCACCTTCCGTGACGCACACCAGTCGCTGCTGGCAACACGTGTCCGTACCCGCGACCTCGTAGCTGCCGGTCCCGCAGTCACTGCCCTTATGCCGGAACTGCTGTCCGTGGAGGCCTGGGGCGGTGCAACGTACGACGTCGCGCTCCGCTTCCTCGGTGAGGACCCCTGGGACCGTTTGGCTGCTTTGCGCAAGGCGTTGCCGAACACCTGCATCCAGATGCTGCTCCGTGGTCGCAACACTGTGGGTTACACCCCGTACCCGGAAGAAGTGACGGAGGCCTTCGTCAACGAGGCCGCTGCTACGGGCATCGACATCTTCCGTATCTTTGACGCGCTCAACGACGTCAACCAGATGGCCCCCGCCATCCGCGCCGTACGGGCCACCGGGACGGCCGTTGCGGAAGTTGCCCTTTGCTACACCGGCAACCTTCTGGACCCCAACGAGGACCTGTACACCCTCGACTACTACTTGGACCTCGCCCAGAAGATCGTCGACGCCGGTGCGCACATCCTGGCCATCAAGGACATGGCAGGCCTCCTGCGTCCGGCCGCTGCCGCGAAGTTGGTGTCGGCGCTCCGTGAGCGCTTCGACCTCCCCGTGCATCTGCACACGCACGACACCGCGGGCGGTCAGCTTGCCACCTTGCTTGCAGCAGTCGACGCAGGCGTGGACGCTGTTGATGTGGCAGCGGCTTCCCTGGCCGGCACCACCAGCCAGCCTGCCGCCTCTGCCTTGGTTGCCGCCTTGGCCAACACGCCTCGCGATACGGGCCTCAACTTGGCCAACGTGGGCGCGCTCGAGCCCTACTGGGAAGCTGTGCGCAGGGTTTATGCCCCCTTCGAATCCGGTCTCCCGGGTCCCACCGGACGCGTCTACCAGCATGAAATCCCCGGTGGCCAGCTGTCCAACCTTCGCCAACAGGCCATCGCCTTGGGTCTCGGTGAGCAGTTTGAGGCCATCGAGGACATGTACACGGCGGCTGACCGTATCCTTGGACGCTTGGTAAAGGTCACGCCGTCTTCCAAAGTTGTGGGCGACCTGGCGTTGCACCTGGTCGGACTCAATGCCGATCCCGCGGACTTCAACGAGAACCCGCAGAACTACGACATCCCGGATTCCGTCATCGGCTTCCTCTCCGGCGAACTCGGTGATCCTCCCGGAGGCTGGCCCGAGCCGTTCCGCACCAAGGCCCTTCAGGGCCGCAGCATCAAGGTGCGCGACGTCGAGATCAGTGCCGAGGACAGCGCTGCGCTGAAGGGTGATTCCAAGACCCGGCAGCACACGTTGAACCGCTTGCTCTTCGCAGGACCCACCAAGGATTACCTGAAGAGCGTGGACACCTACGGAAACATCTCAGTGCTGGATACCCGTGACTACCTTTACGGGCTGCAACAGGGCGAAGAGCACGTCATCGAGTTGGAGAAGGGCGTCCGCCTCATTGCCCAGCTTGAGGCTGTTTCAGAAGCCGATGAGAAGGGCATGCGCACCGTGATGTGCACGCTTAACGGCCAGTCCCGGCCGGTTGTTGTCCGTGACCGTTCGGTGGTCAGCAACGTCAAGGCAGCTGAGAAGGCAGATCCGGCACAGCCGGGTCAGGTTGCGGCACCGTTTGCAGGGGCAGTTACGGTGACGGTCAAGGTAGGCGACGCAGTCAACGCAGGCGACACCGTGGCCACCATTGAGGCGATGAAGATGGAGGCGTCCATCACGACGCCGGTGGCGGGCACTGTCTCACGCCTCGCCATCTCTTCTGTGGAGCAGGTCCAAGGCGGCGACTTGCTGCTGGTGATCGGCTAGTCGAACACGCAAAAGTACCCCGTCCGGAATCCGGACGGGGTACTTTTTTGATTCCCGCTCGCTAGGAAGGGCGGGGTGCTGTGTACATTTCCTCAATGACGGCGTCGAAGTCCTTCATGACCTGCGCACGCTTGACCTTGAGGGACGGTGTCAGGTGGCCTGAGGCTTCAGTGAAGTCCGCCGGGACGATCCTGAAGGACTTGATGGCCTCTGCCTGGGAGACGGACTGGTTGGCCTTGCTGATGAGCTCCTGGACAGCGGCCTTCACTACGGCATGGTCAGTGGCTTCTGCAACCGTGGTGCCTGCGGATAGTCCGTGCCGGTCCAGCCAGCCCGGGAGCGCTTCTTCATCCAGGGTGACCAAAGCACCGATGAACGGACGGTTGTCGCCCACCACCAGAACCTGGGAAACCAGGGCATCGGCGCGGATCTGGTCCTCCAATAGAGCAGGAACAACGTTCTTCCCGCTTGCGGTAACAATGATTTCCTTCTTGCGGCCAGTGATCTTGAGGAAGCCGTTACTGTCCAGTTCGCCGATGTCACCGGTGCGGAACCAGCCGTCAACAAACGTTTCCGCCGTCAGGTCATCTCGGTTGTAATAGCCGCGCATCACGCAGACGCCCTTGGCGAGGATTTCGCCGTCGTCGGCGATCTTCACCGAGTTGCCCGGCAACGGGGCGCCGACGGTGCCGATCCTGATCATGGAGGGGGTGTTTACCGAGATGGGGGCAGTGGTCTCAGTGAGGCCGTAGCCCTCCAGGATCTGCAAGCCGATGCCTTGGAAGAAGTGGCCCAGGCGTTCACCCAACGGGCCGCCACCGGAGACGGCGTGTGCCACCTGGCCGCCCATGGCAGCGCGGAGCTTCCCATAGACGAGTTTGTCGAACACGGCATGCTTGAGCTTCAAACCAAAGCCCAGCGAACCGGCCTCGCGTGCCTTGGAGTAGGCGATCGCGGTATCTACCGCCCGGTGGAAGATGGCCCCCTTGCCGCCGTCCTCGGCCTTGGTCAGTGCCGAGTTGTACACCTTCTCGAAGACCCGGGGTACAGCCAGGATGAACGTCGGCTGGAAGCTCTGGAGGTCGGCCAGCAGATTCTTGATGTCCGGAGTATGTGCCACCTGGACGCCGCCGGCCACGGCCAGCACCGAAATAAAGCGTGCGAAGACGTGGGCCAGGGGGAGGAACATGATGGTCTTGCCCGATTCGTTAATGATCTCGGGCAACGAAGCACGGGCATTTTCGGACAGTTCCACAAAGTTCCCGTGCGTCAGTTCGCAGCCTTTGGGCCTGCCAGTGGTGCCGGAAGTGTAGATGATGGTGGCGAGGTCCTTGAGGCCGGCCGCAGAACGGCGGGACTCGAGTTCGTCGTCGGGGACGCCGGCGCCTGCACTACGCAGGGCGTCGAGTCCGGCTCCCTCAAGCTGCCAGACGTTGGCCACGGACGTGATGTCCTCCGCGGCCACGGCCTGGCGGATGATGTCCTCGTGGTGAGCCGCTTCGCCGAACGCAGCCACAGCGCCGGAGTCACCGAGGTTCCATGCCACTTGCGAAGGGGACGACGTTTCGTAGATCGGGACCGAAACGGCTCCGGCAAACCAAATGGCAAAGTCCACAAGGGACCACTCGTAGCGGGTGCGGGACATGATGCCCACGCGGTCGCCGGCAGCAACACCACTGGCGATGAGGCCTTTAGCCAACGCCCTCACATCCTCAAGGAAGTCCTTGGCGCGGATGTCCTGCCACTGCCCATTCCCGTCCAGCTTGGAGAACAATGCAGGGTTGGATGCTTTTTCCGCCTCGCGGATCACGAAGTCCGTGATGTTGGTTTCCGGGGCGATGTTCACGAGGGGAGGAACACTTATTTCACGCACGGGTAGCTCCTTTGATATCCACGGGCCACGAGGGGCTGCTTTCACTCTAGTATGCCCGCTCGAGCTGGTGTGTTCTATTTCACCTACTGGCGAGTAACTTTACGGATCAGCAGTCATTTCAAGCAAATGCAGGCCTTCTGCACCATGCAATGCCGATGCCGCTCTGCCCTGCGGAATAAGATGATGGGATGCCCGCACTACGGTCCAGTTTCCTGGTCAGACCCAAGCCCCCGGCCTCGGCGTGGAGGGATGTGCCTTGGGCTGCCCGACGAAGCCACTTAGGCCGCCGCGGCCTGGCGATCGGGATTGACATTGGCGGCACCAAAGTAGCCGCAGGGGTAGTGGACGCTGAGGGCCGGGTCCTCGCCGAAGCCCGTAGGTCCACGCCGGGCGCTGACCCCCGTGCCGTCGAACAGACCATCGTGGAACTCGTGAACGAACTCAGTGCGGGCCACCGGATCGCTACAGTGGGAATCGGCGCCGCAGGATGGATGGACCTCGACGGCGGCACGGTGCTGTTCAGCCCGCACCTGGCCTGGCGCAACGAGCCCCTCAGGGACAGCCTGCAGAAGTTACTCAGGCGTCCGGTCCTCCTGACCAATGACGCCGACGCCGCGGCGTGGGCGGAATGGCGCTTTGGCGCGGGCCAGGGCGAAAGTCGCCTCGTATGCATCACGTTGGGCACCGGAATTGGCGGAGCCATGGTCATGGATGGCCGGGTGGAGCGTGGACGCTACGGCGTGGCCGGGGAATTCGGACACCAGATCATTTTCCCCGGGGGACACCGTTGCGAATGCGGTAACCGCGGATGCTGGGAACAGTACGCCTCAGGCAACGCCCTGGGGCGGGAAGCCAGGCAACTGGTACGAACCAATTCCCCGGCAGGTTGCGCACTGTTGGAAAAGGCGGGCGGGACTGCAGAGAATCTGTCCGGGGCGGCCGTGACCTCGCTGGCGCTCGCGGGAGATGCCACTTCGCGGGAACTCATTGCCGACCAAGGCGAATGGCTGGGGCTGGGGTTGGCCAACCTCGCGGCCGCACTGGATCCCGGGATGTTCGTCATCGGTGGAGGGCTGTGCGATGCGGGGGAGTTGCTTGCCGCGCCGGCCCGCGAGTCATTCGCAAGGAACCTGACCGGGCGGGGTTTCCGGCCCATGGCGAGGATAGAACTCGCGGCACTCGGTCCGCGTGCCGGGATGATCGGCGCGGCAGACCTGTCCCGTGTCAGCGGCCGGGCGCGAAGCTAGCAGCTAGAGTCGGGCGCCGTCGTCGTCCTCATTCTTTTCCTGGGGAAGACGCATGATGAGGTACACCACCGAAGCCACGAATACAGCCACGATGCCCAGTGTGGCCGTTAATGGTGCAGACCTCCACAGCATGGCGGTGAAGAGCAGGGCGATAGGTCCGCCCACCGCACCAACCCATGCCAGCATGACCAACGGCTCAGTTCCCGCCAAGCTCGGGGGCTCTTCGGGAATGAAGGTGTGGTCCTCGTCCTCAACTTCAAAGTCTCGGGGTCCGGACGGCCTGCCGGAGGCCTCGGCGTCTGCACGGGCTGCTCCCGCATCAGAATCCGGTTCCTGTGCCGGGGTGGAGAGGCCCAGCGGATCAAAGTCCTTGAAGCTCCGGGCACGCCCGGGCCGTAGATGCCGCGCTGCAGAGTCTTGGCCCCCGGCGCCTTCCTCAGGAATCTCCCCGGCCGGGCCTGACTGCGTGCCCTCCAAGCGGGCCACAAGATCCAGCCACACGGCGTCGTCGTCTTTGTTGGCGCTTTGATCAGCTGAATTGGGATCAGGCCTGTTCATGGGCTGTGTCCTTTTCGGAGGAAGGCGCGTGCCCGGCCAAGGCCGCTACGGTCTTCTGGATGAACTCGACGGACCCGGCAAAAATTTCCGGCGCATCATTATCCATGGTTGCTACGTGGCGGCTGTTGTGGAGATAGCTGACATCCACCGGTGCCTTTACCCGGGAACGCAGGAGCTCCAGGCTCGCGTTCGAGATCACGTTGTCCACCGTTGACTTATAGACCCGCACGGGTGAGCTGATGCGGGGCAGGATCGCAGCCGTATCTTTGTACATCTTCTTCAACTGGTGAGCGGCTGCGACGGGTGTGCGGGCGTAGGCGCCCTCGTCCTGGTCCGGTTTGAGGATGTCATTGGCAATCGAAGGGGTGGTTTTCACTACGTACTTGAGCGCAGCGACGATCACAGCCCGGGGATCGTCAAGGACCAGTCCCGGGTTCACCACCACTGTTCCTGCTACAGGACGCGTGGCTGCGATCCTCAAGGCCAACGTTCCACCCATGGACAAGCCCGCAGAGAAAACGTAATCGCACTCGGAAGCCAGCTCGAGGTAAGCATCGTCAACGGCACGGTGCCACTCGCGCCACGAGCGGTTGGCCATGTCCTGCCACGACGTTCCGTGCCCAGGCAGCAGAGGCAGCCTGACGGCATAGCCGGCTGCGGCAAGGTGTTGGGCCCACGGCCTGACGCTGTGGGGGCTTCCAGTGAACCCGTGGGACAGGACCACGCCTACGCGCGGCCCAACCCCCTTCCAGCTGCTATGGAACGGCGAGAAATCCGGGAGCATTTTCATGATGACTCTGAGGCTACTCTGTCACCGGCGTGCTGACGGAAAAAATGGGCCGATTCTTCAAAAATGGTGGGTGCATCAACGTCCAAGGTGGCCACATGCCCGCTGTGGGGAAGGGTGACGACTTTCAGACGGGAGGATGAGATGTACTTGCTGATGGTGGCCACGGAACTGGGTGGGATGACACCATCCACCGAGGACTTGAACACCAGGGCGGGAGCCTCAACGTGGGGTAAACCCCTGGTGGCCGCACGGAAGAGCTTCTTCAGTTCATGCACCGACTGCAGTGGCGTCTTGGAATAGTCTCCGGTTTCAGCGGTGGCCGGGGCTGGTGAGTCCTCCTCTATGGGAGTGGTGGTCCGCATGACGTACTTGAGGGCGCCCACATATTTCACCCTGCGGTCATAGAAGCTCAGGCCCGGGTTGACCAGAACCAGCCCGGGAACATCGTGCAGTGAGGCCACCCGAAGGGCAAGTGCACCTCCCATGGACAGTCCTGCGACAAAACAACGCTCGGTCTTGCCGGCGAGGTCAAGGTAGCTCTGCTCGAAGGTCCGGTACCAGTCCTGCCATCGCGTGGTAGCGAGATCCTGCCAGCTGGTGCCGTGGCCGGGGAGGAGAGGTACGGAAACAGCAAATCCCTGGGAGGCCAAGTACTCAGCCCAGGGGAGCATGCTGAGCGGGCTTCCTGTGAAGCCATGGCAGATCGCCACGCCCGTGGAGGCATTGGGTCCATGCCCCTCATGGTGGAATGCGAGGGGCACAGCAGGTGAAGGGCGTTCCGTCATGTGTCCCATCGTGTCACTCTTCCGGACATTTCTCACTGGAGTAGGGTTGCTGTTGAGTGCCGGCCGGGTTGCCCGGATGCATGCCAACCATTCGGCCGTGAGAGGACAAAAGTGTTCTATTGGGTCATGAAGAGGATCTTTCTTGGTCCCATCCTCAAGCTCTTGTTCCGTCCCTGGGTGAAGGGACTGGACAACGTTCCCGAAAACGGCGCCGCCATCCTCGCGTCCAACCACTTGTCCTTCTCGGACTCCATTTTCCTGCCCCTGATGGTTCACCGCCCCGTGATCTTCCTGGCCAAGTCCGAGTACTTCACAGGAAAAGGGCTCAAAGGCCGGCTCACTGCCCTGTTTTTCCGGTTGAGCAACCAATTGCCCATGGACCGTTCGGGCGGCGCGGCCTCGGAAATGTCGCTGCAGGCCGGCAAAGATGTCTTGAACTCCGGTGGCCTGCTGGGGATCTATCCGGAAGGCACGCGCAGTCCGGACGCCAGGCTCTACCGAGGAAAAGTGGGCGTGGCCAGGCTGGCTCTGCAGACACGCGTCCCTGTGGTGCCTGTGGCCATGATCGGTACGGAGAAAGTTCAGCCCATCGGTAAACGGCTCCCCAACATCCGCCGGATCGGGCTCATTTTTGGGCAGCCCTTGGACTTTAGCCGTTACTACGGCACGGAGGACGACCGCTTGATCCAGAGGGCCGTGACCGATGAAATCATGTACGAGTTGATGCGGCTTTCCGGCCAGGAATACGTGGATGAGTACGCCGCCGTGGTCAAGGCCCAGTTGGCCGGCAAAGGCCCGGAACCAGTCCACAAGATTGAGGTTGCCGAGGAGGCTGCCGCAGACATTGCTGAAGACAGGGACGAGCCCCGGAGTGAGGGGACTGGATCAACGGGGAAACTGTGACGCAGGCGGCGGCATCGGTTACGGCTGCAGTCCCGCAACCTTGCCGCGGGCTACTACTCTTGAAGGGTGACTGAGCTAACCGCGAACACCGCACCCTCCGCAGCAGATCCTCTTGCCAGTACCGCCCAGAGCGGCGCGGCAAATTACCCCGGGCTCGACGCCTGGCGGGACCTGCCGATTTCCCAGCAGCCCACGTGGTCCAACTCTGAAGTCTTCAAGGCTTCCGTCAAGGAACTCTCCGTGGTGCCGCCCCTGGTCTTCGCCGGTGAAGTGGACGTCCTGAGGGAGCGCCTCGCGGCTGCTGCCCAGGGCAAGGCCTTCCTGCTGCAGGGCGGCGACTGCGCTGAGACTTTTGAGGCCGCTACTGCGGACAGAATCAGTGCCCGGGTCAAGACAATCCTCCAGATGGCAGTGGTCCTCACGTACGGCGCTGCCATGCCCGTCATCAAGATGGGGCGGATGGCCGGACAGTTCGCGAAGCCGCGTTCCTCCAATGACGAGACCCGCGATGGCGTGACGCTTCCGGCGTACCGCGGCGACATCGTCAATGGTTACGACTTCACCCCGGAATCCCGCGCTCACGACGCCGGCCGGATGCTGAAGGCCTATCACACCTCCGCGTCCACGCTGAACCTCATCCGTGCGTTTACCCAGGGCGGCTTTGCGGATCTTCGCCTCGTTCACCAGTGGAACAAGGGGTTTACCGAGAACCCGGCACATGCACGCTACGAATCCCTGGCGCGGGACATCGACCGTGCCATCAGCTTCATGGATTCCTGCGGTGCTGACTTCGAAGCACTCAAGCGCGTGGAGTTCTTCGCCAGCCACGAGGCCCTGCTGCTCGACTACGAACGCGCACTGACCCGCATCGATTCGCGGACCGGACTGCCTTACGACACCTCCGCGCACTTCCTGTGGATCGGCGAGCGGACCCGCGAACTGGACCACGCCCACGTGGACTTCCTGTCCCGGGTTCGGAACCCCATCGGCGTCAAGCTTGGCCCCACCACCAGCGGTGATGACGCCCTGCGCCTCATTGACAAACTG
The DNA here is from genome assembly GCF_002979775.1 of Arthrobacter sp. MYb23. Classification (GTDB taxonomy): domain Bacteria; phylum Actinomycetota; class Actinomycetes; order Actinomycetales; family Micrococcaceae; genus Arthrobacter. Next base: position 32,244 of record NZ_PCPR01000003.1, read on the forward strand.
GACCCCAACCGCGAACCGGGCCGCCTCACGTTCATCACCCGCATGGGCGCAGGCAACATCCGCGAGAAGCTGCCAGCCGTCGTCGAGCGCGTTACTGCATCCGGCGCGCAGGTGCTGTGGGTGACTGACCCGATGCACGGCAACACCGTGACCTCGCCGAACGGTTACAAGACGCGCAACTTCGATGACGTCATTGATGAGGTGCGTGGCTTCTTCGAGGTCCACCAAGCTTTGGGCACGGTACCTGGTGGCCTCCACGTTGAAATGACCGGGGATGACGTTGCTGAGTGCCTGGGTGGTGCTGATCCCATCGACCAGGACGCCTTCCTGGATCGCTATGAGTCGGTGTGCGATCCCCGCCTCAACCACATGCAGTCCCTTGAGATGGCATTCCTCGTGGCCGGAGCCCTCTCCAAGAAGTAGAGGTACGTACAACAAAAGGCGCGGTCCGGATTCTTCGGGCCGCGCCTTTTGTTGTGGTTGAAATTGCTAGACGACCGTCAGTGTCACCACTGAGTCTTCCGGTACCTCGGCATTCACAGGATTCTGGTCGCGGACGGTGCCGAAGAACCCGCCCAGGACTTTATTCACCTCAACTTTGAAACCCAGTTTTTTCAACTCCCTTTCAGCTTCGGCGGCCTGCTTGCCGATGAAACTGGGGACCTTCACCAACTTGGGTCCCTTGGACACCGTGAGCGTCACAGCTTCGCCCCGGATAAGCGTGCCGTTGGCCGGCAGCTGGGAGACGACAGCGCCCTTGGGAACCGTCTTGTCATTGACCGTCTCCGGAGCGATCACGGCCTTCAGACCGGCGTCCTGGAGCGCCTTCACTGCGGCATCCTGCGCCAGTCCACGTACGTCGGGAACAGGGATGGGCTGGGGCCCCTTGGAGACCACCAGCGATACCGGGGTGCCATGCCTGACTTCGGTGCCTTTGGCCGGGTCCTGGGAAATCACGACGCCGGCCGGAACCTTTTCGTCGAAAGCTTGCGTGACGTTGCCTAGAGCCATCTCGGCTGCATTCAAGGCAATCTTGGCTTCGTCCAAAGTGCCACCGGCTAAACCGGACAAGGGGAAAAGCTGGGCGCCCTTGGAAACGAAAAGTGTGATGGGCTGGAACTTCCGGACTTCGGCGCCGGATTCGGGTTCGGTCCCAACGGCCAGCCCTGCAAGGATGTCGTCGTCGAAAACGTCCTGCGGTTCAGAGTTGAAACCGGCAGTGCGGAGAAGCTGCTGGGCTTCGGCAACGGTTTTGTTCTTGACGTCGGGCACGGTCCCCGGGGATCCGGGGCCCATCCCGAAGAACCAACCAGCCGATGCCGCAAGTGTGGCCAGGAGAACGATCACGATGGTCCAGATGATGCCACGGCGGCGGGGGTTCCCCTCGCGTAGCGGGCGACTCGGCGTTGCTGCGGCCCGGGCGCGGTCCTTGCTCTCCTGCCGTTCAAGTCTTTTCAGTTCCCGCTTGCCGGGCTGGCGCGTGTCCTGATTCACGGGAGCAACGGCGGCGCTTTGCGGCCTGCCTGGACCACCCGCAGCCATGATGGTGGTGGGGTTGCTCTGCTGGGAGATCAGTTCCGTAGGCGACGCTGCTGTGGCCAGGGCTTCGGTGGGGTTGGCATCCGGACTGCCAGGTTCGGTGGTTGCCGCACCAGCCAAGGAAGAACCTGCCGGCCGGGAGGATGCTTGTTTGCGGTCCAATTCCTCGTCCGTCAGGGTGGTGCGTATGTGGCGGAGTTCGGTCAGCAGCGCAGCGCCATCCACCGGCCTGTTCTCCGCGTCCACCGCAGTGCACCACTGCACCAGTTCATCAAGATCCTCTGCCAGGCCTGGAGCAGCATCCGAGGGGCGTCCCACCACGGCATTGACGTGCTGGTAGGCAACCTGGATGGGGGAGTCTCCCGCGTAGGGCTGTTTGCCCGTCAACATTTCGTAGAGCATGATGCCGGCTGAGTAAATGTCGCTGCGGGCATCTGCGGGCTGGCCGAGGACAAGCTCGGGAGCCAAATAAGCCACTGTGCCTATCAGGGCGCCGGTGCTGGTGTTGGCAGAGATGGCCCTGGCCAGGCCGAAGTCTCCCACTTTGATGCGTCCGTCGTCAGCTATGAGGACGTTCTCAGGCTTGACGTCGCGATGAATCAGACCTGAGCGGTGCGCGGCAGCCAGACCCTCTATCACGGGATCGATCAAGGCCAAGGCAAGGCGTGGGGGCAACGGGCCCTGCTCGCTCAGGGTGTCACGAAGGGTGTGACCTTTGACGTACTCCATGACCAGGTAGGCAACAGGGCCGTCCTCGCCTTGGTCGAGCACGCCTACGATGTGCGGGTGTGAGAGACTCGCGGCCGCTTTGGCTTCGCGGCTTAGACGCTCCAGGAATGTGGGGTCGTTGGCCAAATGCGGGTGCAGGACTTTGAGGGCCACGTCGCGCTCCAGGCGCTGGTCCGTGGCCAGGTAAACAGTGGACATTCCGCCCCTCGCCAGGCGGGAACGGACCGTGTACCGGCCGTCCACGGTGGTTCCGATGAGGTGGTCCTTCGTTTCTTGCACCATACGATCCTAAACGAGGCAGGGAAGGGGCCCGAATCCACGCGGGATGCGGGCCCCTTCCGAGGTGCAGCTGAAGGCCTAGCCGAAGGTGCGCTGGCGTGCCTTGATCGATTCGACGTAGCGCTTGGTGTCGTCGTACATGCCGTACTTGCTGACGGAATACTGGCCTTGGTAGTACCCGGCGATTGCCGTGTCCAGGTCCTTGCTGGTGGCGATCAGCGTCCGAATGATGGCCACACCTGCCGTGGCATTGTCATAGGGGTCCAGGAGGTTGAGCTTGCGGCCCACCAGATCGGAAGCCCACTGTCCGGAAGAGGGGATGACCTGCATGGTGCCGATGGCATTGGCAGGGGAGACGGCGCGCTGGTCGAAGCCGGACTCCTGCTCGGCGAAGGCCAAAGCCAGGGACGGGCTCACTCCCATGCGCCGGGCGGTGTCCGCCACGATGCTCTTCATTTCGGCGCGGCTGGGCACCGGTGAAGCGTTGAGCAGGGCCTTGTTCTCGTTGGCGGAGCTGACAACTGCCGGCGGGTACGTGAAGCCGAGGAACGTGCTGGGAACCAACGGCTTGGTCTCGCCAACCGGCTGCAGGCCGGCGCCGGGGATGGTGAGCTTCTGGCCCGGGTAGATGACCGTGGTGGCCGTGACGTTGTTATTGGCGGCCATCAACGCAGCGAGCGAAACCCCGTGGCGGGAAGCAATGGAACTTAGGGTGTCGCCTGCCTTGATGGTGTAGGAGCCCGTGCCGGCCAAAGGGGCAGGTGCCGGCGCCGGGGCGGCCGGCGCTGTGGGTGCTGATGGCGCGGATCCACCACTGACCTTGATCTTCTGGCCGGGATAGATGATGGAGCTTCCGTTCAGCCCGTTCCAGCTGAAGATGCTGGACAACGGTACGCCGTGCTTGGCTGCAATGGCGCCCAGGGTATCTCCGGGGACCACGGTGTAGACGCTTGCGCTGCTGGGGGCGCTCGGTGCACTGGGGGCAGCGGGTGCTGCCGGGGCTGGCTTCGCCGGTGCTGCCGGGGCTGTGCCCGTGAGTTTGATGGTCTGACCCGGGTAGATCAGGGTGGTGGCAGAAAGCTTGTTCAGCTGAAGAACTGCCGTTGTGTCCAGGTTGAAGCGGCGCGCGATGGCGCTGATGGTGTCCCCGCGGACAATCGTGTAGCTGTCCGGTACGGACGGAGCCATGGGGCGCAGAGTGGTAGGAATGGTGGCTGCCACCGCATTGGCAGGAATGACAGAGCCCACGTTCACTGCTTGTGCCTTCATGGCCGCGGCGAGCGTGGCGGGGATCTTTCGCGGCTGCGGTGCCGGTGTTGCCATGGAGGGTTGGGCCAGGGCAAGCGAGGACAAAACCACGGCGGGAAGCGCAGCCGTGGTTGCCGCGATAACCGGCATGCTCATGGTTCGTTTCGGCGAACGGGGCGTCGTCATGGAATGTGTCCTCATCTCAAACAGCGGGGGCGATTGTTAGCGCTGTTGTCAGTGTTACCAATGTTGCTGATGTTATCAATGATGCAAATGTGATCAGTGTGAATCTCTCACACTTAGTCGATCAACACAACAATTCCTGTCAAACCCAACAAATAGGCACAATTGATGCGGACAAAGAGGCCATTGAAATGAGGCCCGGAGGAACCGGCCCCGGACTTCGGCTAGGCGTGGGGCGGGGCGGCGTGGCAACCTTGTTCCGTGAGTAATGTAGAAAGCCTTGTTTCCGACTGGCTGCCGCTGCCGGATGTCGCCGAACTTTTGGAAGTTTCCATCACCAAAGTCCACGGACTTCTGGACGAGCGTGCGCTTGTCGCCATCAGGCAGGGAGCGCGGAACATCCGCTCAATCCCGGCCCTCTTTGTCCAGGACGGACATGTTGTAGACAGCTTGAAGGGAACCATTGCGGTTCTCGGCGATGCCGGTTACAGCGACGAAGAATTGATTGTCTGGCTTTTCACCCCGGACGAGTCACTGCGGGGGCGTCCCATTGACGCCCTGCGCGAGGGGCGTAAGACGGAGATCAGGCGTCGCGCCCAGTCTTTGGCCTGGTAACGTCCCTGGCTTAATAAAAGCGCCTCCAGCGGGAGGCCGCGGAGAACTTAAAAAACGCGGACGACGGCGGTGACTCACCGCCGTCGTCGTCGCAGGTGCTCCAGGGGCCGGAATAATCTCTCTGGCACGCTACACAAGGGCTAAGGGCTAAGGGCTAAGGGCTAAGGGCTAAGGCAGGCCTGGGCCCCAGGTTCAGGCCGCCCGGCTGACAGCGGCTTCCGCCAGGTGACGCAATGCCACCAGTGGCAGCTCCTCAAGGGAAAGGCGTTCAAGAGCGTCAAACGCTCTGTTGCTTAGCTCGCCGATCAAAGACTCCGTGGCTTCCAAAGCGCCGCACTCAATGATGATGCGCCGTATTTCAGCTACCTCATCCTCCGCCAGGAGGGGGTTCCCCAGCATCTGGTCCAAGTAATCTGCCTCGGCCCGGGGTGCTTGATTAATGGCAAACCCCACCAATACCGTTCGCTTGCCTTCCCTAAGATCATCCCCTGCGGGCTTTCCGGTGGTTTCCGGATCCCCAAAGACACCCAGGACGTCATCCCGCATCTGGAATGCCTCGCCCAGCGGCAAGGAGAATTCCGAGTAGCCCTGCATCAGGGCGGCGGATGCACCGGCCAGTGCGCCACCCAACGCCAGCGGGTGCTCGGTGGAGTACTTGGCGGATTTGTATCGGATGATGGATTTTGCCCGGGCCACAGATCCGGCCCGGTCACGTACGGGGCCAGCTACTTCTTCCAGGATGTCGAGGTACTGACCGGCCATCACTTCTGCGCGCATCACGTTGAAGATGCGCCGTGCAGGGCTTCCCGCTGCTGCCCGGGGGCCGATTTCCGTAAAGGACTCCTCGCTGAAGGAGAGGCAGAGATCGCCGGTCAGGATGGCTGCCGCATCCCCAAAACGCCCGCTGTCCAAAGCCCAACCATTCACTTCATGGAGCTGGCTGAAGCGCTTGTGCACGCTTGGACCCCCGCGGCGGGTGTCCGAGCGGTCAATAATGTCATCGTGGATCAGGGCGGCTGCCTGGAAGAGCTCGAGAGCGCACCCGGCGGTGACGATGTCCAGGTTGTCGGCAGGGCCTCCGGCACCTCTCCAGCCCCAGTAGCACATCAGTGCCCGAAGGCGTTTACCGCCCGTGACAAGATGCGAGATCGATCCAATGAGCGGCTCAACGTCCGGAGACACAGAAGCCATGAGTTCCTGTTGCGCGGACAAGAACCCGTTCAATTTGCCGGCGACACCGCCAATGAACTGTGCCTGCTCCGAGCTAACGAGTGCATCGGCAGTCACTTGACGGACCCGGCCGCCACGTTCGCTCCGATAGTGAACGTTGAGACGCCTTCCTTTTGCCTGACCGAAACATTCACCGTTTCACCGTCACCACGGATGAAGTCCAAGGAAGTGACATTCCCAACAGCGGATGGTCCCGGGACGAGTTTGAAGCCCTGGGCCTCCATGGAGGTCTTGTAGTAGTCCACAACCCCCTCTGGTGGGGCTTTGACGGTTCCGACGAGAGCAACGGTGGCTACTGCTGCGCTTTTGTCCACACTGCTTGAACGAATGGACGTGTTGGGCATAACGGGTATGAGCTGCGCAGGAAAACCAGGGACCAGTGCATTTACCGTGGCAGTGGCATCGGGTGCCGGAGCGGGTGTTTCGGTGAACGTGGTGGTTTCAGGTGAGGCTGTGGAACCCGAAGCGGAGGACGATGGTGTTGGAGTCGCTTGGGTGGACGTCGAAGCAGTACCTGATGTGGACGGTGCTGCCGATCCGCCGGGCGATGGTGTGCACGCTGACGCCGCCAAAGCGACACTGACTGCGAGCAGGGCAAACCCTCGCGATTGAGGAGTTCCAAAGAGCTTCACAGGGTATCCTTCCTGGGGCTGAGCCGGACTTTGCCTCCAGTTTAGTCAGTGGCCGGGCATAGTATTGCCGATGTGAGGCAGGAAGCATTCGGTGGCGCTCAAAGCGCAGGCAGCAAGCCGCCCCGCAGTGCCGTTGATGCGCTGCGGGAAATGCGGCGAACCAGCATACTTCACGTGGATATGGACGCCTTCTTCGTCTCCGTGGAGCTGCGCAGCCGCCCCGAACTCCGAGGCAAGCCGGTCATTGTCGGATTCCCGGCGGAGCGGTCCGTGGTGCTCTCCGCTTCCTACGAGGCCCGGGCCACAGGCGTGAAGTCCGCCATGCCGATGTCCATAGCCATGAGGCGGTGTCCATCGGCCGTGATCATCAACCCACGGCACAAAGAGTATTATGAGGTCTCCGCCCGGCTGATGGAGATTTTTGCCTCTATTACCGACCTCGTTGAGCCGTTGAGCGTGGACGAGGCCTTCCTGGATGTGAGCGGCGCAATTCGTCGTCTGGGCTCACCGATGGACATCGGCCACCTCATTCGCCGCCGGGTTCAGTCGGAACTTGGCATTACGGCATCCGTAGGGATCGCCAGCACCAAATTTGTGGCCAAGATCGCATCAACAAGGTGCAAACCTGATGGCATTCTCCAGATCGATGCCGAGGACTCCGTCCCTTACCTCCACACTCTTCCGGTAGGCGCCTTGTGGGGGGTTGGCGGAAAGACGGCCGAAGTCTTGTCCCGTCTGGGCATCCGTACCGTTGCCGACGTCGCAGCAACGCCGCTGGCATCGCTCAAAAAGGTCCTGGGAGCAAGCGGTGAACATGTTCACCGCTTGTCCATGGGTATTGACCCGCGGCCTGTAACTCCAGCCAGGCTTGAGAAAAGCATCGGGGCGGAGGAGACGTTCTCCATCGATACAGGGGACGAAGCATTACTGCACAGGGAACTGCTGCGTCTCTCGCACCGTACCGCCATCCGGCTCAGGAGCTCAGGCATGCTGGCCAGGACTGTGGCATTGAAGCTGCGGTACTCGGACTTCTCAGCAGTCACACGAAGCCGCACGGTTCAGACTCCCGTGGACAGCGCGCAATTGATCTACCAGGTGGCCGTGCAACTCCTTGAATCCTTGGGCAGCCGATCCATGAGCGTCCGGTTGGTGGGGGTGCGGGCCGAACAATTGGAACCAGCTGGCCAGACGTCCCTGCAATTGAGCCTTGATCGGCGGGACGATAACTGGCGGGCGGCGGAACAGGCGCTGGACCGGGTCTCCGAGCGTTTCGGGTCCAAAACGCTCCTTCCAGCGCGGTTGCTGGAGCCCGGGAAGCCCGCAACGGACACCTGACGCGCACACGGTTTCCCGCCAGGGCTCAGGGCGTCTTTCAGAACGGCGTCGGACAAACTATCCTATTTATTACAGAGATTTAGATCGTCTGGACAAACTGTTTCCTGAACAGTCGGCCCCGAGATGCCCGCTGAACCAAGAGGGGATTTTTGGGGAACGATTTTCTTGGTCCGATCGTTTTGGAAACAGACGCACAGAAAGCGTTATGTCCAGACGCTGGCTGACTAAAGGAGGTCGCGATGCCCCTCTCGGAGCATGAACAGAAGCTGCTTGAGCAACTTGAAAAGCAACTTCATGAGGACGATCCGAAGTTCGCCAACACCATGGGTTCGGATCCCATCCGCAGCTGGTCTACCCGGCATGTGATCATAGGTGTGCTTGGTGCCATTGCCGGCATCCTTCTCCTGCTCGTAGGAGTATCACTGCAGGCGATACCTGTGGGTGTCCTCGGTTTCGTCGTCATGGGTGCTGGCGTCTATTTCGCTACATTGCGTGGCGCGGCCTTCGGCAAAGCCAATAAAGGGAAACCCGGCAAGAGCAAACCCAAGAGTTCGTTCATGAGCAGCCTGGAAGAACGCTGGGACGAACGGCGTCGGGACGACCACTGACAGTCCACTTCGGATCAAATGGCCGGCAGCCCCGGCCCCTCCTGAGTCAACCATGCCCCTGAGGTTTCACGGGACATAACGAAAGACCCGCGCTGCGGGTCTTTTCGCATTTAAGGGCAGGGATCCACCAGCGGGAAGTGCCTGTCATTTCACCCGTCACTGGCCCACCTCCGGGTCCTCCACTTTCCACCCCTTTCCCCGCTTTCCCCTTCTTGTTCTGGATCGGGCCTGGCATTGCAGGCTCCGGAGCACGAAATCGGGGACCCTGCTGCGGACGAACCTGCCCTGTCGCATCGGCTCCTCCACTTTCCGCCACTACCCAAAAACCGCGTGATTTCAGGCCGGATGATTCTCAAAGTGGTGGAGAAACGCCATGCGGTGCGTTGACTGGGGGGCATTGTGGAGTAAAGTGGAGCACATAAGAGGGTAGTGGCAGTGTTGGGAATGTGCGGGCACCTTGATTGAGGGGCGGTGGGGCCAGTGTTTCTGGGTACTCACTCGCCGCGTCTCGATGAAAAGGGCCGGATCATCCTTCCAGCCAAGTTCCGCGAGGAACTTGCCGATGGATTGGTTCTCACCAGAGGCCAGGAACGCTGCATCTACGTCTTCAGTCAGAAGGAATTCGAGCGCATCCACGAGTCGATGCGGGAGGCACCACTGTCTTCCAAACAGGCGCGTGACTACATTCGAGTCTTCCTGTCTGGAGCCTCTGATGAGGTACCTGACAAGCAGGGGCGCGTGACGATTCCGCCGGCGCTCCGGACTTACGCAGGGCTTGGACGGGAATTGGCAGTCATAGGAGCCGGTACCCGGGCCGAGATCTGGGACGCCGAAGCTTGGAATGAATACCTCGATGAGAAGGAAGCAGCCTTCTCGGAAACGGATGACGACAATCTCCCCGGGTTCATCTGACCCCGGTTGGAGGAAGCCGCAGTCCAGCTTCTTGAATGGGATCTCCAGCCGCCCATCGAACTGTCTTCCTGGCTCAACTTCCCCTGAGCCAGGCGGCGGCCGATAGGCGCGGATGGGGATCCGATTCAAGAATCAGCATGTCAGCGATTGAGGAAAGAGGAGGCAGCGTGGAAGAGCAGGACGCGGCAAAGCCCACATCGGAGCGCCACGTGCCCGTCCTGAAAGACCGCTGCATCAATCTGCTCGCTCCCGGCTTTGAAGCTGCCAGGAAACGCGGCGATACCCCGGTCGCCATCGATGCCACGTTGGGTATGGGTGGACACTCCGAGGCAATGCTGCAGCGTTTCCCGGATCTTCACCTGGTGGGCATCGACCGCGACGAGGAAGCTTTGGCCCTGGCCGGCGCCAGATTGGAACCCTTCTCAGACCGTACTGACCTTGTTCACGCTGTCTATGACGAGATTGAGGACGTCCTGCTGGACCTTGGCATATCCGAAGTCCATGGCATTCTCATGGACCTTGGAGTCTCCTCCCTGCAGCTCGATGAGCGCGAGCGGGGCTTCGCTTACTCGTATGACGCCCCTTTGGATATGCGCATGGACACCAGCCGCGGCCAAACCGCGGCCGATGTGGTCAATAACTACACCGAAGACGAGCTGGTGCGCATCATCCGCAAATGGGGCGAAGAGAAGTTCGCCGGACGGATCGCCAACCGGATCGTCAATGCCCGCACGGAGAAGCCCTTTGCAACCACGGGGGAGCTCGTAGAGCAGATCCGCAGCGTTGTCCCTGCCGCTGCAGCCAAGAGTGGCGGACACCCCGCCAAGCGCACCTTCCAGGCGTTGCGGATTGAGGTTAACGAAGAACTGGATGTCCTGGAACGCGCAGTTCCGGCAGCAGTGGCCGCGACGGCCATGGGCGGTCGGATCGTGGTCATGTCCTACCACTCGCTGGAGGACAAGATTGTGAAGTCAGTTTTCCAATCAGGTTCCAAATCGTCGGCGCCACTTGGCTTCCCGGTGGAGCTTGAAGAACACAAACCCGAATTGAAGACCATCACCAAGGGCACGGAAGTGCCTACGGCAGCAGAAATCGCTGAAAATCCCCGCGCGGCGTCTGCCCGGCTCAGGGCAGTGGAGCGTATCAAACCGAGGAGAGACGCATGAGCAACGCCGCAGCGAAGACTTTGCCCTCCACGGTGGGCAGCGCCGCCCGTAGCCTTTCTGCGCCCGCGGAAAGGGCCGAGCCCGCGCGCAAGGCCCGTACGCCACTGTCGCTGGTACGCAGTGCCCCGGGCAAGAGAAGGACGCCGTTCGTTGTCCTTTGCTTTGTGGCGATGGCGGCCGCACTCCTGACGGTCCTTGTACTGAACATCTCCGTGTCCACTGCGCAGTATCAGTTGGTGCAGCTGAAAGCGGAGGCTGCCACGCTGAACAAGGAAAACCAGGACCTGACACAGAAAAAGCAGAACTACGAAGCTCCGCAGAACCTGGCCGCGAAGGCTGCAGAATTGGGAATGGTTGCTTCCACAGTCAAGGGTCAGATCGATCTGAACACCATGGCAGTGACCGGTAAGGCATCACCGGCGGTTAAGGGTGATAACCCCGGTGCCCTGCTTGCTCCTCCGGCCGTTGAGGGGTTGATCGATGTGGTTCCGTCGGTGACTACCAAGGACCCGTTGGAAAGCCGCAAGCCGGAGGCAACTCCGGCGGCCCCGGCTGCAACGCCGACTACCCCGGCTGCAACACTGGCATCCCCTGCGGCCGCCCCACCCGTTGAGCTCCACGGGGGATCGGTACCGGCACCCCAGCAAAAGGCTCCAGGGCAGTAGATCGTCAAACCACCGAAGCAGGGCCAGCAGCAAGGAATCAACGTGGCAAAGAACCCCGGCACATCGACAAAAACGAAGACGCCGGCGGCAAGAAAGCGGTTGCGCGTTGGCCTTGGCATCATGCTGACCCTGCTTCTTGTGGTGGGCGGCAAACTCTTCATGGTCCAGGGCCTGGATATGGGCGGGATGGCTGAAGCCGCCCTGGCGAGCCGGCTGACGCCGCAAATACTCCCTGCTGAGCGGGGACAGATTGTGGATGCCAATGGCACAGTGCTGGCCAGCAGTGTGATCCGCTACAACATTGTGGTGGACCAGACCGTCAATACCGGCACGGAAACTTTCCACCGTTTCAATGAAAAGACGGAGAAGCTGGACGAGATCACCCGTGATCAGGGGATTGCCGACCTCGCCGGGCTTCTGGGCGCGGATGAAAGCACCATCCGCGAATCGTTGACCGGAGAGAAACAGTACTTTGTGGTGGCAAAGGACGTGAAGCCGGAGCTGGAAGACCGGATTTCCAAGCTCTATATCCCCGGCCTTAGCGCCGAAGGTGTCAGCAAGCGCGTTTATCCCAACGGCAGCGTTGCCGGCGGCGTGGTGGGCTTCCTCAAGGACGGAACCAACGGCCAAGCCGGCATCGAACAAACCCAGGACGAGATTCTTCGTGGTGTTGAAGGTAAGCGTGTCTTCGAGATCGGTGCTGATGGCCTGAGGATTCCGGTGGCCACGGATGAACTCACCCCGGCCGTTGATGGCAGCGACGTCAAGCTGACCCTGAACACGGACATTCAGTATTTTGCCCAGCAGGCCATCCAGAGCCAAGTCAACAAGATGAACGCCGAGTGGGGTTCGATCGTTGTGATGGACATCAAAACGGGCAATCTCATTGCCTTGGCTGACACCAATTCACCGGACCCCAATGACCCCGGGAAAGTTGATGCCAAGGATCGCGGCGTCAGGTCCGTGACGGCAGCCTACGAACCCGGTTCAGTGCAGAAGATGATTACTGCTGCAGCCGTGATCGAAGAAGGGAAGTCCTTTCCCCTGGATCACTTCACGATCCCCGCGGCCTACACCATTGATGGGCAGACGTTCACCGACGCGTTCGAGCACGGAACCGAAGAACGTACCCTTGCCGGAATTCTTGGGTGGTCCATGAACACCGGAACGGTGATGGCGGGCAGCAGGCTCACCAAGGAACAACGGTACGACTGGCTGAAGAAATTCGGCATCGGCGAGCAGACGGACATCGGCCTGCCCGCGGAAGCCACCGGCATACTGGCTAAGCCCGAGCAGTGGGACGACCGCCAGCAGTACACGGTTCTTTTCGGGCAAGGCGTTTCCCAATCCACGCTCCAGACCGTGCGCGCGTTTCAAAGCATCGCCAATGATGGTGTGATGCTGCAGCCCAGGCTCATTGACGGCTATATCACCCCGGAAGGCGAGGAACAAAAGGTTCCCGCCAAGGACTCACGTCAGGTGGTTTCCAAGGAAACTGCCCAGCAAGTCCGGGACATCCTGGAAAGCGCCGTTACCGAGGGGCAGATCAAGGATGCGGCCATAGACGGCTACCGGGTGGGGGCCAAGACGGGAACGTCCCAGGCGCCCCGCGAGGACGGGCTGCCCGGGTTCGACGGTTTCACGGCCTCCATGGTGGGCATGGCACCCATGGATGACCCCAGGTTCATCGTGGAGGTGGTCCTCCAGCGCCCCAAGGGAAACATCTATGGCGTCACCAACGGTCCCGTGTTCCGATCGGTGATGTCACAGGTCCTGCGGACCTACAACGTGGCGCCGTCCACCGGGACGCCCGCGCGGTTGCCGCAGTTCGTCAAGTAAGCTTCTTGGGCGTCTGTTTCGGCCAAATATCGATCCACCACTAACGGCCCGGGCGCCGCTGGCCCCCAGCCGGTCGTTCCACGAGCACCAACGGAGAACCACGTGTCAGAGCACAATGAGGCAGCTACCAACGCCACGACGCCGGACGCCGGCCAGACCGGCTTTCGTCCCGCATCCGTGGCTGCAGTGCCGTTGGCCACCATCGCGGAAACACTCGGTGTTGCCGTTCCTGATTCCAGTCAGGACGGGGGAGTGACCGGCATTACCCTCAATTCGAGGGCCGTCGAAGCCGGGGACCTTTATATGGCCCTGCCGGGCGCCTCCCGTCATGGTGCGGACTTCGTTCCGCAGGCAATCGAGGCAGGGGCGGTTGCCGTCGTCACGGACGACGCCGGGGCGCGCCAACTGGCTCTGGCAGGTGAGCAGCCAGTACCGGTACTCATCGTTGCCGAGCCGCGAACCGCCGTCGGACGCTTGGCTGCCCTGATCTATCGCAGCCAGCCTGCCGATGGCGGGTTCCCCACGCTGTACGGCGTCACAGGCACCAACGGCAAGACCACCACTACCTATTTCATCAACTCCTTGCTGAGTGCTTTGGGTAAGAAGCCTGGCTTGATCGGGACCATCGAGATCCTTGCCGGCGGGAAGCCGATCCCCAGTCTCCTCACGACGCCGGAATCCACGGATGTCCATGCGTTGCTGGCCCTGATGCGCGAACGGGAATTGGATGCAGCCTCCATGGAAGTCTCATCCCACGCCATCTCGTTCCACCGCGTGGACGGAGTGATGTTCGACGTCGCCGGATTCACCAATCTGACCCAGGACCACCTGGACCTGCATGGCAGCATGGACGAGTACTTCCGGACCAAGGCTGAACTCTTCACTGCCGGAAGGGCCAGGCACGCCGTGGTCACGGTGGACGACGAGTGGGGCCGCAAGCTGGCCGGTACGGCCGACATCCCTGTCACCACCCTCGCAACCAAGCCCCTGGATGCAGGCAGCCCGGATGCCGACTGGAGGGTTGCGTCCACCACGGCGCGTGGACTGGGCACGGAATTCGAGCTCAGGCACGCCGACGGACGGACCCTGCGCGTCCACACCGGCCTGCCTGGCGGGTTCAACGTGGCCAACGCAGCCCTGGCCACTCTCATGGTCCTGGCATCCGGGGTTGACGACATGACGCTCCAGGCTGCCTTGGATACGCACGACCCCTTCACTGTGGCAGTTCCCGGACGCATGCAGCTCGTTTCGGCAGAGCCCGCCTCGGTTGTTGATTTTGCCCACAATCCCGACGCTTTGTCGCGTGCCCTGGAAGCCGTTCGCTCTCCCAAAGAGGGGTCCCGCGTCATCGTGGTCTTCGGGGCAACGGGTCAGCGCGACCAAGGCAAGCGCCCCACCATGGGTGCAATCGCTGCCCGCCTGGCCGACGTCGTGATCATCAGCGATGACGATCCCCACGACGAGGACGCAGCAGCAATCCGGGCCGAGGTCCTCCAGGGCGCCTACGATGCCCGGGATTTTGAGAAATTGAACAGCGAAATTATTGAGTCCTACCCCAGGGATGCCGCCATCAGGCTGGCCGTCGACATGGCCACCAGCGATGACACCATCCTCATTGCCGGGCGTGGCCACGAGGTGTGGCAAGAGGTCAAGGGCGTGAATCTTGCACTGGACGACAGAGTGGAGTTGCGGGCCGCCTTGACATCCAAGGGATTCAGCGTTTCAACGGACCAGCGGATAGAGTCCTAAACCGAGATGATTGCACTTACTGCGGCGGAGATCGCCGACATCACCCATGGCCGATTGACCGGAGATCCGGACGTCGTGCCCACTTCCGTCGTCACTGATTCCCGGGAAGCGAAGCCCGGATCGTTGTATGTGGCCAAACCCGGCGAGCACGCCGATGGACATGACTTCGTCGATGCCGCTTTCGAACGCGGTGCCGTTCTGGTTCTCGCCGAACGTGAAGTGACCGACGCCGACGGCCGCCCGTATCCCGCCGTCGTGGTTGAGGACGCGGTCCTGGCCATGGGGGCGCTGGCCGCGGAGTCCGTGAGCCGCATCCGTGCTGAGCGTAAGAGCCGTGGCGAGGAATTTACCGTCATTGGCATTACCGGTTCTGCGGGGAAAACCACCACCAAGGACCTCCTTGCCGGTGTGCTGTCCACCGCTGGCGCCACTGTGGCACCCCAGGGCTCCTACAATGGCGAGGTGGGCGTCCCGCTGACGGTCTTTGCCGCCGACGCCGGCACCCGCTTCCTGGTGATCGAGATGGGCGCCACGGGCCTGGGCCACATCAAGTACTTGGCTGAGATGGTCAAGCCGGATATCGGCGTGGTCCTCGTGGTTGGCACTGCCCACGCCGGTGAATTCGGTGGTGTGGAGAACATCGCCAAGACCAAAGGCGAACTGGTGGAAGCCTTGAGCGAGCACGGTACGGCCGTGATCAACCTCGATGATGGCCGGGTTGCCGCCATGCGCACCCGGACCAAGGCCAAGGTGTTGGGGTTCACGGCCTCGCCGGCCACCACTGAAGAGGTGGAGGCACGCAACGTTGTGGTCAACGGGCAAGGATTTCCTGATTTTGATCTGGTCCTGCCCGACGGCGGCCCGTCCGTTGAGGTGCGCAGCCGCCTGATCGGTGGCCACCACGTCACCAATCTGTTGGCAGCAGCCGCCGCAGCGTTCGCCGCAGGCATCCCGGCCGCAGACATTGCGTCCTCGCTCAGCTCCCAGTCCGCAGCCAGCCGCTGGCGGATGGAGCGGACTGAACGTGAAGACGGCGTCACCATCATCAACGACGCTTACAACGCCAACCCCGAATCCATGCGGGCTGCCTTGCGTACGCTGGCCGATCTGGGACAAGGCAGAAGGACCTGGGCCGTTCTGGGAGCCATGCTTGAGCTGGGCGAAGACTCCATCCGTGAACACACCGCAGTGGGCACCCAGGTGGTGCGCCTGAACATTTCCAGGCTGGTGGTGGTGGGACGCGCAGCCCGTGCGCTCTACGTCTCAGCCATCCAGGAAGGGTCCTGGGGTGACGAGTGTTCCTTCACCGAGACTGTGGAAGAAGCCTACGAGCTGCTTCAAAATGAACTGGAACCCGGAGACCTGGTGCTCTTCAAGTCCTCCAACGGTGTGGGCCTGCGGCATTTGGGTGATCGGATAGCATTACCTCCACGGGCCGAGCCCACCGGAGAAAACGCGGATGAAGCTGCCGCAAGCGAAGGGAACGAGCTGCTGTGATTGCACTTTTGATCGGCGCCGGCGTCGCCCTGCTGGTGGCCCTGATCGGGACACCGCTGTTTATTAAGTTCCTTGTGGCCAAGAGCTACGGACAATTTATCCGGGACGACGGACCCACGTCGCACCACACCAAGCGCGGCACGCCCACCATGGGCGGAACCGTGGTGGTGGCTGCCGTGCTGATCAGTTATTTCGTGACACACCTGATCATGTGGATGATGAATCCGGCCTCGGCCGGCCCGTCGGCATCCGGGCTCCTGCTGCTCTTCCTCATGGTGGGTATGGGTTTTGTTGGTTTCCTTGATGACTTCATCAAGATCTCCAACAAACGCAGCCTTGGCCTGAACGCACGCGCCAAGCTGATCCTGCAGGCGGCCGTGGGCATCATCTTCGCGGTGCTGGTCCTTCAGTTCCCCAATGAGGATGGCCTGCGCCCCGCATCGACCCAAATCTCCCTGGTCCGGGACATCCCGTGGCTGGACCTCGCTTTCGGCGGCACAGTAGTGGGCGCCATCTTGTTCGTGCTCTGGTCAAACTTGATCATCACCGCGGCCACCAACGGCGTGAACCTGACCGACGGCCTTGATGGGTTGGCTGCCGGAGCGTCCATCATGGTCTTCGGCGCCTATACCATCATGGGAATCTGGCAGAGCAACCAGGCCTGCGGGTCACCCCGGGAAGCCGGCAGTGGGTGCTATCAGGTCCGCGACCCCATGGACCTCGCCATGCTGGCCGCGATACTCAGTGCGGCCCTGGTGGGATTCCTCTGGTGGAATACCTCACCTGCCAAGATCTTCATGGGTGACACCGGTTCCTTGGCCATTGGCGGTGCCGTTGCGGCGTTCGCCATCCTGTCACGTACCGAACTCCTGCTGGCGTTCATTGGTGGTCTCTTTGTACTCATCACCCTGTCCGTCATCATTCAAGTGGGCTTCTTCAAACTCAGTGGCGGAAAGCGTGTCTTCAAGATGGCCCCGCTGCAACACCACTTTGAATTGAAGGGCTGGGCGGAAGTCACGGTTGTGGTCCGGTTCTGGATTCTCGCCGGGCTCTTCGTGGCTGCAGGCCTTGGGATTTTCTATGCTGAATGGGTGGTGCTGCTGTGAACGATAGCCCGGAGATGACGCCGTCCAACGCTGACAGGCTTCACACGCTCACCAGCTGGGATGCTGACTGGGCCGGTCTGCGCGTTGTGGTGACCGGCATAGGTGTGTCCGGCTTCGCGGCTGCAGACACCCTCATTGAACTCGGTGCAAAGGTGGTGGTGGTTGACGCCGCCACCAGCACCAAGGCCAACGCCCAGGCCGACACCCTCAAGATTGTTGGTGCCGTGGATGTGCTGCTGGGGGAGGACGCCGTGAAGGCCCTCCCGTTGATCGAGGATACTTTGCCGGACCTCGTGGTGACGTCGCCCGGGTGGCGCCCCGACCAAGCGCTGCTTGCCGCTGCGAAGCGTCAGCACATCCCCGTTTGGGGCGACGTTGAGCTCGCGTGGCGGCTTAGGGAGAGGGCCGGGCACAAGACCGCGGACTGGCTGACGATTACCGGGACCAACGGCAAGACCACCACGGTGGGCATGGCTGAATCCATGCTGCAGGCAGCCGGGCTCAAAGCGATCGCCGTGGGTAACGTCGGCACCCCAATTCTTGACGCTCTCCGGGACCCGGTGGACTACGATGCCTTCGCTGTTGAGCTCTCCAGCTTCCAGCTGCATTGGAGTCACTCTCTGTCTCCGGTGGCGAGTGTCTGCCTGAACGTTGCCGAGGACCATGTTGACTGGCATGGCTCCTACGCCTCCTACCTCGCGGACAAAGCCAAGGTGTATGAGAACACCCAAAAGGCTGCGATCTACAACGCCGAACAGATCGAAACCGAACGAATGGTGGAGAACGCCGACGTCATTGAGGGGTGCCGGGCCATCGGCTTCACCACCAACACGCCTGCCATCAGCATGGTGGGTGTGGTGGATGGTCTGCTTGTTGACCGCGCGTTCATTGCCGAGCGTAAAGACTCCGCGGCCGAACTGGCCGCCATGTCCGATCTTGGTCCTGTTGCACCCCGCCATATGGTAGCCAACGCCCTCGCGGCAGCGGCCCTGGTCCGTGCCTACGGAGTTGATGCGGCAGCCGTGAAACAGGGCATTGCCAACTACCTGCCAGGTGCGCACCGCATCCAGCTGGTGGCCAACAGCAATGACGTCTTGTGGATCAACGACTCGAAGGCAACCAACCCGCACGCCGCCTCCGCCGCCCTGTCGGCTTTTCAGCGCGTGGTGTGGATTGCCGGTGGCCTGTCCAAGGGTGTCAACTACGACGACCTCGTCAAAGAGCACGCGCCCAGGCTCAAAGCCGTGGTGCTCATTGGTACTGACACCGAGGCATTGGAAGGGGCCCTCCAGCGACACGCACCCGATGTCCCCGTTATCACGCCCTCCAAGGGCGACACTGATGGAGTGCAGACCGCAGCCGGAGACGCCGCTTCGCCAATCTACGGTGAGACCATCATGGCCCGGGCCGTGGCATCGGCGGCCGGAGTGGCAACGCCCGGCGATACCGTGCTGATGGCACCGGCGGCTGCATCCATGGATCAGTTCTCTTCCTACGCTCACCGTGGCGACGCTTTCGTCCTGGCAGTTCGCGAGCTTGTGGAAGGGCAGGCACCGACCACCGAGGAGTAACAATGGTCAGCACGCCCACCCGCACCCGCGGCAAAGAACCCCGGGACGGGAAGTCCAAGGCCGCATCTGTTGACGGCAGCCGCCCCAAAGGGCTCCGCGGACACCTGCGCGGCTTTTGGGAGAGCCTCGAAGGCAAAAGCAAAGCACCCAACAGCTCCACGTACTACCTGATTCTCGGCTGCGCCCTGGCGTTGACGGCCATCGGGATCATGATGGTGTTGTCCGCCTCAAGTGTCGAAGCTATTTCCGAGGGCAAGTCGCCGTACGCTGATGCCCTCAAGCAGGCGCTCTTCGGTGTTGTTGGGCTCATTGCCATGTACGTCATTTCACGGACCAACGTGAACTGGATGAAGAAACTGTCCTGGTGGGCGCTCGGCGCCGTGATTGTTCTTCTGGCCTTGGTCCAGGTCATGGGCAACACCGTCAACGGCAACAAGAACTGGATCGACCTCGGAGGTATCACTCTCCAGCCTTCGGAGATGGCCAAACTGATCCTCTGCGTGTGGATCGCTGCCGTTCTGGCGCGGAAGCAGAAACTGCTTCACCGTTGGATGCACGTCATCATTCCCGTGGTTCCCGGTGCAGGGCTCGTCATTGCCTTGGTGATGTTGGGCAACGACCTCGGAACAGTCATCGTCATCGCGGCGATCACCGCTGCCGGACTATATTTCGCCGGTGTTCCCGGCCGTATGCTGGCAATTGCCGGCGCGGTAGGTGCGCTCGGCGCTGTCCTGGGCACCATCAGCAGCCAAAACCGGATCTGCCGCATTACCTCGTGGCTGGGGACAGCCTCCACGCAGTGCACCGAGCAGTTCGACTTCGATTTCCAATCCACCAATGGCATGTACGGCCTGGCGCAAGGGAGCTGGACCGGATTGGGCCTGGGTCAAAGCCGGCAGAAATACAACTGGCTGCCGGAGGCACACAACGACTTTATCTTTGCCATTATTGGCGAGGAACTCGGCCTGGTGGGAACCATCGTGGTGCTCGTCCTGTTCGCCATTCTTGGCATCGCCATTTTCCGCGTAGTGGTGAGGCAGACCGACCCGTTCCAGCGCACCCTCGCCGGTGGCATCATGGTGTGGCTGCTCGGCCAAGCGAGCATGAATATGGCCGTGGTGACCCAGCTCCTTCCCGTGGTGGGCGTGCCTCTTCCTTTCATCTCCTATGGAGGCTCCGCGCTGATCATGTCACTCTGCGGTGTGGGCGTAGTGTTGTCTTTGGCCCGAGGCCAATTGCCGGCGCAACAGCGTTCAGGATTCTTCCCGCGCCTCATGTCCAAGACCGCACGAAAGCGTACCTAGCACTTCATGACTTCTGACTCCACCAACGTGCCCAAGCCCTTGTCCGTCGTCCTTGCCGGCGGCGGAACTGCCGGTCACGTCAGCCCGCTCTTGGCTATTGCCGATGCCATCAAGGACAGACGTCCGGACGCCGCCATCCTGGCTGTTGGGACGCCGTCGGGCATGGAAACCCGGCTCGTTCCTGCGGCCGGGTACGAGCTCGCCACCATCGACCGCGTTCCCTTTCCGCGGCGCCCGTCGGCGGACCTCGTTAAGCTGCCTGCCCGGTTGAGCGGCGCGGTGCGGCAGGCACGGCGCATCCTGGAGGAGTCCCGTGCCGATGTTTTGGTGGGTGTGGGTGGCTACGTCTGCACGCCCATGTACCTCGCTGCCCGGAAACTTCGGATTCCCATCGTTATCCACGAGGCCAACATGAAGGCCGGCCTGGCTAATCGTGTGGGTGCCAGGTTCACCAAGCATGTTGCCGTGGCATTTGCCGGGACCCGCTTGCGGGGCGCGCGCCATGTGGGCATGCCCATGCGCCGGGCCATCTCGCAATTGGACAGGACCGTAGCTGCGCCTGCGGCAAAGGCCTCCTTGGGGCTTGATGCCAACCGCCCGGCTTTGATCGTCACAGGCGGCTCCTCAGGGGCGCTGAGTATCAACCGTGCCATCACTGCTGCTCTCCCGGCACTGGCGGCTGCCGGTATTGAGACCCTTCACATCACAGGCAAGGGCAAAGCGGTCAAAGATGACGACGGCGGCCTTCTCGCCGCTGACGGCTACCGGCAGGTCGAGTACGTGGACGGTATGGAGAACGTCTATGCCGCTGCCGACGTCATCCTCGCCCGTGCCGGAGCCGGAACTGTCAGCGAAGTAGCTGCGGTGGGACTTCCAGCTGTATTTGTGCCCTTGCCCATTGGAAATGGCGAGCAGGCGCTGAACGCGGCCCCCTTGGTTGACGCGGGCGGCGCGCTGATGATCAGTGACGAAGACCTCAGCCCGGAATGGCTCCGGAGCGAATTGATTCCGTTGCTGACAGACCCCAGCAGGCTCAACCGCATGGCCCGGAAATCGGAAGCCCTTGGTATCAGAAACGCCGATCAGCGCATGGCTGATCTTGTCTTGGAAGCGGTATCCGCATGACCAACAGCATCGCCCGGATTGAGTCCCTCGGACGCGTCCACTTCATCGGAATTGGCGGAGTGGGAATGTCCGCTGTCGCGCGCATCATGGTGTCGCGGGGCGTCCCGGTCAGTGGAACCGATATCAAGGACCTTCCGGTGATGCGGGACCTCTCCCTGGCAGGTGCGCGCATTGCAGTAGGCTACGACGCCGGAAACCTGGGCAATGCGCAGACGGTCGTCGCTGGTTCAGCCATCCGTGCCGACAACCCGGAGTTGGTTGCGGCGCGTGAGGCCGGGCTGCCCGTACTGCACCGCTCGGAAGCGCTGGCCGCCACGATGGCCGGCCACCGGGTTGTCACCGTAGCGGGTACCCACGGCAAGTCCACCACCACCTCCATGGTGGCTGTCCTGCTGAAGGAAGCCGGCCTGGATCCCTCCTTCGCCATTGGCGCCAATGTTCCGGCACTCGGCGTCAACGCGGCCCACGGAGGATCTGACATTTTCGTGGCAGAGGCCGATGAATCGGACGGATCATTCCTGAACTACCGTCCGTTGATTGCCGTGGTCACCAACGTCGAGGCCGATCACTTGGATCATTACGGGACGCCGGAAGCCGTCTTCGCTTCCTTTGATGCGTTCGCCGCGCTCCTGCCTGCCCATGGCGTTCTGCTGGCGTGTGCCGACGACGCCGGAGCCCGGTCCCTGGCAGAACGCACAGCGTCCACGGGAACAACCCGGGTGTTGACCTACGGAACTTCCCCAGACGCGGACGTCCAGCTCCACGACGGCGGTCCGGGCGACGTTTCGGTTGTTCTTGGCGGAGATGTCCACAAGCTTGAACTGCAGGTACCCGGACGGCACAACGCCTTGAACGCGGCAGCCGCGTTCGCCGTCGCCGTCGAACTCGGAGTGGAACCCGGCGCCGCGGCAGCTGCGCTGGGCCACTTCACGGGTGCGTCACGGCGATTTGAACTCAAAGGCCAGGGGAGGGGAGTGCGGGTCTATGACGACTACGCACACCATCCCACGGAGGTCCGCGCAGCTCTATCGGCAGCACGCTCCGTGGCCGCCGGCAACAAAGTGCACGTCCTCTTCCAGCCGCACCTGTTTTCGCGGACCCGTGAGTTCGCTCAGGAGTTCGCTGCCGCTTTGAATCTGGCGGACACAGCTTTGGTCCTGGATATCTATCCTGCCCGCGAGGATCCGATCCCCGGGGTAACAAGCACGCTGATTACGGATCACTTGGTGAAGGGCCGGCTCGTTTCAGCTGATGAAGCGGTGGACGCTGTGACAGCCGTGGCAAGCGAAGGCGACGTCGTCCTGACGGTCGGAGCCGGAGACGTCACTGCCTATGGGCCTCTCATCGTGGCGGCGTTGGATGGCTAGCACCCGCAAGCCCACCTTCAAACCCGGTACGAGCCGCCCAAGCAAGGCAGGCAGCCCCGGCGGTGACTCAGCGGAGGTCATCAGTGCTCAGCGCTCCGTTGAACCGGATACGAAGAACTCTGCGGGGAGGGCAGTCACGGACAATACGGCGGCCAGTGCCAAGCCCGTGGGGGGTGCCACGAAGGTGACCGGTGCCGCTAAGGCGACCGGTGCCGCTAAGGCCGGCAAGGAGTCCCCGGCCGGCAACGTCATAGCATTTCCCGAGCCCAAAAACCGCCGTCAGCGACGACTCGTTCTCTGGACGCTTTCAGTGGTGGCTGTGGTGGTGGGGGCCCTGATTGCAGGGGCCGTCTTTTCGCCGGCGTTGGCAGTCCGCACCATTACCGTGGACGGAACAGCGTTAGTCACCCCGGATGCCGTGAAGGGCGCACTTTCCGGCCTCGAAGGCAAGCCGTTACCGCAAGTCACCGAGCAGGAAATCAACGAGCTCCTGAAACCCCTCGTGCAGGTCCGTTCGGCCACCATGGAAGCGCGGCCGCCGTCTGAGTTGCTGGTGCACGTGGATGAGCGCGTCCCGGTGGCACTGCTCAAGCAGGGGGACAGCTACGTGATGGTGGATGTGGACGGCGTGCAACTCGGCGCAACACAGGATTTGGCTACTGTGGCACTACCCCTTATAGATGCTGGCGTGGGGACCACCAACACGGAGTTATTCAAGGCAATTGCTGCCGTTCTGGACACCCTGCCTGCAGATATCCTGGCCAGAATGTCTACTGCTTCTGCTGCATCACCCGACGCCGTTGAGCTGAAGCTGGTAGATGGAAAGACGGTAGTGTGGGGCAATGCCGAAGACAGGGAACTGAAGGCGAAGGCACTTGAAGCGCTACTGAGGATGCCGGCGGACCCCAAGGTCCCGGTCAGTGTCTACGATGTCAGTGTGCCAAGGCATCCCTTCACAAAATAGGCAGTATTGAGAACGTAACCTGCGGCCGGCGGTGGCCTTATTTCGCGGCAATCACACGACACGCGCAAGCGGAGATTGCATGTGGGAACCAGAGGAAATACCGTCGCAGTAGAGTTACTTGACATAACTATAACCTTCAACTAGAGGGTTAAGGTCCAAGAATTCAAGTTGGACTCGATCAGTTTCGCTATAGGACACAAGCAAGGGGCACGAAACGTGGCAGCACCGCAGAATTACTTGGCCGTCATCAAGGTCGTCGGCATCGGCGGCGGTGGCGTGAACGCAGTCAACCGTATGATCGAGGTCGGCCTTCGGGGCGTCGAGTTCATCGCCATCAACACCGACGCGCAGGCGCTGCTCATGAGCGACGCCGACGTCAAGCTCGACGTCGGGCGTGAGCTCACCCGCGGCCTCGGCGCCGGGGCTAACCCCGAGGTCGGCAAGCAGGCAGCAGAAGACCACGCCGACGAGATCGAAGAAGTTCTCCGCGGCGCTGACATGGTCTTCGTCACGGCAGGCGAGGGCGGTGGCACCGGAACCGGTGGCGCTCCCGTGGTCGCGCGCATCGCCCGCTCCCTGGGTGCGCTGACCATCGGCGTCGTGACCCGTCCGTTTACGTTCGAAGGCCGGCGCCGTGCAGGCTCTGCCGAGGCCGGCATTGACGCCCTCCGCGACGAAGTGGACACCTTGATCGTCATCCCCAACGATCGCCTCCTGTCCATCAGCGACCGCAACGTCTCCGTCCTTGACGCCTTCCGCTCAGCGGACCAGGTACTTCTGTCCGGCGTCCAGGGCATCACTGACCTCATTACCACTCCCGGTCTGATCAACCTGGACTTCGCTGACGTCAAGTCAGTCATGCAGGGTGCAGGATCGGCGCTGATGGGCATTGGTTCCGCCCGTGGTGAAGACCGCGCCGTCAAGGCCGCGGAACTCGCTATCGCCTCCCCGCTCCTGGAGGCTTCCATTGACGGTGCCCACGGTGTCCTGCTGTCCATCCAAGGCGGCTCTGATCTTGGTCTCTTCGAAATCAACGAGGCCGCGCGCCTTGTTCAGGAAGTGGCCCACCCGGAAGCGAACATCATCTTCGGCGCCGTCATTGACGACGCCTTGGGCGATGAAGCGCGCGTGACCGTTATCGCCGCAGGCTTTGACGACGTCAAGGCAACCTCGCCTTCCATGGATCAGTCCCGCCCGGCCCAGAACCCGGTGCCTTCGGAAAGGCCTGCTGCTCCGAGCAGTGCGCCGTCCAACGCTGCAGCCCCGCAGCACGCAACGGCAGGAATCGGTGCTGCAGGCCTGAGCAACTGGGGCCAGCAGCGCCCCTCGGCCCTGCCCGCAGACTCCGGCTTCGACGTCGACCTCCCCGCAGTGGTGGAGCCCGACCTCTCGGGCAGCCGCTCCGATGATCTCGATGTTCCTGACTTCTTGAAGTAAGCCACGTTCGGAGAGTCAGTACCAGGTGTTTTGGTGGCGAAATGAAGTACGGCCCGGCGTTTCTGTAGCCTTCACGGATACAGGCGCCGGGAACCTGGCTCTCCATGTGCAGGACGATCCCCTGGAAGTCATGGCTCGTCGCTCCCGGTTGGAACTGGCTGCTGGCCTGGATGGCGGCTCGGGTGCGCGGCGGTTCCAGTACATGGACCAAGTCCATGGAAATCACGTTGAGTTCATTGAAGCGTATGGTCCTGGACCAACGGCTGATGCCCTGGTAGCTGCTGCTCCTGCGTCGTCCGCGGCTTCCGGGCGCCTGGCAACCTCCCCGCGCCCCACCATGACCCCGCAAGCAGTTCAGCCTCTGGCCGTCATGGTGGCTGATTGTGTCCCGGTTCTGCTCGTTGGTACCGGCCCGGGTGACAGTCCCGTCCTGGCTGCTGCCCATGCCGGGCGTCCCGGTGTCGCTTCAGCGGTGGTACCTGCTACCGTCGCGGAAATGCGACGCCGGGGAGCTGTGGATATCAGCGCTTGGCTGGGGCCCTCCATTTGTGGGTCCTGCTATGAGGTCCCGGAACAGCTGCGTGCTGAAGTGGCAGCAAAGAATCCAGAGACCTGGTCTTCCACCTCGTGGGGAACGCCTGCCCTTGACTTGCCGGCGGGTGTCCGGGCCCAGCTGGCCGCGCTGGATGTCCCCGTGGAGTATTCGGGGGAATGCACCCTCGAGAACGACTCCCTTTTTTCCTACCGGCGGGATTCCCTGACCGGTCGATTCGCAGGTTTGGTGTGGACGCATGACTAGCTTTGAAGATGGCGACGAACAGCGGGAAGAGTCAACTGGCGACCCCCGCGCCGCTGAACTCGCTGACCGGCTGGGGTTGGTGCGGCAGCGGATTGAGTCGGCCGCCCGTGCTGCAGGTCGTAGTGATCTGCCCACACTGATGGTGGTGACCAAGTTCCATCCCGCGGATGATGTCCGCCGCCTGGCAGCCCTTGGCGTGAAGGACGTCGGTGAGAACCGTGACCAGGAAGCAGCCTCCAAAAGTGCTGAACTTTCAGGGATTGACGTCCGGTGGCATTTCATCGGCCAGCTTCAGAGCAATAAGGCGAAGTCCGTGGTCCGGTACGCCGCCTCGGTCCAGTCCGTTGATCGTCCGCAGCTTGTGGAGGCTTTGGCCAAAGCGGTCGCCCGGGAGAAGGATGCCACCGGCCGCGGTGATCTTGACTGCTTCATCCAGGTCAGCTTGGACCACGACGCCGGGGCGCACCGGGGTGGCGCCAGCCCCTCGGATGTTGAGCTGCTTGGCGAAAAGATAGCGTCGGCGGACGGACTCGTATTGTCCGGACTGATGGCTGTGGCACCGTTGGGGGTTGATCCGAATGCCGCGTTTGAGCGGCTGGCGGGGATTTCCGAGGCGCTCCGGGCACTGCATCCGGCCGCAGTGGGAATTTCTGCCGGAATGAGCCAGGACCTGGAAGCCGCGGTGAGGTTCGGGGCGACACACCTGAGAATTGGCTCCGATATTCTCGGTTCCCGTCCAGCCGTGGGGTAGCGTCAAAGTATTGGAATGACGGGCCGGGGTTCCAATATGTCAAGTCATGGCGGCCCGCCTACTGCAGAAACGATAGGAGTGCACCATGGCTGGCGCTCTGCGCAAGACAATGATCTATCTTGGGCTCGCCGACGGCGATGAACACTACGAATCTGAGCAGTCCGTCGCCACGCACCACGATGAAGAACGCCCCCAGGCACAGGAAAGGGAAGAGCGCCGTGCGCCTGCTCCCGTCCGGGAAGTTGTCCGTGAAATGCCCACTGTAGATGCCGAAGAGGAATACCGCGCACCCGTGACACCCATCAAGCGTGCGGCGTCCAGCCGCGAAGATGCCTCGGGCCTGAGGCAGATCACCACCGTTCACCCGCGTTCTTACAATGATGCCAAAGTCATCGGTGAGAGCTTCAGGGATGGCATTCCGGTCATCATGAATGTCACTGACATGGGCGAATCCGATGCCAAGCGGCTTGTGGACTTCTCGGCCGGCCTCGTGTTTGGCCTCCACGGCAGCATCGAGAGGGTGACCAACAAAGTCTTCCTGTTGTCGCCGTCGTACGTTGAGGTCATCGGGGATGACAAAAAGGCCAGCGAAACGCAGGCCAGCTTCTTCAACCAGAGCTGACAATAGTTTTTTGCGGATGCCAGGCGGGTCAACCCGCCTGGCATCTGTGTTGCAATAGTAAGGACCGATCGGCATTCCGGAACAAGTGGGAGATCTGAGCTAACTCGTGGGCATTGTTTTCGGCCTTATCTATATTGTGTTGTTGCTGTTCTTCATTGCCCTGATCATCCGACTCATCTTTGAATGGGTCCAGATGTTCGCCCGCCAGTGGCGGCCCAGGGGTGTGGCGTTGGTTACAGCCCATGTGGTCTACTCCGTTACTGATCCTCCGCTCAGCAGGCTCAGGAAGCTGATACCACCCCTTCAGTTGGGTGGAATATCCCTGGATTTGGGGTTCTTGATCCTGATTATTGCCGTGAGCATTGCCATGGCAGTGACGAGGAGCTTGGCGTAGCTGCTCCGCGGAACCGGGGCCACCGATGGTCCATAGGCCGCAAATTCTCCAAATCAACACGATGGTGTTGAATTGGAGGAACAAGATGATATTTAGGTACCGTAGTTTTGAACGGCCGGAAGGCCTACTGACTAACTAGACCAACGAGGTGACCAGATGGCTTTGACGCCAGAAGACGTTGTCAACAAGCGCTTTCAGCCGACCAAGTTCCGCGAAGGCTACGACCAGGACGAGGTTGATGACTTCCTCGACGAGATCGTGGTGGAACTTCGCCGCTTGAACCAGGAGAACGACGAACTTCGCAAGAAGCTCGGCGAAGCCGGCTCGGCCGTTCCCGCTGCAACTGCTGCGGCTCCGGTCGTCGAGAAGGTTCCGGCCCCGGTCAAGGTTGACAAGGAAGCTGAGGCGAAGGCTGAAGCCGAAGCCAAGGCCGCAGATGCAGCCAAGAAGAAGGAAGCCGAGCAGGCTGCAGCCGCTGCTGCAGCGCCCAAGGCTCCCGCTGCAAGCAACAGCGTCACCCCGTCCGCTGAGTCCGCTGCGGGCCTGCTGGCCATGGCGCAGCAGATGCACGACAAGCACGTTTCCGACGGCGCACAGCAGAAGGAAAAGATCATTGCCGAGGCTCAGATCGAGGCTTCCAGCCTCGTCAACGACGCCCAGGAGAAGTCCCGCAAGATCCTTGGTGCCCTTGAGCAGCAGCGCTCCGTTCTCGAGCGGAAGGTTGAGCAGCTCCGAGGCTTCGAGCGTGACTACCGTTCACGCCTGAAGGCTTACATCGAAGGTCAGCTCCGCGACCTCGACGCCCGTGGTTCCGTCGCTGCCCCTGAGGTTGGCGAAGCAACCGCTGACGTTTAGCAAGTATTCTGAAAGCCGGTGGCTGAGGACTCCTCGGCCACCGGCTTTCGCTGTTAAAGACTGACAGCGGTTAAAAGCTGACTGCAGCCCGCACGCTTCCCGAATGAAAGCACTATGACCGACGACTTCACCGCTGACGCCACAGAGCCGACGCCTGCCGAGCGCCGTAAGTGGCGTCCTGCCATGCTCTGGCTCTTCGCCGGCTTCGCCGTGTTCGCTTATGTTTTTGACCAGCTCACCAAACTCTGGGTGACCAGCACCATGACGGAGGGGGAGCGCATTCCGGTGCTGCCGCCTTTACTGCATTGGTACTACATCCGTAACTCGGGAGCTGCGTTTTCCATCGGGGAGAATGTGACGTGGATCTTCACGATCGTCATGGCAGCCGTCTCCGTGGCGATTCTTTTTCAGCTGCGGAAGTTGGGCTCGGCCTGGTGGTCACTTTCCCTTGGGCTGCTTTTTGGCGGCGCACTCGGCAACCTGACCGACCGTTTGTTCCGTGAGCCGTCCTTCGCCATGGGCCATGTGGTGGATTTCATTCAGTTGCCGAACTTCGCCATTTTCAACATCGCAGACTCCGCGGTGGTGTCCGGCGTCGTCATTATCTGTCTTCTGACCCTGAGGGGAGTGGGCATGGATGGAACGCGTCACGTGGCCGGCCCCAAAGCAGCCAAAGATGCCAAACCTGCCGAACCTGCCAGTGGCACCACCGGGGAGCCCACCGGTGAGTAAATCCGTGGTGATTCCCGAAGAGCTGGCCGGGGTCCGTGTTGACGCCGGTTTGGCACTGCTCCTGGACATTTCCCGGTCCGCCGCGGCCCTGCTGATTTCAGAGGGAAACGTCACCATCGACGGTGTTGCGCTGGGTAAATCGGCCAAGCTCGTCGCTGGCGCATTGCTTGAAGTCACGGTTCCTGAGCGGCCGGATCCCCTGGAAATCGTGGAGGAAGTTGTGGAAGGCCTGAAGATCCTGCTGGATGACGAGGATTTCGTTGTCATCGACAAACCCGTGGGGGTCGCAGCCCACCCTTCACCCGGCTGGGTTGGGCCCACAGTAGTGGGTGGCTTAGCCGGTGCCGGATACAGGATTTCCACGTCAGGGGCGCCAGAGCGTGCTGGGATCGTTCACAGGCTTGATGTGGGGACGTCCGGTGTCATGGTGGTGGCCAAGACCGAGCACGCCTACACGGTGTTGAAGAAGGCGTTCAAAGAACGCACTGTGGACAAGGTCTATCACGCAGTTGTTCAGGGTTTGCCCGATCCCCTCCAAGGGACCATTGATGCCCCGATTGGACGCCATCCGGGCCACGATTGGCGGTTCGCTGTCATCGAGGACGGTCGGCCCTCAGTGACCCACTACGAGGTCATGGAAGCATTCGGCAAGGCAACACTGGTGGAAGTGCATCTGGAGACCGGACGCACCCACCAGATCCGCGTCCACTTCTCAGCATTGCGGCACCCCTGTGCTGGAGATCTCACGTATGGCGCGGATCCGCGTCTCGCAGCGACCCTGGGGCTCACCCGCCAGTGGCTGCACGCCCGCCAGCTTGGTTTTACCCACCCCCGCACGGGCGAGTGGGTGGAAGTCAGCAGCGAATACCCCGCAGATCTCCAATACGCGTTGGATTTGCTCGCTACCGGTTCCGCCTAGGACAACCTCGCCGCCCGGGTCCGAATTCTGTCTGACCCGGGACGGTAGACTGTCGTGGTGACTTCCAGCAATGATTCGTTCGTCCATCTGCACACCCACACCGAATACTCCATGCTGGATGGAGCTGCGAGGCTCGGTGAGCTGTTTGATGAAACCGAACGCTTGGGGATGCCCGCCCTGGCCACCACGGACCATGGATATCTGTTCGGTGCATTCGACTTCTGGCGCAAAGCCACGGACAAGGGCATCAAGCCGATCATCGGCGTCGAAGCCTATGTAACCCCCGGCACTGCCCGCGGTGACAAGGAACGCGTGCGCTGGGGCGACGAAAGCCAGCGCAAGGACGACGTCTCCGGTGGTGGCTCGTACACCCACATGACGCTCCTGAGCTACAACAATGTGGGCATGCGGAACCTCTTCAGGGCTTCTTCCATTGCTTCCCTGGACTCCGTCTTTGGCAAATGGCCGCGGTTGGACCGGGAACTGCTCAATACCTATTCCGAGGGTCTGATCGCCACCACGGGTTGCCCTTCCGGAGAAGTCCAGACCAAACTGCGTCTCGGCCTCTACCGCGAGGCTGTGGAGGCTGCAGCAGAGTTCCGCGACATTTTTGGGGCGGAGAACTACTTCTGCGAACTAATGGACCACGGCCTGGACATTGAGCGGCGCGTGACCGGCGACCTCCTGCGCTTGGCCAAGGAACTCAACCTCCCGCTGGTGGCCACCAATGACCTCCACTACACGCATGAGCACGATGCCAAGGCTCACGAAGCGTTGCTGGCCATTCAGTCCGGTTCCACCCTCCTGGAACCAACGTATGACAACGGCGGTTCCCGTTTCGCGTTCTCCGGCAGCGGCTACTACCTGAAGTCTCCGCAGGAGATGCGGGAGCTGTTCCGTGATCACCCGGAAGCCTGCGACAACACGCTGCTCATCGCCGAGCGCTGTGAAGTGTCGTTCAACACCGGGGCCAACTACATGCCGCGTTTCCCTTGCCCTCCCGGGGAAGACGAGACCTCCTGGCTGGTCAAGGAAGTTGATACGGGCCTGAAGTACCGCTATCCCCAAGGCATTCCTGACAAGGTCCGGAAGCAGGCGGACTATGAGCTGGGCGTCATCACCTCCATGGGGTTCCCCGGGTACTTCCTGGTGGTTGCCGACTTCATCAACTGGGCCAAGAACAATGGCATCCGCGTAGGTCCCGGCCGTGGTTCCGGTGCAGGTTCCATGGTGGCCTATGCCATGCGCATCACCGACCTTGACCCGCTGCAGCACGGCCTGATCTTTGAACGCTTCCTCAACCCGGACCGCGTTTCCATGCCTGACTTCGACGTCGACTTCGATGATCGCCGCCGCTCCGAGGTGATCGACTACGTCACCAAGAAGTACGGCGATGAACGTGTGGCCATGATCGTCACCTACGGAACGATCAAGACCAAGCAGGCGCTCAAGGACTCCTCCCGTGTGCTGGGCTACCCGTTCAGCATGGGCGAGACGCTCACCAAGGCCCTTCCGCCTGCCGTCATGGCCAAGGACATTCCTCTGGCAGATATCCAGAACAAGGAATCAAAGCGGTACAGCGAAGCAGGGGATTTCCGGCAGCTGATTGCCACTGACCCCGAGGCCGCCAAGGTCTTCGAGACCGCGTTGGGCATTGAGGGCCTGAAGCGCCAGTGGGGTGTCCACGCTGCCGGCGTCATCATGTCCTCGGACCCCATCATCGATGTCATCCCCATCATGCGCCGTTTCCAGGACGGCCAGGTCATCACCCAGTTCGATTACCCGACGTCTGAAGGCCTCGGCCTGATCAAGATGGACTTCCTGGGCCTCCGAAACCTGACGATCATTTCGGACGCCCTGGAGAACATCAAGATGAACCGGGGCGTTGACCTCGATCTTGAAAATCTGGAACTCGACGACGCGCCCTCCTACGAACTCCTGGCCCGTGGTGACACCTTGGGTGTGTTCCAGCTCGACGGTGGACCCATGCGGTCCTTGCTCAAGCTGATGAAGCCTGACAACTTCGAAGACATTTCAGCAGTCCTTGCGCTTTACCGGCCCGGTCCCATGGGCGCCAACGCCCACACCGACTACGCCTTGCGCAAGAACGGGATCCAGGAAGTCATTCCCATCCACCCGGAGTTGGAAGAACCGCTCAGGGAAATCCTTGGCGGGACCTTCGGCCTGATCGTGTATCAGGAGCAGGTCATGGCCGTAGCCCAGAAGCTGGCCGGCTACTCACTTGGCCAGGCAGACATTCTCCGCCGTGCCATGGGTAAGAAGAAGAAGTCCGAGCTGGACAAACAGTTCGCCGGCTTCTCCCAAGGCATGCAGGACAACGGCTACTCCATGGCCGCCGTCAAGACCCTCTGGGACATCCTGCTCCCATTCTCCGACTACGCCTTCAACAAGGCACACTCGGCAGCGTACGGCGTGATCTCCTACTGGACGGCCTACCTGAAGGCGCACTATGCGCCGGAGTACATGGCCGCCCTGCTCACTTCAGTTGGTGATGACAAGGATAAGTCCGCTATCTACCTCAATGAATGCCGGCGTATGGGCATCACCGTCCTGCCGCCGGATGTCAACGAGTCCTCGTTGAACTTCACTCCTGTGGGCACAGACATCCGCTTCGGCATGGGTGCCATCCGTAACGTGGGCGTCAACGTGGTGGATGCCATGGTGACCGCCCGTACTTCCGAGGGCAAGTACACGTCCTTCAAAGACTTCCTCCTCAAGGTGCCGGCCGTGGTGTGTAACAAGCGCACCATCGAATCGCTGATCAAAGCCGGAGCGTTCGATTCGCTGGGCCACCATCGGCGTGCCCTGGCGATGATCCACGAAGAAGCCATTGACTCGGTGATCACGCTCAAGCGCAACGAAGCGATTGGCCAGTTCGATCTTTTCGCGGGCTTTGAAGACCAGGAGCCCGAAGCGTCGCTGACCACCGAGATCCCGGACTTGCCCGAGTGGGAGAAGAAGGACAAGCTGTCCTTCGAACGGGACATGCTGGGACTTTACGTTTCAGATCACCCCCTGCAGGGGTTGGAGGGCGTCCTTAGCCAGCACGCGGAACAGTCCATTACGTCGATCATCGGCGAGGATGGACCGCACGACGGCGCAATCGTCACCATTGCCGGCATGATCACCTCGCTGAGCCGAAGGATCGCGAAAGCCAGCGGAAATGCTTACGCCCGAGCGGAGATTGAGGACCTTGGCGCTTCCATGGAAGTCATGTTCTTCGGGCAGGTGTACGGGCCCATTGCCTCAGTCCTGGCGGAGGATCTGATTGTTGTGGTCAAGGGACGCCTGCAGCGACGCGACGACGGTGCGGTCACTCTCAACTGCATGGAGCTTTCCGTTCCGGACCTCAGCGAAAGCGTGAACGGTCCCGTGGTGATCACCATTCCCACGTTCAAGGCCACCGAAGCGGTGGTAACGGACCTGCGTGACGTGCTGCGCACTCACCGTGGGAACTCCGAGGTCCGGCTCAAGCTCATGGGGGATACCAAGGTGGAAGTCATGGGCCTGCCCGTTCATATGCGGGTCAACCCGAGTCCATCGCTCTTCGGTGATCTCAAAGTCCTGCTGGGTCCGGCCTGCCTGGATAACTAGCCTGCCTGGGTAACCAGAGGGGTGGCTGGTGCGCCCGGTCAGATCTCGTAGTCGAGCGGGGCAGGCTTGCTGTAGCCGCCGCTGTGGTAAAGCAGGGGAGTACCGTCGTCGCCGACTTGCCCGTCAACAACCTCCACCACCACTACTGCGTTGTTCTCGAAAGACAGGCGCATCTGGATCCTGCCCACGAGCCAGCCGCTGACGTCCTTGAGGATGGGGACGTCGTGGGGGCCCGGCTCCCAGTGGTCGCCGTCGAACCGGTCGCGGGTCCGCGCGAAGCGATTGGCCAGGGCCTGGTTGTCCAACCCCAGCATGTGGACTCCGATGTACTCCGCGTTGGCCACGGCCGGCCAGGAACTGGAGCTCCTGGCCATATTGAAGGTGAAGCGGGGTGGCTCTGCGGACAGGGAGGCCACGGAGGTGGCGGTGAATCCAAACGGGCTTCCGTTGAGGTTTGCCGTGATGATCGCCACGCCGGCCGCATGCCGACGGAACATTTCCCTGAAAGTCTGATCGAAGCCGGATGGTTCGGTTGACACGTGGGTATTCTCCTGAACTGTGGCGGTACATCTCACCTTCAGGGTATTCCTCCCATCCTGTGAGACCCACATTTTGTTGAGTAGGCGTGAACCTTTGTTAATGTGAGTTGCATGACCGAGCCAACAATGCACGCCCCCGCCGTGGCAGAACCGAAATCCATCGTGAAGCCGCGGGCGTCGAAGGACGTTCTTTGGCTGGTCCTTCCGGCTGCTTTGGGCGTGGTGGCCGGGGTGATCTGGTGGCTGCTTGCTCCGGGCGGGCTGAACCTGGTCTCCGGCAATCCGGATCTGGCGAACGCGGCCAATCCTGATTCCTGGCTTCCGCGGGACCTGGTTCTTGGAGCTTTGATGTTGCTGGCAGGCTGCCTCACCGGCGTCATGCTTGACGGCAAGCTGCAGGGTGAGGGTTCCGGACGACGTTTGGCCTTTGCCCTTGTTGGCGGCGCCGTGGGAGCTCTCATCGCGTGGCTGGTTGGTTTGCTTACCGCCCAGGTACTGGGTCCAGCCCCGGACCCGGCCCTTGGCCCGGGGTTTGGTTTTACTCTTCGCTCTTACGCCGTGCTGGTTCTGTGGCCTGCTGCGATCGCCTTCATCACGTTCGTCCTGGCGCTGTTCGGGGTTCTGTCAAAGAAGCCCGTAAAATAGCCGGGTGACCACTTCCTCGGATACTTCTGCCCCCTCCACTGACGCCCTTGACTTCCGGAGCATCGATTTCCGGGGCCGCCACCTCTCCTTGGCGGAGCTGCGGGAGGCCGTGCCCAGGGCGCAGCATCAGACCATGGCAGACGCGGAGCAGAAGGTCCTGGACATCATTTCCGAGGTCCGTAGCCGGGGGTTTGCCGCCCTGGGCGAACTGGCAAAGAAGTTCGACGGCGTGGAACAGTCCCACCCC
Source organism: Arthrobacter sp. MYb23 (assembly GCF_002979775.1). Taxonomy (GTDB): domain Bacteria; phylum Actinomycetota; class Actinomycetes; order Actinomycetales; family Micrococcaceae; genus Arthrobacter. The sequence continues at coordinate 67,462 of NZ_PCPR01000003.1, forward strand.
AGGGTCCCGGCAGAGGCACTCACCAGGGCCCTGACCGAACTTGATCCCAAGGTGCGGGCCGCCTTGGAGGAGTCCATCAAACGCGCCCGGCAGTTTGCTGACCAGCAACGCCCTGCCAACGTTGATGTTCAACTCGGCGACGGCGCTGTCGTCAGCCAGAACTGGATCCCGGTGGGGCGCGTCGGGCTCTACGTCCCAGGTGGACTCGCGCCCTTGGCGTCATCGGTCATTATGAACGTGGTCCCCGCGGTTGCTGCCGGCGTCGAGTCCATTGCGCTGGCCTCTCCGCCGCAGAAAGACTTCGATGGCCTGCCGCACCCCACCATCCTGGCCGCCGCGAAGCTCCTGGGCATCAACGAGGTGTATGCAATCGGTGGTGCGCAGGCGATTGTTTCGTTTGCCTACGGCATCCCGGGAAGCGGAGATGAGCTGCCCCTTGAGCCTGTTGACGTGGTCACGGGACCCGGCAACATTTTCGTGGCCACAGCCAAGCGGCTGGTCAAGGGTGTGGTGGGCATTGACTCGGAGGCAGGAACTACGGAGATTGCCATTCTCGCCGACGCCACTGCACACGCGCCCTTGGTGGCTGCCGATCTCATCAGCCAGGCAGAGCATGATCCCAAGGCAGCTTCTGTCCTGGTGACGGACTCGCCTGAACTGGCTGACGCCGTCGTGCTTGAACTGGCGCGGCAAGCCGGTGCCACCAAGCACAGGGCCCGCGTTCTTGAGGCGCTCTCCGGACCGCAGTCCGGTGTGGTGCTGGTGGATGATCTTGAGCAGGGCATTGCGGTCTGCAACGCGTACGCCGCTGAGCACTTGGAAATCATGACGGCGGACGCAGCCGCTGTTGCGTCGCGGATCCGTAACGCCGGGGCGATTTTCGTGGGCGATTTCAGTCCGGTGAGCTTGGGCGACTACTGCGCCGGGTCCAACCACGTACTGCCCACCAGCGGGACGGCGGCCTTCTCATCGGGGCTCAATGTCACCACCTTCCTCCGCGCAGTCCAGGTCATCAATTATGACCGCGCCGCTTTGGAGCAGGTCAGCGGACACATAGTGAGCCTGTCCGGCGCTGAAGACCTCCCTGGCCACGGTGACGCTGTCCGTATCCGGTTCACTCAGGAGCCTTAACCACTACATATAAGGGTGCCCACTACTACATGTAGTAATTACACGCTTGTCATTACAGGACGGCTGACCGTAAACTGGTGCCGGAAGTGAATCTTCCGGCACCTTTTGCGTATCCGGCGTCCTGCCGCATTCGATTCGGTGCCGGAGCTGTTAGGGGAGGCCCAGCGTGTATTGTCCGTTCTGCCGGAATCCCGACTCCCGCGTCGTTGACAGCCGCATGGCTGACGATGGCTCTTCCATTCGACGCCGCCGCCAATGTCCGGAATGTGGACGCCGCTTCACCACCGTGGAGACCACCAGCTTGTCTGTCATCAAGAGGTCGGGCGTGGGCGAACCGTTCAGCCGGATCAAGGTCATCAGTGGAGTGCGCAAGGCATGCCAGGGGAGGCCCGTCACCGAAGACGACCTCGCCATGCTGGCCCAGGAAGTCGAGGAGAATATTCGTTCCTCAGGCGCGGCGGAAATCGATGCCCACGAGGTTGGCCTGGCGATTCTGGGTCCGCTGAGAAAGCTTGATGAAGTGGCGTACCTTCGTTTTGCGAGCGTCTATCAGGCGTTCGAGTCTTTGGAAGACTTTGAGTCAGCCATTTCGCTGCTCCGCCATGAGGCAGAAGAGGCCAAAGCAGGCACCCAAGAAGCCACAGGTTCGGAAAAGAGCCAACTCTAGCTCCGGTGGCGGCAGCGGAGGGGAAGCCGCAGCCGCCACCGGCACCAATCCTGGACCGGCGTCATCGCCCGCCGGACACCGGGAGCACCGCTCCCGTAATGTAGCCGGCGCCGTCGGACATGAGCCACATCACTGCATCAGCCACCTCTTCAGGTTCAGCTCCACGACCCATCGGAATGGTGGGGTTCAGTCTCTCCACCCGGTCCGGCATACCGGCAGCTGCATGGAGGCCGGTGTTGGTGCTTCCGGGGGCAACGGCGTTGACGCGGATGCCCTGCTTGGCCACTTCTGCTGCCAGACCCACGGTCAGGACGTCAACGGCGCCCTTGGTGGCTGCGTAGTGGACCCATGTGCCGGGGGAGCCGGCTTTGGTGGCTGTGGAGGAGATGTTGATGATGGATCCGCCGCTGCCGCCGTTGTGCGTGGAGAGCCTCCGCACCGCTTCCTGGCACATGAAGATCATGCCGGAGACGTTGACGTCAACAACGCGCTGGACCGTTTCGGCCGGTACTTCCACCAAGGTGCCGATCAGATTCCCGGTGATAGCGGCGTTGTTGACGACGGCGGTCAGTGCACCCCAACCGGCAGCGGCGTCGAACAAGCGTCCGACGTCGGCGGGTTGGCTGACATCGGCCTGGACGCTGCGGGCACTGCCGCCTAGAGCCAGGATGTGGTTGACCACAGCCTCTGCGCCTTCGCTGTCAACAGAGTAATTGACGACGACGTCATAGCCGGCGGCCGCCGCGGCCTTTGCCACGGCGGCACCGATCCCGCGGCTGGCGCCGGTGACGATTGCGACTCCCGGTTCGTCGCGCCGGGAAGTAGCCCGGTCCTCGGCCATGCCGCGGCTACTTCGCGAGTTTGTGGTGCAATGCGACCTCAAGCGCGGCGCCCACGATCCCGGCGTCGTTCTTCAACTTTGCCGTGACTATTTTGGTCCTCAACTGAAGGTGCGGGAAGTACTCGTCGGAGCGCTTCGAGATGCCGCCGCCCACAATGAAGAGTTCCGGGGAAAACAGGAACTCAACATGCTGGAGGTAGCGGTTCAACAGGACGCCGTACTCATCCCAGCTCAGGCCATCGCGTTCGCGGGCAACAGCCGAGGCCTTGGTCTCGGCGTCGTGTCCGTCCACCTCCAGGTGGCCGAGCTCGGCGTTGGGGACCAACTGACCGTTGAAGATGAATGCCGATCCGATCCCGGTACCCAAGGTGATCACCAGGACGGTGCCGTCCACACCTTCGCCGGCGCCATAGCGGGCTTCGGCGAGGCCTGCTGCGTCGGCATCATTAATGACCTCTACGGGACGGCCCAGGCGCTTGGTGAAGGTGGCATCGATGTCGGTGCTGAGCCAGGTCTTGTCCACGTTGGCCGCGGAGTTGACCACGCCGTGCTGGATGATGCCGGGGAAGGTCACGCCCACCGGTGTGTCCGCTGCCGGGGCGTCGGGACGGCTGGAGAGTTCCTCCACGATTTGGGCAACTACCTCAGCCACAGCCTCCGGAGTGGCGGGTTGCGGAGTGGGGACGCGGAAGCGATCGCCAATCAGCTTGCCCTTCTTCAGGTCGACAATGCCGCCCTTGATGCCGGTGCCACCGATGTCGATTCCGATCAACGGGGCGTTCTTGTGGGTCTTCTCATCCTTCTTGGACAATGCATTTCCGATCATGGCAGGAGGGGATGGGCATGGCACAGCCGCCCGGGCTGCGGGGACCTTCCGTAAGCTCAGGGCTCAGGGAAGGGTAAGGATTTCCGCGCCGGTCTCGGTGACCAGCAGGGTGTGTTCGAATTGGGCCGTGCGTTTGTGGTCCTTGGTGACAACAGTCCAGTCATCGGACCACATCTCCCATTCGATGGTGCCGAGGGTCAGCATGGGTTCGATGGTGAAAACCATGCCTGCCTCGATCACTGTGTTGTACGCCGGGGCTGCGTCGTAATGCGGAATGATGAGGCCGGTGTGGAAGGCCTCACCCACGCCGTGGCCGGTGAAATCCCTGACCACGCCATAGCCGAAGCGTTTGGCATAGGACTGGATTGCTCGGCCGATTACGTTGATTTCGCGGCCAGGGGCCACGGCCTTGATGGCCCGGTTGAGCGACTCCTGCGTACGCTCAACCAGCAGACGGGATTCTTCATCCACGTCGCCAACCAGGAAAGTGTAATTAGTGTCCCCATGCACTCCGTTGATAAAAGCGGTGATGTCAATGTTCAGGATGTCGCCATCCTGGACCACGGTTGAGTCGGGGATTCCGTGGCAGATGACTTCGTTGAGGGAGGAACACAGCGATTTGGGGAACCCGCGGTATCCGAGCGTGGAGGGGTAAGCATGGTGGTCCAGAAGAAACTCGTGTCCCACTCTGTCCAGCTGGTCCGTGGTGACACCGGGCTGGAGGTGCTTGCCTACCTCAACGATCGCTTGCGCGGCGATCTTTCCCGCGATCCGGATCTTCTCGATGGTCTCGGGAGACTTCACCTCGGAGCCGGTGAACTTGGCCGGTGCCTTCTTGCCTACATACTCCGGCCTGGGAATGGACGCCGGGACGGGACGTTCAGGGGTGATGGTTCCCGGGGTGAGGGCGCCAATGGGTGCAGTCGAAGCAAGAGAAGGCATAGATTGATCATATAAGGCACACAAGAGACGCAAGTAACAAAGTGTGGCCGGGTTCCCGTGACCCCGCCAACGTTACGCGTCGAAGGGCCCCGGACGGAGGAGGAGACGTGACGGAGTACTGGTACAACGTCAAAACGCACGAGATCGAAGAGGACGCGATGTCCGATTGGACCCAGCTGATTGGCCCCTATAAAACAAGGGAAGAAGCTGAGCACGCCTTGGAGAAGGTCAAATCACGCAATGACGCCTGGGACGCCCAGGACGACGACTAGCCGCGCGGGTAACGGGTCCGGGCGACTGGAAGGCTGCGGCTAGAAGGAGTGCTCCGGTCCGGGGAACTGACCGGATCGGACATCCTCCCCGTAGGCGGCCGCGGCGTCACTCAGCGTGGTGCGAAGATCTGCGTACTGCTTGACGAACTTTGCCATCTTGCCGCCACGCAACCCTGCCATGTCCTGCCACACAAGAACCTGCCCTGTGGTGCTCTTGCCAGCCCCGATACCGACCGTGGGTACCCGCACTGCGGCATCCACGGCTGCTGCGGTCTCGGCAGGCACCATTTCCATGAGGACACTGAAAGCGCCCGCGTCCTGCAGCGCGAGTGCATCATCCACGAGCCGCTGGGCGTCATCGCCACGGCCCTGGACGCGATAGCCGCCGAGGGAATGTTCGCTTTGGGGAGTGAAACCGATGTGGGCCATGACCGGGATTCCTGCTTGGACCATGGCTTTGACAGTCTCGGCGTAGTAAGCGGTTCCCTCAATTTTGACGGCGTGCGCCAGTCCTTCCTTGAGGAACCGGACGCCGGTGGCGACGGCCTGGCCGGGGGAAACTTCGTAGCTGCCAAACGGCAGATCCGCCACTACCAACGCGCGCTTGGCCGCCCTGCTCACCGCCCGCGTCAAGGGCAGGAGCTCGTCCACCGTGACGGGAAGGCTCGTCTCATTGCCGAACACGTTGTTGGAAGCGGAGTCGCCCACCAGCAGGACTTCGATTCCGGCCTGATCAAAGATCTCCGCGGTGTACTGCTCATAGGCGGTCAGCATGGCAAAGTGCTCGCCGTTGTCCTTGGCCTGCTGAAGGTGGTGTATCCGGACCCGGCTGACTGGCTTCCTGCCGCTGGTCGACGGCACAGGGGCAGCGCCTGCAGGTCCCGTGCCGTAGGGTGCGGGAACTTCGGCGGGCGTGGTGGACTCAGGAAGGTTGCTCGGGGCCATGGATAGAGCCTAAGCGGTGCCGACGGCGGCTGCCACCAGTGTGCCGGGCGTCACCTTATGTAAACGCTGTGTTACGCGCAGGCACTGCTGCGGCATTAGCTCGGAACTCTTAGTAGAGTGAAGGCTGAACTGTCGTGGCTTCTCTCCAATGAAACCAGCGGCATGGACACCGAATCGGAAAAGAGGCCCTATGGACCGCCAGCAAGAGTTCGTTCTGCGGACGATCGAAGAGCGTGACGTGCGCTTCGTACGCTTGTGGTTCACCGACGTCGTGGGTTCCCTTAAATCGGTGGCGCTAGCGCCGGCGGAAGTTGAGGGTGCCTTTGAAGAAGGCCTTGGCTTTGACGGGTCCGCCATTGAAGGCCTGGCCCGCGTGTTCGAGTCGGACATGCTCGCGCAGCCGGACCCGTCCACCTTCCAGATCCTGCCGTGGCGTGGAGAGACAGAGCAGACGTCCCGCATGTTCTGCGATGTCCTCACTCCCGACGGTGAGCCATCTGCCGCGGACCCCCGCAACGTCCTCAAGAGGACCCTTGCGAAGGCCGCTGACATGGGCTTTACCTGCTACACCCACCCTGAGATTGAGTTCTACCTGCTGAAGTCCAAGGACCTGGGTCCGGACGGCGCTCCCGTGCCCGTGGACGAAGGCGGCTACTTTGACCATGTACCGGGTGGTGTAGCGCAGGACTTCCGCCGCACAGCGGTCACCATGCTCGAATCCGTCGGCATCTCGGTGGAGTTCAGCCACCACGAGGCCGGCCCTGGCCAGAACGAGATCGACCTCCGCTATGCGGATGCGCTTCAGACCGCGGATAACATCATGACGTTCCGGACGGTCATCAAGGAAGTGGCCCTTCAGCAGGGTACGTACGCCACCTTCATGCCCAAGCCGTTCACGGACCACCCCGGTTCAGGCATGCACACCCACTTCTCGCTCTTTGAGGGCGACACCAACGCATTCTTCGAAGCCGGCGCCGAGTTCCAGCTGTCCAAGACGGCGCGCCAGTTCATTGCCGGAATCCTCAAGCACGCTCCTGAATTCACCGCCGTCACCAATCAGTTCGTCAATTCCTACAAGCGCCTCTGGGGTGGCGGCGAAGCCCCCAGCTACCTGAGCTGGGGCCACAACAACCGCTCGGCATTGGTTCGCGTTCCGCTGTACAAGCCCGGCAAGGGCCAGTCGGCGCGCATCGAATACCGTGGAATCGACAGCGCAACCAACCCGTACCTGGCTTACGCCGTGCTGCTGGGTGCCGGTTTGAAGGGCATCGAGGAAGGCTACGAACTTCCCGCCGCAGCTGAAGACGACGTATGGTCGTTGACCACCGCGGAGCGTCGGGCCATGGGGCACGCACCGTTGCCGGCCAGCCTCCACGATGCCATTCGAGCCATGGAAGAATCCGAACTGGTGGCTGAGATCCTGGGAGAGCAGGTGTTCGAACACTTCCTGCGCAACAAGCGTGCGGAGTGGCAGGACTACCGCCTCCAGGTCACCCCGTACGAGTTGCAGCGCAACCTCGGCATTCTCTAGGCCGGGCCAATGAGCCTTGCGCGTCGGCTCATCTCAGCCGGATTCAGTGACCTCGAAAAAGGCGAACGGTTCCTCGCTGCCCCGGAACTTGAAGGGATAGACGAGGACGCCCTGTTCGCCGGGCTTTCCTTGTCCGCAAGCCCGGATACCGCCCTCCAGTCTTTGGTCCGCCTGATCGAGAAGAACCCGGGGCTGAAGAAGCTGGCCGCGGCTGATCAGGACATCAGCGAGCCCATGTACCGGCTCCTGGGTGCCTCCGAGGCTCTGGGTGAGTTTCTCATGCGGCGGCCGGAGCATCTGGATGTGTTCAACGTCCGGGTCAGTCCGGAGCCGGTTCAGGCCTCCAATGAAGAGCTTCGGGCCGGTCTGCTGCGCTCCGTGAAAGCCGAGCCCAATGCACAGCGCCCGGTGGCCGGAATGACAGGGCTGCCAGCCTACGCGGCCCTGCGGAGTGCGTACCGCCGTGGTTTGACAGAGCTGGCCATCAAGGACATCTGCGCTGCATCACCAACGGACTTCATGCCCGCGGTGGGCGCAGAGTTGGCCGACCTCGCAGGGGCCGCCATCGAGGCTGCCCTCGCGGTGTCCCGGGCCGAAGCTGAGGCCCAGTTCGACGCGGCCGAAATTGCCGACGTCGGGCTTGCCGTCATGGGCATGGGCAAATGCGGCGCCAGAGAACTGAACTACATTTCCGACGTCGACGTCATTTATGTCATCGAAGCAGGGGAGTTGGACGACGCCCGCGCGTCCACCATCGGCACTGCTCTTGCCTCCGGTATCTCCAGGGCCATCTCTTCCTCCGCGCCGGAACCGGGACTGTGGGAAGTTGACGCCAACCTCCGTCCAGAAGGAAAGTCCGGCCCGCTGGTTCGCACGCTGCCCTCGCACTTGAGCTATTACGCCCGCTGGGCCGAAAGCTGGGAGTTCCAGGCCCTGCTGAAGGCGCGGACCATTGCCGGTGACCGGGACCTGGGCCAGCGCTACGAGAAGGCTGTGGAGCCTCTGGTCTGGGCCTCCGCAGGCCGTGAGGGTTTTGTGGAGTCGGTTCAGGCCATGCGCCGCAGGGTGACCGATTACATTCCGGCGGCCGAGGAACAGCGCCAGATCAAGCTGGGGCGCGGCGGACTCCGCGACGTTGAATTTACGGTTCAGCTGCTGCAATTGGTGCACGGAAAGTCTGACGAGTCACTTCGTCGCCGGGACACCACCTCCGCCATCGCTGCCTTGTCTGCCGGCGGTTACATCGGACGGACGGATGCCGCGGCCTTTGACAACGCGTACCGCTACCTGCGCCTGCTGGAACACAGAATCCAGCTCTTCCAATTGCGTCGGACACACCTCATGCCTGTTGCTGAGGATGCCCAGCGCTTCCTTGCCAAGGCCGTCCTGGGGCCGTTCGCCCTGGAGCGGCCGCACCCTGACCAGCTGATGGCCACATGGCAAAAGACCAAAAAAGCTGTCCGTGAGCTCCATGAGCGGATCTTCTACCGTCCGCTGCTCAACACCGCAGCAAAGCTGAGCAGCGAGGACGCGAAGCTCAGCCCCGAGGCTGCCCAAGGCCGTCTCGCCGCACTTGGCTACGTGGACCCTCAAGGTGCCATGCGGCACATAGAGGCACTCACCGCAGGCGTCAGTCGACGCGCTGCGCTGCAGAGGCAGCTCTTGCCGATCCTCTTGGGATGGCTTGCCGAGGGTGTTGATCCCGACGCCGGGCTCCTCGCCTTCCGCAGGGTCAGTGAAGCCCTCGGAACCACTCATTGGTACCTCGGTCTGCTCCGGGATTCTCAAGCGGCCGCCGAGCGGCTCTGCCAAGTGCTGGCCAATTCCCGGCTGATTTCGGATCTGTTGGAAGTTTCTCCGGAGTCCGTTGCCTGGTTGGGCAGTGACAAGGACCTGGTGCCGATACCTTTTGAAGCCCAATGGCAGGAGATCCGGTCCAAGCTCTCCCGTCACGCGGATCCCGAGAGTGCCATGAGGCTGGTCCGGCTGATCCGGCGTCGGGAGATCCTGCGGACCGCGATTGCGGATAGCGCCGGGTTGCTCGATCAGGATGCCGTGGGGTTGGCCTTGTCCGAAACGGATCGGGCGGCGGTTCTCGGGGCTTTGCATGTGGCGGAGGGCGTCATCGCGGCGACTGGGCCGTTGAAAACCGATGTGCTGGTGGTGGCCATGGGCCGGCAGGGTGGCCGGGAGATCGGCTACGGCTCAGACGCGGACGTCATCTATGTACACCGTGCCCGCCCCGGATTCAGTGATGCGGAGGCCCAGGAACAGGCGACCACCATTGTGGCCAAGGTATCGAGCTTCCTCACCCAGCCGCTCAAGCCCGCCATCATGGCCGAACGAGTGCTCATGGTGGACGCCGACCTCCGTCCGGAAGGCAAGAACGGCGCCATGGTGCGGTCCTTGGATTCGTATGCGGAGTACTACCGGCGGTGGTCCCTTATCTGGGAAGCGCAAGCCCTCCTGCGGGCCCGCCCGATGGCAGGCTCGGATGAGCTTGCCGCTGACTTTCTCCGTCTCATTGATCCCCTTCGGTACCCGGAGCAACTCGCGGACAACGATCTCCGGGAGATTCGCCGCGTCAAGGCGCGGGTGGAGTCCGAGCGTCTGCCTCGCGGCGCTGATCCAGCCCGGCACGTCAAGCTTGGCCGGGGCGGCCTGAGCGACGTTGAATGGCTGGTCCAGTTGATTCAGCTTCAGCACGCCGGAAAACACCCGGAGTTGCGGACATCGTCAACCCTGGATGCACTGGCTGCTGCGGAAAAGTTGGATTTCATCGCCGAAGACGACGCCACGCTCCTGCGGGAGGCATGGCGGCTCGCCAGCCGTATCCGCTCCGCCAACGTCATCGTGACCGGCCGCGCCTCGGACCTGCTGCCCTCATCCCGTAAGGACCTGGAGGCTGTGGCCCGCTGGTGTGGCTACCAACCTGGAAACGCAGGTCATTTCGAAGAGGACTATCTACGGCTCAGTCGCCGGGCCCGGGGCGTTTTTGAGAAAGAGTTCTACGGCCACTGAAGCGTGGCCGCGGATGCCTTTTCACGGGCGTGCCGCAGCATGGCCACAACCTGGGCTCCGGGCGTGAGGGCCCCGTCAACGACGTAACCTTCTTCGCGGTCCCGGAGCGTCTCCACCATCCGCTGCCGCCAGGACGGCAGGTCTCCGAGATTGGCGGGGTCGTCGGCGAGGTTGTGCCGTTCCTGGGGATCGGCGTCGAGGTTGAAGAGTTCTTCCGTTCCCTCGCCGGACCCCCAGATGTATTTGTGGTGGCCATCCGTCAGCCAGTGCAGGTTCTGGCCCCAGTACACGTGTTCGCCATGAAGGACCTCCCGCACCGCTTCGCTGCTCTCGCCCCGGACGATGGGTGCCAGCGACCTTCCGTCCACGGAGTCCGGGATGGGAAGCCCCGCAAGGTCCAGCAGGGTAGGCATGATGTCCCTGAGTTCCACCACGTGATCCACCACCGCGCCACGTGCGGCTTTCGGGGCGGCCGGAGAATTGGCGATGATGAACGGTACGCGGGAGGAACCTTCGTACGGCACAGCTTTTCGGAACATATGGTGATCGCCCATCATTTCGCCGTGGTCGCTCGTGAACGCAAGCACGGTGTTTTCGTGCAGGCCGAAGTCTGCCAGGGACTCTTTGATGCGGTTGATCTGTAAGTCAATCTGGGCCATGAGGCCGTAGTAGCCTGCCCTGGCCCGATGGACTACGCGGTCCGGGATTCTGCCGTAGCTGGCCTGATAGTTTCCGTCCTGTCGATGGTCATCCCAGTGCTGTTCCCAATCGCCTTCCACAGCTTCATAGGGCGGTATGTTGAGGTACTGCTCGAAGGCCCACGACGGCGGATCGTACGGCGGGTGCGGGCGGTGGAAGGAAAGGTAGAGGAAAAAAGGTTTGACGGGATCGCGCCTGTGCATCCACTCGATGGCTTGGGTGCCGATCCAATGCGTAGGATGCAGGTTTTCGGCCTTGTCCCAGGGGCGGGCGACAATTGAATTGCAATTGACGCCGTGATCGAAGTACTCCACGTCCGGGCCCATCCCTGGTTGGCGGCGGAGCCACGGAACATAATCGTCAAATTTTGCGAAATGCTGCTGGTGTTCCTGCCTGGCATGGTGCAGATATCCGTCATGGAGGATGACGTCGTCAAAGTCGAGCCTGGAGCGTTCCGGCCACACATGCATCTTCCCGATGGCTTGGGTGTGGTAGCCGCCCTTCCGGAATTCGCCCTGTACCGTCACGGGATGGACTGCATGGAACGGCACGCCGTCGTTGTAGCCCACGCGGCCATGCCGTTCCTGCGATTGCCCGGTGAACAGGGCCACGCGGGCTGGCACACACGATGGTGTAGCAGAATAGCCCTTGGAAAACCTGACACCGTTACGGGCAAGGTCATCGAGGTGGGGTGTCTCCACATAGGGATGCCCGTCCGCGGACAAGCAGTCGCCCCTCCACTCATCAACGCAGATCAGGATGACGTTGGGCTGGTTCATCGGAAGTGGTCCCTTCATGGCACTAACGGTTGTGACAATCCTAAGAGGAGAAACACGAAAAATGCTTGAACATGACTCAGAAGAAGCATTTTCAATCGAGAGTGATCACTCTGAGCGCGGCGATATTTGGCTGATTCCCCTCAAAATGCTCGACGGCGACGCCCGGGCCATTCACCTTGGCGCGGTAGCGGAGTTGGCTGTTGAACCGGGGCAGCGGGATTTCGTAGGCGAACCATTGCGCATGATGCTGATTTCCCTGGAAGAGGAATCCCGATTCCCGTACGTCATTGAGTCGGGGGGAGTCGCGGTTGGCGTTCTCACCCTCCAGTCCGCAGCTGCCACGCTGGCGGGTTGGCCCGATGACGAGTCCGTGTGGTTGTTGCGGGGATTCCTCATCGACTCAAAAAGCCAAGGACGCGGACTCGGCACCTTGGCTGCGCGGGCGGCATCCGAGGAGGCGCGCAAGCTGACGTCCAGGCTGGGTGGCGGACAGGCCGGCGTCGTACTTTCCGTCAATGAGCGCAATCCCGCAGGGCTGGCCGCGTACACAAAGGCGGGGTTCGTGGATTCCGGACGATATTTGGGCGGCAGTGCGGGACCGCAGCGGACCATGTACAAAGCCTTCGCGTGACCATGGCGTCCGGACCCTCATCAGTCTTGGTCCAGCGGGGGCTGGGTGACATCCACTGCCCCAAAGCTAAGTATCCTTATAGACTTCTTTTGTCTCTGATCTCAATGCATAGGGGAAGTACATGGAATACAACGGAAATCCGTCTGAGAGGGCCATTCCTGCCGGAGAGCTGGACAGGCGTCACGTGGGCCATTCTGTGAGCTTTCAGCCCAACGAGTTCACCGTCGTCTTCGGGACGATCGCGGGTATCGCCAGGACCGAAGCACTTGTGTACCTGTCACTGGCTGGCGTATCCGGCGGTACTCATCTGAAAGACGAATACGATCTTCCCATCGATAAGAACGTCTACCTTCAGTTGGACCCGCTGGGTAGCGCGGAAAAGGGGATTTCGGATGCCGCCAGTTTCGTCAAGGACAAGTTGGACGAGATCAGCAAGAACCTTAGGGACCGCGACCAAGGCAGATCCGAGTAATCCACACATCAAAAAGAGGCCAGCCTCAGTCCGTTGGGACTGAGGCTGGCCTCTTTACTGCGTGGTGATATTAGACGCCGTAGTAGAGCTCGAACTCGTAGGGGTTCGGGCGCAGTGACAGCGGGCGGATCTCATTCTCGTACTTGTAATCAATCCAAGTATCGATCAGGTCCTGGGTGAAGACGCCGCCGGCCTGGAGGAACTCGTTGTCCTCGCGCAGGGCCTCAAGGGCTTCTTCCAGGGAGCCCGGAGCCTTGGGGATGTCCTTGGCTTCCTCGGCCGGGAGCTCGTAGAGGTCCTTGTCGATGGGAGCCGGGGGTTCAATGCGGTTGCGGATGCCGTCGATGCCGGCCATCAGCTGGGCAGCGAACGCCAGGTACGGGTTGGACGAGGGGTCCGGAGCGCGGAACTCGATGCGCTTGGCCTTCGGGTTGGTGCCCGTGATCGGGATGCGGATACCAGCGGAGCGGTTGCCCTGCGAGTAGACCATGTTCACGGGGGCTTCGAAGCCCTTGACCAGTCGGCGGTACGAGTTGACCGTCGGGTTGGTGAAAGCAAGGACTGCGGAGGAGTGCTTCAACAGGCCGCCGATGTACCAGCGAGCCATGTCGGAGAGGCCCGCGTAGCCCTTCTCGTCATAGAACAGCGGATCGCCGTTGCTCCACAGCGACTGGTGGCAGTGCATGCCCGAGCCGTTGTCACCGAAGACAGGCTTCGGCATGAACGTGACGGACTTGCCCCAAGCATCTGCAGTGTTCTTGATGATGTATTTGAACTTCTGCAGGTCATCAGCAGCCGCGGTCAGCGTGGTGAACTTGTAGTTGATCTCAGCCTGGCCGGCGGATCCAACTTCGTGGTGGGAGCGCTCAACCTCGAGGCCGGCCTTGTCCAGTTCGATGCACATGGCGTCGCGAAGGTCGGCCTGCTTGTCGGTGGGGGAGACCGGGAAGTAACCGCCCTTGACGGGGGTCTTGTAACCGAGGTTTCCGCCCTCTTCCTTGCGGCCCGTGTTCCAGTGAGCTTCTTCAGAGTCGATCTTGTAGAAGCTGCCCTGCGGGGAGGACTCGTACTGGATGTTGTCGAAGACGAAGAACTCGGCTTCGGGAGCAAAGAAGGCGGTGTCGGCGATGCCTGTTGATGCCAGGTACGCTTCAGCCTTCTCTGCCACGCCGCGGGGGTCGCGGTGGTAAGGGTCACCCGTGCGGGGGTTCACGATGGAGAAGTTCAGCGCGAGAGTCTTCTCGATGCGGAAGGTGTCGATGAAGGCCGAGGTCACATCCGGGATGAGCTGCATGTCGGACTCGGCGATGCCCTGGAAGCCGCGGATGGAAGATCCGTCGAAGAGCTGGCCGTGGACGAAGAAATCGAGGTCGACGCTCTTTGCCGGCACGTTGAAGTGCTGCTGGACACCAGGGAGGTCGGTGAAGCGGATATCGACGAATTTGACGTCTTCGTCTTTGATGAACTTGAGGACTTCGTCCGCAGTCTTGAACATCTATGCTCCTTATGCATATCAAGTAACAGGCCCGGAAGGCCGCGTGGTGCAGCCCATTCCAAGGGGCCGGAGACACAAAGAGATCCCCGTGCCATGGTGGCTGGCAACTCATACCACCATAGGGAGATGGGATTTCCCGGGGGTGTCAGTATTGTTTCCGGCAGGTTACAGAATCATCTGTTGTGTAAACGGTAGTCGGCTGTCCGGTGTCCAGTCCATCCGGGTCCGGTGGGCGAACACCCCGGGGCGTTGAGCGCCGGCCATTGTTCCGGAGGGCCGTCACCAGGCAGGCCAGCCGTTAGGCTTGGACTGTGGTAGATCGAAAAGACATAGGCTCCTGGTTGAGCGGCCCGGATACTTCCGGAATCTCCAAGTATCCCGGTGAACGGCTGGGCTTGCCCGAATCCGGTCCTGGCTCCATGGCGCGGGCCGGGCGCCGCATCCTGGGCATCGTTGTGGACTGGACCATCGCCTTGGTGATCAGCAACTTCGCCTTCGGCGGTGACTCATGGGCCACCTTGGCCATTTTTGCTGCAGAGCAAATCCTCCTGATCGGAACACTGGGATACAGCATCGGACACAGGATCGCCGGTATCCATGTGGTCCGCCTCGGCGGTGGCCCCGCAGGGCCTTTGGCCGCTGTGGTGCGGACCATCCTTCTCTGCCTGGTCATTCCTGCAGTGGTGTTCGACCCCGACCAGCGCGGTTTGCATGATAAAGCGATGAACACCATCCTCATCAGGATGTAGCGCACCTTGGGCTGCGGGCTCGGCGATAGAGCAACCCCAACGCGACAGAGCAATCCCAACAAAAAAACCGCCCCTGTCTCTCAATCAGAGAGACAGGGGCGGTTTCAGTTTGTGGATCAGCGTCCGCGAGCGGCCTTGCGGTCCGGACGGGCCTTGTACGGGTCAATGCCCTTGGGGATCGGCAGGCGGTTTCCAAGAGAGTTAATGCGCTTTGATACTGCGTTAACTTCCACCTTGGTGAGTTCATTCTTCAGTTTGCCCATGGTCTTGGCCAACTTGTTCAGCGGCACCTGGCCTTCACCGCGACCGGATTCCATAACGTGGATGGTCACATTGGGCAGGATGCGCGCGAGACGCTTGCGCTCGGCGTCCACCAGAGGCTTGACGCGGTGCGTGGGCCCTTCGCTGACCAGGACGACGCCAGGACGGCCAATGGCCATGAAGACAGCGTCTTGAGTGCGGGGGTTGACGGCAACCGGCTGATCCTGGGTTACCCAGCCGCGGCGAAGAGTACCCAGCGCTGCACCGGAAGCTCCGGGCTGGTTCTCAATTTGAGCGAAAGCGGCCTTCTCAGCCCGGCGGGAAAGAATGAAGACCGCAGCGAGCAGACCCAGTGGGATGCCAATGATGAGGCCGGTAACCCAGTTCTCCAGCAGGAAGCCGACGAGGAGGGCCACGGCAACCACGGCAAGGAATGCCAGCAGCATGACCCACACAACCTGCGGATCATTTCGCCGGGTCATTTTGAAGACTTCAGCGATCTGCTTCAGCTGGCTCGGCTTCTTGGCCTTGGCTTCCTTGGGCTTGCGCTTGAACAGCCCACGCTTGGGTGCGTCGGCCGAGGGGGTCGAATTGCTGGAATCAGAGGAGTTCGCCATAGTGCCTTAATTCTACGTGATGGACGCCGAAGGACCGGACGCCATGACGTAGGCATCCGGTCCTTCAATAGTGCTTGGTGGTGCCGCGAGTGGTGTTTAGCCGTGGGCGGCGAGGATGGTGGAGGCTTCCTGGCGGGTGGTGCCGGAGTCCTGGATGCCGTCGGCGATGTGGGCGAGTTCGGCGGGGATGTCGCGGCCCTTCTTCCGCATCGCGGTGGCCCACAAACGCCCGGCACGGTACGAGGACCGCACCAAGGGACCGGACATGACTCCGAGGAACCCGATTTCCTGGGCTTCTTCCTGGAGGTCAACGAACTCCTGGGGCTTGACCCACCGGTCCACCGGCAGGTGCCGCTCGGACGGGCGCAGGTACTGGGTGATGGTGATCAAGTCACACCCGGCCCCGTGCAGGTCCCGCAGTGCTTCGGAGATTTCCTCGCGGGTCTCGCCCATGCCCAGGATCAGGTTGGACTTGGTCACCATGCCCAAGTCCCGGCCCTGCGTAATGACATCCAAGGACCGTTCGTAGCGGAACGCCGGACGGATCCGCTTGAAAATCCTCGGTACGGTCTCCACGTTGTGCGCGAACACCTCGGGCTTGGAATCACAGATCGCCGCGATGTGCTCGGGCTTGCCGGAGAAATCGGGGATCAGCAACTCCACCCCGGTGCCCGGGTTCAGTTCGTGGATCTTCCGGACCGTTTCGGCGTACAACCAGACACCCTCATCGGCGAGGTCATCACGGGCCACGCCGGTCACCGTCGCGTACCGCAACTGCATCGCCTGGACACTGCGGGCCACCTTGGTGGGTTCGAACATGTCCACCGGGGAGGGTTTACCAGTATCGATCTGGCAGAAATCACAGCGCCGGGTGCACTCGGACCCGCCGATCAGGAACGTCGCTTCCTTGTCTTCCCAGCACTCAAAAATGTTCGGGCAACCGGCCTCCTCACACACCGTGTGCAGGCCTTCCTTCTTCACCAGGTTCTTGAGCTGAACAAACTCCGGCCCCATCTGGACCTTGGCCTTGATCCACTCAGGCTTACGTTCAACCGGGACCGCCGAGTTACGCTGCTCAACGCGCAGCAACTTACGGCCTTCAGGTGCCAAGGTCACTGGAGTGCTCCTTCGGGTGTGGAAACGAGTGCTTCTTCATGCTTGCTGAATTCTTCAACGAAGCGGTCAACGATGTCGGCAGGGTTGATGGTCCGGCCGGATTCCAGCGACATGGTGGTGACGCTGGCGTCGGTGATGCCGCAGGCGATGATCTGCGCATAGGGTGCGAGGTCATTGCTGCAGTTGATGGCCACGCCGTGCATGGTGACGCCATCCAGGACACGAATGCCGATCGCGGCGATCTTGCGGTCAGGTCCCTTGTCGTCAGCCAGGATCCAGACTCCCGCCCGGCCCTTCACCGTGACGGCCTTGATGCCGTAGTCGTCCATCACGGCAATCATGATGGCCTCAAGACGTTCCACGTAATCGCGGATGCCGGCGCGGTTCTTGAGTTTGAGGATCGGGTAGGCAATAAGTTGCCCTGGGCCGTGCCAGGTCAGTTTCCCGCCGCGGTCCACGGGCACTACGGGAGTGCCGTCAAAGGGGCGTTCGTGGTCCTCCGTGAGTTTGCCGGCCGTATAGACGGCGGCGTGCTCAAGGATCAAGACGGTGCTGTTCTTCTCGCCCGCAACAACTTTGTTGTGGATTTCGCGTTGCAGGTCCCAGCCCTGCATGTAATCAACGAAGTCCGGGGCAAGACCCAGTTGTGAAAACTCAAGAGTCATGGGTTCAAGCTTAGACCCAGCAGGAGACTGGCCCTGGTTTTGTGGTGAAGCTCTCAGTCGCATCCCGGGTGGTCGGGATGGGGCCGCAGGCGAGGAAGCGCCTGTGGATAACTTCTGCGCAATCTCCCGCATTCCGGTACACCTTGTTTATGGAAACTCTGGACACCCCCGAGGCCGTGGCTCCCCACGTTCCGGGCTATTCGATAACCCGTCCGCTGGGGCACGGCAGCAGCTCGACTGTTTGGCTTGCCACGAGAAATAGGGACGGTGCGCGTTTCGCGGTCAAGTGCGCCAGGCCTGGTCCCGGCACTGGCGGGTCAACGGAATCGGCCGGGATCCCTGAGGACGCAGCCCGCGAGATGAAGCTTCTCTCCGGACTTAAGCACCAGCACCTTATCCGCGTCCATGAAGTCCTCCAGCTGGGCGGGACGGGCGGGGGAACCCTGGGGATCGTCATGGACTACGCAGCGGGAGGTTCGCTGGCCAACCTCATCTCCGCAAGAGGGAAGCTCCGGATCGGAGAAGCTGTGACTATCCTGACACCCCTTGCCCAGGCCTTGGACTACCTGCATGCCAGCGGCGCGGAACATGGGGATGTGTCACCTGGAAACGTCTTGCTGACGGCGGAAGGGATGCCTCTGCTGGCAGATCTCGGCGTTGCCGCCACGGTGGGCGACAAGCCTCGCGGCCCTGGAGTCGGAACGCCGGGATTCATGGAACCCCCGGGGCTGGCTTTCGGTGACGACGACCTTTCCCGGGACAACCTACAGCCGCAACGCGACGTCTATTCGCTCGGGGCAGTGGGGTGGTACTGCTTGACAGGCACAACGCCGGGGCCGGAACAGGATCGCCCACCCCTGTCACTTCTGGTGCCTGAAGTACCCAAGGCCTTGGCCGCGGCCCTGGAGGCTGCCTTGGATCTGGATTCCGGAATTCGTCCCTCGGCCAGGGAACTAGGCACCGCGATTTTTAGAAGTGCTGCTCCCGAGGCCCTTGACTTGTCCGGCGTCGTGCACGAGTCGGTGATCCCTGAGTTGCTGACCAGGCGTGAGACATTGGGGCGTGGACCCCGCCGTCCAACCGGGTGGTTGAAGACATGGTGGAGACTGTTGCCGTCCCTGCGCAGGGCGCGGCTTCCAGCTTCACGCCGTTCGCGTGGTCAACGAGGCCGTCCCGGTCGAGGGGTGGCCCGCAGGCTGGTTCTCATGGTGGCGATGGTGGCGCTGATTGGCGTCCTGTCATGGATCTCCTGGCAGCAGAACGGACCAACGACGGCGATGATGCACCAATCAGCGACGGACACCGGCGCTGCCGATTCCGGTGAGGCGGATCTTCGGACCGCCAGCGATCTCCCCGCCACCCCTGTTCTTCCGCAGGCGCTTTCTGAAGGTCTTCTATCCGAGGATACCTTGGTTGCCGTTGCGGCGTTGTCAGCGGTGCGCGACATCGCTTTGGGAGAACGGCGCCTGGATCTTTTGGAGGCCGTCAATGCGCCAGGTTCGCAGGCCGAGGCCAGTGATAAACACTTGGGAGACTATCTGCGTGGCGCTGGAACAGCGTTCGAAGGTCTGCGGACAACGTTGACTGCACTGACCCTGGAGGGACCTCCGCAAGCAGACCATGTGCTGGTAACGCTGACTGCCACTACGTCTGGATATAAGGAACGACTGGCCTCAGGGGAGGTTGTCAGGACCGAAATGGCCGGACCACCACAACAACTAGCGCTGGATGTGGTTCGTTCTGAGGGACGCTGGCGAATTTCAGGAGTCCTGGGCGCCGTTCCCTCAAAGTGATGACAAAGGAGAGCGATGACCGGGACAGGCCACGACCAGCCCGGGCCAGGGATTCGTTAGTCGCTCTTTTCCTGTCGTAGCCATTCCATGGCGTCCGAGAGGGTGGGATGCAACCAACTGAAGCCGGCTTCCTGCAACCGTGCGGGCTCCATTCGCTGATTGGCCATGACGAGCTCGTCCGCCAGCCCACCCAGAACCAGTTTCAGGGCTGGTCTGGGCACGCGAAGGAAGGCTGGCCTGTGGAAGGCTTTGGCGAGTTCCGCAACGATCGTATTGACGTCAGCACTTTCCGGGGCGCAAACATTAGCCGGGCCTTCAAGGCTGGCTGTCATCAGGAATGCGAGGGCGCGGGCTTCGTCGGCCAACGTGATCCACGGCCAGTACTGGCGGCCGTTGCCGAACGGTCCTCCCAGCCCCAGCTTCAATAAGGGCAGCAGCGGCCCCAGCGCCCCGCCGTAGGTGCTGAGCACAACGCCGGTCCGGGGAGTCACCACTCTAACTCCCGACGGCGCTGTCCTGGCCATTCGCTCCCATTCAAAGGTCAGATGCCCCAGCACGCCGGTGCCTTGGCCTGCATCTTCCCGCAGGACCCCTTCGCGGGAAGCGCCATAAAAGCCCGAGGCGGATTGGCTGATGAAGGTGGCGGGCGGTGTGCCGAGTCGCCGCATGGCAGCGGTCAGGGTCTGCGTGGGCCGGAGGCGGGATTCTGTGAGAACTTGTATCCGGCGTTTTGTCCACGGGCGGTCACCGATGCCCGCGCCGGATAGGTTGATCACAGCGTCGGCTCCCTCCAGGACAGCTTCATCAAGCTCACCCTTGGCCGGGTCCCACGTCCATTCGAGTGCCGCTTTGGCTGGGCGCCTCACCAGCCGGACAACCTCATGGCCTTCAGACGTCAACTGCTCGGACAAGGCCGTCCCGATCATTCCCGAAGCTCCGGACATCACGATTCTCATGACCCATCTCACCATGGCGAACGCTTGTGGTGGAAACGACCGGCGGATGCCGCAACTGAGGGGTGCCTCTTGACTATGATCGAACAATGACCTCCTCCAGCTACCTCCGTTTCCCGCATGTGCACGGCGATCTGGTCACCTTCGTGGCCGAAGACGACGTCTGGATCGCACCCCTTTCAGGCGGCCGCGCCTGGCGGGTTTCCTCCCAGCAGCTTCCGGCCAGGAACCCGCGGTTCACT
This sequence comes from Arthrobacter sp. MYb23, assembly GCF_002979775.1. Taxonomy (GTDB): domain Bacteria; phylum Actinomycetota; class Actinomycetes; order Actinomycetales; family Micrococcaceae; genus Arthrobacter. Next base: position 88,110 of record NZ_PCPR01000003.1, read on the forward strand.
CCGGACGGAGGGAAGTTGGTCTGGACCACTGTTGTGGGCACATCACCGGAGGTGGTCACGGCAAACGTCGACGGCGGCGGGTACAGGCAGCTGACCTACTTCGGGCACAGCACCACCAAGGTCAAAGGCTTCACACCCGCAGGGAACGTGGTGGTAACGAGCGCCTTCCAGCAAGCCGAAAGCCGCCACACTCACGCGTACAGCCTCCCTTTGGACGGCGGCGCCGCCGTCGAACTTCCCTTCGGCCCGGTGGAGTCGGTCGCCTTTGGTCCCGAAGTTGGCGACGAGAAGCCCGTTGTCCTGGCAAGTGTGCTCTCCCGGGAGCCCGCATGGTGGAAGCGCTACCGTGGCGGCACCGCCGGGAAGCTTTGGATCGATGCTGACGGCAACGGCGAGTTCGAGCGGTTGGTCAAGGAGATCGACGGAAACCTGACCGACCCCCTGTGGATCCAGGGGCGGATCGCCTTCCTGTCGGATCACGAGGGTTACGGAAACCTTTATTCGGTGCTCCCCGATGGTTCCGGACTGCGCCGCCACACGGATCACGAGGATTTCTACGTCCGGCATGCCAGCACAGACGGTTCCAGGGTGGTTTTTGAGTCGGCAGGCGAGCTCTGGATGCTGCCGTCATTGGATGCCGAAGCCGAGCCAGATAAATTGGAGATTACTCTTGGCTCCGCATCACCGGGCCGCCGCCCCGCGCCACTCAAGGCTTCAGCCCACTTGGGAGACGTGTTCCCGAACGTCACCGGAACTGCCAGCGCCGTGGAATCTCACGGCACCATCCATTGGCTCCGCCACAAGGATGGACCTTCACGGGTGGTTGAGGCGACACCGGGTGTCCGCGCGCGGTTGCCCCGACCCCTCACTGACGGACGGATAGCCTACATCGCAGACCACGGGGGAGTGGAAGCGTTGTATATCAAGCGCATCGCGGCCCGCCTTGTGCCCGTGGTGGTTCCCACCATCAAGGCTGAACAACCCGCGCCCGCTGCAGAAGAATCAGCTCCTCTGCCGAAGCCCGTTTCCGCCTCCAACGTGCTGGGACAAGCAACCGCTCCCGCGCAGCCCGGCACCCGGGATACGCCGGCAACCGGATCGCAAGCTCAGGCCAGCCCGGGGGAGGCAGCCGACGCCGAACCATCCGCAGACACCGTTGGCGGGACCGGTAGGCCCGTAGTTCCGGCGGCTTCGGAAGACTCCGCGGATCTCCGTTGTGAATTCCCTGCCCCTACCCGGACCAGTGCCTTGGAAGCCAGCCCTGATGGCCGCTGGATTGCTGTGGGCACGTCCTTCGGCGACGTTTTCGTTGCCGATACCACTACGGGAACACTGGCGCGCCTTGTCAGCGTCGGCGAAGGCAGCATTGAGCAACTCGCGTGGTCCAGCGACTCACAGTGGCTCGTCTGGTCCGAGCCAGTGACGTCCTTCGGTTCGCGGAGCAAGCTCCGGATCGCCCGCCCGGCAGAGCCCGACTCGGGCATTATCGATGTCACGGACGGACGCTTCTGCGACGAGTCGCCAAAATTCACGCCGGACGGAAAGTTCCTGGCTTTCCTGTCCAACAGGAGCTTCGACCCCGTGTACGACGGACACTCCTTCGACCTCTCCTTCCCGAGCCCCATCAAGCCGTACATGGTTGCGTTGGCTGCGGATACGCCGTCACCGTTTGGGCCTTCCATAGACACGCTGGAGGACGCCTCACCCTCCGTGGCTGCAACAGACGCGGCCAAGGCCGACGACGACGGCGAAGCGCCAGCTGTGCGCGTGGACCCGGACGGGCTCGCCCACAGGGTGATCGCTGTGCCGGTGCCCCAGGGGAACTACTCCGAGCTGGCTGTAGGTGACGGCGCTTTGCTGTGGCTTGACACCGAACTTTCGGGTGTCATGGGCGATGGCCGGGGAACCCTCCAGGACAAGAAGACAGCGCCGTCCCTGGTCCGTTACGACCTCGCCAAGCGCAAACCGCTCACACTCGTCAAAGCAGTGGACAGCTACCGCCTTTCGGGTGACCTTAGCCGCATTGTTTATGTACTCGACAAGCAGGTGACGTCCGTCCCTTCGGAGAACAAGGTGGAAGAAGATTCCGCAGAACTTGTGAAGGTGGAGCTCAACAGGATTCGGGTCACCATGGACCCCGTGGCTGCCTGGGGACAGGCCTTCGATGAGGCATGGAGGCTGCAGAGGGACTTCTTCTGGACCGCCGACATGGCTGGCCAGGATTGGGACTCCGTGCACAAGCGCTACCGTCCCATTGTGGACAGGCTCGGTTCCCACGATGACCTGGTTGACCTGCTGTGGGAAATCCATGGTGAATTGGGAACGTCGCACGCCTATGTCAAGCCGACGGCTGTCACCGAGCCCGGGCGAAACGGCCAGGGCAGGCTGGGAGCAGAGTTCCAGCTCGGCGCCAAGGGGTGGGAAATTACGCGGATCCTCGCAGGAGAGTCTTCCGACCCCCTGGCCACGTCACCGTTGACGCGTCCCGGGGCGGATGCCAAGGTGGGCGATGTCCTTTTGGCGATCGACGGCGTCGGGCTTTCGGCGGTCTTGACTCCGGCAATGCAGCTGGTGGGTTCGGCAGGCAGGACCGTTGAGCTGACGCTCTTGAACGGTGAAGGCCATGGTGGAGCTGCCGGTGCCCAACGACGGGTTGCGGTGGTTCCCGTGCGTGACGAGGAAAGGCTGCGATACCAGGATTGGGTCAGGGCCAACCGACGTACAGTCCGTGAGGCGTCGGATGGCAAATTCGGCTACCTGCATGTCCCGGACATGATGGCCAACGGCTGGGCGCAGCTCCACCGCGACCTCGACACGGAGACGGCTTTGGACGGCCTGATTGTGGATGTACGGCGCAACCGCGGTGGACACACCTCGCAGTTGGTTGCCGAACTGATCGGGCGCAAGGTGACGGGGTGGAGCATGCCGCGCGGTGAAAAGCCGCGGACCTACCCGCACCATGCGCCACGTGGACCGGTAATTATCCTTGCCGATGAATTTGCCGGATCCGATGGAGACATCATCACCCAGGTGTCCAAGTTGAGGGGCATCGGCCCCGTCATTGGTACTCGGACGTGGGGCGGCGTAGTGGGCATCGATAATCGCTTCTCACTTGCCGATGGCACCGGTGTGACGCAGCCTCGATACGCCACGTGGTTCAGTGGCGGGATCGGTTGGGACGTGGAAAACCGTGGTGTGGAGCCGGATATTGAGGTACTTTTCCCGCCTCATGCCTACGCGGCCGGGACTGATCCTCAGCTGGAGTACGGAATTGGTGCGCTCAAGGAAATGATCCAGGAACTCCCCACCGACCGTCCACCCTTGCGTGAGGGCTACCGCAAGCTTCGCCCGGCACCGCTTCCGTCGCGTCCCCGGAAGAGCTAAGAGACACGCGTAGGAAGGCGAAGAGCCCCGACACTCCCTCAGGGAGCGTCGGGGCTCTTCCATGTTTCCAGGGCGGTGATATTCAGCCCTGCGTCATGCTATGCGGCGAGGGTGGCATCCAAAGTGATTTCGATGCTGGCCAGAGCACCGGAAACCGGGCAACCGGTCTTGGCGTCTTCAGAGATGCGGCGGAAGTCTTCCTCGGAGAGACCCGGAACCTTTGCGGTCATGGTCAAGTGGCTGCCGGTGATGCCGGTTCCGGGAACGAAGATAACGTCAGCTTTGGTGTTCACTTCTTCTGCCGTGAATCCTTCGCCTGCCAAAGCGTGGCTGAACGCCATGGAGAAGCATGCGGAGTGGGCCGCGGCGATCAGTTCTTCGGGGCTGGTCTTGCCGCCGGACTGCTCGGTGCGTGCCTTCCAGGTGACATCGAACGTGCCCAGTCCTGAGCTGTCCAGCGTTGTGTTGCCGGCACCCTCAATCAGGTTGCCGTTCCAAACCGTGTGTGCGGTGCGTGTTGCTGCCATGTCCACTCCTTGGGATCGTTGTGAGTCGGCAACCAGCCTTCGGCAGGTGCCACCGGGATCAATCCTATGGATTTGCCCGCCGGACCGCACGGCCATTCCGCTGACGGTGGATTGTGACCCCTAGACTGGCGCAATGGATACCGAAGAACTCACACAGTCCGGGAAAAACAGCGGCCCCAGAATCGCGTCCATTATGATCAACGCCGTGGATGCCGCCCGCCTGTCATCATTCTGGTCAGAGCTGCTGGACATGCCCGTGTCAGCCGAACACGAAGGTTTCATCTGGCTACGGCCAGCTGAACCTGGCCATCCGCAACTGGCATTTCAACAAGTCTCAGCACCCACGGAGGGGCGACGCCGCCTGCACCTGGACCTTCACGACGCCGACCCCTCAGCGCTGCGGCGCAAAGCTGAGACTTTGGGAGCTGCTTTTGTTGAGGAGCACAACATCGGAGATTTTCACTGGGACGTTATGCAGGATCCCGAGGGCAACGAGTTCTGTATAGCCCAGGACTAGTCGGCCTGCAGGCCCGGGACTAGTTCCAGAGGGTGGCAATGGCGATGTTGACCAACGCCAGGCCACCTACGCCATGGGCCAGCCCGGTGGAAACCGGCTCGCCGTTCTTCACCTTCCGCGAGCCGATAACCGCGAGAACAGCGACGGCCACGCCAATGGCGAACTTAACACCCAGCTTGAAGTAGTTGGGATCGGCGTCCGGCAGCAAGGGAAACAGGCCCATCATGGCGATGCCTGTGAGGAGCTGAAGGAAGGCGCCGTCGCGCTGGCGGGGGTGGACTGTTGGCGTCTTGAGAGTGGCGATCCAGTAGCCCACAATCATGGCTGCGCCGACGATGTGCAAGAACACCAGAATGTTGAAAAGAATACTCATGGACCCAGCTTATCCAGTTGGTTCTACGTCCCGTAGCAAAGCCACGCGGACGCCCTCAGGCAGGGGGTACATACAGCAGAAGGGCAGGTTACCGATGTCCGGTAACCTGCCCTTCTGGTTCAGCAAGCTGTGCTTATTGGCGCCTAAGTCTTAGAGACCGAGGTCTGCTTCGAAAGCACCTTCTTCAAGGCGGGCCTTGAGTGTCTGCAGGAAGCGTCCGGCATCCGCACCGTCAACCAGGCGGTGATCGTACGTCAACGACAGGTACATCATGGAACGGATGGCAATCGAGTCGTCGCCATTCTCGTCGGCAACCACGACGGCGCGCTTGACGATCGCGCCGGTTCCGAGGATGCCCACCTGAGGCTGGTTGATGATCGGGGTGTCAAACAGTGCACCAACAGAACCGATGTTGGTGATGCTGAAGGTGCCACCGGAAAGCTCGTCCGGGCCGATCTTGCCGTCGCGGGTACGGCCTGCGACATCGGCGATCTTGCTGGCCAGGCCGGCGAGGTTGAGGTTGCCGGCGTCGGAAATGACGGGAACCAAAAGGCCCTTGTCGGTGTCGACCGCGATCGCCAGGTGCTCGGCGTTGTGGTACGTGATTTCCTGCTTCGACTCATCGTAGGCGGCGTTCAGCTTGGGGTGCTGCTTCAGGGCTTCGGCAACAGCCTTGGCGATGAACGGCAGGAACGTCAGCTTGACGCCGTTCTGGGCCTGGAACGAGTTCTTGGCCTTGAGACGGAGCTTGGCGATCTTGGTCATGTCGACCTCGTGCACCTGGGTCAGCTGAGTGGAGACCTCAAGGGACTCGCGCATGCGGCGGGCAATAACCTGGCGGATACGCGGGGCCTTCTCGGTGGTGCCACGCAGAGAGGACGCCACTACGGGGGCAGCGGCCTTGGCGACCGGAGCTGCTGCGGCCGGAGCAGCAGCAGGGGCAGCAGCTGCCTGCTTGGCTTCCGCTGCAGCCAAAACATCCTGCTTGCGGATGCGGCCACCGACGCCGGTGCCGGAAACCGAAGCGATGTCCACGCCGTGCTGGTTGGCAAGCTTGCGAACCAGGGGAGTGACATAACCGGATTCCGAGGAGCCTTCAGCCGCGGGAGCAGCTGCGGGTGCCGGTGCGGCAGCGGGAGCCGGAGCAGCGGGAGCCGCGGCAGGTGCCGGTGCGGCAGCGGGTGCAGGAGCTGCAGGAGCGGGAGCGGCGGCGGGTGCCGGAGCGGCCGGAGCTGCTGCGGGCGCCTCGGCTGCGGGAGCAGGAGCGGCTGCCGGGGCAGCTGCACCGGAACCGATGACGGCCAGAACGGAGCCAACCTCAGCGGTCTCGTCCTCGCTGACACGGATTTCCTGCAGCGTGCCCGCTACCGGGGAAGGAATCTCGGTGTCAACCTTGTCGGTGGAAACCTCCAGGAGCGGCTCGTCAACCTCGACGGTGTCGCCCACGGCCTTGAGCCAGCGGGTGACAGTACCTTCGGTGACGCTTTCGCCCAGTGCAGGGAGGGTTACTTCATGGCCTTCGCCACCGGAAGCAGCGGGGGCCTCAGGGGCAGGTGCTTCTTCAGCTGCGGGGGCAGCAGGAGCCTCTGCGGGTGCAGCCTGCTCGGCGGGAGCAGCGGGTGCTTCCTCAGCCGGTGCGGCCTCAGTTGCAGAGCCGGAGCCGTCACCGATCCGGACCAGGGGGGCGCCAACTTCGGCCGTCTCGTCTTCAGCGACGAGGATTTCTTCGATGACGCCAGAGATCGGAGAAGGGATTTCAGTGTCTACTTTGTCGGTTGAAACCTCGAGCAACGGCTCGTCGATCTCCACCCGGTCACCAACCTGCTTGAGCCAGCGGGTGACGGTTCCTTCGGTGACACTCTCACCGAGGGCGGGCAAGTTAACGGATTCAGACATGTCGTCCCCGTTCTCCTTATTGATCTTTGTGCGGATGAATTCTGCTGGTCCGGGTCAGGTGCATGCGGCATATTTCGCCGCATGCACCTGACCCGTGGGTCTTGGTAAGACTTAGCCGTGGAGAGCTTTGCCCGCGAGGGCAAGGTGGGCTTCGCCCAGGCTTTCGTTCTGGGTGGGGTGGGCGTGGACCAACTGGGCCACGTCCTCCGGGTAGGCTTCCCAGTTCACGATCAGCTGGGCTTCGCCGATCTGCTCGCCCATGCGGGAGCCGATCATGTGGATGCCCACCACGGGGCCATCCTTCTGGCGCACGAGCTTGACGAGCCCGCCGGTGCCGAGGATTGAGCTCTTGCCGTTGCCGGCCAGGTTGTATTCCTGGGTCTGCACCTGGTCGTCGCCGAATTTCTCCTTGGCGGCCTTTTCGGTGTAGCCCACCGTTGCGATTTCAGGCTCGCAGTAGGTGACCTTGGGGATGTTGATGTCCTCGACGATTGCCGGGTTCAGGCCGGCGATTTCCTCGGCGACGAAAATGCCCTGCTGGTAGCCACGGTGTGCAAGCTGGACACCGGGGACGATGTCGCCAACGGCGTAGATGTTGCCGACGCCCGTGTGGAGGCGTTCGTTGGTGATGACGAAGCCGCGGTCGATGGTGATACCGGCTTCTTCGTAGCCGAGGTTGGCGGTCACGGGACCACGGCCAACAGCAACGAGCAGGAGGTCGGCTTCGAAGGTCTGGCCATCAACCAAGGTGACCTTGACGCCGTCGTCGTTCTGCTCAACACCCTGGAAGAAGATGCCGGTGGTGAACTTGATGCCGCGCTTCTTGAATGCACGCTCAAGGTTCTTGACGATCGCGGCGTCCTCGTTGGGGACCAAGGAGGGGAGGCCCTCAATGATGGTGACGTCCACGCCGAAGGACTTCCAGACGGAAGCGAATTCGACACCGATGACGCCGCCGCCCAGGACAATGGCGCTCTTGGGGATGTAGTCCATGGTCAGGGCCTGGTCAGAGGTGATGACCTTGCCGCCGATTTCAAGGCCGGGCAGTGAACGGGAGTACGAACCCGTGGCCAGGACGATGTTCTTGCCAGTGTAGGAGGTGCCGTTCACGACGACGGTGTTGTTGCCCTGGAGCTTGCCTTCACCCTCGATGACGGTGATGCCCTTGGACTTGATAAGTCCCTGGAGGCCCTTGAACTTACCGGCAATGATGCCGTCCTTGTACGCGTTCACTGCCGACATGTCGATGCTGTCGAGTGTGACGTTCACGCCGTACTTGGCGGAATCGCGTGCATGGTCGGCAAGTTCAGCCGAGTGCAGGAGTGCCTTGGTGGGGATACAACCGTTGTGCAGGCAGGTTCCGCCGAGCTTTGCCTTTTCCACAAGGCCAACGGTGAACCCAAGCTGAACGGCCCGCAGGGCGGTGGCGTAGCCGCCGCTGCCGCCACCGAGTACCAGGATGTCGAATTCTTGCGCAGTTGCCTGATCGGCCACTAAAACGCTCCCTCGCGTGAATGATGACACGGGACTGGTGTCATCTGGTCTTTGGAACTTGTTCTGCCGTGATTATGCCAGCACCTAAGTTCTCTTGCATTTGTGACTATCGAGTTCACCTTAGCGAACCACCTACCCATGCTCCACCCTCTGCGGGCGTTTTGGGGAGCGCTTGTGTCGAGACTCACGTTCACTTGTGACACAGCGCTACACCCCGCATAATTCCGGGGTTGTGCAGGCCCTCGCCGGGGATCCGGCAGGGGCCTGCGCAACCCGGAAGGGCAGAGCGGTGCGTTAGGCGGAGACTGCCAGGAGATCCTCGGCGTAGGCAAGCAGGGTGCGGACGGTGCATCCGGTGCCTTGCTTGGGCGTGTATCCATAGGGAGCGCCGTTGTTGAACGACGGCCCGGCGATGTCCACGTGGGCCCAGGGGATCTGCTGCCCGGCGTCGTCCTTGCCCACGAATTCGCGGAGGAAGACGGCTGCGGTCATCATGCCACCGTTGCGCTCACCAATGTTGGCCAGGTCCGCCACCTGTGAATCCAGGCTGGGACGGAGTTCCTCAGGCAACGGCATGGGCCAGACAAGTTCGCCTGCCCTGTCAGCGGCTGACTTCAATGCAGCGGTGACGGAGTCGGATCCCATGATCCCGGCCGTGCGCAAACCCAGGGCGATCAGTTGAGCACCCGTCAGCGTAGCGACGTCAATGATGGCGTCCGGCTTCTCCAGGCTGGCAGCGACGATGCCGTCGGCCATGACCAGACGCCCTTCAGCGTCTGTGTTCAAAACTTCAACTGTCTTGCCGCCGTAGATCGTGAAGACGTCAGCGGGCCGGGCTGCGGCTCCGGACGGCATGTTTTCCGCAATGCAGAGCCATGCAGTGGCCTTAAGAGGCAGTCCGAGCGAGGCGATGGCCAGGACAGTGTTAAGTACGACGGCGGCACCGGCCATGTCGCTCTTCATGTCGCCCATGCCGAGGGCCGGCTTAATGGAAATACCGCCAGTGTCGAACGTGATGCCCTTGCCGACGAGGGCAATCTTCTTTGTAGCCTTTGCGGGGGCGTATTCGACCTTAACGAGGCGCGGCTGGCGGGTGGAGCCCTTGCCGACGCCGAGAATACCCCCGAAGCCTTCCTTTTCCAGACGCTTTTCATCCCAGACGGTGATCTTGACCGGAAGTCCCTTGGCCAGTTCCTTTGCCGATTCCGCGAAGGACTCCGGGTACAGGTGGCTCGGGGGCTCGTTGACCAGAGTCCGGGTTGAGTTGACGGCCCGGGCGAGCACGATTGCCCGATCCAGCGCGGGCTGGGCCGACTTGGCGTCGATATCCGAGAAGATCAGAGCCTTGGCCACAGGCGCCTTCAGCCCATCCTTGCTGGAACGGTGCTCCGTGTAGGCGTACGCGCCCAAGGCGGCTCCTTCGGCGACAGCGGTGACATCCGCCAGGGTCGCCGTCGGGAACGCCAGCGTGACCGAAGCGGTACCCGCCAGCTGGCGTACGGCGGATCCAGCGGCACGCCGCAGAGCTTCTCCGCCAAGGCTTCCGTCATCGGAAAGCTTTCCCACTCCGGCAAGGACAAGAATCCCTGAGCCTGTCTCCGGCAAGCCCGGAAGCCGGTGCGCCTGGTCGGCAGCGCCGGTGATCCCCAAGGGCTTCAGCGACCCTGCAACGGATTCGGCGGCTTTCGCGCTCAGTGGGTTGGACAGCAGTACCGGCCCGTCCGCGCCTTGGGCAACGCCAATCACAAGTGCGTCGCTGGGGGACTTTTTCAGGTCCTTGGCGATGATTCCCAGGATGATGTCAGTAGTCTTGACCACGAGGATGTGTCCTCACTTCTCTCTGCATTGCATGGCGGGGCCGCATGTTTGGCGGCCTGCCCCGGTAGGCGCCCGACGTCCTCTTGCGACGGCGGCCTTGGTCTTCAGGTCTAGCGTCGCAAAGCGCGCCGACCCTTTTTCGATCGTAGTCTCTAGAGTGCTGCGAACAGCAATTAAATGAGAGCTGCCGCACATCCGGGGCAGGAATGCCCGTTGGACGTGCAGCGTTGTATCGATTAGTAGAGTCCCGCAGCCAGGTGTTGGCGCCTTTTGGTGTCAGGTTGCCGGCGCCCCGGGACCTTCCCGAACTTTGTCATTGCGAAAGGAAAACGCCGTGTTTGAACGGATATCCGGCTCCCTCCTGGACCCTGAATCGCTGTACGCACGAAACATCGAGACCTTCCACAGCCCCGAGCTGCGTGGACTGAACATGGTCATGGGATTCACGGGCTTTGCCGATGCCGGTCAGGTAGTCCGGCAGATCAACGCGGAACTGTTGGATGAACTGGACGCTGAGGTGGTGGCCATGTTCGATGCCGACCAACTCATCGACTACCGCTCAAGGCGGCCCCACATCAGCTTCGTGGAGGACCATCTTCAGGACTACCAAGCGCCAAAGCTCGGCCTGTACAAGCTCAATGACGGCCTCGGCCAACCGTTTCTGCTCCTTGCCGGCTTCGAACCCGATCTGCAATGGGAGCGTTTCTCGCGGGCCGTGGTGGGAATCGTGGAAGAACTCGACGTCAACCTGGTGACCTGGATCCATTCCATCCCCATGCCCGTCCCGCATACGCGGCCCGTTGGTGTGACGGTCCATGGCAACATGCCCGAGCTCATTGCGGGGATTTCGAGCTGGAAGCCCACCGTTGATGTTCCCGCCGCCATTGGCCACATCCTCGAACTGCGGCTCACCGAGGCGGAACGCAACGTGGCCGGGTATGTCATCCATGTCCCGCATTACCTCTCTGAAGCCGAGTATCCGCCAGCAGCCGTGGCCGGTTTGGAATACCTGGGGGCGGCAACATCCCTCATGCTGCCCACGGACAGGCTCAGGGAAGCAGGCCGTGAAGTGGGCCGGCAGATTGCCGAGCAGATCGAGGCCTCTGAGGAAGTACAGGCAGTGGTGACGAATCTCGAGACCCGCTACGACGAGAAATCCGAGGGCGTTGTCCGCCGATCGCTGCTGGCTGATGAGAATGATGAACTGCCCAATGCTGAAGACATTGGAGCCGCCGTCGAGGCCTATCTGGCACGTAAAGACTCGCCTCAATAAATCAGCTTTGAGTAGCCGGCAGGCATAATTGGGGGGTGAATGCTCCCCGCGCCTGGCTCATCTGGACGATCGGCGTATTCGCCTACCTGGTGGCGGTGGCGCAGCGGACCTCCTTTGGCGTTGCAGGTTTGGAAGCCACGGACAGATTCCATGCCAGCGCCTCTGCCATCTCTTTTTTCACGGTGCTTCAACTCCTGGTCTACGCAGGGTTGCAGATCCCCGTGGGCGTCTTGGTGGACAGGTTCGGTTCGCGGGCCATGATTGCCGGCGGTGCAGTCCTCATGGGATTGGGACAATTGCAGCTGGCCTTTGCGGACAGTGTTCCCGGCGGGGTCCTGGGCAGGGTCCTGGTGGGTGCAGGAGATGCGATGACCTTTATTTCGGTGATCCGCCTGGTCCCTTTGTGGTTCGCTCCTGCCAAGGTTCCGTTGGTCACCCAGTTGACCGGCATGTGTGGCCAACTTGGTCAGCTCTTCAGTGTTGTCCCGTTTGCGCTGCTTCTCCACGCGGCCGGATGGACGCCCGCTTTCCTGACCCTGGCAGCGATGTCCGTGCTGGCAGTGGTTCTGGTGCTGGCAGTCCTTCGCGATGCCCCACCCGGGCACCCGCCGCGGGAAACGGGTCAAGGCCTCCGTGCCACCGGCGTTTCCCTGTCCCGCGCGTGGAAACAACCCGGAACCCGGCTGGGACTCTGGAGCCACTTCACCGTTCAATTCAGTGGCAACCTTTTTGCGATGACCTGGGGGTATCCCTTCCTGTTGTCTGCCCAAGGACTTGATGCCGGTACCGTCTCCGGCCTCATGGCGTTGTTCGTGGCCACCGCGATCATTGCCGGGCCGGGGTTCGGACGGTTCGTGTCCAAACACCCCATGCGAAGGTCCGCCATGGTTTTGCTGATTGCTTTGGCGACAACCCTGGCTTGGGCTGCCGTGCTCATTCTTCCCGAGCGCGCCCCTCTGTGGCTCCTGGTTATTTTGGTGGTGGTGTTGGCTGTGGGCGGGCCCGGATCCATGATCGGATTCGACTTTGCCCGAACATTCAATCCCTCGCACCGGATCGGCACAGCCACCGGTATTGTCAACGTCGGCGGTTTCATCGCTGCGCTCGTTGCCATTTACCTCATTGGCCTGGTCCTCGACCTCCTCTACGCCAGTGGTTTCTCAGACGGTGACCTCTACGGTCTTGCACCGTTCCGTATTGCCCTCAGTGTTCAGTTCGTACTGCTTGCCCTTGGTACGGTGCTCATCCTGGTGACACGGCGGAAGGTCCGCCGCCAAATGGCAGCCCAAGGGATTCACGTGCAGCCGCTCCTGGCCGCCCTCGCAAGGCAGCGCCGGGAACGGATCGAGCGACGACGTGCTCCACGCCCCACGTCTCCGGACGAAGAGTAGTACCAGCCCCTGGGTGGCTTTTCCACGGCAGCTTGTCCACATAAGCATGATGGTCACTGTTCCCTCCGGGGGGAGTTGCGCAGGGTGGAACCATGACTTCCAACAGAACGCTCAGCATCCACCAACCCGAAGACATCCTTGGCTACATACCCCACATGTTGGGGTACTGGCCCGAGGACAGTCTTGTAGCGATCACCATGCAGGGGAAAGTCCTTGGAGCCACGCTGCGCGTGGACCTGCCAAACCTTGCATCACTTGAGGCCCGTGCGGGTTTCGCAGACCAGATCCGGAGCTTCCTGATTGCCGATGAGGAGGCCAACGGGGTGGTGCTCGCGGTCTACACGGACTCAGGGTGGGAGGACGGCACCGTGGTCCGGCAGGCAATTCCGCTGCTCAAGGCCCTGCAGCTGAGTCTCGATGAAGTTGACTTGTCGGTCCGCGATGCCTGGCTGGTTGGTTCCGAGTACTGGCGCAGCGCTTACTGCACAGATCTTCAATGTTGTCCGGTGCCGGGATTGCCTGTTGAGCGCATCAAGAACAGCAGGCTCAGCGCAGAGCTGGTGTACAGCGGGAGTTCCATAGGGCCGTCCCCCAGGAGCGCCCTCGAAAGACCCCGGCTTGCCAGTCCCGGGGCCGTTGATCCTTTGGTTTTGGCAGCAGAGTCACGCTACGGCAAGCAGATTCTTGGTCGATGGCGGAGCGAGCGCTGCCTGGACGCCATCCTTGCCGTGTGGCACCACGTGCTGAACCGGGTTGAAGCCGGCCGCCCTCTGCGGTCCGGCGAGGATGCACGCATCATGGGCTTCCTTAGAACAACCCTCAGGGTCCCTGCCTGGCGGGACGCTGTGGTGGTTATGGCGGCAGCAGGAATGGATTCTGCGAAGTCCGGTGCATCGGCCTTCGGACTCTTCGTTGACGACGACAATGACGGCAACACGCCGTTCGACCCACAAGAACTCGGAGTGGAAGAGCCTGTTGCCGCCACCGCCAAAGTACTGCCAGAACTAAGTACCGACGAAGACGTCTTCACCTACGGTGACGTCCTGCTTGGCATGCGGCCGGACATGCCTTGCTGGACAGCTCTGGATGCACTGCAAACGGTCCTTGCCGGGCTGTGCGTCGATGACGAATCCGGTGTCGTGCCCGCAGCGGCACTGACTCTGCAAGGCTGGATCGCCTGGTGCAAGGGGCGCGGATCCATTGCCCACGCGTGCCTCAGCGGGGCGGAGGCCGCCCAACCGGGCTATCGACTTGCCGAGCTGCTGATGGATCTCCTGGGCACAGGGACCATTTGCCCGTGGGCGCGAAGTTCCAGCACTGCCTGGCGCGGATACAGGGACACGGTCGTGTAGGGGGTTTGGGTATTCATCAGGCGTAGGTTTCGCAAAACCGTGAGACAATGGATGCCGAGACCCGGTTGGGTCCGCGTTCGAATGCCTGAATTGGCCCCTTCGCCGGGAACAATACAGTGTCGTCGAGAGTTCTCTATAGAGACTCTGCAGACGGCGATTGCATTTGAAATTGATCGCGGACTTGACAGGGTCATAGTGGTGTTGCCCGTATGGTGATTCCACAGACCGCCGCTAGAAAGGTTTTCTGTGACCCCGTCTTCCGTCGAGAAGGAACCCGCCGCCCAGGCCGAATTGTCCGCTGAGGAAAAGAAGGCGGCAACATCGGCAAAGCGCGCAGCGACACGTGCTGCCAACAAGGCCTCAGAGGGCGACTCTGACAAGCCGGCACCTAAGAAGCGTGGACCCAAGCCCGGTGCCAAGGCCGCCGCTGAAGCCGCGAACAAGTCCTCAGGCTCTGACGCTGAGGACTCCAGCGGCGAGGATGAAGACTTTGATCCCGCAGCTGCCGAGGAAGTCGGAGACGACGAGGACGGCGCTACGGCCACCAAGGACAAGGCTGCGCCATCCGGTTCGGGATTCGTTTACTCGGATGCCGACGACGACGACGCTCCTGTCCAGCAGGTCATGTCGGCCGGCGCTACAGCCGACCCCGTCAAGGACTACCTCAAGCAGATCGGCAAGGTTGCCCTGCTGAATGCAGAGCAGGAAGTTGATCTCGCACTTCGGATTGAGGCCGGCCTCTTTGCTGAGGAAAAGATCAACGCTGACGACGGATCCATGGATCCCAAGCTCAAGCGTGAGCTTGAATTCGTCATTCACGACGGCAAGCGTGCCAAGAACCACCTGCTCGAAGCCAACCTGCGCCTCGTCGTTTCCTTGGCCAAGCGCTACACCGGCCGCGGCATGCTCTTCCTGGACCTGATCCAGGAAGGCAACCTGGGCCTTATCCGCGCAGTAGAGAAGTTCGACTACACCAAGGGCTTTAAGTTCTCCACCTACGCCACATGGTGGATCCGCCAGGCCATTACCCGCGCCATGGCAGACCAAGCCCGCACCATCCGTATTCCGGTGCACATGGTGGAAGTCATCAACAAGCTGGCCCGCGTACAGCGCCAAATGCTGCAGGACCTCGGCCGTGAACCGACACCTGAGGAGCTGGCACTCGAACTGGACATGACGCCTGAGAAGGTTGTTGAGGTCCAGAAGTACGGGCGCGAGCCGATTTCACTGCACACCCCGCTGGGCGAGGACGGTGACTCGGAGTTCGGTGACCTGATCGAGGACTCGGAGGCGGTTGTTCCCGCCGACGCCGTCAGCTTCACGCTCCTGCAGGAGCAACTGCATTCCGTTTTGGACACACTGTCCGAGCGCGAGGCCGGGGTCGTCGCGATGCGCTTCGGTTTGACTGACGGTCAGCCGAAGACTTTAGACGAAATCGGCAAGGTCTACGGCGTCACGCGTGAGCGCATTCGTCAGATCGAAAGCAAGACCATGTCCAAGCTGCGGCACCCGTCCCGCTCGCAGGTCCTTCGGGACTACCTGGACTAAACAAGCAGAGTCATGGGAAGTGGCCCGGCCGGATTTCCGGCTGGGCCACTTTCTTGAGCGCATTCAGCTGAGTTTCTGCCTTCAGTTGAGCTTCTCGGTACGAAACCAGTTAAACGCAACAAGGCCCCTCCCTGAAGGGAGGAGCCTTGTCATGTCATCACATCGGTTGTCCGGTGAGCCGGGTTGCCTAGTCGACGGGGACAGGAGCCTTCTCGGTGAGGCGCTCGGTCTCATCGTGCCAGTCGGAAGTCATGGGCCGGAGCGTGGCTTCAACTGCGCGGGCGTGGTGGCCGCAGAAGAGCAGCTCACCGCCGGAGGACTCGAGTACAACGCGGACGTACGCTTGGGCTCCGCAACGGTCACAGCGATCAGCTGCGTTCAGCGTGCGGTCTGCAACTGCTGTTGTCATGTCGGCCTCCTTAGTAGTTCTGTACATCCATATAACCAGCATTCGACGCAGATCCATGGCAAGGATGGGTCACTTTCGCTGTCCGCGTATCACATGTGCGTAACGTAACCGGGAAGGCTGCGCCTGCAGTGGAGTGGCAAACGGGGCTTGTTCCCTTCCCCGGCTAGGCTGGTACGGGCAGTGTTTGCCTTGATTTACCAGTCAGAGGCGGCTGGGAAGTACCCCCGAGATATACCCCGAAGGAGCACACCGCGAGTGGCACCGAGTTCTGAATACAACGCCCGGCATTTGTCTGTCCTTGAGGGCCTGGAAGCTGTTCGAAAGCGCCCTGGCATGTACATCGGCTCCACGGACTCCCGCGGTCTCATGCACTGCCTGTGGGAAATCATCGACAACGCCGTGGATGAGGCCTTGGCCGGCTTTGGACATGACATCAAGGTCATTCTGCATGCGGACAACTCGGTGGAGATTCACGACGACGGTCGAGGCATTCCCGTGGACGTCGAACCCAAGACCGGCCTCTCCGGCGTCGAGGTGGTCTTCACCAAACTGCACGCAGGCGGCAAATTCGGCGGCGGTTCCTACACTGCCTCGGGCGGTCTGCACGGTGTGGGCGCCTCTGTGGTGAACGCGTTGTCAAGCCGCTTGGACGTCCAGGTGGACCGAGGCAGCAAGACGTACCAAATGTCATTCCGTCGCGGCGAGCCTGGACGTTTCGTGGATGCCGGGGCAAAACCCAGCCCCGATGCGCCCTTTGAACCGTTCGTTGAGAAGTCGGTGCTTGATGTTGTGGGCAAGGCAAAGCGCGGTGTCACGGGAACCCGTGTGCGCTACTGGTCGGACCGTCAGATTTTCACCCCTGATGCCAAGTTCTCATACGATGATCTGGCGTCAAGGGCGCGTCAGACCTCCTTCCTTGTGCCGGGCCTGAAGATCACGGTGCGCGACGAACGCAAGCTGGCCGGCACGCCGGGGGAGTCCGGCGTCCATGAGGAGGTGTTCCACCATGACGGCGGCATCTCCGAGTTCGTTGAGTTCCTCGCGGCCGATTCCGGAGTGACGGACGTTTGGCGCCTTCATGGGTCCGGAAAGTTCAAGGAAACCGTCCCCGTGCTCGATGAAAACGGGCACAGCAAGATCGCCGAGGTTGAGCGTGATTGTGAGGTGGACATCGCCCTGCGCTGGGGCATTGGTTATGAGACCACCATGCGCAGCTTCGTCAACATCATCGCCACGCCCAAGGGCGGCACGCACCAGTCCGGTTTTGAAACTGCCTTGCTGAAGACCTTCCGCAAAGCTGTGGAGACGAATGCACGCAAGCTGAAAGCCGGGAACGACAAGGTAGAGAAGGACGATATTCTCGCCGGGCTGACGGCTGTCCTTACCGTCCGGCTGGCGGAGCCGCAGTTCGAGGGACAGACCAAGGAGATCCTTGGCACCTCCGCGGTCCGGGCCATTGTTGCCAAGGTGGTTGAGAAGGAAATATCCGCGAGGCTGAATTCGGCCAACCGCAACGACAAAGCCCAGTCCGCGCTCCTGTTGGAGAAGATGGTGGCGGAGATGAAGTCGCGCATCTCGGCCCGTGTGCACAAGGAAACCCAGCGCCGGAAGAACGCACTGGAAACCTCGTCGATGCCCACCAAGCTCGCCGACTGCCGGACTGATGACGTAGCACGCTCCGAACTGTTCATCGTAGAGGGCGACTCGGCTCTCGGTACCGCCAAGCTTGCGCGGTCCTCTGACTTCCAGGCTCTGCTGCCTATCCGCGGAAAGATCCTGAACGTTCAGAAGGCATCGGTTGGAGACATGTTGTCCAACGCTGAGTGCGCCGCGTTGATCCAGGTGGTAGGCGCCGGCTCGGGTCGAAGCTTCGATATTGACGTTGCACGGTACGGCAAAGTCATCCTGATGACCGACGCCGACGTTGACGGCGCGCACATCCGGACCCTCCTGCTGACGCTGTTCTTCCGTTACATGCGGCCCATGGTCGAGGCAGGCCGTGTGTTTGCGGCTGTCCCGCCGCTGCACCGGGTGGAGGTTATCAATCCTGGCCAGAAGGCCAATGAGATGATCTATACCTATTCGGAGGCCGAGCTCCACGTGCTTCTCTCCAATCTCGCGAAGGAAGGCAAGCGCTACAAGGAGCCCATCCAGCGGTACAAGGGTCTGGGTGAGATGGACGCACAGCAGCTGGCCGAGACCACCATGGACCCGCGCCACAGGACTCTTCGGAAGGTGGGGATCGAAAGCGCCCAGCGCGCCGAGGAGGTCTTCGACCTCCTGATGGGCTCCGACGTTGCACCCCGCAAGGAATTCATCATTGCAGGTGCAGCTACCCTGGACCGGGAACGCATCGACGCTTAGCTTGGGGTCCGCGGAACCGGGGCATCGTCAGTGGCTGCTTTGGTGCTTGCGGGGGCGGCGAACGCAGCGGCACCCACCACCAAAGCCAACGCTCCCAGACCCCAGGGCAGCCCTGCCGCTACGGCAACACCGCCCACCAGCAGCGGCCCACCGGCGTCGCCAAGTTCACGGCCCAGTTCGGCTGAGCCCATGGTCCTGCCGAGGCGTTCGGCGGGCGTGGCATCGGCCAGGTGGGCGAAAGCGAGAGGCGTGGAAACGCCGATTCCCACGCCGATGAGCACAGCCGCGCAGTAGATCCAGACCGCGCCGGGCAGTACTCCGGCCAGCAGGGTTCCTGCCGAGATGGCGAGCAGGCCGGCCACCATCCCTGGCCTGTCGGCGAGTTTTCCGTGATCGCGTAGCCGTCCGACGCGGGGCTGTATCAGTGCGGAGGCTACCGCAAGCACCGTGACGACAGCCACGCTGCCCGCTGTCCCCAGACCCTCCCGTGCAGCCAGGGCAGGGAGAAAACCAACGGCTGCCCCAAGGGCTCCCGTGGCGGCGGCCAGTACCAGTGTTGGCCCAAGGAATGACCGCTCGGTGCTCTGCCGCCACACATCCACGATGGTGTATCTGGGGCGGGGGAGCGGCTGCAAGCGGGGTACCGATGCCAGTGCCCACGCAGCCACCGCCAGGCCCAACGCCGCCAGAATACCGAACAGGAGGCTGAACCCGCCGATGATGATGGCCAAAGCTCCCAAGAGTGGGCCGATGGCGTAACCGAGCCCTTTCCATGAGCCGTACCGTCCAAAGTAGTGTCCGGTCTTTCCGCCTGCGAGCCGGGCGACACTGGCGGACGAAGCCGGTGAAAAGGCGGAGGCGGCCATCCCCTGCCCCAAGCGGGCAGCGGCGAGCAGTGCGGGCTGATCGGCCCACAAGCCAATCAACGAGGCGGCCGAGAAGGCCACCAGCCCTCCCACGATGACCGGTTTGGGTCCAATACGGTCGCTGAGTGCACCGAAGACCGGTTTGAGAAACACTTCCGCGACGTCGTACAAAGCCAGCAGGACGCCCAGAGTCAGCAAGCTGAGCCCGATGTCGGCGCTTTCAGCCCCCAGGCCAGCAGCCACAGCATGGGCGCCGAAGGCGGTGGTAAAGCCCGCGGCATAGAGGGGCCAACGCTGGCTGGCCGGAATATCGGGACGAAGTGCTTGGTGGGCTTTCACACTACTGAATGTAACAGCTGCTACATTCAGTAGTGTGATTGATGATCGATGGCTGCTGATTTTGGTCCAGGTTCCTGCACAGCCTTCCCGCCACAGGGTGGCCGTGTGGCGGGAGTTGCGCCGGACCGGGGCGGTTCCGTTGTCGCCGGGGACGTGGGTTCTCCCTGCCCACCCGGCCTTTGATGAGGGCCTCTCCCGAGCTGAGGCGCTGGTAGCGAAGGGTGAAGGATCCTGGACGCTGGTGGATGCTGCGCCCCGGGATCAAGGGGCGGGTACGTTCCGTAACGCGTTCGAAGCAGCCCGGCTGGAGGAATGGAAAGAGTTCACGGCCGATTGTGGCAAATTCGAGCAGGAGATAGCCAAAGAAATCTCACGGGAGAAGTTTACTTTCGCCGAACTGGAGGAAAAAGAGCAGAGCCTTGAGCGCTTGAGGCGCTGGTTCAGGGAGCTGAAATCGCGCGATGTCCTCCGTCTGTCCCAGGCGGAGGACGCTTCTGCACATTTGGCACGATGCGCCGAAGCCCTGGAAGCCTACGCGTCCCTGGTGTACGACGCGACGCTGCCCCAGTAGGCGCTGCTGAAGGGCTGCTGCGGTGTGAGCCGCGCGGCAAGTCAGCCCAGCAACCCTGGAACGATCAAAAGAGCCGTGGGCACCGCAAGCAGCAGGGCCGAGGCCAAGAGGACCAGCACGCGCACAGGTTTGGTGAGCGGCGGCTTCGGTGAGAGCAGGCGGCTGACGCGGGACGCCGTCGTGCGCGGTGAGTCGGCACCGCCGGTAGCGCTGACAGCATTGCCCTCCACGACGGCGCCACCAGCACTGAGTGCCTGGCCGCCAGGAACATGCCCGTCCAAGGCCGGCTGCGAGGTTCCGCTGGCAACAATGGCAATGGCCTTGATCAGCGTGCCTTTGCTCTCGGTGCGGAGTGCGACGTCGTCGGCCAGCATTTCGATCAGTGAGTTCACGGCGGTCTGGGCCAGCCGGGTGGTGGGGAACCAGGGCAGTGCCTGGCGCCAGGCAGCAAAAGCCCACAGCAGGAGGTCGTGGCGCTGGGACAGGTGGGCATTTTCGTGAATGAGGACAGCCCTGAGCTCAGCAGGCTCCAGTGCTGCCATGAGGCCATCGGACAGCACTGTTACGGATCGGGCGCCGCCGGGCAGGCAGTAGGCGACGGGGGAGTCGTGGTTGATCACCACGGTGCCGGGGCCGTCGTCGGACGGTGATGCCAGCAGGGCGAGCAGTTCGCGGTGGCGTCGCCGTTGGCGTTCAATTTTGTAATAGGTCAGCAGCAGGGTGAAGACCAGATGCGCGGTCAGCAGTGCTGCTGCAGAGAGCGCAAAGAGGTGCCAAAAGCCCAGCGCGGTGGTGGGTTCGTTGTTGAATACCATCCCGGCCAGGCTCTTGAGCCCTGCTATGAGGTTGTCCCCGATTGGCTCCAGTCCGTAGACGAGCATGGCCCCGATCATGGACAAGCCACCGGCGAGAGCGATCGCCTGCCACAGCACCATGGCGGTGAACGGGGATCGCGCCGGCCATTGTGCGCGCGAGAGCAGCACGGGTACCGGCCACGCCAGAATCAATGCCAGGACCGCAAGCAGGTATGAGGTCCAGAACATAGTGGCTAATTGTAGCCGAGCAGTTTGCGCAGGGTAGCGGCTTCACTTTCGGTGACGGAACCAATGAAGCGGGCAAGCACAGCCTCGCGGTCCGGAGCCGAGCCCAGGACTTCATGCATGAGTTCGGCGGTGTGGTCAGCGCGGCTTGAAACGGCTTGGTAGCGGTGCGGCCGCGTTCCGCGTTCGCGCTCCACCAGACCCTTCTTTTCCAGGCGCGAGAGCACAGTGAGGACCGTGGTTACCGCCAGGTCCTTGCCTTGATGACCCGCAGTGCCGTCGCCGGCCTCGGAATCCTGCGCCAAGAGATCGCGCAGTGTGTTGGCAGTTGCAGCCTCCTGGCCTGCCCAGAGCAGATCCATCACTGCCCGTTCCAGTTCCCCAAGACTTGCCATTGATTCGTCCCTACCTTCCGCTTTCCGGTGCAGCGTGCCTGCTGCCGGAAGCGATGATCCAACATTCCACAATAAATCTACCGCTTTTTATACCTTCATTCTACGTGAGGTAGAACTATCGGCGCGCCGCTTCCGGAGGAAGACCCTTGCGCGTGGGTTACGCCACTTGAAGAATGGGTTTCGTCGGCCTCCGTTTGTTCTACACTGTGTAGAAGAGAAGTTTTCTACGTGACGTAGAAGTAAGGTCATCGTACTTCGGTCCACCGCACAAAGGACAGCCATGGACGCCTTGGAAATCGCACGCTGGCAATTCGGTATCACTACCGTCTACCACTTCATGATGGTGCCGCTCACTATTGGCCTCGGCCTGGTGGTGGCCATCATCCAGACCATCTGGTACCGCACCGGCAAGCCCGAATACCTGCGGATGACCAAGTTCTGGGGAAAGCTCTTCCTCATCAACTTCATCATGGGTGTAGCCACCGGCATCGTCCAGGAATTCCAGTTCGGCATGGCATGGAGCGAGTACAGCCGCTTCGTCGGAGATGTTTTCGGCGCACCGCTGGCCCTCGAAGCATTGTTGGCCTTCTTCGTTGAATCCACCTTCCTGGGGCTGTGGATCTTTGGTTGGAAGCAGCTCAAGCGCGGCGTGCACCTGGCCTGCTTGTGGATCGCCGTGATCGGCTCGGTCTTCTCCGCATACTTCATCATCGTGGCGAACTCCTGGATGCAGCACCCTGTGGGCGTCGAAATGGTGGACGGCCGGCCGGTGATGACGGACGCCTGGGCTGTGTTCACCAACAACACAGCGCTGGTTGCAGTGCCCCACACCTTGTTCGGTGCACTCGCCGTAGCGGGTGCCTTCCTCCTGGGCATTGCCTGGTACCACCTCTGGCGTCGACGTCACGACGGCGTGGACGTTGTAGGCAAGGACGGCAAGTTGGTCCCTGGCGAAGCTTCAATCCCGGGTCGCGACAAAACCGATTACACAGTGTGGATGACGTCCCTGCGCATCGGTGCAGTGGTGGCCATGATCTCCTTCGCGGGTACTGCCATTACGGGTGACCTGCAGGGCAAGCTCATGTTCGAGCAGCAGCCCATGAAGATGGCTGCCGCTGAAGCTGCCTGCCACGACGGCACGGGTTTCTCGGTACTGAGCGTCGGTAACCTGGGTGCCAAAAACTGCGACGACATTGTGGCTGTCATTGAAGTACCCGGAATCCTCTCCTTCCTGGCCAAGGGCGACTTCACCACCGAAGTCAAGGGTGTGAACAGCCTGCTGGGTGAGTACAAGGAGAAGTACGGCACCCACCTGCCGGACAATCCCTTGTACGGGGAACGCGCCGGACAGGAAATCCAATACGTTCCGGTAATGGAAGTTACGTACTGGGGCTTCCGAATGATGATCGGTTTCGGTGGCATAGCAGCCTTCGCCGCCCTGCTGGCACTCTGGGTGACCCGCAAGGGTGCAGTCCCGGAGTCCAAGTGGCTCATGCGGCTGGCCGTCTTTGGGATCCTTGCCCCGTTCGGTGCCAACGCCGCCGGCTGGATCTTCACCGAAATGGGGAGGCAGCCGTTCGTGGTGGCCCCCAACCCGGATATGAACGGCATCGACCAAGTGTTCATGTTCACCGCCGCTGCGGTGTCGCCTGGCGTCAGCGCAGGTGAGCTCATGACCTCGCTGGTGGTGCTTACCGCCATCTATGCCGTGCTGTTGGTGGTGGAAGTGAAGCTCTTGGTCAAATACATCCGTGGGGGCGTGGCCTCGGCGATGCCTGAACTGGCGCATGCACAGGACTCCAAGGATCAAGACGACAAGAATGACGACGGCGCGGGCCCGGACAAGTCCGGCGACGACGTCCTGGCATTCGCCTACTAGAAGCCAAGGGGTAATGACAATGGAACTGTTGCCAACCATCTGGTTCGTGGCCATCGCGGTGTTGTGGACCGGCTATCTCTTCCTGGAGGGTTTTGACCTCGGCGTCGGCATGCTCATGAAGCTGTTCGCCCGCAACAACACGGACCGCCGTGTACTGCTGAACACCATTGGCCCGGTATGGGACGGCAACGAGGTGTGGCTGCTCACCGCAGCCGGTGCCACGTTCGCTGCCTTCCCCCTCTGGTACGCCTCGCTGTTCTCCACCCTCTACCTCCCGCTCCTTGCAGTCCTGGCTGCTTTGATCTTCAGGGCAGTTGCCTTTGAATACCGCGGCAAGGTGGACTCAGAACGCTGGCGCAACCGGTGGGACTGGGCGATCGCCGTCGGGTCCTTCCTGGCCGCCTTCGGCATCGGCGCCGCACTGGCGCTCACCACCACGGGATTGCCCCTGAATGAGAATGGAGACCGTGTTGGTGGCCCCATGTCCTGGTTCAGCGGCTACGCACTCCTAGGTGGTTTCGGCGTGGTGGCGTTCGCACTGGTTCACGCCCTGGCGTTCCTCGCCTTGAAGACCGACGGCGACGTGCGGCACCGCGCCCGCCGCTGGTTCGTGCGATTGGTGCCGTTCGCCGTACTACCGATGTTCGGCTGGATGGTGGCTGTCCAGTTCCTGAGCGGCAAGCCTTGGACCTGGGCTTTGGTGGCGGCCGCGGTACTCGCCGTCGTCCTGGCCTGGCGACTGGCCCGTGCGGGGTCCGAAGGGCGGGCTTTCAGTGCCCTGGGCGCCTTCATTGTCTGCGCCACAGCGTCCATCTTTGGAGCGGCTTTCCCTGTGGTCATCCCCTCCACGATCGATCCTGCCTTCAATCTGACCATTTCCAACGCATCGTCCTCGGACTACACACTGGGCCTCATGAGCATCGTTGCAGCCGTTGGCCTGCCATTGGTTATTGCCTACCAATCCTGGACGTACTGGGTGTTCCGGCGGCGTGTCAGCGCAGCCCACATCCCTGAAGCCCACGGATTCCTGCCCGCCATTGCTGCGAAAGTGATGGTATCCAAGGACAGTTCCTCGTCCATTCCAAACCAAGCGGGAGACTAGCCGCCCCATGAAACCCGTGTTCCCTTCCGGCCCGGCAACGCGATCGGCGCTGTACGCCATCGGTCTCATGTCCGCCCTCAAGGCACTGTCCCTGGTTCTCATGGCGCAGGCCGTAGCGGGGATGTTGGCAGGGCTCGCCTCCGGATCAGGGGACTGGCACAACGGACTTGTCTGGGGTGCGGCCGGTGCTGTCCTGAGGTCGTTGACCGTGTGGGGTCAAGGCATTGCGTCCCGGCGGGCTGCCTTGGGCGTCAAGGAGGAACTGCGGGCACGGCTGCTGAGGCGCTCCCTGTCCGACGCCGGTTCGTCACCGGTAGCGGGAATGAACGACGGCGGCTTGGCGATCCTGGCCACGCGGGGCCTGGACGCGCTGGACGACTATTACACCCAGTACCTGCCTGCAATCGTGAACTGCGCCACGGTCCCTTTGCTGATCGGAGCCCGGATCCTCTTTGCAGACTGGGTCAGTGCCGTGGTGATCGTCCTGACGGTTCCTTTGGTGCCTCTCTTCATGGTCCTGATCGGCAGGCACACCGAGGACACTGTCCGGGAGGCGCAAAGCACGCTCCGGAAACTGTCCGGCCACATTCTTGAACTCGCCAAAGGACTTCCCGTTCTGGTGGGCCTTGGGCGTGCAACCGAGCAACGGGCAGCACTGGAAGACCTTTCCGAGCAATACCGCACCCGAACCATGGGCACCCTCCGCACTGCGTTCCTCTCCGCGCTGGCCCTGGAACTCATCGCAACCATCTCAGTGGCCGTGGTGGCGGTGTTCATCGGCGTCCGGCTGGTTCATGGCGACATGGCCCTTGAAGCCGGGCTCCTGGCCCTGATCCTGGCCCCGGATTGCTACCTTCCCCTCCGGGAGCTCGGCACCGCCCACCATGCCAGTGACGACGGCAGGGCGGCACTCGAGACCACCAACGCTGTACTGGACGCCCCCACGCACCATCGGCTGCAAGAGGGCGGCCCATCCAGCTCGGGTCAGGTATCCAGCTCGGGTCAGGCATCCAGCACAGTTCAGGTGTTCAGCACAGTTCAGGTGTCCAGCTCGAGTCCGGCCGGGGTGGCGGTGAGCGGACTGACGGTGACGTACCACGGAAGGTCCGCACCCGCCGTCGGGCCCCTCAGCTTCACAGCCGGGCCAGCGCGCGTCACGGCCCTCGATGGCGACAGCGGCGCTGGGAAGAGCACAGTCCTGGGCGTCCTCGCCGGACTTATCGGGCAAGGGCCGGGCGCCTCGGTCGCCGGGACCATCAGCGGTGCAGCTCCGGGAACAGTGGCGTGGGTGCCGCAACACCCGGTCATGGCCACTGAAACTGTTCAAGCAGAGATTGAGCTCTATCTGGAGGGATACCGGGGGGACACAGCCGAAGCCGTCACGCGGGTCCTTCGGAAGGCCTCCGCCGAGCACCTGGCAACCGGGAATCCAGCGGAACTGAGCCCCGGAGAATTGCGGAGGGTTGCCCTGGCCCGTGGATTGGCCCGCGTGGAAGCCGGCGCCACAGTCCTCCTGCTCGACGAACCCACTGCCCACCTGGACCACTATTCGGCAAGCGTGGTCCGCCGCGCCATAGAGTCGCTTCGCGGCAGCGTCACTGTGATCCTGGTGGCCCACGACGCCGCCACCCGTGCACTCGCCGACCACGTGGTTGCTGTAGGGGAACAGCACCGAAACTCAACGCCTTCAGCGGCCGGAGCGGGCAGTTCGCACGGGGCCACCACTGCTGTACCGGCCGCAACAGTCCCCTCGAAGGACCCCGCACCAAAAATCGACCTCCCGTCCGCTCCCTCGGCCAGCAGCCTGCAAGGTCTTCTCCGGACACTGAAGCCCGTGCGCTGGAAGTTCGCCGCCGCCGGTGTAGTGGCCGTCCTCGCCGCCCTCTTCGCAGTAGCGTTGTCAGGCTTGTCCGGGTGGCTCATCATCAGGGCCAGCGAAAAGCCACCCATTCTCTACCTGCTCGGCGCGATCGTCGGAGTAAGGTTCTTCGGCATAGGAAGGGCCGTGCTGCGATACTGCGAGCGGCTTTTGACCCACGATGCCGTCTTCGCTGCCATGACCAGCCTCCGCGGTGCGCTCTGGGCATCGCTGAGCCGCAGGGCACTTTCCCTCCGCCGCCTTCTCCAAGGCGGGAACGTGTTGGGCTCCATCGTGGACGACGTTGACACCCTCCGCGACCTCCTTCCCAGGGTTGTCCTACCGCCCGTGACTGCCCTCGGAACAGGGATTGCAGCCATCCTCGCCACCGCCATCGTTTTGCCGGAGGCACTGCCGGCTGTTGTGGTGGCCGCCGTGGCGGGCCTTCTCGTTGCGCCAACCCTTGCCGTCCTGGCTGACAAGAACGCGGCCAAAGCCGAACAAAAGATGCGTTCAGTCGTATTGCGGGGAGTGGCCGCAGCCCTTGACGCCCGTGCGGAACTCAACGCCAACGGGGTGGCGGAGCCGGTCCTCAGTGCATTGCGCGCCAAGGACCGCAGCGCCACCCTCTCTGCGCAGCGCTCGGCATGGGCCGAAGGGCTCGGCCAGGCCGCGATTGTCCTGGCGTGCTCGATTGCTGCACTGTGGGCGGGCGCCCTGAGTGCACCCGCCGTGCTGAACGGCACCGTGGCCCCCGAACTCGCAGCAGTCATTGTGCTGATGCAACTCGCACTCGTTGAACCCTTCGGTGGAATCGTGTCCGCGGTACGCCAGGCCCCGGCGCTCGCAGCCGTCCTGGGCCGGGTGGCATCATCCGGCGCTTTGGACACCCCCGGCCCAACGAGCCTTTCGGGCGAGCAGGACTCAAAAGAGCACGGGCCGATAGAGCGGCACTCAAACCAGCAAGACTTGAAAGAGGACGACGACGGCGGCGCGCGGCACCTTCATGATGGTCCCGCTCGGGCAGGACTGGCGGCTCGGCCAGGACTGGAGCTGAAGGACGCGTCAGCGGCGTGGCCGGGTGGCCCGAACGTCTTTGCCGGTGTGAACGCGGTTGCCGGGCCGGGCCGTTGGCTTTCCGTGACCGGCCCGTCCGGCGCGGGGAAGTCCACGCTCCTCTCGGTGCTGCTGGGATTCCTGCCGCTGTCGGAAGGAACTGTGAAGCTCTCCGGCACGGCGGCGTGGTGCCCCCAGGAAGCACATCTCTTCGACTCCACTATCCGCGGTAACCTTCTGCTGAGCCGGCCGGCAGCAGCGAAGCCCGGCGAGGCCGAGATGCACAAGGCCCTGGCCGACGTCGGGCTTGACTCAGTGGTGAAAGAATTGCCGGACGGGCTCGACACCCGCATCGGGCCCGGCGGTTCTTTCCTCAGCGGTGGTGAACGCCAGCGCCTGGCCATGGCCAGGACGCTCCTGACCGGAGCATCCGTGTTATTGCTTGACGAACCGACAGCGCATTTGGATGCAGGCTCGGCACGGGAAATGATGGCCATTCTCCGCAACGGCCTCAAGGACGTCACCGTAGTCCTGGTCACTCACAACCCTGAGGACATTGACCCGGCAGATGTGCGGCTGGAGTTGCCCGGGGGACAAAGCTCCGGGGGAGAATCCTCCGTGGAGCCCGCTTCCGTGGAATTCACGCAGGGCGCGGCGGAACTGGTGGGAAGGCCTACTCCTCAGTAGCCTGTTGGCATGCCTTTCGAAACCTCCAGCCAAGACCTTCCTGATGACATTGCCACCGGGCTGAGCTGGCGGCCAGCCACCATGGACGACCTCGATAATTGGGCAGGGCTGATAGCCCGGACAGCCGCGGCCGAACATCCCGTCTGGTATGAGAAGCGAGGCGACCTGCTCCACGTCATGGAGTCCACCAAGAACCCGGCGGAGACAAGCACTCTCCTGGGCCTGGACTCCGACGGCGTGGCCCGCGCCTACGGGCGCATCGTCAAGAACCCGGAGGGGGACAAAGCCACCGGAATGGCATGCGTGGACCCGGAATGGCAACAGCGTGGCATTGGTTCCGCGGTCCTGGTGTGGCAGGAAGGACAAGTTCGCAGCCGCTTCCAAGCCGACGCGGCTGCCGGCCACACCACGGCACCGCCCCGTCTCCGGATCCAGACGGAGGAACAACACGAGCATCAGGCGACGCTCCTGATGGGGCACGGCTACGGTGCTGTGCGCTGGTTCAACGAAATGCACCGCCCTCTTTCCCGCGAACTGCCCCAGGCGCCCCTGAGTGCAGGACTTGAGCTGAGGACGCTGGACCCCTCGCTCTTTGAACCCGTTCGCCTGGCCCATAACGATGCGTTCAGGGACCACTGGGGAAGCGAGCCACGGGATGAAGAATCCTGGCGCTTCACTCTTGAGGAACCTACTGCCCGGCACGATCTCAGTGCGGTGGTCATCGATTCCGCAGCTGGGGAGGTGGCCGGATATCAGCTCACCAGCTTCGATCCCGACTCCGCCGCGGAGCGCGGTTTCGCAGAAGGCTATACGGAGCTCCTGGGCGTGCGGCGTGCTTATCGCGGCCGGGGCATAGCCCAAGCACTGCTCGCCGATGCCATGCAACGCTACGCTTCAGCGGGAATGGAGGTGGCGTCACTGGACGTGGACTCGGCCAACCCCACAGGGGCGCTGGAACTCTACCTTGGCATGGGCTACGCGCCCGTCAACCGCAGCATGACGTGGGAGAAGATGCTGTAGTTTCCCTAGCCGTCCACGTCATGAAGATGGTGAACAACATCGTGGAGGAAGTACTGGGAGAACGTCAGCACGGTAAAAGAGGATCCATTGCTTCGCGTCCCGGTGCGCTGCCAGTCATCCTCGGTGACCCGGGCGAAGGACTCCGCAATTTCCTTGCCCTCTGCCTCAAGTTCGTCGGCCACCGTTCGGGGATCCGCTGAAGCGTACCCGCCCTCGATCGCCGCCTGGTCCTGGTCCCAGTTGGCGAAGCGGGCGTCATCCTCTGTGAGCATCAGGTTCAGCCGCTGGTCGAACAGGCTGAAGACGTCGCGGACATGGCATGCGTACTCAAGATTGGACCACGTATGGTCATTGGGGCGCGTGGACACGCCTTCCCTGCGCAGCACCGCCCGCCAGCGGGGAAGCATGTTCAGGACGGTGCCGGGCACCGTGGAAGGAGTCACTGTGGCGGGGTCGAAGCCGCACTCGGGGCAGGGCTCTGAGAGCACCCAGGTCCAGTCTTTTTCATCAGGGATGATCGGCATGCGGCCAGTCTAAGCTGATCCGGCCCACACTCCTGTGCGGGCCCGGAAATATGGTGTCGTTTTCCGATTACGTACGCACCCTCCCGAGAGTAAAGTTCGTTCCGGGGGGAGAGCCGGAAAAGAGAAAACAATGCTCAAGGATCAGCAGGTTGGTGCCGTCCTACCGGCACAGGACATAGCCCGGGCACGCGCGTACTACAGCGAAAAACTCGGACTGGAACCCGAAAATCCGGACGACGACGACAACCTTCAGTACAAGTGCGGCGATGGAACTGGATTCTTCATCTATCAGACACCGAATGCAGGGACGGCCAAGAACACACAGATCGGCTGGATGGTCAGTGACGTCAAAGCCGCCGTGCAGGAGCTCCGAGGCAAGGGAGTTGCGTTTGAAGACTACGACTTCCCTGGCTTGAAGACCGAGGACGGCGTCGCCACCATGCCGGACGGTAGCGCTGCGGCCTGGTTCCTGGACAGTGAGGGAAACATACTGAGCCTCAACCAAACCGGCTAGCCCATGCGGTGGCCTTAAGGCCACGGCAGCACAAAGGCCGGCGGTCTGTAACCCCCGGCCTTTGCTGTGCCTGTTCGAACGAGTCTGCGGCTACTCTGTCGCGTCAGCCCACGCCATGCTCGGGCCGATCGCTTCCACGGGCTGGGACAGTGGAACCCCGGATCCATCCCTGCGGCCGTGTTCGTGCGGAAGTGCACGTGCCACGCCGGCAGCCGAGGACGCCTTGGCCGGACCGTGCCCGGCCCAAGCCAGGAGCAGAGTGTCCTCGCCCTTAAGGAATCGGTGGACCCGCACGCCGCCAGTGGCCCGGCCCTTGGCGGGATACTCCTCGAAGGCGGTCACCTTCGCAGTTCCCGGCGCCGTTCCGGGCAGAGCACCGTTGGTTCCGGCGATAGTCACCACGACGGCGGCAGGATCGTCCGCGCGAACGGTACCGAAGTGGATCACTTCGTCGTCGGCGGCAAGCTTGATGCCGGCCATGCCACCGGCCGTGCGTCCCTGCGGGCGGACGTTCGATGCACTGAACCGAAGCAATTGGGCCTGCCGTGTCACGAAGACCAGATCAACGTTGTCCTCCTGCGCCGGTTCAACCGCGAGCACCGAGTCCTTGTCCTTCAGGGCAATGATTTCCCAGTCCTCACGGTTCAGCGGGTAATCCGGTTGGACACGCTTCACTACGCCCTGGAGCGTGCCAATGGCGAGGACGGCGTCCAAAGGCACGAACGCCACCAAGGTTTCGCCCTTGAGTAAGGTGATGAAGTCCTTGGCGGGTACGCCGCCGGCAAGGTTGGGCAAGCCTGATACCGGTGGCAACACAGGCATGTCCATCACTTGGAGCCGCAGCATACGTCCCTGCGATGTCACCGCACCGATTTCGCCCCTGGCGGTGGTCTTCACCACGGAGCGGAACACATCATGCTTGGTACGGGGGCCCGCTTCGGCGAGCGGCTCCTGGTTGGATGTCCTGGCGATTTGGCCCGAAACGCTGAGCAGGGCCCAGCAGGGGTCGTCCGGAATTTCCAAGGGCAGCGCTGCGGCCTTGCCCTTGGGCCCGGGTACGGATGCCGCCAAGGCTGCAGCAACGGTGGGGGAGACTGCTTCTGATTCCAGGAGCACAGTGCGCCGGGGCGTGCCGTACTTCTCAGCGACCACAGCCAACTCGCCGGAGACAAGATCGCGGAGCAACCCGTCCGAGGCAAGGATGGCTTCAAGGGCCTCAATTTCGCGGCGGAGTTCGTCCTGTTCCTTCTCCAGTTCAAGGCGCGAGTACTTGGTCAATTGCCGCAGGCGCAGTTCCAGGATGTAGTTGGCCTGGATTTCGGTGAGGTCATAGATGGACATAAGGCGTTCACGCGCAGCCGAGGCTTCGTCGGAGGAGCGAATGATCTGGATGACTTCGTCGATGTCCACGATCGCGATCAGCAAGCCCTCCACCAGGTGGAGGCGGTCCTTCTTCTTGCCAAGGCGGAAAGAGGTGCGGCGCCGCACCACATTCAGGCGGTGTCCAACGTACACCTGGAGCAACTGCAGGAGACCCAACGTCTGCGGCTGGCCGTCCACCAAGGTGACGTTGTTGATGCCGAAGGAATCTTCCATGGGCGAGTAGCGGTACAACTGTTGGAGCACGGCGGTGGGATTGAAACCGTTCTTCAACTCGATGACCAGGCGCAGGCCGTGATTACGGTCAGTAAGGTCAACCACATCGCTGATGCCGGTCAGTTTCTTGGCGTTGACTGCGTCCTTGATCTTCTCAATGACCTTTTCCGGACCCACCATGTAGGGAAGTTCGGTGACCACCAGGCCAGTCCGGCGCGCGGACAACTGTTCCACCTCAACCTTTGCGCGGGTCTTGAAGGATCCCCGTCCCGTGGCATAGGCATCTCGAATCCCGTCCAGGCCTACGATCCGGCCACCCGTGGGAAGGTCCGGGCCTGGGATAAACCTCATGATCTCATCCAGCGTGGCAGCGGGGTTCGCGATCAGGTGGCGTGCAGCGGCGATGACCTCCACCAGGTTATGCGGAGGCATGTTGGTGGCCATGCCCACCGCGATGCCCGTGGTGCCGTTGACCAGCAGGTTGGGGAAAGCTGCCGGGAGGACATCGGGCTGCGTCAGTTGGTTGTCGTAGTTGGGGACGAAGTCCACAACGTCTTCGTCCAAGTGGTCCGTCATGGTCAGCGCGGCGGCCGCCAAACGTGCCTCTGTGTAACGCGGAGCTGCCGGTCCGTCGTCGAGCGATCCAAAGTTGCCGTGGCCATCGATCAGCGGCAGGCGGAGCGAAAAGTCCTGCGCCATGCGCACCATGGCGTCATAGATCGCGGTGTCGCCGTGCGGGTGGAGCTTGCCCATGACTTCGCCCACCACGCGCGCGCTCTTGACATGGCCGCGATCCGGGCGGAGGCCCATGTCGGACATCATGTACAGGATGCGCCGTTGAACGGGCTTTAAACCATCGCGTGCGTCCGGGAGCGCACGCGAATAAATCACCGAGTAGGCATACTCCAGGAAGGAGCCTTCCATCTCGGAAGTGACGTCGATGTCCACGATGTTCTCTGTGAAATCGCCAAGGGGCTCGGCTGTGCGTGCTGATTTTTGGCTGCGGGCCATGGGGTCGGTAAATCCTTGAAAGTTGAACTGCGGATGTTTTAGCTAGGCTAAGCCTATGGTGGATCAGCCCGGCGTCGGCATTTATCCGGAATATTGGGAGGCTGATGTCGTGCTGCGCGACGGCGGGACAGCCCACCTCCGTCCAATACGGCCCCAGGACGCCGACGCTTTGCAGGCGTTCCATGCCGGCCAGTCGCAGGCCTCCATCTACATGCGGTTCTTCTCCTTCAAGCCAAAGCTCTCCGGCAAGGAAGTCCGGCGCTTCACCGAAGTGGACCATATCAACCGCGTGGCGTTCGTGATTACCATCGGCGGCGAAATCATGGGGATCGGCCGCTACGACCGTCTGGACGATCCCACCGAGGCCGAGGTCGCGTTCAACATTTCCGACGCCCACCAAGGCCGTGGGATCGGTTCCATCCTCCTGGAGCATCTGGCCGTGGCCGCCCGGGAGAACGGCATCCGACGCTTTACCGCAGAGGTCCTCCCGGACAACCGGAAGATGCTGATGGTCTTTGCCGACGCCGGCTACGACCTCAAACGCCAATTCGATGACGGCGTCGTCAGCGTGGAATTCAACATCGATCCCACGGAGAAATCGCGGGCCGTCATGGAGTCACGCGAACACCGCGCGGAGGCGCGCAGCGTGCGCGACCTTTTGTCGCCGTCGTCGGTTGCGGTGATCGGAGCCAGCCGCAAGTGGGGCACCGTGGGTTACCAACTGCTGGAACACATCATTGAAGGCGGCTTCAAGGGGCCGGTTTATGCCGTCAACCCGGAAGCTTTCGAACTCGCCGGCATGATTTCCTTCGCAAAGTTGTCCGAGATCCCGGGACCGGTTCAGTTGGCCATCATCGCCGTCCCCTATGAAGAAGTACCCAAAGTAGTGGACGACTGCGCCGCCGCGGGCGTCAAGGGGATCGTGGTGGCCACGGCCGGGTTTGCCGACGACGGCGAGCGTGGACTTGCACGTCAGCATGAGCTGGTGCGGCGGGCCAGGGCGAACGGAATGCGCGTCATCGGCCCTGAGTCCCTTGGAATACTCAATACGCACCCTGCGGTGTCCTTGAACGCTTCCATGGCTCCCACGATGCCGCCGAGGGGCAGCCTGGGCTTGTTCAGCCAGTCCGCTGCCGTGGGTGTGGCTGTCTATGCCGCAGCCAGCCGCCGTCGGCTCGGTCTGTCCTCGTTCCTCTCCGCAGGAAACCGTGCGGATGTATCCGGCAACGATGCCATGCAGTATTGGGAGGACGACGCCGATACTTCCGCCGTGGGCCTCTACCTCGAGTCAATCGGCAATCCCCGCAAATTCTCCCGGCTGGCGCGCAGGTTGTCCCGCAGCAAACCCGTGATCGTTGCCAAGTCCGACGTCACGGGCCTCAGCCTGCCGCCCGGGCACGAAGTCCGCACCACCCAGGCGCCGGCAGCGGCAGTGGACGCGATGATGCGCCAGGCCGGTGTGATCCGTGTTGAGACGATCGAACAACTCATGGACATCGCCCAGATAGCGTCCTCGCAGGCGCTGCCCAAGGGCCCCGGCGTGGCCGTCTATTCGAATTCCGTGGCATTGGCCAAAGTGGTTGCCGATGCTGCCGGGCCCTTCGGGCTGGATGTGAGCAAGCTGGTGACGGACCTTGAGCTCGACGCCGGTATGTCGCTGGCACTTCCGGCACTGAGGGCCAGCCTCCGGGAAAACCTCGCGGACGACTCCGTACACGCTGTGGTGGCGGCCCTTCTCCCGGCACGCGGGCTGACCGTGGAAGCGCTCGCCGGAGTCTTTGCCGAGTGCGCCGCCGAGGCTGGCAAGCCCGTTGTGGCGGCGTTCACGGGAATCCTGGATCCTTCTGTTCAGGTTGAGGGCATGGTTGGTGCGGCCGGCCATCCCGTTCTGCCGTGCTACTCAAATGCAGGTGCCGCGGTGGCTGCTCTTGCGGCGATCGTTCGTTACGCGCAGTGGCGTGACCGGGACCAGGGGCTCTTTGTGGAGCCCGGGGACTGCGACGTTGACGGCACCAGGGACATGCTGAGCGCGATGCTGGCCGGCGTTTCGGGTGAAAAGATCAGGAAGCTCGACGCCGGTGCTGCCGCGGCGCTGCTGTCAGGCTACGGGATCGATGTGGTGCCCACTCTGGGATTTGGTACCGCTGATGAGGCAGTGCAGGCCGCTGAGACCGTGGGATGGCCGGTGGTCCTCAAGACCACCGATCCCGCGCTGCGGCACCGACTGGACCTCGGCGGGGTGCGCCTGGATATCCAGGACGCCGAATCCCTGCGGCAAAACGTGGCCCAGATGCGCCGCGCCCTGGAGCCTTACGGATCGCCGTCACTCGAAGTACAGGCGATGGCGCCGGTGGGGCAAGCCTGCACCTTCCGCGCCATGGAGGACCCAATGTTGGGGCCGGTCTTGTCCTTTGGGCTGGCCGGCGATGCCGTGAACCTGCTGGACGACTGGGCACATCGGGTGCCGCCGCTGTCAGCCGCCGATCTCCATGACGTCATCCGTTCACCACGGGCATCCAGAAAGCTCTTCGGTTACCAAGGACTGCCCGCCGTTGATGTGGCGGCCCTGGAGGACATCGCGGCGCGGCTTGCCAAGCTCAAAGATGACCACCCCGGGATCGCACTGGTGGAGTTCAATCCCGTCCTGGCGGGTCCCTCAGGGGCCACCATCCTGGGGGCGGATGTGTGGATCGGCAACGCAGCGCAGCGCACGGACAGTGCCCGACGCGCCATGCGGGGTTAGTCACAGGAGCGCACCTCACGGTTAGGTAGTCACCAACCGATCTGTGAAAATGGGGGAATGAGCACCCAGTCTCCGACGCCTCAATCCCGCCCGTCCAATGCCGGGCCCCACACCGCCCACCATCACAGCTCGCAGGGACAGAGCCTTGAGCAGGCGCTGCAGCAGTCAGGTTTCTACCCACGGTTGGTGGCCGACGTCGTTGATGACGCACTGGACGGCCGGGAGTGCCTCTCACACCTGGTCCACTTGGAGACCCACTTTGACCGGGCCGAGGTCCGCAGGCACATTACGGTGCTGGTGCTCACGGAAGACATGCTGGTGATTACCCACGTGGATGACCAACAGTTGGATGAGGCCGGAGAACAGATCGTTGCCCAGGTTTCCACGGAATCGGTACCGGTGGCCCAGATCCGTTCAGTGGTCCTCAGCTACATGTATTCGCAGCCCCAGGATTACAAGCCGTCTGATCCTGTCCGTGAAATGACGGTATCCATCGCCTGGTCCGGTGGCCAACGACTGGACATGGGCCCCGCAAGCTGCGGGGATCCCCAGTGTGAAGCCGATCATGGTTACAGCGGAACCATCGCCCAGGAAGACATTGTCCTGCGGATCAGCGCCGAGGCAGACGGGCTCCAGGCTGTTCAGGACGCCAAGATTTTTGCCCGCGCACTGCGGGCAGTAAATACGGGCAACCCAACACCCGCCCAGCATGCCAGCATCCCTGCGCCGAGGCCGCGTTCGGGCGTCTTCAGCAACCGCCTCAGCCGCGGACACCAGCGTTGAGGGAAACCGCACAGAACCCGGTGAACACCTCTGCGGGGAACACCCCGGCCGCAGACCTCCCATCGCCCCCGCTGTTCGGGAGCAAGTCCATAGCGGAAGTCCTTACCAGTTCGGCCGCATCCCTGGGCATGCCCGGCTTCACCAACCACCTTCACTTGCCACCAGCGCAGCGTGTCTGTGTGGTCCTCGCCGATGGCCTGGGCCGTAGCCTGTTGAAGCAGAAGTCTTCCCACACACCCTTCCTTCGATCGGTCATTGCGGGCGGACAACGCAACGTCCCCACGTGGATCGACGCCGCCTTCCCCACCACCACTGCGGCTTCCCTCGCCAGCCTCGGCACAGGTCTGCCTGCCGGACAGCACGGAATGGTGGGCTACGACGTCCTCGACCCCGACCAAGACAAGGTAGTCAACCTCCTGGGAAACTGGGATTCGCACGTTGACCCCGCGCAGTGGCAGCCTCACGCCACGGTCTTCGAAAGGCTGGCCGGGGAGCTGGACGTGGTTACGGTAAGCCTGCCGCAGTTCGCAAACTCACCGATGACCCAGGCTGCACTCCGGGGAAGCCGCTTTGTCGGCGGGACCACGCTGCATGCGCGGACCGCCGCGGCCGCTGAGGCAATGTCCGGCGGCGGCCGTTCGCTGATGTACTTCTACGCCAACGAGCTGGACAAGGCCGGCCACCGCTACGGCTGCCAGTCGGACCGCTGGGAGCACCAACTCGAAGAACTCGACTCCACAGTGAAAAGGCTCTCCACCACTCTGCCTGCCGGGACCACCATCCTGCTGACCGGCGACCACGGCATGTTGGACGTGCCTGAATCCCAGAGGATCGACTACTCCGCTGATGAAGCTCTGGTGGCCGGAGTCCGTCACACTGCCGGGGAGCCCCGCATGGTGCATCTCTATCTTGAACCGGATGCCACCCCTGCACACACGGAATCTTTGATTGAAGCCTGGCGTTCGCGCTTTGGTGAAAGAATCTGGGCCTTTACCCGGGAGCAGGCCGTTGACGCAGGCTTGTTCGGCGCGGTGCGGCCCGAGGTCGCTCCCCGGATTGGCGATGTCATGATTGCGGCTCGGGACACCTTGGCCCTTTATGACACGCGGCGGGCCCGGCCGGCTTCACTGGAAGTGGTGGGCCAGCACGGATCGCTGACCAAAGCCGAACGCGAAGTACCGTTGCTGTGTTTCGCCGCGGCAGGTAAAAAGGGCAAACGTGGCTGAGCTGGTCTTCTTCTCAGGCACCATGGACTGCGGCAAGTCCACCCTGGCTCTCCAAATGGACCATAACCACCGTGCACGTGGACGGGGAGGTGTCCGGTTCAGCTGTAACGACCGAGCAGGTGATTCAACCATCTCCAGCAGGCTGGGCCTTCAAACCGATGCCGTGGAAGTTGTGGACAGCACCGATTTCTGGGACGAAGTGGTGGCCCGGCGAACCAACGGGCTCCGCGTGGACTACCTGATTTGTGACGAGGCCCAGTTCTACTCGCCCGTCCAAGTTGAGCAGTTGGCCCGGGTGGTGGATGAGATGGAGGTGGACGTCTTCGCCTTCGGCATCACATCAGACTTCCGCACCCGCTTGTTTCCCGGTTCACAGCGGCTCATTGAACTTGCAGACAAAGTGCAGGTGCTCCAGGTTGAAGCTTTGTGCTGGTGCGGCCGACGTGCAACCCAAAACGCCCGCACCGTGAACGGCATCATGGTGGTGGAAGGTGATCAAGTGATGGTGGGCGACGTCGCACCCCAAAACGGCGGCGACGACGCCGTACACATGGAGGCGGTGCACGTGCAGGACACCCTGCCCATGGAGACAGTGCCCGCGCAGGTGGTGGGGTACGAGACGCTGTGCCGCCGCCACTACATGAGGCGTGTAACGGCCCATGGCGCTCATCTGATGGCCGGAGCAGACCAGCTGCTGCCGTTCGACATCGATGCCTGCCTCTGGCCCGGCGCAGGGGCTCTTCGGCAAAGCTAGCCGATCCTGCCCCGCCGGGATCCAGCGGGGCAGGTGACTAGCCAGCCGGTTTTCCACCAGCCGGTGAAGTCAGTCGCCGCGGGCTCCGAACACGATCTCATCCCAGCTGGGGATGCTGGACCGCTTGGGGCGGGAAGGCTGGCGTTCCGCAGGGGCATCAATGTCCTTGCGAGTCTCTGCGTCTTTCTGATCCTCCGACGGCGTCTCATCCCGGCTGACGTCATGGGCCGATGGCGCGCCGGCGGCTTCCTCGTCGGCCTGTGGCCTCGGTTTGCCACTGCCGCCCAGAAGTTCGTCAAGACCCGCAGGTTTACGGCCCGTCAGCGAAGTGACAGGCCGCAGTGGGCTGGCTACCACCGTTATTTCACGGGTGTCGGTGCTCACTCCATTGTGGAGCTTGAGGGAGTCATCATCAGCGTCGTGGGATTCGACGTGCTGCGGAGCAAGGCTCAGCCGCGACAACATTGAAGGGCGGCCGTCTTTACGTGCTGGCTCTTCAGCGCTGGTGGCCACCGGCTTGGCATCTTCGAGGCCGGTATCTTCGGCCGCCTCGTCAAGTTCTTCACCGGGCCGGGGGTGGGCGGCGGGGACGTTGCTCAGCAGTACAGCCAAGGCGTCGTCGCCGTCTTCGTCCACGCCCAGGCGTTGGCCACGCCGTGAACGGAGCATTTCAAGGAGGCTGTCAGATTCTTTCGCGGACGCGCGTGCGGCTGATTCGGCGTCGGACTCGAAATCGAACGGCCTGTCCGAGACGGCAGCAAGCCGCCGGGCGGGGACCGGGCCGTCCATCGGCTCAAGTTCACTGAGTTGCTGTGCCCAACGGTTGGCGTTCTGCAGCGACTTGCGTTGGGGACTGAAGGTCCACATGGCAGGCGGTTCTTCGCCGATGCTTCCGTGAGCGCCGGGAACAGTTTCGAAACGTGCGACCACTGTCCAAGTGCCGTCCGGACGTCGCCATGAATCCCAGTCCACCGTGGAGGAATCAATGCCGTGCGCCGAGAGCCGGTAGTCAACCATCTCGCCGAGAGTGGCCGGGTTATCGCCAAAAGCGGAGCGGTAGATCTCATGACCGGGAGCAGGGGAGGCAACCTCGATGTTGCGGGCCTGGCGGACGACGTACTCGCGCTCTGCAAGGACAGGGCCTTCATAGCGTTGGACGTTGGCAAGGGGGAGGCCGGACAGTTCGGCAACTTCGGTGGCCGTGGCACCGCTGCGGATCCTGGCCTGGATGTCGCGGGGCGACATGGCAATAGCCGTGTTGGAGGCGCGCGCCGCCACCTGGGCAGGGGTGCGGCTCGCCGCGGCCCTGAGGGCTTCGTCGATCGGAAGCTGGAACATCGCACCACCCGGGCCGCTCAAGAGCAGATGCCCGCCGTCGTCGTGGACGCCTACCAGTCGTAGATCCTGCATAACACCCTCCACCACATGGCATAACTGACATTCGAAACTCTGCCACCCGCGGGGGTCTTTTCCTACTAGGACAAAGGGCGTGCCGTGATATTCCGCTGAAAACAGTTCGATTCCGACGGGCTTTCCAGCCAACATTCACCCAAAACAACGCCTATGGACATTCGGGGCAGGGGGGAGGACAATCTGGCCGATATCGGGCACAAATCCGGGGCGTCCGGCGTTTCCCCGTTAAACCGGATGCAGGCAACTTCCAGCATCCGCTTTCCCACCCGGAACTGGTAAGGAGGACGAAGAAGGACCATGGCCACGGACTACGATGCCCCTCGAAAAACAGAGGAAGACGTCAGCGAGGATTCCCTGGAAGAGCTCAAGAATAGCCAATCAGGGAAGCAGTCCTCAGCGGTGGACGTCGATGAGACCGACCTTGCCGAAGGCTTTGAGTTACCGGGCGCGGATCTCTCCGGTGAAGAACTCCTCATTCAGGTGATGCCACCGCAGCCGGACGAATTTACGTGCTTCAACTGTTTCCTGGTCAAACACAAGTCCCAGATCGCCGCGGAAAGGGGCGGTCACCAATATTGCTACGAGTGTGAGAGCTAGCTCTTGGAAGGAGTCAGTGCCGAAACGAGCTCATCCGGACGTCGGGATGACGCCAACCAGTAAGGGGTCCGGTCTGCGGGGTCGGTGATTTCAATCTTGACCACCGGGTCAATCCACCCGCGGAAGCACATAAAGGCCAACCCATTCAGGCGGGGGCCGCGCTCGGCGGTGGCCTCGGCTTTTGTGAACGCCTGGACCGAGCCTACGAATTTGCGGTCAATGCTCGCCCGGCCCACCCTGACGGTGTCAGTGGTGACGGTGATGGTGGGAGTGGACAGCACCAGCATGATGGTCATGATGGCCAGCAGGACAACGGCAGCGATGATGCCGGTGGCTGCACTGATGGGACCAAACATCAGGACGCCCGCGCCGGACAGG
Organism: Arthrobacter sp. MYb23; assembly: GCF_002979775.1. Classification (GTDB taxonomy): domain Bacteria; phylum Actinomycetota; class Actinomycetes; order Actinomycetales; family Micrococcaceae; genus Arthrobacter. Next base: position 128,808 of record NZ_PCPR01000003.1, read on the forward strand.
CCAACAACCACAATCCAGATCCACACGGACGGCCACAGCTTCTCGGTGTACAGGACCTCGGAGGCCGATGGGGTGTTCCGGGCAGGAACGGGGGAGGACTGGTCAGGCGTAGGCATGGATCCAGCTTATCGGGCGTTGGCCCCCGGCTGCGCCCTCCTGCGCGGTCGGTCCCGGGTGGCTGGACCGGCTCAGGAGAATCAAGTCCCGGTAGAATGGACCACTGTGAGTAACGAGACCGCAGTATTCAGTAAAGATGCCGCTTCCGCAGTCGCGGACAGCAGCGAAACCACCGCAGCATATGGCGCCCCCACTCTGGAGGTGCAGTTGAAAATGCTCGACGCCGGCCTGGAGGCCCCGTCGTATGCCCACCCTGGAGATGCTGGTGCCGATCTCCGCTCGCGTGAGGATGTTCACCTTGCCCCCGGTGAACGCAAACTCGTTCCAACAGGTGTCTCCATTGCACTGCCGGACGGATTCGTGGCTCTGATCCACCCCCGTTCCGGACTCGCAACCAAACACGGGCTGACGGTTGTCAATGCTCCCGGGACCGTGGATGCCGGGTACCGTGGCGAAATTGCCGTCACGCTCCTGAATACCGACCAAAACCATGCCATTGACCTCAAGCGCGGCGATAGAATTGCACAGATGGTGATTCAGCGCGTCGAATACGCGCAGTTTGTTGCTGTTGACCAACTGTCCGATTCCGTTCGGGGAACCGGCGGCTTCGGCTCGACGGGCGGCTTCAACGCACCGAAGGCCTGAGAAACTACTGAACCTTGCGTACCGCACGCCGACGCTTGACGCATGGGAGCGGTTTAGCGAGGTTTAACGTGGTTGCGGTTTACTTGGGGATAGACCACTACTAAGGAGAAAACCCAATGCTTTTTGGGCGCGGCAAAAAGTCCAAGGACGGGCAACCGGAAACCGCCGGCACCGTCGAGGAATCCGGTACCGAGGCACCAAGTTCTGAACCAGGTGGTTCCGGCACTCCCGGTGACTTCCGGCTCGGCAAGGGTCCCTTGGACATCGACGAAATCGAAAGCCGCGATGGCTATGTGGACCTCGGTGCACTGCTGATCGCACCGGCCGAGGGTCTCCAGCTGCGGCTTGAGGTGGAAGAAGCCACCCAGCGCGTAGTCGCCGTGACCATGGACCTCAACGGTTCCAGCCTGCAGCTCCAGGCGTTTGCGGCACCACGTTCCGAGGGACTGTGGGATGAGATCCGTGAACAGATCACCCAATCGGTGGCGAGCCAAGGCGGGGAGACCGAAGAAGTTTCCGGAACTTTCGGCACTGAACTCGTGGCCAAACTGCCTGCCGAAGCGGCAGACGGCAGCAAAGGCTTCCGGGCAGCCCGTTTCATGGGTGTTGACGGGCCGCGGTGGTTCCTCCGCGGTGTCCTGGGCGGACAGGCTGCCTTGGAGCGTGATGCCGCAGCAGGACTGGAAGAGCTCTTCCGCAAGGTGGTAGTGATCCGTGGCGATAATCCGATGCCTCCGCGCGAGCTGCTGCAGCTGCGGTTGCCCAAGGATGCTGCGGTACCCGGCCAGGCCGGCGCTCCCCAAGGTTCGGTTCCTCCTGCAGATCCCGCCTTGCAGCAGCCGGAGCGAGGGCCGGAGATCACCCAGATTGGCTGATGAATCGGGCCGCAACGGGGTGGCCGGCCAAGGTCCCGAACGGCAGGGAGTGCGTGATCTCCCTGCCAGGGGCCGGGCAACGTGCACCGGCTTCATCGAGTCGGTCACACACCAGCCACCCAGCGAGCAGCCATTTTTCTCCGCTGTGGTGGTCGACTCCGTGCGTCAAGGACCTGTGCCGGACACAGGGGCTGGCAGAGTCAGGAAGCCCTACGACCGCCTCCGCGTGATTTGGCTGGGCAGGACCCGCGTTCCAGGCATTGAAGCCGGCGTGGAACTCCGCTTGGACGGCATGGTGACCCAGGTTGATGGCCTTCCGGCCATGTTCAATCCCCGCTACGAAATACTTTCCCGTCAGGAGCACCTATGACCGTGGCCAACGGTTCAGAACCGAAGGACGCGGGGCGCGATACGCCCCGCGAGAACGAAGAACTGCCCATGGATGCGCCAAAATCCGGCACGGAAGGGCCCACCGTGTCCGATCTCGCTGCCGGGTATGCCGAAAAAGCCGGACTGCACCGGAACAGCGCAGGCCACGTGGACATGCTGAAGTCCGCCGGCGGTGTGCAGGGCATTGCCGAGAGCATCCTCCCGGGATTAGTGTTCCTGGTGGTTTTCACCATCACGCGGGATCTCACGCCGGCCCTCATCGCGGCCTTGGCTGCGGCCGCCGTCTTCACTGTGGTCCGCCTGATCCAGCGCCGTCCCTTGACTCAAGCGTTGGCGGGCGTGGTGGGGGTGGGTATTTCTGCCTGGCTGGCAAACACCACCGGCAAGGCCGAGGACTTCTACGTGCTGGGCTTCTTCACCAACATCGCGTACATCGCAGCCATGGTGCTGTCCATCGCCTTCAAATGGCCGGTGGCCGGACTCCTCTTCGGCTTCGTACGGAACGAAGGACTGGAGTGGCGCAAAGATCCTGAGCGGCTCCGGGCCTACTCTTTGGGTACGTGGATCGTGGTGGCTGTGCTGGCCCTGCGCCTTGTGGTGCAGGTCCCCTTGTACTTCATGGGCGAGCCCGGCCTGACAGCGTTGGCTACCACCAGGCTCCTGATGGGCGCCCCGCTGTACATACTGGGACTCTGGGTGGCTTGGCTGGTCACCAAGCCGGCACCTCAGCCGTCGAAGCCGTCGTCCTCAGCGGACTGATCCACTGATTCGGAAGACCCCTCACGCGGTTCCTGTCCGTCGTCGGACGTTGGTGACAACAGGGACCGCAAGCCGTCCTCGGCAGCGATGGTGGTGACAAAGAAGAGCTCGTCACCGCCGTCCAGGACATCATCACGCGTGGGCGTAATGGGCGCCTGATCACGCAGGATGGCAACCAGGGTGGCATCCTCGGGCCACTGAATTTCACCCACCGTGCTGCCAATGACGTGGGAGTCATGCGGAACGGTGAATTCCACGATCGAGGCCACGCCCGTCTGCAAGGTCAACAGGCGCACGATGTCGCCGATTTCGACGGCTTCTTCGACCAACGCCGTCATGAGCTGTGGAGTATTTACTGCTACGTCCACACCCCAGGAGTCGTTGAACATCCAGTCGTTCTTGGGGTTGTTCACGCGTCCCACAGTGCGGCCCACGCCGAATTCCGTCTTGGCCAGCAGGGACACCACCAGGTTAACTTTGTCGTCGCCGGTGGCAGAAACCACGACGTCGGCATCCTCGAGTTTTGCGTCCTGAAGGGTGCTGAGTTCGCAGGCATCGCCCACCAGCCAGCGGGCGCCACGCAAGCCGCTGCGTCCAATCACTTCGGGCTTCAGGTCAATGAGGAGGATCTGGTGCTTGTGGGCCAGCAGCTCACGCGCAATGGACGAGCCGACGCTGCCCGCGCCAACGATGACAACTTTCACTAAGACTCCTTGGCGGGTGCTTTGGCGAGAATCCGGCTGATCTCGGACGTTCGGTCCAGGCTCACCATCGCGTGGACGGTATCACCCTCCTGGTATGCGGTGCCGGTTTGGGGCAACAGGCCTTCACCGAACCTGGTGAGGAAAGCGATGCGGATTCCGGCGGCGGACTCGATGGAGTCCAGGCTGTGTCCGATCCACGCTTCGTGCAGATCCACTTCGGCCAATACCAGTCGGCCGGAGGGCTCGCGGTAGTCGCCGGCGAGATGCTGCTCGGGAAGAATGCGCCGGAGTACCTGGTCAGCACTCCAGCGCACTGCTGCCACCGTGGGGATTCCGAGCCGCTGGTAGATTTCGGCACGGCCGGGATCGTAGATCCGTGCCACCACATGGGCAACATGGAAGGTCTCCCGGGCAACCCGCGTGGCCAGGATGTTTGAATTGTCGCCGCTGGAGACGGCGGCGAAGGCGTAGGCCTCTTCCACACCCGCCTGCTTGAGGGTGTCGCGGTCGAAGCCGACTCCGGTGACTTTGCGTCCCGTAAAAGTGTTGCGCAATCGGCGGAAAGCCCGCTCGTCCTGGTCGATGATGGCCACGGAGTGACCGGCATCCTCCAAAGTGTGTGCCAGGGTTGCGCCAACACGGCCGCAACCCATGATCACGAAGTGAGCCACCATGTCTCCTAATGTCCGTCGTCCGTCCCGCTCGGTATGACTTTACCTTTGCGGCGGGCTTATCCCTGCGACGACCGTCATGACATCCCTGGGGATTCAGAGTAGCTTTGCGGAGTGCTGACAATTCTGAATGCCGCGAAGCGGGTGTTGGTGGGCAGGCCGGTCCGGAATGACCGACTGGCCCACACTTTGTTGCCCAAACGCATCGCTTTGCCGATCTTCGCCTCGGACGCCCTGTCCTCAGTGGCTTATGCCCCGGACGAAATCCTCTTAACCTTGGCCCTTGCAGGCGTCAGCGCGGTGGCATTTTCCCCGTTGGTCGGCCTCGCCGTCATGGTGGTATTGCTCACAGTGGTGGCTTCTTACCGCCAAAATGTCCACGCTTATCCGTCCGGCGGTGGCGACTATGAGATTGCCAATGTCAATCTGGGCAAGTACGCCGGCCTCACTGTCGCTTCCGCCCTGTTGGTGGATTACGTCCTGACTGTTGCCGTGTCCATGTCCTCGGCGGCCACGTACCTCACCACCGCCATGCCCGCTCTGCACGGCCAGCAGGCTTTGATCGCTACGGTCGGCGTCATCATCCTTGCGCTGGTCAACCTCCGGGGTGTCAAGGAAGCCGGGACTGTCTTCGCCATTCCCACCTATATCTTCATGGCATCCATTCTGGGCATGACTGTGGTGGGCATCTTCCAAGCCATCAGCGGCACGTTGGGGGAGGCTCCGTCCGCGAACTTCACCATAGTGCCCGAGCCTGGATTCGATGAGGGCCTGGTGGGGCTGGCCGGGGCATTCCTCCTGCTGCGTGCCTTTTCCTCCGGGGCCGCCGCACTCACTGGTGTTGAAGCCATCAGCAACGGGGTGCCCAATTTCCAGAAGCCCAAGAGCAAGAATGCGGCAACAACCCTTCTGCTGCTCGGCGTCATAGCGGCTTCCATGCTGGCAGGCATCCTCTATCTGGCCAACGCCACCAAGGTGCACATCGTCCTCGACCCGGCCCGTGAGTTCCTGGTGGACGGCAAACCGTTGCCCGAGGGTTACATCCAGACTCCCGCCATCAGCCAGATAGCCGACACCATCTTCGGTTCCGGCTCCATTCTTTTCTACGTCGTAGTTGCGGCCACGGGCATCATCCTGGTGTTTGCTTCCAACACGGCGTTCAACGGATTCCCCGTGCTGGGTTCCATCCTGGCCCAGGACGGGTACCTGCCCCGACAACTCCGTACGCGCGGCGACAGGCTGGCGTTCAGCAACGGCGTCCTTGCCTTGGCGGCAGGCGCTTTGGTCCTGATTCTCGCGTTCAACGCAGACGTCACCAAGCTGATCCAGCTTTATATCGTGGGCGTTTTTATTTCCTTCACCGCCAGCCAATTGGGGATGATCCGGCACTGGGGCCGCGAACTGAAACTTGCCAAGGACAAAGCTGTCCGTCGGCGCATCATCAAATCGCGGACCATCAATATGCTGGGTTTCGGGATGACGGCACTGGTCCTCGTCATTGTCCTCATCACCAAGTTCGAGCAAGGCGCGTGGATAGCGCTGCTCGCGATGTTCGTTCTCTTCCTCATCATGTGGAGCATCCGCGCGCACTATGACAATGTGGCCAGGGAGTTGGCGGTGGACGAGGACTCCTCGCCCCGCGCACTGCCCACCAGGGTTCACGCAGTCCTCCTTGTTTCACATGTCCGCAAGCCAGTCCTTCGGGCACTGGCCTACGCCCGGGCATCGAGGCCTTCGCGCTTGGATGCCGTCACCGTGGACATCAGTACTGAAGAGACGGCCCAGACCGTGCGGGATTGGGAGAAGCTGGAAATTCCGGTTCCCCTGACGGTGTTGGCCAGCCCCTACCGTGAAACCGTGACGCCCATCATGGACTACATCAAGAACATGCGCCGCGACTCACCGCGGGACCTGATTGTGGTGTACATCCCCGAATATGTGGTGGGCAAGTGGTGGGAGCAACTCGTGCATAACCAGACAGCACTCAGAATCAAGACGAGGCTCCACTTCGAACCTGGAGTCATGGTTGCCAGCGTTCCGTGGCAGTTGAAATCGTCCGAAGAAGCAAAGGCACTGCAGGATACCTAAATGACCTCCCACAGCAATTCCCCACAACACCAAGCCCACCACACCAGGGACCAGGGCATGCCCGGTACTGAACTGGTGGTGGACATCGGTCCCATCGCCCATGGAGGGCACTTCGTCGCGCGGCACGAAGGGCGCGTCATTTTCGTCCGGCACGCCATCCCGGGCGAGAAAGTCCGCATCCGCCTGACCGATTCCGGCGACTCGTCGCGCTTCTGGCGTGCCGACGTCGTCGAGGTCCTTGAAGGTTCAGCGGACCGTGTTCCGCACTTTTGGAAGCAGGCGGATTCGCTGGGCTCGTGGAGCCGCGGCACGGCGCCGGTGGGCGGCGCGGAGCTTGGACACATTTCCTTGCAGCGCCAGCGAGCATTGAAATCCGAAGTGCTGGCAGAACAGCTCAAGCGGCTTGCCGGCCTGGACCTCGCCGCCGAAGTGGAAGCTGTGGGAAACAATCACGACGGCGGACTCGGCTGGCGTACGCGCGCCAGCTTCGCTGTGACCCTCAAAGGCCGGTTAGGCATGCACGCGCACCGGTCAGATGTGGTGCTTCCCATCAAGGAGATGCCGTTGGCGCTGGCGAGTCTCAACGAGCTGAAGCTGTGGGACCTGGACCTGTCCGGCATCGCACGTGTGGAAGTGGCCGTCCCCGCCAACGGTTCACGGCCCTTGATCCTGCTGGCCCCCGAAGAATCCACGAGTCCCAAGCGCTTGCACAGCATCGTGTCTCAGTTACCGCCCGACGTTTCCGTTGCAAGCTTCGATCCCGGCAAGGGGGAGGTCCTGCAGCTACGGGGGAGGACCTGGGTGCAGGAAACTGCAGCGGGCCACGACTACCGGGTGACCGGCGAGGGTTTTTGGCAGATCCACAAGGACGCCCCGGACACACTGGTGGGCGCCGTGACGGGCTATCTTTCTCAAGGCGGGTACTTGCAGCCCGGCGCTTCTGTTGCTGATCTCTACGCCGGTGCCGGGCTGTTTACGGCACCTCTGGCGGACGCCGTCGGAGTGACCGGTTCGGTCCTGTCCGTGGAAGGCGCGCCAGGCACCAGCCGGGACGCCCGCAAAAACCTGCATGGTCAGTCCCAGGTGGAAATCGTTCAGGGGCGCGTCGAACGGGTCCTGCACCAACGCGCCCGCAGCTTCGACTCGCTGGTGTTGGATCCACCCCGCGCTGGAGCCGGCAAGGCTGTGGTGAAGCAACTGATGGCCACGGGGCCCCGCGCAATCGCCTATGTGTCGTGTGATCCGGCATCCTTCGCACGTGATCTGGGTTACTTCCATCAAGGTGGCTGGCGTCTGGAATCCCTGCGGGCCTTCGACCTTTACCCGCACACGCACCACCTGGAGACCGTCGGACTGATTGTCCCCGCGGCCTAACCGCCGCACAGTCCGCGTTCCATGGTGCAGAAGGCGGAACCGCGTGTTTCCGCAGCTACGCCTGATCAGTGACGCAACACCGGAGTATGCCACTACGATGGCAGTAGTAGCCCCGGTCAACGGAAATCAACGCCGCTGACCGGGGTGACCAAGAGAGATGCCGCCCGGCTAAGTAAGGTGCGCCTAACTGGCTAGCGGCCAACCACGCGACAAAGATGAAACTGTTGCGAGAGGAGTCCTGCCATGAGCACTGTGGACAGCTTCGGTTCCAAAGGCGTACTGAATGTAGCCGGCACCGACTATGAAATTTTCCGGTTGAACTCCGTAGAGGGCGCAGACAGCCTTCCGTTCAGCCTTAAGGTATTGCTTGAAAACCTCCTGCGGACTGAGGATGGCGCCAATATTACGGCTGACCATGTCCGCGCCCTGGCCGGTTGGGATCCCAATGCGGAGCCCGACACGGAAATCCAGTTCACCCCGGCCCGCGTCATCATGCAGGACTTCACGGGCGTTCCCTGCGTCGTGGACCTGGCTACCATGCGTGAAGCCGTCAAGGAGCTCGGCGGTGACCCCAAGCGCGTCAACCCGTTGGCGCCTGCGGAAATGGTCATCGACCACTCCGTCCAGATCGATGCCTTCGGTAACTCCGGCGCACTGGAGCGCAACATGGAGATCGAATACCAGCGCAACGGTGAGCGCTACCAGTTCCTTCGCTGGGGCCAGACCGCGTTCGACGACTTCAAGGTTGTCCCCCCGGGAACCGGCATCGTCCACCAGGTCAACATCGAATACCTGGCACGCACGGTCATGACCCGCGAGGTAGACGGCGTTGTCCGCGCCTACCCCGACACCTGTGTTGGCACCGACTCGCACACCACCATGGTCAACGGCCTCGGCATCCTGGGTTGGGGCGTTGGCGGCATTGAAGCCGAAGCTGCAATGCTTGGCCAGCCCGTCTCCATGCTGATTCCCCGTGTTGTGGGCTTCAAGCTCAAGGGCAGCATCCCCGCCGGCGCCACCGCTACCGACGTCGTGCTGACCATCACCGAAATGCTGCGCAAGCACGGTGTTGTTGGCAAGTTCGTTGAGTTCTACGGCGAAGGCGTTGCCGCTGTGCCGCTGGCCAACCGCGCCACCATCGGCAACATGAGCCCGGAATTCGGTTCCACGGCTGCAATGTTCCCCATTGATGACGTCACCTTGGACTACCTGCGCCTGACCGGCCGCTCCGAAGCAAACGTGGCCCTCGTGGAGGCATACAGCAAGGAACAGGGCCTCTGGCACGATCCTTCCCGCGAACTGCGCTTCTCCGAGTTCCTTGAGCTGGACCTGTCCACCGTTGTTCCTTCCATCTCCGGCCCCAAGCGTCCCCAGGACCGCATTGAGCTCACGGACGCCAAGGAGCAGTTCCGCAAGGACATCCACAACTACGTCTCCATTGAAGACGGCAGCGTGGATGAGTCCCTGGACGAGTCCTTCCCGGCCTCCGATTCGCCGTCCTTCACGCACGCCGATTCGCACACCACGGAAACGGACCGCGTTTACTCCGCCGCCAACGGTGCCCATGGCCGCCCGTCCTCGCCGGTCAAGGTCAAGACTGCCGATGGCCGCGAGTTCGAGCTGGACCACGGCGCAGTGTCGATCGCTTCGATCACGTCCTGCACCAACACGTCCAACCCGTCCGTCATGCTGGCTGCGGCCCTCCTTGCACGCAACGCCGTGGATAAGGGCCTGACCTCCAAGCCGTGGGTAAAGACCTCCGTGGCACCGGGCTCAAAGGTTGTCACTGACTACTACGAGAAGTCCGGCCTCACCCCTTACCTGGAGAAGCTTGGCTTCTACATTGTGGGTTATGGCTGCGCCACCTGCATCGGTAACTCCGGCCCGCTTGAGCCGGAAATCTCCGAGGCAATCCAGGCAAATGACCTCTCAGTCACTGCTGTCCTCTCCGGTAACCGCAACTTCGAAGGCCGCATCAACCCGGACGTGAAGATGAACTACCTGGCGTCGCCGCCACTGGTCATCGCCTACGCCCTGGCAGGCTCCATGGACTTCGACTTCGAAGCCGATGCCCTGGGCACGGACTCCGAGGGCAACGAGGTCTTCCTCAAGGACATCTGGCCGAACCCCACTGAGGTGCAGGAAGTCATTGACTCCTCCATTGACGAGGCAATGTTCGCCAAGGGCTATGAGGGCGTCTTCGACGGCGACGACCGCTGGAAGGCCCTCGACACCCCCGCAGGCGATACTTTCGCCTGGGCCGAGGACTCCACCTACGTGCGGAAGCCCCCATACTTCGAAGGCATGAAGGCTCAGCCGGATCCCGTCAAGGACATCTCGGGCGCCCGGGTTCTCCTGAAGCTTGGCGATTCCGTCACCACGGACCACATCTCGCCGGCCGGTTCCTTCAAGTCGGACACTCCTGCGGGCCAATACCTTCTGGCCAACGGTGTGGAGCGCAAGGACTTCAACTCCTACGGTTCACGCCGTGGCAACCACGAAGTCATGATCCGCGGCACCTTTGCCAACATCCGTATCAAGAACCAGCTCCTGGACAACGTTGAGGGTGGCTTCACCCGCGACTTCAGCCAGGAAGGTGCACCCCAGGCCTACGTTTACGACGCAGCCCAGAACTACCAGGCAGCAGGAACGCCGCTGGTTGTCCTGGCAGGCAAGGAATACGGCTCCGGCTCGTCCCGCGACTGGGCAGCCAAGGGCACGGCGCTCCTGGGTGTCAAGGCCGTCGTCGCCGAAAGCTACGAGCGCATCCACCGCTCCAACCTCATTGGCATGGGCGTCCTTCCGCTGCAGTACCCCGCTGGCGAGTCCGCAGCCACGCTGGGCCTGACCGGTACGGAAACGTTTGCAGTAGAAGGCGTTACCCAGCTCAACAACGGCACCACGCCGAAGACGCTCAAGGTAACTGCAACTGCTGAAGACGGCACCGCCAAGTCCTTCGATGCCGTTCTGCGCATCGATACCCCGGGCGAAGCGGACTACTACCGCAACGGTGGCATCCTGCAGTACGTTCTGCGCCAGATCTCGGCATAAGGAAGCGGCTGGTTTACAGCTGATTCAGTAGCCGGACAGCCCCGGCTGGTCGCCCGACCAGCCGGGGCTGTTGGCGTCCGGGGATCAGTCAGGGGACCAGCCAGGGGACCTCCCCGAAGAACAAAGCCAAGGCTCGAGGCCGCGGCGCATCGCGCGGGCCCGGGCACGCGCTAAAGTTAACAAGCACGTCATTCACCCTAAGGAGGGCCGTTGGGACTTTTGGAAACCGTCAAGGATCCACGGGACCTGGCCACATTGTCCGGCTCGGAGCTGGAACAACTGGCCGGGGAAATCAGGGAATTCCTGATCACCAACGTAGCCGCAACGGGTGGACACCTTGGGCCCAACCTGGGCGTTGTGGAACTCACTCTCGCTGTCCACCGGAACTTTGAGTCTCCACGGGACAGCGTCATCTTCGATACCGGCCACCAGTCCTATGTGCACAAGCTGCTGACCGGACGCCAGGACTTCACCACGCTCCGCCAGCAGGGCGGCCTTTCCGGCTATCCGGACCGTGCCGAGTCTGAGCACGACATCGTGGAGAGTTCACATGCGTCCTCCTCCCTGTCCTGGGCTGATGGCATCTCGCGCGCCCGGCAGCTGACCGGTGAAGGCGACCGGTTCGTCGTCGCTGTCGTTGGCGATGGCGCCCTGACCGGTGGCATGGCGTGGGAGGCCATCAACAACATTGCTGCCGACAAACGGCGCCGCGTGGTGATCGTTGTCAACGACAACGGCCGCTCCTACGCCCCGACGGTCGGCGGGTTTGCTGATTATCTGGCGTCATTGCGTCCCACCATTGACTCCCTGCGCACCACTCCGGCCTACGAACGCATGCTGGACTGGTGGAAGAAGAAGCTTCAGGACGGCGGCCCCGCCGGTCAGTTCACCTATAAGAGCCTGCATGCCATGAAGAAGGGCATCAAGGATTGGTGGGCCCCGCAGGGTATGTTCGAGGACCTTGGCATGAAGTACATCGGCCCGGTTGACGGACATAACCTCCAAGCCATGGAGCATGCACTCAACACCGCCAAGGCCTACGGCGGACCCGTCATTGTCCATGCCATGACGGAAAAGGGCCACGGTTATGCTCCCGCCCTGGCCAACGAAGCAGACCAGTTCCACGCGGTGGGAATCATCGACCCCGAGACGGGCGAGCCCACGGAAATGCCCGGAGCAAGGTCCTGGACCTCGGTGTTCGCTGAGGAAATCGCTGACATTGCCGATGAACGCCCGGACATTGTGGGTATCACCGGCGCAATGCTCATCCCCGTGGGATTGCACAAGTTTGCTGAACGCCACCCCGAAAGGGTGATCGACGTCGGTATTGCAGAGCAGCATGCCCTGACGTCCGCCGCCGGGATGGCCTTCGGTGGCCTCCACCCTGTGGTGGCGGTTTATGCCACGTTCCTGAACCGCGCCTTTGACCAGCTCCTGATGGATGTGGCCCTGCATAAAGCCGGTGTGACCATCGTCCTGGACCGTGCCGGCGTGACCGGCCCGGATGGGCCCAGCCACCATGGCATGTGGGACATGGCGATGGTTCAGATCGTGCCCGGTCTTCATTTGGCCGCTCCCCGTGACGCCACCAGGCTCCGCGAAGAACTGCGTGAGGCCGTGGCCATTGACGACGCCCCCACTGTGGTTCGGTTCTCCAAGGGCAGTGTTGGTTCCGAGATTGAAGCCATCGACCGGCTCCATGACGGTGTGGACATCCTCGCACGGCGACCGGAGGGTTCCACCGAAAACGATGTCCTGATTGTCAGCGTCGGAGCGATGTCCGAACTCGCACTCGATGTCGCCGCCCGCCTGGGCGCCCAGGGCATCAGTTCCACGGTGGTGGACCCGCGGTGGGTCCTTCCCGTCCGTAAGTCCATCATTGCCCTTGCTGCCCGTCACCGCCTGGTGATCTGCATTGAAGACGGAGTGCGGGCAGGGGGTGTGGGGTCCCGTATCCGTCAGGAGATGCGGGCTGCCGGTGTGGACACAGCATTGAACGAAGTGGGCCTGCCAGTGGAGTTCCTGGTGCACGGCTCCCGCAGCCAGGTCCTGGAGCGCGTTGGCCTGACGGCCCAGAAAATAACGCACGACGTCGTAGCCCAGGTTTTGGGGACGAAGGTCCCGTTCGCCAGGCCCCTCCCGGGCCAGGAACACCCGACCACCGGCAGCCTGCCAACGCTGTGACGGACGAGCGCGCGCCGGGCGAATTGCAGCCCGGTGACCTCGTGGTGTCGAGGAACAGGAAATGGGACGGCAAGGCCCACTGGGTGGTGCCTGGCCGCTACCTTGGCGAAGACATTCACGGGTGGTGGATATTTCAGGGCGCCGGCGAGTTCTGCGCACGCCCTGGCGCAGCTTTCTACACGGCGTCGGATGCAATTTTGTTGGTTCCGCGGACTGGTGAGTTTGTGGCCACCTTCTACGACGACAGCTATCCGGGCGACTTCAGGATCTACGTTGACCTGGCCACCGGCCATGACTGGAATCCCATCAAGCCGGGCGTTACTGAATTCCACATGATTGATATGGATCTGGATGTTATCCGTTCCACCAAGCATGGGGTGTTCGTGGACGATGAGGACGAATTTGAGCAGCATCGGATGGTCATGGGCTATCCGCAACAGACGGTGGACGCTATGCGCGCAGAATGCGCGGCCCTTTTTGAGGCAGTGAACACCATGAAAGCGCCCTTCGACGTCAATGGAGCCACCAGCACCAGCGCCGAGTGGTTCAGGAAAGGACGAGCATGAGCGGAATCATCCGAGCGTACAAGCGCGACGACGACGGAGTACTTCACTTCCGGGAGGCGTGGTACGACGAGGAAGACCAGCAGTTCGTCGTGAACCACGGTGCAGTGGGCCACCAGAGCAAGACTGACGAAGCAGACGTTGACGACGAATCTGCCGTGGATGGCCTGATGACAGCTTTTGCTGCGCAGTGCGAGGAAGATGGCTATGCCGAGATTCCCGAGTCTGAGCAGTTCTGGGTAGTTGCCCAGATTGCGTTGAAGTCCAAGGACGGCACTGAACGTGACCGGCACCTTGAGCGGAAAGCCAAAGCCGCCCTCACCGGCGAATTGGCGTGGCGTGGGCTGGGAATCGTGGATCGCTCGGAAATCGGCAACGGCCACCTGAATATCTTCTGCCTCTGCCCGGACGTCAACAAGGCTGTGAATGCCATCAAGATCTGTGTCCGCGGTGAGGATCTGGACTTCACCAAGCTCACGGTCGCAGCAGCGCCCCACAGTGACCCCACGGCATTCCGGGTGAAGCACTCGCCCAAGCAGGGTGTGGGCTTTACTCTCTAAGTAGCACCCCAACGCACCAGAAGGGATCCCCATGGCGTCCAAGAGCAACTGGCCCGGACATACGCCCCTGCCCAAAGGTCTCGCCGCTCCGGCGAGACGGGCTCTGGCGCATGAGGGGATAGAGACGCTGGAGCAGTTGGCCGAGTTCGGCGAGGCCGGGCTGTCCAAGCTCCACGGGATGGGTCCGGTGGCTGTAGCGCAGCTTGAGGATGCCATGGAGGAATCAGGGATCTCGTACGGAACCAGCTAACTGTTCTGCCGAGGGAGTTTGTTGCCTTGGGTGACAATCATTGCCGGGACGCGTATTAGGCTGAATTCATGACTGAATACCGACGCCTTGGCCATTCCGGACTGACTGTCTCAGCTGTAGGGCTGGGCTGCAATAACCTGGGCCGCGCCAATACTCCCACGGAGTCCCAGGAAGGCACGGACGCTGTTGTCCACGCCGCGCTTGATGCCGGGGTGACCTTCTTCGACGTCGCCGATGTTTACGGCCGCGAGCCCGGCCTGAGCGAAGTCATGCTGGGCAAGGCGCTGAAAGGCCGCCGTGATGATGTGGTCATCGGCACCAAGTTCGGCATGGACATGCGCGGAGTCAACGGCAACGATTTCGATGCCCGTGGTTCGCGCAGATACATCGTCCAGGCCGTGGAAGCTTCCCTCCGCCGTTTGGATACTGAGTGGATTGACCTCTACCAGTTCCACACCCCGGATCCGCGCACGCCTATCGAGGAGACGCTGGCAGCCTTGGATGACCTGGTATCCAGCGGCAAGGTCCGGTACATCGGCCACTCCAACTTTGCCGGCTGGCAGATCGCCGAAGCCGAGTATGTTGGCCGGCAATCAGGTGGCGTCCGCTTCATTTCGACCCAGAACCACTACAACCTCCTGGACCGCCGCGCCGAGCTCGAAGTGCTGCCGGCGGCAGGAGCTTTCTCCCTGGGCGTCCTTCCGTACTTCCCCTTGGCCAACGGGCTGCTCACCGGAAAATACTCAGCGGGCAAGGCTCCCGAAGGTTCCCGTTTGAGCCACACGCGCACCAACCTGGTGCACGACGCCGATTGGGAGCAGCTGGGCCGCTTCGGCCAGTTTGCCAAGGAACGGGATATCAGCGAGCTTCAGTTGGCCTTCTCCTGGTTGGCCGCACAGCCGGGAGTCAGCAGCGTCATCGCGGGAGCCACCCGTCCCGAGCAGATCCGCGAGAACGCCGGGGCAGTGTGCTGGGTACCTACTCAGGAGGATCGCGCGGAACTGGATGAGATCTTCCCGCGGGCACCGAAGGTCGCTCTCTTCTAGCCCTCTCTCACACAACAGCCCTTAAACCGGAACGCTCTCTCACCAAGGTGAGAGAGCGTTCCGTTTTAGGCCGCGGGACGTGAGAGAGCGTTCCGTTTTAGGCCGCGGGACGTGAGAGAGGGACGGTTTAGGCCGCGGGACGTGAGAGAGGGACGGTTTAGGCCGCGGGACGTGAGAGAGGGACGGTTTAGGCAGGTGCGGATGCGACGCCAGGGGCGAGGAACCGCTTGCCGTTGACCCGCTCGGAAGCTCCCACTCTGTCCAGGTACGGGGTGATGCCGCCCAGGAACATAGGCCATCCGGCTCCCATGATGACGCAGAGGTCAATGTCTTCAGGACCGGCTACGACGCCTTCTTCCAGCATCAGCCCGATTTCCTCGGCCAAGGCGTCCTGGGTGCGCCGGAGGACTTCCTCGCCAGCGGACGGGCTGTTGCCGAAGGACAGGAGGGCCAGCGTCTCGGCCGGGATGACGGGAGTTCCGTCCGGTCCCGGAGCCCAGAGGCTCTTCACGCCGTTGTCTATGAGTTTCTGGAGGTTTTGCGAGACAGGGAACCGTTCGCCGAACGCAGCATGCAGTGACTCCTGGACGTGTTGTGCCACCGGCAGGCCAACCATGGCACTCAAGGTGAAGGGCGACATTGGCAGGCCCATGGGACGCAGGGCGCTGTCCGCAACCTCTGCCGGGGTGCCTTCGTCGAACGCAGCGATGACTTCTCCCATGAGACGGAGAAGGATGCGGTTGACCACAAAGGCCGCAGCATCCTTGACCAGCACGGCGGTCTTCTTGAGTCCCTTGGCCAGCTCGAAGGCGGTGGCGAGGACGGCGTCATCGGTCTTGGGTGCCCGAACGATCTCCAGGAGCGGCATGACAGCTACGGGGTTGAAGAAGTGGAAGCCCACCAGGCGTTCGGGGTGCTTCAGGTCTTCTGCCATAGCCGTTACGGACAGTGAGGACGTGTTGGTGGCCAGGATGCATTCGGGGGAAACGATCGCTTCAACCTCGGCGAAGACTTGTTTCTTGATGTGCAACTCTTCGAAGACGGCTTCGATGACGAAGTCGGCGTCGGCAAAAGCCTCCTTGGAGACCGAACCTGTGATGAGCGCTTTGGTCCTGTTGGCAGCGTCCTGTTTGATGCGATTCTTCGCCAACATCTTGTCGACTTCGGCGTGGACATAGGCCACGCCCTTGTCCACGCGTGCCTGGTCGATGTCCGTCATGACCACGGGGACTTTCAGCTGCCGGGCGAACAGCAGTGCCAGCTGGCTGGCCATGAGCCCTGCACCCACCACGCCGATTTTGGTGACCGGGCGGGCCAGCTTACGGTCAGGCGCGCCTGCGGGGCGCTTGGAGCGTTTCTGGACGAGGTCAAGGAACGCGTACACCGTTGAGCGGAACTCGTCAGTCTGCATGAGACCTGCGAGGGTCTCGCACTCGAGTTCGGCGGACTCGGCTTGGGTCATGGTGCGGTTGGCTTCCATGACATCCAGGACCTTGCCGGGAGCGGGGGAGGCGTTGGAGGTCTTGGACTCCACAAATGCCCGTCCTGCAGCGACCGCGGCTGCCCATCGGTCCCTGACTGCTTCATCAGTGACATCAACCGAGTTCTTCCGCTCAGGCTTTACGTGGCCGGAGATGACCCGGGCTGCCCATGCGAGCGACTGTTCCACGAAGTCGGCGGGTTCGAACATGGCATCCGCTACGCCGAGCTTGTAGGCCTCCGGCCCGGTGAGGGTCCGGTTGTTGCTGAGGGGATTCTCGATCATGACCTTGACGGCATTCTCCGGGCCGATGAGGCGGGGCAGGATGTAGACGCCGCCCCAGCCTGGTACCAGGCCAATGAACGCTTCAGGGAGGGCAAGTGCGCCAGCGCCCGTGGAGACGGTGCGATACGTGGACTGCAGGGCGATCTCCAGCCCGCCACCCAAAGCAAGCCCGTTGATGAAGGCGAAGCTCGGAACACCCAGGTTGGCCAAGGTGCTGTAGACGGCATGGCCAAGCTGCGCCATCCAGAGCCCATGCTCGCGTTCCTTGAGTGTTTTCACTGCCGAAAGGTCTGCGCCAGCCACCAGGAAGTAGGGCTTGCCCGTGACGCCGACACCCACAATCTCTCCACGTGCAGCCCGCGTCTTCAGGTCCTCCAGGACGCTGCCGAGTTCCACCAGAGTGTTGGGGCCCAGTGTTGTGGGCTTGGAGTGGTCCAGGCCGTTGTCCAGGGTGATCAGCGCAAAGGTTCCGGTACCGCCCGGCAGCTGGATGTCCTGAACGTAGGAGTGGGTCACCACTTCATCCGGGAAAAGGGCGGCAAGTTTTTGGAATTCGGCGGCGCTCATGCGGCGGCTCCTTCGGTGGTGGCTGTGGTGGCCTGGTCAGCGGTGAAAGATTGGTAGGCGGCGTGGTGGGGGTTTTCCCAGATCACCGTGGCACCCATGCCCAATCCAATGCACATGGTGGTGATGCCGTAACGGACCGAGTGATCTTCCTCGAACTGCCGCGCGAGCTGGTTCATCAGGCGCACACCTGAGGAGGCAAGCGGATGTCCGACGGCGATCGCCCCGCCGTAGCGGTTGACCCGGGAATCGTCATCGGCGATGCCGAAGTGGTCCAGGAAGCTGAGGACCTGGACGGCGAAGGCTTCGTTGATTTCGAAGAGTCCGATGTCCTCGATGCCCAGGCCTGCGTTCCTGAGAGCCTTTTCGGTGGCTGGAACCGGACCGATGCCCATGACTTCGGGCTCAACGCCGGCGAAGGCGTAGGAGACCAGGCGCATTTTGACCGGGAGGCCCAGTTCCTCAGCGGCTTCGGCGGAGGCAAGAACAGCGGCAGTGGCGCCGTCGTTCAATCCTGCGGCATTGCCCGCGGTCACCCGGCCATGGGCGCGGAAGGGGGTCCGCAATTCGGCGAGGTCGGCAACAGTGGTGCCGGGGCGCGGCGGCTCATCGGTGGTGTGCAGTGCCCAGCCCTGGCCGGGCTTCATGGTGGCGACAGGGACGAGGTCTTGCTGGATTTGCTCTTTGGCGTACGCTGCGGCGAGCTTGGCCTGGGAGGCTGCAGCATAGGAGTCCGTGCGGTCCTTGGTGATGGCCGGGAAGCGATCATGCAGGTTCTCCGCTGTGTTGCCCATGTTCAAGGCAGCAGGGTCCACCAGGCGCTCGGACATGAAACGGGGATTGGGATCGGCACCGGCGCCCATGGGGTGGTTGCCCATGTGCTCCACGCCGCCTGCAATGACCACGTCATAGGCGCCGAAACCGATGCCGCTGGCCGTCGTCGTAACTGCCGTCATGGCACCTGCGCACATGCGGTCGATGGCGAAGCCGGGTACCGTGCGGGGGAGTCCGGCCAACAGTGCCGCTGTGCGGCCGATGGTGAGGCCCTGGTCCCCGGTTTGGGTGGTGGCGGCGATGGCAACCTCGTCGATTCGCTCCGGGGGAAGTGAGGGGTTCCGCCGCATCAGTTCGCGGATACACTTCACCACGAGGTCATCGGCACGGGTGCCAGCGTAGATGCCTTTTTCGCCGGCCTTGCCGAAGGGTGTGCGAACACCATCCACAAAGACGACGTCGCGGACGTTCCTCTGGGCACTGCGTGATGGACTCATGTATTAACTCCTCGTTGAGACATGGCGCCGAATCCCGCGTCGCGGGAGCTTCGGCTGGCATTGATACAATGTTACTCGTGGGTAACTTAGCTTGCAAGATCCGTGCCGCGCCTGGTGTCCGTGTCTCTCGGGACGCAAAAGGCCTGCCTCCACGAACCATGGTTCGCAGGGACAGGCCTCAACGCGGGGGTGCTTAGCCGGCATCGCCGGAAGCTTGCCCGTCCTTGGCTGCTTTGGCTTCCTTCGCCTTGGACTCTTTGGCGGGAAGCGGAGCGGGGTTCAGGCACGCTTCGGTGAGTATGGGAGCTGCGAAGGAGATCTGCCACTCGCGGGCACCCAGCGACCGCAGTTCCGCAGCCACTGATTCGAGGGAAACCTCGGCCGGGGGCCGCCAGGCCACCCGCCGTAAGTAATCCGGCGTCAGCAGGTTCTCCACCGGCAGCTTCAGCTCATCCGCTGTTGCCTGCAGCGCCGGCCTGGCGGTGGCCAGGCGTGCCGCAGCCTCCGGATCCCGGTCCACCCATACCCTGGGCGGTGGCGGCGCATTGGTGGGCAAGTGAAGGGGTGGGAGATCCGTGAGGGTCCGGGCGTTGGTGATGCAGCGCAGCCAACGTGGGGCTTCCCTTTGGGCGGAGCGTCCGTGGAATCCTTTGGTGGCCAGCAACTGAGGCACCGTGGTGGGCATGGCCTTGGCGGCGGCTACCAGCGCTGAGTCGGGGATGAGGCGGCCAGGTGCTACGTCCCGTTTGCGGGCCAGCTGATCCCGTTCGAGCCACAACTCACGAACGGCTGCCAGCTGGCGGCGGTCGCGTATCTGGTGAAGCCCGGAGGTCTTCCGCCAAGGATCCACCCGCGGGGCCGAGAGGCCTGCGGCGAGTATCCCGGCAAACTCCTGTTCGGCGTATTCGAGTTTGCCGTCGGCTTCCAGCAGCTCCATGAGTTCCTCGCGGAGCTCCGCAAGGACTTCGACGTCGAGGGCTGCGTAACGCAGCCAGGGCTCCGGCAGCGGGCGCGTGGACCAATCAGCCGCGGAGTGTTCCTTGGCCAGGCCAAAGCCGAGGAGTTGTTCAATCACTGCTGCAAGGCCAACCCGGGGGAGTCCCGCGAGGCGGGCCGCAAGTTCGGTGTCGAAGAGTTTGTCCGGCCACATGCCCAGCTCGGAGAGGCAAGGGAGGTCTTGCGAGGCAGCGTGCAGGATCCATTCGACGCCGCGGAGGGCGTCATTGATGATGTCCAGGTTCTCGAAGGGTTCGGGATCGATCAGCCAGGTTCCGGCACCTTCGCGCCGGATCTGAACCAGGAAGGCCCGCTGGCCGTAGCGGAACCCGGACGCGCGTTCCGCGTCCACTCCGGCCGGCCCTGTTCCGGCGGCAATGGCGGCTGCGCACCGCTCCAGCCCGGACGGGGTGTCGATGACCTGGGGTACTCCTTCACGGGGAGTATCGAGATCGATGATTTCAGGGACGTGACTATCGAAGCCGTCTACCTTGATGTGGGTGGTGGGATCAGCAACCGGGTCGCCGGCCGTGGTGTTTTCCGGATATTCAGGGGTCATGGTGGCTTAAGCTTACCGATTCCGGCCGCAGCGGGGTGTTTCCAGTGCTTTGCGGGTACCCGCCGACGCATTTCTCATACTCAATTGAGTCTCCTGTTGGGTAGCCCTGTTACCCCTGGTGGCAGAGGTGGCAGGCCCGCGAAGGTGCACACCATGTCAGACCAGGCTTCGAGGTGGGCTTGTACATCCTGGCTGGCCGGCGTCCAGGACGCCCGGAGCTCGATGTCTATGGTGTCCGGCCGTTCGGCCAGAGTTCCGAAGCTCTCGGAAAGGATCCTTGTTGCTGTTCCACCGGCAGCGCGGTAGGGGGCTGCATGGTTCTCCAATGCATCCACGAGCCAGGTCCAGGCAACAGAGCCGAGCATGGAGTCGTTCCCCATCTCTGCGTCCATTTGGGCCCGAATGTAGGTGACGATGCGGAACTCACCTTCCCAGACGGCCGAGCCGTCGGGGTCGTAAAGGAGGATGAAGCGGCCGGTTGCGAGTTCGTCGTCCTCTTCGCTTGAAGGACTGCTGCCTTGGTTCGCGGCGAAGGCCTTGGCTGCAGGACCATGGACGGGAACCTGGCGGGTTGCTGCCGTGGGGCTGAAAACCTCAGCTCCCAAGGCGACCGCATAGGGGGCAAGCCGGGCAGGAGCGGGGATCTCGTCAAGGCGCAGCTCGCTGCGGCACTGTGCTTTTCGGAGTGATCCCAAGGCGAAGAGAAACTCCGAGGGAACCTGTGCGAGGGCGTTCACCATCGCAGATTATGCGTCCGGGGCGGCGAATCTGTGCAGGCTCGCCGCCCCGGGGTGCACGTCTTATGTGTTAGGCCAACTCGCGCTTGATGGCCGCTACGAAGGCATCGATGTCTTCCTCCGTGGTGTCGAAGGAGCACATCCACCGGACTTCGCGGCGGGCAGCATCCCAGTCGTAGAAAGCGAAGGACTCCCGCAGCTTGTCCGCCGCTCCTTCGGGAAGGATGGCGAAGACCCCGTTGGACTGCGTTGCCTGGGTAGGCTCCACGCCGTCGATTCCCTCGATGGCCGTCCGCAGGCGAGCGGCCATGGCGTTGGCGTGGGCGGCGGAACGCAACCACAGGCCATCCTCAAGGAGGGCGATGAACTGGGCTGAGATGAAGCGCATCTTCGAGGCGAGCTGCATGTTCATCTTGCGCAGGAATTTCAGGCCATCAGCTGCTTCCGGGTTCAGCGCCACCACGACTTCGCCAAAGAGAAGCCCGTTCTTGGTGCCGCCGAAGGACAGGATGTCCACCCCGGCGTCGCGGGTGAAGACCCGCAGGGGTACGTCCAGGTGCGCGGCGGCGTTCGCCAGCCGGGCGCCGTCCATGTGAAGCTTCATGCCCTTGGAATGGGCGTGGTCTGCGATGGCCCGCACTTCATCCGGCGTGTAGCAGGTCCCGAGTTCAGTGGTTTGGGTGATGGAGACAACCAGTGGCTGCGCGCGGTGCTCATCGCCCCAGCCCCAGGCCTCGCGATCGATCAGCTCAGGTGTGAGCTTGCCGTCCTCGGTGGGAACCTGCAGGAGTTTGATCCCGCCTACCCGTTCCGGCGCGCCGTTCTCATCCATATTGATGTGTGCCGTGGAGGCGCAGATCACCGCTCCCCAACGGGGAAGGAGGGATTGCAGGGCTAGGACGTTGGCGCCAGTGCCGTTGAAGACCGGAAAGGTCTCGATGCCCGGGCCGAACTGCTGCTCCAGCACCTCCTGCAGCCGCGCGGTGTACACGTCCTCGCCGTAGGAGACCTGATGCCCGCCATTGGCCGTTGCCAGTGCCGCAAGGATCTCCGGGTGCACGCCGGAGTAGTTGTCGGATGCGAACCCGCGAACCGCAGGGTTATGCAGTTGGCCCGCGCCCGGGGTGTCCGTGGCGCTGTGGATTGCCTCTGTTGTGCTCGTCACTTGTTCATTCACGCTTTCAAGTCTATTTGGGCGGCAGGAGTCTATGTGGCCAGCAGGATGCGCTGGCCGTTAAGAGCGGCGGCCGGTTGTTCAAAGAGCCCGACGGCGGCGGCGGCCACTTCTTCGACGTCAGTGAAGCCGGGGAATCGCCGTTCAGGATGGGCCTTCCGCATGGCTGCGTCGACGAGAGCTTTCACCACGAAAATCACCGCCGCGCTGTGCTGCTCAGTGGGAGCATCTGGGTTTCCGGCGTTGCCGGATTGCGCCCGGCTGAAACCGTCGGCTACGGCCAAGGTCCAGGCCTCCGCGGCAGCCTTTGCAGCAGCGTAGCTGGCGGCCGCAGCCGTCGGGGCAGCTGCAGTGGTTGAGGACACCATGGCCAGCCGGCCGTGCGGAGATGCTTCGAGTTGGCTGTAGAAGACCCGGGAGACGTTTCGGAGTGTGGTGACAGCGCTGCGTTCCATGGCCTCCCAATCCTCGTCCGTTTGGTCTTCAATGCCCTTCGCGCCCCGCCAGCCGCCCACCAGGTGGATCACGCCGTCAATGCCCTCAATGCCGAGGCCATTCACAGTGGCAGCAAGCTCGCGGACAGACTCCAGGCTGCTGAGATCGCAGAGCAAAGGAGTTGCTCCGTGGCCGGCCTCGCTCGCAGCCGCCTTGATCCGGACGTCATCCGAGCCCACCGTGAGCACCCTGTGACCGGCGGCCCCCAACGCGCGCGTCACGGCGATGCCGGAAGCGCTGCTTCCGCCGGTCACGAGGATAGTCAGTGTGCTCATCAGGCGGCAGTCGCGCCCGTGATGCCGGTGGTGGACTCGATGACGGGACGCATTTTCTTCTCCAGTGCTTCGTAGAACATGGACAGGGGGAATTCGTCGTCCAGCACCTGGTCCGTCAGGCCGCGGGGCGGACCGTCCAGGGGTAGTGCCTCGGGGCCCTTGGCCCAAACAGATGCCGGGTGCGGAGTCACCGTGCTCGAAATGAGCTCGTATGCGGCCAGCCAGTGGGCAGCCTTGGGGCGGTCGATCGAGCGCCAGTACAGTTCTTCGATTTTGGCGCCGAGTTCCACCACAACCGCGGCAGCTTCGTCCCAATCAATGGAGAGCTTGCTGTCCGTCCAGTGGAGGACGTGGTGCTGGTGCATCCAGGCGAACAGCAGCTGGCCGCCCAGGCCGTCGTAGTTGCGGACACGGTTGCCGGTGATGGCGAACCGGAAAATGCGGTCGAAAATCACCGCATACTGAACCAGCTTTGCATGCTTGCGGGCATCGGGATCGGCTTCTTCGTCCTTTTCAATGCGCACCGACTCGCGGAACGCGGTCAGATCACAGCGCAGCTCCTCCAGCGAGTACAGGAAGAACGGCATGCGCTGCTTGATCATGAATGGATCGAACGGAAGATCCCCGCGCATGTGGGTGCGGTCGTGGATCAAGTCCCACATGACAAACGTGCGCTGGGTCAGTTCCTGGTCCTCGATCAGCTGCGCCGCGTCGTCGGGCAGTTCCAGGGATGTGGTTGCCGCCGCTGCCTTGAGGACGCGGCGGAAGCGGGCGGCCTCACGGTCGGCGAAGATGGCGCCCCACGTGAATGTGGGTGTCTCGCGGACTGCCACCGTCTCCGGAAAGAGCACGGCCGAGTTGGTGTCGTATCCGGGCGTGAAGTCCACAAAGCGGATGGGGACGAACAGCTTGTTGGAGTACTCGCCTGCCTCCAGGCCGCCTATGAACTCAGGCCAGATGACCTCGATCAGGACTGCTTCCACCAACCTGCTGGTGCTGCCGTTCTGCGTGTACATGGGGAAAACCACAAGGTGCTGCAGACCGTCAACGCGCTGCTCCTGGGGCTGGAACGCTTGAAGGGAGTCCAGGAAGTCCGGTACTCCGAAGCCTCCCTGAACCCAGCGGCCAAAGTCTTCCACCAGGAGCTCCAAGTAGCGGGCATCGTGAGGGAAGTGCGGCGCCAGCGCCGTGATGGCGTCAGTCACCGTGGACACCAGAGTTGCCGCCTCGGCATGAACGTCAGAATCGGCAATGGAGCCGTCCTGTTCCTGATGTGCCTGGAGGGCGGTGGCTGCAGCCTTCAAGGACATCCACTCAGCGTTGTCGGCAGTGACACGCTGGGAGATAGCGGTGGTGATAGTGGTCATGGAGCTCGGCCCTTTCGAAGGAGGATTGCTTCTGGGCCGAGCGTAGCAAGCAAAAAGCATCGCTAATCCAAAATTGCCTCGAGCATAAGAAACTCTTGGCCATTGGGTGAGTGGAGGCCGTTCGAGGTCCAGTCCCGGCATATGAAACCTTCCGGACGGGCGGGGCCAAGCCCCTGCCCGCCCAGGAAGGCCTAGTTCTCTTCGGGCTTCACCAGACGCAGTGAAACAGAGTTAATGCAGAACCGCTGGTCCGTGGGCGTTCCATAGCCTTCGCCCTCAAAAACGTGCCCCAAATGGGAATCACAGTTCGCGCAGCGCACCTCCACACGATCCATTCCCATGGTGCGGTCATGAAGGTACCGCACAGTGCCCTCTGCAAGCGGCGCCCAGAACGACGGCCAGCCACAGTGGGAATCGAACTTCTCCCGGCTGGTGAACAACTGGCTGCCACAGGCGCGACACTGGTAGACGCCCTCTGTGTGGGTGTCCCAGTACTCACCTGTGTACGGCCGCTCAGTGCCTGCCTGCCGTAGCACCCGGTACTCCTCGGGCGTCAACTCCTCGCGCCACTGAGCATCGCTCTTTTCCACGGGAACGGCAGCCCCCTCGGGCGCAGAAGTCGTCTTGCTGGTGTTATCAGGAGTGTTCATGTCTACTGCAACGCTTACGAGTCGCCGATAAATCCCGAGCCCGCATACAGGTGCAAGACCGGAAGCCCCAGCTGATCCTGTGCCTTATTGGCCCAGTCAGTATGGAACGTGTCCGCAATGGCATGGGGGCGGGTGATAACCACAGCTTGGGCAGCATCCACTGCCCGGACCTTCGCCACCAGGCCGGCCACGGCACCGCCGTCGAAAACTTCCCCCGTCACGCCTCCACCCAAGCCAGCCAACGCCGCCAGCGACGCGGCCAGGGTCTCGGAGGCCTCCGCACGCTCAGCCTCAGGGTCCGGATGCTGCGCAGTGAGCTCCCGGAACGCCTTCGCAATATCAAGCAACGACAGATTCTCCAGGAAATCCACCAGAAGGTGTCGTTCAGTGTTGGACGGAACCAGAACAATAAGGGGAGCATCACCGCCGTCGAGAAGTTTGGCGATGTTAACGCGGTCGTCGGGGCCAAGGGGCTCTTCAGTCAGGATGACGATGGGATCACTCATGGCTACAGCGTAGTCCCGGCCAAGGGCAGTCCGCAGACTTTTGGGAGCTGAACCGCGCGTCAGGATTCCCGGGCGAGTGCGCCGCGCGGCCCACGCCTGCACCAGCCAGTGCCAGGGAGCAGCAACAATGGAACCATGGCATCGACTACCCCGCCAGCGAGCGACGCTGCAGACAAGAAACTCTCCCTCCGCACCAAGTGGGCCATCGCCGGCTTCCTGGCAGGCGGCACCATCGCCGGTTTGGTGGGGGCAGGGTCCTCGGCGCTCGCCGTGTATTTTGCCCGCCGTGTCATTACCCCTGCTGCCAGGCACGAGGACCAGGAAGTCCTCGCCGTGATCCGCGGCGACAAGGGACCGCAGGTGATTCTGGCGGCCACCCCGGACAGCACCATTGACGGCGTGTTCAGCCTGTTCTTCTCGGGCGGCAAAGGTCACGCCAGGATCGGGCGGATTGTGTCGTATTCGCCCGCCGAGCAGACAGTACTGCGCGAAGTTGAGGAGGTCTACAGCGGAGACCTCTCCGAGGCCCGCCGCGCATGGTGGAGCGGGGCAACGTACCCGGATCCTGCTGCGATCGGCCTGGCTGCCGAGGACGTGGACATCGTGGTGGACGGCGGGAAGGCGCCTGCGTGGTTGATCCGGGCCGAAGCATCGGCTGCATCGCCGGTCTGCGCCATCATGGTCCATGGCCGTGGCGCGACGCGCCTGGAAGGGCTGCGGGCAGTCCGCACCGCACGCGAGCTGGGGATGGACAGCCTGCTGATCTCCTATCGCAACGACGGTCTGGCACCCTCCGCGCCGGATGGACGGTATGGGCTGGGATCCACGGAATGGCGCGACGTGGAGGCCGCGATCGAATACGCAGTGGACCACGGCGCCCAGGAGATCGTGCTGTTCGGCTGGTCCATGGGCGGGGCCATCAGCCTGCAAACAGCTGATCTGTCCAAGCACCGCCACCTTATCCGGGCCTTGGTCCTGGATGCCCCGGTCATAAATTGGGTCAACGTGATGGCCCATCACGCTGAGATGAACAGAATTCCCTACAACGTGGGGCGCTACGGGCAGATGATGCTGAGCCATCCGCTGGGGCGCAGGCTGACCGGACTGTCCGCGCCTGTGGACCTGAAGGCCATGGACTGGGAAGCCCGCGCCGTTGAATTGCGGACACCCACCTTGCTGATCCACAGCGTGGACGACGACTACGTGCCCTTCGGGCCCTCCGCCAGCCTGGCGGAAAAGAACCCTGAGATGGTCACGTTTGAACCCTTCGACGGCGCCCGGCACACCAAAGAGTGGAACGTCGATCCGGAACGCTGGGAGCGCCTCGTCCGCGCCTGGTTGCAGCGGCAACTGGCTCCGCGGAACAACCCGGGACAGGCGGGCGCCGCCGGGGTGCAGGCTGGCTGAGCAATTCCATTGCGCAGGCCGGTTGAGCAGTCCGGTCCCAGGTGGTTCGAGGTCAGCCTCGGCGCTTGTCGTTGGTGCCGATGGGAGCAGTGAGGGCCTTGGTGAGCCGGATGAGGTCTGCCGGGGCCAGCTCAATATCCAGGCCGCGGCGGCCTCCTGAAACGAGGATGGTGCTGAAAGCCAAGGCGGACTCGTCGACCACCGTGGACGAGGCCTGCCGCTGTCCCAGCGGCGATATGCCTCCCACAACGTAACCGGTGCGTCGTTCCGCAGCCTTGGGGTCCGCCATGACGGCTTTCTTGACTCCGAGAGCTGCAGCAACCGACTTCAGATCCAGGTTTCCGGATACCGGAACAATCGCCACTGCCAAGTGGCCCTCAACCTCCACCATGAGGGTCTTAAAAACCCGTTGGGGTTCGATGCCAAGGACTTCTGCTGCTTCCAGTCCGTAACTGGCTGTCCCGGGATCATGGGCGTAGGGGTGCAGCACGAAGGAAACGCCGGCCGCTGCAAGTGCTGCAGTTGCCGGCGTTCCCTGTGAAGCTGTCTTTTTGGCCATCTCCGTGGTGCCCTTCGGTTTCCAACCAGTCAGTTTCGCAACCGGTCAGCTTTCCAGCCGGGTGGCTGCTGCGACTTTCCGCTTGATCCGGCCAAGCATGGCCGTCATTCCCCGCATGCGCAGGGGAGTGATGGCCCGGGTCAGGCCCAGCAGCTCCGGCATGTCGTCAGGAACGGCAAGGATTTCCTCGGCCGTCAACCCATCCAAGCCCTCGTGCAACACCCCTGCGAAGCCCCGGGTTGTGGGTGCTTCCGGAGGAGCTTTGAAGTAGAGCCGGTAGGCGCGGGCGCCGCCGTCGGGATTTTTCTCGGACTCGATAGTCAGAAACAGCGGTGACTGGCATTCCACAACCTGTTCCAGCAGCTCAGGGTGGTCCTTCAAGCGCTCCGGAAGCTCCGGCAGGCCCTTCGAGAATTCGAGAAGGAGTTGCAGGCGGTCAGGCTCCGTCAGTGCTTGGAAGTCATCGACGATTTCCGCCAGGGCGGTGGGCAAGGTGTTGGTACTCATCACTTCCAGCTTACGCACAACAGCGGCCAATGCAGCTTGTGTGCCGGAACACTACGGACGCCATTTACGTGCGGACTGGACGCGACTGAAGCTAGCTGCGGACGAGGGAAGCCGGAACGGAACCGCGATCAGCGCCCTTGACGATGGGAACCCGCACAGCGTTGCCCCACTCGGTCCATGAGCCGTCGTAGTTACGGACGGAGTCAAAGCCCAACAAGTACTTCAGTGCGAACCAGGTGTGGCTGGAACGTTCGCCGATGCGGCAGTAAGCCACCACGTCAGCGCCGGGCTCCAAGCCGGCCTCGCCCAAGTAGAGCGCCTCCAGCTCTTCACGGCTCCGGTACGTACCGTCTTCAGCAGCGGCGCGTGCCCACGGGATGGACGCGGCCGTGGGAATGTGGCCGCCACGCAGTGCGCCCTCTTCCGGGTAGGCCGGCATGTGCGTGCGCTGTCCGGTGTATTCCTCAGGGGAGCGGACGTCAACAAGGGGGTTTCCCAGGTGGGCCAGGACGTCTTCCTTGAAGGCGCGGATCGGAGCATCGTTGCGCTCCACTTCCGGGTACTCACCCACGGCGGGCCGGGAAACGTCGGTGGTCAGCTCGCGGCCTTCGGCGATCCACTTGTCGCGGCCGCCATCGAGGAGACGCACATCCTCGTGGCCGAACAACGTAAAGACCCACAGAGCGTAGGCAGCCCACCAGTTGGACTTGTCACCGTAGATGACCACGGTGCTGTCGCGGGAGATGCCCTTGGAGGCAGCGAGGGCGGCAAAGGCGGCGCCGTCCACGTAGTCGCGGGTGACCTCGTCATTCAGGTCGGTGTGCCAGTCAATCTTGACCGCGCCCGGGATGTGGCCTGTTTCGTAGAGGAGAACGTCTTCGTCGGACTCCACAACCACAAGCTTGCCGTCGGAAATGGCGCCGTCGGCAATGGCTGCCGCGAGCCACTCAGTGGACACAAGGCGTTCTGGGCTTGCATACGCTGCAAACTTTTCGTTCTGTTCAACTGGGTAGGACATGGTGATGGCCTTTCACTGACAACGGTCGGAGCCAGGCCGTAGATAAGTAGTGCAGGTGCCGGCCGGGCGTGCTTCAACACTAACCACGGGCGGCGGGGAATGCTTCCCGGCGGTCATACGGTGAAACATGGGCTTGGTCACGTGAAGGTTTCCGGGCGTCAGATGCCGGTATTCTTGCTGGGGACCTAAAACCGAAGGAACGGACCACCGTGGTAAAGATCGAACAACTGGCTGCCCGCACACCGGCAGTCTCTGTGGAGGAACTCCTCAAGGGTTTCTACCCGTCTCCGCGATTCGGAGAGGTATCATTCGACAGCTACCGGCCCGACCCTTCGCAGCCGAGCCAGGCCAACGCCGTGAAGCTGCTGTCGGCTTTCGCTGATGGTGTGGGCTCCGATGACGGCGGCGGTCTTTTCAAGAAGTTGTTCGCCAAGAAGGCCCCGGCAACAAGGGCGGGAATCTACCTCGACGGTGGCTTCGGTGTGGGCAAGACCCACCTTCTGGCATCTCTCTGGCACAGGTCGCCGGGGCCCAAGGCATTCGGCACGTTCGTCGAATACACCAACCTCGTGGGTGCACTGTCCTTCCGCAAGACCGTGGAAGCCCTGAGCAGCTACAAGCTGGTGTGCATCGATGAGTTCGAACTTGATGATCCGGGCGACACCGTGCTCATGTCCCGGCTCATGCGTGAACTGGCCGACGCCGGCGTAAAGCTGGCAGCGACGTCCAATACCCTTCCCGGTTCACTGGGTGAAGGGCGTTTCGCTGCCGTGGACTTCCAGCGCGAAATACAGGTCCTCGCTGACCAGTTCGACGTCGTCAGGATCGACGGCGAAGACTTCCGTCACCGAGGCTTGCCCGCGGCCCCCGCGCCGCTCAAGACTGAAGAGCTCAAGCACCGGATGCGTGCTGAGTTCGACGGGAAGACCGTAGCTGTTGATGATTTCGGCACTCTCGTCAACCACCTGGCCGCAGTCCACCCCAGCCGCTACCGGCAGCTCATTTCCGGCGTGGAGGCTGTGGTGTGGAGCGACGTTGAAACCATTACCGAGCAGGCTGTCGCGCTCCGCTTCGTGGTTCTCGCGGACAGGCTCTACGACAAAGATGTGCCGATCCTGGCCAGCGGCGTACCCTTCGACAAACTCTTCACCGATGAGATGATGACCGGCGGCTACACCAAGAAGTACTTCCGGGCTGTTTCCAGGTTGACGGCGTTGGCACGCGAGGCCCAAAACCACGAGCCCGCCTGAACTATGCCCCGCCTGAACTACGCGGCCCGCCTGATTCAGGGCTTCTGAAGGGGCTCGCGGCTCTTCAGCATCCAGCGAACCAGGATGCCACCGGCCAGAGCCCAGAAAGCAGCGCCGACACCGGCGAAGCTCAAGCCTGATGCTGCCAGCAGGAAGGTAATGCAGGCGGGAATACGCTCCTCGGCCACCGCCAATGCTGACGAGATCGACGACGCCAGGGTTCCCAGAAGGGCCAGCCCTGCCACCGCTTCAAGGAGCCCCGACGGGGCCGCGGCAACTAATGTAACAAGCGCTGCTGAGAGCGCTGCGAGTACCAGGTACGCCAGGCCGGAGACGAACGCAGCGATCCATCGCCGGCTGTGATCCTTGCCTGCCTCCTCACCCGCGGCCAGTGCCGCACTGAGGGCAGCCAGGTTGATTGCGTGGCCTCCGAACGGTGCACCCACCATGGTTCCAGCCCCCGTGACCAGCATTGATGACCGCCACGGAGTGGTGTATCCGAAGGACTTGAGCACTGCGACCCCGGGAATGTTTTGCGAGGCCATGGTGACGATGAACAAGGGCAGGGCCAGCCCTACCGCAGCCTCCACGGTAAATATGGGCGTGGTCCACTCCAGCCTGGGCAGGAGGCTGTCACTGGGGACATGGACTCCGTTGGACACGATGTGGATGCCGATGGCGGCCAAAGCCACCAACAGTGACGCTGGGACGGACCAACGGGGTGCGAATTTCATCAGGACAACCCAGCACACCACCACGGGGGCAACAAACAATGGCGCTGAGCCCAACGACTTGAAGGGTGCCAGGCACAGGGGGAGAAGGACACCGGCCAGCATGGCCTGCGCCAAGGCGGTGGGTATCTTCGCCATGAGGCGTCCCAGAACAGGCAACAAGCCCGTCAGGACGATCAGGGCCCCCACCATCAGGAACGCCCCGACGGCGGCCGGCCAACCGCCGTCGACCATTCCGGCGGAGGCCAGAAGAGCCGCTCCAGGGGTGGACCACGCCAGCGTTACCGGCATCCTGGACCGCCACGCCAGCCAGAGGATACCCAAGCCAAAAGTGAGGGTGAGCGCCAGCAAGCCACTGGATGCCTGAGTCTGATTGGCGCCTACAGCCTGCAATCCGGCAAGGACTACGGCGAACGAGGACGTGAACCCCACCAGCGCTGTGACAATCCCCGCCGTGATCGGTGGCCCCAGCGTCTCGCGGGTGGCACGGTTTCGGGTGGCCCGGTTGCGGGTAGACGGGGAGGCGGAAGGCATAGGGTCCAAAATACCTGACCAGGCAGGGCTTCCTGCGACGGTGGGGATGCCTATGGAGCCGAACCTCCATTAACGCGGGTATCCCGTTAAACGCCAAGGGCACCGGTGGCGCCTCGCGGCGGGACCGGTGCCCCCTTGACGTATCTGGTACGGCGGCTCAGGCAGCTACGGCTGCTTCGGCTCATCCGTGACGGGAGCCTCTGCAGGCTTGCCGTCGTTCTTGGCCACGAAGTCGGAAGCGGCGTTCTGGACTTTGTCGACGTGACCGGCGTACTTGCCGCCCGTCTTCTGGTCCACAAAATCCCCGGCTTTGTCGATGCCATTCTTGATGGCTTCTTCGTTGCCTTGAATGAGACCCTGAGCCTTGCCCTTCAGGTCGTCAATTAAACCCACGGGCACCTCCCTTCCATCGCGGAGCCAGTTCGCTCCTCCGCGTCAGACACTAACACCAGTTTTCCGAGGTGCCAAGAGGTCAGCGGAGGCTTGTGGACAAACTACGCCAAGGGCTTACTTTCCACCGCGTGGCGCGGGCTGTTCGGGTTCATGAGGGAGTGCCGGCGACCGTAGGCAAAGTAGATGATCAGGCCGATGACCAGCCATGCGCCGAACCGGACCCAGGTTTCCCAATGGAGCTGGAACATGAGGAAGGCCGATGCCAGGACGCCGAACGCGGGGACCACAGGCATGAATGGCAGGCGGAACGTGCGCGGCGCATTGGGCTTGGTGTAGCGGAACACGATCACGGAGATGCAGACCACCACAAAGGCGGCCAGGATGCCGATGTTCGTGAGGTCGGCAACTTCCTTGATGGGGAAGACGCCGGCAAGGAACGCCGAGGCAACACCGGCGATCCACGTGACGCGCTGCGGAGTGCCATGCTTGTCAGTCTTGGCAAACCAGCCCGGGAGCAGGCCGTCACGGCTCATGGAGAACCACACGCGGGTGACGCCGAGCAGGAAGGTCAGCATCACGGTGAGGATGGACAGGACCGCGAACACCGAAATGATGGTGGCGATGACGGGCAATCCGACGCCGGTGAACGCAGAAGCGAAACCTGCGGTGGGATCGATGTCCTTGTAGTTCTGCATGCCGGTGAGCACCAGTGTCGCGGCTACGTAAAGCAGCATGGCCACGATCAGCGACAAGATGATGGCCTTGGGCATGTGCTTCTTGCCGTCCTTGGCCTCTTCCGCGGCGGTGCTCATGGCGTCGTACCCGAAGACTGCGAAGAAGACGGTTGCTGCACCGGCCAGGACCGGGCCGAAGCCGCTGGGCATGAACGGGTTGTAGTTCTCGGTGTTGATGTAGAAAATGCCCAGGCCGATGATGAACAGGATCAGAACCACCTTGATGGCAACGGCCACCAGTTCAAAGCGGCCAAACGCCTTGGTGCCACGGCTGAGGATCCAGGTCACCAGGAGGCAGACGAGGATGGCGGGGAGGTTGATGATGCCGCCTTTGCCCTCATCCGCGGTGGAAGTCATCCATGTGGGCATGTGGATTCCGATTCCGGAAAGGAAGGCATCGAAATAGCCTGAGATGCCGATTGCCACCACAGCCACGATCGCGATGTATTCAAGCAGGAGGTCCCAGCCGATGAACCAGCCGATGATTTCGCCCAGGGCCACATAGCCGTAGGTATAGGCAGAACCGGCCCGGGGAATCATGCCCGCAAACTCGGCGTAGGACAACGCTGCTGCAGCCGAAGCGAGGCCGGCGATCAGGAAGGAGAAGAGAACAGCGGGACCCACGCCCGGGCTGCTGTCACTGCCGTGGGCAACCAGCCCTGCCAGCGAAAAGATGCCGACGCCGATAATTCCGCCCACACCAATCGCTGTCAGTTGCCAGAGGCCAAGACTTTTAAAAAGCCCGCTGTGTTTGTTTTCTTCCTCAATATCGTCGATGGGCTTGCGCCTTAGGACAGACTGGGAAGCAATCTGTTGGTTCATGGGGGTACTCCTGCCGGTTGGCGTGGAACGGTGATGAGCTCGCAGTACATTATGCGAGCCGAATCACATGAGATAAAGCGATTTCTTCCGAGGGGTACCGGTTACTTCCTTGAATGAATTGAGAATTCGCCGTATCCGGGCATAAAAAAAGCAGCTCCGGGGAGCTGCTTTCTTTATTTTGGAGCGGACGACGAGATTCGAACTCGCGACATCCACCTTGGCAAGGTGGTGCTCTACCAGCTGAGCTACGTCCGCACATGCTGCCAGCCGGGCATATGCCTGGCTAACAACTTCAAACAAGTTGCCTTGTTCTGGTGGGCGATACTGGGATCGAACCAGTGACCTCTTCCGTGTCAGGGAAGCGCGCTACCGCTGCGCCAATCGCCCGTTACCGGGTCCTTCAATAGGAGAGCGGACGACGAGATTCGAACTCGCGACATCCACCTTGGCAAGGTGGTGCTCTACCAGCTGAGCTACGTCCGCACATGCTGCTTGCCAGGCATATGCCTGGCCCTCAACAACAAACAAGTTGCCTTGTTCTGGTGGGCGATACTGGGATCGAACCAGTGACCTCTTCCGTGTCAGGGAAGCGCGCTACCGCTGCGCCAATCGCCCATGCATCCAGCAAAGAGCTGGAAGACATGGTTTTCACCGAGGTGGGTACGGGATTCGAACCCGTGTATACGGCTTTGCAGGCCGCTGCCTCGCCTCTCGGCCAACCCACCGTGTAAGCAGATTTCCGAAGAATTCGTGCCTTGACAGTGCCTTGCGAGCGGACGACGAGATTCGAACTCGCGACATCCACCTTGGCAAGGTGGTGCTCTACCAGCTGAGCTACGTCCGCAGTGTCGTTTCGGCGGGCAGCCTTGCAGGCATTCCGTCGCTTTCCGACGAGTAAAAACTCTATAGGAGGTTGCTGCAAACTCCAAATCGGTAGCTTGCCTTTGAATGCGGAGGTGGCTGGATCCTTGTATTTACGCGGTTCCGGCGAAGTTTCATCGCTGTAATTCCACTGTTGTAGTTCTCCCGGACTTCGGTGCCGGGCCGGAGGCCGCGATCCGTTTTGTATTCCGGCGATGGTCCGTTAGTGTTTTCTATGCACCGGGCGATTGGCGCAGTGGTAGCGCGCTTCGTTCACACCGAAGAGGTCACTGGTTCGAACCCAGTATCGCCCACCACCGGTTTGCAAAGATGAACCCCGTTGGGACTGATTGAGTCAGTTCAAACGGGGTTTTTCTTTTGCCCCTGGCCGGCTTGAAGGTCCTGTGGTGACCTTCAGGATGACGGGTTTCGCGTCACGAACCACGTGGACGCCGCACCCATCAGCATGCACGAACTCAACGAATCGGAAGAGCCTCCAGCTTCCACCATCCCTGCCGCGTCTTTGGTGGCGCTGTCCGTGACCGCCCCGATCCTCGCAGGCAAGCTCGCCAGGCTCTCCCCGGAGCAGCTGGCCCTGATCTTTCCGCGGATGAATTCTGTCGGTCCTCTGTGACACAGTCTTTGTATGACTGCTCCACTGCTTGCCCACGCTACTGACTACGGCCGGATGTACGCCCGCTCCACTACCGAGCACTTTTCCGTGCCGTCCATCACCACAGTGATCGGACAACAGGCACATGCCTTGGATGGGTGGTTCAGTTACATGGGAGCAAGCAGCCTGGCCGCAGATCCTGAACTTGCTTCCATCCTTGGAAGTCCGGCCAAAATCCGCCAGGCAATCAACAAGGCTTCCAAAGCTGCCGAGATATACCGTGACGCTGCGGCAGCACGCGGTGACCGCGTGCATACCTACTGCGAACAGGTGGCATTGCGTGCCATGGGGCGGCCGCACCGCGTGGAGGAGTGCAGGGATGATCTCGCATCCCACGGAGAGCAGGCCTTTGCTGCCCGCTTTGACGAGTGGTGGGAGCTCTACCGAGTGGAGCCCCTCGCGCCGGAGATCACTGTTTGGAACAAGACGGTGGGGTATGCCGGGACATTGGACCTCGTGGCACGGATCAACGGCCGCATCTGCCTGATTGACTACAAAACCAAGGGCACTACCCGGGACGGCACAGTGAAAGCCCTGGATGACAAAGTGGTTATGCAGCTCGCGGCCGGGATGAAGGCCGAAGAAAGCCTGGTGGATCCGGTCGCGGGTGACTGGGAACCGTGGAAATACGGCGATAGCCCGATGCTGCTGGCCGTGGCCATCGGCGAGACCGAAGTCAGGCCGCAGCGGGCCAACCCGGAGATACTCAAACATCATTGGTGGAAGTTCTGCGCCCTTCGGAGGGTGTGGGAGATGTCCGCGGACGTCGTGGCGGCCGGGCAGCCGCTGCTGCCTGTTGCTCCTCCGGTCTTCGCGTCCGCCGGCGCAGCACCTGCGGCGGCCATGACCTCAACTAAACTGGCTTAGGCTCCGCAACAACCGGAACCTGGTTTGACGATCGTGAGGACTGACAGCAGATGGCAATTTTGAGTATCCGAATCATCGGGGACCCGGTGCTGCGCACCGTAGCTGACCCCGTCACCGATTTCGGTCCGGAGCTCGCCAAGCTGGTAGCGGACATGACGGAAACCATGGAAGATGTTGACGGCGCCGGCCTTGCTGCGCCCCAGGTGGGTGTCAGCCAGCGTGTGTTTACCTACCGGATCGGGGGAGTGGAAGGCCACATCATCAACCCGGTCCTGGAAAACAGTGAAGATTTCCAGCCGGACGAAGTGGAGGGTTGCCTCTCCATCCCCGGTTTGGGTTTCCCCGTGCGCCGCTTTCAGGCGACCAAGGCCACTGGCGTGGACCTGAACGGAAATCCGGTTTCGGTGGAGGCAGAGGGCATGCTGGCCCGCTGCTTCCAACACGAGACAGATCACCTTGACGGGGTCCTCTATACGGACAGGCTGGAAGGCGATGACCGTAAGGCCGCCCTCCGCGCCATCCGGAACGCCAATTACCACGACATTACGGAGCAAACCACCTCCAAGCGCGCTCATTCCGTAGGATCCAGCTTCGGGGGCGGCAGCTTCGGAGTTCCCGAGTGAGGGTCCTCTTCGCAGGAACGCCTGCTGTGGCTGTGCCGTCGTTGAACGTGCTGGTTCAAGCGGGATTTGAGATCGTTGCTGTCCTCACCCGGCCGGATGCCCCCGTGGGGCGCAAACGCGTCCTGACTCCTTCGCCGGTGGCGGCACGTGCCATGGAACTCGGTATCGAGGTCATCCGAGCAGCTAAGGTTGACACCGGGACCACAGCCAAAATCGCGGAATTCGACCCCGACGTCGCCGCGATCGTTGCCTACGGCGGCATTGTTCCCAGGGCTGCATTGGGTGTCCCGACGCACGGCTGGGTCAACCTGCACTTTTCTCTTCTGCCCGCCTGGCGCGGTGCTGCCCCTGTACAGCGATCCATCATCGCTGGGGACGACGTCACCGGGGCCGCTACGTTCCAGCTTGAAGAAGGCCTGGACACCGGTCCTGTGTTCGGGACACTTACTGAAACTGTTCGCCCAGGGGATACCGCTGGGGATCTCCTGGAGCGGTTGTCCATCAGCGGCGCAGTTCTGCTAAGCCAGACACTTTCGGCAATCGACGCCGGTCAGGCTGCTCCAGTGCCGCAGCAGGGGGAGATTTCCCTGGCCCCCAAGCTGACGCTCGACGACGGACGCCTGGACTGGCAGCAGCCGGCCCTTGCCTTGAACCGCCGCGCGCGCGGCGTTACCCCTGAACCCGGGGCCTGGACCACCTTGGAGGGCCAGAGGATCAAACTCGAACCAGTAGCGCTTCGGCCCGACATCAAGGATCTTCCGCCGGGAAATATTCGGGTGGATGGCAAGTCAGTCCTGGTGGGCACCGGGTCCCATGCAGTGGAGCTTGGCCGGATCCAACCGGCCGGTAAGAAAATGATGTCGTCCGCCGATTGGGCGCGCGGCTTGGCAACACCCGAGAGAGTGGTATTCGAATGAGCGAGTCCGGCCGGCGAGGCCCCAACAACAGCGGGAGCCGGGACGGTGGCGGGGCGGGAAACCGCGGCTCACAAGGCAACCGTGGAGGCGGCGGCGAGAGCAAACGCAACGCCCAGGGCCGGGAGCGGAACAGAGGACCTCAGAGGGGCTTCACCAATAACGCTCCCTCGCAGCGTACGCGTCGCGCTGATCCAGCCCGACTCGTGGCTTTCGAAGTTCTCCGCGCGGTTGCTTCCGAAGATGCTTACGCAAACCTGGTCTTGCCGGCTCGTATCCGGGAGCACCGCCTGGACCGTCGGGACGCCGGCTTCGCCACTGAATTGAGCTACGGGGCCTTGCGTGGGCAAGGAACCTATGATGCCATCCTGGCCCGTTGCGTGGACCGCCCTCTGGAGCAACTTGATCCCGCCATCCTGGATGCCTTGCGGATTGGCGCGCACCAGCTGCTTTCCATGCGTGTTCCCGCGCATGCGGCGCTGGACCAGACTGTCGGCCTGGCACGCGCGGTCATCGGAGCCGGCCCCTCCGCCCTCATCAACGCCGTACTTCGCAAGGTGACTGCCCACAGCATGGGGGAGTGGCTGGAGATTCTTCTGGATGGCGAAACCGACGAGACCAAGATCGCTGCCCTGCGCCACGCCCACCCGGAATGGATAGTCCGGGCACTACGTCAATCGCTGGTGAACCACGGGCGCCCCAAGACCGAGATTGATGCCCTCCTTGAGGCCGATAACGCGGCTCCGGTGGTTAACCTGGTGGCTTTGCCTGGCCTGGGTAACCTGGACGAGGCCTTCGACCATGGGGCCACAGCAGGTGAGTTGGTGGAGGATTCAGCTCTTTCTGCCGGTGGGGACCTTGGACGTTTTGAATCGGTCCGACGCGGCACCACGCGCGTTCAGGACGTGGGATCCCAACTTGTGGCCCGGGCTTTGGCAGGAGTCGAGCTGGGTGGCTCGCCTGCGCAGGGTGAGCGATGGTTGGACTTGTGCGCGGGCCCTGGTGGCAAGGCGGCGCTCCTGGCTGCCTTGGCATACCGCGACGGTGCAACCCTCCTGGCCAATGAGCCCGCCCCGCACCGGGCGAAACTTGTCCAGCAAGCCCTATCGGCTGTGCCGGATGAGGCTTGGACTGTACGGACAGGCGACGGCCGTGAAGTGGGTGCGGAGCAGCCTGAAACTTTTGACCGCGTCCTGGTGGACGTACCTTGCAGTGGTCTTGGTGCCTTGCGGAGGCGGCCGGAATCCCGGTGGCGCCGCTCTCCGAAGGACATCGGAGACTTGGGCCCCTTGCAGCGTGACTTGTTGAAGTCCGCGCTGGATGCCGTTAAGCCCGGTGGAGTGGTGGCCTACGTGACGTGTTCGCCGCATCCGGCCGAAACCACAGCGGTCGTTACCGACGTGCTGGCCAAGCGTGAGGACCTTGTACTGCTGGACGCCGGGCAAGCACTGGACAACGTCAGCCTTACCGGCAATCTAGACGCTGGTCACGAGCTCACGGCCCAGTTGTGGCCGCACGTTCACCAGACGGATGCCATGTTCATGGCGATCATCCGCAAGAAGCCGTAGCCGCGAAGGCCACGCTGCAGGGGTTCGTCTCCTTCGGCGCGGCCCACTCGTTCCCACCTCACCGACTCTTCCGACCATCACCGATCCCAAGGGGCTGCTTTGTCTCAGTGCTGTATCAACCCGAGCATTCTGTCAGCGGATTTCGTCAACCTTGAGGCGGAACTGCAGCGAATCAGCAATGCAGATGCTGTCCACGTGGACGTCATGGACAACCATTTCGTGCCCAACCTGACGCTGGGCCTGCCCGTGGTGCAAAGGATTCAAGCAGTCAGCCCGGTTCCGCTGGACGCGCATTTGATGATCTCCGACGCCGACCGCTGGGCTCCTGCCTACGCAGACGCGGGTGTCGCTTCGGTGACGTTCCATGCCGAAGCTGCCATGGCGCCAGTCAAGCTGGCGCGCGAACTGCGCGCCAGAGGCTCCAAGGCCGGCATGGCGCTGCGTCCGGCCACACCCGTGGAGCCGTACCTGGACATGCTCAGCGAACTGGACATGCTGTTGATCATGACGGTGGAGCCCGGATTTGGGGGACAGTCATTCTTGGACATCACCTTGCCCAAGATCCGGCGTGCCAGGGCAGCAATCGAGGGTTCGGGCATCGGTGTCGCCATCCAGGTGGATGGCGGCATTACCGAGGAGACCATTGCGCGGGCGGCTGAAGCCGGAGCGAACGTCTTCGTTGCGGGCTCGGCAGTTTACGGGCACCAGGATCCCGCGGCGGCGATCGATCGGCTCCGTGCAGCGGGTCAGGCCGCTGCTCGAACAACCGCCTGAAAGTCGTCACCACATGTTACGAAAATGGCCCGGGAATAGCCGGGGCACCTTCGTAGTTGTGGCAGAATAACAACACACATACGTGCTCCGGGGTCGGTGTAAGTCCGAACCGGCGGTTATAGTCCGCGACCCGCGAGCCATTGGCTTCCAAGAAATTGGATGTTCGGTGGCAGACGGTTGAACTGGTGAAATTCCGGTACCGACAGTTAAAGTCTGGATGGGAGAAGCACGTACAGTCATGCCTTGGGCGTTCCTTTTGCGACGCCCGGCATTGCGCTGTCGTACACCCCCGGAGTCATCGCGGCTTACTGGGAAGGAACGGCATGGACTTTCTGCGATGGCTCTTCGAAGCACAGATCCCCGTTGGAGGATCTGCTCTTGTCTTACGCGAAGTGCTTGGAAACATCTTTGGGCTACTCAGCGCCCTCGGCGGAATGCGCCGTAAAGTCTGGGCATGGCCAATCGGCATCGTCGGCAACATCCTCCTGCTCACGGTCTTCCTGGGCAACGTCTTTGGTGCAGCAGCGCCAGCCACGCTGTGGGGGCAGGCCGCGCGACAAATCATGTTCATCGCAGTGGCCGTGTATGGCTGGTACCGCTGGCAGCAGGGCCGGCAACCGAGCACCCAAGGGCGGGCAATCGTCCCGGGTTGGGCCAGCAACAAGGTTCGGATCGCACTGATTGCTGCGATGGTGGCGGGCACAGCGGCATTGACGCCCTTGTTCGATGCCTTGGGTTCCTACCCGCCGGTCTGGGCCGATGCCTGGACGTTCATGGGATCCCTGCTGGCAACCTACGGAATGGCACGCGGGTGGACAGAGTTCTGGCTCATCTGGGTAGCCGTGGACATTGTCGGCGTGCCCCTCTTGTTCAGCGCCGGCTACTACGCCAGTGCGGTCATGTACCTGTTCTACGGCTTCTTCACGCTCACCGGGTTCTTTGTATGGTGGCGCGCCGAAAAGCGTGAGCGGGGCAGTCGTGACGGCAGCGGTCCGGCCGGCGTCGCCGCACCTGTGGGAGCTGTCCAGTGAGCTCCGCCAACACGTCCTATACGGCAGCAGAAATTACTGCCATGGAAGCCGCACTGACGGCTGCCCTTGCCGGTCCCCGAGGAGCCAATCCGTTGGTAGGGGCGGTAATCCTCAGTCCGCAGGGCGAGCAACTGGCAACCGGTTATCACCGGGGGGCCGGGACGGCCCATGCTGAAGCCGATGCGATTTCCGAAGCCCGGAAGAAGGGCATCGACACAGTCGGAACCACCATGGTGGTCACTTTGGAGCCCTGCAACCACGTGGGCAGAACCGGGCCCTGCGCCCAAGCCATTATTGACGCGGGAATCGCCAGGGTGATTTACGCCGTCGACGATCCCCATGACCCCGCCGCGGGCGGTGCGCGCACGCTCACTGACGCAGGTGTTGTGGTCAGGTCCGGGCTGGAAGGCTGGAAGGCGCTGGATCTGAACCGTGACTGGTTCGACGCCGTTGCGGCAAAGCGTCCTTTCGTTACCTTGCATATCGCGCAGACACTGGACAGCAGGATTGCCGCTGTGGACGGCACCAGCCAGTGGATCTCCTGCCCGGAGTCACTTGCCGACAATCACGGACTGCGGGGACTCATCGACGCAATCCTCGTGGGTACCGGCACCGTGCTGATCGACAACCCGCGCCTCACGGCCCGGACGCCGGACGGCGAACTTTCGGCTCACCAGCCCCTGCGTGCGGTCATGGGCCTGCGGGAAGTCCCTGAAGATGCTGCAGTCCGTGGCACCGACGGGCTTTTCGTTCACCTGCCAACCCGGGATCCTGCGGAAGCCCTGGACTCCCTGTTCGAACAGGGAGTCCGGCACCTCATGGTGGAAGGCGGCTCATCGATTCTGAGTACCTTCCTTGCAGCAGAGCTGGTGGACGAACTGATCGTCTACGTCGCCCCCACGTTGCTCGGATCCGGAACGCCGGCACTCAACGACCTCGGTATCACCACACTGGCAGAGGCCCAGCGCTGGTCCTGGGACGACGCCGGTGGCGGCGCCGTCCGGGTTCTCGGCAACGACCTTCGGCTGCACCTGCGTTCCCCTCGGGGCGCCGCCAGCACCATCACGAATTCGGTTTCGCAGAAGAATTTGATTTCTCACAGTGAAGCTGCGGAATATCTCACAGGAGGAAACTGATGTTTACGGGAATCATTGCCGAGCAAGGCACTGTGCTGGGCATTGAACATGACGGCGATGCCAGCGCAACACTGCGTCTCAAAGCACCCACCACGGCGGAGGGATTGCCGTTGGGCGGTTCCATCGCCGTCAATGGGGTGTGCCTGACAGCCACTGAGATTGATGGCCAGGACTTCAGTGTGGATGTCATGGGCGAAACCTTGGTCCGCACCACCATCGGCGGACTGGCGCCGGGAGATGCCGTCAACCTGGAACGCTGCGTACCCGCCGGTGGACGGCTGGACGGGCATGTTGTCCAGGGCCATGTGGACGGTGTTGGTGAGTTGCTGGAGCGTGAGCCGCTGGGAAACTGGGATCGGCTCCGGTTTGGAGTGCCGGCCACGCTGGCGCGCTACATCGCCGAGAAGGGGTCGATCGCCGTCGACGGTGTCTCACTGACCGTGACCGCCGTCAGCCCTGCCGCCGAAGCGGCACCGTGGTTTGAAGTGGGGTTGATCCCCACCACGCTCGAAGAAACAGGCCTGGGTGCCAAGGAAGCGGGAGGCCGGGTGAACATCGAAGTTGATGTGCTGGCCAAGTACACCGAACGCCTTCTGTCCTTCGCGCCTCAGCAGGGAGGCACCCGATGAGTGCTCCTGCCAAGACAACTCCGGCCGGCGCGGGACGTACCGGGCTGGATCCTGTTGAATCAGCCATCGCTGCCATGGCCGCAGGCCAAGCCGTGATCGTGGTGGACAACGAGGATCGCGAGAACGAAGGCGACATCATCTTCGCTGCCGAACACGCAACGCCGGCCCTGATGGGATGGACCATCCGCTATTCATCCGGCGTCATCTGTGTTCCCTTGGATAGAGAGCGTGCGGACGCCCTCATTCTGCCGCCCATGGTAGAGATCAACGAAGACGCCAAGGGCACCGCTTACACTGTTTCCTGCGATGCCGCGATCGGCGTCAGCACCGGAATCTCGGCCACTGACCGTGCGTTGACGGCCCGGATCCTGGCGGATCCAAGCAGCACTCCGGCCTCGATCACCCGCCCCGGGCATATTTTCCCGTTGCGGGCGGTTAACGGGGGAGTGCGTGAACGCCCAGGTCACACGGAGGCTGCTGTGGACCTGTGTCGTCTTGCCGGGCTGGCCCCGGTGGGCGTGATCGCAGAGTTGGTACATGACGACGGTGAAATGATGCGGCTGGACAGCCTGCGCGATTTCGCCGCTGAACATGGATGCCCCCTCATCTCCATTGAGGATTTGGTGTCATATGTTGAGGCGGTAGAGTCCCGGGCGGCACATATTTCCCAGGAGGACGAGGAGAAGCGATGACCGCATCGACCACACGCAGCAGTGACCACACCGGTCCCGGACCGCACCCCGTCAGTGGTGGGCCGATCGTGCAACTGCCTACGGCTTTTGGTGACTTCGTGGCACAGGCGTGGACGGACCTCGAGACCGGCCACGAGCACCTTGCCGT
This sequence comes from Arthrobacter sp. MYb23, assembly GCF_002979775.1. Lineage (GTDB taxonomy): Bacteria > Actinomycetota > Actinomycetes > Actinomycetales > Micrococcaceae > Arthrobacter. The sequence continues at coordinate 172,315 of NZ_PCPR01000003.1, forward strand.
GAGTTCCCCCAACCCGCCCAAGGGTGGCCGCGCGCCGCTGGTACGGCTGCATTCGGAGTGCCTGACCGGTGACGTGTTCGGTTCCTATCGCTGCGACTGCGGAGAGCAGCTGGCGTTTGCCCTGGAGCTCATCCATGCAGAGGGCGGGACACTGCTCTACCTGCGTGGCCAAGAGGGCCGCGGCATCGGGCTGGCCAATAAGATCAAGGCGTATGCGCTGCAGGAAGCCGGCTTTGACACCGTGGAGGCCAACGAGCAACTCGGCTTGCCTGTTGATGCGCGTTCCTACACTGCGGCAGGCCAGATCCTGGCGGAAATGGGACTGCATGAGGTCCGGTTGCTGAGCAACAACCCCGACAAGCAGAACCGCCTTGCCCAAGCCGGAGTCACGGTTGTGGAGATGGTGCCCACCGAGGTTCCTTCCCGCGAACAGAACCTCCGGTATCTGCAGACCAAGAAAGACCGGATGGACCACCGGCTGGCGCTCGACGTCGAGCCCGTCAGCAACGGCAAATCGCCGGCACCCCACCCCTTTGACAACAACCAAGACCGAACGGATTCCCAGTAACCATGAGCGGACACGGCGCGCCCACCATTGACCTCACCACCCTCAACCCCGAGGAAACTTCTCAGCTGAAGCTCGCCATTGTGGCCGCGAGCTGGCACACACAGATCATGGATGGTCTGGTTGACGGCGCCCTCCGCGCAGCCAAGGAAGCCGGGATCGCCGAACCAACGTTGCTCCGGGTTCCGGGCAGCTTTGAGCTTCCGGTTGCCGCGGCCAGGCTCGCGCCGCACTTTGACGCCGTCGTAGCCCTCGGTGTGGTCATCCGTGGTGGAACGCCTCACTTCGACTACGTCTGCCAGGCTGCGACGTCGGGCCTTACCGACGTTAGCGTCCGCACCGGCGTGCCGGTTGGTTTCGGCGTCCTCACTTGCGACACCGAACAGCAGGGGATTGACCGGGCCGGCCTTCCGGGTTCCAAAGAAGACAAGGGCCACGAAGCAGTGACCGCTGCCCTTGCCACAGCTGTGACACTCAAGCACTTCAGCTAGACGCCCTTGGTGTCCAAGGGGATGTGAGTGTGTCTTCACTCACATCCCCTTCGTCATGCAACGCCCCAACAAGCGGTGGTCGCCCCGGAGCAAGTAGTCTGGAGGGCGTGAAGAATTTCGAGACGCTGTTCGCAGAACTGAGTGAGAAAGCAGCGACCCGCCCGGCAGGTTCGCGCACGGTTGCCGAACTGGACTCCGGAATCCATGGCATCGGCAAGAAGGTGGTCGAAGAGGCCGCCGAAGTCTGGATGGCCGCGGAGTACGAATCGGACGAAGCCGCCGCTGAGGAGATCTCCCAGTTGCTGTACCACCTGCAGGTCCTCATGCTCGCCAAGGGCCTCACCCTGGAAGACGTTTACAAGCATCTTTAGCCACGCCACTCCGCATGCCTGTTGCGGAGCCCCCTGCGTGGCCAAGGTGCCTGAAAACTTCCATTCCAACAAGAAAGTCTCCCAATGCTCCGTGTAGCAGTCCCCAACAAGGGATCCCTGTCCGAAGCCGCCTCGGCAATGTTGTCCGAGGCCGGTTACCGCCAGCGCCGCGACACCCGCGAACTGGTCATGGTTGATCCGGACAATGAAATTGAGTTCTTCTTCCTCCGTCCCCGCGACATCGCCGTCTATGTAGGCCAGGGCACCCTGGACGTAGGCATCACCGGCCGCGACCTCTTGCTGGACGCAAAGGTGGAAGCCGAAGAACTGCTTCCCCTGGGCTTCGCGCCCTCCACGTTCCGTTTCGCAGGCCCCGTAGGTGACTTCACCGGCGTCGAGCAGCTCGAAGGCAAGCGCCTCGCCACCAGTTACGACGGACTTCTTCGGGACTACCTTTCCGAGCGGGGCGTGAACGCCACAGTGGTCCGCTTGGACGGTGCCGTGGAATCTTCGGTCCGTCTCGGCGTGGCGGATGCAATCGCCGACGTCGTTGAAACGGGTAACACCCTCAAGGCTGCCGGTATGGAGATCTTTGGCGATCCCATCCTGAAGTCCGAGGCCGTGCTGATCCGGCGCTCCGGCTCAGGTGGAGCCGCCAACGGAACTGCCAAGGAAATTGAGATTCTCATCCGACGCCTGCAGGGTGTCCTCGTGGCACGCCAGTACGTCCTGATGGACTATGACATCCGCAAGGACCTGGTGGAAGACGCGGCAGCACTGACTCCGGGCCTTGAATCGCCCACGGTTTCACCGCTGCGGGATTCCGAGTGGGTTGCCGTGCGGTCCATGGTTCCCAAGAAGGAAACCAACCGCATCATGGACGAGCTGTACGATCTCGGTGCGCGCGCCATCCTGGTCAGCAGCATCCACGCCTGCCGTATCTGATCCGGCGCAGCACCTTCACGCCGCGCATCAAACTGCAGAGTTCAGAAATGTTTAGGAGCAGCACATGGCCGTAGCCGTACGCGTCATCCCTTGCCTGGATGTCGATGCAGGCCGCGTCGTCAAGGGCGTCAACTTTGAAGGCCTCCGCGACGCCGGTGATCCGGTGGAACTGGCGCACCGGTACGACAATGGCGGGGCCGACGAACTGACGTTCCTGGACGTCACTGCGTCGTCCGGTAACCGGGAAACCACGTTCGACGTCGTTCGCCGCACCGCGGAGGAAGTATTCATTCCCCTCACCGTGGGCGGAGGCGTCCGAGGTGTTGCCGAGGTGGACAAGCTCCTGCGTTTCGGTGCGGACAAGGCGTCCATCAATACCGCAGCCGTTGCCCGGCCTGATGTCATTGATGAGATCACCCGTCACTTTGGCTCGCAGGTGCTGGTGCTCTCCGTGGATGCGCGCCGGACCCGCGAAGGTGACGTCCCGACGTCGTCCGGTTTTGAAGTCACCACCCATGGTGGCCGCACAGGGACCGGGATCGATGCCATCGCCTGGGCCAAAGAAGCCGCCGACCGGGGCGTGGGAGAAATCCTGCTCAACTCCATTGATGCCGACGGCACCAAGGACGGGTTCGATCTCGAGCTGATCCGCCTGGTTCGTGCCGCCGTGAACATTCCGATCATCGCTTCAGGCGGGGCCGGGGTGCCTGCGCATTTCCCGCCCGCCGTACAGGCAGGCGCAGATGCCGTACTGGCGGCGTCGGTGTTCCACTTCGGGCCGGACGACATGATCGCCCAGGTCAAGACCGCGATCCGCGAGGCGGGCTTCGAGGTTCGCTAGCAACTACGCCTTTAAAGCAGTAATGGAGGGTCACCGCGCGGTGGCTCTCCATTACTGATTAAAGGCATCTGAAAGAGTTACAGCCCGATGTCCGCTGACTGCAACAGCGCGACGGCGTCCGGCTGGCCTTCGAAGGTGACGAGGGCCTGGCTGGTGCGGCCATGCGCGTGCATGAGCAGCTCGCCGGGCTCACCGACGATTGCCACTGAAACGGGGGCGCGCTTGGCTACGTGCCGAGGGCCTGTGGGCCGCACAAGCACTATGCCGAGGTCCACGCCACGGTAAAGGAAGGCAGCTCGTTTGATGAGTTCGTCCCAGAGGGCGTCCGAATAGGCCTCATCCAGGGCGCGGGGCGCCCAACGGTCACCTGCGCGGCGAATGTCCTCGGTGTGCACGAAGTACTCAATGAGGTTTGACGTCTCATCCAAGGCTTTGATCTTCAAGGGGGACAGGGCCGGTGGGCCGCCGCGGAAGGTTCTGACGAGCTCCGCGTAGGCGTCCGAGCTCTTCAGCTTCTCTGCCAGCTTGGCGGTGGCCTTTTCGGAGGCCTTGCCCAAACTGGGAATCAGGAGGCCCAAGCCCACCGCGATCTTCCGTTCCCGCAGGTATAAGTGCGCGGCAAGATCCCGGGTCAACCACCCTTCGCAGAGCGTGGGGGAGTCAGGCCCGGCCGCCAAGAGGGTTTCGGCCAGTACTTCTCGGGAAGGATCGACGAAATGCATCACTTGTGAAACTAGCACGATCGGAGCACTCTTGCGCACTGGAACCGCCGCAGAATCCGGCTCCCGTCAAAGGCACTAGACTTGATCTGATGTCAGAGCAGTCCGCCCCCAGCCCAACTCCTGCCGCGGAGCTCTCAAGCGACCCCGCGAGCCCCTTGCCGCAGGAGATCGCCAGCGCCCTGAAGCGGGATTCTTCCGGCCTCGTTGCAGCTATCGTGCAACAACACGATACCAACGAGGTCCTCATGCTCGGCTGGATGGATGACGAGGCGCTCCACCGCACCATGACATCCGGCAGGGTCACGTTCTACTCCCGCTCCCGCCAGGAGTACTGGCGCAAGGGCGACACCTCCGGACACGTACAGTTCGTGAAGTCTGTTGCCCTTGACTGCGACGGCGATGCCCTTTTGATCCGTGTGGACCAGATTGGCGCAGCCTGCCACACCGGAACCCGGACCTGCTTCGATGGTCGCGACTTCGCCGTCGTCACGGGTCACCGCGACTAAGGCACCCACTACTTTCCACTGACGCACCACCTCAGACAATAAGGCGGAGAACATAGCCATGCAGGACCTTGGAATCATCAGCCCGGGCCTGGAAGAGTTCCGCGAACTCGCCGTCCACAGCCGTGTCATCCCTGTCCGACTCAAGGTTTTGGCGGACGCCGAGACTCCTATCGGCTTGTACCGGAAGCTGGCCAAAGGACAACCGGGCACCTTCCTCCTGGAATCAGCAGCGGTTGGCGGTGCCTGGTCCCGCTATTCCTTCATTGGTTCGAAGTCCCGCGCAACGCTGACCACCAAGGACGGGGAAGCTCACTGGATTGGTGAGCCGCCCGTGGGGGTTCCCGTCTCGGGTAACCCCGTTGACGCGGTGCGGGACACCATTGCGGCACTCCAAACTGACCGCTTTGATGGGTTGCCGCCGTTCACGTCCGGCTTGGTTGGTTTCCTTGGCTGGGAAGCGGTCCGTCACTGGGAGCGGCTGACGTCCCCGCCAGAGGATGATCTGCAGCTGCCCGAAATGGCACTGAACCTGGTCACGGACATGGCCGTGCACGACAACATGGACGGCACGGTCCTCCTCATCGCCAATGCCATCAACTTTGATGACAGCTCTGAGCGCGTGGACGATGCCTGGCACGACGCCGTGGCCCGCGTGAAGGGCTTGCTGGACCAGATCAGCACACCGGTTGCCCAACCCGTGTCCGTACTTGAAACGGCTGCCCTGGACTTCGCCTCCAGCGTCCAGGAACGCTGGGACGAGGCCAAGTACTTGGAGGCAATCGACCGCGGCAAGGAAGCCATTGTTGACGGCGAAGTTTTCCAGGTAGTCATCTCCCGGCGATTCGAGATGGAGTGCGCCGCGGACCCCTTGGATGTTTACCGCGTCCTGCGCAACACCAACCCCAGCCCGTACATGTACCTCTTCAGCCTGGAGGACGCAGACGGCCGCGAGTACTCGATCGTAGGCTCTTCGCCGGAAGCTCTGGTCACCGTCACCGGTGAGGAAGTCATCACCCACCCCATTGCCGGTTCGCGGCCCCGTGGCAAGACCGTGGAGGGGGATAAGGCGTTGGCAACCGAGCTGCTGGCCGACCAGAAAGAACGCGCAGAGCACCTGATGCTGGTGGATCTTTCACGCAACGACCTCTCCAAGGTCTGCGTGGCCGGAACCGTGGACGTTACACAGTTCATGGAAGTGGAGAGGTTTAGCCACATCATGCACCTGGTGTCCACCGTGGTCGGCGAGCTGGCACCCCACGCCAAGGCCTATGACGTCCTCAAAGCCACGTTCCCGGCAGGCACCCTATCCGGTGCGCCCAAGCCGCGTGCGCTGAGGCTGCTCGATGAACTCGAACCGCACAGGCGCGGCATCTACGGTGGCGTGGTTGGCTACCTGGACTTCGCCGGAGACATGGACATGGCTATTGCCATCCGGTCCGCACTTCTCCGCGAGGGACGCGCCTACGTACAGGCCGGCGGTGGAATTGTGGCTGATTCCCATAAGCCCTCGGAAGCTCTGGAGACGGTGAACAAGGCCGCTGCGCCCCTCCGTGCCGTGCACACAGCCGGGTCGCTGCAGAACATTTCCGCGAACGCCCTGCGGAACGTGGACGGATCCGACGACGGGACGTCGGCCTCATGAGCACGCCATCATCAGCGCCTTCCGTCAGGCAGTCGCCGCGTTGGGCACGAAAGTCCACTCTTGTCCTGGCCACCACCATCCTTGCCCTGGCAGTTTTTGGAGCGACCACTCAGACCTGGATCGAGGTCCGGCTGGACCCCACGGGTGCCTCGAACAGCGACCTCCATGTCCAAGGAAGCAAAGCGGCCACTGCGGTCACGGCACTGGCCGTCGTCGCTCTGGCGGGCGGCTTGGCTGCATCCATCGCCGGAAAGATAGCGCGCTGGATCATCGCAGTGCTCATCGTTTTGTCCGCTGCGGGGATCATCCTCGCGGCCGTCACCGTTTTGCTTGATCCTCTGGGAGCCGCACAAGGTTCCATCGCTGCCGCCACGGGAGTCTCGGGCGGGCAGGCTGATGCAGCAGTAACTGCGTTCCCGGTGATTGCCATCATTGCCGGGTCACTCTTGGCCGTCTGTGCTGTTGTTTTGCCGTTGGCGGGGCGTCATTGGACCTCGCGAACCAAGTATGACGCCGGCTCGCGGGGCAGGAAGAGCAGCAACGAACCGGTTGACGAGATCGACAGCTGGGACAGCCTCTCGCGCGGTGAAGACCCCACGTAAGCAGTCATGGCGGACTTTTGGGTGGGCCCGGTGCAAGAAACCCGGTGCAAGAAAGCCGGACACCACGTGTCCTGAGGTCCGGCGATGTCCCGGCCGTCGTCAATAAATGGCAGAATGTAAGCAGTATTCATCCTGAGGAGATTTCACATGAGCAAAACCACAGTGTCCGCAAACCAAACTGAATCCACCATGGCCAGCCACGCTGACGCCATTGGCCACGGAAACAGCCCGGCTGCCTGGACCTGCGTACTTGTGATGCTGGTCGGCGCCCTGATTTCCTCCATTGCTTTTGTCATCGCCAGCACCCCGATCTTCGTCGGTGGACTGGTGGTCATGGTTATCGGCCTGATCGTGGGCTTCGTCATGCGCAAGGCAGGCTACGGAGTTGGCGGCAGCAAGCTGCAGAACAACGGTCACTAATCGTGACCGTTCTTGATGACATTATTGTTGGCGTCAAGGAGGACATGGAGGTCCGCCGCGGCCTCGTGTCCCTCGCGGAGCTGAAGGAGCGCGCCGCAAACGCTGCTCCTGCTCGTGATGCATGGGCAGCCCTTGGTGGCCCGTCATCCATCCGCAACGACCTCAAAGTCATCGCCGAAATCAAGCGTCGCAGCCCTTCGAAGGGTGATCTCGCGTCCATCGCCGATCCCGCATCGCTTGCGGTGCAGTATTCCGACGGCGGGGCTTCCGTCATCAGCGTCCTCACCGAACAGCGCCGTTTCGGCGGTTCGTTGGCGGACCTCGACGCCGTGCGTGCCGCCGTCGAAACGCCGTTGTTGCGCAAGGACTTCACTGTTGACGAGTACCAGATCTGGGAAGCCCGTGCGCATGGTGCTGACCTCATTCTGTTGATCGTCGCGGCGCTTTCCGACTCGGAGCTTGCTGACTTCAGTGCATTGAGCCACGAGCTCGGCATGAACGTCCTGGTGGAAACGCACACTGAAGAAGAAATCGAACGCGCAGTGGCAGCGCAGGCCAAGATCATTGGCATTAACGTCCGCAACCTCAAAACGCTCGACGTCGATCGCTCCGTTTTCGGATCATTGGCCGGTTTGATTCCGGCTGAGTCCGTGATCGTGGCCGAATCCGGCGTCAGGGGTCCCGCGGACGTCTCGCATTACGCCGAGGGCGGCGCCAACGCCATCCTGGTGGGGGAGGCGCTGGTCAGCGACTCCACGCCGCGCGAACGCATCACTGAATTCAAGGCAGCCGGAGCTGCCGCCATCGCCGTCAGGAACTGAGGCAGTCACTGAATCACGGCGAATAGTTGCAAGGCAGCCCAGGCATTGGCCTGCGGCTGCCTTGTGGCACGTGGAACTACCCAAATGAACTAACTGGAACAGGACGGTGAGACTGATGGTCGACGCGCCAACAGCCGGCTCAGAAGAGAATGCGGCGGACGCATTCCTCCAAGGTGGCCCTTCGCTGCGGAATGCATCGGGGCCCTACTTTGGCAGCTATGGCGGACGCTGGATGCCCGAGTCGCTCATTGCCGCCCTTGACGAAGTCCAGGACACCTTTGAGAAAGCCAAAGCTGATCCCGATTTCATCGCGCAGCTCAAGGATCTCAACAAGAACTACTCCGGCAGGCCTTCCCTGCTGACCGAAGCCAAGCGCTTCTCGGAGCATGCCGGCGGGGCGCGCATCTTCCTCAAGCGCGAGGACCTCAACCACACTGGCTCCCACAAGATCAATAACGTCCTTGGCCAGGCACTCCTCGCCAAGCGCATGGGCAAGACCCGCGTCATCGCTGAGACTGGTGCCGGACAGCATGGCGTAGCCAGCGCCACGGCCGCAGCCCTGCTGGGCCTCGAGTGCGTGGTCTACATGGGTGCCGAGGACTGCCGGCGGCAGGCCTTGAACGTGGCCCGCATGCAGCTGCTGGGTGCAACGGTGGTTCCCGTGACCAATGGCAGCCAGACACTTAAGGACGCCATCAACGATGCCCTTCGGGATTGGGTCTCCAATGTGGAGCACACCCACTACCTGCTGGGTACCGCAGCCGGGGCGCATCCGTTCCCTGCCATGGTGCGCTACTTCCACGAAGTGATCGGTGCAGAGGCCCGCAGCCAGATCCTCGAGCAAACCGGTAAGCTCCCGGACGCCATTGCTGCCTGTATCGGTGGCGGTTCCAACGCGATCGGCCTCTTCCACGCTTTCCTCGATGACGCGTCAGTGAAGATCTACGGCTTTGAAGCCGGAGGCGAAGGCGTCGAAACCGGCCGCCACGCCGCCGCCATCTCCCTGGGCCGCCCCGGCGTGCTTCACGGAGCCCGTTCGTACCTGATGCAGGACGAAGACGGCCAGACCATCGAGTCCCACTCCATCTCGGCGGGGCTGGACTACCCAAGCGTCGGTCCGGAGCACTCCTACCTGGCAGACATTGGGCGTGTTACCTACGAGGCCGTGACGGACACCGAGGCCATGGACGCGTTCAGCCTCCTGTGCCGGACTGAAGGCATCATCCCCGCCATTGAGTCCTCTCACGCCTTGGCCGGTGCCATCAAGATCGGTAAGCGGCTCACGGAGGGCAAGGAAAACCCTTCGGACGTCACAGTGATCGTCAACCTGTCCGGACGCGGCGATAAAGACGTGGAGACTGCTGCCGCCTGGTTCAACATGTTGGACGAGGAAGGGCACGTCAAGGGCACCACGCTGTCCACACGGAAGCCGAAGGGGCCCACCGAGCGTACGTCTGAAGCAGCCGTGGATGTCAACGAGGACCAGAACTGATGACTGAAGAATTTGCCAGCAAATCCGCTGCCGCCATTGACCGCGCCAAAGCAGAAGGCCGCGCCGCCCTGGTGGGCTACCTTCCCGCGGGTTACCCCACGGTCCAGGAGAGCATCGAGGCCGGCATAGCCCTGGCCCGCAACGGCGCTGACCTCATCGAAATCGGAATCCCGTACTCGGATCCCGTGATGGACGGCCCGGTCATCCAAGCCGCCACCACCGAAGCGATTTCCAACGGATTCCGCGTTGCCAACGTGTTTGACGTGGTTGCCGGTATCACTGCCGCCACTGATGCGGCAGTCCTGGTCATGACGTACTGGAACCCTGTCATGCGCATGGGTGTGGATGAATTCGCGCGCCGCCTGGCAGAAGCCGGGGGAGCAGGCCTCATTACACCGGACCTGGTTCCTGACGAGGCTCATGAGTGGTTCGAAGCTTCGGATAGGTACGGCTTGGATCGAGTGTTCCTTGTGGCGCCTTCCTCCACCCCGGAGCGGCTGGACATGACAGTCAAGGCAAGCCGTGGATTCGTCTACGCTGTCTCCATCATGGGCGTCACCGGAACACGCACCTCCGTCAGCAGCAGTGCTGAGGACGTGGTGGCCAGGGCACATGCCGCCGGTGCCGAGCGTGTATGTGTCGGATTGGGTGTGTCCAACCCGGATCACGTCCGTGAAATCGCTGCCTATGCGGACGGCGTGATCGTCGGCACTGCTTTGGTGGCGGCCCTCCGCGATGGCGGCGTGGACGCCGTCGGACAACTCACCAAGAACCTCAGCGCCGGCCTGGGCCGCGCAGCTGCAGAAGCCTAGGAAAAGGAAACAGCGAAGCGAATGCAGACCGTCCTCCACGCTGCGGCAATGGTCCCCTTGAGTATCCCGAGCCCATCGTGGTCCGGTTTCGACATTCCGCTGCCGTGGGGGACGTTGCGCATCCACGCTTACGCCCTCTGCATCCTGGCGGGCATCATCGTTGGCCTGTGGCTGACCTCGGCACGTTGGAAGCGCCGCGGGGCGCCTGAAGGCAGTCTGTGGGACATCGCCATCTGGGCGATTCCGTTCGGCATCATCGGTGGCCGCCTCTACCACGTGTTCTCTTCCCCGGATGCGTACTTCGGCCCCGGTTTTGACGGCACCGGGGACTTGTCGCTGATTCCGCAGATCCAGCGTGGCGGCTTGGGTATTTGGGGTGCCGTGATCCTCGGCGCCGTGGGTGCGTGGATTGGTTGCCGCCGTGCTGGCCTGAAGCTGACAGCCTTCCTCGACGCAGCTGCCCCCGGGCTCTTGCTGGCCCAGGCCATTGGGCGCCTGGGAAACTGGTTCAACCAGGAACTTTTCGGGGCACCCACCACGTTGCCTTGGGGACTCGAAATCGATCCCGCCAACGCCAATTTCCCCCCGGACATGGCTGCGGGCACGCTCTTCCACCCGACGTTCCTCTACGAGATGCTGTGGAACCTGGTTGGTGTGGCCATCCTCCTGCTGCTGGATAAGAAGTTCGCTTTCCGCTGGGGCCGGCTCTTCTGGCTGTACGCCGTGTACTACACCCTGGGCCGCGTCTGGATTGAGGCGCTGCGCATCGATGACGCCGAGCAGATCAACCTGTTTGGCATCACCACCAGACTCAATGTTTGGACCAGTATTTTCGTCTTCATTGCGGCGCTGGCTATCTTCCTCCTCCTCGGCATGAAGGGTCGCCCAGTCCCTGACACCCCTTATTTGGCGGGGCGTGAGCCGGAAGAAACCAAGGAAAAAGTGCCTGCTTCGGTGACCAGCGTCACCAGTCATGATGTGGACGCATCTGTCTCAGATAGTGGTTCGCGTGGTAATCTCCCTGATAACCAAAGCGATTCGGGCCACGTTGACGAGCCGCGGGAAACAGCAGGGAAACCGGAAAAGGACAGCGTGTCCTCCACGGATTCAACTTCTGCTGAACCTGCCGCAAGGAAGGCCCCCGAATCCACACCGAAGGCAGACGACACCAAGTAGTCGCCTTCGGTAAAGGGGCAACAGAGTCACCGCTCGTAGGGCCCAGTCCACAGCGTCGTGGCACCCCGGAAACCGGACCGCAGCATACCGATGTTCACTGGTCAAGCCGGGGCCAGAGGTCTGCGTAACTGTTCGTTGCGCTGGATCGGCTGGCCTACAATTCCAATTACTAGCGCTTTGTTGTGCCCGTCACAGGGCAGGCAAGGTGGGGCCAACGTTGTCCCTTCCATACGCACGATTCCGAGGAAGGACGTCTCCCATGACCCATCTTCATAACCCCGGTTGGTCCGAAAATATCGAACCTCAGGGTGCCATGTCTCCATTCAAGCGCTTTGCCGCGCTCCCGGAGGCTCAGGGTCTTTACAACCCTGACAAGGAGAAGGACGCCTGCGGCCTGGCCATTATTGCCACGCTCCGCGGGGAACCGGGATACGACATCGTGGAAGCGGCCTTGACCGCCCTCCGCAATCTCGAACACCGCGGCGCCGTGGGCGCCGACGAAGGAACCGGCGACGGTGCGGGCCTGCTCATGCAGGTTCCGGACGAGTTCTTCCGGGCCGTCACCGAATTCGAACTCCCTGCTCCGGGCCAGTATGTGGTGGGCACCGCCTTCCTTCCCGCTGAGTCCCGCGAAGCAGAGACGGCCAAGGCCGGCATTGAAGCGCTTGCAGCTGACGAGGGCCTGACGGTTCTTGGCTGGCGTGAGGTTCCCGTGGTCGCAGACCTCGTGGGTGCCATGGCCCGGGCGTGCATGCCGTACTTCTCCCAGCCGTTCTTTGCCTCCGCTACCGGTGAGCAGCTTGAGCACAACGAGCTGGACTCCCGCGCCTGGCGCATCCGCAAGCGCGCCCAGAACAAGTTCGGCGTGTACTTCCCGTCGCTGTCCTCCCGCACCATTGTGTACAAGGGCATGCTGACCACCGCTCAGTTGGAGCCGTTCTACCCGGACCTCTCGGACAAGCGCTTCAAGACGAAGCTCGCAATCGTCCACTCCCGCTTCTCCACCAATACGTTCCCGTCCTGGCCGTTGGCGCAGCCTTTCCGCACCATCGCCCACAACGGTGAGATCAACACGGTCAAGGGCAACCGCAACTGGATGCGTGCCCGTCAGTCGCAGCTGGCCAGCCCGCTGCTGGGCCCAGTCCCCGAAGAGCTGTACCCCATCTGCACCCCTGGTGCCTCGGACTCAGCTTCCTTCGACGAAGTAGCTGAGCTCCTTTGGCTCTCCGGCCGGCCCATCACGCACTCCATCATGATGATGATCCCGGAAGCGTGGGAGAACCACGCCACCATGGATCCCGCACGCCGCGCGTTCTACGAATACCACTCCCTGCTCATGGAGCCGTGGGATGGTCCTGCAGCTGTTTCCTTCACTGACGGCAACCTCGTTGGCGCCACGCTGGACCGCAACGGCCTGCGCCCTGGACGTTACTGGATCACCGAAGACGGCCTCATCATCTTCGCCTCCGAAGTTGGCGTGATCGAGGTTGAGCCTTCCAACGTGGTCAAGAAGGGCCGCGTTGCCCCGGGCAAGATGTTCCTGGTGGACACCGAAGCGGGCCGCATCATTGACGACGCCGAGGTCAAGGCCGAGGTGGCTGCTGCCAATCCCTGGGCTGAATGGCTCAAAGAGAACCTGATCGACATCAACGAGCTCCCCGAGCGCGAGCACGTGGTTCACACGGCAGCATCGGTGAACATCCGTCAGCGCACGTTTGGTTACACCACTGAAGAACTGAAGATCCTGCTGGGGCCGATGTCCCGCACAGGTGCCGAGCCTCTGGGCGCTATGGGATCGGATACTCCGGTGGCTGTGCTCTCCAAGCGCCCGCGTCTCTTGTTCGACTACTTCGTGCAGTCCTTCGCGCAGGTCACCAACCCGCCGCTGGACGCTATCCGCGAAGAGCTGGTCACTTCGCTGACGTGTGCCATCGGTCCCAACGGCAACCTCCTGGATGGCAAGCAGGTCCGCCAGCCGCAGATCTCCCTGCCGTTCCCGGTGATCAACAACGATCAGCTCGCCAAGATCGCCAACATCGAAACGCCCGACGGCGATCGCATCGCCATGAAGGTCCGTGGCCTTTACCGCCCCGAAGGTGGAGAAGCGGCACTGCGTGCACGCCTGACCGAGATCTGCGAGCAGGTCTCCGGTGCGATCAACCGCGGCGTGCAGTACGTTGTGCTGTCAGACCGTGACTCGAACGCGCAGTGGGCTCCCATTCCGTCGCTCCTGCTGGTCAGCGCAGTCCACCACCACCTGCTCCGCAGTGCCAACCGCACCAAGACAGCCCTCGTGGTTGAAGCCGGCGACGTCCGCGAGACGCACCACGTCGCAGTGCTCATCGGTTACGGTGCATCTGCCGTCAACCCGTACCTGGCCATGGAATCGGTGGAACAGCTGATCTCCAACGGCGACGTCACAGGCGTTACCGCTGAAGACGGCGTGTACAACCTCATCAAGGGCCTCGGCAAGGGTGTCCTGAAGATCATGTCCAAGATGGGCATTTCCACTGTGGCTTCCTACACAGGCGCCCAGACCTTCGAGGCCCTTGGCTTGTCCCAGGAGCTCGTGGACGAATTCTTCTCCGGCACGCACTCCCAGTTGGGCGGCGTAGGCCTGGATGTCATCGCGGCCGAGGTTTCGGCACGCCACCAGATGGCGTACCCGGAAGGCGGCATCGAGCATCCGCACCAGCCGTTGCTCGGTGGCGGCGAGTACCAATGGCGCCGCGATGGCGAACCGCACCTCTTCAACCCGGAGACGGTGTTCCGCCTGCAGCACGCCACGCGTGAACGCCGCTACGACATCTTCAAGTCCTACACCAAGGGCATTGACGATCAGTCCGAGAACCTGATGACCCTCCGCGGGCTCCTCAAGTTCAAGGACGGCGTCCGTCCGGCCGTTCCGCTTGAAGAAGTGGAACCCGTCTCCAGCATCGTCAAGCGTTTCTCCACGGGTGCCATGAGCTATGGCTCCATCTCCAAGGAAGCCCACGAGACCCTCGCAATCGCCATGAACCGGCTGGGCGCCAAGTCCAACACAGGTGAAGGTGGCGAGGACGTTGACCGCCTGCTGGATCCGGAGCGCCGCTCTGCCATCAAGCAGATCGCATCCGGCCGCTTCGGTGTCACCAGCTTGTACCTGACCAACGCCGACGACATCCAGATCAAGATGGCCCAAGGTGCCAAGCCCGGCGAGGGTGGCCAGCTGATGGCGCAGAAGGTCTACCCCTGGGTAGCCCGGACACGGCACTCGACCCCCGGCGTCGGACTTATTTCGCCGCCTCCGCACCACGACATCTACTCGATCGAAGACCTTGCGCAGCTCATCTATGATGCCAAGCGCGCCAACCCTTCGGCCCGTGTTCATGTGAAGCTGGTTTCGGAAGTCGGGATCGGCACGGTGGCGTCCGGCGTCACCAAGGCGAAGGCCGACGTCGTGCTTGTTTCAGGTCACGACGGCGGTACCGGCGCCTCGCCGCTGAACTCCCTCAAGCATGCGGGTGTGCCGTGGGAACTTGGCCTCGCCGAGACCCAGCAGACCCTGATGCTCAATGGTCTCCGCGACCGTGTGGTGGTTCAGGTTGATGGCCAGCTCAAGACCGGCCGCGACGTTGTCATTGCTGCCCTCCTGGGTGGCGAGGAATACGGTTTCGCTACTGCTCCGCTGGTGGTTTCGGGCTGCATCATGATGCGCGTCTGCCACCTGGACACCTGTCCGGTGGGTGTTGCAACGCAGAACCCTGAACTCCGCTCACGGTTCAACGGCAAGCCCGAGTTCGTGGTCAACTTCTTCGAGTTCCTGGCAGAAGAAGTCCGCGAAATCCTGGCCGAGCTTGGCTTCCGCACCTTGGAAGAGGCAATCGGTCACGCTGAGGTTCTGGACACCCGCGAAGCGATCAATCACTGGAAGGCCGAAGGGCTGGACCTGGACCCCATCCTGCACGGGCTGGAGTTCGACGACGACGTGCCGCTGCGCAACATGACCGGCCAGAACCACGAGCTGGACAAGCACTTCGACCAGCGCCTGATCACCATGGCACAGGAAGCGCTCAGCGACCGCATGCCGGTCAAGATCACCCTGGACGTCATCAACACGGACCGTTCCGTGGGTACGATGCTCGGCCACGTGGTGACCAAGACCTTTGGCATCGATGTTCTGGCCACAGACACCATCGATGTCACCCTCAATGGCACCGCGGGCCAGTCCCTGGGCGCGTTCCTGCCTGCCGGCATTACGCTGCGCATGTTCGGCGATTCCAACGACTACGTTGGCAAGGGTCTCTCCGGCGGACGCATCATCGTCCGCCCGGACCGCACCAACGTGTTCCAGGCTGAGCGCAACGTCATAGCCGGCAACGTCATTGGGTACGGCGCCACCAGCGGTGAAATGTTCCTGCGTGGGCAGGTGGGCGAACGCTTCCTGGTCCGTAACTCCGGTGCGACCGCCGTCGTCGAAGGTATTGGCGATCACGGTTGCGAGTACATGACAGGTGGCCAGACGCTGATCATCGGCCGCACCGGCCGCAACTTCGGTGCCGGCATGTCCGGTGGAACCGCTTACGTGCTGGACCTGCAGCCTGAGCGCGTCAACAAGATGGCCCTTGATACCGGTGAACTCCAGCTCCTGGAGCTCGACGCCGAGGACCGCGACATTGTTCACGGCCTGCTCACCAAGCACGTCGAGGAAACCGAATCCGTCCTGGCCGGCCGTCTGCTCGAGAACTTCGACGACACCGCCGCCCGCATCACCAAAGTACTGCCGCGCGATTACGCCGCAGTCCTGCAAACCCGTCTCGACGCCATCGAAGAGGGCCTTGACCCCGATGGCGAAGAAGTATGGTCTCGAATCCTGGAGGTAACCGGTGGCTGATCCACGCGGATTTTTGAAAGTCCGGCAGCGCGAGACGCAGCCACGCCGTCCCGTTCCCGTCCGCATCATGGACTGGAAAGAAGTTTACGAAGCCCAGGAAAAGGGCGTCCTGAAGAGCCAGGCCGGTCGCTGCATGGATTGCGGCGTTCCGTTCTGTCACCAGGGCTGCCCGCTGGGTAACCTGATTCCCGAGTGGAACGACCTCGTGTGGCGGGACAAGGGTGAAGAAGCGATTGAGCGCCTTCACGCTACAAACAACTTCCCGGAGTTCACAGGGCGCCTGTGCCCTGCACCCTGCGAGGCGTCCTGCGTGCTGGGCATCAACCAGCCTGCCGTGACCATCAAGCAGGTTGAAGTTTCGATCATCGACCAAGCCTTTGACAACGACTGGGTCCAGCCTCTGCCTCCGACGCGCCTCACCGGCAAGACGGTAGCTGTAGTGGGTTCCGGTCCCGCAGGCCTGGCCGTGGCACAGCAGTTGACCCGTGTGGGCCACACCGTTGCCGTGTACGAGCGCGACGACAAGATTGGCGGACTGCTCCGCTACGGCATCCCCGACTTCAAGATGGAGAAGGAACAGGTTGACCGCCGCCTCGAGCAGATGAAGGCCGAAGGCACCCGCTTCCGGACCGGCGTCGCTGTTGGTACGGATGTCACCTGGGAGCAGCTGCGTCGCCGTTACGACGCCGTTGTTGTCGCCACCGGAGCCACCGTACCGCGCGACCTGCCCATCCCGGGCCGTGATCTTGAGGGCGTCCATTTCGCCATGGATTACCTGGTGCCTTCAAACCGTATGGTGGCGGGGGAGAACCCCGAAAACCACATTGATGCCCGCGGTAAGCACGTGGTTATCCTCGGTGGTGGCGATACCGGTGCTGACTGCATCGGCACCGCACACCGCCACCAGGCCGCGTCAGTGACCACGCTCGCGATCGGCCAGCAGCCGCCCGCCGAACGTGCCACCCACCAGCCGTGGCCGACGTTCCCCACCTTGTTCGAGGTCGCCAGCGCCCACGAAGAAGGCGGCGAGCGTACCTACCTTGCATCAACGGTTGAGTTCGTTGGAGAAAACGGCAAACTCACCGGCGTCAAAGTTGCTGAAACCGAGTTCGTGGACGGCAAACGCCTGCCCAAGGCCGGTACAGAACGAATCATTCCAGCTGACCTTGTGTTCTTGAGCCTTGGCTTTACCGGTGCTGAGCCGGCGGGTATCACGGAGCAGGTCAGTGCAGAATTCGACGGTCGGGGCAACGTTGCCCGCGACGGCTACTACATGACAAACACTGAGGGAGTGTTTGTTGCCGGTGATGCCGGGCGTGGCCAGTCACTGATTGTGTGGGCCATTGCGGAAGGCCGTGCTTGCGCGGCTGCAGTGGACAGGTTCCTGATGGGAAGCACCATCCTCCCGGCACCGGTCGCCCCCACCGACCGGGCGATAGCGGTCTTATAGCGCCGGCAGGAACACTTCTTTTACTCAATCAGCATGACTACTTAGGGTAGGTATATGAGACGCGCGAAAATTGTGGCAACTTTCGGCCCGGCTATCTCCAGCTTCGAGAACACCCTCGCGGTGCTGGAGGCCGGCGTCGACGTTGCTCGCATGAACATGAGCCACGGCGACTACTCCGTGCATGACATCACCTACGAAAATGTCCGCAAGGCTGCCGCCCAGCTCGGCAAGCCTGTGGCCATCATGGCCGACCTCCAGGGACCCAAGATCCGTCTTGGCCGTTTTGTTGACGGACCCCACGAGTTGGCCGTCGGTGACACCTTCACCATCACCACCGAAGATGTCCCCGGCACCAAGGACATCTGCTCCACCACACTCAAGAGCCTTACCGAAGACGTCAACGTGGGCGACGCCCTGCTCATTGATGACGGCAAGGTGGCACTGCGTGCCGTAGAAGTAGACGACGTCAAGGTGGTCACTGTCGTGACCGTCGGCGGCAAGGTCTCCAACAACAAGGGCATCAACCTGCCCGGTGTTGCCGTCAACGTCCCCGCCTTGAGCGAAAAGGATGAGGACGACCTCCGTTGGGCCCTCAAGCGTGGCGCTGACCTCATCGCCCTCTCGTTCGTGCGTGATGCTTCAGACATCAAGCGCGTCCACGAGATCATGGATGAAGAAGGCCGCCGCGTACCGGTGATCGCCAAGATCGAGAAGCCACAGGCCGTGGAGCAGCTCCACGAAATCATCGACGCCTTCGATGCCATCATGGTTGCCCGTGGCGACCTCGGTGTGGAACTGCCGCTTGAAGAGGTCCCGATCGTCCAGAAGCGCGCCATTGAACTGGCACGCCGCTGGGCCAAGCCCGTCATCGTGGCCACCCAGGTCCTCGAATCCATGATCGACAACCCGCGTCCGACACGCGCCGAGGCTTCCGACTGCGCCAACGCAGTCCTCGACGGCGCCGACGCAGTCATGCTGTCCGGCGAAACCTCTGTGGGCCAGTACCCCATTGAGACCGTCAAGGTCATGGCCAGGATCATCGAGTCCACCGAAGTGCACGGTCTTGAGCGCGTACCCCCGCTGGGCACCAAGCCCAAGACCCGTGGTGGCGCCATCACCCGTGCCGCCGTCGAAATCGCCGACCAGCTGGACGCGAAGTACATCTGTACTTTCACCCAGTCCGGCGACTCGGCACGACGCCTCTCGCGTCTGCGTCCCGTCAAGCCCGTCTTCGCCTTCACTCCGGTGGAGCACGTCTGGAACCAGCTGGCACTCACCTGGGGCATTCAGCCGGTACTGGTCCCCACCGTGGGCCACACCGACGAAATGACCGCGCAGGTTGACCGCAGCCTTCTGGACATGAAGCTTGTGGAGGAAGGCGACCTGGTGGTCATCGCAGCCGGTTCGCCTCCAGGACAGGCCGGTTCCACCAACTCGCTGAAGGTCCACAAGGTAGGCGACCTCGCCGACACGTCCACCGTGGACTCGTCGCGCAAGGAGCCTGTTGGCCCGTGGCCTGAAAAGAAGTCCAAGACCAAGGCATAGTCTTCCGGTCTTAAACGGAACGGGTCCCGCCGGTTGGTGGGGCCCGTTTTGCTTTGTTCAGTTTTTGAGTGAGTACGACGGCGGCCGCCCACCTCGCGTGAGGTGAGCGGCCGCCGTCGTTTGTTGCTTGGTGTCAGTTGACCTGGTTGATGATGGTTTCGGCAACCTCACGCATGCTGAGGCGACGGTCCATGGAGGTCTTCTGGATCCAGCGGAAAGCCTCAGGCTCCGTCAGGCCCATCTTGGTGGTCAGGAGGCTCTTGGCGCGCTCTACAAGCTTGCGCGTAGCGAACTGCTCCTGAAGATCGGAAACCTCGTTCTCAAGAGCCTTGATTTCCTCGTGGCGGGACAACGCGATCTCAATGGCCGGGATCAGGTCCGCGGGGGAGAACGGCTTGACGACGTAAGCCATGGCACCGGCGTCGCGTGCGCGCTCCACCAATTCCTTCTGGCTGAAAGCGGTCAGCAGGACAACAGGTGCAATGCGTGCTTTGACGATCTTCTCAGCCGCCGAGATGCCGTCCATGACGGGCATCTTCACATCCATGAGGACAAGGTCAGGCTTGAGCTCTTCAGCCAGCTGCACAGCTTTCTCGCCGTTGTCTGCCTCGCCGACGACGTCGTACCCCTCGCCCTTCAAAATCTCGATAATGTCCAGGCGGATGAGGGTCTCATCCTCGGCTACGACAACGCGTCGGGCCGGCTGGGCTGTGGACGTGGACTCCGTCTGTTCGGTCACGGGATCTCCTTGAAAAGGTTCGGCGGGTTCATGTCCATCTTAGTGTGGACTCTTTGATGGCTGGTTTTTGTTGCATCAGCGTGCCCGGTTCTTTGAATCAGCCTATCTGCATGTAGAGTAGTTTCGCGTGCTGGGAAAGGATCGCGTTGCTCACAGAAATGAGAGCAGTCAGCGAGAATTAACTTCCCGGTAATCCGCGCCCGAGTGGCGGAATTGGCAGACGCGCTGCACTCAAAATGCAGTATCGAAAGGTGTGTGGGTTCGAGTCCCACCTCGGGCACCGTGTTGTCGCAGGTCAGGGGCCTATATGGCCCCTGACTGTTGACAAAACCCCCAAATCTGTTGACACGGAACTAGCATTTTTATGTGGCTAGTATCCGGAAACGCGTCAAAAAGGACGGCTCTTCGTCCTTCATGGTGGTCTGGCGCGACCCCAAGATCCGGAAGCAGCAGGGCATCACTGTCGACTCCGCGCATGAGGCTGAAACGCTCAAGCGGTTACTCGATGCGAACGGCCAATCATTCGAGATTGCCCAGCAGGCGCTTCTGGACAATAGGGCGAAGATACCCACGGTTGGCGAAGTCATTCAGGAGCACATCGACCTCCTGATCCGGCCGTCGAGCGGGACCGTCAAGACATATCAGACAATGCTTGATCTTCATGTGAAGAAGGTCATCGGGCACGTCCCTGTCGACAAGCTGGATTACCGGATGATTGCCTATTGGGTGAAGTCGATGATGGCCAAGGGCCGCTCACCGAAGACGATCAAGAACGTGCACGGCCTGATTTCCGCGTCGATGAACACTGCCGAGATGCTCGGCTACATCACGCGCAATCCATGCCGCGGCGTGCAGCTGCCGAGCGTCGAGAAGGCTGAGGATGAAATGATGTTCCTCACCCATGCTGAGTTTGGGTTGATCATGGACGGCATGGGGGAGCGGTACAAGGACTTCACTAACTTCCTGGTCATGACCGGGACCCGCTTTGGGGAAGCCACGGCGCTGACCGTCGCGGACATTGATCTGCTGGGCAAACCGGCGACCGCTCGGATCAATAAGGCGTGGAAACGGGACGGGCAGAACCAGTTCTACATAGGGCCGACGAAGACCGGCGCAGGCAAGAGGACTATTGGGCTGAACCCTGGACTGGTGGACCTCTTGATTCCCTTGGTAGCTGGCCGCCTTGGTGGTGACTTGCTTTTCACAACACCCAAAGGTGAGCGGATTGTTCACAAGCTGTACTGGCACCACTACTGGATGCCGGCGGTCAAAGCTGCCCAGGAACGCGGCCTGAGGAAGAATCCACGAATTCACGATCTACGGCACACGCATGCCTCGTGGTTGATTCAGGACGGCGTCCCTATCTTCACGATCTCGCGTCGGCTGGGGCACGCTTCGACGAGGACTACAGAGGGCGTTTATGGCCACCTGATGCCGGAAGCGCTGCAGGCTGGTGCGGATGCGACCGAGCGCTCGGTGTCGGCGTTTATGCGGTGAGCGGCTTGGCTTCTCGTGGTGCCTACGATGCCATGCGGTTGCGGGCTCTAGTCCCAATGATCCGAGTGTTGGTGCTGCTTCGCTCACGGACATCGGGTGCCTGGTGGCACCCGGGCAATATCTCGCTAATCCTGGCGATCTCCGCGATGTGCTCGGACGTAAAGACGATCTTCCCCTTGCCCCAGCAGGCGTGTGGGAAGCGCCCCGCAGCAGCGCCGTCACGAAGCCACCCTTCGCTACAGCGCATCAGCGCCGCAGCTTCAGCAGGTTCGAAAAATTCCAAGTCCATGGTCTGTCCGATCGTGGTCGTTCGGGCTTTCTATTTCATGCAATGGCATGTCCTTGGGGACATGACAGATGCTCTTTTCGCGATCGCCAGATTTCGAGCAAACTTGCTGCTTTCACGACGGGGCGGCTGATTAATCCAGCATCCACAAAACCTCTGAAACCGCATCTTCCCCAACGGCCGGCCTCGGCTACGGGCCGATGAGACTCTACTCGGTGGAGACATCCTCACTCAGCCTCAGCGGAACGCGGAGGACGATGCACATCTCAGTCTGGGGCAAGGCGCGGATGTATCCACCGCGTTTGCGTGTGGAAACTAGAGTCTGGCACCAGCGCGTTTCGAGACATTCTGATCGCTCATGTGACACCCGTTGGCGACCTAGGTAAAGGCACCATCCCAATTCAGCTCGTACGCGCCGTGGAGGTTGCACCGAGCGCATGGATCTTCCCGGCCACCCACCCTCCAGCCTAGAACGGTCCGTCCGACTGGAGATACGCCAGCAGGGTAATCTGCACTTCTACTGGCCTGGGGCGGATCGCCAGAGGCGCGGGATAACGCGGCGTCTACCGAGCGATGCGGAACAATAGAGTGGAAGATGACCCGAGACTTTATTCGCGCGTCGGGGGGCGAACGGTGCAGTGTGATCTGGGGCAGGCTTCGGGCTTGGAATCCCGTCACCCTGAGGGCTGGAAGGAGGAAAATAGTGTCGCTAGCGGCTACGTCACCGATTCTTCGGGAACTGCAGTCCCGCGGGGGATTCGGCCCTGAGGCACTCAAGCTCCTTCTTCGCCTGGCCGGTGAAGAACTTCAGCGATTTCCTGCGCTGCGAGCGGACCGCGCGATGTCCGAGGAGGACTATGCTTTGGAGTTCTTCGCTGACCGCGGCAATGCCCTCACAGCTAAACTGGTCGCCACCGCCGCATCGGATGAATCAGTGGGGAAGATCGTTAGGCAGTGGCTGAGGAACTGGCTGATCAATGCTAATGACCAGACCGCTATGGGTGCCCTCCGTGACCGGGTGGAAAAGCGTCTCCAGCGGGACAAGCGTTTTGAAAAGTGCTCCCCAGCCCATTTCTGGAAGCTCACGCACGGCCCTTCCGAAGCTGCGGGTGTTGACGTAAATGAACTCAAGCGGGTCGCCAATAAGGTCTACGTTACGTTCTTTGTTGCGACGAACAGTACTGTGAAACGAGTTCAGCTTGGAAGGGCCGGCGAACTTGAGCTCCTTCTTGAGGAACTCTTCCTCGCCGCAGGCGGCGGCTTACATGTCAGCGTGATTGTGCAGGTACTGGCGCATCGTTTTCCGCACATTCTCGACCCTCAACGTGTGGAGCCGCCTGACTCAGACGAGGTTCAATATGATGATGAGGCCTTTTCGGTTCCCTCCGACATGCTTCTGCCCGAGGAGCAGATTGAGCAACGCCAAACCATGATGGATCATTCGCGGCTGGCAGCCGAGATCTACGGATCGCTCTCGTCGGTCGATCGGCGATTGCTGCTAGTGCTGGACGATCCCCCTGCCGCCGCGGCAATTCTCGGGTGTGGCCGCAGCTCCGCTTATGTGCGGCTTCGGGAACTGAGGGTCAAGCTCCTTGAAAGGGCAGGGAATGAGCCGGAAGCACGTTTAGTGCTTGCTGAAGTTCTGGACTTGAGCGGCATACATGAAGGCACCAGCGTGGACGACGAGGGGCTTGTCCTGTCTGACTCAGATGGAGGTCAAAGTACATGAACGTGGATAGAAACACATGGGACCGATTGCTCGCACTGGCGGGGGAAGCAACAGCACCCGAGAGTCTCAGGCGAGTGCGTGGAAATGCGCCAGACATCGATTCGGATGATTTTGAGGTTAGATCCGGTCAGATTTGGTCGGCTGAGTGGGCCGGGGAAGTTACATGCGTTCTCATTCTCCCGTCTGAGTTCCCTTCCCGGTGGGTATCGGTGGTACCTGTCTTGTTCGAACCGGAAGCCCGTGAAGAATCGGGAATCTTCCTTGGCACTGCGGAAACTTCTCTTGGTGTCCCATTGACCGTCTGGCCAGATATGGTGATGGAGCTCCCCTTGAAGACACTTGATCGTCCGTTGGGATCGGCGGTGAATGACGTCCTGGAATCAATACTGAGTTGTGGGCAGGGCCATCAGACCGGACTTGCTCCTATGGACACCGGACAAGATCCGAACGATTTCATCTCTCCGACGGCAAGGGATTGGTTACGGGCCGAAGTCCAAGATTCGCTGGAGACCCTAAAAAGTGCCGTGCAGGCGACACATGAAAAATCCACTGAACAAGCAAAAGGCCCAGTCGGCGAGACGCCCTTGAGCTTCAAAGTTGTCATGCAGGCCCTTGGCATTTCCCAGCAGCAGGCAATGGCCATAGTTCGAGGTAAACACCCGATCGGGCCCGACGAAGCAAAGCTGATCGCAGATCACACGGGCAACAGCATTGAACAGGTACAGTCCATAGCCTCGCCCCTTCCTGAGGATTTGATGGTGGAGCTCGATCAGCCTCGATGGCGGGCACTGATCCGTGACGAAGTGAGGAAGCAACACCTAGATGACGACGCCGCACGGCTATCCCTTGGATATGAAGCTTTCGGCTTGGCTGCCCGTCAAAAAGGAAATGGCCCGGACGTCTGGCGACATCGGTTCCGCACGATAGCCCGTGGCAGACAGCAACTTGGCAGGGAAGGCGACTGATTTAGTGTCCCGAATATTCGAGAAGACCGAGACCCACGTTCAGAACATGCTGCACGTGCTGGAGTCGCGTCGCCCCGGTTCTGTCGAGGTCCTTGCTCACGATGCATTCGCAGAGATCGATTCCTGGGACGAGGTACAGATTAGAAGGGTATCCGAAGCTGCCAGGGTACCGGACGAAGCTATCTTGGGCTGTTCACTCGCTGGTGGTTATCTCTGGAAGTCCGCACCGCCGACACTGGTTGTGGCTGAGTCCGTTTCCGTCCGCAGGCAACACTTCACCTTGCTGCATGAACTTGGTCACCATTTGCAGCAGACCGACCCCGACCTTGGCGAGGCAGTTTTTTCGGCTGAGGATACGGAAGCTTTCGAAGACGCAGCCTGCGATGCGTTTGCTGCTCGGGTCCTCATACCCGAGGACCTGGTCACCGAGTCGATTGATTCGGAAGGTCTTACCGTCCGGAGTGCCTTGGCCTTGCATCGCCAGACCAAGGCCTCCCGTGCAGCCATTTGTGTGCGGTTGGCTGCCGAACTTTCGGCCCCGGGCGTATTTATGGTGCTTGCCCCGGATGGAACGGTTAACTTCGCTGCTTCCCGCGGCGGTATTTTTCCCCCAGCCCGAGGATCGGACCAGTCTCGGAACCCTCTCATAACTGCAGCGCTCGAGGCCCCGGGGTCGGATCAGGTCATCGCCCGAGACAATACGACGATATGGTACTCAACCGGGCATTCCTCGAATCGGCTATATGGGCAGGCTGCGTGGTGCGATGGGTTACTTCTAGCACTAGCGGTCGAACACGGTGCCGCATGGAAGAAATTTTCCCCGCCCCAGGCCAACACCAGCCACCGTGCCACCGATGCCTGGGACCGATGCGAGGAATGCAATCTCGGATTTCGGGCCAAGGTCATCTGCCAAAAATGCGGGGAGGCGCGCTGTCCGAACGGCCATTGTCAATGTAGGTTCGCCAAGGACAGGTTGTGCCAGGAATGTTTCTTGCTCAAGGCCAGATCTCAGTTTGAGAGCGAGAACTCAGTCTGTAGGGATTGTGCCGAATAATCTACTGACGAGAAGTTTGGACAGTTTCCCTGTTGTCCTGTCAGCCCCCAATGAAGGCGGTGAAGAGACCGCTTTGAAAGGGAACTACTGACAGGAGCTTTCCCGTGGGAATTACAGCAGATGTCCTCAATGACGTCAGAACACAGATCGATGCCGACCCGGAAGCGCTAGGTGAAGCACGGAACCGCCTAAGGCTCGTCCGCGATGCGGCGGCGGGTCTTTACGGCAGCCTACGCACCTACGCAAGCGGCTCGTTGGCTGCCCACACTATGATCAATCCCGTCTCTGATGGAGACGGTGGTGTTGTTCTCGACCGCCGTTTCTATCCGGCTCTTGGCCCGGAAGGCGGCAACGAACCGCCGTTCGAGATCGTCGAAGACTTGTGTGAACTAATTGGTCCCCGTATTCGCGTACAGTATCCAAACGCACGCATCTACACCTCCAAACGGGGTCCAAAGGTCACGTTCGGGGCGCCGGTATGCGATCAGAATCCTACTGTCGACCTGGTTGTTGCCTTAACCCGTAAAGAAGGCAGCGGGCTCTGGATTCCTAACCTGAAAAAGAACACTTGGGAGCCTTCTGACCCTGAGGGACATGTCGCCCTGCTCAACTCCATTGATCCGTCGCCACGGTCCATTCGCAGGAAAGTCATCCGTCTGGCCAAGGCCTGGAATATGCAATTTGTGTTCCCGGGCGTTTCTTCATTCCAGTTGAGTGTATGGGCGCACCAATTCGTCAATCCGGGCATGGGAGTGGCCGTCGGCCTCCACTCCCTTTTCAGTGGCGCAGCGAGCATGCTGGAATCCCACCAGGCCACGCCGGATCCTCTCGGTGTCTCTGCCAACCTCAAACTTCTCCGTCCCGTCGACGACGTTCGGCGGCGCCTGCGGAAAGCCGCTGATGGGCTTGCAGCGGCGCTCGAAAACGACACGAGTGCAACCGAGGTGCGTGCAGCCCTGAACCGGGTCTTTTGGAACTACGTCGACGCGGAAGAGTCGCGGGGGTTGGCGGCGGCCGCCCAGTCACTCGCTCGGCGCCAACCAGTTGCGGCAGCAACACTCGGCCTTATCGGCAGCACTGCCGTCATTCCTGCCACCCGCTCCTATGGGGAACAACCACGATGACCGCCAAGCAGCCTTGGCGTCAGCCGCCGTGGTTTGCAGCACCGGCTAAAAGGATTAGTTTTCTCCGTGCGATTAGCCGAATCGACCCCACAGCGCGTAGCATCCGGCCGCAATACCCCTACCGAGGCGGGTTTGGCCTTCAGCTGTCGATCCAACCGCCAGATCTACCCTTGACGCGTGTAGAAATCTTCTTTTCTCCCGCATCACCCGGCGTGCCCAGGGTATTCGCCGATGGCCCGCAAGAATCCCCTCACCGATATGCGGATCAAAGTTTGTGTATGTGGTATCCCTACGATCCGCCAGGTGCGCGATGGTGGCCAACGGACGGCGCGGAAATTCTCCTCGGCCACATCGCCGCCCATCTCGTCAAAGAGGAATGGTGTCGACGCACCGGGGAATGGCCTGGTGATGGAATCACGCACGCCCCGTTCTAGGCAGGAACTAACAGAAAGTATCAAACCGGCTCCCATGTTTAGCATTAGCCCTTCCCTCCTTCTCACCAGTGCAGTCATCGCCGCTCTCCTGACGGCAACGATCAACATCGTCCTCGCCCGTCGCAGGAGCCGGGAAGAAGAAAGAGCGCGTGTGCGCACAGTCTTCGCGGAAGCCTTTGCCGCGTATGCGCAGTACAAGGAGTACCCCTACGTCATCCGTCGGCGGAATGCCGATAAGCCGGCCGAGGAACGGGTGCGGATTTCCGAACAGATCCGCGCAACCCAGGAGAAGCTCAGCTACTACCTTGCCTGGACGGCAGCGGAATCATCTGTGGTGGGGAGTAAGTACGCCGACCTGGTACACCAGATGCGCGCTGTGGCGGGTACAGCTATGAAGGACGCTTGGCGAGTAGCCCCGATCACCGAAGATTCGAGCATGGTGATCCCAACCTCCGAAGTAAACCTCTCTGGGCTAAAGGGTGCCGAAGAAGCCTATAGGGCCGCGGTCGCGGTGCACCTTGCTAAACTTAGTCCTTGGTGGGCACATTAGATGAACAGCGCTCGGCGTTTTGAAGCCCGCAGCCACTTCGGGATGGCAAGGCGCAGCGGCTGTGGGCTACAGGAGTCAATGGCGTGGTCCGTCAGTGACGATCGCAATGAAAGGCCAACCTTAGGCTCAGCACTCGCCGACGTCCTACAAGCACTTCCCGCCAAATGGTTCCTGCCCGCCGAAGCTCCACGGCCTCGCAGAGTTCTCATGGCTCTTAGCGTCTCCGTAGCCGTATCTGAGTCAGTTGGAACACACGATGTGTGTCCCGGAGGGTGTACTCGTTCCAGCCACCGATGATTCGTCTTCCCTCGCCAGATAGCAGGCTCCATCTTCGCTCTGGACATGTCCAGAGCGAAGGCGTTCAATGGAATTGAGGGCTCGTGAGACGCATAAGGCCATTGTGCTGGGTCACCACGAGCCGAGGTTGAACGCATCACTGGGGATGCTCATGGACGACTACACATATTCCTCAGGCCAGTCGCCGGCAGAACGCGCCGCTAACGCCTTTGACTCTTTGGCGCTCCCGAACCATCTGAACCTGGAACGACTCGTCGAAGTGGTCGAAGGTGTCAGGCGTCGGCCCATACAGATCGAAGCTGCCGGAGTACTGAATGGTGGATCGGTCTGTGGTTTGTGGCTGTCCACGGACGACGTCGACATAATCTTGCACGCCGTCAGTCCATCTGGGCTGCACCGGCAACAGTTTGTCCTGCACGAACTCGGGCACATGGTCTTGAGGCACGACGAGCTAGTCGTGCCAGCCGACTACATGAAAGTTCTGTTCCCGAACCTTTCCGTGGGTCTCGTCTCACGCGTCCTTGCCAGGAGCAGCTTCGCTGATGACTTGGAAGCCGCTGCGGAATCGCTCGCGGATCTCTTCGCAGCAGCAATCAGGAACAGCGCTATGGAACCAAGATCGTTCGAGGCGGTTTTCGAATGATCCAGGTTGCGGCCGCAATTTTGATTTGGCTGCTCGTCATTTGTCTACTCCCTGGAATCCGGGTTCGCCGCGATCAGAGCGTGCTGACGGCCGCGATCACGATTTCAGTCGCGCTGACGCTGAATATCGATCAGGTCTATGTAGGCGTCGATTCCTTATTGGGCGGTCGAAACTTCGTTGACCTCGCCGCGAATGTATCCATGGTCGTTGGAATCTACTTCCTCTCGAGAGCAATCATTCGGGCGGCAACGCCCGACGGAACGGCCGAGAAACGAGACGGTGGCGGCATGATTCTCTTGGCCGGGGTGATCGTTGGCCTTGCAGCCAGTTTCAGTGCCATCGTCACTCAGGGTAGTTCCACTCGTTTCATGGCGGATTACGGGGATCAGTGGCCTGCCGCCTTCTATTCATCCGTCCAGTTCCTGTACATCGGCTTCGTGGTAAGTGTTACCGGCATTACATGTTTCCGGTTCCGCGGCGACATGTTTAGGCCGTACTTCCGCGCATCGTTCACTCTCATCGGAGTTGGCTGTGTCTTTGCCGTTTTCCTGGTAATCCTGGTTCTGGTGATGGACGTTCTGCACCTGCAGGGCCGCTTGAATGCTATGCGTTCTGTCTCGACTATTTATGATGCGGCATTCGTTGCTGCCATGGTTTTCTTGTGCGTAGGTCTGGCCATCCCGCCTGTGGCGCGTCGAGTTCTCCGCCGTCAGCAATCCGCGACCGAAGTGGAGCTCGTTAGCGACCTCACGAGAATCTGGGAAAAGACGACCAAGAAACGGCAAGACGTTCGGCTCGTGCGAGGCACTGAGATGATCACGCAACTGGACCGGGCCCAAAGACTCCATAGGATGCTTGTTGAAGTACAGGACGCACTCTTAATTGAGCCCGGATTAGGCAGCTCCTTGGACATTCACGACCTCAAGGTCTTGAACGCTGTTGAGAACTATCTGGCGGGACCTTTCATGCGTCAAGGTTCCGTTCGCAGGCGGAAGGGGGAACGCGCGATATGACGGATGATGACGGTTCGTCCGAAACCCCTCAGATCAGATTGGCAAGAAAGCTCAACCTCCTTCTTGACCTCTATGAGGCTGAGGGATCGGAAGCATTGACTTACCCCGAGATCAACAGGCACATGACCAAGCGTGGAACGCCACTTTCCCGCTCCCGGTGGGCCTACATGCGAAGCGGAGATAGCTCCCTGGCAACCGATCCCGTGCTGCTTCGTAACCTGGCAGAGTTCTTTGGAGTGGACCGTCACTACCTCTTGGATGATGCCGGCGAGATACCAAAGCTTGTAGAGGCTCAGCTGGAACTTCTTCGTGCCCTGCGTGAGTCACGTGTGCGGAACTTCGCCGCTCGTCAGTTGCAGGGTATCTCTCCGGAAACCCTGGTGAAGCTCCGCCAAGTGATCGACGAACGCCTGAGAGCCCAGGAGGCGGACGATGCCGACAGCAACCAGTCGTAGGACTTTAGGAGTTGGAGTTATTGCTTCCGCTGTAGCTTTGCTTGCAGGCGTCGCCGGTGCAGCGTACTTCGCTCGTCAAGTTGTAGTGCCTAAAGACAGCCGTCGTGAGTATCTGGATGTTCTGGCCGTGCACACCAATGGAGACGGATCGCTGGAAATCGAACTTCCCGCTTCGGAACAAACGAGAGCGGCGGGACGATACAGCTTTTGGTTTCAGCAGGGGACAGGCCACGCATGCCTCGGTCCGGTCGTTGAGTCCCACCCCGAGCGAAGGGCTGTAATCCGCGTGGTTGAACGAGTGGACTCTGGGGACATCCAACAAGCCGCGGCAGGTATCTGGAGTGGGTACGTTTACTCGAAACCGGAGCAACTTGGTCTGCCTTACCAAGACGTAGAGATTCCAGTCGCCAATGGTGTCGCCCCGGCCTGGAGATTTGACCCGTCCGCCGCTGCCACAGTTCCTGGAACGTGGGCTGTCCATATACACGGTATGGGCGGTAAGCGGGCAGGCACTCTTCGCGGAATACCGGTCGCGAGACGTCTCGGACTGACGTCGCTGGTAGTCTCGTTCCGCAACGACGGCGACGCCCCGCCGTCGTACGATGGCCGCTACAACCTCGGTCAAGGCGAGTGGCACGACGTCGAGGCCGGCATCAACTATGCCATCTCAAATGGCGCCGAACGTATCGTCCTTTTTGGGTGGTCGGTCGGGGCTGCCATCGCCCTTCAAGCGGCGGCCCTGTCGCAGGGTTCGTCACGAATAGCCGGGATGGTTCTCGACGCGCCAGTCTTCGACTGGCGAACAACCCTGGCAGCGAATGCCAAGGCGGCGGGACTTCCTAGGCCACTTGTGCACCTGGGCTTCACCATTCTTGGATCCAAAACCCTCCGGTGGGTGACTGGTCTTGCTGAACCCATATGTCTCGATTCCCTGGATTGGCTGGCGCGAGCAACTGAATTGAACAAACCGATTCTCGTACTCCATGGAGAGAAGGACGACACAACGCCCTTCGAAGCATCCAGCAAAGCTGCCAGTCTGAGGCCGGACCTAGTCAGATTGGTGGAGTTTGGATCTGAGGGCCACTCTCTGGAGTGGAATGTCGACCCAGAAAAGTGGGAGCGATCGGTCGAGGAGTGGTTCTACGGTCTCCCGCTGACTGGCTCTAGTCCTGAACAAGCGGGAGCGCAGTCGTAGGAGGCATTTGCACTGAGTACTGGGCCGCTAGGTCAATGAGCTGACACTCGACGAGTGAAGCGTGAGCGGAGTAACGCTCGTCGGCCAAAGCCTGGATGAAACCAGCCGACTCTAGGACGAGGAGATGGCGCCGAACCGTCGCGCGGGAAGCCCGTAGTCCTGACGCCAAGACGCCAGGGGTCGATGGCCCACTTCTGATAAGGAAGCGAAGGATCTGGCTCCGTGTTCGGTTCATCAAGATGGATGTCGACATTCAAACCACGGCTCAGGTTTGTGGGGGATAGTTGCTGTAGACGGGTCTACAGCAACAGGATACGCCTTATGTAGATCGCGGAAAAGATTCAATGCAGCTGATTGTCTAGCCTCGGCGCTCGCGGAATACTGGTGGCAACGCAGCAGTATCTCAAATCGAACGAGGCAGTCGAAAGGTGGAGCATGTCGGCAAAAGACGCTAGCCGCAACGACGACTTGTCACCGCAGGCGACCCTTGCCCGCCGACTTAACCTGCTGCTCGATGTCGTTGTAGCCGAGAGGGGTTCGCCGGTCACTTTTAGAGAGATTGAGGCCGGCCTCCGAGCTCGGGGAATCAAGATCTCCCGAGCGAGATGGTTTTACATGAAGGATGGAACAGGGCGACTGGTTAGTGATCCGCACCTGCTTGGCGCTATCTGCGAGATGTTCGACGTCGACCCGTCCTATTTGCTGAACGGCGTCGAAGGTGACGTTCCCGAACGTATCGACTCACAGCTGGAGTTTGTGAAGTCTCTGAGGGCAGCCCGGGTGAAGTCATTCGCCGCTAGGACGCTAGGGGACGTGTCGCCGGAAACGCTGCGCGCGATCTCCGAGTATCTGAACAAAGACATCGACTTGCACCCTAACGGCGAGCGTGCCGCAGCTACTCCTCCAAGACATACCGGAGATGGGCGTCCAGCAACTCCTTGATGCGGGCAGGATTCGCTGAGTAGCGAGGGGAACGGCCGTGGCGCCGTCCTGCTTCCACATCGACCTCAATCGCGCCGACCTGTTCCAACGCGATGAGGTGTTTGGCGACGCTGGGCTCGCCGGCGCTGACCGCCGCGACGATGTCCCCTCTGGACGCAGGACCATTTGCCGTCAGGAACCTCAGAATTTCATTGCGGGAGCGGTTGCCGAAGGTTGCCACGGCGTCTTCAACGTCAGGCGACCAGGCGTCGTCGTGAGGCTGCGTGATCCGTGGCATGGCTCCATTCTTGCTGAACCACATGCAAAAAGTAAGAACTAGGGTCTTGACGATACTTTAATTATCTTTGACAATAATTTTTAGAAGCTTGTGTTGTGGTCGTTCGTTACCAGCCACGTTGAGTCGCCACATCTGGTGGCGCTGGAGATATAAGAATCCGTTAGTCGAAGCGGTGAGAGCCATGAGCCTGGAACACCTGACGGGCAACGCTGAAACAGAGAACTCAACCCCGTCCCCGGTGGATATTTCGCTGCTGAGTCCGGTGGCGCCGACGCTGACTGTACCCGTTGACCAAATGATGGGAGCAGTCGAAGGCGTGCGCCGCTACGTCATCTCGCACTTGGCTCGAATCGGCCGCTCGTGCGATGTGGATGATGTCATGCAAGACATCAGGATGGCTGCCTGGGACGGGGTGGCACGCGGTAACTACCGGCAGATCCCTGGAGTTCCATTTGAGGCGTGGGTGCAAGGAGTAGCGGGAAATGTCTGTGCTGCGCACGTCCGTAAGGAACTCGGCCACAAGACCTTGCCCCTGCTTGTAGATCCGGGTGAGGGGGAGAGCTCGGAATTTCTGCAGAAGCTAACGGTGCTAGTCGTGTCCCGTGACTACCGCGATGCCGACGAGATCATCGATCAAGAATGGGCGCATATGGTTCTTGGGCTGACTCGGGCCGCTGTGGCAGCTCCGGTATGGCACCTCGCAGTGGGAAGCCTCACCGAGCCGCGACGTCACGCCCCTCCATCGCCGCAAGACCGTCGCCGCTGGAATGCAGTCACCGCGGTTCGGCAGACTGCAAAGACAATAAGCCAAGCGTTGGATGTAGATCCTGAAGCTGTACACGACATGCCCGGTCTGTGCCGGCACGCCGTTGGTTGTCTGCCAAGTCCGCTTCTGCGGGGAGTGGCCGAAGCAATCGTTTTGCCCGAACATCACGGCGTCCAACGGCAGGTTGCCATCACCGCGGTTGCCGAGGAGTTCGAAGTCACTGATCGATACGTGGCGGTTCAAATCGGCACGGCTCGTCGGCTGTATCAAACGGCATGGAGAGTCATTCGCAGTTCCATGACTTCGGCTGTCTGAGTCGTGTTGCACATTGGCGAGGTGAGTCATGAATAGGCTTGGAGGCAAACATGATGGGATCATTTTGGCGCGGGCGAACAACTCGACGGTGGGTGTTCGGCCTAGCACTGGCGGCCATTCTAGGCGCCCTCATCCTCGTTCTGGTCGCGCCGAGGGAGTCTCCTTCTACGAATGGGACGAGTGCCCCGTCGGCTGATTCTTCGACGCCGCGGACTCTGCCGAGCGTTTCCCCGACGCCTACGCCGAAGCCAACGAAGTCAGCTCCACTCTCTAAAGTGCCGGCGTCTGTTCCGCCTGTCACGGCCGATTTTCGGGCGCTTGCTTCCGCAGCCGCCGTGGCTATCTATAGCTGGGACACACGAAGTTCGTCCTATTCGGATGTGTACGCTCGAATTCGGGGTTGGTGGTTTGTCCTCCCTGACGGATCAAATCCGTTGGCCGTCCTCGTTCAGGAGTTTGAGGCAACGGGCGTAAACGCGGGGACCTTCGCTTCGCTTGCGGGCCAAGGTGCCTACAGGGCAGCAACGTTTGAATCCATGGCATGCGACAACGAACTCGTAAAAGTTCGCGAACGCCCCGCTCCGTGGGTGGGGCTTCATGTCTGCACGGTTCGACTCAAGGTCGTTGACCAAACAGTCAGTAGCAGCAACTCATACACAGCGCCGGTCAGCGTGATGGCCAATTGCCCGCCGGCAGCTACCGCCCCGCCTGATCGATGCCAAATGGTCGGCTTTTATGCGTCGACTAGCCGGATCGTCTACTGATGCCGCATCCGGCATTGGCGAAGGCCGTAGTCAGGCGCCGAGCCCTAGTACGGGCTGCAACCGCCGTCGTTCTCGTCATCGTGCTTTCTTTGGGTGTTATCCTCAGTGCCGTCGCTTTAGCCTTCTCGGGCGAGAAGCCGGAATCCCCTGTCGGGTGTGTGTCCCGCAGCGTTGCGGTCACACAGGGCGCCCTCGAGAACAGCGGATCGCTGCCGGACGGACAAGCCGTTGGACTCTCCGCAGGGCAGATTGCTGTGGCACAGGGGTACATTTCCGTTGGGAAGCAACTTGGCGTTCCTCGGGAGGCGATGGTAATCGCCGTAATGATGTCTCTCCAGGAGTCGACCCTCCGGATGCTCGCCAACGCGAATGTCCCTGCGTCATTTCAGTTTCCACATGACGGGGTTGGGAGTGACCACGACTCAGTAGGTTCGGCACAGCAGCGTCCAGCGGCGGGATGGGGATCTGTTGCAGAGCTGATGGATCTTTCTTACAACGCACGGGCATTCTATGGAGGGCCGTCTGGACCGAATCAGGGTAGTCCTCGAGGTCTGCTGGATGTGCCAGGCTGGTCTGCCATGAGCAAAGGGCAGGCGGCCCAAGCAGTCCAAGTCTCGGCGTTTCCCGAGCTCTATGCTCGATGGGAACCACAGGCCACAGCCATCGTGGACCTGCTCCAAGGTGTCACCACCGTCCCGACGTGCCGCGCGGGGGAGAGCGAACGGTTAGATCCGGTCTTGGCGAAAGGTTTGTCGCAAATCCGACAAGACATTTTGCACTACACGCAGATGGGTGTGGGTGGTGCCTACGTCTGGGGTGGGACGGCTTTCAAGGCCTGGGACTGCTCGGGATTCGTGCAGTGGATCTATCGGCAGGTTGGGATCGACCTGCCGCGTGTGGAGCAGTGGCGGGTCGGGCGAATGACCGACAGCCCACAGATTGGAGACCTTGTCGTGCAGAACCCGCAAGGTCCATACAACTGGGGGCATGTGGGGATCTACGCTGGGGACGGAATGATGTATAGCGCGCTCAACCCGTCCGCTGGGACGCTGCTGCATCCAATTGAATGGAACCCTGGCGCCGCCTACTTCAACTTGCTTGAATAGTGCCTACGCGTTCGTTCTGAGTAGAAATTTGGCCGCCTCAATGTTCCGCCCGAGTGACAGAGGCATCTAGTCAGGGCGCACTTCAGAGGAAAGATCTGATGGTCGAATCAAGTTCAAGGCAAAGACAGACAGCTCGCCTGTCGGGGACGAGTTAGAGATGCGTCGATGACAACAACTTCTACGCGACGACCCGCTTGCATCTGTAGCACGGACTTCTCCTGAAGAACGGACAGCAGGGCTTCGCGGCTTCCGAACGCTGCGGCCTTCCGTCGCCGGTGGTCCTGATTCGTCCAACTTTCGAGACCGAACCAAACTGCAATGTAGATGCCGTAATTTGTGTTCAGGTCGGCCATGTACCGGTCAACTAGTTGGCTCTGGAGGGAGTCTTCTATCTGAGGGTTCCAGCAACCTTTTACTTCCGCAACGATAGTGAACAAATTGGGAGTGTTTGACTCGGTCACGTCAACTGCATCTACACGTATATCTGTGCGCTCGCCGACACCAGTGTTGACCCTTCGAACCTGAACCTCACGGTTCACAACAGCACCGCGAGCGAGGAGCACGCTGAGTAGTTCAGTTCTGAGGTAGTCTGACACGTCGTCTTCTGACTTCGGCCTCTTCGAATAGGTGTCCCAGAGCAATGGCGACGACGGAGTGTCCCCCTGCAGTCTGTCCTGAATCGTTTGCAGAGCCTCCAAACAGGCCGCAAACAACTCGGCTTCAGAACGAACAAGTCTTGACCCGTTGCCTGCGGCCAATTGGTCAATCTGTGCCGGTTTCAGCGGCCCCCAGCTTCGGTCCAGATAAGCCTGCTCGGCACGGACTAGTGCATATCTAAGAGCTGGTAGTTCCGGGTGAGCAGTTGCGATGCGCTGAACACTAGACACTGAGTCTGCGCTTCCTCGCATCACGAGGGCATCGAGCACGCTCTCACGCCAAGTCGCCACTGTTTCCATGGGACCAACCAAGCCGTTTCCTTGGTTCCACGAATCCGATTCTGGTGGAAAGTTATTGACTAGCCACTCGTAGAGAGCGACCATTTCGGCATCGCCAAGGTGGGGAGCTTTGCGTCTGCCTGTCGGGCTCATTGCAAGAAGGACTTCTTTGAAGAAGTCCGGAACGTTTTGCATAAGTTCAGAAATTATTGGCCAGGAGACGGCGGCATCAGCGAATAGCAACCGTAGCCCCGCTTCGCGGGCGCGTTCAGGGTTCTCGGCGCGCTGTTCTGGCAGCAGCCACTGGACCAGTAGCGGAAAAACCAAGTCAGAATGGTTGATCAGCAAAGCATCAACTAGATCTGTAAGTGGACTAGTTGGAACTTCCGTCGTCTCGAGCGTGTTTATGAGGGCCGCCGCCAATTCATTGCTGAGGAGAAGTCTCATCTCTTCTCTGAGGAAGATGCTCGAGCCTTCTGTGATTGCAACGTTGACTAGCTGTAGCAGCGTTTGGGTGAGCTCTGCCCGGGCGTTGGGCAACGCGAACCCCATGATCACTCGCTTGTCTTCGTCGCCTTCAGCATCGGCCATCGGCCCCCAATCTAGAATGATTGGAGCCCATTCTCGCCACACGTACGGATCTAGCTCCGAAAGCAGTTGCGGCATCTTCCGTAGTAGAAGTATCAAGCTGCAGTAGCCAGCTGTCGCCGGGTAGTACCGGAGCCTCTTTCCGACCCAATCATTCGATGAGCACTGGCCATGTCGAACGTAAATGGCTGCCGCCGCGACAATTTCCGCCTGTGTTCCGGAGTCAAGAGCTTGCCAGCGAGGGTGCTTGGTCAGATCGGGTTGATGCTCGTTCCGATAGTGATCGTCTTCTGGTGGGACTGTGAGGTAACGCGTTAACTTCCAAAACGCGGTTGTATCACCAGCCCTTGCCAGGGGGATCAGCTTCGAAATTTCTGATTGTACTTGCGCATCAGCTGCATCGATCTTCTGCTTTCGCTCTGCTCGCTTTTTCTCAAGCTTTCTTGTGAGCCGAAGGATTTCCCGCTCGGCATCGGCCTTTGGGGAATCGAGTTCAACCGGCTCTCGCCACGCGGCAAAGACCTGGGCCACGGGATGTTCGCCCGGCAGATCAAGCACCCGATCCACCTGTGCGCGGTCCGCGGAGTTGACTACGAGTTGCAAGGCCCTCCCGAGATTTTCCCTAAGCGCCCCGGTCGAGACTACGTACTTATCCATCAACCAATCAAAGTCTTCAGCAGAGAGCAGAACAGGTCCGTTGATTCCCAATCTGTCGGTTATTGCGGCAGGAATGGTCGGATCGTCATCGTCCAACACCGAGAGGACGAGTGAGAGGCGAGTCGCGCGTGGCAACTCCAAGTGTTCTATGTCACTCTCCCTGAATAGGGGCTCAAATTCTCGTGCTCGATGTCTGACCACGAGCGTTGCCGCCGCGAGAGCGGAGCTTTGATCTAACTGCAACAAACACATAGCAAGAATTGCTTCGACAACTGGTGCAAACGCTGAGTCTCCAATTACGTGGGGTTTCGAAAGCAGCCAATCGCAAGCTATTTGCAAATCGATTGAGCTAAGAGAGTGTGCGATCTCAGTGATGGCCACGGCATACATGCCAAAGGACTTCTTCGTGTACTGCAAGTCAAGAATCCCGAAAACCTCTGCGGTGCTCACCGCGTGGGGCCAGGAAGTCATCAGGGCCGCAGCTAGCAGCTCCTGAGTTTGGCTAGGATCGCGCTCGCCCTTGAGGGGTGCCCTTAGGATGGGCAGAAGCATGTTGGTGCGGGCTTCCTTGCACAAATCATGGATCGCCCAAGCCGCTGGCACGCGAAGAGTCAGCTCGGCATCTTCATTGAGCGCAATTGCTTCCAACTCTGGCAAGGATGCTCGGAGCCTACATTGGCGGGCGACCTCAATTGCCAAACGGCGTAGATCATGCGAGTCCGATAAGAATGCTTCTCGAATTTGGTGAGTTAGTTTCGGATGGTCTAGCCCGGAGAGGTCGCGTTGATAATCATACTGAATTCGGCCAGATCGAGCTTCTACTAGGAGTGCTGCGACGACGCGCTCTTTAAGAGAGTCCTCCGACACTCTGACATTCAATAGAAATGCTTCGGGATCTGCTTCGATTAGCCACGCATATTCCGCGGATGTTGCAACGAGCCATGCCGCCAGCTGCCTGACCTGCGTATGGATTCTTCCAGAAGGTGACCTTAAGAGCGAGGTAATCTGTGAATGGTTGAGCTTAGAACTTGATATCCATTGTGCAGCCAAATAGTCCGCAAAGGTCGCATGAGCCCACGTTAGACGACCGCTGCCGCCCCCTGTGAAAATGCCGGACTGAAGGGCATCATGATTGACCTCAGCGGAGAATTTAGTCTTTGTAGTTTCGGGATGGAATAGCTCCGCAGTGCACTCCTCCACCGTTAGGTCCTCAACTTCTGCCTCACTTGCAGGGCCTAGCCAGAAGCTCGGTCGACCTCCGAAAATAGACAAGGCCGCTAAGCGACTCGCAGCTTCGTAGCGAGAGGTGCCGTTGTAAAGCGATCCGCCGAAGGAATCACGTCGACCATGATTCCTTTCTTCGCACAAAGCAAGCAGACCGCTTCTGTAGAGCTCGGTCGGTTTGATGGCCAGGCTACCCTCCTTCTTGAACGTAGTCGCAAGCAGCCTGAGCGTAAGGGGCCGAGAAGCAAGCGGCACCGCATGAGCATTTTCAATTGCCGACAGAAATGTTTCAGAGTCGACACCGTATGAGTTGGCCAAACCGGCAGCATCAAGCCTGCGCAAGGGAAGCAGCTCGTAAGGCACGACGCCCGGATAGTGCTTTCTCAGGCGCTGCTCTAGGGAGATCGGCCACTCCGCTGTTCTGCTGACTATTCTTAAAATAAGTCGAGAGCAATCCCAAGAGTCCAGATATTCAGCAATGAGTAGATGAAGAGCCTCGATGCGGGTGTGTGCTTCGTCGAAACTGTCCAACGTTAGACAGAGCATGTGGTCGCCATCCAACCAGGCTGTTATCTCTTTGCCTTCCAATACCTTGCGTACCAGCCGATCTTCACTTGAATAGGAAGCTAGGTCGACCCTGAGTGCATGGGAGGCTCCTCGAGTCACTAGTGGCGAGTCCTTTGATATCGCAGTCGACTTGCCAATGCCGGGCTCACCCAGCAAGATCAGACACCGGTTCCCCGCCAGATCTTCGGTTGCGAGCATGTCAGAGTTCGTAGTGATATAAGGGCCGTCGCGTCGCTCCAAGAGCCAGCCCGACCTATCCGTCGAGTAGGCGCGGTTCGTGGGCAGCCAGAAGCGTTCAATGCGAGCTGTGGGTGCGTCGACGCTACCTGGAACCATAGGTTCATCCTAGGCGGACTATTCCGCACCGCCACCGCGCGAACATTGATCCTGCGATGGTCCGGTCAAACACGCCACCTGGTGGATGACGTTGGTGTGTTTGCAAGCTTTTGACTGTCTAAGGGCAAAAGGGTCGGTGCGATCCTTT
Organism: Arthrobacter sp. MYb23; assembly: GCF_002979775.1. Classification (GTDB taxonomy): domain Bacteria; phylum Actinomycetota; class Actinomycetes; order Actinomycetales; family Micrococcaceae; genus Arthrobacter. Next base: position 212,195 of record NZ_PCPR01000003.1, read on the forward strand.
AAAGCCCTCCAGGCACAAACATAATCTGTGGCAGGGAATGGTGGCTGTCGTACGTCTAGAAGTGCGCACCATAGAATACTGGGCTAGGGAGTCCGGTGGGGGCTCGTCATCGTAGGTCCGTCGAAGCAGAGAAGAAAGATCATATGAAGCCAGGTATAGCCGAAGTAAAGAGAGGTCAAAGTCTGCTTCGACATAGCCGGCATCTTGGGCTCGAATCGGGGGCAGATCTCGCCCTTTCCCTGATTTTTCTGCGGTGGGAGCTAGCTGCCAAGCCTGGTGAGTGGGGCCAGTTGATGCAATACCTAGACACAGGAACTTCGCCCCAAACGCTGAGCGAAGTCGATCTGAATGGACGGTTTCGCGAGCAGCTGGGATCTGCTCTTGACGCTAGAAACCTTTCCGACATGTACCACGTATTTGACTACCTAGCGTATGAAATACCCCAGTCCGAGGAACTTCGTGTGGAACTGCATGCGTTGTTCGAAACGGTTCTGGCTTTGAAAGCGGAATCCGTAAGTAGGGCTGGCCAGGAATTCTCGACGCAAAGGGACGCAGCTGCTCTGATGGCCCGGCTCGTTGCGGGTGCAGAATCAGTTCTTGATCCTGCGTGCGGGGAGGCATCGGTTCTAACCCAAGCTGTGGCAAATGGCGTTACGCGAGTGCACGGTGTCGAAATCGAGCCAAGTGTCGCCCGACTGGCCATGATGCGCCTAGCCTTGGCGGGCGGCAAGGCGAGAATAGAAGTCCGTGACTCATTCCAAGATGGGATACACGACTATGACGTCGATGCCGTCGTTCTCGAACCCCCATTTGGCGTGGATTTGGCTAGTGAATCCCGGCGACGCTCCGGGACCCCAGGTGCGGACGCATTCGGGCCCCCATCCGAGCAGTCTTGGATGCATAGGGCTCTCCACTCGTTTACTCGCCCGGGGATAGCAGTTGTTCTGATGCCAATCTCAAGTACGTATGGCAAGCAGGGAGAATTCAATCTGAGGACTCTGCATTCTGCAGGACATGTCGTCGCTGTTATCAAGCTTCCACCAGGATTATTGCGACATACGGGTATCTCAACTTGTATCTGGGTACTTTCGAATCGGCCTACACGGGATGGCAGTGTGCTGATGATAGACACTTCGCCTGCCGCAGGAAGAGCTAACGACGGTGGAACGGTTCTGGAGGAGTCGTTTATTGCCGACGTGGCCGATTGCGTCCGCGACTGGCGAATATCAGGTGCAACACCGCAGTTACCGGAATACGTAGCCAAAGTCGCTGTAGAACGTGATATCCGTGCGGCAAAGCTCCTTGAGCCGTCCAGCTTTCTCAGTTCTCCACCGACGGACGAGGAGTTACGCCCCCAGGCACCGGTGCACCTCCTCTCTGAAGTTCGACTGAAGAACTACAAATCCTTCGGTCCATCCCAATCGGTGCCCCTCGCACCGTTAACCCTCATTTATGGAAAAAATTCTTCCGGTAAATCGTCAATAATTCAATCACTGCTTTTGCTAAAGCAGTCGCAGTCGGGTAGTCAGCTTGTTACTCAAGGTGCATGGACAGATGCGGGTAGTTTTGCTACGGCGGTTCACCGCCACGACACGATGAGGTCTATTGACATTGGGGTATCCTTTGGAAGCCCTCCAGGGGCGGTTCCGCCGCCTCTCGCCGCTTCTAGCGCTCTATTGCGAAGGGTTGACTTTTCATTCGTCGAGGATGAAATCAGCCATGATCTCGGCTGCATTACCGGTGTCGGATTTGGGAGACACTATGCCGCCTTTTCTTCTACAGGTGACCACACATCAAAGGATCAGGGCTTTAGCCTCCGACTCGACGGCCTCACGGCATTACTCGAGGCTGCGGCCGAGCCCGGAGTGCACTACCCTCCAACCAAAAAACCCATAACCAAAGCAAGCCTATCGGTGGTCAATCTGGCATTGAAGCGGAATAGGAAGAGCTCAGTATTAGTGAGGGGAAGGGGCATATTTCCTACTGGCGAAATGCTTACCGTCCTTGATCATCCAGAAAGCCGACTGCAAGGTATTGCTAAGACCTACGTTCAACGAGGGCTAACCCTAACATCATCGGTAACAGATGAGCTCAGTCATATCCTTGAGAATATGTCATACCTTGGGCCTTTGCGGCAGCCACCCATGCGGTATTATGCAAGGTCGACGGCACTTAAGCAGGCTACCGAACTGAATGTTGCTATAACTTTGTTTGATAATATTTCCGAGCAAAAGCACATCTCTTATTGGCTAAAGCGCCTTGGGATTCAGTATGAACTTGACGTGATCGCAGTGAGTTCTGGTGCCAGTCGTGAGATTGTTGGAGACCTAGTTGCTATCTCACTTACCGACATTAGATCAGGCGTCCGATCGAGCCCTGCCGACGTGGGATTCGGTATCAGTCAGGTGCTGCCGATTCTGGTTGAACTTTCAGCTCGTCAACAAAGCATTGTTTGCATCGAGCAGCCAGAAATCCATCTTCACCCCGCGCTACAAGCTGAGATAGCAGATGTCCTGATTGAGTCCGCGGACCCTGCGGGACGAGGCAACCAAGTCATAGTTGAAACCCACAGTGAGCACCTCATCTTGAGAATCCAAAGGAGGGTCAGGGAGGGCTCGCTGGATCCAAACCAGGTCGCTGTAGTCTATGTGGATCAGACTCCGAGTGGCGAGGCGACAGTCCAACGACTCAGGATTGATTCCAACGGAGACTTCCTTGATGAGTGGCCAAACGGTTTCTTTGATGATCGCCTTGAAGAAATATTTGGCGGCATGTAGTGATAACAAGATTGGGAATTTGCGGCTCTGCTGTTGAAGAGATTTCAGTTCAAGCAGGAGGCCCCTATGCAAACATCATCCACAAAGCGCTAGCGGAATTTTTGGCCGCTCACGGCCATCTAGTTATGGGCAACTCTAGGGAAATGCTAGAGCTGGTGAGAGTTGCCAACAGATCTCCGTTGGTTGATCAACGCGCACGTCAAATTTGGAGTATCCTGATACAGGAGATGCGCAAGCAGCGGCGTATTCAGGTTCTAGAACCCGGCTCTGATCATACCTTGAGTGAAATTAGTACCGCTGTTCAATTAGCTAACAGTTGGCCCGATCAAGAAGCACCAGAAATTGCCATGATTCCCAGCGCAATTATTCGTCTTCTTTTTCCTGCTGAGGAAAGTGGAATTACTGATCCGGGCACTGGTGTGTTACTCACGAGTCCGGCGGAATTCCTAGAAAGTGAGCCAGTCCAACGCTTGAAGACCCTGCGCCATGATTCTAGGCTCTCCTTCGGGGAAACGCGGATTTCTTTTTGGCAGCGAGTTCTGAAGCCATTAGTAGCATCGTCACGTGAGATTAATATCTATGATCGCTATCTCTTTTCGGAGCTAATGCGACGGAGTCAGTTGCCTCCGAGTCCCACACAGGCCCCTGAGGCATTGGTGTGGCTATTGAGACAGTTGGATGCCGAGGCTCCAGACGGTCTTGTCGTGCGATTGTTTGGTGGGACCGCAGCGCCGCCTCAATACGGTAGTGCTCAGCATCCCGATTCAGCCGAGTGTGCGCACCGAATTTTAGTAAATTCCTGGGTTCGCTCGACGCATGGCGCAGTAGCGCGTGTGGAAATTCTGGCCGGTGACTGGAAGCAGAGGGGGGTGCTGATGCCGCACGACAGACATATTAGGTTTAGTGAGAGTCGTGCGATCTCAATCCCAGCGGGTTTGGACCGCCTCAAAGCCCCTACTGTTACGGAGACAGCGGGAATGGCCTGGCGGTATCACTGGACATCTTCGACGGTCGCGCCGTTTGTCGCGAGCGAAAAGGAACTCGAAGCAGGTTCCCTTACGAACCAGGTTGTCTTGTAGGCAATGTCTTTGCGTGGAGAGGCTGGCGATCTTTCCGGCGGGTCTCTGCCGTATACATACTTCGCTCGAACCCGTCGTTGCATGTCGTAAGCGGAGCAGTCGCTTTGGGAGGCTTTACTGTGGTGACTACGGTTGCCAACGTCTGCAGCGGCTCGTCACCCTGCTACATCGGGAGTCATGTCGTACCCGCCCACCACATCCATGAAGTCGTGAGCTCAATCAGCTCATTCCATTGGAAGACGACTGGATGGAGCACCAGATGGAACTGGCAGCGGTGGATCCTGGGATCACACCAAACGCGAACTTTCCTTTTCTTGAGTCACTCAAGCAGATTGGCGGCGGCATCCTCGTCGGCGCTTTCATCGTCATAGCGATCGTGGCGATCATTGGAGCTGCGATGTTGTTGGCCGGCAAGTTGAGCCAATCGTCGCGGCTTGCCTCAGGGGGCGGGGTGATCCTGCTGTGGACGGGCCCAGTTGCAGCAATCCTTGGCGGCATCAACGGCTACATATTGTGGTCGCAGACGGCATTTCCGTTGGGCTTCTAGCCGCCCGCGATCATGCCTATCGAGTGTGACCTCAATGGTTGGTGGCCGCCGGGCTGCGGACTGGTTTCCCAAGCCAACGACGGCGTCCAAGGTCAAATTACTTCAATCTTCGCCAACGTCCTTCAGAACATCGCGTCGTGGATGTGGGGGTTCATCACTGGTGCTTTCAGCGTTTCCGAAGTCGACGATTCGCAGTGGGCTGCCATCGGCGGACTGACCAATTGGTGGGTCATTGTGATGATGACTCCGCTGGTGGTTGTGATGATCCTTCAACTCCTCTCCGGACTGATTAGCCAGCAGCCTCGCCGACTGATTAGAGCGTTGGTCGGGGGAGCAGCCGCGGTGCCTTTGGTTGCCGCGGCGGTCTACCTTGTCCAACAGCTCACGCGAGTAACGGACTCTGCGTCGACCGCTCTCCTGGAGTCGATCGGGACCGACCCGTACGTCGTGTTCATGCGGCTCTTCGGCTTCGAACGAGCTCCCGAAGGCTCTGAGCGCGAATGGAACGTCATCTCCCTGGCGCCCGGCAACCAAGGCGGAGCCGTCGGCGGCGCGATAGTGACAGTAATGGCAGTCATCGTCGTGTGGATCCTGGCGTTCATCCTCATGTGCTCCATGATCTTCAGAACGTTCGCCCTCGCCGTCCTCGCGGCTGTCGCACCGGTCGCCCTCATGATGATGCCCTGGGAGAAGTCAAAGGCCTGGGCCGGGCGGTGGTGCGAAGTCGTCGTGGCGCTCTTGCTGGCGAAACCTCTGGCCGCGACGGTTCTTGCAGCGGCGATCAAACTATTCGCGGACTCGACGTCCTTTGCAGGGCTGGCCGCCGGCACTGTCGGAATGGTTCTGGCCTGCGGTGCACCATTGATGGCGCTGAGGCTGGTGAGCTTTGCGGGTGGCGAACTGGCAGCTGCGGCTCAAACCGCTGGCGGCGGCCACGTTCTTGCTCGCAGCAGCAGCGTTGCCTCCAGGCAGTTCAGCCGGCAACTCGGTGGCCGCATGACGATTGCATCAATGCTGGGGAGATCGTCACTGGCTCGACCAATTCCCTCAAGTCGCAGAGACACCCCCACGCGCACGCTGGCACCTTCGCTGCCCCTGCCGCGTAGCCTGACGAGCACGACGCCGATACTCACCTCAGGTGAAAACGCTTCGGCATCGTATGGAGCAAACTCTGCCCGCGGAGTCGCCGCCAGGCAGGACGACGTGGTGAGTGGAGAAGTCGTCACCGAGCAGAGCAAACAAGCTTCGTCTGCGACGCCCTCGCCGATAGCCCGGAACCCGGCCGCCGGACCGCCAAAGTCAAACCACACCAGCACCATTCGGCTGCCCGACGTGCGAAGTCCCGGCAGCACGCTGCCCGCGTCCCAATTGCCGCCCATCAGGCCCAAGGCTTCTGAGGGGCATTTCCCTCCGGAGAAACCCCATGACTGAAGATTCCCGGGCCCTTGAGGCCGTCAAATTTCCCCGATACGAGCGCCGCGGCATTTTTATGGGGTTTAAATGGTACCAGCTTGTGTTGCTGGCCCTCGGCATCCTGACGGCGATTATCGCCTCTGCAACGGGAGGCCCGGTCGGACTGACGACGATGAGTCCCATCTGGCTGCTGCTCATGCTCTTGGGGGTGCTCCAACACGCTCGTATCCCGTATCCCATATGGGTCAGCCTCATCACGCTGTTCTTCGTTCGAGTGATCCTGGGGCAAACCCGATACCTCGCCCGCCCTGAGAAGGCATTGAAAGCAGGGAAGCTTGCGCTGCCAGGTGGACTCGGCAGTCTCAAGCTTCAGATGACCCGACGTGGAGAGTGCTTCATCGTCGACCCTCAGGGTAAGGAAGCGACAGTCGTCTTGCGTTGTACCACCAGGTCCTTCGCTCTCCTCGACGACGATGACAAAGCGTGGGCTGCCCAGGCATGGTCACGGGTACAAGCCGGGCTCGCGCAACGATCGGACATAGCAAGAATCGCCGTTCAGGATTACACGGTTCCGTACCCTTCGTCGGCACTCCAAGACTTCTACGACCACACCATCGTGCAAATTGGCGGCCGACCCGGTGGCAAATCTTGGGGTGAGGTGGCTTACCAGGACTTGATAGCCGCAGCTGGATCCGCCATGAGTCACGACGTGTTGTTGTCCGTTGTGGTGGATACGGCCAAGTCGAGGAGGCGCATCAAGGAATCTGGCGGAGGCACAGGCGGACTGGAGCGTGTTCTGCGCTTGGAGGTGCAGGCCATCACTACATCCCTGGCAACTCATGGAGTCCGGGTGGACGAGTGGCTTTCGGAATCCCGACTACTTGAGGTATTCAGGGGTTCCTTTGATCCTGAAACGGTCTCCCGCGGGTCGGTGAAGAATGACAGTGAGCCGCAGGATTCCCAACCGAGCAAGCAACGGCGACTGAGTTCAAGTCCAATGGCCCTCGAGGAACACTGGACGTACCTCCGCACAGACTCCGGATTCCACCAGACTTTCTGGGTCGCAGAATGGCCGCGGCAAAAGGTGTATCCCGGCTTCCTGCACCCGCTGGTTTACGTCGGGGACTTCCGGCATACAGTCACGCAGGTGATTCGCGCTGTGCCGACCCTGGAGGCGCTGCGCGACATCCGATCAGCCCAGGAAGCCCACGAAACGCGCCGAAGGATCAACGCCCGCTTCGATCGACCCACCACGAGGGAGCAGCGAGCCGAGGAAGAAGAAGTATCGCAACGGGAAGAAGAGATCGTTGCCGGACATGGCGATGTACGTCCGACCGCCTTCGTGACCATTACCGCAGCGTCCTTGGAGGATCTGGCCCGACACCGCCACGAACTCGAGTCCGCAGCAGCCGGCGCGTTCGTCGAACTTCGATTGCTGGCGGGGCAGCAGTGGGCAGCCTTCATTGCCGGTGGGTTGCCTCTCGGGAGGGGATTGCGATGAGCCTCAAGAACCAAGAGGTGACCTATACGCCGTCGGGCACTCGCGCCGAACGCAAGAGTCTCAGAAAGGCGGCAACCGCTGAGTCGTTGCCGCAGCGGCGCAAACTCGGCCAGCGGATCGACGAAGCCTTGGAGCGACGCGGCGACCGCGAGCGCCTTGTCGGTGACTGGGGGAGCAGGGAACCGCAGTCACTATGGGGACCGCATAGACTGCGGCCGGCACCTCACCGCGCCTCGACAATGACCTTCGCTGCGGCCTACCCCTTCATCACGGAGTCAGGACTTGGCCACGAGGGAACCTACATAGGAACTGACGTCTTCGGTTCGGGAGCCTTTTCTTACGATCCGTGGATCCTCTACGACAAGGGAATTATCAGCGGTCCTTCGATCGTAGTGATTGGCACAGTTGGCACCGGTAAATCCATGTGTGGGAAGTCCCTGGTTGCCCGCTCCATCACGTTGGGACGGAAAGCGGCTGTGGCGTCGGATCCAAAGGGTGAATGGGTTTCAGTGGCCAATGCCGTCGGCGGCAAGGTCATTTCCGTCGGCCCAGGGCGCACGGCACGTGTCAATCCTCTGGATGCAGGTCCACGGCCGAGCTCGCTATCGGACACTCAGTGGAAGGCTGTCGTCCGGCAGCGGCGTCGGCAACTGATTGTGGCCCTGGTGTCTCTCATGCGTCAGGGCACTCCGTTGCATCCCGTTGAGCACACCGCTCTGGACATGGCGCTTATGGAAACCACCGCGGAAAACTCGACGCCGACCCTCCCTATGGTGCTGGACCACCTCCTGAGCCCTTCCGCGGAAACGCTCGCCCTTGTCGGTAAAGATGGCGGAGCATCGGTCAGTCACTCGCTGCGGCGCACAGTATCAGGCGACTTGGAGGGCATGTTCGATGCGCCGTCCACGGTGGCCTTCGACGCCGACGCGCCAATGATGGTCATGGACACTTCCGCGCTCATCGGTGCGTCCGAGCAAGCGTTGTCGCTCGCCGCGGCTTGCAGTGCCACCTGGTTGGAAGCTGCAGTGACAAACCCCGACGGCGGCAAGCGGCTTGTGGTGTACGACGAGGGTTGGCGGATGCTCGCCGATCCTTACATGTTGGCCAAGATGAGCGAGCAATGGCGTCTTGCTCGAACCTACGGGATTGCGAACCTCCTCATCATGCACAAAGTGGCTGACCTCAATGAGATTGGAGACAGCACCAGCGGTCACCGTCAGAAAGCCTTAGGGCTGCTGACGGAAGCCGACACACGCATTATCTATCGCCAGAAGCATGATGCCATGCGCCTGACCAAGGAAGCCCTGGGCCTTACTGAAGCTGAGTGCGAGCACGTTGAGAACCTTCCCAAGGGCGTTGGGCTATGGAAGGTGGGAAACCGCTCGTTCATAGTCGCGAACAGAGTGACCACGGACGAGCTAGAAGTCTTTGGCACTGACGACCGGATGCACCTGTGAGGACGAGATCGGGTAACAGTAGTCCTTTGGTCTCGGCCGGACTATGGGCGTTGACCGGATACATGGCTTTCTGCCTCTTGGTCCAAGCAGCCGCGCAGCTTGCCGGCGCCGGGCGCTGTGGCGGGAGGCCGCAGTCGTACTTCAACCCCGCTGCCGGCGTAGGTCTGATCGCCGGCCGACAGGACTGGATTCTAGGTACCTCCCGAAACTGCACCTTGGACATGGCTGCAGTCTGGTGGATTGTGGGAGTCGTCCTCACGTTGCTTGCGGCGCTCGCAGCCACCGCGGCCTTCGTATGGAGAACCTGGAAACAGTCCGGCGCATGGCTACGCCAGGACATCCTGAGCAGGGACGGCGTGGCCGGTCGGGCAGAGATACTTCGGGATTTCGGAGCCAGGGCGGTTCGCAAGCGTGGGCAATTCACTCGGCCAGGCCTCAGCAAGCCGAGCATTCACGATGTGTCATGGACACTTGGGCGTTCCCGTGGAGTGACCATCCATGTTTCCACCGAAGAGTCGATGGTCATTCAAGGGGCTCCTCGCTCGGGCAAGGGGCTATACGTGGTCATCAACGCGATTCTCGACGCGCCCGGTGCTGTTGTCACCACATCCACGCGAGCCGACAACCTGGTGGTCACTATGCGAGCGCGGATGTCTGATGGGCGGCCGGTCACAGTCTTTGATCCTCAGGGAATGTCGGGTCTGCCGTCGACTCTGCGCTGGTCACCGGTACGTGGTTGCGGTGACCCGGATATCGCAACCCGAAGGGCTCTTGTCATCACCGCAGATACAGAGATGAAGGGTGAGAATGCCGCGTGGCAAAAGCGCTCGCTGATCGTGCTGCAGTGCCTGCTCCATGCGGCTGCGCTATCCGGGGAAGGAATCGCAGCATTCCGTCGATGGTCGTCCAGTCCGGTGTTGGCCAGAGAGGCGCTGGATATTCTGGGGCGTCCCGGTGCTGCGCTGGGCTGGCAGGCAGATCTGATGGGGATCTTGGAAGACGACCCACGGAACACCTCCAACTCCTGGATTGGGGTCTCAGCCGCAGTGGCTCCACTCTCGTCTCCGAGGGTATTAGCGGCGCTGAACCCACAAGACGAAGCTCAAGAGTTTGATCCCAAAGCCTTCATCAGGCAACGGGGGACGCTCTACCTTATTGGCACACGCTCTGGGGCGGCGGCCGCTGGCCCCTACCTGTCCGCTCTAATCGACGACATCGACAACGCCGCGCGAGAGCTGGCCTTCGTCGCACCTGGAGGCCGACTCGATCCACCGCTTTCCCTCATCCTCGACGAAATAGCGAATCTGTCGCCGTGGCCCGGTCTGCCTGTGGTGCTCTCTGATGGTGGCGGTATTGGCATCTCCACTCTTGTGGTTCTGCAATCCCTTTCACAGGCACGGAGTGGATGGTCCATCGAGGAGGCAGCCACCATCTGGGATTCCGCGATCATCAAGGTGATCTTCGGCGGAGGTTCGGATGAGCGTGACCTGCGCTCGTTGGAGGGTCTGCTGGGGGAGCGGAGCCTGATCCTCAACACTCGTTCCTGGTCTTCTCAAGGACGCCAGGACGGCGAACAGATTCGAGAGAGTCCGGTGATCCGTCTGGATGAGATCCGGCGCCTTCCTGTTGGTACGGCGCTCATGCTCGGCCGACGAACTCGTCCGATCCTCTTGGACTTGCGTGACTGGCATAGACGCAAGGACGCCGCTGAGCTAGGGCGATCGAAGCTGGAGACCGAGCGAGAGCTGGCTGCTGGCCACCTGAGTCGGCAGGAAGCGAACAGCGAGGCTGATTCATGAGTACCCAGGCCGACGATTCTGACTTCGAGGTTGGGCGGGTATCAGACTTAGATGACGAACTAACCGCAGAACTGTTCCGGTCTTCATTCCAGTCGTCGCCGCACAGCGTCGGCGTGACCCATCGATGGCGGGACATGTCATCGGCGCAGGCAGAGGTGGTGTGGCAGAGCCTCTTCGACTGGGTTCGCTGGTTCGTTGCGACGTATCAGCTGACGACGTCGGTGGTACCGGACTGTTGGTGGCGGCACTCGGAGATCGTGGCCGAACTGTATGCGCTTCAGCGTGCGGAAGCGGCTTCCTTCACGTCAGATGACTCGGGATTCGGTCCGCTGGCGTTCCACGAGAGGCTGCCCCACGGCGTCGAACGTCTCCGAACCCACACGCGGACGGCCGGGTGCGTCGGGTTGCAGAGTCACAAGGAACCCGTCGTGAGGCTCGTGCCGGCAGTGCCGGACTTCGAGGACTGGAAGCTGGGCACCCACCAGGCCCGCAGCTGATTTCGTCATGCCGTTGCTACGTTCGCTCGACATGAATAGGTGATCCCTTTTTAGGGCTGTCTAGAAGCACGAAGGATGGCTGTCGTGGCCTCTGCATCTGAACTGAATCCTGACTCAAGCGGGGCTGAAGAAGCCGCCGCGCCGCCGTCGAACGTTCGCCTGTCACCTGAGGAGCGCATAGCCGACCTGACCAGGGGACTTCACACAGCCCTTGAGGAAGCCATTGAGTCGCCCATGCGCTGGCAGGTTCTACTCGACGCCTCAGCAACCCTGTGGCGCTATTCAGGAGGTAACGTCGCCCTGCTGATGATGCAGATGGCGCAGCGCGGTACCCAAGAGCCGACTCTAGTGGCGGGCTACAAAGAGTGGGCCCGGCATGGGCGAACGGTTCTACGAGGAGAGCACGCGCTCTGGGTGATCGCGCCGCGGACGGCCTCGATGCAGGAGCTGATTCTGGCCGACGGGCAGCGCAAGCTCGTGCCAGCGAATCAGACTGCACCTGATGATGCTGTCAGCAGAGGTAAGAAGAACGTGATCACAGGGTGGCGCGGGCAGGCTGTCTTCGATGTCACCCAAACGGAGGGCACGCCGCTGCTGGTGCCTCGCGCGGATGCTCAAGGTGGGGCGGACGTGGGTGATCTGTGGAGTTCCCTGCGAGACGTTGCGAAGGAACACGACTTCCGGGTTGAGGTGTCGGGATTTCAGCAGGGCTACACCAGTGGCTTTACCGACTTTGATGCCCGTCGAATTCAAGTTGGTGCCTGGATGAACGACGAGGAGCGGGTAGCGGTTCTTGCCCACGAACTCGGACACGTCCTTTTGCACGGACCAGACGACCGCTTGGGACGGCTGTATGGAAGCAGCGCCAACCATCGCGGCTTGGCGGAAGTGGAAGCCGAATCGGTTGCTTATACCGTCCTGCGGGCCCACGGCATCGATCGTGGACCGCAATCAGCGTCCTATCTTGCTGGCTGGGCAGACGCTGTGATCCGTGCGGAGAAGGACTTGAAGCACGATTCCTCGGAAGGCTGGATGCCGACGTCGCGTGTTGACATAGCCAAATCAGTGCTGGGCCGGGTGACCGCGGCAACCAAGGGGATCCTGGCAGTCTCGGATCCTCCGGGGTTCGGAGGGAAGTTCGCTACCGCCAGTGCTGACCGGTCCGTTGCGCACAATCCGACGTACGCCGGCGTCCCTGGACCGAATGCTTCATTGAACGGTCCTGAGATAGCTGGTCCCTGAAAGCGCAGATGTCCGTCGGGAGAGGCCCGTCGACTAAGGAAGGTAACCCATCATGAATACAAAGATCCCGATCACTATCGCGGGGAACCTGGTCGCAGATCCCGAACTGACCATCGGGGAATCCGGTACTCCGCACGCGAAACTCCGCGTTGCCGTGAACCAGCGGATTCAGAATCCTGACGGTACCTGGCGCGACGGCGAACCGGTCTTTCACAACGTGTCTGCGTTCCGGATGCTCGCGGAGAACGCTTCTACTTCTCTGAAGAAGGGCGACCCAGTGACTGTATCGGGGGAGCTTGAGTTCCGTTCGTACGACAAGGACGGCGAACGGCGCGAAGCCCGGCGGATCATCGCTGACACTATCGGTCCCGACCTACGCTTTGGCACGGCGACGTATCAACGCTCCGCACGGACAGTTGCCGAGCCCGAGGCGGCCGTAGAGGCTACAGGGCCACAAGCGACGACGGCGACTGGCTGGCCCGCGTACAACGTGACCACGAAGGGGCCGGTGGTGGCGTCCCCTTTAGGCGGAGCTCCGGTGAATGACATGACGGTCTGACCGGTTTTCGCGGTTTCTGGCCCACGTCTCGATTGTTGAGACGTGGGCTCCTACTTGTGCTCAGGATGCGCGTTCGAATATATGTTCTAGTCTTGTTGCTATGAGACCGAAGCAAGACTCCACCGCTTTCGCCCGGATGATGGCGCAGATTGACGCCGACAATAGCCACCCCAAGCCTGACGACGGCAAGATCACTGAGCTGGAGCCTGGAAGGCAGCCGCTGGTTCGGGTGGGGGAGATCTATGGTCGGGCCATCAAATACACGAGGACCTTTGGGCTGGTCGAGTGGGTGGACGACAGGCGCGTCTATCACGTTGAGTGGTTCCCGGCTGGGCAGGTGAGGCGCGTGGACCAAGAGTCTTGGCGGGGACGGCCGCTGTAGGAGAATGCGACGATGCTGCCTTAAGCCGGCCCTGCCTTAGACTAACGCCGCACCGATAAGGGGCTAAGTGAGTCGTGTGCATGTCCGACGAGGCTCCCCTCCCAACCTGCCATCCGGGCAAGGAAACAAACTGACTTAGAAGATCAGTCTCGTTCCTGGATTTCCCTTGAACGAGCGATTGAAGCAGCCTGCCGAAGAAGGGTGGCATTGCCGCCCGTGTGGGCCGGAAACAAGTGGTTGCTTCATTTAGCCTCTCCTGCCGCGGTTCAGTTTGAGGTTTTGATGCGCGTCTATTAGTGCTTCTTTTTCACGATTTCGGACAGGAAGCTCGCGTCTTGTAGCGGGAAGGCCCCGACAGCAACCTTCAGGTTCGGGTCGAGCACTGCCCAAAGTTCTGACACTATGGACTCCCACCCGGACTCGACCCTTACCACCACGGGGTTTCCATTTGGTTGGGGAGAGTCCAAATCGCCGACGTAGGTGGTGACGAGCTGCCCTTGCCCTGGGGCCGGGCTCTCGATGTGTAAGGTCCTGTGCTGGGTGATGCGTGGCCAGTGCGGGTCTGATACAGCGCCGGCCGTCACGAAACCTTGAGCGCCCTTGCGAGTCAAGGCCGCTGTTGCTGAGATGCGTGGGGTGTAAATCCGGGGATCGGGTTCGTAGTCGATTTTTCGATGGGCCTCTTCAAAGGTGGTGTCCGTCTGAACGTCATCCCAGATTTCTTCAACGTGGCTTCCGTTTCCCAGTATCACCGCGTGAGAGTCCCGAACGGCCGCTGTGTAGTGCCGAAGCTCGTCCGTCGGACCGCCAGTTAGATCCTGGACGACGACTGAGCTCTCGTTCAGCTGGATCCGCCGCTGTTGGGATGCAGAGCTCCTGCCTGTCAGCCAGTAGAGTCCGAACGCTACGCCTTGAACATCGAGCCCGAGGACGAGACCCCGACCTGGGTATTTACGCGCAGAACATATTGCTTGTTAACTGCACTTTGTGTTGGTCTTTTGGCCATCAATGGCAGGGAAGCTGGATCCATGACAGGTCACTTGGGTAGGGTCATCAAATCGAAATCTGGCTTGCCGTACCGTGTGATTTTCCCGGAGACGGAACACGAAGTCGCTTCGTCATTTCTGCGCGATCTGTTGGCCTCTGATTGTTCGCAGGCAACGTTGCGCAGTTACGCCTACGACTTGCTTCGTTGGTTCAGGTTTCTTCATGAAAGGTATGTGGCGTGGGAGAGGGCTGAGCGGCTGGATGTCCGGGCGCTTGTGGAGTACATGAGGTCTTCCCCGACAGCCAACGCGCTGCGCAGGGGTACTGAGAATCCTGCTGCGATGAATTCTGTGACGCGGAAACGAGGAGTTGGGATGACGTTCTCGGCGAACTCGATTAACCATCAGCTCACGGTTCTGTCGAGTTTCTACGACTTCGCCCTGGAGATGAATCTCGGGCCGTTGGTGAATCCCGTGCCCCGACGGAAAAGTGCCCGGTCACGGCCCTACTCTCATCACAATCCCATGGATCAGTTCCGCCAGTCCAGACGGGGGACCTATCGGCAGCGCGTGCCGAAGCCGGCTTGGCGTGGGATCCCTGAGGATGCTGCTGCCTCGATTTTCGGCGGGCTGAAACACCACCGTGACCGGGCTCTGCTGTCATTTTGGTTGAGCAGCGGAGTCAGGGCCGAAGAACTCCTGGGCCTGCGCCACGGTGACTATGACTTTGGTGAGCACACCTTTGTTGTAACGAGTAAAGGCACCCGGAACCGCGATGTTGTCCCTGCCAGTTCAGATTCGTTCGTGTGGCTTGCGCTGTATATGCAGGAAGGCCAGCCGGCTTCACCGGGAGAACCTGTCTGGTGGACCTTGCATCCGAAGAACCGCAGGCCACTGACCTATGGTGCTGCACGCCGGATGTTCGCCCGGGCCCAAGAAGGACTCGGCTCAAATTGGACGTTGCACGACCTGCGACACACAGCAGCTGAGCGAATGATCGCGGACCCGGCCTTCACACTGGTGGACGTTCAAACTGTGCTGAGGCACGTCAACGTAACCACCACAACGATCTACACTCAGCCACGGATGGAGGACGTGTTGCAAAAGGTTCTCGAACACTACGCCCGACCTAAACCCACATCGCCGGGCATCGAGCCCGAGTACGACAGCGCGGCTCTGCGCGAACTGCTGGGACTGGCCGAATGACCGGTTCCGGCACAGTCAAGGATTCCCGATCCCCGGCCCAAATCGCTGCCACCCAAACATACAACACTGCAAAAGGACTCCGGGTGGCCGCCGATAACCCCTTCAGGAAGGACAACCGGATACGGGCACGCCAAGCATTCGACGGCGGAACACTTGGCCCGCAGGACCAACAATGGCAATTTCGAGAGCTGCAGACACTCGCCGCCAACGACGCATTTGCCTGGGTTGTGAGCACAAGTATGAACTACGGCAAGAGCCCGGCCTTCAAGAAGAAATGCCGGCAGGCCGCCAAATCCTTACTGAACTGGCTCTTAGACTTCCCTGGTGAAACCTGGGACGAACGATGGTTCGCCTCAGGGCTGGATGAGGCGCCAAAGACTGGCCTTGACGAACTGAGCAAGCGCCTACGGCTGCGCCGACAGCTCATCAGTCTGGGCATGACAAGCCTTGTCCGAGCGCGACTCGTCCGCCCCTCCTATGAATGGTTGTTCTCAGCGCAGCAGTGGCAAAACAGCCGCGGCGCAGGCACGTTCCTCGACGTTGCCGAACCTGAGCAAACAGCCCGGATGCGGGCCCTGCCCCAGTACCGCGCCGCTCACGAACTGGTCCGCCGCAACGCTGAAAACGCCATAGCTCGAATTCTGGTGAGGACTGGAAAGAGGATCGGTCAGCTCACAGGGGAGGACATACTGGCCTATTCGCATACGGCTCGGATGAATCAGCGTCATGCCAAGGAGCACCTGGCATGGGAACTATTGGTTGCGCTCGGACCCTTGGCCGGGGAGCTACCCACCTTGCGGGCGGCTTGGCATGCCAACGTCGCCAACCGCCGTCATACCGTGGAAACCTTGGTCGGGCGGTATGGGATCCCAGAGTCAGGGGTTCGGAAATTATTGATCGACTACCTCGAAGAACTCAAACCCAACATGGACTACAGCTCCTTGGAAGGCCTTGCCTACCGGCTCGTCAGGCTGTTCTGGGCCGAAGTTCTCGCGATCAACCCCGCCCAGGAAAACCTTCGCTTGACTCCGCAGGTCGCCGCCGAGTGGCGTGAGCGTGTGAAAGTCACCTTGGAGGGGTTGCCACGACGCGAAACCGACTCAACGTACTTTGCTGTCCGGGCCCTCTATAGAGATCTTGCCGAATGGTCCCATGAGCAACCGGAACGCTGGGCGGTTTGGGTCGCTCCCATCCCACTTCCGCGGGCGGACTCAAAAGCAGCGTCTAAGCAAAGACGGCAAGTTGTGGCGCGCATGCAACAACGCACCAGGGCTCTGACACCGTTGCTGCCAGCCTTCATGCGTTCGGCCGAAGACCTCCGCGAGAAAGGCGCCAAACTGCTGGAACGCGCGCTTTCTGCGACCCACGGTGAAGTCTTTACCGTTGATGGTGTGACTTACCGCCGTCATGACCCTCCGGTGCGCACGAAAATCGACGTCAGAGTACGAACTTGGGCTGAGGTGCTTGCAGCGGATGACGAGGCCACACCTCCGGTTCCTGTCGGAAAACGTGCCGACATCACGGCGGTGGAAGCTGACGGTTTTTGGGGGTGGGCTGTGGCTGCGACGTTCAAAGAGACGGGGTGCGGATCGAAGAGTTACTCGAACTCACGCAGTTGTCCCTGCATCATTATGTGGCTCCGACCACCAACACCATAGTGCCGCTCCTGCACATCGTCCCGTCCAAGAACGACCAGGAACGCCTGATCCCTATGTCACCGGAACTCGTGAAAATCTTGGTTGAGGCTCAACGCCGAGCCCGCGGAACAAGCAAGGCGGTTCCCCTGTCCAGCCGCTACGACCCCAATGACAAGACCTTCAGTGAAATGCTGCCCCACTTATTCGCCAGACTCGTTGGACCGACCCAGAACGTCCTGTCCTATCAATATGTCCGGAGGTTGCTCGTCGACATTGCATCCCATGCCTGACTAAACGATGGCGGGTCGCCCATAACGTTCACCCCCCACGATTTCAGGCGATTGTTCGCCACCGAAATGGTCGGGTCCGGTCTGCCGCTGCACATCGTGTCAACCCTGCTAGGGCACCTCAACCTGGAAACCACCCGTGGCTATACAGCGGTCTTTCCCGAACACGTCATCCAAGCCCATCACGCCTTTATTGAACGGCGACGGCAGACGCGGCCTGGGCACGAAATCAGGCACGCCTCCGTGAACGAATGGGAAGAGTTCGAGCAACACTTCCTCCTGCGACGCGTTGCTCTGGGCACCTGTCACCGACCCTATGCCACGCCCTGCGTGCACGAACATGCCTGCGTCAAATGCCGCTTCCTGCAAGTCGATCCTGCCCAGGCCGGCCGTCTGGAGGACATGACCAACAACGCCCAAGAGCGCCTCGTCGAAGCTCGCGATCATCACTGGCTCGGGGAAGTCAGTGCGCTAGAGGAAAGCCTCGTCCACCTTCGCCGTCGCCGGGACGAGGCGAAAGCCAAAATCGCTGAAGGAAGCCAAGCCCACAGCTAGGCGCCGCATCGTCCCAGGACGGCAACTGAGAAGCGCCATCGTCCGTCCGCCGCGAGACGCAGCACATCGCCGACATAGAAGGACGAATGCCGGAGCTTACCCCTTTGCATCCATTGGACTTCGTGCGTGGCGCTGACGAATGAGCCCGGCAGGTACGTCACGATCGGCCTGTACGACGTATTTGCCTACGTCCACACGGGTTACCATGACTCCCGTTCTGTATTCCGTGGCGGCTTCGAGTACAAGCGCAACGGCATCATTGAGCGCATCGTCCAATTCCGCTGCATTGTCGACGCACACTTCAACCACCCCGGAAGGGTCGTTTGTATTGTCGCTCTGACGTAAGGGGGTTCGCCTCCCTGGCGGTCCGGAGTCCAACGCAGTTTTCATCATTTCTTACCTTCCACTCTTGTCGCTGGGACGCCCCGGGCGGCATGCATCGGCCCGAGAAGGCTCTTGCCAGATGAGGCATCTCGCGGTATGCGTGGACCGCGCTCAGTCTTTCGTTGCGGACCCAGCCCGATTTCCGTTCAGCCTGTTGCTCCCAGAACGAGTGCCTGAATAGGAGTCAAGGTCTTCAGCGATGCGGTCCCAAACCTTGAAGAGATCATCAGAATGCTCCCGACCGGGCAATTGAACGATTCTGTGCGGATCAAACTCTGGAATTCCTTCCCACCTCGCCGTCGCCGACAGCATGGAGATCCGAGGGTGGTCGTGGCGGATGTCGCTATTCACTTTGACGAGCAATCCTAGTTCGCTCGACAAGGTTTGCTGCTGTACGTTGCCGGCCCCCCGCATTCTGGAACCAGCGGCATCAGTCGAGGCAGTCGGGCCAGATGTGGCAGTCCCATTTCTGGACTACCACATCTGTCATTTCTGCTCTACGGGTGGAGGCCCGTCGCCAGGGTGCCGGTGCCGTGAGGAGGCGTTGGACTTCTGGGCTCCGGCCAGCCATCTTTCTGCCCATTTCCTTGCCGTCCAACCTGCCGATACTTTGAGATGCTGCTATCCGCTTCATTGCTGGGCCTGATCTCTGGAAAATTGACTAACGTTTGTTTGGCTAACAGACGTTAGCCTACTCTTGAAGATCCGGAAGTCAAGGCTTTCTTCAGAGGCGCCCGACGCTAGCCCAATACGCTGATCCTGCGGTCCGGGGCTACCTTGGCCAAAAGTGTCCTTTCGGTGAGTTCAGCAATTCGCCGCGCTGCAGGCGACAGATAGGAGGACTCCCGCTGGATCAGGGCCAGAGTGTCGTAAAGCGGCTCAGAAAAGGGCACGGTTTTGAGGTTTTTTGGGAACGCCGGACCCTCGGCTATTGTGCGGCACACGATGGTGTCCGCAGCCCCGGACCCGGCCAAGGCCAGGGCTGTCTCTACATGCTCGACCTCGATGGCAGGATCGATCTTTAGCCCGCGTAACTGTGCCCGCTCCTGGATCTGCTTGCGGGTCGGATCGTTCCATCCGGCGTAGGCGTCGTATAAAACAATCTTCGACTGTGAGAATTCGTCGATGGTCATTGCCCCGCGCCTCGGGCTTCGGCTAGAGGACACGTAAAGGACTTCGTCACGAAACAGGGGCTTTACGATCAGACCCTTCTCGGCGACTGGCAACACAACCAATCCCGCCTCGATCTCCCCATTCGCTACGGACTCCGCGACCAGCGAGGAGTTCAGGCCCACAAGCCGAACCTTTACTTTGGGGTACCGCTTGTGGAACCGCTGCACCAGATCTGACAGGTCATAGTAGCCGGCGTTCCGAAGAACGCCGAACGTACAGACTCCTCCCTCCAGAGAAGAGATGGAATTCAAAGCCTGCAACCCGTTGTCGAATGACGTGACGGTTTGTCGGGCATGGTCCCGCAGTTCTATCGCGGCATTCGTCGGAATCAGGCGGCGTCCGCCTCTGGTAAACAGGCTAAGCCCTATCTCCTGTTCCAAGCGGCTCATGAGCTCCGAGACCGACGCCTGGGACGTTTCCAGCAGCGCCGCAGCGGCGGTGAAGGATCCAAGATCGTAGGCAGCTAGAAATGCCCGAAGTTGAGTAAGAGTCATAAGGGAAGCCTATGACTCAGCCTTTACATATGGGGTCCGCGAGAGAAAGTTCTTGAAAAATCTCACGTCCGCTTGTAGATAGCGACTCAGCTAGCGGCAGCCAAGTGATGCCAGAATTTCGCTAGAGATCAAGGATGAAGGCCCTAAAGCTGATTCAGACACATAGGGCCCTCCTATGCCTCTGATCGTAGAATATAAGGTTGCGCGATATGCGGCGGCTCCCTAACGTTTGTTCAATGCAGATCAACGAGGCCGACAAGGCCTACATCCACGGAACTTTCACAGCCCTCAAGGAACCGGCCGTTGGAGGGGTGCCGGCACAGCGTCTTCCCGCTGTCATTGAAACGGTTTCGACCATGCTCAGCGACATCGAGAAGAACGGCGTTGACGCCGTCATTAAGTACTCCCAGAAGCTGGACGGCTGGGAAGGATCGGACATCGAGATCAGCGGTGCTGATCTAGCCAAGACCGGAGACAAGCTATCCCCGGGGCTCCGTGAGGCACTCGCTGCGGGCGCTGAGCGTACCCGCCTTTTCGCCATCGAACAGCGTGAGCACCTCACCGATTTTGACACGGAGATCCTTCCCGGCGTTTTCGCCGGCCAGCGGTACATTCCGGTGCCCCGCGTTGGGGCCTACCTGCCCGCCGGCCAGTTCCCCATCCTGGCCAGCGCCTTTATGACCGTTGGAGTAGCGAAAGCAGCAGGCGTTCCCACGGTTATCGCCTGCACCCCGCCGACCAGCGCCACGGCCGGTCACCCCGCCGTTCTCCACGCCGCATACCTCTCTGGCGTCGACCGTGCCTTCGCAGTCGGGGGCGTTCAGGCCTTGGCCGCGATGGCCTTCGGTCTTCTGGGCGAGCAGCCCGTTGACATCCTCGTCGGAGCGGGGAACGCGTACGTCACCGAAGCCAAGCGCCAGCTCTTTGGCCGCGTCGGGATCGATCTCCTCGCTGGCCCCTCGGAAGTTGCCGTCATCGCTGACGAAACCGCGGATCCGGAGATTGTCGCCGCCGACCTTCTCGGCCAGGCCGAACACGGTCCCCTGTCCCCGGCCTCCCTGGTAACCACGTCACGCTCCTTCGGTGAGGACGTCATCCGTCACATCGACAAGCAGTTGGAGACGCTGGCGACCAAGCACATCGCAGGTCCAGCGTGGAGGGACTACGGCACCGTCTATGTTGCCGAGAACCGCGAAACCGCCATCGAAATCATGGACACCTTGGCGC
The DNA here is from genome assembly GCF_002979775.1 of Arthrobacter sp. MYb23. GTDB lineage: Bacteria > Actinomycetota > Actinomycetes > Actinomycetales > Micrococcaceae > Arthrobacter. Next base: position 233,397 of record NZ_PCPR01000003.1, read on the forward strand.
CTGAACATCTGGAAATCCAGACCAAGGAAGACAGCTACTACCACGAAAACCTGAAGAACTACGGTTCCATCTTCATCGGCCCCTGGTCCACCGTGGCCTACTCGGACAAGGGTATCGCGGGAACCAACCACGTCCTGCCCACCGGGGGAGGCGCACGTTCATCGGCCGGATTGTCTGTTTCGCGCTTCCTTAAGCCGCTCACCTACCAGCGTATTGAGAAGGAAGCTACGCCGCGGCTTGCGAACTACGTTGCTACGATCTCCGAGTTCGAAGGCATGGAGGCGCATCGGGCAACAGCTACGTTGCGCTTGGACCGCTTTAACCGCTAACGCCCGCTAGAAAAAAGGCACCGAGGTGGTGCTCTTTACGAGCACACCCCGGCACTTGATCCTGAACTGTTGGTGAAGTCCCTGTGTGTCGAAGGATTGGACAGCGGGAAAACAACGCTGCTGATCGGCACTCATGACACTTAGCTCACGCGTGAAACCGCTAACGATATCGGCGGGATGGACCAAGGGCATCATCGTCGATCAGGTTCGGCCCGCGACAATCCTTAACCACCCGCTACACGCCGCATGGGCCCCGTCGAGGCTGCTCCGGATCAATCCGCTCGCCTGAACCTACAGAGGCGGCCAGGACCTCTAACAGGAGAGAACACCATGCAGCCATGGAGCGTTCGCGACTTCCACGCTGACGATCTCGACCAGGTCATCAGCGTCTGGCAGGCGTCACGCACGGACAGCGTTCATCCCGTTTACACCCTCTCCGAGATCATCCGTACATGTTCCGATGATCTGGCCGTCGTCGCGGTTGTTCGCGACGAAGTTATCGGCGCTGTCACCTGCATGATACAAGAGGATCGGGCCTGGATACTGATGTTGGCCCAAGCGTCGGCCTGGCGCGGGCAGGGCCTGGGAAGTGCCCTGCTCGCAGGCCTCGAACGCCGCCTTGCAGACCAAGGAATCCGGAGGATTTCGGCATTGCTGCCCGCTTCCGAAACCCGGGTCAAGGCGTTCCGCAACAGCGAATACCGCTTTGAAGAAGACCTGCACTACTTTGAACGGATTCTTCCCGTCCAACCTCAGGAAATGCCGCCACTGACGCATTTGGGTGGCCGGATCCTTCCCCGCGGGTTGTGGGACGGACTGGCCGGGATGCAACACGAGAAAGAACTGATAGAGCAAAGGCTCATCCTTCCTCTGGCGCGCCCGGACCTTGCAAACTCGCTCGGTGTCGTTCCTCCGCAGGCGGTCGTCCTCTTCGGTCCCCCCGGAACAGGCAAAACGACTTTTGCCAAGGCTGTGGCGTCCCGCCTCGACTGGCCCTTTGTCGAAGTCTTTCCTTCGCGGCTGGCAGCAGACCCCCAGGGTCTGGCCGCCGCGCTGCGTCAAACATTCTTGGATATTTCCGGCCTCGACCATGTCGTTGTCTTCATCGATGAAGTAGAAGAAATTGCCTCCGCAAGAAACGGAGAAAGAGCATCGGTGCTGCAGGGAGTGACAAACGAACTGCTCAAAATCATTCCGGCTTTCCGCGAGCAGCCGGGGGGCATCCTCATTTGTGCCACGAATTTCATCAGATCCCTGGACCTGGCATTCCTCCGTCATGGGCGGTTCGACTACGTCATTCCCATCGGCGCCCCCGACGCGGCGGCACGGGCAGCCATCTGGCGCCGCTACATACCTGGCACCGCCACGGAAGTGGACATAGACCTGCTGGCCGCGGCCTCCGAGCGTTTCTCCCCCGCAGATATCGAGTTTGCCGCACGGAAGACCTCGCAAAACGCTTTCGAGCAAGCCGTCCTGCCCTGCCGTCAGGAGCAACCTGAAGCGGAGCTTTCCACCGATGCGTACCTCACCGCAATCACCGAAACCAGGGCGACAGTAACAGAAGCCACCGTTAAGGAATTCCTTGAGGACATCGAAAGAATTGCCAGAATTTAGCATGCCTAGCCGACGGGCCGCGAAGGTGAACAGGACGATAAACATGAAGAAACGTATCGGGAACAAGCACGCCCACAACCGCGATCTTGCTCTGGGTGAAGGGCCCAAAACAGGGGACCACTGTCCACACAACGGCTGGTGGTCCCCGGGCTACGGTGCCGAAGTGTGCTTCATCACCGAGGGCAGTCTGATGCCAACCCACGAAGGGGTCGCAGTAACCTGGGCCCTGGTTAGCAAAGATCCAGCACGCCCGCCCAGGCATGACCACCCCGCGTTAGAGGTCTCCCTTGACAGCCTCTAACACGACTCGCAAACCCAAAGGATTACAAACAGGGGAGCGTTCCGGCCGGAACAGCAGCAAACTGGAGGATAGCCGGACCCCGGCCTCCCCTTTCGTTATTTCCCCGTCACTTGGGAAACCGGACGCCTGTGAGGACGGCTGCCACTACTGCGACGGTCCGGAAACGGACTAGGATCCCGGTTCCGCAACGGCCACTGCACGGCCGGGCGGACAATCCAAATGAAAGGAAACCGTGGCAACCTAGCGATGCGATGACTGGAGTCAACTTCTTGGCTCCAGAGTCGAGATCCGGCAGCATCGGAAGATGATCCGAACGGGCGTCATCGCTGACGTTATGCCGGATTCTTCCATGCTTTGGCTCGCGGCCGACCAGAATGAACGACGGACAATCTACGAAGCGGCCGAAGGCTACGAGATCTGGATTGATCCCGTTGATATGCCGGATAGGGTTTATCTGAAAATGATATGCAACATGCCCCATATGCCGCTCTAGGCTTAGGAACTACGGGTAGGCCGGAAAGACGTGTCAAACGAGCCCCGTGATGAGTGAGTAGGGCAACCGAACTGCGCCGATTACCGCGACCTGTCGGCACCGCTGGACCAGTTTGATCAAGCTGAATCTCCCCCGTTGGGCGTACCTGTCATCAAGTCCCCAGTTTGCAGAAGGTTACCTCCGGGCGCCGTTCAATTTCGCCCCGTCATTGCCCGAGGGCGAATGGGGTTGGCTTTTGGCAATTGCCATGCAGACGTTGAATGCGAACTGGTCAAGCTCTTCACGCTTCGTTCCGGAAGGAACGTGCCCGGCCAATGTGATGGCCTCGTTGAGGAAGTTAATGACGCCCCATGCCCTGGCGGTGTCGAAGCCATCTCCTTCGATTTCCGTCACAATCGCCCGAACGTAGTTCAGGTACAGCTCCCTGCGGCGCCGAACCTGCTCCCGAGTGGCCTCCGAAAGGAAGTTGCCTGCCCTGTCTGCGGCGATGAGGGTCTCGAAAAGATTCTGCCAGGACGAGGAGAGCTGAAAGTCGATGTGTCCGCGAACGACTCCGCGAAGCTGCTCTTCCGGGGTTCCGCCCTCGGGCAGTGCCCGAAGAATTGAAAGGAAAAACTCGTTGTAATTCCAGCGAAGTGTCTCCCCGATCAGTTCGTCCTTCCCACCCTCGAAATGTGAGTACAGGCTTCCCGCCTTGATGTCCACCTCCTTGGCAATGCCCCTCATGGTAACTCCAGAGATGCCCTTGCCCACGGCGACCGCCAAAACGGCCTGCATAATTTTCCGACGTCCTTCGGTCTCGGCCTCCAAGTTCTGGGCCTCAAGGTAATCACGGATAGCGTCAAGAGCCGCCGTCGATCGCGTTGTACTTTGCATAGGGACACCCTATACGCGGAACGGCAGACTTACTAACAGTTGTTATCTGCAGGTTTCCCAAGGTTTCCGGGAGGAAAAACATTCGGGAAACTCTTGATTCCGCGCCCTCGGCACGCCACACTGAATCTCAGCCTAACTAACAACTGTTAGCCAAGCCACGACCGTCTGTTTGTGGACCCCATGGAGGATCTAAATGCGTAAATTCATCGCCGGCACCGCGGCCGGCCTTATTGCTCTTTCGCTGGCCGCCTGTTCGGGGGGAACAGCTGCCTCGTCCGGGAATGGTGAGGCCGTGGACGTTGCCAAGTACCAGACCGCCGCCGAGCAGGCAATGAATCCAGAGTCTGTCTGGAAGGGGCCCGCCACAGGGCCTGCCGCTAAGGCAGGTGCGAAGGTCATGTTCATTTCCTGCGGCTTTGCAGCAGAAGGGTGTAAAGGACCCGCTGACGCAGCAAGAGAGGCTGGTACAGCCATTGGCTGGGATGTGACGGTGGTTGACGGCAAGTTCGATCCCCAGATCTATTCCCGGTCCATCAGCCAGGCAATCGACCAGAAGTACGATGCCATTATCCTCAATGCCATCTCGGCAGACGCTGTCGCTGAACCGCTGAAGGCTGCGCGGGCGGCAGGCATTGTGGTCGGAAGCTGGGACGGGGCCAACAAGCCCAGCGATACCGGAGTGAGCTTCGAAGTTGACGAACCGCTGGAACAGCAGGGCATCAACATGGCCAACTACATGATCTGGAAAACGGGTGGCAAGGCCAACGTCAGCCTTCTGAACGCACCGGAATTCAATGTCGTCAACACCTGGGTAACAGCCGCGAAGAAAACGTTCGAGGAATGCGGAACCTGCACGATTGCCAAGGATGACCAGTTCGTCTCAAGCGACGCCGCTACACGCATCCCGACGCTCATCAGCTCCAACCTTCGGCAGAACCCGAACATCAACGTCGTTATCGGAGGCTACGATGCCGCGCTGATCTCCGCAGTCCCTACCCTGACTCCTACACCCGAGAAGCCCGTCATGATCGGGGGGTTCAATGGCATCAGCGCCATGCTCCAGTTCATCCGTGACGGAAAAGCTTCCGCTACGTCGGCCGTAGCGATCAAATGGGGCACCTGGGCAGCTTTTGACAACGTCAATCGCCTCCTCCAGGACCAGCCGATCGTAGAACAGAAAATCCCCACCCGCCTGATCACGACCGAAAATGTCAAGGACATCACCCCTGGTTCCCAATGGGACGGAGACGCCGACTACAAGAGCACCTTCAAGACCATCTGGGCCGGCAAGTGACCGACATTGCCCATCCACGGCCGGCGCTGAAACTAACCAACGTCACCAAAAGGTTCGGCGCCAATACCGCCCTGAACGGTGCCAGTCTCACGCTGTATGCCGGTCAGATCCACGCCTTGGTAGGCATGAACGGTTCCGGCAAATCCACGATGGTAAAGCTGCTGTCCGGATTCCACACAGCCGATGAAGGAACCATCGAGCTGCTCGGCGCCAACCCCGGGGTCGGCTTTGTTCACCAGGACCTGGCCCTGATTGACAACATGACCGTCCTGGAGAACATGACCCTAGGCCGGAAACCCAACATGAAGCGCGGTGTTATTGACTGGAGACAAGAATCCACCCGGGCAGAAGGGCTGCTCAGGAGGTTCGGCATCCAGCACCTCCTCTACAGCCCGGTCGGCGAGATCACCAAAGCCGAGGCCACGATCGTGGCCATTGCACGAGCGTTGGGAGAGCACGACGGGAACACCACCGTCCTTGTCCTTGATGAGCCAACGTCGACACTGCCCGCAGCCCAGACCGAACAACTCCTGAAAGTCATGCAGGCCTGCGCGGAGGACGGAATCGCTGTCTTGTTCATCTCGCACAGGCTTCAGGAAGTCCTGTCCATTGCCCCGGACGTCACCGTCCTCTACAACGGCAAGGTCGTCTACAGCGGATCAACGACGGGTATGGACGTCGCCTCACTTGCAGCCCGAATCGGCAGCGTCTCGGCCTCTTCAGAAATTGGGCCGGCCGGGACGCAATCAGCTCCAGCACACGGGATACTGGCTGATGCGGACGCAAAAGTCATCCTGAGCGCTGAGTCAGTGAGCGGGCTGATCCTCACTGACTGCTGGTTCAACGTCCGACGGGGTGAAGTCCTCGGCATCATTGGCATGCTCGGCAGCGGAGTCGAAGAAATTGGACGCTATATCAGCGGCCGTTCGGCACCCTTATCGGGCACAGTCCGCCTGGCATCGTCCCCCACGGGGCGTATTGACCTCCAAAAGGTCGGTTATGTCCCCTCCGACCGTGCGCGCAATGCTGTCCTGAGTGGTCTTTCCGCACGCGAAAACGCGTCGATCACCGGCCTGAAGCGGTTCCTCCGGACCGGCGCCATCAACGTCCGCGCAGAACGGGAAGCGATGAAGGCCTCGTTTGAAGCCATGACTGTCTACCCTCCGGACACCGAGGCACCGATGCTGAGCTTCAGCGGTGGGAACCAGCAGAAAATCCTCTTTGCCCGTTGGCTACATACAGAACCGGAGGTTCTTGTGGCCGAGGAACCAACCCAAGGAGTTGACGTCCACGCGAAGGCCCAGATCCTGGAGAACCTTCACGAGTACGCCCGCAGCGGACGAAGCGTTGTCCTCATTACCGGGGAGCCTGAAGAGATCTACGCCTACTGTGACCGGATCATCGTTGTCGACGGTGGACGGATCATCAGCGAACTTGGGGCGCCTATCACCGGTGCCGAAATCCTAAAAGCAATGCACGAAAGGGAAGTTCATGTTGACTGACGAAGCACGCGGCAGCAATCTCGCCGCCCAAAGGGCCCAAGAAGGAGGTGTTGTCCAGCGTCCGAAAAGGACCTACGGCGGCTACGCCATGCTTGCACTGCTCCTGGGCCTGTTCGCCCTCTTCTCAGCCATCCTCCCCGGCACCTTCGCCACCTCAGCCAACACGTCAACCATTCTGGCCGAAAACGCCATCCTGGGGTTGCTGGCACTGTCAGTGATGCTGCCACTGATCGTCAACGAATACGATTTGTCCCTGGCATCCGTCATGGGTTTTTGCGCCATGCTCGCAGCGGGGCTGCCAGCGCGCCAAGGCATGCCCTGGACCGTCACAGCCCTGGTCGTACTGGCCGTCGGACTCACTGTGGGCATCACCCACGCTGTCCTGGTCATCCGGTTCAAGCTGCCCTCGTTCGTTGTTTCCCTCGGCACCAACTCAGTTCTCACCGGCCTGATCCTGCTGTACTCCAACGGTTCAGTGATTTATGACGCCATCGCCCCGGAGTTCACCTTCATCGGCACCACCCGGATCTTCGGAATCGGGCTGCCCGTCTACATCCTCGCCTTCGTCACCGCTGTTCTCTGGTTTGTCTTGGAAAAACGGCCCCTGGGACGAAAGTTCTACGCAATTGGGGCCAACGAAACCGCTGCCAAACTGGCAGGTATTCCCACAGGCAGGCTCCGTGCAGCACTTATCATCGCCGCCCCGGTCCTGGCGTCCCTGGCCGGAATCATCATCGTTGGACGGGTGGGGTCCGCAAGCCCCACCTCGTTCTCCGCATATTTCCTTCCCGCGTTTGCCGCAGCGTTCCTGAGCCTTGCCGGGTACAAGCTCGGCCACTACAACGCCCTGGGCGTCATCACTGCCGTGTATCTGATCGCTGTCGGAGTGTCCGGACTGAGCCTTCTCGGAGCACCTTCCTGGGTCGAACCCATCTTTAACGGCATCGCCCTTGTTGTCGCCATTGGACTGGCCCATCTCCTCACCAGACCCCGCAAAACCAAACACAAAGTGACGTCTTAAACCATTAGCCCCTAGCTAGGAGATTTACCTGTGAGTTACAGAATCGCCGTCGACACTGGCGGCACCTTCACCGACGTTGTTGTCGCAGACGAAGAAGGACGGTTGGTCTTCAACAAGGCACTCACCACGTTGGATCGAATGTTCGACGGTGCACGCGAAGCCCTGCGCTTTATCGCAGCCGATATGGGGATTACGTTTGAACACCTCATGTCCAACTCGAGCCTGTTCATCTATGGAACGACCCGCGCCACCAACGCCATAGTTGAGAAAAAGACCGCACCGACAGCGTTCTTCACCACCGAGGGCCACCCTGACATCCTGCGGCTCAAGGAAGGGGGCAAGCACGAGCCCTTTAATTTCCGCATGGCCTACCCGGAACCCTATATTCCAGCACGCCTGACATTTGAAATCCCGGGGCGCATCGGCTCCGAGGGCCAAGAAATACGTCCCCTGGACGAGTCGGCTGTACGCTCCGCCGTCCGAGCTGCCCGCGACGGCCAGGCAGAAGCAATCGCAGTGTGCCTACTGTGGTCCATCGCCAACAGCGACCACGAGCTGCGCATCCGGGAGATCATTCTTGACGAATGGCCCGGCGTTCCCGTAACGCTCTCCCACGAGCTGAACCCAACCATCCGGGAATACCGACGAGCCTCATCCGCCGCAATTGACGCCTCATTGAAGCCCCTGATGCAGTCACACCTTGGCGCCATCCGGACCGACCTCGCAGACGCCGGCTTCGGCGGGGAACTGGTCATCGTAACTTCCTTCGGAGGAGCCCTTCACGTTGAAGAAGTCTTCAAACGGCCCATCTACACCGTAGGATCCGGGCCCTCCATGGCACCTGTCGCAGCCGACGCCTACGGGTCCCAGGAAGTCGACCACGGTAATTTCATCGTCGGCGACTCCGGCGGAACCACCTTCGACGTCAGCCTCGTCGAAGGCAGACAAATCAAGAAAACCCGTGAAACCTGGCTTGGGCCGCAATGGACCGGCGACATCACAGGACTGTCATCGGTTGAGGTCACCAGCATCGGCGCAGGCGGAGGGTCAATCGCCTGGATCGACAAAGGCGGACTGCTGCGCGTAGGCCCGCACAGCTCCGGGTCCACCCCCGGCCCGGCATGCTACGGCCGGGGCGGTGACAAACCGACCGTGACAGATGCCGCCGCCGTACTCGGATACTTCAACCCCGACTACTTCCTCGGCGGGCGAATGACCCTCGATCTTGAATCAGCCCAGGAAGCCATCCGTTCCCAGGTCGCCGAACCCCTCGGCATCGAACTCCGCCCTGCCGCATGGGCAATCCTCGCGGTAGCAAACGAAGCGATGGTCAGCGCGGTCCGCGAGATCACCATCAACCAGGGCGTTGACCCCCGGGAATCCATATTCGTAGCTGGCGGCGGCGCCGGCGGACTCAACGCCGTCATGCTCGCCAAGGAACTAGGCTGCAAGCAGGTACTGGTGCCCAAAACGGCTGGCGCACTCAGCGCAGCCGGCGCCCAATTCGCCGACATCGTCGCCGAAGTACAGGCGACAAAGTACATGACAACAGCGCTTTTTGATGCAGACGCCTCTGCCAAGACTCTGGCGAAACTGGACGCTGACCTGGACAAGTTCGCCGCCAACCTTCCTCCCGCACTGTCCGCTCAGCAGAGCCGGGATTACTCAGTCGAGGCACGGTACCCGAACCAGGTCTGGGACCTACCCATCCCGATCGCAGAGGGTCACCTCAAAACACCCGATGCGGTAGCAATCCTTCAGGAGACTTTCCACGCCGCCCACGAACGCAGCTTCGCTGTGAAGGAAGAGGGACAAGACGTGGAGTGGGATCTTTGGGCCGCCCGCATGACTGTGCCACTCTCCCCGCCGGACCTGGCCGCGCAGCGAGAGGACCAAAGCGGGGCAACCCTGCGTGCCGTCAACACAAGGAGCGCCTACTTTGGCGCGACCCAAGATGTAAATGTTCCTTGTTATGACGGGGACTCCCTTGGCATCGGCGCCATCATCGAAGGACCGGCAATCATCGAGGAACGGACCACCACCATCGTCCTTCCACCCGGCTCCCGTGCATGTGTGACTCCGCTCCGCAGCCTGTTGATAGACCTTGACGAGAACTGAATCGAGAAAGCCATGACCATCACCGAAACCCCCGCCGACGAAGTCCGAAACGATTTCGACCCGGTGCTTCTCGCTGTTCTCGCCAACAGGCTCGACGGGATCGTCCGGGAAATGACCAACACGCTGCTGAGGACAGGCCGCTCGGCAATCCTCAACACCGCCCGGGACTTCTCATGCTCCATCGTCACAGCCGACAACGAGCTCCTCTCAGCCGCCGAAGGGCTTCCGATTCACGTCATCGGAAGCCAGCTCCTGACGAGATCCATGGAACGGCACCATCCCGTCATAAACGAGGGCGACGCCTTCCTGCACAATGACCCCTATGACGGCAACACCCATCATGCCGATCACTCAATCCTGGTACCGGTGTTCTTCGACGGAGAGCACCTCTTCACAGCCGTCGCCAAAGCCCACCAGGCTGACTGCGGCAACAGCCGCCCCACAACCTACGCAGGGTACGCCAAGGACATCTACGACGAGGGTGCCATCAACTACCCCTGCGTAAAAATTCAAAGCAACTACGACGATGTTCAAGACATCATCCGCATGAGCAAGAGGAGGATCCGTGTGCCCGAACAATGGTACGGCGACTACCTTGCCTCACTCGGAGCCGCACGTATTGGCGAACGGCGACTGAAGGAAGTCGTCGCCAAGTACGGCGTCGACACCATCAAGACGTTCATCACGGAATGGTTCAACTATTCCGAGCGGCTGATGATTGAACAGATCCGCCAATGGCCGGCAGCGACCCTGACTGCTACCACCAACCACGACCCCATCCCCCAGCTGGATCAGGAGATCCCGCTGAACGTAACAGTGACCATCGATCCCAAAGAAGCCCGGGTACTGGTGGATCTGCGCGACAACATCGACTGCGTGCCGGCCGGTTACAACATGTCTGAAGCAACCGCTCTAGCTAGCGGAATGACCGGCATCTTTAACCAGCTGACCGAATCCATTCCATACAACGAAGGCAGCTTCCGGCGGGTCACGGTGGCCCTACGTCAGAACAGCATCGCTGGCATACCCGCCCACCCCTCATCAGCATCAGTCGCCACGACCAACGTCGCAGACCGGGTCATTAACATGACCCAGGCTGCCTTTGCAGGGCTCGGCGAAGGCTACGGCATCGCTGAAGGGGCCATCGGCCAAGGACCTGGTATGGGAGTCATCTCCGGCCACGACAACCGCCGTGGGAACTCGGAGTACATCAACCAGCTATACCTTGCTTCCTCCGGCGGTCCTGCGAGCCCCACAACAGACGGGTGGGGCTTCTTCGGTATCCCCGTCACCGCTGGCATCATGTACCGGGACTCCGTAGAGATTGACGAACGGAAGTACCCCGTCCTGATCGATGAGTGCAGGATGCTGCCTGACTCCGAAGGCGCGGGCAAATTCCGTGGAGCACCGGCCGGACGGGTGACGTACGGTCCAACAGACACCCCAATGAACGTCATCTATGTCGCAGACGGATCGGTCTACCCGCCGCAAGGTGTGCGTGGCGGCCTCCCAGGGCATGCCCAGACCGTGGAAAAGCTCGGCATCGACGGATCCGTTGAATCACTCCAGTCTGCTGGAAACGTCATCCTGCAGCCAGGAGAGAGAATCGTGAATATCACCAACGGAGGCGGAGGCTACGGTGACCCCAAGTCGCGCGACCCCGAAAAAGTCCGCCTAGACGTCGAAGATGGGCTCGTTTCCTTGGAACGGGCAAAATTCGTTTACGGATTGGACATCGAGATTAACTCCTCCGGCCGCGCGGCGTTGAAGTCCGACTAACACAAACCGAAAAGCTCGGAGACAAAAAGGAAGGCTCGCCAGTCAAGTGACTGGCGGGCCTTCGTTGTCTTCCGCCAAACCAGAGCGCAGTGCTTCTAAAGAGCGACACAAACGCAAGACCTCTGCCGAAAGTTTCTGGCCATCTGCACCCGAAGGGATCACCAGAGTGAATTCATGACCTATCGGAAGCCTGGCAGGCGAATGTTCCAGGAACCCGGCAGCTCTCCAGATCCCTGAAAAACCAAGGGTGGCCTTGGCTATTGGATTTTCGCGAAGGGTCCACAACGGTGAGCGAAACCTGTCGTGCGGCATTTCCCGCCAAGGAAATATCCGGTCGAGTCCCTTACCCTGACAGAACCAAAGAGTCCTGTCATCGCGGAAAATAACTAGCCGACAGCCATCAATTTTGGTTCAAAGAGCATCGTCCCGGCAATGCAGCTCCGCAGAAATGTCTTTGACGGCCCTCGTCAAGGCAGCCTCTACCGGCTTCCTGAGAATACCGCGGCACCTCAGCAAACCTGGGCTGCCCCAAGAGTCGGCCCGGCACATCATTGACTGAGCGACCTTGACAAAGTCCAGTGAAGGAAAGAAGTGAACTCGAGCCAGACATGGCTCAATAGTTGCACGCGCAAGCAGCATCCCTAATTTCACCATCGACAGATGAATCCGAGTGACGAATCGTGGCAAAACAAAGTCCTTACGTTCCTGCGGACTACACAGCGCCCCGCTTCATAGTGAGCCCAGATAAGCACGCTCGCCGGGGCCAGAAAGCTTGAGATAGGCAATCCTCGGGGGCTGGGCGCAGGTTCTAGCGATCGACCAGCGGCGCCCACGCCAGGACATGTTCGCCGCTGATCCGGTACGTCCCGGGCCACGGAACTCCCGGTCGAACCTGCGTTGGATCCGGCCGGATCAGCAGAACAGCCCCAGGCCAGATGGGCTCCGGGAGTGCTTCTATCCATGCTGGATGGATGTAATTGAAGCGATTCCACCTGATGGTGACCCACGCGCCTGTCGGCTCAGGGGCGTCGACGGTTAGCACCGTGATTTCAGTTGTAGTCCCGCTGGCCTCTTTTAGACCCTCGAGACGCTTCCATTGAGCGTCGGTCTCCGATTGCCACCGCTGTAGACCGCGAAGGCGCCGACTCCAGACGACAATGAGTAGGACGCTTAGGGCGGCGATGGTCAGCAGTAGCCAAGTGGTACCGGTAACCGTAAAGGCCAGGGCGGCCAGAATTGGGGCAAGCACCAGCGTCATTGCGCTCGCAATGATAAGAGCGGGTGTTGATACTCTCGGCTTGAGGACTGGGTTCATCTGCATACTTGCTCCAGCTTCCAGTTTAAAGCTGCCACCCCGCGCTTGTCAGGCTTATTGGGGAGTCGAACCCATACAAGTTGCTGACATCTGTTAGCCCTGGCTCTGGTGTGGCAGCTTGGGTGATTTCTTGCCGTAGGTGGTCCCACTGCGCTCGCTGTTCCCATTCCCAGTCCGCCGGAGTCGGACCAAGGGCGAGTGCCGCGCTATTGAGGCCCCACCGATCTCGATACACGGCCACCTCGCGAATCAACGCAGCCCACTCGAAAGGATCTGTCCTTACCCCGATGTCCTGGCTCAATTCTGTGGTCCATTCAGGCTCCTCAAGTAGTGCCGCATTGGCGACGCGTTCGGCACGGTTCCCAATGCGCCGTCGTACTTGGTCCAGCGATTCTGCGAGGTCTTGTCGGTCCATCGTCAGCCTCTCAATCAACGGATCGAGGGGCGTTTGGGGCATCGCCGAGCAGAACCTGCATAGCCGGGCGTGGGCTACTGCGGTTAGGTCCCGTGCATTGGCTTCTGAGCCCAGAGCCTCATTCAAGGTCCGCAGGGCTCCGGGGCGATTGACGTTGCTGGCTCGTCGCCAGGCAGCGACGGCGGCGCCCCAAGCTGGAGATTCGCGCATCTCCTCAGAACAGCCGGGCATTACACGGTCGATAGCCTTTATGAGATCCAACCCCGCAGCGATTTGAGCCAAGTAGTCGTACTCGCGACTCAGACGCTCGAGGCTGTCGGCGTGCTGCCGTTCGAAGTCCCGTACCTCGTGAGCCGTTCGCTCCGCACCTTCGGCAGCAAGGACCTCGCCAAGGATCACCCGCCAGCTCGAGCGGGCAGTCGGGTCCAGGATTTCGTCCTCGTCCGGGTCGTTCTCGCTGACGTAGGCCGTGTTGGAGTGCCGGCCCCGCGTCATGCTGACGTACAGCAGTTCCCGCGTAAGGCGGCCGGGGGTCACGACGGTGTGGCCAGTGTCGACGGTGAGGCCTTGACTGCGATGGGCCGTTGTGGCGTAGCCCAGCTCCAGGGATGACTCCACATAACTGCTCGGCAAGAGTAGGGCAGCTCCGGTGTCTTTGCGTATTGCGTTTAGAACGCCGTGGCGTCTATCGAATCCCGTGACTTCGAGGAGCGTCCCATTGCGAAGGAACTCACCTCGATCGTCGCGAATGGATCGGTCATTCCGACGGGCGATAACGATGTCGCCACGACCGGCTCGAAGCCCGTCCCGAAGGAGCAAGGCACGTTCCGCGTCCACATCGCCCAGACTTACCCTGTCGGCTTGAGCACGTTCATTGAGCATTTGCACGGTCTCGTTATCAGGAGCTATCAAGACCGAAAGTCGACCAGCCAAGACATCCGAGTGCCACGCGGAGTAGGCACGGTCGACCATGTCCGAGTAGTGGCCATGCCTGATACGACCGTGGTCCTCATACTCTGCGAGCACAGACGGACGTCCCTCACGCAGCCCGAGGGAGGCTGACCGTTCCCACGGATCCATGAAGCGCCAGATCGTGCTCAACCGAGCTGCCTTCCCTTGCCGATCAAGCCAACCAAGCACACCGCCGGCATCGATCGAATCGAGCTGGGCTGGATCGCCAACGAGGAGGATCTTGGCACCCGTTTCGTTGGCTTGGCGGACCAGTGCTGCGAGCTGGAATGTTGAGACCATGGAGGCTTCATCCACTATTACCAGCTGGTTTTGCCGGAACAGCCATTGGTTCTCCTCGGCGGCCAGACGAGCGACCTCTTGTTGAAGGCGACAAACGATGGGGCGGCTGGGCGTGGCGGCCGTGCGGAGTCGATTGTCCGCACGGAAGAATCGCGCTGCCCGTTCGGCTGCACCAGACCCAACAGATTCATGCAGCCACTTAGCGATGTTCTCAGTGACCATTCGCAGCTCCGAGCCGAGAACCTCGGCGCTCGCAGCGGCCGGCGCCAGACCGACAACACTGCCCATCCCATACGCTGCCTCCCAAGCTGCTTTGACCGCGCCAAGGGTCGTCGTCTTCCCGGTCCCAGCCGGCCCGACGATGGCGTTGAGCCGGCTGGAGCTCAGCAGGACATCCGACGCTGCCGTCAGTTGGTCATCGTGCAGGGATGACCCTCCGCGGTTTCTGTATGAGGTGAGCGTCTGGAAGGCGAGCTCGACCGGCACGGCCGGGCCGCCGTCGTCGTTCTTCGCCGCCATGACTTGGTGCTCAAAGGTAAGTGTCGACTCATCCGTGTAGAGGCGCGATCCAGGGAAATCGAAGACACTGCGCCCGGCGAATCGCAGGTCATCAGCAGCATCCGCGGGGACGCTGTACCTGTACTCGTTGAGCGGCACGGATTGGCGCTCTGCAGAGGAAGCTACCGCTTCAATCAACGCGTTGCGGTCGGCAGGGGAAGCGCAACGGATCTCAGCGCACACACGCTCACCCTCGGCGATCAGGTTCCAGCGATTCCACGTTGAGCGCTTGGCCGCCACACGCTGCCGGGTGATAAGCCCGACGGCGGCAATCCAGCCCGGGGCGAAGTCGCCAATGCGGAACGGACGTGAGAGGGAGCGCCGAATGGTGGAAGCGACGACGGATTCGGGATCAAAACCCCTGGCCGTTGCTCTGTCTCGCCACTGTGCGGACAGTGTTCGTAACGGGGACGGCTCGACATTCTTGGGAGTTCGAGTCGAGAGAGTGGCTTGCTGGCGCAATCTCACGATGGTCGTCGCTGTCGGGCGAGCTCCGTGGTCTGTGGTCCAGTGTTCGACCAGGCGATCGGTTTCGACGTCGATGAGCCTTGAACGATTGGAGAATTCACGGACAAGGGCTTCAGCGATGCCAGTCAGTTGTTGGCTCGGGTTATGAGTGTTTTGCGCTGGGGCTCGGATGTCAGTGTCCGTGCCGAGGCTCGTGTGCAATGCATCAAAGAGGAGGCCGTTGTAGTGTTCGCTGGCCGCGACAACGGCTTTGTATAGCGAACGAGAGTCCAAAGTGACCCATGCGCCGTCCGTGACGCGCTGGACGCGGTTCGCGATGACAAGGTGGGTGTGGAGCTGAGGGTCGCCAGCGCGGGATTCCCAGTGGTCGAATGCTGCGGCGATGGCGCCTCTAGTGCCGACGTGTGCAACTCCGTTCCGACCGGACCTGGTGTTGATGACCTGCTCTTCCATCCAGGCCAGTGTTGCTTCGATGGCCTCGTGGTGGGTGTCTAGTATTTGCTCTTGGACAGGGCGGGGGCTGAGGGCCCACAGCGTGGAGACGGACTTCGGGACGCTGAACGTGAGGTCGAACCCGGCGACGGCGTGCTTCGCCGCATTGTGGTTACTGGCCTCTTGGCCGATCGGTAGCTGCCCGTGGGCCCTCCCCAGCGGCTCGTTGCTGTCAGGGTGGGTCGCGTCTTGGAAGATGGAACGTGCATCGGATTCCGTGACCTTATCTCCGGCTTCTCTGGCGATCCCTTGGAGGCCGTTGCCCAACCAACGACCTTGGGGCGTTCCCGTCTTCATGTAATAGCTGATGGTGTCTGGGGGAGTAGGGGAGAAGTCGTCCAACATCGTTGACTTGAACAGGTACTTGAGGCCTGACCGTACTGAGAGCCTGGCGATGGACATCGTCATGGCCGTGCTCCCGTGCGGTTTCTCGCCGGGAGCCAGCCGCGCCGGCGGAGGATGTCGAGCGTCACTGGGTCGAGGGCGATGCCTTTAGCGCGCGAAATCTGGAGCAAAATGGCTGCTACACGGGCGAGGTCTTGGACGTTCGTTCGCTGAGCGCGCTTCAGCCGCAAAACTTCGTTGTGGAGGAGGCCGTTTCTGGTTTCCAGTTCGCCGTAGATGGCATGGAGCCGTTCGAGCTCGGAGGACTGCGACCGCAGCTCGGTCAGGAGTCGGTCCACAGGATGGGCGCCATCTTCAGGTTCGGTGTGTGCCTGCTGACCAGAGCTGTGCTTGTTCACACCAGTTCATGCGTTCCGCCCGCACCGCCCGCATGATTTCCCGGCTGATGGCCCTTGGATGCCAGAGGTGTGAAGGAAGTGGGGCGGAGCCGCCGGTGGGGGCAGCGGCTCCGAGAGAATCTGAGTGATGGCAATGGGTACGGGTGGCTGTCGGTAGCGCGGCCTGCGGACAGGAATGCAGGCAGGAAAACAGCAACAGATGCAATCCGTTTTGGCGGCACAGTTGGCTGAGGTCAGGTACGGGCCAAATGGGCCACAGGCTGCGGCCCATTTGGGTATCGGACATTACTTCCAAGCTCTCAATGGTCAACTGCTTTCTACGCCCGATCGTCCAGACGCGCTCTGGACGATCGGGCAACAAAGAGAGCCGTTCGTACAAGGAACCGTGGCTCCTTGTCCCGGGATCCAGTCTGGACGGTTAGCCCATCAGATGGTGGCGCAAGGATTCGAGGGTCAGCATCAGAGGACGTTCGCGGCGAATGATCTCCTGAGTAGGGTGCGCAACAAGTTGTTGCGCAATCGCATAAATACCCACGGCTTCGAAAGGGCGGAAGCGTGCCCAGCCGGTTGAAACCTCAAGCGAACTAGGCCAAACGCCGATAATGCACCATATGTCGTCCTGCGAGGTTTTTACGTACTGACAAAGGTGCAAAGACCTGGCTGGTTTCCTCGCTAGGACGTGGCCGAGAGAGCGGCACTCATGTACTCAATGATTACTTTTTGAGAAATTGCCGCGTCAAGCACGAATACACCGTCTTCATCCCGGGCTAGCCAGTCAACGAGAACCTTCAGGTCTGCAAGTGAGTGCGCTTTGGTTCCGTGTGCACCCATCGCCCGGCCGAGTGCTGAGAAATCTACTTCATCGATCAGCATCGCAGTGGCGTCGAGCCCTTTGGACGCGTACTGGTGTAATTCGGCACCGTATGCCGAGTCGTTCAAAACGATGATCACTCCTCGTTTTGTTACCCGGAGGAAAGTCTCCATGTCAGCCAGGCCCATGAGTCCGCCGCCATCCCCTGTGACAAAGACTGTCAGTCGGTCCGGTTTCGCGACCGAAACACCGGAGGCCGAGCCAAATCCCAGGCCAATCGACTGGAATGCGGTGCCCACCAGGATCATTGCGTGGGGGTCTTGGGCTGACAGGTACATCGGGGCCCACCCCATGAAGTGGCCACCGTCCATGACGATGGAGCGGTCGGCAGGAAGGATATTTTCAAGTGCGGCCACCACGGCCCGCGGATTCAGGCGTCCGTCAGGACCGAACTCCAGTGGATCCTCGACAGGTGCTGCATCCCGGAATCCATTGGTGGTAACTAACTGCGCTGAGGAGCGCCATGTCTCTTCTGCGCGGGGTTGGGGTATGCGTTGGGTTAGTTCCTCCAGCCCCTGGCGTAGCTCGGTTCGTAGGTATTCGGATACCTGTGGGTGTGTTGTCTCGGGTTCGTTGTCGAGCCTGATTACTTGTGTATTGGCACCGAACAGAGTCCCGTAGCGTGTTTGGAATGAGTTGAGCGAAGCACCGGCGACCAGCACGACATCGGCTTCCTGGGCCACTGCCAGGCGGTGGGTTCGTGTGAAGCCGCCAGCAATGCCCAGATTCCAAGGGGAGTCAATGACGTTAGTGGCCATCACAGAAGTCATGAACAGAGCCCCGAGCCGGTCTCCCAGATCGGTGAGCGCTTGCGCGGCGTCGTCCAGCAGGACCCCCCGGCCTGCCAGGATGAGAGGTCTTTTCGCTGTAGACAAAGTCGCCGCCGCGCGGTCGAGCTCATCGGGGGAGGGACTCCAGCGAGGCTTTATTGGCAATTCGATGGGTGCAGCGGCGTTGACGGCCAGCCCGCTATTTGCCAGGTCGTAGGGAATCGCGAGGACAACGGGCTGGAAGTTGCGCAGTGCCAGATCAAACGCATGGTGCGTCATTGCTGCTGCGTTGGTGTCGGAGACCGTCAGGGTTGTGACACCAGCGGCCGCAGAGGCAGCGGTTTGGTCAATATCAAAGACTCGTCGCCCGGTGGTGGGCGCGTCCCCGACAATCAGAACGAGTGGAATCCTTGCGAGCCGGGCTTCAGTGAGGGCTGTATATGCATTGGCGAATCCAGCCCCATAGGTCGTTGTTGCTGCAGCGGCAATACCGGTGGCCCTGTAGTAGGCGTCTGCCATGGCGACAGTGGCGGTCTCGTGGCGTGCGCTCGTGAAACCTATGCCTGCTTCGGTGAGGTGGCTGACCAGATGGGCGTTTCCGTTGCCCATTAGCCCGAAGACGTGACCGGCCCGTGAAGCGACGATTGCTGCCACTGTGGAAGAGACGGTTGTCTGCGGGATGAGTGTCGGGGATTCGAGGTATGTCATGGTGGTCCCTAAGTCTTTGAAAGGAAGATTGGTTTGGTCATCGTTTGTCGAAGGTGGCCCGGTCTCCCAGCACTTCGAGGACACGGTCATTAGTTGTAGCGTCGGCGAGGGTAACGCGCACCCCATCTTCGACGTAGCCGCGAACAAGGATGTCGGCACGGTCGAAAGCGTCCAACAGTTGCTTCTTCAGTTCTTCATCCGCGCGGAGCCAGATGAAGTTGGCCTGGCTGTCGGGTAGGTGCCAACCCACTGACCGGAGGTGCTGGATTACTCGGGAGCGTTCTTCAATGACGGCGGCGGCTCGTTCTTGTATTTCCCGGGTCGCATTGAGGGAGGCAATCGCGGCGGTTTGGGCAAGGGTGCTAACGCCAAAAGGCAAAGCGACACGACGAAGACCTTGGGCCAGGGTTTTGTGCGCGGCAGCATAACCCACACGCAATCCGGCCAAACCGTAGGCCTTGGAGAAAGTCCTGAGAACGCACACGTTTGCGTGAGTGCGGAATATCCCCAGGCTGTCGATTCCGTGAGGTCCGACGTATTCCACGTATGCCTCATCAATCACGACGAGCACGTGCGAGGGCACTGCCGCGACGAAGCGTTCGAGCTGGCTTTGGCCCACAGTTGTGCCGGTCGGATTATTGGGCGTGCAGATGATGACGACCCGTGTTCGGTCATTGATGGCTGCCAGCATCCCGTCGAGGTCATGGTTCTCGTCCTGGTCCAAGGGCACTGGAACAGGAGTGGCCCCGGTCAGAGTCACCAGGATGGGGTATGCCTCGAAAGAACGCCATGCAAAGACGACTTCATCTCCGGGACCACACGTGGCGGCCATGATTTGTTGGAGCACACCGACACTGCCTGGTCCAACAGCAACTTCTTCCGGGGAGACTTTGAGGAACAGCGCCAAACGCTCCCGCAGTGCGGATGCTGCCATGTCGGGGTACCGGTTGATCCGGCTGATGCTCTCACGCACCACCCTCTCCACTGAAGGCAGCGGGACTTCGTGACTCTCATTCGAGGCCAGAGCGGCGACCTTGGCATCGGTGGCCCGCCGACCGGCCACATAGTCGGGCAGCCCTTCAACAGTCGCACGCAGCGATGGTCCAGCGGTCTGTCCTGAGATGCGTGGGGCTGTGGATGACACTGATTTTCCTTTTGTTTGAAAGGGGGTCCTCGGACCCCGGAGGTCCGGTCGGGGCCAACTGATTGAGGCTGCCAGCACCCATAGTGGCCACGCGCTTTTATTAATGGCAATAGAATCCAAAAAGATTGAGACAAATGCTCTGATAACCATAAAATCCATGTCAAAATGCTCAATATGCATGCACTCGACCCTTTGGACGCGCAGATCATCCTGGCGTTGGATCAGGACCCGTCAGCGACCATACTGTCCCTGTCACAGCGTCTTGGGGTAGCCAGAAACACCATTCACAGCAGGATCCGGCGGTTGGAAGCCGAAGCCCTGGGGGCTTTCAGTCGCCGCCTTAACGCCCGCGCATTAGGCTTGGATCTCATGGCATTTGTTGAGCTTTCCATTCGCCAAGGCGCAGGTGGGGAAGCGTTGTCTGCCCTTGCTGACATTCCGGAGATCATCGAAATACACTCCACCACAGGCAATGCAGACGTTCTTCTAAAGGTTGTAGCTAAGGACACCGCTGATCTTCACCGGATCACAAACCTCATATTGGAGACTGCCGGCGTGCTGAGGACCAACACATCCATAGCCTTGCTGGAAGTCATGCCGCTGCGCCTTGAGTCGCTGCTGCGACGGGTGGCAGATGGGGCGCTGCCGTAGCTTCAGCGGGTCTGCGAGAAGAACCTGCGCACGCTACCGGCTTGGAGCGGCGTGACACGTTCTCTGTGCTTCGCCGCTCCGCCGGGAACTTAGCTGCGGACGTGGTCAGGGATCCGCGGAGCCGTTGCGAAGGGCTTTATGCCCATGTCCTGGTAAATCCGCTCGGGAGCAAACAGCGCCCCTGAGACCGCGACCAAGGCAACCTGGCGCACGGCCGAGATGTCCTGGAGTGGATCTCCGTCGACCAGGATGACATCCGCGTCGTAGCCTTCCTTGATGCGGCCTCGGGTTAGACCGTGCCCGAGATGGTCGGCGCAGTCCGCGGTGGCCCGGCGGAGGACTTCCTGTGGCGACATTCCTGCTTGCACGTATAGTTCGAGTTCCCGGTGCAGGGGAAAACCTGTTCCGTCGTCCGTTCCGGGCCACAGCTTTATGCCTTCGCGATGCATCAAGCCCATGATTTCCAAGAGCCTCAAGAACGCTTTCCGATATGTCTCCAGCTCTTCAGGGCCGGAGGCGGGTACATAGGTGCGGCGCCGATCACGCTGGTATGCGAGGGGCATATGGTCAAGGAACGGGGCATCTGCTTCGATGGTCTCCCGGGAGCGGCTCATCATGAGACGTTCGATGATGAAGGCGGTGGTGTCAACGCCGATGCTTCGGGACTTGAACAGCTCGAGGGTACGACATATTCGCGGATCATCGAGCTCCAGCTCCGATGCTCGTTTCAGAGCAGTGAGACGAAGTGGGGTTCTGCTGTCTTCGCCCGGTTCGAGCAGCCAGCCAAGGGCCAGCTGGTTCAAGTGGGTTATTTCGTCGTAGCCATCAAGTACTGACTGCTCCGCGGTTGAGAATGCCGGTACATGGCCGAGAACCCGCATCCCCAGGGAATGCGCGGCTTGTGCTGTCTCCGCGACCCACTCGGGATGCATCGAGTTATAGAGCTTGATCATGATGTACCCATGATCCGCGTACCAGTGAACAGCTTCGATGGCTTCGTCTTGGCTGGAAACGATGCGTCCGATCTTCGCTGAATAGGGGCTCCTGCCCTCGATCAGTCCGGCTGGTGTAATGGCAGGTCCGAGCAGCTCTCCTGATTTTATGGCGGCGGTCAGGTCAGCGAGCCGCTGGGGGTGGTTTCCCATGTCACGGACGTTCGTGACACCGGCAGCGATGTTGAGTAGGGCGTCGGGCCCGAAAACATGTGAGTGCATATCGTGCAGACCCGGCATCAAGGTCTTTCCTTGGCAATCAATTTCCACGGCCTCTGGGGAGTCGGTGCTGGCGCCGATCGAGGAAATCTTGCCGTGGCTGATCAGGATGTGCGTGCTCGGAAGCAGTGTCCCTGCTTCGACGTCGAGTATCCGCACGTTTGCCAGGCGCACCACCGGGGCGTCAGTTAGCCGGGCCCGGTCGCTGATTTTGGTTAGTCTTTCCAGTGCCAGCCGCTCTCGGATTTCGCTAAGCCGCTGTGCTGCGTCTTCGAGCCGTGGCGAGACCAGCAGCATGTGCTCGTCCATCAGCCCGTCAAGGGACCCATCATCATGCTGGAGTATGTATTTGGGGTTCAAGGTGACCCCGCTGAGCTCGATGATGCGGACGCCGTCTTCCTTCAGGGTGTCCACGATCGTCGTGGTTGCCTGTCCAGAAGGCAAAAGCGGCAGGTGGCCGCCGTTGTGGACGGTTGCCTGGGCAAGCAAAATCCAGGACCACCCAGTTCCATCCGAGGGAACATAGGCAGTGTGCCCGTCCCACGGGATGTCCCCATTGTCAGCCTGACTGGTCCATATTGCCCGTCCAGCGGTGGTCTGGAGGGATTCGTTGACGCTTCCTCCCATCAGGGAGGTGCCATGGATAGTCCAGCGCCGAGGTATCCACGCAGCGTCGACGCTGACCTGCTCCTCCAGTCGGGCCCCGCGTCCGTTGTCGTCGACGTGCCAGCGCACTGTGAAGTCCTTGTCACTTCCACGGTCTTCGGCCGTGACTGTCATCCACCCGATCTTTTCAGTGGCGGCGAAGAGGGAAAACTCCTGGGTCATGCGAATGATCCTTTCAAAATGCCTGTTTTCGATGCGATCCCGGAGATGGCATCGATGAGTTGGTCTGCCTGAAGACTGGTCGTGTTGAACGACGGTGATATGCGGACGCGGCCCGCTCGTTCGGCGACTACGACATTCCCCTCAGCAAGGACAGTGACGATTGCCTCCGCGTTTGCGGCGCCGACACTGATGATCCCCGCGCCTTCGGTCAGGTTGGTCAGCCCGATCAACCGAAGCTCGGTGCCCAGCTGATGCACCATTGACTGAAGCTGGGAGTAAGTCTCCCTGAAGCCGATCGCCATCCGGACTTTACTGGCGGCTTCAAGGGCCGCAGCCCCGGCCAGGTTCCGGTGGCCTGTCCGCAGTCCTGCGTCTAGGTTTGCATATCCCCGGAGCCGGCCGGCGGAATTGTCGTCAAAGCGTTCCGAACGGGACACAGCCGCAATTCCGAAGCCGGCCAGCAACCACTTATAGCCGGTGGCGACGTAGATGTCAGCGCGGGAGGCGTCGACTTCGATTGCTCCAGCAGCTTGGGAGCCATCGACCACCAGGTAGGATCCGTTCTCGGCGCAGGCAGAACCCAAGCGGTCCAGATCGATCGTGGCTCCAGTGTTTGCATGCACGTGAGTCAGGCTGACAACACTTATAGCCGGGTCCAGAGCACTTATGAAGTCTTCTGTGCGGTCGCATCCCGGCTTTGTCTGCGGAATTCTCACCACCTCGATGTGGGGGATCGATTCGAAGGGTAGGACGCTCTGCGGGAAATCCTCGTCCTCTACAAGGACGCGGGATCCTGCTGGCAAACTTAGCGCACGAGCCGCGGCGTTGAGCGCTTCTCCGGCACTGGCCATCAGATCGATCTGGTGCGCTTTGACCGACCATTCAGCGGCGATCAAATCAGCGGCTTGGGCTCCAATTTCCTCGGCGGCGCGGAACCCGCGGGTTCCGAGGGCAAGATGCCGCAGTACGTCGTCGACTGCTGTCCGTACGGGAGTCGGCACGGTGCCGATAGAGGCGTGATCGAAGTAGGCGAAGTCGAGCGAGGTGAACTGGTCCGCGGTTGATGACGCCATCAACGGCTCCTCACCCTTCCAGGAACTCGCGCAGATCCCGGGCCAATTCCTCGCGCGCATCATCCCCGATATAGGGCATGTGTCCCGACTCGTATGAACGCAGTATCGCCCGCTTCGAGTCGTCGGAGATCTGAGCAATGGCATAGGAAGCAGAGCCAATGGGAGTGACGAGGTCATAGAGGCCGGCAGCGACGAAAAGACGGAAGGTTGAGTCGATTTCCATTGCACGGCGCAGCGGGGCAATGGTGCTCACCGGGTACATCTTGCCCGCACCGTGACCCCAATCGAAGCGGCCGTTGACGGTCGCGAAGTCGATGAGGCGATAATCTGACAAATCGTCCACGCCGGCACGCCGAAGCAGTTCCCGTGAGGCCCATGCAAATGCAGGGGAGTACTGCCCCATGGCGCTGTCATCTGCAACCGGATCCGCAGGAGGTGCAAGAGGTGCTCGTTGATAGGCCGGTGCTACAAACCGAGAGTCGTACGCACCCACGGTGTGACCGTTGGTTGATAACAGTGTGGATGCGTAGAAACCCGAATCGATCCGGAAATTCTTATCAAGAATGATCTCCGGGCTGAGTCCGATGAGCTTAGACATCTTTGCAGCCGCAGTTTGCTTCTCGCCTGGGCTCAAACGCTGGCCTTTGTACAGCAGGGATGGCATCTCGTTGACCGCGAATTCGTCTGCTGCCTCCACATGGCGGGACAGTGTCGTATCCTGCCCGGCCTTCTTGTGGTGCCAAGCCGTGGCCGCGTGGGCGGTGAAGGCGTAAAGGAACTGGTTCTCGCCAAAGAAGACTGCGCTCATGTCAAATGATCCACCGAGAATGATCGCGCCGGCAAAGGACATTCCATGCATCTCACCCACCTTGGTTGGCCCGCCCAGCGCGCGGGAAAGAATGGAGGCGAGCCGGACTGCCCCAAAACTTTCGCCGAGAAGATACGTCGGTGCGCCGTCCCGTGCGTGCCGCTGCAACCAGGCCCGGATGACCACTAGCGCAGTGTCGGCGTCCTGGTTGATGCCTAGGAAGTCGGCCACGGCGGAGTCTTCCACCCGGTTCATCCCCGTGCCTGGAGGATCGATGAGGACCACATCAGCTTCGGCGAGGAGGCTTTCGTTGTTGTCTACGAGCCTAAAGGGTCCGTGCACCGGTGGCTTGGTCGCTTCAGGAAGGTCGATGCGCCATGGAGCCAGCAGCCCCGAACCCAGGAATCCGGACGAGGATCCCGGACCGCCATTGAACGCCATAATGACAGGACGCCGCCCAATCCCGGTATCAGGGCGGGTATAGCTGGTGGTGGTGACATCAGTCGTAGCGCCCGAGGGGCCGCTTACAGTCCATTGCTCGATTGTGGTGTCGACGGGACCGCTTGGTGCGTCGGCATCCGAACGTGTCCCGAGGACTTTGGAATCTTTTATTCTGTAGGCCACTTGTTATTCCCTTCAGTGCAGAGTGTCGACGGACCAGGGCTCGGCGTCGACGGGTGGCACGGCGTCGATGCCGTCACCGTCAATGTTGTGTTGCACCCGTCCTCGGACCAGTGACTTGACGTCTTGTGAAAGCAGCCGGGCGCTTTCAGGGTCTGTGTACATCATGTGACCTCCGGGGTAGGTGCGGCGAAGGACCCGGCCGATGGGAAGGTTGGCGGTCGCGAGCAGAATGTCGGCAGCACCGATGGTGGTGAGCGTGTCGTACAAGCCGGTGCCGATCAGCAGGCGGGACGTGTTCCCGCGGTGCATCCATTTGATGAGGGAGCCCACGTGGTCAAAGCGTGCGAAGGGCCCGCCTGTGGCATCCAGGGGTTCCAAGGACCAGTCCCATTTTCCTGCGAGACCCTCGTCGTGCCTGAGATATTCGCGGTCTGTTTCGACTCCAACGATCTCTGTAAGTACTTGTTCCAGGCATGCCTGGAAGATCGGTGCGAAGGTTTCTGTGTCCGGGTCAAGAGGCAGGTCACCCCGGTCCGCGTCCCAGCTGGCCGTTGCATAGCGGGCGTCATACTTTCCTAGGCGCAGCCCCTTGGAACGAAGGAGTTCATCACGGAACAGTTCCTTGGTGATGCGGAGCTTCCGCCTGAGCCACTCTGCCGCAGCAAGCCCTGTCACTACTTCCAGTTTGCTGGCAAGTTCTTCTCGCTGTTGGTCCGTGGTCTGATGCCAGTTCAGTAGCGTGTGTGCGTACTGACCTCGTCCGAGTTCAGCAGCGGCTGATACGGCGTCCTCTACAGTGGGCGCGTCGACGAGGCCGTGGTGCCAGCCGGCGGCTGCCAGGAGTTCCATGTTGGCAATGTATCCGAGCGGGTTGCCGGGCCGCTGGGCGGTGTCCATGACATTCAATGCCTGGCCGAGCAGACCGACGCCTTCGACCATGATTGATTCCTCGGATCGCAGCAAGTCAGCAAGAACAGCGGCGCGCAACGTCCCATAGCTCTCGCCCAGAAGGTGCACAGGGCATCCGAGTCGCTTTGAGGCCAGGAGCCAGGCCCGGATTATCGCTGCGAACGATTTGGAATCGGCTGAAGTGCCGGCAGTTTCCTTAAGGTCTGTATCTTCGGCGCGGCGCCCGTAGCCTGCGCCGAGAGGATCAATGAAGACAATGTCCGCCACATCCAAGACGGAGTTTTCCGTAGCCTGCACCCGAGGGTTAAGTGGGGCAGCAATGTCTGCAGGATCTCCTACGGGCGCGGTGAAGGCCGCCAGTCCACTCAGGTGAAGCCACATGGACGAAGATCCCGGCCCTCCATTGAAAACGAAGAGCACCGGGCGCTCGGACGCTTGGGTTTCACTGGAATTGGCCACGTACGAGAAAACAGAGGCGTCTCCGAGAATTTCTGTGGCGCTTGAGACCTCGAAAAGGTCCACGGCGAGGGTGACGGGCAGGGCGTCCTGGGTTTCGGTCCGGACTGTGAGATCTGTCCGGCCCAGGCATTGGGTGTGGCGGGAATGCATTCTGTGATGGGCCTTTCGGGATGACGGGATGACCGGATGACGGGAGGACGGTGCCAGGCACCGTCCTCCCGTCCGTCTAGCGGGATTCGAGCGAAGTGGCGATGAGGCTGGCGGCGACGGTTGAATCGCCCAGGTTCCAGGTTGGGGAAACGAAAACCAGAGATGAGGTCGTCAGCGGGTTCAGATCAGCTTGGTCAAGCAAGGCCTGCTCGGCGGCATTCCACAAGGAACAATCCCCGCCCGTTCCGGTGGTGATGGCCTTGGTCACAGCATCATCGAATTTTTGGTTCTTGATGGCACCGAAGTTTGAACCCTTCGGAGGGATGAGCCCCTGAAGCAGAGTCAGCGGTGGAGTGCTCGATCCCGTTGACATGAGAACGCCCTCCCACTCCTCTCCGGACCGCAGAGCGGCTACGGCTTCTGCTCCGGATCGCGTATCCAGCTTTGCGTCGATGCCGAATTCGGAAAGGACGGTGGAAAGGTATTGCGCTCCGGCCGGCGGCTCGCCGGCGTTGAGAAGACGGAAGGTCAACGGTTTGCCGTCTTTCATCCATTTTCCATCGGTTTTCGTCCAACCGGCCTTCTCGAGAGTTTTCGTCGCTGCCTCGGCCCCGCCTTCGGCAAGCTTCGCGACGTCAGCCGCGGAGCATTGCCCGCCTGCGGCGGTGAGGGATGTCGACGGTTTCCCGACGCCGTTGGCACTGGTCTGGAGGTACCCATTTCGGTCGATGAGTTGGGACACGGCTATGCGGACATCCGTGGATTCCGCTTGAGAGCTTGGCCGGTGGTTATAGAGGAGATAGGTGTTGCCGGTTTCGGCGACGACGGTGGATTTCACGTCGGAGACCCTTTTTGCGGCGCTTTCGGATGTCAGGAGAGCATCCGCGCGGCCGCTGTTGATCAGGTTGATGGCGGTGTCATTGTCCTTGAGCAACCGTACGGTGATCTTCTTGGGCATTTTGTCAGTGATCTTGGCGCCGTTCACCCCCCAGGTATATGCGCTGGCATCGTCGCGGAGACGAAGCTGGTAGGTGTCGGCCGCCGTGGCTGATTCCAGGACGTATGGTCCGGTGCCGAAGGAGCTCTTTTCCAAAGCTGCGGGGTCGGCCAAGCCTGCATCACAGACCATGGTTATGTAGTCCGAAACCCGACGTTCCGGGAACGGGATCGGCTTCGCAAAGGTCAGCTTGACGGAGTTGCCCTCAGCGCTTGCTTCGTAGGCGGTCCCGGAGAACGCGGAATTGGACTTGGGTGAGGGCTTCGCCGGGTCTTTCATGCGCTCAAAGTTCTTCAGGGCTGTCTGCGCAGTGAAGCTGCTGCCGTCTGCGCACTTGGCGTCCTTGGCGATATCAAACCGGGCTGAGGTTGGCGTGATCTCCCAGGAACTGGCCAGCTGCGGTTGGATCTTGCCGCTCTTGTTATCTACGGCGACCAGGCGGTCGTACATCAGGTCGACGATCACCTTCGTCGAGGAGTCATTTACGAAGGCGGGGTCAAGGCTGGTGAAGGTGTTTGGGACCAGCAGTGTCAGCGAATCGCTGGCAGTAGACGAAGGAGCGCTGGAACCGCCTCCACAGCCGGCAACAGCGAGGGCCATGGTCGCGGCCAAGGCCGTGGTCGCCAAGTGTTTCTTAGTGTTTTTCATTTGGGTTCTCCGGTGGGTGCTACTCGGATCCAAGAGGTGGGATCCGATGCGTGGTCTTGAACGGAATTACACGCTTTTCAACTCTTTTGAAGCAACTTCAACAGTGATACTATCCTTCTTAGTGCTGTACGTCACTACCTGAAGTGGGAAGATTTCGCTTCATCTGGCTCCAACTCACCCTGGATATTCCCAAAGATTGTGGCGACGGAGTCTCTTTCAACCCGGCAGTACCGCGGAACTCTACTCATAACTTCCGCATAAAAATATCTACATCGATTGGCAGGAAGTTGATGACTTCAACAACTACTGAAGTCGCGGTTCGAGAACCGGGACGAGGGGCCAGCAATGGCATTAGTCCTTGGGTGCCCTTCATCGGACGGCGCCTGGCATCATTCGTTGTATCTCTGTGGATGATCGTCACGCTGGTGTTTCTCATGGCCCGGTCATTGAGCGGGGACGCGGTGACGGCCTCCCTTGGCCTGGACGCTTCGCCGGAGATGATCGCAGCCCGGAGAGCGGAGCTCGGACTCGATGCTCCGCTCTGGAACCAATATCTGACGTTTCTTGGCCAGCTCCCCACGCTGAACTTCGGCGAGTCCATAACGTTGCGCGCGGACCCCCTCCAGGTAATTGCCGAACGCCTGCCCAACACAGTACAACTGGGCCTGACAGCCTTCATCCTGTCCGTAGTCCTGGCGCTGCCTCTGGGTGTTTTTGTTGCTGTCAGGGCCAACGGCCGACCCGGCAGGGGCTCATCGGTCTTCCACGGCGTCACAGGGTTTATCGTCGCTGTTCCGGACTTCCTGCTCGCCGTGGGTCTCATCACAGTGTTTGCGATCACGCTGAAGTGGTTGCCGCCCGCTGGTGGTAGCGGTTTCGAAGCATTCATCTTGCCTGTTATTACACTGACGACCGGCATCACGGCCACGCTCAGCCGGCTTGTGGCTACGGAAACGGGACGCGTGCTCAATGAGGAGTACATTCGGACAGCGCAATCCATGCGGCTCTCACCGGCTGTGCTCTACCTGCGCCATGTGCTGCCGAATGTTCTGACGTCCGTCATCACATCAGCTGGATTGATTCTGGCGTCCCTATTAGGCGGAACACTGATTACTGAGACCGTCTTCGCGTGGCCCGGTGTCGGCGCACTGACGATTGATTCCATCCTTCAGCGTGACTATCCGATGCTGCAATCTGCCGTAGCGGTGATAGCTGCAGTGTCGCTTCTGGTGACCTTGATGGTGGATGTCCTCGTCGCCAAACTAGATCCTCGTTCCCTCATCGTGAAGAGCTGACATGACCATTAATCTTCAAGCAACCGTGGACCAGCCACGAACCAAGTCCAAGAGTTGGGGCTCACCCACCCTCATCATTGCCGTTCTGATAATTGTGTTCTTCGTACTCTCAGCACTTCTGGGCCCTTGGCTTTTCGCACAACAAGCGGGAACCGTGAACCCAGCCGTCGGGCGCCAAGGCCCGAGCGCAGCACATCTTCTCGGAACAGACCAACTCGGACGCGACATCCTGGCACGAACCATCGTCGGCTCCCGGGCATCTCTTGGCTACGCCTTCGGCGCCACCGCTCTGACAGCGCTAATTGGCGTCGGTTTAGGCCTGTTGGCAGCCGCCCTGGGAAGCCGGGCGCGCCAAGTGATGTTCCAGCTCTCGGCGACCGCCACGGCCTTTCCCGCCATTCTGCTGGCCGTTATCCTTGCAACTCTCTTTGGTCGTTCAGGCACTGCCGCGATGCTGGGGCTTGCGATAGCAGCCGTGCCAACAACCGCACGAATAACAATGACTCTGGCAGTCGGAGCTGCAGGTAGCGACCAAGTCGCGGCTGCCCGCGTTGTCGGTGTTGGCACGCTGCGGATCCTGCTGCGCTATATTCTTCCCCAGATATCGCAGCCACTGGCCACTTTCACCATTCTTGCCGCTGCATCAAACCTCGTCGCCCTGTCAGCCCTTAGCTTCGTCGGGTTGGGGGTACAGCCACCAGAATGGGACTGGGGGGCGATGCTCAACAGCGCTTTGAAGGAGATCTACACCAGCCCCTTCGGTGTTGTGGGCCCAGGCGTTGCCATTGTGCTCGCAGGCATTGTTCTTAACATCGCAGGGGAACACCTGGCCCGCCTGCTGGACCCCCGGAACCGCGTACTCCGCGCAGCGTCTGCGGCCCCCACAGCTGGCTCCCGACCTGTGACCGATCCGGCTTCCCCAGAAGCATTGCGTCCCGTTGACATCGCCGATCCCGTCCTCAGAGTGCAGGACCTGAGAGTGGCAACGAGCACAGAACCACACCTCGAACTCGTTCATGGTGTCGATATCACCGTGGGCCGCGGTCAACGAGTAGGCATCGTTGGCGAGTCCGGATCCGGCAAGAGTCTGACTCTTTCCGCCATGGCGCATCTGATGCCCCCGGGCCTTGGCAGCACCGCTGCCCACCACCAATTCAACGGAACAGAACTGGCCGACAAAGACGCCCGCACCCGCCGTCGTGTCTTGGGGGACCAGGTCGCCCTGGTCTTCCAAGACCCTATGTCGTCGCTGAATCCCTCCCTCACCATCGGATCGATCTTGTCCGACAAGCTCAAAGCCCACTCCAATCTGAGCCGTTCGGAGGTCCGGCGTCGAGTGGTCGCCGCGTTGGACGAAGTCAGCATCCCTGATCCCTCACGCACAGTTGACCGCTTCCCCCACCAGCTCTCCGGCGGTCAGCGGCAGCGCGTCATGATTGCCTTGGCTTTGCTGGGACGGACCGAACTT
Source organism: Arthrobacter sp. MYb23 (assembly GCF_002979775.1). GTDB lineage: Bacteria > Actinomycetota > Actinomycetes > Actinomycetales > Micrococcaceae > Arthrobacter. Next base: position 264,580 of record NZ_PCPR01000003.1, read on the forward strand.
CTGCTCGCCGACGAGCCGACCACTGCCCTGGACGTCTCCGTTCAGCGACAAATCGCGAACCTCCTGGTGAGGGTGAATGAGGAACGAGGTATCAGCGTCGTTCTGGTCTCACACGACATCGCGCTAGTCAGCGAAATTTGCGACCGGATAATCGTCATGCGCAACGGATGGGTGGTCGAACAAGGAACCACCGTGGAAGTCCTGACCGATCCCCGACACCCCTATACGCGTGCGTTGCTGGCGGCGCTGCCCCAGACGCTTACCGCAGTCTCATCGGGACACGGTGCGGACAAACAAACAAGGAGTCTGGCATGACCCGCATAGAAGCGCTCGGAATCAAAGTGACCTACGGCTACGGCCGGCATGCCGTGGACGCTCTAAAGGGTATTGACATCGACTTTGACGATGTACGGTCCCTTGGCATCGCAGGTGAATCCGGAAGCGGAAAATCGACTCTGGCCAAGGTGCTGTTGGGAATGGTCACTCCCAATGAAGGCCGCGTCCTTATTGACGGCCGCCCCATGGAATCCCTTCCCAAAAAGGGCGCGGGATCCCGTTCCCGGCAAGTGCAGATGGTCTTCCAGGACCCGACCAGTTCATTGAACCCCCGCACTAACGTCGGGTCAACGATCGCCGAAGCCATCATCGTGAACGACATAGACTGCGACCGTCCCAAGGAAGTACGCCGACTTCTGGGCCTTGTCGGTCTTGATGAAGCCTTCGCGGTCCGATACCCGTATCAACTCTCGGGTGGACAAAAACAGCGTGTCGCCATCGCCAGGGCGTTGGCCTGCCGGCCATCGGTACTGGTGTGCGATGAACCAACCAGTGCTCTTGATGTCTCTGTCCAAGGAGCAATGCTTGAGCTGCTTGCCAAGGTTCGGGATGAGGAAAACCTGGCATTGGCTGTTATTACCCACAATCTCGACGTAGTACGAGCTCTCTGTGACGACGTCGTTGTGCTCAACGCCGGGGACATTGTGGAGAGAGGCTCGACGGCCGCAGTGTTTGACAATCCACAACACCCCTACACACGGACCCTCCTCGATGCTGTGCCTCGACTGCGCTATCAGCCCTTCAGCGCCCAGCCACGACCCCTCCCTGACGCCTTGTTGAAGTGACTCGAAGCGCAGAAACTACCAACGAAAGGAACGCGAAAGTTGACGACGATCGAAAACCCCTCCGCAAAACCTGAATTAATCCAGCCCCGGGGACCTTACTCAAGCGCCATCCATGCAGGAAACGTCATTTATCTCTCCGGGCAGGGCGGACTTGATTCGGCGGGGCAGGTGGTAACCGGAGGAATCGCCGCGGAAACCACACAGACACTCGCCAACATCGAGGCCAACCTCAAGGCATGCGGGGCAGGCCTCGGAGACCTGGTTAACGCCACCTGCTTCCTCACCGACATAGGGGACTTGGATGCATTCAACTCGGCTTGGCGTGATTATTTTGGGGAAGTTCGGTCGCCGGCCCGGACAACCGTTGCCGTCGCTTCCTTACCTTTCGGGTTGAACCTCGAGATCTCCTGCCAAGCTGCTCTCGAGCAACCATGAGCTCCTACATCGAAAACCAGCAAACTCACCCAGCTACACGAAATCTTGGAGCGATCGATCACAATGGAGCCATGAGTTCTAACTATTTGGGATCAGCGTTACGGTTCACCGACGAGGACCGCGCTTATGCCAAGACGGCCTCTTCCGTCTTGAGCCAAGTGATTCCCACGCTGGCCCAGACTCTAGGCCCACGCACGGAAGTGCTGGTCCACGACCTGACCCTCGCTCCCGCCAGCATCGTCGCCATTGCCCAGCCCATAACTGGTCGTGATGTCGGTGGGCCTCCAACGGACCTAAGCCTGCTGATGCTCGCCAGTCAACGAGGAGAAGGTCTGGTTGGATACGCATCAAGATTCAATGGTCAGACCCTCCGTTCCACAAGCGCTTTTATTCGCACCCCTTCCGGGCAAGCGGTAGTGGCCCTCTGCATCAACTCCGACGTCGACGACCTCACTAAAGCGCGGGAGGCATTGGAACACTTGACGTCCATGAGTCCGTTGTTCTTCGAGGGCGCCGATCAGCCGCTGCCCACTGAGACGTTCCCTTCGTCTGTCGAGTCACTAACCGACGGCATGATTCGTGAACAAATAGTGGCGGCCGGCGTTCCTGTGGAACTGATGAAGAAGAAGCACAAGCTGGACGTCGTTAGACGCTTGCGCGCCAGGGGATTCTTTGAGCTCAAGGAATCCGTTGACTTATGTGCCAAGGCCTTGGACGTAACCCGCTACACGATCTATAACTACCTAAACCAAATTAGTCAGGAAGAAGAGGCCCTGAATGCTGATGCGGAACTCGGGCGAAACGTTGGATAAGACCGCGAGCACGGTCCCGTTCTCAGCGTTCCGGTACGCAACTGAGGGTCCTCTCCTTCGAAGGCAAGTGATGGGCCCCCTTGGCCGAGCCGGTGTTCACGCTCATCGTCTAGACCCCGGTGCGCCTGCGGCACCGGCTCCACCAGGAGCCTGAGATAGGGCTGGACCTGCCGCACACGCAGGAAAAGGTCCTCCAGGCGTTGGATGGGCTGCCGTACGAGATCACCCTAGGCAAAAACACGACGTCAATTACTGCCGTGTTCCATGGCACCGCCCCGGATTCCGGAGCCACCACTGCCCGGCGGCCGGTCGTGTTGCTGCGGTGACATGGACGGACTTCCGGTCCAGAAAGCCACCATCCCGGACTACATTCACGTATTGACGGCGCGATGCACACCGCCGCCACGACCTGCACACAGCAATGCTCGCTGGAGCCGCAACGCTCTTGGCCGAGCGTCGCCATCAACTCGCCGGGGGACGTCTGACGTCGGCGACGGAGCCGAACGGGATGGTCTTCACCAAGCCAGGCATCCTTGTGTCCGCCTCGGAAGGCTCGTGGTCACGGTCCACGGAGCAGACGGGCACGGATCAGCACCAGCCAAGGACCCGTAACGGCCATCTCCGAGATCATCACCACCTTTCAGGTAATGATTACCCGCCAGTTCAATATGTTCGATCCCGTCATGCCCAGCGTGGGCCTGCTGCAGGCAGGGACCAAACACAACACAATCCCAAACTCAGCCCGCTTCGAAGCCACCATACGAACCTTCTCCGAAGCCAGCCGCGAGAAGATGATGACTGTAACGCCGTGGCTGCTCAAAGGCATCGCCGCTGCCCACGGGTTGGAGGCCGCGGTGGACTAGTAAACCGAATACCCGATGACCGTTACCAACGACGCTGAAACGGAGATCGCAGAACGAGTCATCACTGAACTCTTCGACGGATGCCGCTATACCCGCCTCGGACAACCCATCCGTGGACTCTTAACAGGTAATGTGCAATTACTGCGCCCAACTGTCAGCGGCATTCCTCAGACGCGCAGCAGCAAGAGAGTGTCTCGTTCCAAGGAAATGGGACGTTGCCGTGCAACGCTTGGCCGCCTTCATGGGTGTTTGGTAGGCGGGCCTTTAGGGGATGTGGTGGCCCCGCAATGTTGGGGGTTGATGATCGCTCCGTAGGAGTGAACAGCGGGCGGTGGAAGATCGGCGAGCGGGGCGGGGCGGTCTCGAAACGGAAGCCTCAGGGCTCAGCGGAACGGCCAATACGTTGTGTGACCTCTACAGGAGGGGACCAGAGCCGATGCTGCAACATGCCGCTCCCTGAACCGCCGAAGTGTCGGGGAAGTGCAAAGTCTTCTGCAACCATGCAACCAGGCCCCCATAGCGATCATGGAAGGGCCTGGTGGTTTGATGCAGGTGGTTCGTGTCCTTTTTTGCCTCACCTGATCCGGCGGAACATCGGTCAGGCCTCTACTCCTCGTAGTTCACGAATGCTTTCCTCAGGCGTTCATGTACGGTTCAGGTGCTGACCCGTCCATTGGGCAGACCAGGGCCTCCCACGTTGCGAAATGGGAGACCCTGGTGGTCATTTGGATTCGCAGATATTGCCCGTACTGATTGGCAATGAGTGTGCCGAGTAATCAGTTCCTGCAACACGAGAGGTTCGGCTGTGTTGATTGCTGTCATCGAGTGCGAACGGAGGTCCAGGAATTGCCTCCGCTGAAAAGCTGTATTCCGCTTTGTGGTACGAACCCTCAGAAGGCCGCTGCTCCGGCTTCGGCTACGGTTTGATCTTGTTCGCCGGAACCTCCGCTGACTCCGATGGCGCCCACTACCTTGCCGTTCCGGTTCAGGGGCACTCCGCCGGCAAAGATCATGATGCGTCCGTCGTTGCTCGCGTGAATTCCGTAGAACTGGTCTCCCGGCTGCGAATTGTCTGCGAGGTCCTTCGTTTGTATGTCGAAAGCGCGTGATGTGAAAGCCTTCTTGATGGATATATCGACGCTTCCGATCCATGCACCGTCCATGCGGGCGTGCGAAACAAGGTTTCCGCCCTCGTCGACAACAGCAATGTTCATTGGTTGGCCGATTTCATTTGCGCATTTTTCGGCTGCCGCGATGATGCTACGGACTTCGGAAAGCGTGGGTGAGGTCATCTTTTTCTCCTTGTTGTGTGAAAGATATAAGTCGCCTGTGGTGTCACGGTTCAGGTCTGGACGTATCGGTTGGGTTTGGAGGACCTGCTTGGTAGCGGCGCCTGGGTTTTGATTCGGCAAAACCGCGGGGCTCAACTTTCCCGGGGGCCTAAATGTCAGCGGCTATTGCGATCTGGGCTTTTCGCAGCGTGGTTATCGCCATCAGCTGCCTGACTACTTCTTGGCCGCACGTTTCGGACGACACCAGGACACAGGAGTGTCTCCGGTTAGAGCGCAGTATTGCGTTCAGACCTTGACCTCGCGTCTCGGTGGTCTGGCGCGGGTGAGACTTGTAGAGAAACAACCCATCGCGAGCAGGAGTTTAAACGGACCTCAAAAGATCACCGCTCGTTTGGCCCGATGGCCCCGACGAGCTCGATTTCCACAGGTGCGTCGCTTGGCAGTGAGGTCACTCCGACAGCAGAACGAGCTCCGATTGCTTCGTGCCCGAGTTGCTCCATGACGTACGTCGACGCCACGTCCGCGAAACGCGAATGTTGGGTGAAGCCTTTTTCTGCCGCGATAAAGACAGTCATTTTGAGAATCCGTGAGATTCTTTCCCCGGTGTTGCACGCCGATTCGAGTGCGGCCAGCGCGTTGGCGCAGGAGAGGCGAATGGCATCCTCATATGTCTCCGGGCTTTCCTCCACCGGGACGATTCCACTCAGCGTAAGGGCGCCGTCCTTTCGTGGGGTCATGCCTGCAGTGAAGGCGATGTCTCCAAAGCGTGTCACAGGAACATAGGTTCCTTGGGGTACGGGTATCTTCATGTGGCCGCCGTCCTTATCGGGTGTATCGCTTGGCGAGTTCGATAAGGCGTTCTACTGCCGCCACGGCGTTGTTGCGGTCTTGCGAGTAATTCAACCGGATGCTGTGTCCGTGCAGGGGGCTGAATTCGGCTCCTGGTGTGACTGTCACATTGGTCTGGAGCCTGGCAAGCTTGACGAACTCTTCAGTGCCCACGTTCAGGTCCGGCAGACGCGGGAACAGGTAGCTTCCTGCCTCCGGGACGCGCGTGGCGTATCCGGCTTCAGTGAAGAGCCGCACCAAGTCGTCGCGGATGGCCTGATGGCCGAGGATTCGCTCGTCCAGCCAGCCTTCCGGTTCGTTGAAGTACGTGTCCAGAACGGCTTGGTTGTATCCGGGGGCGCGGAGGGAGACGATTGCCTGGGTTTTTTCCATTCGTGAAATGACGCTGGCGGAGCCGAAAGCAACGCCGAGCCTGTACCCGCTGAGCGATTCCGTTTTGGATGGACCCATGATGGTGAGGCAGTTATCCGGGTTGATCCCGGAAGCGCGTAGGTGGGTGTATTGGGTTCCTTCGTAGCGGAGGCGGGAGTAGAGCTGGTCGACGATGACCGTCGCGTCGTAGGTGTTGGCGAGTTCGGCGATCGAACGGATTTGTTCTGCGGTGTAGACAACGCCTGTGGGGTTGTTTGGGTTTGAGAAGACGAAGGTTTTGACGCCGCTGTGGAATGCTTCCTCCAGTTGGTCGAGGTTGAGCATGGCCGGGCTCTTGTCCTCGTAGTCAAGGCGGACGGGGCGGACGACGCCGCCGAAGAATTCGACGAGCTTGCGGTTTGCGAAGTAGTCCGGTTGGACGATTGCGACGTGGTCGCCGGCGCCCACGCACGCAGCCATGGCGAGGAAGAGTGCCCCTTGGGTGCCGGGCGTAATGATCATTTCCGGGCTTGGGGCGATGCTGGCGCCGGTGAAGTTGGTCAGGCGTTGGGCGAGAACTTCTCTGATGGAAAGGCGTCCGCTGTACTCCGTGTAGGCCTGCTGGCCGCCTTCCTGCACACCGCGCTGGAACGCCTCGAATGCTCCGGGCGAAGGTGTAAAGGCGTCGACGTCCCCATGCGAAAAATCGACTGGGGCGCCGGGGATGTTCCCGCCGACGGCGAGGGCGGAGATTTTGTCTTCAAGGGATCCTTCTTGCCCAGGGGCGAAGTCGATCCCCAGGTTGATGAACCGTTCACGTATGTCCTGCATGAGTAAACCTCGTTTTTTCTGGCCGTCCGTACTTTCACTTTTGGCATGGGCTGGTTTGACTTTGACTCTGTCACTACTCGGCTTAAGTGTCTACAGTTTATTCTAAACTGTCAACAGATTGCTTGGTCTCTTGAAACCGGTGTTTCAGTCGGTTTCGGGTCCGCAGCAGTAGACGCAACCGCTGTTGTGGCGCATAACCGTGTCAGTATCCGAGGAAGGCCGCAGCAGAGGAGAGGAGCTTGCGTGGCGGACGGTGAGGTCACTTCGGAACCATGCCACCGGCGACGAAGAGTTCGACCCCGGAGTCCTGGTCCGACTCTTGTCGTTGATGGATACGCCGTAGGGAGTGTCTGCTTCCAACGTACTCAGCTGCCCGCGTGGCTTCCGGGCCCGACTTGGGCGAACTCTGGCGGCGCGGGCAAGCCGATGGGGATGGGGGATCCGTCGTTTTTAAGGCTTTGGACGGTGGCGTTTAGAACCTCGATCCCGGCTGTGACGTCTGGCAGTGGAACGGGATAGGGGTGGTTTCTGTCCTTTATGGCCTTTGCGAATTCTTGGAGTTCGTCCCGTTCAGCGTTGATCGCGGGGAACTCCTCCTGTCGCTTCCCGGATGCGTCGCAGACAGCGAGGTGCTGCTGGTCGGTCATTTGGGCCCAGCCTTCTGTTCCGAAGAGTTGGAGCCGCCAGTGTGAGGCAGTCGCGGTGAGGGTGCTGACGTATCCTGTGGTTCCGTTGGCGAAGTCGAGTGAGACATCGGTGGTGTCGTCGATATCGACTTTGAGGTATTGCCGGCGTGATCTGGCCCGGACCGCTGTAACGTTCCCGAGGAGGCCGATCATGCAGTCGATGGTGTGCACGCCCATGAGTGTCAGTCCGCCGGCAGGTGTTTCGCTGGACTGGGCATGCCAAACACCGTTTGTGTAGGTGTGTCCGAAGGGGCCGGAGAAGTTTCCCTCGATATGGAGCGGCCGTCCGATCGTGCCGGATTCGACGATGTGCTTCATTTTCTGGTAGGCCGGAAGGAAACGGCGGTTGAAGCCCACGGCCAGCACGCGGTCCGTGCTTTCGGAGAGTTGGACGAGGTCTTTGGCTGTGTCGGCGTCCAGGGCGAGTGGTTTCTCAACGAACACATGAAGGCCTGCCTCCAGGGCAAGGCGGACGTGGTTCGGGTGTCGGCTGTGGGGCGATGCGATCACCACGGCGTCGACGAGTCCTGCGTCGATCAGGTCCTCATAGGACTCGAACAATTGAAGTTTCTGTTCGTCAGCGAAGGGCTTCGCTTTCTGCAGTGATCCCGTGGTCCCTGCGGTGAAGTGAAGCAGTGCCCCGTGTGGCTTGCCGCTGGTCTGCACGGAGTTCACCAGCCGCTGCCCCCAGCGGCCCATTCCGACGATGGCTGTCTTGATCATGATGCACCTTCCTGAGGTTTAGTTGACTGCTCCGCCGTCGATGATGACCGTGCTGCCGGTCATGTAACTGGACTCTTCCGAGGCCAGGTACACGGCTAGGGATGCGATGTCCTCCGGGGTGCCCATGCGGCCCACCGGCTGCCGGGCTGAAAAGTCAGCCATGGCTTGGGCTGGATCCGGCATTGCGTCGATGCGTTGCCTCATGGACGGTGTGTCAACCGCAGAGGGACAGATGGCGTTGCAGCGGATGCCTTGGTTGGCGTAATCAGCGGCAACGGATTTGGTGAGCCCGATGACCGCTGCCTTGGAGGTTGCATAGGCGAACCGTTGCGGAAAACCCCGTACTGAGGACTGGACGGAGGACATGTTGATGATGCTTCCATTTCCGGACTCGAGCATGCCGGGAAGGAATGCCTTGATGACGCCGAACATTGATATCACGTTGACACGAAGGGCGGCCTCGAATTCATCGTCGGTGCAGTTCATGATGTCCCCTACGTGGACCATGCCCACGCCGTTGAACAGGACATCCACGGGACCGGTCCTCGTCGCCAGCTCCGAAAGAGCATTTCGATCGAGCACGTTCAGTCCTACGGCGTTAAGTCCGTCCTGCCCCTCCAAGTCGGCGAGGAGTTCGGCGTTGAGATCCAGGGCCCATACTTCCGCACCCTCAGCCACGAACATTTCCGCTGTTCTGCGGCCGATTCCTTGCCCCGCGGCTGTTACGACAGCGGTCTTTCCCTTGAGTCTGTTCACTTGAGGGCCTTCTTTTCGGTCCGTGAGCGGCGGCGCAGCTTTCATTCAGGGCTGCGCCGCCGCGGGGTTTGATCTGTCGAAGTGGATCTATTTGGACGGCGTCGTTGTCGGTGTTCGGATAGCGATCTCGTCCTGTCCGGCTGTGGGAGTCTTTGCAGCCCTTCCCTCGTGGGTTTCCACCAGGAAAACGGTGCACCCGACGGTGATGACGGCCGCGAGGATCACGTAGTACGCGGGAATCCCGGGGTTGCCGGTACTGGCGATAAGGGCGGTAACGATGAGCGGGCCGCCGCCGCCGAAGATGGCCAGGCCTATGTTGTAACCGATCGAGTAGGACGTGGTCCGAACGGCCGCCGGGAACAGTTCCATGAGGACGGTGTGGATGACGCCGGTGTGCCCGGCGAAGATGAGCGCTAGGATCACAATGCCTAGGAAGGCCAGTGCGAATCCTTGCTGCATGATGAGGTAGGCGGGGAAGGCGAGCACGGCCATGGCGATTCCGGAACCGACCAGCAGAGGTCGCCGTCCGTACCGGTCGGCGAGGCGGGCTGCGAACGGAATCGTGATGATCAGGGCGACCAAGCCCAGGGATGTGATGGCGAAGCCCTCGCCGCTACTGAATTTGAGCTGTTTGGTGAGGTAGGTGGGCAGGTAGTTGAAGATGACGTAGTAGCCAACGCTGTTCAACAGGGGCAGCGCGGCGGCCATCAGCATACGACGCCGGTTGGCCCGGGTTCGGAAGGCTTCCTTCAGAGGGCTGGTAACGATTTCGTCCTGCTCGCGCATGTGTTGGAATACGGGAGGTTCGGCTACCTTGCGTCGGATCCAGAGCCCGGCAAGGCCCAGGGGAAGCGCCATGAGGAAGGGGATGCGCCAACCCCAACTTTGAAGGTCAGCCTCGCTCAGGCTGCGGGTGAGGATGAGGCCGAGCAGGGTGCCTATCAGTAAGGCCAGGAAGCTTGATGCCTGAACGAAGGAGACGTAGAAGGCCCGCTTGCCGGCAGGAGCATGTTCACCGACCAAAGTGACGGCGGCGGAAACTTCGCCGCCTGCAGAGAAACCTTGGGCCAGGCGGAAGAGCAGCAGCAGGATGGGGGCTGCTACTCCGATCCATGCGTAGCCCGGAAGCAACCCGATCAGTGTGGTTGCGACGGTGATGATTGTCAGGGACAGGAGCAGCGCTGTCCGTCGGCCCAGCCGGTCTCCGAGGACGCCAAGGACGATGCCGCCCAGGGGACGGAAGAGGAAAGTAACAGCGAAGATGCCGTAGGTGAGAAGGAGCCCTACGAAGCCTTGGGCTTGGGGGAAAAAGACCAAGGCGATAACGGGGGCGAAGGACCCGTATATGCCGTATTCGTAAAACTCTATAAACATTCCGACGCTCCCGGCTACGGCCGTGCGTCGAACGCTGGGGGCTGAGCCTCCGTGGGGAGTTTTTGTTGAGGCCATTGAATTGACTCTCTGTGAGAAGGAGTTGTTGCGAGAGGGAACGGGCTCTTTGATGCGGTTCGGTGCTGCGACCGGTCCTCGTGGGACCGATCGCAGCAGTTAGGAGTGGGAGGTGAGGGCGAACCGGGGGTGCGGTTCATCGATGCCGAGGGCGATGTCACTGATCATGTCGCCCAACACAGGCGCGAATTTGGCGCCCATGCCGGAACAGGGTGAGGCGATGGTGATCGCCCCTCGCCGGTCCATGAGGAAATCTTCGGTGCGGGTCCTGGTGTAGAGGCAGGTGTCTTCGCGGAGGGGCTGGTTTTCCAGGCCGGGCATCCAGTTCTCCACGAATTCCTGGATGAGATCGCGCGTGTGCGCGTTGGGAACCCTGGAGCGGGTGGAGGGTGTGGTCGAGGCCCCGGGGTCATGCCGTCCGATTTTCACTGCCTGGCGGTCGCCGGCATCGCTGCCGGACGCCAGTCCAAAGAACTGCGTGTCGTGTTTGCACACCAGCACCGGCCATGTCTTTCCCTCGTGGGTTCTGCCGAAGTGGAAGACATTCTGCTCTGTCACGGTGAGGTCTGGGGGAGCAACATCCGGAAGAACCTGCGGCAGCAGTTCAGGAAGCCACGCACCAGCCGCCAAGACGGCCTGCCGTGCACTGAATGTCCCGTTTGGAGTGGTCACGATCACCCCACTTCCACGGCGTTCCAGTGCTTCCACCGGTATTCCGATGCGCAGCTCCGCTCCGTCCTTTTCGGCGACGGCCAGGGCCGCCCGGATGGACGCTTCCGGGTCCAAATAGCCGGCGTCCGGGTGGTACAGGGCATCGGTGGGAAATCGCATCCCGGGGAACCGCTCGGCTGCCTCTTCAGGGCTAAGCAGTTCCGACGGCGTTCCGCTGGCCTGGACGGTTTCGAACAGCTCGCCGACGTGGCGGTCTTTTCCGTAGTCCAGGCCCCCGGTGGTGGTCAGCAGTGTCGTTCCGGATTCAGATTCCAGGTCCCGCCACTGGTCGAGTGCCCGGGCGGCCATGCCGGCATAGAGCGGATCGGCGTACGCGCGACGGAAGATCCGGGATGACCCGTGGGAGCTGCCGTCGTTGTGGCCGAGCGGCCGGGCATCCAGCAGTACGACGGAGAGGCCGCGTGCTGCCATGGATCGCGCAGTGAACGCACCGGTCAGTCCGCCGCCGACGATTACGACGTCACAGGTGGTAGCCATCCCTGAACTCATTTTCCGGTGGTTTCCTTGTAGGCTGAGCCGTACCCGCCGCCGCCTGCTGTTTGGATGCCGAGGCTTGCTCCCTCCGTCAGTGCTACCTGACCCATGGACGGCAGCTCACGTTGTCCTGACTGGTTTGTGGTCCAGCTGTGCGAAGGGGCGCCGTCTTGACCGCCGTGCAGCCCCCAGGGCTGGGTGGTGGTCCGGCTGGTGGCGATGACTGCGATGGCAGTGCCCCGCGTTAAGGTGAGCTCGCGGATCATGCCGTTGCCGCCACTGTGCTGTCCTTCCCCGCCGGTGCCTCGTGCTATTGCATAATGTTCGACGCGGAGCGGGTATTCGCGCTCAATGACTTCGCAGGGGGTGTTTCGCGTGTTGGTCATGTGCGTGTGTGTGGCGTCTGCCCCGGACATTGAGGCGGTGGCACCCTGGCCGCCGCCGTAGGTTTCCACGTAGGAGTATGGGATTCCGGTGGCAGGATCGGTCCCACCAATGGTGAGCAGGTTTTGGCTGCCGCAAGAGGCGGCGGGTGCCATGCCCGGAGAGAGCTTGTCGAAGGCTCCAAAGAGTGCATCGACGATGCGCATGGAGGTTTGGGTGTTGCCGTTGGCAACGGGTGCCGGGAACTCAGCAGACACCACCGATCCCGGCCGCGTGATGACGGTAATTGGTCTCATGAGCCCGGCGTTGGAAGGCAAGGTGGGATCGGCGAGGACCTTGACGACGTAGGCGACGCAGGCATCGCTGATGGCTGAGGAGCAGTTGACGGCACCAGCGACTTGGTCGGCGCTGCCGGTGAGGTCCACGGTGAGTTCGTCACCGCGTTTGATCACCTTGACGGCAATAGGAATCCGTTGCTCGGTGGCCCCATTGTGTTCGAGGTAGTCGGTGAACTCGCCTTCGCCGTCCGGGAGGGCGGCGATGGCCGAACGGGTGCGGCGTTCGGAGTAGTCCACCAATGCTTCGCAGGCTGTATGGAAGTACTCGATGCCGCGTTCCTCGATGACTTCGAGGACGCGCCGGACGCCGATCATGTTGGCTGAGACTTGGGCCATGAGGTCACCGCGGGTTTTGTCCGGGGTGCGGATGTTCGTCAGCAGAAGTGCCACGAGGTCCTTGGCGAGTTCACCAGCGTTGTAGAGGCGCAATGGGGGGATCCTGATGCCCTCTTGGAAGATTTCTGTGGCATGCGTTGCCATCGAGCCAGGCGTGATGCCTCCGATGTCGACGTGGTGTGCCATGTTGGCGACCACGGCAACGATCTCTTCACCGACGAAAACGGGGGTGATGATGCAGGTATCGGGCAGGTGCGAGCCCCCGATGTAGGGGTTGTTGGTGATCAACACATCACCTGGCTGCAGCTTCTCCCGCCCGATTTCGTCAAGTGCGCGGCGAACAAGAGTAGGCATCAATCCCAGATGGAGTGGGATGTGTTCGGCCTGGGCAATCAGTTCGCCGCTTGGCCGGTAAACGCCGGCAGAACAGTCCCGCCGGTCCTTAATGTTCGGAGAATACGAGGTGCGGATCAGCGTGGTGCCTATTTCTTCGGCAATTGACTCCATCCGGTTCCGGGCAATCTCCAGATCAACAGGGTCCAGGGCGACAGGATTTGCGGGCGTGGTGGTTGTAAGCGTCATCAGTTGTCCTTGGGGGCGATGTAGAGGAATCCGGAGCCATCGATCCAGCAGGTCTGGTCGGGTGCGACCACAACGGTCGAGTCAAGCTGCTCCGCGACGAGGGGTCCGGGGATGCGCGGTCCGGCCGGGAGCGCTTCGCGAAGGTAGATCGGCGTATCATGCCAGGAACCCTCGAAATAGACTGGACGGGTGGATAGCGGCACGGGAAGCTCGTCGGGGCGATCCATTACCGCCTCGCTCGTGGCCGGGACCGGGATAGTGGCGACACAGCGGGCGGCGACGATTTCGAGCCGGGCATCGGGATCATCGAAGCCGTAGCGTTCACGGTGCGCGAAGTCGAACGCCTCCCGAAGGAACGCCGGGTCTGAGTTCCATGGGACGGTGAGCTCATAGCTTTGGCCCAGATACCGCAGGTCAACCAGACGCTCGATCTGAGTGTCCGTTCCCGATTCACTGCTCTCCACGGCGATGAATTTCTCGGCACGTTCGGTGAGTTCATCCAAGGCGGTTTGGATTTGCTCGGTATCCGTTGCGTCCGTGGTGGCCACCGATGCGACGAAGTCGCTGCGGATCGGTGCGTCCAGCATGCCGATGGCAGAGGCAACGCCAGGATGAGGCGGGATCACTGCCGATCGAAGACCCAGTTCACGTACCAAGTCAGATGCGTGAAGAGGTCCGGCACCGCCAAATGCCATCAGCGTGCAATCGCGAATGTCGATGCCGCGTTCGACGCTGACTTTGCGGACGCCGCGGGCCATGGTCGCCGTGATCACGCGCAGTACCCCTTCAGCTGTCTTCTCTTCGTCCATGCCCAGCTCTGCAGAGAATTCCTGCAGCCGGGTACGGGCAGACGGGGCGTCAAGGGTCAGCCGACCGCCGAGCAGTGACTCGCCGAGGCGACCAAGGAGCAAGTGCGCATCGGTAACCGTGATGTCCTGACCGCCACGGCCGTAGCAGATGGGGCCGGGCGTAGCGCCGGCGCTCTGCGGTCCCACGCGAAGGCCGCCGCCGCTGTCTTGCCAGGCAATGGATCCGCCGCCTGCACCGATGGTGTGCACGTCAACGGTGGGCATCCGCAGCGGGTATCCTTCGATCTCGCTGGCGGTCATTTCGTCTGGCTGGCCTGCGCGGATCAGGGCGATGTCGGTGCTGGTGCCGCCAATATCAAAGCTGACAACCTTGTCCAGACCAAGCTGCCCTGCCCAGCGCGCCGCTCCGATGACACCGCCGGCAAGGCCCGACAGCAGAGTGCGGACGCTTTGCTCGCGTGCGGTTTTACCGCTGATCAGTCCACCATTGGACTGCATCACCCACAGTTTCGCGGGGACGGCGAGTTCAGCCAGACGATCCTCGAGCCGCTGCAGGTAGGAGGCGACTTTCGGCTGAACGTACCCGTTCAGGACGGCAGTGCTCGTCCTTTCGAACTCACGCATTTCAGCAGAGACCTCGGTGGCGGAGACGATGGCGGGCGCTGCTCCGGCTTCAAGGAGCAATTCAACCACCCGGCGTTCGTGCTTGGGGTTGATGTAGGCATTGAGGAAAGAGACGACAACAACGTCGACTGACTGGGCCGCGACTTGGGCACCGAGGGCGCGGACCGCGTCCTCGTCGAGTTCGCGCACCTCGCTGCCGTCCGCTGCGGTCCGCTCGGTGACCTCCCACGTGAGTTCAGCCGGGGCGAGAGGCTCCGGTCGGCGTGAGTCGGCCGAGTACAGGTGGGGTCGTGACTGGTATCCGATAGCGAGGAGGTCCCTGAAGCCTTTTGTGGTAACCAGACCCACTCTTCCGCCGGTCCGGGTGATAAGCGCGTTGGTGGCCACGGTCGTGCCATGAACGAACCGCTCCACGGAAGCCGGATTCTCAGACAGCTCCTGCAGCGCCCCGACGACACCTTCGATGACTGCCTCATCCGGTGAGCTGGGCGAAGAGGAAACCTTCCAGATGAAAAGAGACCCATCGGGCTTGGCCACAGCAATGTCTGTGAATGTCCCCCCGGTGTCAACTGCTATCCGGAGACCACTCGTTCCGGGTGTCGAGCCGCTAACCGGGCCCGATTCTGGCTGCATGTCCATGTGTTTTCTCCGTGGCGTTGTGATGCGTGACACGTCAATACTCGCCCGCAGCACTAAAAGTGTCAACACTTTTTTTATATCTGCTAACAATTTTTCCGTTTTGATTGCACCTGGACTCCAAGTGCTTACACTTTGGGTATGGCGATAAGTTTGGAAGAGGGCACAACCTCCCGCGCACAGCCTTTGCGGGAGCGGGTCATAGCCGACATCCGCGAGATGATTCTTAGCGGACGCGTTGGACAGGGAACCGTCCTACCGGAGACGGATCTAGCCGAGCAGCTGGGGGTAAGCCGTGGTCCAGTCCGCGATGCGTTGGCTGCGCTTCAACGCGAGGGCCTAGTGACATTGCGTCCCAACCGGCGCGCCCGCGTTGTCTCCCTCGGCTTGCGCGATGTGGAGGAAATCTACAGTCTGCGTGGCCAGTTAGAGCGGCTCGCGGTACAAAGGGCTGCGCTGAATGTCACCGACATTGATCTGGCTGCCATGCGCAAGATCCTAAACCGAATGGACAGTGCCCTTGAGCGTCAAGACCTCATTGAACTAAGCCAGCTCGACACAGGATTTCATGATCGCATCTACGAAGCATCCAGGCATGACCGTCTATACAGATCCTGGGCGGACCTACGCTCCCAAGTAACCTTGTTCCTCATATCCCGCAACACCACTGCGGTCACTAGCAGGGACGTCGTTGTAGGCGAGCATGAGGCACTCTTGGAAGCGTTGACCGCCAGGGATACAGCCCTTTTGGTTCGTCTGATGGACGACCATCTCCTGGGCGCATATGAGCGGCTCCGCGATGCAATGATCCTCGCATCGCCGAACGGCATCTAGAACTGCCCGGCGGGCCTCTGGTTTCCCCATTTCATCAGAGGAATTACACGCGAGCATCAGTTTCGCCTTCCCTGGGGTACCCTATTGGAAAACCCCGGAGGGGTCTGGGGTAGCTGGTCGGAAATCCAGTCGCTTCCACGAGCTGGTTGGAATTGAATTTGTAGCCTGGGCAATCGCTCATGGTTCAGGAACGGTTGAATGAAACAACGGAAGCCACTCCATAGGCTGTGCCGCCGGGCCGTCGGAATGCGGGTCATCGCCTGGTAGTGGCTATGGGTGATTCCATACGAACGAACTGCTTGCCACCATTGGAACCATGCCCTCTCGGGAAGTCGTTAGGTGGGTCTGCCGTATCCGGCTCGGCTGGGACGGTCACCCTTGTCGAGGGATCGTCCTTCTGCATCGGTTCGCAGAACGGGGACATTCATCCTGACATGCCACAGGGCCTTTTCGTTCAGGACACCCGCATCCTCTCGGGGTGGCGACTCACGATTAACGGGCTGACAGTTGAACCGCTGGGAGCGGCGATCAAAGAACCGTACAGGGCGCTGTTCGCTGGCCGAGTGTCCCGCCCGGACGCCTATGCGGACAGTCCTTTGATCGTGGAGCGTCTTTGCGAGGTAGGGGACGGTTTCCAGGAGCAGATCAGCGTTCGCAACTATTCCCTGGCGACAGCCGAATGCGTCATCGCCTTGGACATCGAGGCGGATTTTGCGACCTCTTCGAGGTGAAAGAGGCACGGATCCAGCGACGATGGGTTGAAACCCGCTTGGTCGAGGGCGATGCGCTCAGCATCCGGGCCCTCTGGCAGGATGTCAAGAAGGATGTAGTGGTGCGCGCCCCAGGTGCACACATTTCGACTGGGGCGGTGGCATTCCGGGTTTCTGTCCCGCCCCACGGTCAATGGAGCAGTATCCTGACCGTGATGCCCGGCATCGAGGCAGCCCACCGGAAAGCGGCGTTCGTCCACTTTGGCGGGGACGGCTTGTCTCCGAGTGACCGGCGCTGGCAGGAATGCGTAGCCAAGATTCCGATGGTTCAGATGGGAAACCGGTCTATCGAACGGACTCTACGCCGCAGTTACGATGACCTGGGCTCGCTCCGCATCGAGGACCCCGAGCACCCGGATCGTGTCGTGGTGGCCGCCGGGGCGCCCTGGTTCATGACGCTGTTCGGCAGGGACTCGCTGCTTGCCTCGGAAATGGCACTGCCGGTGGACCCATCACTGGCCTTGGGCACGCTGCAGACGCTCGCGGACCGTCAGGGCACGGTGGTTGACCCGATGAGCGAGGAGGAGCCGGGCAAGATCCTGCACGAAGTCAGACTGGATGTTTCAAGTGGGCTGTCGCTGGGCGGCAAATCGGCCTACTACGGTAGCGTCGACGCCACGCCCCTATTCGTACTGGTGCTCGGATCGGTCAGCCGCTGGGGGTTCGCCAAAGAGACCATCACCGCATTGCTGCCCCACGCCGACCGCGCACTGGACTGGATCCGGGACTACGGGGACAAGGACGGCGACGGGTTCGTCGAGTATCAGCGCCTCAATCCCAGCGGACTTAGGAACCAAAGTTGGAAGGACTCCTGGGACGGGATCAACTTCGCCGACGGTACGCTGGCCGAGCCGCCGATCGCCGCTCTGCGAAGTCCAAGCCTACGTCTACCCCACGCGTACATGGCGCGCGCCTGGATGGCTTATGACGCCGGCGATGCCGGTTTAGCGGAGAACCTTTCTGGACGGGCCGCGCAACTGAAGAAACGGTTCAACGAGCAGTTTTGGATTCCTGATCGCGGATACTATGCCGTTGCCCTGGACAAAAACAAGCGCCAGGTTGATGCGTGTGCTTCGAACATGGGCCATTGCCTCTGGCTCGGTCTCGTAGATGAGGACAAAGTACCCCAGGTGGCCGAACGGCTGATGTCCCCGGAGATGTTCAGCGGCTGGGGCGTGTGGACTTTGGCCAGCGATATGGGTGCCTACAATCCCGCGAGCTACCACAACGGCTCCGTGTGGCCTCACGACAACGCCATTATTGCCGATGGCCTGCTCCGCTACGGTTTCACGGCCGAGGCACAGCGGATCTCCACCGCCCTGCTGGAGGCTGCCGAATTCTCCAACGGCCGATTGCCGGAGCTCTTTTGCGGCTTCAGCCGGGACCAGTTCCCCGAACCTGTGCCGTGTCCGACGGCGTGCTCGCCCCAGGCATGGGCCGCCACCACACCAATTCGGCTGCTGACGAGCCTGATGCGGTACGACACCCATATATCCCTCGGGGGCCTGTGGATGGACCCGGCACTACCCAATTCCTACGGTGACCTGCACGTCACCAACGCTCCTCTGGCCGAGGGCAGAATCACCATCGATATAACCAACTCCGTCCCAACCGTTCAAGGACTGCCCAAAACATGGAGTTACGCAAGGGGCATAGGCCCTGGATGACAGAACTCGTGGAGAAAGCGCGTAGTCAGCCACGTCCTTAATTGGGTCCGTCTGAGCTTATGGAGCCCGCTTCGTCCATCGGGTCCGCAGCCCAGTCGGCACCCGCGGGTGACGTTCCAGCTCGGTCCTGGAGGCCTGCCTTCAACTTCCTTGGCCTCAAAGTGGCTCAGGAAGGTCGCTCGGCGCTTTGGACATTACTTATCTGACACACACGGACGTGATCCCACTCTGCCCACAAAACCGTCAATGCGCAGGCCGCTGGTGATGCTTTAGGTTCTCGGTACCCACTGCCGTGATTCACTCCATCCCGGGGACGTCCACTCCTTGAACGACCGCGTCAGTTATCAGTGTCCGCGGTCTGCCGCGGCTATCCCGAGTGGTCTCCTATACGGCTGCGATCCCAAGATTGAGTGGGCTCAAATTAGGTTGACATTCTCAAACAGGGAGCGTTCCGGCATGCTTTGCTGAAGTCTTCCTTCGAATCAGCGAGGCGCCCTGAGCCGCTCGTGGTCCCAGAAGCGCTGGCTTTAGGTGCGCGCATTCATCGATCATTCCGAAGGCATGCCCGAGAAGAGCTCGCAAAGCCAGCTCTATCGGAGTGAGAGCGGCGACGGTTCCTGTTCGTAGGTTCGCATCGAAGCTGTAAAGACGGACGATATCGGCGAATTAAGTTCCGGCTGAAAAGGCATCCTCACGGTCCGAGGTTCCCGGGCGTCTGAATGAATACCAGTACCCGCTCAGGCGGTAGTAGTTGATGTGCTGCAGCTGCCTAATAGCAGCTTTACGGACGCGGGCAACTGACCTCCGCTTAGAGAAAGTGAAGACCGGCCCTGGACCTACCGAAGTAGGCGGAACCGGTCTTAGTGCTTCGACTGTATCCGATTTTAGTATGCAGCTCCAGCCGACCGGCAGCCCTGGGCCATCTCGATAGCCAACACGGCAATAACCCATTCCCTTGAAAAGGAGTCGGACGCCGCTGGGCCCTAATCACTCAGAGCTTGCCTGACCATCCCTGCAGTCCCTACTACGCTCGCTGAGTCAACGCCGATAAGAGCCCACACGTCGCCCAGTGAAACCAGCGCTACGGCCACCTTAAAGATGCTATTGAAGGCGTCCTAAAGGGCTGAGCGACATCTATTCCGACGGCGGGTCCAAAAGTCATCTCGGGGGTGTTGCGGAATCGGCGATCAAAATCTGTCCGCCGTCCGGCCTGAATCGGCATGTCTGAGCCTTCGATAAGAAACTCTGTTCCAGTGGCCTCCCGAGGGGCGGCCGACATCCGGTGATTGACTTTTGCCCGGCGCAGGCCGATTAAGTCTTTTCATGATGTATCACCTTAACGGAGATCGGTGTCGGGATTATTGTCTGTCAACTTCCAAAAGACTGCCTTACCCAAACCGACCAGTCCGCGCGCTGGATCCACACGTAAGACGAGGCCCTGCGGGTCTGCCGGTAGGGGGTCCAGATCTACCAAGGGGTCGTCGATCCAAATCCACGGTCTCGATCCGGCGAAGCGCTGAATTCTACTGAGTTTGTTGAACTGCGCCGGTAAATAGGGCCACGGTTTTGGAGGAAGGCCAAGCACACCGGCGAAGGCAACGTGGGCATTTGCGCCCCATTCCGAGACCCAAACAATGTCATAGCTTTCGGTAAGCTCTGCGATCAATTCTTTGGTGCCCACGGGCACTAGGACCTCCCTTGACCATTTTCCGGACGCGGTGACATGCTCGCTCACCGTGGGAAGAGTAGCCGCCTGCTCCAGAGCTATGACGCCGTCTACGCCCAGCATCAGCAGAGGGCGTGTATTGCCGCTTTTGCGGTTGATCAGGCTTGTGTTTTCTGTCATGTCCGACTTCCTAGGTACCTGAAGAAGTTGTCGGTACCAAGAAGTTGCCGCCGGTGATGGAAACAGTTTCCGATTCAGCGTCCCTAATAATTCCTGCGGGATCGGAACCGGCTTCGACGGCGCGGATCTGTTTGGCCATCATTCGACGGATCATCGCGACGCCTTGATCGGTCGTAGAGAGGTGGTCGTCGGCGTGGAATGAGACATTACCTTGGCTCTTTTGCGCCTCGTAATCACCGGGCATTCTCTGGTGTTCGTCCTCGGAGAGTGTGGCCCACGGTTTTCCACCGTGCGTCGACCGCAGTTTCGACAGGAATTCAGGGTCTTCACTGACAGCCACCGTAAAGATTCGGAAGTTCGTGTCATCACCTGGCACAACCCAGCCGATCATGTTCGTCGTGCCTTCGGACAGTTTCGGGCTGGGGACGACTCGAATGTTAGGGAACATGACTTCTGTGACACGACGGAGAACACGCGATTCATCCAGGACTCGCAGTTGGGTCGACCGCACGCCGTTGGAGGTGTACTCGTAGGCAACTTCGGGCATGAGCGCCATTTCGGCCGTGAACTGTTCTCCGCTGAATCGTGCATGCAGGATCGGTACGTGGAAAGGGTCCATTACGTTTTCCCAGTGCTGAAGCCAATTGAAGTCCAGATCCGCGGGTCCACCGCCGCCGACGCCTGCGTCGTTGACCATTAAGTGGTGTCCGTCTGGAATGTTCTCAAAAGGGTCGTAGCGAGGAAGAAGGGGCTTCAATTCTGGGGGGCCCATGTATGCCCAGATGAGCCCGTATCGTTCCTGCAAGGGGTACCAAGGTTGACGGACCTTCTCACGGTGGAGTCCGAGTCCTGGCTCACAGGGTTGTTCGAGGCATTGCCCCTCAGGGGAAAAGACCCATCCGTGATAGCAGCAGCGGATGCCGTCGTCTTCAACCGCACCGTAGAATAGGGACGCACCACGGTGGACGCATCGGGGGTGTAGAAGAGCAGCCGTTCCGTCCTTTCGAGTGCGGAAAAGAATTAACTCTTCCCCGAGCAGTTTGATCTTGCGGGGCCTTGACGTCGCATCGCTTGAACGGCCGACAGGATGCCAGTAGCGTCGCAGGACCTCACCGTATGGTGTTCCTGGCCCAACTTCGGCCAAATGACGCAACGGACCGTTGGGCTTCAGCCCATAGCCGGTGCCAGTGTCGATTTTCTCCTCAAGTGCTTCAGACATCGAGTTCCAACTCCTCAGACACGGCCCGCGAGACGCAGACCATCATGGTTTCGTTTGCTTGCTTTTCCTCAGGCGAAAGGATGGAGTCACGGTGGTCGACTTCGCCGTGAAGCACTGTCAGTTCGCAAGTGCCGCAGGCGCCTTCCCGACACGAGGAAACTACGGGGATCCCGTTTGCTTCCAATGCATCCAGCACGCTGTCATCCGGATTGACGGTGACGGTTTTGGCCGAGCGTGCGCACCTCACCTCGAAGGCACCTTCGCGACGGGCCGGGGCCAGTTTTGCCCCCCTGAACCGCTCCGTTCGAACACGCTGACCGACCGCTGATGCGATCTGTTCGGCCTCGTCGATCATGCGTTCCGGTCCGCAACAGTAAATTGCGGTCGAAGTGTCGGTGTTGCGGATGTGATCGAAGAGACTCAGCCGGCTTCCTTCGTCGGAAGCGTAGACACCCACAGTGCTGCCGTACAGGCCCAGTTCGTGGCTGAAAGGCATAACATCTCGTGAGGGAACAGCGTACGACAATCGCCATGGTCGTCCACGGGCCTCAGCCAAGGTGATCATGGGCAGTAGAGGTGTGATCCCGATGCCGCCGGCGAGAAACAGATAGGCCTCTGCATCCACGAACTCAAAATTCGATTTGGGACAGCTGATGGTGAGGACATCACCTGCGTGGACGGACTGGTGAACGAAGGCTGATCCTCCCCGCCCAGCGTCTTCGAGGCCCACACTGATCCGGTAAGACAGTCGGTTGCGCGGGTCTCCGCTCAAGGAATAGGAGCGGGATAGGTCGGTTGAAAGCTGCACGTCCACGTGCGCACCTGGCTGCCATTCCGGCAGGGTACCGCCGTGCAGGGAAATCAGCACCAGACTGACGACTGAATCGGCTTCCCACTGGATGGCCCGAACGCGCACGTCGAGCTGCTCGGATGCTTGGCCTGATTTCACTTCGTTGTTCCTCAGCAAAGTTGTGGTGGGTGTTCTCATTCGAGCCTCCTCGCCTCGTGCCGCCCCGGAAACTGTTGTGCTACGTCGTTCATGGGAGGTTCACCTTGGCGTGTTGAGCAATAAGTACAAATGGTTATAATCAATATGTCACTATAGATTTATCGTCGTGTCAACCGATGCGGCGAGAACCACAAATGAAGGGTCATGACGTGGGTGAACTGCGGGTACGGAAAGAACTGAGTGCGATTCCCGACTACAAGGCAGGAAAGACGGCACCGTCAGCTATAGGCGTCAAGGACATGTTTAAACTGTCCTCCAACGAGAATCCGTTCGGGCCGCTGCCGTCTGTGGTGGATGCCATAGCGGGGCATCTGGGCTCAATCAACCGGTATCCCGAGATGGCTGCCTCAGCTCTCACTGCTGCTGTGGCCGAGCGCTATGAGGTCGACCCGGCAGCCGTGGTATTCGGAAGTGGCTCTGTTGAAGTGGTATCGCAGCTGATCCGCGCGACGGCTGGCAGCGGTGACGAAGTGCTCTTCGCCTGGCGCTCGTTTGAAGCCTATCCACTACTGGTACTGGCAGCTGGTGCAACTCCTGTCCGCGTTCCCTTGAACGACGACTTCGGACATGACCTGGAAGGTTTTCTAGAGCGGATCACCGACCGCACGAGACTGATCCTCCTGTGCAATCCCAACAACCCTACGGGGACGACCCTGGGACACGAAGAGGTAGAACGTTTCCTCGACCGCGTCCCCAGCGATATCGCGGTGGTCATTGATGAAGCTTACGTGCAATTTAACCGTCGTCCAGACACTGCCGATGGGATCCGCCTCTATCGGAAGTTCCCAAACGTAGCCGTGGCGCACACCTTCTCCAAAGCCTACGGTTTGGCCGGGCTTCGGGTTGGATATGCTATCGCGCCCGTGGGGCTGGCAAGCGCCTTGCGTAAAGTTGCCCTTCCCTTTGGCGTGACACAACTTGCCCAGATTGCAGCCCTTGCATCCTTGAAGGCTGAGTCCGAACTGGGGGAGCGGGTCGATTGGCTGGTGGGCGAAAGGATTGCCGTTGTCGATGCCCTGAGGAGGAAGGGATGGAGGGTGCCTGAGACGGAGGGAAACTTCCTCTGGCTTCCTTTGGGTGCGGCCACGTCCGAAGCGGCGCAGATTCTCGAAGAACAGGGAATCCTCATTCGGCCATTCCCCGGGGAGGGTTTGCGGATCTCCATTGGAGGACCAGGCGCTGCAGAGCTGATAGTCGATGCAGTTGAGGTTCTAGTCGAGAAAGGACACACGGGGGGAGCCTTCGAGCATGCCGCGAAAGAAGGCTTACAGCGCTGAGCTTTCGAGAAGGTCAGAATGGTTCTGCGAAATCTCACCGAGGAAGAAAACGCAGAATCATTCCGACAACCTAGAAGCTAGGACTCCGGTGTGCGAGGACTGCTCGTCGGGCCTGCTCCTCATCCTGTGAACGGATGGCCGCCACCAAGTCGAAATGGATACGCAGACGGACGTCGGTGTCAGGTCTGAATCCAGGGACATCCAAGGATGCTGTTGGCATCTGGAGCTGGCTGCTTTCACCGTCAATGTAGTCGACAAGGTTCAAGTAAAAGGTCCTAAGGACCGCGTTCGGCGAGATTTTGGCGATACGGCGGTGCAAGGCCCAGTTGCAATGTAGCCCACGAACTGGATCGTGCCAAACAGAAGCAAGCTCACTCATGATGCGGTCGAGGTCCTCCACGTCAGCCGCGGTTCTGTGCTTGGTGGCATCGAACACTACTGCTTCGTCCAAGGCATCCAGCACTGCGACGACGTCGTTAACCGGCGCACCTTCCCTGCGAAGCTGCAGCACGCTGTGGGCCAGTCGGAGGAGAGGAGTCTGATTTGCTACGAACAGCCCACCGCCAGGGCCTGGGCGCGCCTCAATGATGCCCCGACCCCGCAGTACCCGCAGTGCTTCCGCGAGAGTGGCCGGCGCGACACCGAACTGCTCCGCCAAGCCTTGTTTGGTTCCAATTTTGTGGCCGGAAGGCAGGTCATCCCGCGCGATGATCGCCTCGATCTCCTCTATAACGGCATCTGCGACGGACGGGGCAGTTCGAAGCCGGGCAAGGGGGGTCATCGCAGCTCGGCCTTGGGCTCCAGGGTGGGCGGTCATCTTTTGTTGTCCTGACTCTGCGGGGGCCGTAAGCGATTGCCCTAATGGCCTCATCTTATCGGCGAGCTAACCGGAACCGTAATGGAGCTCGCCTGGAGCCCCTCTCCGGGGCGCGAGATATCGGGCTTGTAAAAGATCCCGAAACCTCTTGCCTGAAATGATTATAACCAATATATTGGATTCTTGCAGCCCTAAACACGTAGGAGAGACGAATGACACAATTGACCGGAGGCGAGCTTCTGGCCGAATCTTTGGCAGCCCAAGGGGTTGACCAGATTTTTGGCATCCCGGGGGTTCAGCTAGACGCGGCGGCAGATGCACTACAGTCGCGAAAAGAGAAGATCAGCTTTACTTGTGCACGAAACGAGCAAGCGACCACCTACATGGCCGATGGGTACGCGCGCAGCACCGACAAAGAGGGCGTTGCCATGGTCGTGCCAGGACCCGGCGTCCTCAATGCACTCTCAGGCCTCGCGACCGCGTACTCGGCCAATTCACCGGTCCTGCTTCTGGCGGGACAGATCGATTCGAAGGCCATCGGACGGGGTCTGGGGGCTTTGCATGAAATCCCGGACCAGTCCGGACACTTGGCTCGGTTGACTAAATGGTCGGCCATGGCTCGGTCGGCGGATGAGATCCCAGGACTCGTTCAGGAGGCATTCCACCAGCTTCGCAGTGGCCGGCCGCGTCCGGTGGCGCTTGAGCTGCCGCCGGATGTCCTCGCGTCCTTTGGATCGGCCCGGATCCCGAGCATGGTTCCCTTCGGACCGACCCAGCCGGAGCAGCGACTGATCGAGCAGGCAGCGGCGCTGTTGAAACAGGCCCGTCGGCCCATGATTTACGTTGGAGGCGGTGTCCTGGCATCCGGGGCATCAAGTGCGCTGCAGGCACTGGCCGAGAAACTCGAAGCGCCCGTGCTCATGAGTGAGAATGGCCGCGGCGCCTTGGATGCCCGCCACCGTCTTGCGTTCGATGCGCTTGCCCTGAGGGCCTTCCGCGAGGACGCTGATCTCGTCCTTGCGGTCGGAAGCCGGTTTGTATCGACGTTCGGGACCCCAGTTGGAACTGGCAGCGCAAGGGTTATCCTGCTGAACGCTGACGAGGCGGATCTGACCGATCCGCGGCCAGCTGACCTTCGTATCCACAGTGACGCCGACACTGGCCTGCAGGCGCTCTCTTCGGCTTTGGGAAACCTGTCCGGCGAGTCCCGGGAGACCGAATTCGCATCGGTTCGCGAATGGCTGGACCTCCAGTTCCAGGACATCGCACCGCAGCGAGAGTACCTGTCAGCAATCAGGGCGGCACTGCCTGATGACGGTGTCTTCGTCAGTGAATTCACGCAGGTCGGGTACGCCGCCAGTGCCTGCTATCCCGCCTACACGCCCAGGACATACATCGGCCCCGGCTACCAAGGAACGCTCGGTTACGGCTTCGCTACGGCGTTGGGCGTCAAAGCCGCCGACCGGAACCGTGCTGTTGTTTCCGTCAACGGTGACGGCGGTTTCTCCTGGACCATGCAGGAACTGTCCACTGCAAAGAGGTACGGCCTCGGTCTGGTGACCATCGTGTTCAATGACGGTTTCTTTGGCAACGTCCGTAGGATTCAGAAGAACCGGTATGGGGCACGATACTTTGCCAGCGACCTGACGAACCCAGACTACGGGGAACTGGCTGGTGCGTTCGGAATCGAACGGGCGAGGGCAACCACGCCTGCTGAACTGCGCAGCGTCCTGTTAGAAGCGATCCCCGCCAACGAGCCTATTCTCGTCGAGGTACCGGTCGGAGAGTTCCCGTCTCCCTGGCACTTGATCCACGAAGGTATTCCCCGTCCCGCGCCACTGCAGGCCGACTCCCATTTGGTCACAGCGGGAGCCCTGAAATGATGCGCAGCTTTGCAGGAACCGTTGTCGGACATTACATCAACGGACAGTGGGGATCGGGCCAGGGACGCGAAGTCATTGAAGTGCACAGCCCCAGCGACGGGCGCGCAGTCGGCGCGGTCGTAGCGGGAACGGCTGAGGACGTCAACAAAGCCGTCGACGCCGCGTCCTCAGCGTTTCCTGCCTGGGCTCAAACTTCACCGGCGGAACGCATCCGCCTGGTCGAGCGGCTGATCATCGAGATCGAGCGAGGCCGAGAGGCGCTCGCTTCGGTTCTCACAGACGAAATGGGTTCGCCGCTGGCGTTCGCACGTGCGGCCCAGGTGGGAGTCGCAGTTGCGGACCTCCGTGAGCTGGTGGCTGCCGCCCGGGCCCACGATTCCGAATGGGAAGTGTCCAACTCCTTGGTGATTTCAGAACCGGTCGGAGTTGTTGCTGCGATTACACCTTGGAATTTTCCACTTCATCAGATCAGCTTGAAAGTCGGAGCCGCTCTGCTGGCAGGCTGCACGGTTGTTCTGAAACCCAGCGAGATCGCCCCACTGAATGCCGCGATGCTCGCCGGGATGTTCGAAGCGGCGGGCTTCCCGCCAGGCGTGTTCAACGTCGTCTTCGGAAACGGCGAAAGCGTTGGCGACCCGCTGGTAACCCATCCGAAGGTAGACATGGTTACCTTTACTGGCTCGCGCAACGTTGGGGAACGGATCTCCATACGCGCCTCAGCGTCGATAAAACGTGTCACTCTCGAACTCGGCGGTAAATCAGCAGCCGTGATCCTGGATGATGCTCACGTCGGGGATTCCGTTTCTGCAGTCCTCCGGTCGGCCTTTGCAAATACGGGGCAGACGTGTGCAGCGCTGACCCGTGTTTTGGTGCCATCTTCGCTGCGCGATGTCTGGATCAAGCAAGCACTGGACGAGAGCCGCAAGTGGACCCCCGGACGACCGGAGGAAGAATCGACGATTCTTGGCCCGCTGGCGTCCGCACAGCAGCTCGAACGAGTACGCCAGCACATCAGGCGAGCCATCCAAGACGGAGCGGAAGTCGTGACCGGGGGAGCCGGAATGGTCACTGGGTTGGAAGATGGCGCGTTCGTTTACCCCACAATCTTCAATAATGTCACCCCGCAGATGCAGCTCTTTCATGAGGAAGTGTTCGGTCCGGTTCTCGCCATCACGTCCTACGAGACCATCGAGGAAGCCGTTGCTCTTGCCAATGATTCAATCTACGGGCTCTCCGGTGGGGTCTTCTCCGCTGATGACGCCCGCGCCATCGACGTCGCCAGGCAGATGAGGACGGGAACTGTGGGCATTAACGGGGCCGGTCTGGACGTCGGTGCCCCCTTCGGCGGGTACAAGCAGTCTGGTAACGGCCGTGAATGCGGAACCCTCGGTTTCGAGGAATTCCTCGAAACCAAATCAGTGATGGGGGCACGGAAGCCCTGACGAATCAGCAACATCCCCTTTCCTCTCCAGCCCGGCTTGGCGCCGGAGAGAGAATCTGATTAACCGACAAGAGAGCGAATCAATGAACGCACGACCAGCATTTGCTGTGGCGGCAGCAGCCGCCGTAGCTTTGTTTGCAGTCTCCGGATGTGCCCCGGGCGGTTCAAACAGCACTTCCGCGCAGGAGGCTGTTACCGGAGGCCAGGCCACCATCGCCATTGCGGCGGATCCTGGCACCCTGAATCCCTTGGCTGGGAATCCGTCTCCGTCCTCATACCAGTTGATGGCCATAGCCTACGACCATCTGGTCGCTAGAACTGCCGACGGGAAATTTCAGGCGAATCTGGCGAGTTCCTGGGAGTCCACTCCCACGAGCGCTAAATTTGTCCTGCGTGATGACGTCAAGTGCTCCGACGGTTCGGCCTTGACCCCTTCTGTAGTGGCCAAGACCTTCGCTTGGGTGTTGGACAAGAAGAACAGCTCGCCGTGGCTGGGTGCGTTCATTCCCGTTGACGCCAAGGTCACCCCTGATGATGCCAACAAAACGCTGGAAGTCACTTCGGCAACTCCGTCGAGCTTCCTGCTCAACTCGCTCAGCTATATGCCAATTCTGTGTGGCAGTGGTGCTGACAACCCCGCCGGACTGGCCACCACAACGTCGGGCACCGGCATGTTCAAACTGACCGGGGAAACCCCCGGCCAGAGCTTCACATTCAGTGTCCGACCTGAGTATGTGTGGGGTCCGGCAGGCGCTAAGGCCAGCGACGCGGGAGTTCCGGCCACCGTCACAGTCAAGATTGTGGCCAATGAAGCAACGCGGGCTAACCTGCTGATCAGTGGCGATGTGAACGTCACCGCACTCACCGGCGCGGACAGAGATCGTCTCAAAAACCAGAACCTGTCGAAGATCGATATCCCCGCCAACCCGGGGCTCATATTCTTCAACCAGGCCGCTGGCCGCGTAGGCGCGGACAAATCAATCCGCAGCACCCTTAGCCAAGCCTTGGACCTGAAGTCCATCGCTTCTGTGGCTTCGGGAGGCCGCGGACAGGACTTAAAGTCCATCGTCACTGGAACGCCTTCGGTGTGCAGCGTCGACACCATTTCTGGCAACGTTCCGTCCTTCGACGCCGAGTCGGCAAAGAAGGCACTGGACGCAGCCGGGTGGAAGGCAGGATCCGACGGCCTCCGCAGCAAGGATGGCAAAGCACTTCAACTGAAGTTCCTCTACCCGAGCAACCGAGGCACTGAGCTGGTCGCCGCAGCCGAACTTATCCAGAAAGAACTGCGGGCCATCGGTGCGGACCTTACTCTCGTCGGGTCGGATAACTACGCCAGCGTCCTGTTCAGCGGCGGCGATTGGGACATAGTCTGGGGCCCGTTCAGCACCGAAGACCCCAGTGTTTGGACAATCCTGGTCAACGGCGCCGCCCCACCCAACGGGCGCAACTTCGCCTCCATCCAGAACGCAACCTACCAAGCCAAAACGAACGAAGCTGTCACCAATGCAGGAGAGGAATCCTGCCCCCTCTGGGGCGAAGCCGAAGCGGCGCTGATCAAGGACAACGACATCCTGCCCGTAGTAGCAAACACTCAGACAATCTACGGCAACAAAGCCAAATTCAACCTTGGCATCCTGGGCAGTGTCGACGCAACGTCGATCCGCATGTCTAAATAACACCAGGTCACCACCAGTAACAGACTCCCAACGAAAGTGAGCATCTTGTGAGTCACGAGCTCGGCATAGACCCACCGGTCGCCGCCGCCACAGAGCCCGCCCGTCAACGGCAACAGGCCGAAACAACGCGCACGCACGTGTGGATCCGTTTCCTGCTACGCAGAACGACCCGGATGATCATTTCAATGTTCATCATTGTGACTGTTGCCTTCTTCGTCGTCCGCATGTCCGGCGGCGATCCTGTCAGGGATGCCTTGGGACCTACAGCGCCCATGGCCCTCGTTGAGCAGCGGCGCGCCGAACTCGGACTGGACGCACCGCTTCTGAACCAGTATCTTCACTATCTCTTTGGCCTGCTCCAAGGAGATCTGGGATCCTCGTTCATAACCGGGCAGTCTGTCAGCAGCGTTGTTGCCGAGCGTCTGCCCAAGACGCTGGCGCTCGGCTTCATCGCTGTAGTTGTTGTACTTATCGTTGCCATCCCACTGGGCCTTATCATTGCCGTCCTCACCCAGAACGGACGACGACGACTAACAGAGTTCAGTTTCAGTGGCCTCACCGGGTTATTCCTGTCGATCCCCGAATACCTGCTGGCAGTGGGCCTCGTGGTGCTATTCGGGATCATGTGGCCGGTGCTTCCTATTGCCGGGTCGGATTCTGCGGCTGCCTACGTCCTGCCGGTCATCGCTCTGGGCGCCGCGTCATCGGCGCTAATCGCACGGATTGCTCGGGTCGAAGGATTGAAAGTACTCGGCCAGGACTATATGCGCACAGCACGGTCCAAACGGCTTCCGAAAACCACACTCTATTTCAAGCACGCCCTGCCAAACATGCTAACGGCGGTATTGACTCTGGGCGGCACAACGCTGGGCGGATTGGTTGCCGCAACCGCGCTGGTTGAGCAAGTATTCAACTGGCCCGGGCTGGGATACACCCTTATCCAATCCATTTCGGCCAGGGACTACAACGTCGTCGTCGGTGTCGCCGTCGTCTATGCCACCCTCATCATCGTAATCAACCTCATGGTTGACGTGCTCCTCGCAGCCCTTGACCGTCGAACAGCTCTACTGGAGATATAAACATGCGCCCACGTTTTTTGAGGACCATCTTTTCCTCACCTCTGAGAGCGTTTGCGTCCCTCGCTCTCCTGGCCCTGATCGTGATCGCAGTAATCGGCCCGGCCATCTGGGGAGTCGAAGGCGACACGCCAAACCCCACGACGCTTAACGCCCCGCCAGGCGGTGACCACATCGCCGGGACGGACGCCCTAGGTCGTGACGTCCTTGCGCGGGTGTTGG
The DNA here is from genome assembly GCF_002979775.1 of Arthrobacter sp. MYb23. Classification (GTDB taxonomy): domain Bacteria; phylum Actinomycetota; class Actinomycetes; order Actinomycetales; family Micrococcaceae; genus Arthrobacter. The sequence continues at coordinate 295,403 of NZ_PCPR01000003.1, forward strand.
CAGCTGGGCAGATCTCACTCCTTATGGCATTATCTGCTACCGCAATCGGGGTAGTGCTGGGTACCCTGCTCGGAGCCGTGCCGGTAGTTCTCGGACGCAGGTCCCAGCGAATTCTTGCCTCTGTCCTTTCAACCTGGATGGCATTTCCTGTCCTGCTGGTCGCCTTGTTCATCACCATCCTCCTAGGACCGGGCACCGTAACAGCCGTAATAGCCATGGGCCTGACCATGACCCCGTCCTTTGGCCGGTTCATGCAAACACTCGCCGCAGAGATCGAGTCCGCAGACTATGTCGTGGCCGGCCGTATGCTGGGAATCAGACGTGGACGGCTGTTCCGGCGGTATATCCTGCCCAACATCTCCGAACCCGTTTTGGTCTACGTGACGATCTCCATCGGCAACGCACTTCTGGCCATGTCAGCGCTCAGCTTTCTCGGACTCGGGGTACAGGCTCCGAACTACGACTGGGGCCGAATGCTTGGCGATGCCCTGCCCAACGTTTACACCAGCCCCTGGGCAGCCCTGATCCCCGGAATCGCTATAGTCTTCGCAGGCATCACCTTCGGACTGGCAGGAGAAGCTCTGGCCTCTCTCTCCCGCAACCGTGGAGGCGCCGCCCGCCCACCCCGAGGCGTCCCAACGCCGCAGAGCCCGTCAGCGATGGAAACCTCCGCTACCCGCCTGAATCAGGGCAACGAATCGAACACCGAAGCACACCTAGTATCCGGTCGTTCCCTCGATGGCGAACCCCTCTTGAGCGTTCGCCATCTCAGCGTCCACTACCCGACCAGCGACGGATGGGTGAGCCCTGTCCGTGACGTCAGCCTAACCATCAACCGAGGGGAAATCGTCGGTGTTGTCGGCGAATCAGGATCAGGAAAGTCCGTGACGTCCATGGCCATCAACCGCTTGATCACCAACCCCGGCCAAGTTCAGGCACGACAACTGAGCTTCGATGGCATCGACCTGTTGGGCATCAAGGAAAAGGATCTCCGCGCGAAGCTTGGCAGCCGAATCGCCACCATTTTCCAGGACCCGATGACTTACTTGAACCCGGCGCTGCGTATCGGCACTCAGCTGACCGAAGTGCTCGAAGGTCGCAGCACCCGCGCAGAAGCACGAGAACGGGCAATCGCCGGACTCAAAGAACTCCGTATGACCAAGCCGGCAGAACGTCTGAACCAATTCCCTGCCGAGCTGTCCGGCGGAATGCGCCAGAGGGTCCTAATCGCCATGGCGCAGATCGCAGACGCTGACCTGATCATCGCCGACGAACCAACAACGGCGCTGGACATGACGGTCCAGCACCACGTCTTGGCCGCATTACGCAAACGCTGCCGCGAAAATGGAAGCTCCGCACTGGTCGTCTCCCATGACATTGGCGTCCTCGTCGAGCTCTGCACCCGACTCGTAGTCATGTACGCGGGGAGGATCGTTGAGGAGATCTCGGTGGAACAGCTCCTTAGGCAAGGCCCGGCCCACCCGTACACCGAGGCGTTGTTGGCATCCTTGCCAACCCTGGAAACGCCTGTTGACAAGCCGCTGGTTACCCTCCCCGGTCAACCTCCCCACCCAGGCGAAACCTTCTCCGGCTGCGCCATGGCACCTCGTTGTCCCTTCTCCACCGATGAATGCCGGACTGTTCTCCCGCAGCTCGAACTTGTCCGCCCGGCAACCAAAGCAGCCTGCTTACACCCTCGAAACCACGCGATCGCCTCGACCGAAAGGCAGAACCTTGACATCGCTTGAGATCTCCCATGCCTCCCTAACCTTCGGCAGGGGCGAATCTAAAACCGTTGCCCTCAACGACATAAGCTTCACGATTCCCTCAGGTGGGGCGCTCGGTCTTGTTGGTGAATCCGGCTCCGGAAAATCCACCCTTGCACGTGCCGTAGCGGGGCTGAGGCCATTGGACTCAGGCGTAATCAGAGTCGGCGGCGTCGATATCACCGACATTGAACACCGCAGACGCAGAAACGTCCAGATGGTCTTTCAGGACCCATACTCGTCATTGAACCCTGCCATGGATATCGGGCACAGCATTGCAGAAGTCGCCCGCACCCGCGGCCACCAAGGTGCAGCCGTGGGGCGCCGGGTCAACGAACTGCTTGACGCCGTCCGGCTTCCCACAGCGGTCCGCGACCGATACCCCAGCCAGCTTTCCGGAGGCATGCGCCAGCGCGTTGCGGTGGCGCGTGCGCTGGCCGCGGAACCAGAGATTCTCGTTGCCGACGAAATTACTTCAGCCCTCGATGCATCGGTTCAATCGGCTGTGCTGAACCTCGTGCGCGACATTCGGCAGGAATTCGGCCTAACGATGCTGTTCATCTCCCACAACCTGGCCGTTGTCCGCTACATCGCAGAAGTCACGGCTGTCATGTACAAAGGCGAACTGGTGGAGATGGGTTCAAGTCCCACCCTCATCAGCAGTCCAACAAACGAATATACAAAAGAGCTCATCGCCTCCATCCCCCGCCCCGGGGGCCTCGACGACTTGGATCCCATCACATGACACCTAACACAGCCATCGACACGTCATTGACCCCGGACCCGCACTCCCGCCTGCAGACAGGCAAGCCCAGGACGGTGCACTTCGACTGGCAAGCCGCGGTCGATTTCGACAGCAGCACGCTCCGCTGCAGCATTAGGCTCCGCTTCGACAGACCCGGCCCTGATAGCGTCGATCTCGATATCCGTCATCTTGACATCCAAGCCGTGCGCACAATTGAAGGTGCTCCCCTTCCCTTCACTGTCGGTGCAGACGACCCAATCCTCGGTGAAGGACTGAGCTTCGAGCTCCCCGCAGACCTAGACACCGTCATCGTTGACTACCAAACCACCAGGGATTCCACCGCTCTGCAATGGGCGCCACCCGAACAGACAAGCTCAGGCACAGGCCATTTCCTCTACAGCCAGTGCCAGACCATCCATGCAAGGTCAATGATCCCGCTGCACGACAGCATGTCAGCCAAGAGCACCTACACGGCCAAAATTACTGTCCCTGCGGGTTACACCGCTTTGATGCCCGCAGAGATGCTGGCGCAAGAAGCAAGGGACCACGCCACCGTTTTCTCCTTCCAGGCCACGACACCCCGGGCACCCTACCTGATGGCACTTGCAGTCGGGCATCTTGCGTCGAGGGAAATCAGCCCCCGGAGCCGAATTTGGGCTGAGCCATCTCAAATCGATGCAGCTGCGTGGGAATTCGCTGAAGTGGAAACGATGCTTACCGCTGCAGAGGAGTTCTTTGGCCCCTACCAATGGGGCCGTCTGGACCTGCTCATCATGCCCCAAAGCTATCCCTATGGCGGACTCGAAAACCCGGGCCTAGTCTTCCTCACCCCGACACTGATCGCCGGCGACAGGTCCCTGACGGATGTTCTCATACACGAAATAGCCCACCACTGGAGCGGCAACCTGGTCACCGGGGCGTCCATGGATCATTTCTGGATCAATGAAGGCTTCACCACTTATGGCGAACGCCGGATCTCCGAAACGTTATACGGGCGAGAGCTCGCCGAACTCCGAGCAGCAATGGGACTTCTGTACTTGAAGGAAGACTTCGAATTCCTTCAAGACCGCATGGAACTGAGCCGCCTGCGGATGAACCTTCGCGGGCTGGACCCAGATGCCACTTCCACTTGGGTCGCACACGAGAAGGGCAGCATTTTCATCCGTGCCCTCGAAGAGTCCGTCGGGCGGGAACGCTTCGATCCATTCTTCAAAGGCTTCTTCCGGGATTTCGCCTTCGGCAGCCTGACAACCGAAGACTTCATTGCCTATGCTACGGACCATCTAAACTCCAGCATCGACTACGAAGAATGGCTGTACGGCAATGGCCTCCCCGCTTCAGTGCCCCCCATCGAGTCGACGGCCCTCACTCGGGTCCGTGAGGTGGGTCAGTCACCTGTCCAAAAAGATGACGCATCCACGTGGGACGCTTCGATGTGGACGGTGTATCTGGGTCAGTTGGAGCCAGACAACAAAACCGATGTCTTCTTCCAGACGATGGACTCAACGTTTGACCTTCTCGACCATCAGAACCCTGAAATCCGGCGTCTATGGTTGCTGCTAGGTGTCCGGGCCGGCTACGCGCCGGCAGTCGAGGCTTCGATGAGATTCCTGTCATCCACCGGCCGGATGAAGTATTTGAAACCGCTTTACGATGCCCTAGTAGCCAACGTCGAGACCCAGTCACTGGCCGTCGAATGCTACCGCCGCAACCGGGAGGGATACCACCCCATTGCCAGGGCCGTTGTCGAGTCGCGTTTGTCCCGATTGGGGTTCACCCCGGACGAACTAACCACCACCGCAACCGAGGAGTGAGCCTTCATGTTTGATCTGCTCAAGGAACTAACCGAACTGCCCGGACCGATCGGACGGGAACAAGCCGTGGCAGATTACCTGCGCGACCGCTGGGCTTTGGCAGGGGCGGACGTCACAGTCACCCGCGTAGGGAATGTCGTAGCCGACCTCGGAGGTAAAGGTCCTCGGCTCATGATCCAAGCCCACATGGACGAAATGAGTCTCAGTGTCCGCAGCATTGATTCCAATGGCTTCGTTCGGCTGGCAACAGGAGCCCGTGGAGGAAATCTAGGCATTCTGCCGGAAAGTGTCAATCGTGAAGCCATCATCCTGACCCGGTCCGGACCGGTGAATGGGATCTTCGCTCGTCCAACAGGCCACCTCCGCAGCACCAGTGGGAGCGAGTCCGGAGCGCCTGATTGGGACACGGTCTGGATCGATCTGGGACTCAGCAGTCGGGATCAAGTACAGGCGGCAGGGGTGCATGTAGGTAGCCCTGTCCTATATAAAGCCGAAACCCGTCAATTGGGTCGACACATCGTCGGCAAAGCCTTTGACGATAGGATAGGCCTTGCCGTTATGACATCCTTGGCCGAGAGAATTGACCGGGCCAAGCTCACCCACAACGTCGTCCTCGTCGGAACCATCCAGGAAGAAACAGGTGCCATTGGCGCCTCCTCGTTGCGCGCAGATCTTGGAGAATTCGACGCCGCCATAGCTCTAGAAGTTGGACCCGCAGGAGACACCCCCGGCAGCCCTTCCGGATCAGACACGGTAGCCCTGGGACAAGGAACTTGCATAGTCCACGAAGACGCCGCTGCTCATTACGATCCCGCGCTCACAGATGCCTTGATCAACCTAGCCGAGAAGAACGACATCCCTTTCCAACATGCACTCTTCACAGCGTTTGGTACAGACGGAGTGAACTTGATGATGCAAGGGATTCCTACTGCACTCTTGGCTGTTCCCACCCGCTACACCCACAGCCCTTTCGAAATGGTCACCCAGGACGACATCAACGCCACGCTCCAGCTGCTTGAGGCGTACGTAACCTCATGAACCTCAAGACAACCGAAACCCTCGTATCTGCTGTATCAGAGGGGTTGCCGATGGCTATCGATTTGTTGGCCCAACTCGTGGCCGAACCATCAGTTTCCGGTGGAGCGGAACAGGACAGCACGGCCAGCGAACGAACCGCTCGCATGGTAGAGCAGGCCTTCAGAGATGTAGGCATCAGCAAGATCCGTCTACAGGAAACGCCAGACGGTTCGTACACCGTCATTGGGTGCAACGCCGCTGCCCCAGACGCTCCCACCGTACTTCTGTACAGCCACTACGACATCCAGCCGGTAGGCGACCGCGCGGTCTGGCAGTCAGAACCTTACGTGCTCACAGAGTTAGGTGCGCGACTCTACGGCCGGGGCGCGGCTGACTGCAAGGGCGGCATCGTCACGCACGTGGCCGCGCTTAGCGCGCTTGGACCCACAGACCGGTTGCGCATAGTTGTGGTTTGCGAAGGGTCCGAGGAACGAGGTGGAACTGGACTTATCCAGTACATGCGTAAAAATCCGGAAGAGTTCCGGAGTATTGATGTCGCTCTAATCGCAGACGCCGGAAACTTGTCGGCGGAGCGCCCGGCCCTCACCATTTCCCTCAGAGGGCTACTCGCAACTACGATCGAAATTTCGTCAGGGGAAGCGCCGCTACACTCCGGGCTCTACGGTGGTGCGGCGCCCGACGCTCTAGCTGCACTTATAGCAGTCTTGGCCTCAATGCGCGACGCCTCGGGGGATACAACCATCCACGGATTGCCAAACGATGGACGTTGGAAGTATGCCCCGTATCCAGCGGAAAATTTCATAGAAGACGCCCGGCTCCTACCGGGGATACAACCCGTTGGCACCTCTGACCCGGCCTCCCAGATCTGGGCGAAACCCGCCCTAACCATCATGGGTATCGATGTCCCTAGTCTCGACTCCGCCGCACCTGTCATACAATCTAAAGCGCGAGCCATAGTGAACCTGAGAATCCCTCCGGGCACCGACGCACTGTACGCCTCTCAGGCCCTGGAAGAACACATACACAATCACACCCCTTGGGGACTTGAAGCACGAGTCACCCATTTTTCATGCAGTAGGGGCATCAGCGTCGACACAGAATCTCGTACCTTCAGGGCGTTCGCCAAAGCACTAGAAAACAGCTACGCAAACGAAGTGGACTTCATTGGGGCAGGTGGATCAATCCCGTTCTGCCAAGCGCTTCTCGAAGCGTCCCCTGACTCAGTCATGCTTTTGTACGGCCCTGCCGATCCACTGTCACATATCCATGCGGCCAATGAGAGTGTTGGTGTTAGAGCACTGGAAAGTACGATTTCCGCCGAAGTTCAACTCCTCAAGACCCTCATCCTGGAGACAGCGCCACTAGGAGCCTAGTACCGGCCGCTTGACGGTATTTGGCGCGAAGAAGCTGGTTCGTCGGTTCCTGATGCTACGTGTAAGCCTCTGGTCTGGCCGCTGCACCCGTCAAACCCGTCGTCAACTCCATTCCGCTCACCCGGTAGCGCGTGGTCAAAGGCCCGGTTCCTTCCATTGGAAGGAACCGGGCCTTCTGCATGCGACGGACGTAAGGTGGCGCGGAGATGAATGGCCCCTGCGACACATCGTGCGTCGCTGGGACAGTTGACGTTAAGGATGGAGCGACTGCTTCTTCTACCGACCCATTCGTTCTTATCGAGGTACGACGGCGTAATGGTGTGAAGGCCATGTGCGCGCTAATAGGCGTCGAAGCAATTGAAGCCCAACGCTACTGTCGGACCGGCTCCTCTCGTAAGACGATGGTTTGCCGTTGATCGTGTCCGATGGCGTCCGCTTTCTGCCCTGCCAGGCAGGATTCGGAGGCCGCATCGCCCCACTCCAGCGCCAGGAGCACCTACACCCATCGGTAAAAAGCGATGTGCCATACACGGTTGCCGCTTGTCCCTTCTCACTCTTTACGGATTAGTTCGTGCTGATAACTCTTGCAAAGAGAGCATTCTTAGGGCACTATAGTTCTCATGCGCACGATAGTGCGCATGTTCTTTGTGGCTTACTCAAAGGAGAGGCAAGTGGAAAATAGTAATCTGGACGCGCTGGCTACGCGCGTCATCGATGGTCTGGGGGGTGAGCGAAATATCGCCTCAGTGACGCATTGTGCGACTCGGCTTCGGTTCGAGCTGACCGACCCGGATGCTGCAGACAAGGCTGTCATCGAGAGTGCGCCAGGAGTCATTGCCTTCGTCGTGGCCGGCGGCCAACATCAGGTGGTTGTCGGTAACAACGTCGCACTGGCCTACGCCGAAGTTGCCGGCCGACTCGGACAGAGCACCGCGACGGATGAAGATATTCAGGATTCCAAGAAGAAGGGATCGCTGCTAAACCGCGCCATCGAACTCATAAGCGCCCTGTTCCTACCGATCACGTGGCCACTCGCGGGGACCGCTCTGCTCAAAGCTTTCGTATCACTCTTCGCTCAGCTTGGGTGGCTTGATCCGGAGTCAACCACCTACGTGATCCTTGCAGGGACGGCCGACGCACTCTTCTTCTTCCTTCCCGTGTTGCTGGCCGTCACCGCGGCAAAGCGGTTCCGAACTAACCAGTTCACATCGATCACGCTTGCCGGCATCCTGCTCTACCCCGCCATTGCGGCTCTCGCTGGCCGTGAGGACGTAGATTTCCTGAGCATCCCCGTCACGATGATGAGTTACTCAGGATCGGTGATTCCCATCATTGTGGGCGTATTCCTGCAGGGTCATCTTGAGAGGCTCCTTAACCGGGTGTTGGCTAGCTGGGCACGTAACTTCATGACCCCTCTGCTGACCCTGCTCATTCTTGGGCCGGTGCTGCTACTTACCGTCGGCCCCCTCACAATGACGGTCGCCAACGGCCTTTCAGCCGTGGTGCTGTGGGTATTCGCAAACGTCCCCTGGCTGGGCGGTGCCCTCATCGGCGGTCTGTGGCAGGTGTTCGTCCTGTTCGGCCTGCACTGGGGGATCATCCCGCTGATGATCAACGACATAGGAACGCAAGGTTTCACCATGTTGTCGGCGCCCACGATGCCGGCGGTTCTCGCACAGGCAGCCGCGGCTTTGGCCGTCCTCATGCGCTCCCGCAGCGCCCGTCGCCGCGCGGTTGCCGGTCCCGCCGCCGTCTCAGGTTTCCTCGCCGGCGTAAGCGAGCCCGCCATCTACGGTATCAACCTCCCGCTCAAGCGCCCCTTCTACTTCGGCATCGCCGCCGGTGCCATCGGTGGAATCATCGTCTCGCTCGGCGGATCGGCGGCTACTTCGATGATCTTCCCTTCAATCTTCGCCCTTCCCGCCTTCCTCGAAGTCGGGAACTTCGTCCAGCTCATTGTCGGCACCGCTGTCGCGATCATAATTGCATTCACTTTGACCTTCTTCTTCGCAGACCGTGAAAAGCCAGATACGTCGGCTGAAGGTCCCTCCGATGCCCACGCCGACACCCCCCGTGCCGCCACCGGGACGCCCGTTGGTACCGGCATCGTGCTCGCCGCCCCCGCCACCGGCCACGTCATCGCGCTGCCCGCTGTGCCTGACAAAGCCTTCTCGTCCGGATCGCTCGGCCCCGGGTTCGGCGTCCGGCCGGTGACCGGGGACATTGTCGCGCCAATTGACGGTGAGATTGTCGTCGTGATGCGCACAGGACACGCGTTTGGCATCCGGGATTCTCTTAGCGGCGTGGATGTGCTCGTGCATATCGGGATAAACACCGTGTCGATGAAGGGCGACGGGTTCGCCCCACGAGTCGCCGTTGGCAACACGGTGCGACGCGGAGACCTGCTGGGCACCGTCGACCTCGCGAAAGTCGCCGCCGCCGGACTTGATGCCACAACCATTGTCGTGGCCACTGCCGGACCTGCTGACCGCACTGTCGACTTCACTGCCGTCGGAGACGTGCGGGCTTCGGAGGAAGTGGCCACCTTATCGTACGCATCGGCCCTTGCCGAGAAAGGAAATGCATCGTGAGCATGAAATTCCCCGAGACATTCTTGTGGGGCGGAGCCGCCGCCGCCAACCAGGTCGAAGGCGGTTTTGACGAGGGAGGCAAAGGGCTGTCCATCCAGGATGTCCTCCCGAACGGAGGAGTAAACCCGCCGTCGGACGGCCCTACCCCCGGCAACCTCAAGCAAGTTGGGGTGGACTTCTACCACCGGTACGCCGAAGATATCAAACTCTTCGCCGAGATGGGCTTCAGTGTCTTCCGGTTCTCGATCGCGTGGAGTCGTATCTTCCCCCAAGGTGACGAAGAGACGCCCAATGAGTCTGGTCTTGCATTTTACGACCGGGTGATCGACGAGCTCGAGAAATACGGGATCGAGCCAATGATCACGCTCAGTCACTACGAGACACCGCTGCACCTGGCCAAGACCTATGACGGCTGGGCAAGCCGAGAACTCATCGGGTTCTTTGAACGCTACGCCCGCACCGTCCTGGAACGCTACGGCAGCCGGGTGAAATACTGGCTCACCTTCAACGAGATCAATTCAGTGCTGCACGCCCCGCTGATGTCGGGCGGCATCTGGACACCGCGCAATCAGCTGACCGAACAACAGCTGTATCAAGCCGTACATCACGAACTGGTGGCCTCGGCATCCGTGAAGCGCATCGCGCACGACATCGCGCCCAATGCCCTAATCGGCTGCATGATCCTGTCGATGCCGACATACCCGCTCACCCCCAGCCCCAACGACGCATGGGCAGCCTTCCAAACCGAGCACGGCAACTACGCATTCGGCGACGTGCACTGCCGCGGCGAATACCCTGGCTACTTCCTCCGCATGCTTCGCGACCGCGGCATCGAGCTAGACATCACGGACGAGGACCGCGAAACCCTGCGCAACACCGTCGACTTCGTGTCTTTCAGTTACTACATGAGCGGATGCACCGCCGCCGATGCCGCAAACATGGAACAGGCCGAGGGTAACCTGCTCGGTGGCATCCCCAACCCAACCTTGCCGGCTTCGGAATGGGGTTGGCAGATCGACCCGATCGGCTTGCGCATCGTGCTCAACCAGTATTGGGAGCGGTGGCAGAAGCCTCTGTTCATCGTCGAGAACGGGCTGGGCGCTCGCGACCAACTGGTCGAGGTCGACGGAGTCAAGACAGTACTCGACGACTACCGCATCGCTTACATGAACGACCACCTCGTGCAGGTCCGCGAGGCGATCGAGGACGGCGTCGAAATGCTTGGTTACACGGCTTGGGGTTGCCTGGACCTCGTAAGCTCCTCATCCGCGCAGATGGCCAAGCGTTACGGCATGATCTACGTCGACCGCAACGACGATGGCAGCGGCACGCTCGAGCGGCACCGCAAGAAGTCATTCGGCTGGTACCGTGATCTGATCGCCTCACGAGGAAGCGGGCTGGTGTGACGACGGTGCTCGCTCAACGTCGACTATCGTGGACGGTACCGGCCAACGCCGGTACCGGATCGTGTTGCTCGCGATCACACGAGGAAGGATCTGTCGATGACGGATATGGCCGACGCCACTCGGCTCAGTCAGCCGCTGCTGGAGAAGATCGGTCGCGAGGTACGCGCGCGCCGCAAGGCCTTGCCCCTGACGGTCCAACAGCTGGCAGATGCCGCAGGCCTCAGCCGCCGCATTGTGACGAAGATCGAGTTGGGGCAGGCGAACGCCAGCCTCACAACCATCGATCGGCTCGCAGCGGCGCTGGCTGTCGACTTCTCCACATTGATCCAAGGCAGACTGCCGCAGCCGTCTGTGCAGGTTACCTCGAAAATGACGAACGAGGACGAGTGGGTGTCGGAGTCCGGCGGCAGGCTCGTGTTCCACGCGGCAACCTCGGTGCGCCCGGCGGCAGAGCTGTGGGAGGGGACGCTCGCCGTCGATGCGCGACTACAGGCTCCCGCGGACCCTCCGGGCAGCGAAGTGCTCGTCTTTGTCATCTCGGGTGTGCTGACTCTGTGCGTCGGGACCGAACCTATTGTCGAGGCGAGTTCAGGCGAGTCGGCCCGGCTGCGCACCGATCAGCCACACGAGTACGCCAACAGGGGCAGCGTCCCGGTGCATTTCCTACGGGTCTTCCAGATAGGGCCTGCCGAGAGCTGATCCTCGCGGCAGTGGGAACGGACCCAGCCCGATGACCCGCATTGTCAATGAGCGCTCTTCGGTACTCGCTGCGCCAGGGATGCGACCTCTGCTTGCAACCGTAGTCATGGCGTTCACTGGATTCAGTTTGCTGCTACCTATATCGCCCGCATGGGTAATTGCTGGCGGCGCGACCGAACTGGGGGCGGGCGCCGTGACCGCGCTGCTCATGCTCTTCACGATTATCGCGCAATTGCGAGTAAACCTTGCCCTTGTGCGTTTTGGCTGGGCTCCCGTACTAGCCGCGGGCGTGACGCTACTTGCTCTCCCCGCGCCACTACAGGCACTCACCTCCGATCTCACCCTTGTCCTTGTATCGTCAGCCCTGCGCGGTCTAGGATTCGGAATCCTCACCGTGTGCGGAGCAACCGCGCTCACGTTACTCGTCCCCGAATCCCAGCGCGGTCGCGCGGTGGGCGCCTACGGGCTCGCCGTCGCCCTACCGCAACTCGCCTTTGCATCTTCCGCTCCTATGCTCTCAGAGGTCCTTAGCCCGCCAGCGGTTCTTACTTTCGGCGCCGTCCCCCTGCTCGCGCTCACCTGGATCTTCCCTCTGGGGCGCCGACTCACCGCCCTAGCCGTAAACGCCCACGAACGAGCGGACGCGGCCCCCCGCTCATTCGTGCCGGTGATGGCGCTCGTATGGACCTCGCTTCTCGCTCTCGTGCTAACCACAAGCGTCGGCGGCGCGCTCCTCACATTCTCTGACCAAATCGCGCCGTCTCCAGGATTAGCTACCGCTGCGCTATTGTGCTTCACCGGATTCGCCGCACCCGCGCGATGGGCCGCTGCCGCTCTCAGCGACCGCCCTGGCGCGCGATGGGTAATCCCTGGTCTCGTCCTGACCACGGCCCTCGGCGCCGCCGGAATCATCGCCTCTCTTGTGATCGCAGGCTCCATTATGGGCGTCGTGTGGCTGCTCGCCGGCGCCACACTGCTGGGCCTAGCCTACGGCGGCCTGCAGAGCGCGACAATGGTACGCGCTTTCCGCGACGCTGGCCCCCAGAATGCTGCACGAGCCTCAGTGATGTGGAACGTCACATTCGACCTCGGCACCGGCGCGGGAGCGCTTCTAGTCGGTGCTCTCGCTCAGGGAACATCCTTCGCGGTCGCGTTCGGGGTGGCCAGCGTCGTTGCGATTTTGGGGGCCGCATTTACCCGTGAGCGTACAAAGTAAGACGCCGCCCGGGGCTTTTTGCAAATGAGACCTGCTCTCCCGAGGTCCCTGGACAGTTTCCGGGCTCGACCTCGGCCTTCTTCATCACCCCATTCAGGGTCGTGAAATGGACTCCGAAATCCTTAGCGATTTTGGCCAGCTCCACACCGGCCTCACTATTCAACGCGCCCGGAAAGCTTTCGGGTGCTGGCTTACTCAGAGCCAGACAGCCTTCCCGCCCAGTCCCTTGGACTAGGCACTGCGGAACCTCGTGACCTTGTGGACACTTCTGTAGGAGATGTCGGTGCGCCCGTCGGGGAGTTCGCAGACCCAAAGAGATCAGGTTTCCGACGCGCTGGCCGAATCCGGCCGTTGGAACCAGCTATAGTTTTTTCGCCGATTCGTGTGGTTACGGCCATCGACCACGCCACAAAGTCGCGAGGGTTATGGATGCGCCTCCATCACTCGTAGCCCTGACACGGCCGCGCTGGGCACCGACCAACAAAGAACCCGCCGCGCGCCAAAAGGCCGACCACGGGATCATAAATTGCCCGGGGCAGGAACTGGACCGGGCCGCAGACGTACAACAGATCCAATGTAACGCTCGTGGACACAGCGGACTTCGGCGGCATTACCCGCCTGACCCAAACCGGAATTGTCGTCGGCGAAACCCACTATGAAGTGGACTGCGTCATCATCGCCACCGGTTTCGATGCAGGCGTCTCTGGAGTGCTCTCGGGCACCCTACCCGTGTACGGGTGCAATCAGCGCTCGTTGTTGGAGGCGCGGGCGCAGGACCCGTGCACACTGCGTGCTTTTACAACAATGGGTTCCCGAACCTCTTCCAGCTCGGTGCACTAGAACGCAAACTCCGTCAATTTTCTCCATATCCTCCAGGAACCAGCAGAACATATCGCAACAGTCATCTCCCAAGTACGGACAACCGGCGCCCACGCCGTCGAACCGACCCTTGAATCAGAAGCCGCGTGGGGGGATGACCGTCCTCAAAACAGCATCGGACTCCGGCGCGTTCCAGGCCGAGTGCACCCCGGGATATTACAACGGTGGGGGAACCCGCACGATCACCGGGGCCTCGTTCAGCCCCGGCCCCGTAGCCTTTCACCGTTCCTTCGTCAATGGCGGGAGGGCGATATGAACGATGTGATGGGCCGTGAGAAGCTCGGGGACTCCTCATGAACAACGTTGCGCGGCAAAACAGGACGGCCCTCGTCTGTTTGCAGCAACCCTCGCCTTTGCGTTCACCCTGCCAAGGTGTACGCCGGCTGCACCACCGGACTCGCACCCATCCACGGAGGCACACGAACCATCCGAACAAACAGCCGAAGAGCTACTTCACGTCACGATAGTCTATCCAAGCAGCGGCATGACGCTTCTGGAAGGCCCGACGCTAGGACCGAACGGAGGCCTGTGCGTCGTCGACGTCACCGCCGCGCCGGAGATGCCAAAGTCATGGCGATCGACCTGGTGTCCCGTAGGGCACGAACCATTTCGACGGATGACACGATCGCGTTCACATCGGCCCAATTCAGCCCCATCGATGGTCGGCTGTACCTTCCGAACTTCCATGGTTCCTTGGTGAGTGTTACCGCCGACGGCCACGATCCACAGGTCTTCTTCTCCGGCCCTGTAGCCGGGGCCACCATGAACCCGGACGACATCAGCTTCGACACAGCCGGGAACCTCTACATCACCGACACGACCGGCGCTCAGAACCCTTACTGGAAACCCCAAGGACGCCACGTACGGCTTGAAGGGCACACCGCCGAAGCAACGGGTGCTGGCCTACGGACTGCCTACCCCAACGGACTCGCCTTCACACCCGGGTTCGAGGGCCTCTGGGTCAGCCACAACACGGCCAACCAAATCGGCTACCTCCGGTTGAGCGAGGATGGGCGTGAGGTCATGACTGCCCATCCGGCTATTCACGTGAGTGGCGGCGGGGGCCAAGTTGATTCCTGGCAATCGACGCCGACGGGAACCTGCATGTAGGATTCCATAACAAGGCAGCGGTTTTTGTCGACGATTCAAAGGGCAAGCACATCATGACCGTATCCGTCCCCTCGAAGGGTGCGGCTCGGTCTATACATTGAGCGCTCTCGCCAAGGGAATACGCCAGTCAAACGGAGGTTAGGACGTCGTATCCGTGAAGCCCACGCCAGACATGCGTTGCCTTAGAAGCTGCTAATCGAGCTCTTATGTTCGCCTGAACAGACAGCTGGTGGAAGTCGTCGGCGCCGACCAGAATGCTCTCTTCGAGACAATCAATCGAAAGCTCCGCAGGATTCCAGGAGTGGCGCGCGCGGAAACGTTCACGTACTACGGGATCCGCACCCACCGATTTGGATGGGGAACCAAGTAAGCCCGAGGCCTGCAATGCCGGCTCCTTCCGCCTCCGGGCAGAAGGCGAGTCGCTTCATTTGTCGAGAAGTCCACGCAAGTTGGCGTCACCGACGGACCGGGGTTGGAAGATACAACCTAGGGTAGCCTTGTTTCATGGTCAAAATTCCGGACAACAGCTGTTCAATCGCACGCAGCCTTGGCGTGCTTGGCGGTCGATGGACGTTGCTGATCCTACGCGAGGCAGTCACAGGGGCCAGCCGATTTTCGGAGTTTCGCAGCGGACTCGGAATTGCCGCGGACGTACTGACCGAACGCCTGAACACACTTGTCGAGCATGGTGTGATGCAGAAGGCGCCGTATCAGGAGCCGGGTGAGCGGGCGCGATTTTCGTACGAGCTTACTGATGCCGGCCGGGAGCTCTTGGTGGTCCTGCTCGGCCTGCAGCAGTGGGGTGATAAATACTTACCGTGGCCGGGCGGCCCCACCTTCCTTCGCCAAGTGCAGGGGACCGGTGACTCGGTGCACGTCGGGTTCATCGATGAAAATGGCAACGAGGTCGACGACAGTTCCGTGGCTCTAATACCGACTGCCGCATACCAGGGCCCGAGGTCCCCGGCTTAGCCCGAGTAAATTCACTCCGCACCCATCCTGCGCGGGCTTGCAGCAACTCCGGCACGTCCGGCCGATACCCCTCGCAGCCTTAAATACGCTTCGTAACTATCTCCGCCCGGCACGCATTGTCCTCTGCCGCGTGGTTCTCGGAGTTACCCGCTTGCGCAGCCGGCAACTTCCCCGCAACCGCTTCCAGTGCGCGGTCCAAGCGAAGCTGCGTCCTATCTGTACGGCCGTGCGCGCGGAACCCGTGCATCTTAGCGATACAGGCTTCGTGGATGTCGGATTCCCTGGGCGTGACACGGCCCCTGCGAGGCCCTCTTTGGCGGCGCGGAAGTCGACAACCGGCAGTGTGCGGAAGTGGGTACTGCAAAGGCCGCAGTATCAATAGATCCAGGAAGCTTTGCGGTTGATCCAGACGGAACTTTCAGCTGCCCCCGCCCCTTGGGGGTGCCGGTCATGCCAGGACCCTAGGGGCCTTGGTGAGAGAGTTTCAGGCACTACCTCGACGGTCGCTTCATGGTGAGCCTGCGGCGACAATTTCCCTTTCCATGAATCTAGGTTGGTTTTTCCAAGTCAGGTATGTAGAGTCTGCCCTATGACCAATCCAACGCAATTCAATGTCCAGGCCATCACTCCGTCCTACTGGAGGGTGACGTTCGAAAACGGTCCGATCAACCTGATCGACCCAGACACCATCGAGCAACTTTCCGACCTCATCACACGTATTGAACAGGACCCTCATCTCACCGTCGTCGTATTCCAGAGCGCCAACCCCGACTTCTTCATGGCCCACTTTGACCTCCTCTCCGACATCCAGCGCGTCTACACGACAGCCCCCGGCCCCACCGGCCTCCTGCCTTTCTCGGATAACCTCCTGCGACTCAGCAGGGTTCCTGTCGTCACCATTTCGGCCATCAAGAACCGGGTCCGAGGTGCTGGAAGTGAGTTTGTGCTGAATACGGACATCCGCTTCGCGGGTGCCGATGCCATCCTGGGCCAACCCGAGGTGGGTTTCGGTGCGGTGGCTGGCGGAAACCCGATGGGCCGATTGGCGGAATTGGTGGGTCGGGGCCGGGCAATGGAGATCATGCTCGGCGGAGACGACTTTCCTGCCCAACTGGCGGCAGAATACGGGTACGTGAACCGCGTTGTTGCCGATGATGAGCTGGATGACTTTGTTGACGTTTTCGCTCGCCGTATCGCGGGGTTCAGCAAGGCTGCCGTTGCCGGCGCGAAGAAGTTCGTCGATGAAGCTACTGCAATACCGGCGGGGGAGTATGCGGCCGCCATGGCCGCTTTCAGGCGCACGGCAATGCGTCCGGAAAACGCCGATCACCTGAAAAGCCTCTTCGACCGTGGGCTGCAGCAGCCACAGGGAATCGAACTCGATCTTGGCCAGCAGGTTGCGCTGAAACTCTAAATCTGACCGGCGGCAGCAACTCCCTGTTTCAAGGAGAGCCTGGGAAGCATCAACGAGCCGGCACGCTTTCGTGCCGGCTCGTTGATGTTTTGGCTTAGGAGTGAAGATCGCAGCCATGTTACTCCAGCTGAGTCCGAATCGCCCGTCGCCAGTACTCAGTGCAGCAGAGCGATGAGGACGGGTGCCGCGACGAGCAGGCCTCTCGCTCTACCCGGAGAGATGACATCCTGCCCTCATCCGGGCACTGCAACCCGTCGCGACCGACCAGACTTGGATTTTCACGTCACGTGGCTAGTTGACTGCAGCAAGCTCTTTGGACTTGTTGAGGTGCGAGTTTTTGATGGAGTAAGCGAAGTAGAAGATCAGGGCAAATGTTGACCAGGCACCGAAAGCGATAAGAGTGTGGGGGCGGAGATCTTTTATGATCCAAAGGCACCCGGCGATTGCGAGGATGGGGGTCAACGGGTACAGCGGGACCCGGAAGGGGGCAGACCCTCCAAGGTTCTTCCTGCGCCGGACGATCACTGCGATGGCCACGATGAGGAAGGCGACCAATGTTCCGATGCTCGTCATTTCGGCCAGGAAGTTGATGGGCAGCAGGCCCGCCAAGACCGCGACGGCGGATCCTGTCAGAAGGGTGCCGGCCACCGGAGTTTTCGTTTTGGGGTGAACTTTACCGAACACCGAGGGGATCAGGCCGTCGCAGCTCATGGCGTAGAAGATGCGGGTCTGGCCGTAGAGGACGACGAGAGTGACGCTGAAGATAGAGAATACGGCTGCGATCGCTAGCACTGTCCCCGGCCAGGTGGAACCCGTAACTGCCTGCAAAATGGCGGCAAGGCCTGCTTCCTGGCCTTCAAATTCGCTCATGCCCTGCGCTCCCACGGCTACCAGAGCAACCCCGACGTACAGCAGAGTCACTACCCCGAGGGTGATGAGGATGGCGATCGGAAGGGTGCGACCGGGGTTCTTGGCTTCACTGCCCGCGGTGGAGACGGCATCCAATCCGATGTAGGAGAAGAAGATAATTCCGGCCGCGCCCGTGATCCCGGCCATTCCCATGGGTGCGAAGTCGGCGAGGTTGTTTTCGTTCCAACCGGTGAGCCCAATGATGATGAACATGACGAGGACGGCGATCTTGATCATGACCATGGCTGCGTTCACCTTGGCTGATTCACCGACGCCCCGAATAAGCAACAGAGTACACAGGGCGACGAGGATGATGGCCGGGAGATTGACGATGCCGCCCGCTTCAGGTGCGCTCGAGAGAGCTTCCGGAATTCTTATGCCCAGCAGATTGTCCAAGGCCTGATTGAGGTATTCAGACCATCCCACCGACACTGCGGCGGCAGATACCCCGTATTCAAGCAGCAAGCAGGCACCAACGCCGATTGCGGGCAGCTCTCCCAGGGTGGCGTACGCGTAAGAGTAGGAGGACCCGGAGGCCGGCATGACGCTGGCCATTTCTGCGTAGCAAAGCGCGGTAAGGCCTGCGACCACGGCGGCGATGACAAAAGACCAGATCACTGCAGGTCCGGCGACCGGGACCGCCTCAGAAAGGATGATGAAAATACCGGTGCCCACCGTGGCGCCGATACCCAACATAGACAACTGGAAGACGCCCATGGTGCGGGCTAATTGCCCGGGTCCCTCCGTATCGGGGCTTCGATCCTCCACCACTGGTGTGATCTTGCGGAAGACGGTTTGCAGTAGAGCTGGCATTCGTAGGTCCTTAGTAGGCAGATCAGTGACGACGGCGTCCCAGTTAGGCGCGTGGTGGCGCAAGTCACTCAGCATGCTAGCTATATATTGCCCAAAAGAGCAATAAATCACTCATGCACCTTTGTTGCCGCTGTCCAGGCAACCCGCCTTGACAGATATTTCTCAAGTGGGCAATATAAGTAACAGCACATGCTGCGCTTATGCGCTATCAACATCGGTTTGGCTTCGCGCCATCGAACCTTGGAGTTGCCATGAAGATCAAAGATTTCGGCGTCGAAATTTGGATGAACAAGTACGAAAACGACTGTGTCTACAACCTTGGAGAGACTTGCGTCGAGTCTTTGACAGTCGATCAGCTTCTCACGCTTGCTGGCCGTAAAGAGAGCTTCCTGGCTGAGATTCTTCCGATGAAACTCACCTACGGCGCCATCGAAGGTTCAGAAGCCCTGCGGGAACTCATTGCCGGCTTGTACGAGACGCTGCGGCCCGAAAACACCATCACCACTCACGGGGCCATCGGCGCTAACGCGCTGGTACACGAAACCTTGGTCGAACCCGGTGACCACGTCATCTCCGTGCTGCCCACGTACCAGCAGCACTATTCGATCCCGGAGAGCTACGGCGCAGAAGTTGACTTGCTCAAGCTCAAGCCGGAGGCAGGGTACCTGCCAGACCTTGATGAACTCAAAGCCTTGGTCAGGAACAACACCAAGCTCATCGTCTTGAACAACCCGAACAACCCGACCGGCTCCGTAATGGACCGTGAGATGCTCACATCGATCGCAGAGATCGCCTCCACAGTCGGGGCGTATATCCTGTGCGACGAGGTCTACCGAGGAACGGCCCAGGACGGGGACGGCTTCACTACCTCCATTGCTGACGTCTACGCGAAAGGCATCAGCACCGCCAGCATGTCCAAGTCATTCTCGCTGGCAGGACTTCGCCTCGGTTGGGTAGCCGGTCCCACTGAGATCATTGAACGGGTGGCCATTCGCCGCGACTACAACACCATCAGCGTCGGCATGATCGATGACGTTCTGGCGCGGATCGCTTTGGAGAACAAGGAAGCCATCCTTGAGCGCTCACGCTCAATTGTCCGCACCAACCTTGCCATCCTTGACGAGTGGGTCCAGAACGAACCTGCCATCAGCTACGTCAAGCCGGCCGGTGGAACGACAGCGTTGTTGCAGTACACCACGGGTGAGCCCTCTGCGGAGATTGCCGCCGCCCTTATGGCTGAGGTTGGCGTCCTCATGACCCCTGGCAGCGCTTTTGACCTGGAAGGCTGCCTCAGGATCGGGTACGCCAACAACGAAGAAGTTCTACGCGACGGACTGGCCAAGGTGAGCGAATTCTTCGCCCGCCGTACCCAGAACTAATCCATACAGCCAGATTCCATGGCCCCAGTCCGAGCGGGCTGGGGCCATGGGTGTTTAGGAAGCGAGTTCCCATGACCGACTACCAAGTTACTAACCCGGCGACCGGGGAGAAGAGCCCGCTGTATCCGTTGATCAGCGAGACTGGGCTGGACAGCGTGGCAGGAGGGGCTGACCGGGCCTATCGGACCTGGGGGAGGACCAGCACCGTTCAGGAACGCGCCCAGCTACTCTCACGCATCGCTGAACTGCACAGAGGCCGTAGGGAGGAGCTGGCGAGTCTCATCGTCGCTGAGATCGGCAAGCCGATTACGGAGGCTTTGGGTGAGGTCGATTTCTCGGCCGACATCTACGAATATTACGCGGCCAATGCCGAAGAGTTTTTGCGGGACGAGCCCATCAAGCTGCTGGCCGGGGAGGGAAGTGCGCTCCTGCGAAAAGGTCCGGTTGGCGTATTGCTCGGCATCATGCCCTGGAACTATCCCTATTACCAGGTGGCCAGGTTTGCCGCCCCCAACCTGTTGCTGGGAAACACGATCATTCTCAAGCACGCCCCGCAATGTCCTGCATCATCGGCTGCAGTGCAGGACATTGTGGCCTCTGCCGGGGCGCCTGCAGGGGTCTACACGAACGTATACGCCAGCAACGAGCAGATTGCCGATCTCATCGCCGACCCTAGAGTCCAGGGAGTTTCCCTGACCGGTTCCGAGCGGGCCGGTGCCGCAGTGGCGGAAATCGCGGGCCGACACCTCAAAAAGGTTGTCCTTGAACTGGGCGGTTCCGATCCCTTCATTTTGCTCTCCACCGCTGACCTGGACGGTGTCGTGGAAGAGGCAGTGCAGGGACGGTTGGAAAACAATGGCCAGGCCTGTAATGCGGCCAAAAGGTTCCTCATTATTGATGACCTGTTTGAGGCCTTCACGGAACGCTTCACGCGCGCCATGAACCTCATCAAGCCAGCAGATCCCACACTCGCCAGGACATTCCTTGGCCCCTTGTCCTCCATCGCGGCGGCGGAGCGGCTCGAGGCTCAACTGAATGTCGCGGTCGCGCACGGCGCCACCGTGATCGCCGGAGGAGACCGGGACGGCAGCTTCTTCCCGGCGACCGTGTTGACCGGGCTGGACGACCAAAATCCCGCCTATCAGGAAGAGTTCTTCGGTCCTGTAGCCTCCATCCGGAAAGTCGCCTCGGAGGAAGAAGCGATTGCTCTCGCCAATGACAGCGTTTTCGGTCTGGGGTCCTACGTCTTCAGTACCGACCCGGAGCAAGCCCTGCGCGTAGCTGACAAGCTGGAAGCCGGAATGGTCTTCATCAACGGAGTGGGTGCCGAGTCACCCGAATTGCCGTTCGGTGGAGTGAAGAATTCCGGATATGGTCGTGAGCTCGGTCGTCAGGGCCTCAACGAGTTCGTGAACCAGAAACTCATCCGCATCATCAAATAGCACAATAGGCAAAGGCCCTGCTCCTCGATGGAGGGCAGGGCCTATTCCCTTTGCTATTGAGTTGGTGGTCTCCGAACCGTATGTCTCTAGTCGTCCAGGTGCGTGGGGCCGAACATCGTCAGGAGTGTTTCAACCACGACGACGTTGGGTCCGTCCGCTTGGAAGGACGCCTTGAGCGCGTCCCCCACGTCCTCCGGGGCAACCCGGCGGGCCGGGACACCGAAGGACTCGGCCAGTTTGACGAAGTCCGGGCGGGCAAGCTCGGTGGCCGTAGCCTGGCCGAAGGCACCCACCATGTACTCGCGCAGGATTCCGTAGCCGCCGTCATCCACGATCAGCCAGGTCACCGGGACGTTGTGCTGCTTGGCGGTGGCGAGCTCGGAGATGGAGTACATGGAGGACCCATCACCGGAGACAGCCAGCACACGGCTCGGCTTACCGGTGGTTTCCAACCCCACGGCCCCACCGATTGCTGCGGGGAAACCGTAGCCGAGGCCACCGGCGCCCTGGGCGGAGTGGAACTGGCCCTGGCGGGCGTCCCAGCAGCTCCAACCCCAGTACGCGGAGATGGTCATGTCCCAGAACGTCTGCATGTCGGCCGGGACAGCCTCGCGGATGTCGGCCATGAACTTCAGTTCCTTGGCCAGGTCCTGTGATTCCAGGCGTTTTGTGACCTTGGCCAGGGATTCCTTGACGACGTCTTCCGGGCTGGTGCCGTGCCAATCACGCTTTGTTGCGTCCGCGGCACCTGCTGCGGCGAGGGCTTCGTCCAAGGCGGCGAGTGCTTGGCCGGCGTCGGCGCGGATGCCTAGTCCCGGTCTGTTGGATTCGAGGACCCGTGGTTCTGCGTCGATCTGGATGATGCGGCCGCGGGGTTCGAACGTGAAGTAGTTCGAGGTCACTTCACCCAGGGACGAGCCGATGACGATCAGCACGTCGGCGTCTTCGAGGACGTCGGTCATGTACCGGTCCTCGATCCACGACTGTAGGGACAGCTCGTGGGTCCACGGGAACGCACCGTTGCCACCGGGCGTGCAGATGACCGGTGCGCGCAGCTGTTCGGCAATCGAGAGCAGCGGCTTCTCAGCCCGGCCACGACGTGTGCCGCCGCCGGCGATGATCGCCGGACGTTCCGCCGTCGAGAGCCACTTCACGGCTTCGCGGATCAGCTCGACGCGGGGCGGGTTGTCGAATGCCTCGGCGAGGGCGTCTTCCACCGGCGGGACCATGATGGGATCCAGCAGGACGTTCTGCGGGATTTCGATCCAGACCGGGCCCTGCGGCGAGGAAATTGCTTCGGTCCAGGCGTCCTGGATGGCCGACGGGATGCCGGAGGCGTGTTGGATCAGGCGCTGGCTCTTGGTGACGTTCGCGGCCGATGCCTTCTGGTCATCAAGCTGGTGGAGCATGCCTTTGCGGCGTGCGCCCAGGCCATCGAGCGGGATCTGGCTGGCCACAACCACCATGGGAACGCCCGTGGCGTAAGCCTCCTGCAATCCGGCCAAGGACGTCAGCGCGCCGGGACCGGTGGAGAGGAACAGCACGCCTACCTCGCCGGTTGCACGGGAGTAACCGTCAGCGGCGAACGCCGAGTTGTTCTCCACTCGCGAAGAAACGAAGTGCAGGTTGCCGCGGCCCATGGCGTCAAAGAGGCCCAGCGCGTGCTGCCCAGGGATACCGAAGACGGTCTTCGCGCCCAGTGCTTCAAGGGTCTCGACGACGAGGTCCCCACCGTTGCGGCCGTGGGGGATAGTGACTTTTTCTGAGTCGTTCATGTCAGTGGTGCCTGTTTCTTTCCAGTGCTGATGGGAAGCCGCGGTTCGCCCGCCGGGAGTTGGCCTGTGGCTGCCATCAATCTGCGGCAGCCAGAGAGTAGCCGTCCTCAGCATGGATCAGAACACGGCCATGGGGAACGGAAAACACCCAGACAATTGAGCGATCTTCCGTTGTAGTGTCGACCGTGCCGGTGATGGTCGGCAGGGTTGGGTGCATCAGGGTGACGGGGATGCCTGGCCCGAGGTCCTGCCAGGACTGGGCGCAGTCTGTCGGCGGCGCCGAGACCTGGCCGCCGACAGTCTCCGCGTCAGGCGGGGACGATGGCGAGTGCATCGATCTCCACCAGTGCGCCAGGAGCCAACTGGGCTCCGACAGTGACGCGTGCAGGGTAAGGCTGGGGGACGGAGCTGCTGTAGGCCTTGTCGAATTCATCGAAGTCGTCGTCGGAGGCCAAGTACACCCGGGTGATGAGGACGTCGTTCCATGACGCCC
This sequence comes from Arthrobacter sp. MYb23, assembly GCF_002979775.1. GTDB lineage: Bacteria > Actinomycetota > Actinomycetes > Actinomycetales > Micrococcaceae > Arthrobacter. Next base: position 319,237 of record NZ_PCPR01000003.1, read on the forward strand.
CGGCGTCGGCAAGAAGGGTGCTCAGCTGGCTGAGGCTCTGCTTGGTCTGCTCGGCAATCCCGGCCTTCATGATGGCTCCGGTTGCCGGGTCGATGGCGAGCTGGCCCGAAAGCTGGAGGAACGAGCCGATCTGCTTGCCTTGGTTGTAGGCTCCGACGGCTGCGGGGGCGTTGGGTGTGTTGATGATGCGCTGAGTCAAGGTCGTTGTCCTTTGGGTGTGAGGGGGTTGCTTGTTGAGCCCAAGCTGCTGCTTGCAATAAGAGCAATATACTGCACAATAGAACCGGGTTCAATCGTTACAGTGCTCATCTTGCGAGGAGGTGCCCCATGGAGAAACAGCAGTTACCCTCTGCGACGGCGGTCGGACCGCCACTGAACCGCGAGGATCTTCCCACTCCGAGAAGCGTCGGGTGGAATCTGCGGCTCGGACGCAGAAGCAGGCGTCTGACCTTATACGATGTCGCAGAAGGAGTGGGCATTACAGTGAGCGCGCTGAGCCGCATTGAAACCGGTCAAAAAACGCCTTCGCTTGAGACGCTGATCAGAATCTGTGACGTCACAGGAATTGGGATCGGGGATGTCTTCCAGCGCCCGGAAGTTTGGGCCGGACCGGTTGTTAATTCCCAAGACCGCAGGTGGACGCGGGCGGGATTGATGCGCCTAAGCCGCCCGGATGAATCCAGGGTAGGGGTGTTCCATGGGGAGCTGCCGCCCGGGACATCTGGGACCCTCAAGGGGCCGGCCGTAGGCGGGCTAGTGGTAGTCACGGCCAAGGCGGGCGTCTCGGTGATCGGCCAGGCAGAAGGACGCCACGTCCTGGAAAGCGGAGACGCCCTGACGGTAATGGCACCCGGTCGCATCAGCTGGATGAACGAAGGCCCTGGCCCGGCACGCGCACTCTGGATCTACACGCCGTATCTGGGGTCATCGGGGAGTCCCTTCCGCGGCCACGCTTCCGGCCGGTGAACTATATGGTGTTGATAACGACCACACGCACGAAGCTCAGATTCTCCGCCGTTCCGTTCACATATGAGTACTCGCGGTCGGTGGCAATACGAGCCACGCCGCCTTCGGGCACGACGTAGGATGCGTCCCCCACGACGAGGGTTAGCGTCCCCGAGGTAACTGACAGCACTTCCTCGGAGCCTGCCGGATCCGGCTCGGCATCGTAACGGTCTCCGGCGCCGAGGCTCCAGTCCCACATCTCCGCCGGGCCACGGCTTTTGGTGGTCGTGAACACCCGACCGCGGCTTTCCTTGGCTGCGCCACGCCACACCGTGGAGGCATCTGACCCCAGGAGAAGCTCTACGGGGCTCTCTGAGCGAGACCGGACCAGTGAAGAAAAGTCCACACCCAAAGCTCGGGCGATCTTATCGAGGGTAACGAGGGAAGCGTTGGCCGTTCCGGCTTCGATGGCCGTCAGCATCCTGCGGCTGACATCGGCCCGTTTCGCCAGGTCGGTTACGGAGACTTTTTGCGCAGTTCGTAGCTGCTTGATGGTGCCGCCGACAAGGGCGATCAAATTTTGCCCGGCCAGATCGAGGTCCGTCATGCGAATGCTCCAATTCCCAAAACTGAGTGATAAAGTGCGCATTTGTAGCCTATCAGGCAGCCAGGGTCCTTGTGCCGTTCGTCCTTCCAAGGATTGCAGCTAACCACACATGCGAGTATAGTACTCTTCTGAGCACTTTATTGCTCACTTCGGCCTATTTTTTGAGGTGCTCATGTTTTCTCCACAACATCACGTCAATTACGTGGCAGCACGCGTCACGGACGCGTCTGAACTGGACGCTGTTCTCTCAGGGGCGGTCGAGCGCATGCGCATTGCTGCGGCCGGCAACCGCACCCAAGGCATCATGATCACTGCCCAGGAGCCCGGGTCCTATATCGTCCACCTCAGCGACGAGGTTCCCTACGGACTCACCCGAGAGCGTTACGCATACTGACTTTCAGTGACGGCCGGGCGTACCGGCCAGCTGCACCCCCAACCAAGGAGAACCCAGAATGTTTGAAACAACCGAAAGCCCTCAGCCGGGGAACCCGGCCGCCTCCCATACCGGCAGCAACCGTGTTAAGCGGGGCATGGCTGAGATGCTCAAGGGCGGCGTCATCATGGACGTCGTTAACGTCGAGCAGGCCCGCATCGCTGAGGATGCCGGTGCCGTGGCTGTCATGGCGCTTGAGCGCGTCCCGGCCGATATCCGCGCCCAGGGCGGCGTGTCCCGCATGTCGGATCCGGACATGATCGATGCGATCATCGCTGCCGTGTCCATCCCGGTCATGGCCAAGGCCCGTATCGGCCACTTCGTCGAGGCCCAGGTCCTGCAGTCCCTCGGTGTTGACTACATTGACGAGTCCGAGGTCCTGACCCCGGCGGACTACATCAACCACATCGACAAGTGGAACTTCACCGTTCCGTTCGTTTGTGGTGCCACCAACCTTGGTGAGGCCCTGCGCCGCATCAACGAGGGCGCGGCGATGATCCGTTCCAAGGGTGAAGCCGGTACCGGTGATGTTTCCAACGCCACCGGGCACATGCGCCAGATCCGTTCGGAGATCGCCAAGCTCGCAGCCCTTCCCGAGGACGAGCTGTATGTTGCGGCTAAGGAATTGCAGGCCCCGTACGAGCTGGTCAAGGAAGTCGCCGCCACCGGCAAGCTTCCCGTGGTGTTGTTCACCGCTGGTGGCATCGCTACCCCGGCTGATGCTGCAATGATGATGCAGCTCGGCGCTGACGGAGTGTTCGTTGGTTCGGGGATCTTCAAGTCCGGCAACCCGGCAGAGCGTGCCGCCGCCGTCGTAAAGGCCACCACGTTCCATGATGATCCCGATGTCATCGCCAAGGTCTCCCGCGGACTCGGCGAAGCCATGGTCGGCATCAACGTCGACGACATCCCCCAGCCCCACCGCCTCTCAGAACGCGGCTGGTAACAAGCAAAGCAGTACGACGTCGGGCCGGCCACCTTTCAAGGTGGCCGGCCTTTCTGTCGTCGACGTATCAGGTCGTCGATCCCTTCAGGAACCGGTAGAGCACCCTGGCGCCGAATTTGAGCGACTCCACAGGAACACGCTCGTCGGTTCCGTGGAACATGGCAGAAAAATTGTACCCTTGCGGCAATTTGAGCGGCGCGAAGCCGTATCCCTGGATGCCGATAGTGGCGAACGAAGCGTTGTCCGTGGAAGCAGAGGAGGTGTACGGGATGATCCGGGCCCCTGGATCTTCGGCGGCAAGGGCTTGCTGCATGTTGCCCACCAAAGGTGCCCCCGGGTCGGCTTCGTCGGCTTCGGTCAGATCAATAACGTCGACAGAGACCTCCGGGCCGGCCAGCACGCTCACCTGCTCGAGAAAGTCCTCTTGCCTGCCCGGAACAAACCGGCCATCAACGACAGCTTCGGCACGGTCGGGAACCACGTTCATAGACCGGCCGGCGGTAAACATGGTCGGGTTGGAAACGTGCCGAAGGGAAGAGGCGAGCATGCCGGCGACCGGAGCCAAGACGGAACCGCCAAGATTGTCCGGATTGCCTCGAAGGTCGGGGGCGCCTAGGGCGTCCAGGGAGTCGACCATGGCGTTGGTGACCGGCGTCAAGGCAAGCGGCCAGGTATGTTCGGCGATGCGTCCGATGGCAGACCCCAGAATGCCGATGCTGTTGCCGGGGTTGGTGATTGACCCATGGCCAGGGCGGCCCTTTGCGGTCAGGCGCAGCCACGCCACGCCTTTCCGGCCAGATTCGAGAAGGTAAACCCGTTGCCCGGGTGCGAGTTCAACCGAGAAGCCACCGACTTCACTGACTGCCTCTGTGCAGTCATCGATGAGTCCGCGCTGGTTGTTGACCACCCATCGCGATCCCAGGGTAAAAGCGTTTTCCTCATCAGCAAGAAAGGCGAGTACCAACTCCCTGGCGGGAACTGTGCCCTCCCTGCGAAGCTGCCTGACGGCCGCGAGGATCATGGCGACCATGTGCTTCATGTCGATGGAACCGCGGCCCCAGAGGTAACCGTCGATGATTTCCCCGGCGAACGGATCGACACTCCACAGGGAGGCGTCGGCGGGTACAACGTCCAAATGTCCATGGACAAGCAAAGCCGGTCCTGAACGTCCGGGCAGGCGGGCAATCAGGTTGGCGCGGCGAGGTTCCGGCTCGAAAATGTCGGAGTCGATCCCTACGTCTGCCAGCTTAGATGCAACGTATTCAGCTGCCGTGCGTTCCCCCGGCCCGGAACCATCGCCGAAGTTTGTAGTGTCGATACGGATGAGGTCCCGACAGATCTCCACAACTTCGTCGAGTCCGGGGCCGGGGGAACTGTCGAAGCCGTCGTTGGTGCTCACAGGACCCGCGACAGGAAAGACTGGGTCCTCTCGTGCTGGGGATTGCCCAGCACCTCAGAGGGTGTTCCCTGCTCGACAATGACTCCGTTGTCGAGAAAGACGACTTGGTCGGCGGCTTCCCGGGCGAACCCCATCTCGTGGGTGACCACGACCATGGTCATGCCGGAGGCGGCAAGCTCCCGCATCACCTTAAGTACTTCACCGACCAGCTCGGGGTCCAGAGCCGAGGTGGGTTCGTCAAAAAGCATCAGTTCAGGCTTCATCGCCAAGGCCCTGGCAATGGCCACTCTTTGCTGTTGGCCGCCGGAGAGCTGGGCCGGGAAGTGATGTGCCTTATCGGCCAGCCCGACTTGTTCGAGGAGGGCTGTTGCCCGCCGGCGTGCTTCTGTGGCTGGCTCTTTGAGGACCCGGCGCGGAGCCTCCATCACGTTTTCCAGTGCTGTCATATGTGGAAAGAGGTTGAAGCGCTGGAACACCATTCCGATTTTGGTGCGCTGACGGGCGATGTACCGGTCATCGAGTTCATGCAGAATCCGTCCCTCCTGCCGGTAACCAACCAAGTCTCCGTCAACGTAGAGGCGCCCGGAATCTATCCGTTCAAGGTGGTTGATACAGCGCAGGAGCGTGCTTTTTCCGGATCCGCTGGGACCGAGCAGACACGTGACGTCCCCCTTGGCCACTGACAGGTCCACTCCTTTGAGGACCTCGTGGTGGCCGAACTTCTTGCCGACGTTATCGGCAAGCACCATGGGTGTACTCATCGGGATACTCGTTTCACTCGTGAGGGAAGGGTAGATGTGACGCCTCGGCCAAAGCGTTTTTCCAACTGGCTTTGCCCAATGGAAAGCAATGTGGTGACGATCAGGTACCAGACAGAGGCGACCACGAGCAGGGGAATGACCTTGTAGTTCTGCGCGTACACCTGCTGAAGGTTGGTCATCAGGTCGTTGCCGGCGATGACAGAGACAAGGGCGGACGTCTTTAGTAGGGAGATCACTTCATTGCCCATGGGCGGGACCACGACCCGCATCGCCTGCGGGAGGATGATCCGCTGCATGGTTGTGGCCCGGTTCATGCCAAGCGCAGAGGAGGCCTCCCGTTGGCCGGAGTCCACGGACTGGATACCGGCCCGCACAATTTCTGAGGCATAGGCAGCCTCGTTGAGTCCCAGTGCCAGGATAGCCGCTGTTGTGGAGTTGATCAGGGCGGAAGTGGGGGAGGAGAAGAAGACAATGTCCGTGAATGGCACGCCGATGGTTACGGCCGGGAAGAAGGCCCCGATGAAGCCCCAGAAGATGATCTGGACCAGGACTGGTATGCCTCTGAAGATGGTGACGTAAGTTGTCGCGACGGCCCTGAGGACCGGGTTGTGGGACAGCGTCATGATGGCGATGACGGTGCCACCCACGAGGCCGATTAACATGCTGACCACGGTCAGATACAGGGTTACCATCAGGCCGCGGATGGTCAACTCCGCGAAAAGGTAGGCCCCGACGGTCGGCCAGTCCATGTTGGGGTTCGTCGCGAAGACCCAGCCGACGCCAACTGCGGCGAGACCTACGATGACCGCGGCTACCGACCGCCAAGGATGGCGGAGTTTACGGACTTCGAAGTCGTCCACCCGCCGGGGCGTGTCAACGGATACAGACATTTTCAGCCTCCGTGCTGGTTCATCGAGGGGGCTTCCACTGCTGCTTGGCCGACACCATACTTGTCGAGGATGGCCTGGTAAATCCCGTTGTCCATGAGTTTCTGGACCGCTTTGGCAACCGCCTCGCTCAAGGCCTTGTCCTCCTTGGGAATGCCGATTCCGATCAGGGAGCTTTCATAGCCACCTGGTGCAGCAGGATCGTCGATAGCTTGAACCGTGGAATCCTGCTTTGCGGCGTAACCCAGGACGGGAAGGTCGCCGACGATTGAGGTAATGGCGCCGCTATTGAGGGCGAGTTGTTCGTCCGAAAATGCGGGAAACGCCTTGATGTCGATAGCTTTTTTGCCGTCGGTGACACACTTGCCGCTCTGTGTGGTGACCAGATCGAATTGAAGGGACCCGTTCTGGACTCCCACAGCTGTCCCGCAGAGGTCATCGAGTGTCTTGACGTTGGTGGTCGTCTTCTTGACCAGGATTCCTGAACCGGACCGTGCATAGTTGACGAAGTCCACAGCTTTTTCGCGTTCGGCGGTGTCGAACAACGTGGCCATCAACACGTCGTATTTCCCTGCCTGCAATCCGGGAATGAGCCCGTCGTAGGGCTGCTGGGAAAAGTCGAAAGGAATGCCCAGGGTTTCCCCGATGGCGTGGCCGAGGTCGATCTCCAGACCGATCAGGTCCTGACTCCCCGGCGATGCGAACATCTGGTAGGGAGCGTAGGGGGCGTTGGTCGCTACCCGGACAGTTCCGGCGCTGCGCAGGTCTGAAGGAACCATCGCGGCGAGAGTTTCATCTTTCGTCGCGGTCGGAATGTCACTCGCAGCGCTGGTGTCGACGGGCGCCGAGGAAACCGTTGGGTTGGCGCAGCCGGTGACTGTAGAAAGGGCCAGGGCGAGGGTCGCCACGCCCAAGGTCATGATTCTGACGTTGTTGCCGCTTCTGTTTCTGACTCGCATTGTTGTCTCCTTGGTGCTTGGTCCGGCGAAGTTGAGCCGGTCAGTCGCGTGGGATGCGCCACACGTTACTGATGCTCATGTGAGCAATATAACACTCATTAGATTACGAACTTGTTTCCAGCGCAAGACCTGCAGCCAAACTGGCCGAAGAAGACGCGGTGAGCGCTTCACTTCCCAAAAACCTAGACAACTCGTCTAAGTGACCCCTATATTGCTCAAATGGTCGCGTTGATACCGGCCGCACCGCGTCGTCATTGACCCGGTTCGTTACCCCTGCAAGGTTCCGGGAAGCCAGCTTTCGTCGCTTCCCCCGCCCTGAAAAGAGAACTACTCATGAAGAAGCTCCCCTTGGTAGCCTCCCTGGCTGCCTAACTCGCGGTAGGCGGCCTCTTGGGCAGTCTTGTCTTTCCGGCCGCGGCCACGAGCTCTGCATCCTCGACTGCAACGACGCTGGAACGAGGTAACTGGGCTCCGCGGAACTTCGAGGCCATCAATGCCCTCATTGCCAAACATTCCTCCGGCAACTCACCGGACGACGCTGCAGCCGCCTACGCGGTTTTCGACTGGGACAACACGTCCATCATCAACGACGTGACCGACAAGCTCTTCCTCTATCAAATCGATCACCTCGCCTATCGCCTGACACCCGAGGAGTTCGCCCAAAACCTCGTCGGGACGGTGCCTGGCGGCTTGTTCAAGGAATCGATCGTCAACGATGCCAAACAGCGGGTCAGCCTCGAAGATATTGCCGCGGACATAAGTGCCGACTACACCTACCTGCACGCCAACTACCAAGGCCTGGCCGGAACCAAAACCCTCGAGGAGATCACGAGCAGTCCGCAGTTCCAGGATTTCAAAGCCAAGCTGTACTTCCTCTTTGAGGCCATCATTGACACGCATGGCAAAGAGATCGCCTACCCGTGGGAGATCTTCTTCGTGGACAACATGACAGAAGAGGAATTCCGGGTACTCGCCCAGGACTCGATCCGGCACCAGATGGGAGCCGAAATCAGCAAGCACGCGGCCCAAAGCCCCGCATCCCTGCGGGGACGGGCCGGCGTCGTCTCCATCTCCTACGCCGACGGCATGCGAACCGTGCCCGAAATCTACAACCTCATGCACACCTTCCTGGACAACGGCATCGATGTCTATGTCGTCTCGGCGGGATTCGAACCGCTCGTTGAAGCGATTGCCTCCAGTCCCGACTACGCCTACAACGTCCCCGTCGACAAGGTTTTTGGGCTAAGGCTCGAACAGGATCCCAACGGCGCCTACCTGCCCGAATACAAAAAGGACTACCCGTTCACCTACGGATCCGGAAAAACCGGAACTCATCCACAAGGAAATTTCAGGCAAGCATGAAGGCCGGGACCCTGTCTTCGTGGCAGGGGACTCCGGCTCGGACATCGGCAACTTCACAGAGCTTCCGGGCATGGAACTCGGCGTCATCGTCAACTACTTGGCCACCGGTGAACTCGGAAAAATCTCCAAAGAGGCGGCCAACGCGATCGAAACCGACAACACGCGGTTCGTGCTGCAAGGCGTCGACGAAAACATCGGCGTGTGGCAGCCGACGGAAAAAACCCGCCGGGTCGGGGCGAAAGAAGCGGTCCTGACAAACCCCAAGGCCTAGGCAGCCGGCGGCTTTCACGGCCTTCTTCACTGCAAAAGACTCCGGGGACGCTTTGTACCGTGTCCCCGGAGTTTTGCTGTCCAAGCCCCTGTAGGTGTTTCCGGGGTCACTAGACCCAGCCGGCACCGGGCCTGGACTGGAGGATGGAAGCCTCCAGGCCTTCAAGGAGTCGCGAGCTGGAGGCCCGGGGGAAGACCAGGGGCGGGCGGATCTTCAGCACGTTGTCGTAGGTCCCCGAAGCGCTGATGAGGATGCGCTTCTCACGCATGGCGTTAACCACCTCGGCGGCACGTACAGCGTCGGGGAGCCCGCTCCGGTCCACAAACTCGACGGCAAGGAAAAGGCCCGCGCCACGGACTTCCGCCACCCCCGGTTCGTCCCTGGTCATGGTCTGGATGGCGGAAAGCAGCTCCCCGCCCAACTCCTCGGAATGGGGCAGAAGCTCCCTGGATTCAAGTTCATCAAGAACCGCCGTAGCGGCGGCAATACTGACGGCACTGCCGCCGAATGTATTGAAGTACCGCACCTTGCGTCCGAACTGCTCGAAAAGCTCTTGACTGCCAACAACGGCGGAAATCGGAATGCCATTACCCATGGGCTTGCCCAGGACGGCAAGGTCCGGCACCACGGTGTGGCGTTCGAATCCCCACCAGGTTGAACCGGTCCGGCCGAAGCCAGGCTGCACCTCGTCTGCGATGTAAAGCGCACCGTGGGCACGCGCCCGTTCTGCCACGGTGCCAAGAATACCCACCGGGTGGCTCTGGAGCCCGTCGCTGGACAAAATGGAGTCCACAACGATGGCTGCCGGCGCAATGCCACGGCTCCCGAGCTCTTCAACGGCGGCGTCAATCCTGGCGGCCAGCAGCGCGGCGGCCTCACCCGGTGCATCCCGCACCGAGTCAGGGGCATCCACCAGCGCAACTTCGGGCGGAATGAGGTTGTTGGGTCCCAGGCTCGGCGAAATCTGCGCCGCCAAGGTCGTCGTGCCGTGGTAGGCGTGACGGGTCACGATGATGCCCGCCCTTCCCGTGGACATCCGGGCAATGCGGAGGGCCAGGTCCACCGCTTCACTTCCCGTGCAGGCGAAAATTGCCTGATTGAGTGGCTCAGGGAAAAGGGCGGTCAAACGTTCGGCATAGTCAACGACGCCACCGGCGAGGTAACGGGTATGCGTATTCACAGCTCCCAGCTGGTCACTGACGGCTTTTTGTACGCGCGGGTTAGAGTGACCCACCACAGGAACGTTGTTGTAAGCATCGAGATAGTCAGCGCCATCTGCATCGTAGAGAAACGCCCCTTCTCCCCGGACGAAGTGGACGGGGCGCTCGTAGAAGAGCCGGTACGCCGCCCCCATCGAGGCGTCACGACGCCTGAGCAGCTCCCGATCAGCCGGATCAAGCAGTGCTGCCCGCGCCGGATCGAAGCTGTTCACCATGTTCATCGGACCGGAAATACCGCCCGCATGAAAATCGCCCATGAAATCTCCCTAGGATTGATGATCAATTTATGTCATCATATCCGTATTGGGGCCGATATTGAAGGCCAATTTATCTATGGGAGTGTTTGTGGCAGCTGAAGACATTTTGGACCTAACCACGGATGAGACTTCCACCATCCTCCGGGACGGCTACGGCCTGGATGCCGCGGTATTGGATGTTGTCAGCGGCGAAGCAGCGACCGTCTGCAAAGTGAAGGCCGGCGACGGCATCTTCGCTATGAAGGCCTCGCGTAGTACGCCCCAGGCGCTCTCACTTCTCCGCTGGCAGACCGCGGCGATGAGGCGGCTGACTGGTCTGGGTCTCCCGGTACCAGCCCTCGTGCCGGACCTCAATGGTGAGTTCCTGCACCGGGAATCCGGAGCAGGCGGGGACGTCGTGGTGCAACTGTCCGCCTGGCTTCACGATCCGCCGCTGTCCGACGTCGACGTTGATTTCTTCCTACTCCGGAAGGTAGGGGCGATGGCCGCGCGGGTCAGCCAGGCACTGGCCGATTTCCAGCCGTTGCCACACGAAGCCAGCCACGTCTGGGAATTGAGCCGCAGCGCCGACTCTATCCGGTTCGCCCTGCAGCAGCTGAAGCCCGGCCCCGTCGAGACGTTGGCGCGCAGAGCCCTGCAGACTTTTGAAGAGGAACTGCTTCCGCTGCTTCCGGAGCTGGACCGTGCTGTGGTGCATCACGATTTGCACGACTCCAACCTCCTGATCGGAATCGGTGCTGACGGCACCTTGGGTGTGACCGGAATTCTTGACTTTGATGACATGGTCTATGGAGTCCGACTGGCCGAGCTTGCCGTGGCGGGCGCCTATGCGGCCCGAAACACCCCCGACGCTGTGGAGGCGCTCCTGACTGTTGTGGAAGGCTGGGCCTCGGCCCTGCCCATGACCGAGGCGGAAGTCCAGGCGATCAGGCCCGCGGCTATTTCGCGCCTGGCTGTCAATGCCTCCGTGTGGGCTTCAAGGGTGGCAGGTCCGCGCGGCGACTATGCCGTTGCCCGATCCGGTGGAAGGACCCTCGAAGCTCTGGACCAGCTGCTGAGCGTAGGGAATCACGAGTTCGTTTCAGCACTCAGGCGGCGCGTCTACGTTCACCCGTAACCGATACCAGGACTTCGCCCCAAACTAAGGCCACAACAAAGCAAAAAAGGCGGCAGACAGCGTTCACATGCTGTCTGCCGCCTCGGTCTTGGATGCCTATGTAGTGGTTAGAAAAGCTGGGCCTGTACTGTCGCCGGCAAGTGATCCGGCCTCGCTTGTGGTTCTGCCTCGCCTGGACTGACGGGATGTGGAACTGACGAGTGCAGTAAGAGTGGCCTCATGAGTGGCAATGTGCTCTAGAATCAGACGCTGAGATGCATAGACATCACGATTGACCACTGCATCCAGGATCGCTCTGTGCTCAGCTACCAGGGACGTCGACGGGACAGCAAAGGCTTCCTCGCGATGCTGAAGGAGCGTAATGGCATACGTCATTTGCGAGCCGACGCGCTCATAGAACTCATCAGTGCGCGGACTCGCACTCAAAGCTATGACTGCCCCGTGGAAAGCCATGTCCGCCTGCGCCAAGTCCACGGACCCAATGCCTTGTTCAGCAGCCTTCTCAAGGCTCAGAAAAGCCCGTTCGACGCCTCTGAGTAGTTCGTCATCAGCGCTTGCGGCATTCTTTGCCCCCTCGCATTCGAGCATCCTGCGCACCTTGTACAGGTCCTCAATATCGTCAGCATCGAAGGATCTGACGACGGCCCCGGTATTGTGCCGGTGCACGACAAGCCCTTGCTCGTTCAGTACCAGGAGGGCCTCCCGGAGCGTCCTGCGCGAAACGCCATATCTGTCCGCCAAGGGCACTTCACGCAATGGACTGGCCGGGGGGAAGGTTCCGTCGAAGATCTCTTGGCGGAGTTGAGCGACAACCTGGGAAGATCGCGTGTTGATCAACCGTCTTCCTTTCTCATGGCCTGGAGCCAAGTAACCGAGCGCGCGCCACCAGCAAGTGGGAACCACCTGCTGTGCCGCATGAATCCTTACACGGAGACAGCGTCGCTGAGGCGCTCATCCGCTGCTGCGGGTGCCCACAAGCCCCGACGACGATTCTCTGCCATCACGCTTAGCGTTTCGTACACTACATGCGCAGCGGCTATACCGGTGATTTGAGCGTGATCGTAGGCCGGTGAAACCTCCACAACGTCCCCTCCGATGACGTTCTTGCCGAGGAAACTGCGAATGATGGCCAGAAGTTCCCGGCCGAGAAGGCCGCCGAGCTCGGGAGTTCCAGTTCCGGGCGCAAGACCAGGTTCTAGGACATCGATGTCGACAGAGAGGTAAACCGGGGTATCCCCGACTCTCTCGTGCAGTGAAGCGATCATGTCTGAAAGCCGCCCCTCCGCCAGGTCGTGGGCCGGGAAGATCTTGAATCCGGCCTGAACATCGTTTGCCAGATCCGAAGGATCGTAGAAGGATCCACGAACTCCGACGTGAGCCGAGGTCTCCTTGTTGATGAGGCCCTCCACCGAAGCCCGGTAGAACGGGGTGCCATGGTTGACCTCACAGCCGAGGATGCTCTCAACCGTGTCCAGATGAGCATCGAAGTGAACCAGGGTAATAGGTCCGTGCTGTTTGGCGGCCGCCCGAAGCATTGGCAGGGAGAGGGTGTGGTCACCGCCGATGGCAATAAGCCGCCGACCCCCGGTGGTGAGTCTTTCGGCAGCTTCCTGCATGGCTTCCACGGCCGTTGCGGCATCGAAGGGCGTTAAGGCAACATCGCCGGCATCGGCCATCTGCACATCGGTGAACGGGGTGGTTTCCAGAGCGACGTTGAAGGGCCTGATCAGACGAGAAGAGTCACGGACGTGGTTGGGCCCGAACCGCGCGCCCGGGCGGAAGGTGGTTCCCGAGTCGAAGGGAAGACCTAGCAGTGCGATGTCATAGTCCTTGACATCCCTGATTTCCGGCAGTCTGGCAAAGGTGGCACGGCCGGCGAATCGTGGGGCGACCGCCGCGTCGACCTGCCCCGTAGCCGGGCCCGCGATTCTGGGGTACTCACCGTAGTTTTCTATCATGTCAGCTCCTTCAGCTTGTAGAGATTGATGATCAATCTACCTACTAGACTCTATATAAACAAGCTATTGCCGGTGATGCGCACCACATGCTACGGTTCCCGACAGTAGATTGATCATCAATCTTTCGACTCACTCAGAATCGCGGACCGTTTCCCATCCGGATGTTCGTGGGTTCGTCTCTCACAGAGCGGTTTTCCTGGAAGGCAGTCATGGATTTAGCAATCATCGTCATTTACATCGCCTGCATGTTGGGCATAGGCATCTGGGCTAAGAAAAAAGCACAGAGCCGCTCCGACTTCCTCGTAGCGGGAAGAAGGCTGGGGCCCTTCCTGTATTCGGGGACTATGGCCGCAGTTGTTTTGGGTGGGGGGTCAACCATCGGAGGCGTCGGCCTCGGGTATGAGTTCGGTATTTCGGGAATGTGGTACGTCTTCTTTACCGGCCTGGGGATCCTGGTCCTAAGCCTCGTTTTTTCCGGCAAGATCAACAGGTTGGGCATCTACACGGTCAGTCAGATGCTGGAGCTGCGCTACGGGCCGGGATCGACCTTAATCTCCGGGCTGGTGATGGCCGTGTATACCTTGATGCTGGCGGTAACGTCCACCATCGCCTACGGCACCATCTTCACTGTGCTCTTCGACATCAACGAAATCACCGCCATCATCATTGGTGGGGCAGTGGTTGTTGCCTACTCGTTCCTGGGCGGCATGTGGTCCATTACCTTGACCGACTTCGTCCAGTTCATCATCAAGACCATTGGCATTTTCGCCGTACTCCTCCCGGCCGTGCTGATCAAGGCGGGTGGCTGGATCGGCCTGGAGAAGGCTCTGCCGGAATCCGCGTTCTCCCTCAACGCGATCGGCACCGACACAGTCATTACGTACTTCGTGATCTACTTCTTCGGGATCATCATCGGACAGGACATCTGGCAGCGCGTTTTCACCGCACGCACGGATAAAGTTGCCCGCTGGGCAGGGACCTCTGCCGGCGTCTACTGCATCTTGTACGGAATTGCCGGCGCCGTCATCGGGATGGGCGCAAAGGCCCTGCTGCCGGACCTGGCGAACCGCAACATGGCATACCCCGCCATTGCCGAGATGGTCCTGCCCGTGGGCTTGGCGGGCTTGGTCCTTGCTGCAGCCCTGGCAGCCATCATGTCCACCTCCAGTGGTGCCCTGATTGCGGCGGCGACCGTCACCAAAGAGGACATCGTCGAGCCCATCCGCCGTAAATCACGTGCGGGTTTGGCTCCGGCGACCGAGCACGACGAAGTAAAACGCTCCCGCTTCTACATCCTGGGGTACGGCATTTTGACCATTTTGATCGCCTGCGGAGTGAAGGACGTTCTGGCGGCGCTGACCATTGCTTACGACATCCTCGTTGGTGGACTTCTCGTGGCGATCATCGGAGGTTTGCTCTGGAAGCGGGGAACCAATGCGGGAGCGCTGACCAGCATGGCAACCGGCGCGGGGGCGACGCTTATCACGATGGTCGCGATGGGCGACATTTATGCCAACGCCCCCATCTACGTCGGTCTAAGCATCAGTCTCCTCACCTACGTGGTGGTGAGCCTGTCTACGAAACCCACCGATCCAGCGGTGGTCACCGCGTGGAACGATCGACTGCGAGGCAAGGGCAAAACCTCAGACGCCACTGAAACAGCAGTGCCCCCGAGGGAAGTGGACCTTTCGCACTGATGTCACGACCCCGTGCCGACGTGGCTTGGTCTCATCCGGACCTGACATGTCGGCACGGCCGACGGCCAAACTTCAATGTCCCGATGCCCCCATCGGAGGGAGGGCTGATAGCGCGACCATGATTGACGGGCTCCGCGACGCAGCGGCTGAATGAATTCCCAGCGACGCGACTATACGGCGGTTGCAGATCGGGCTGGGTGGTGCCCCCTCCGGTGACGAACGAGGACTGGCCTTCTCTCCAGCGAAGTCTTGGCCGCGGATGGTGACCCGGTCGATGCCGGGTGGTCCGGTTTAGAGCAGCGACTCGGATATAAGTGTGGCGATCGTTCCTGTCTCCAAGGCTTCAAAGATATGCGGGGCATCGCCTCTGTAGCTCATGTAGTCCCCTGGGTTCAGCGTCGTGGGGGAGTCGATAGGGCCGACAAGGGCCCGGCCGGCTATGAGGATGACGTGTTCAACAGTGCCGGCAGCGTGAGGCGTCGATTTGCGGGGAGGGCCGGGCTCAGCCGAAATCCGATAGATGTCTCTGCAGGCACTCTTCGGGCCGGCGCTCAAGAGAGTCCCGATGTACTTGGACTCAGCTGCTTCGATCCCTCGGCCTTCACCAACCCGGATGACAGTGACGGCATCGGTGACCGGTTCAACCAAGCGCCAGAAAGGTATTCCGAGGGCAGTGGCCAGCGACCAGAGTGTTTCCAGGCTCGGGTTCCCGCTTCCCGCTTCAAGTTGAGACAGGGTGGACTTGCCGACTGCGGCTTTGCGGGCGAGTTCGGAAATCGTGAGGCCGGCACGGTTTCGTTCCCGTGCGAGGGCGGACGCAATGAATTCCTGAGGTGTGGTCACAGCGGTTCTCTCCTCGGTGGGCGCGACGGGCGTCCTGATTCTATCGAGCGAAGTTGACGGCTGCACCTAAGGGCCTCCACTATATAGAACATGTGTTCATTATATAGAACAGTTGGTTCGTCGACCATGCGAGGTGTTCTCCTAGTCTGCGCATCCGTGTCAATTATGGGCATCTCCTATGGGCTGGCAGCCCACACGGCAGGAATCCCTTTATGGGCCAACCTCCTCTTGGCCGTTTTCGTCCTGGCCGGTTCCAGCGAGTTTCTCTTTGTCGCAGCTGTCGGCGCCGGCGTGCCGCCCATACTTGCCGCGCTGACTAGCGCCTTGGTCAACACCCGCTGTTTTGTGTTCGGATTCAGTATCGCTTCTTTCCTCAAACAGGGCAGATCATTGTGGATGGCCGGGCACCTGATCAACGACGAGGCAGTGGCCCTTGCCCTGGTCGAGGGCAAGCGCGACCGCAAGCGGCTCCTCTACTGGGTCACAGGCGTCGGAATCCTTGTCTCATGGCCCATAGGTGCAGCCGTCGGCGGAATGCTCGGGGGAGTCATTCCCGATCCTGCAGCTCTGGGCGTTGACGCGGTGTTGCCCGCCGTACTGATAGCCATCGCTTACCCCGCGATGAAAGACCGGTGGACGGCCGGGGTGGTCATGGCCGGTGCTGTCCTCGCGGTTGCGGCGACTCCAGTTGTTCCAGTGGGGGTCGGTCCCGTCGTGGCGTTGGCTGCCTTGCCACTCGTGCTGTTGAGGAAGAAGGAGTTGACCTGATGCATGGTTCACTGATTGTCGGCATCGCGATACTTGCCTTATGCACATATGCGCTGCGTATGAGCGGGACACTGTTGGGTGCCAAACGGGAGTTCTCCGAAGAAACCGAAAAACTCCTGGGCGTCGGGACCACAACACTTCTTGTAGCTGTTGCCGCGACCGCCACACTGTTCGATGGGAACTCCGTCGACGGCTGGGCCAGGCCAATGGGTGTCCTGGCAGCGCTGGTCGCGACGGTCTGTCGCATGCCCATCATTGGTGTCGTGGTGACCGCTGCTGCAGTCACTGCCGGACTTCGTCTTGCAGGAATGAGCTAAATAATGAGTCGGCAAAGGAATAATCGATGAAAATTCTCATTGTGGGTGCCGGGGCGACGGGCGGAGCTTTCGGAGCCCGGCTCGTCGACGCTGGCCGGGACGTGACGTTCCTGGTTAGGGCCAAACGGGCGGAAGTCCTGGCTGAATACGGGCTCATCCTCGATGCCCCGGACGGGCGCAAGGTTCACACCGTAAGGACAATCACCACCGTGGAGCCCGGCGACATCTATGACCTCGTCGTGTTGGGGCTTAAAGCGCCGGCCCTTGAGTCGGCACTGAAAACAATCAGAGCCGCCATCGGACCAAACACTGTGATTCTGCCCCTTCTCAATGGCATGGGCCACTTTACGACCATTGAACAGCTCTACCCTGGCAGGACCATCGGCGGGCTGGCGAAAATTGTGGCGACATTGGGACCTGGGGGAGTGATCCATCAGATGACTCCCCTCGCAGCGTTGACCGTCGGGCCTATGCGCGGCCGGCCGCTCAATCAAGATCTGATCGAAACGCTCACGGTGGAGGGATTCACTCTGTCTGTAGATCAAAATGTCCTGTCCCGGCTATGGGAAAAATGGGTGTTCATCGCCGCTGCGGGGATTGTCACGTGCCTCTTCCGCGGAACCATCGGCAACATCCTCGCAGCCGGCGGCAGGAACCAGATCCTGCAGTCCATTGAGGAAACGGAAAACGTGGCGTCTAAGGCAGGCCACACAGTAAGCCCGGAAAGCCACCGCGACACTCTCGCCCTCCTTACCGAGGAAGGGTCGAAGTTCACGTCGTCTCTGTACCGGGACCTCGCTCAAGGCGACCCGGTAGAAGCTGAGCACATACTCGGTGGCCTTTCAGCTAAGGCGCAGGCGATGGACGTATCGGTACCGCTGCTCGAAGCGACACTGTTGCAACTACGCACCCACCGGGTTGCCCGGGCATCAAACGGCCAAAAACCAGCTACGGATCACCAGTGAGTGCGCACATCTCCAATTCGGTTCTGGAGTGAAATGGCAACACTCCGCTGGTGCAACTGAGACGGGTGAGGCCCGCTTCATCGGCGCAGGTCCTAGTGAAGAGAACTTCCCCCAAGCCTTAGCTGAGCGTGCGCAGAGCTGACAGTGCTTGTTGCGCCTTGTCTTCCGGAACAAACAGATGATCGTGCGCGTAACCTGCGACGACGTTGCAGCTGATTCCGGCGTCCGTGAGCACGTTACTGATGGCCGCGGTCAACCCGACGGCCTCGAGCGCTGAGCGGACCTCCAAGGTGATCCATGCCGCCACGTAGTCGTACGTTAGTCCAGCGGAGTCAGCCTGCTCTTTCTCCAAGACAAGGGTCAAGCCTTCTTTCTCACGGACCGTAGCTACCGGCGAGAGGCCAGCAGGAATCTCCGTGTCTACGATCGTGAATACATAAGCACCATGGTTCAGCACTGGTGACATGTTGCTCAGGAGCTTGTTGAGATCGGTCTCGCCTGGCATTTTCTCTCCATATCCGGCGCACACCGTAGTCTCTTGACCTGGTGCTTCCGATTTTGTGCGTGTGGTGAGGCGCTGTTGGAGCCGCGCGGGAGCCAAACCGGGCTTGAGCCGGTCCGAGGGTTGCAGCTGTCGAACGTGGTCCGACTTCCAGATCATAACGCGGGCGTGTTACATATATTGCCCACCCGGGTACCAACTTGTCAATAAGGTAAGGAGCGCTTTAAGGGTCCCGGCGAGCTCCTCGCCGTGCCGCAAAAGGACGTCAGTTACCCCCTTGGGGCGATAACGACGTCCTCGCCGAGAGGGCCGTAACGCTTGTTGGGAGGAGGCTTACGGTCGTTGCGCGGTGTCAGACTCGAGCGATGCAGTGCTTTTGTCGAGGCCCTCACGGATCGGCGGCTTCGAAGAGGAGGGCCGGGGTTGGTTCAGGTTCTCGAGCTGGTGCGACAATTTTTTCCCGCTGATGCGCAATGCCTGTACCAAGGCAATGACGGATGGGTCCGCGAGGGCGTGCGGAGCGACTTCCACTCGAATTACTCGTTCAAGCCGGGCTCCGGAGACCGACACGGCAACTACGTGTGGACCGGCAAAAGGAGTGCCATAGCCGGCACCAGTGTCACTTCGAGTCCCTGCTGAGACGTAGCCTGAAGGACGGTGTAGTCGTCGGTACGGAGTACGCACCGCGGACTGAAGCCCGATTGCTGGCCCGCCCTTGAGAGTAGTTCGTCGCACGGATCGCCCGGGCTCTTGGACATGATCCAGCCCTCACTGGCCAGGTCTTCCAGGGCTACTGCTGCCACCCCTGCCAGACGATGCTGTTCCGGGAGCCGTACGTAGAGTGCTTCGCGAAGGAGTTCGACGGCATTGCCGTCGGAAGGATGATCCGGCAGCCCATGCAGAATCGCAGCATCACAGGGACCATTCACCGGACTCCTTTGCAAAGCTACGGCGTCGTCTTCTTGGATGATGTCCACCGAAATCCCTTGATCATTCAAGGCAGGTACCGCCGGAGGAAGCAGAAACGCGCCAGCTGTTGAGAACACGCCGACAGTCAGACGGGCATGAACGCGCTCAGCGGACCTTGCTGTTTGTTCGGCCATCATGGCCAGCTCGATGATTTTCCGGGCGAACGGCTGCAG
This sequence comes from Arthrobacter sp. MYb23, assembly GCF_002979775.1. Classification (GTDB taxonomy): domain Bacteria; phylum Actinomycetota; class Actinomycetes; order Actinomycetales; family Micrococcaceae; genus Arthrobacter. Next base: position 338,593 of record NZ_PCPR01000003.1, read on the forward strand.
GGCCTGCCCGGCGGGGGTGAGTTCGCTTCCTCTGGCGCGACGGTAAAGCGCAGGTCTTTTCAGATAGGACTCGAGAGCGCGGATGTGGTGTGCCAGTGCCGGCTGGCTCCAGTCCAGGGCCCGAGCGGCCGCGGCCATGGATCCGTGACGAGCGATCGCGTCGATGGCTTTCAGTTGTTTAAGATCCAGCACGGCATTCTCTTTATGGTGGTATCCCGCACGTCAGTCTTCTCCCTGCCGATCCCGCGTCGCATCCTAGAGGGATGGAAATAGAAACCCTTACTAGCGGTCTGGATGTTCTCAGCACGACAGAACAGCGCGCAACACCGTACGCAGACAGCGTGCGCCAGCTGGTCGGCGAGGCCAAAGCCCGGCTCCTTGTGCCTGGACACGGCGGCGGACCGGCAGTATCTGAGCGTCTGACCCAACTTCTGGGAGAACCGGCCCTCAACCTGGACGTCACCTCAATGTTGTGGGGCGTTGATCGCACCGCCAGTGATGGCCTGAAATCGGCACGCACTCTGGCGGCCAGCGCCTATGGCGCGCGGAAGACCTGGTTCCTGACGAACGGTTCCTCGCAAGGAAACAGGATGGCGCTCATAGCGCTTGCAAGTCGGGAGACCGACAGCCACACCCGTTAAGCCAAGGTGCCGATGTCCTCGTATCCAGCACTCACAAGATGGGTGGCAACCTCCACCAATCGGCCATGCTCCACCTTGCCCACGGACCGTTCGCTGATGAACTGGAGCCGCTTTTGGATCGGGCGCATCGCACCACCCAATCGAAGAGCTTCAGCTCATTGATGTCGCACGCAGTGAGCTTGCTACCCACCCGGACCGGATCACAGTTTCTTTGAACAGCGCGAGTCGACTGATCGCGGCGCTCGAGAACGCAGGCTTTCCAGTAGCGTCCCATGATTTTACAAAGCTTCGCGGTGTCGTTTCTTACGACCCGCTCAATGTCACCATCGATGTCCGTTCCATAGGTATCGACGGAGCGGAGGTCCGTGAACGGCTCGCTCTTGAGCACGGCATCCTCACCGACCTGGCAACCTCGTCCACGGTCGTGGCCTTGCTCCCTCCCGGAACCGATCTGCAGGAATCCGATCTGGTCGAGGCGCTTACTGCCATTCGCCGCGGCGGAAATGCCGGGTCCCGGAGCGGGATACCGCCCTTAGCAGGGACCGGAGCCCTGAAATTAACGCCCAGGGACGCCTACTTTGCTCAGGCAGTAGTCGTCGACGACAGGCGGGTATATCCGAGGCGCCCTCGATGCGGGCATCGAGAACTTCAGGGTTGTACGTGACCCCTCAGATCAATAGAACCCACCAGCCCTACTTGCCCATCAACCCAGCCCCGTAAACCCTCAACGAAGAGGAAACCAACATGAACCCGCGCCCCAACGGCGCGTTCTTGAAGACATCTCCACCCAACCCGGCCCCAATAATTCCGTTGCTTGGAGTGCAACGATAAATGACAGCCCGCCACCTGGTTATGATTGCCCTCGGCGGCGTTATCGGTTCTGGCTTTGTTCCTCAGCTCCGGTTACACCATCTATCAAGCAGGGCCTCTGTGCGCGGTGATCGCTTACCTCAGTGGGGCAGTCGTCGTCTACTTTGTACTTGCCTGCCTGGCCGAGCTCGCACTGGCATATCCGGTGTCGGGTGCCTTTCACATATATGCTTCACGCACGATTAACCCGGCCACCGGATTCACTACGGCCTGGCTCTACAGGCTTACTGGGTCGTGACCCTTGCCAGTGTATTCACCGCATCCGGCATGTTGATGCGACGCTGGTTCCCGGACGTACGTGTATGGGTGTTCTGCCTTGTCTTCTGGGCCACCAGTGGAAACCCAAGAACCCAAAGCCAGGTCAGGCTCGAACTGCTCGTCCTCTTCGACGGCGCAGATGACCAGGCCGCGATTTTGATAGTTGGCCAAGGCGGCCGGGCCGTCGAGGGTGCACGTGTGCACCCATACGCGTGTCACTGCAGGTACGGCGAAACGATCGGACAGCGACCAGGCGGCCCTGATGCCGTGTTCGAGAAGCCGGCCGCCCAAGCCGCGTCCGATGGATTGTTCAGTTAGCCCAAAGTAGCGTATTTCGACCTGAGTTCCGCCCTTTGCGAGCGAGGGGCATAGATGCGCATAGCCCAGCGGCACCCCGCCGCCATAGAGGATCCAGAACTCCGTGCCGACGATGCTGAGTTCGTCGAGCCATTGCTGCCGGGACCACTCCAGACGATCAGTCCAAGACCAGGGGCCACCGACAAGACCGTAGAGAAAGCGTGCGTACTCAGGTGATACGGACGTGGCCCGGTCCAGGCGTGCATCCTTAGGAAATCCCCGCGCAGGCTCTACGGGCGCTGTCAGCATCTCCAAGGTAAAAGTGGTGACTTTCATGGTCGGTCTCCGTTTGAAAGTTGACTACGATGAGGGGTCTCAGGCGGCATCTACCCGTCGAATACGGACCAGCGATGTCGCGTAATCGCAGCCAAGGTAGCCGCGAGTTTCACTGGCAATATTAACTGGGGCTTGATGCGATCTCCCAATTTCTTGCGTATTGGGCAATATACTGCACTTTTGACAGCCGTGTTGAACCTCATGGTTGCAGGTTCGTTAGGGACGCAAGGGTTCTTTGCGCGCAGCGCGTACACGCATGGGTTTTCGGGATTCCTCCCCTCCCGCCATTGCCACGTGGCAATCGCTGGCACCGCGGTCAAGGACGGAAGTTTCATCGGATGCTGGGGAACACCTGACGACATCGCATCTGTTGTCTTGTTTCGCGCCAGCGATCTGTACACCATCATGATCGGCAGCACACTCGTGGCGGACGCCGGCAAAACCATTTAGTGACACTTATGCCAGGAACCCCTCTTCAGGTGGAAAGTCTGGGCAAGCACGACAGCGCTTCCATTCTGATAGGGATTCGGCCGCCGGGACATCCTCGAAATGGATCGTGACGTGCGGAAACGATTGCGGCAAGAGACGGGAGTACCTGCAAGTAGTTCCTCTCCCGCGCCTTAGCCATCAAATAGGACGCTACCTCGTACGGGGGGGCAGCCGCGAGAAGCATTGCCGGAACTTACCGCCACCATCCCACGGCAAATGCCCAAGTCACGGCATGTCGAGCCGGGTTTTGAAGGCCGTGTTTTTGTTGGTGTTCCAGCCGGCGATGGGGTTTAGGGTCGTGGCTGGTGGGCCCTCCGCGTGCTCTGAACTGGGGCTATGCGGGACCTCTCTTGGTTCCTCAGCTAGGTCGTGATTGGCCTACACGCCTTCATGGGTCGGGATGCTGAGCACGACATGACTTTGGGACTTGCAATAATTACCCTGACTTCGGTTCGTTCCTGGAGTGAGGAGACGTGGTTGGCGGCTGCTTTGTCAGGCCAAAGGGGGGTGTGGACATTGTCCACACTTTAATCTTCTTTATCGTGGCTGCTTGCGGCCATTGGCTCTTCCCTCCTTGGGCCTTCATCTACTCATGCATGTGAGTGGCCTTAGCGACATGACCCCGATCCTCAGGGGCAGGGCAATCCGGACATGAGGGGTCCGTCCATGCGGACGACCGAGTGCTTCGGGGTGGTCTTGCGCGGCCAGACGACATGGAAACAAGTATGAATAGGGGAGTTCTCCCGGTGCAGAGTACATGTCGCCAGCTAGCCGGAGCCGTGGCATTTTCGCCTGATCGTCGGCTTAGTAAGTCAAAGCCGTCCAGCTTGCCGGTAGGCCCCACATGTACCGAGGAGCCTTCGGCGAATACGCAGGGCCTCCATCTGAACGGCTAGACGCAACGTGGCGGGTTGTTGTGACGCCTGATGATGCGCGCGAATGAAGTCCCGGAGCCGTCAGTTACTTGGCGTCAGTGGGAGAAGCCGGCTGCCGCCTCAGTCAGGGTTTTTCCTTTTGTTTCGGGGGCGAGCCATTGGGAGACTGCGGCGCCGGCGAGGGCCACTGCGGAGGCGATGAGCATGGTGGGTCCGGCGCCGAGGGACTCCATGGACATGGGCATAAGGAAGATGCCGATGCCTGCGCCTACCCGGCTGACGGCGGCGGCGAACCCGGTTCCTATTCCACGGATTTCCGTGGGGAGGACTTCTCCGGGGTAGACGTTGGTGAGGGTGTTGTATCCGGCGTTGAAGAAGGAGAAGACCAGGAAGAGGATGAGCACGGCGATGGCCGGGGCTCCGGCCCAGAGTCCGATGATCGCGAGGACGACGGCGCACAGCCACTGGGGTGGGACGGTCAGTGTTCGGCGGCCTACTTTTTCGATCAGCAGGAAGGTGACGATGACTCCGGCGAGGGCGATCGCGGAGAGACCGACCCCACCGGCGAGCCCGCCGGAAAGTCCGTACTGTTGGAGCACGCTGTCGGCGAAGGTGGCGATGGCGAAGTAGGGTGTCACGGCGCAGAACCAGAAGGCTGAGATGAATAGGGTGGTGCGCCAGTACTGTTTGGAGAACAGCATCCCGAAGCTGCCTTTGCGGACGTCTTCGTGGCGGACGTCGTCGAGTGCGTCGTCGGGCAGGTACTTCTTAGCCAGCGCTTCGGCTTCGTCTTTGCGTCCGACGCTCCAGAGCCAGCGTGGTGACTCTGGCATGCCGAGACGGCCGAGGAAGATGGCGACGGCGATGAAGGTGCTGGTGCCGAGGATGAAGTGCCAGCTCAGGGTGGTGTATTCGTTCAGGAGGTAGCCGATGAGGAACGCGGTCATGAAGCCGGCGTACCAGGCGATGCCCATGGCAGCCATCAGCTTGCCCCGCAGATGGGTGGGCGAGAATTCGGCCATCATAGGCCAGCCGACGGCGTATTCGGTGCCGATGGCGATGCCCATCAATAAGCGTACGACGATGAGCAGCATGGCTGAGTCGACGAAGAATTGCATTGCTGAGGCGATCGCGAACAGTCCGATATCGAACATGAAGATGGGTTTGCGTCCCCATTTGTCGGAGGCAAAGCCGCCCAGTGGAGATCCGATCAGGATGCCTATCAGCGCCGCCGCGGCGATCAGGCCCTGCCAGAATGCATCGAGCTGGAGGTCATCGGCCATCCTCTCCGAAACGGGTCCAATGATCCCGAGGATATAGCCGTCCAGGACCATGCCGCCGATCAGGACCGTGACCAACCGGATCAAGAATCGTCGTTTTCCCACCGTTATGGCATCGCTCTGATCTGAGCTTGCATGATCCGTGGCTGGCATTTGCACACTCCTCACGACTGCGTACCAACCCATGGTCCGCCTCATTGGCGGCAATAAGTAGTGCCATGTCTTGGAAGAAGTTTGCGATACGGCGCGGAGGCGCGCCGCCCGACCTGTTACCAACGCATCCTAAATGTGTAAAGATTCAAAGTAATAGCGTAAGGATGTCTCCCTGCGCCGGAATCAGTCACAGGAGGGTTTGCCATGGAGAGCACGGCACTCTCAACCCGCGCCCTGGATCTGTTGCTCTTATTGCGCGGAAGTGAGCCCGAAGGTCTCGGTCGGGCGGACCAGGTGTCCTATCAGATCGAGACGGCCATCCTCATGGGCATACTGACCGAAGGGGACAGGCTCCCCACGGAGTCCGTTCTTGCGGCAGAGTTGGGCATTTCTCCCATTACCCTCCGTCAATCCCTCGCGGCGCTGCGCACCAAAGGCCTGATTGAAACCAGCAGGGGCCGGAGCGGTGGCAGTGTCATTAGGGGCCAAATCGATCTGACCGACACCCAACTCCAGCGGAAATTACGGGATGCCAGCACTGAATCATTGCGTGATTTGGGTGACCTTGGTGCTGCAATTTCGTCCATGTCCGCCCGGCTGGCGGCCAGTCGTGCGGACGCCCAGAATGTTGCCCACCTCGAAGAGCTGGTTCAGCGGCATCGGGACACGAAGGACGAGCGTGCCAGACGGCGGGTGGACAGTCGTTTCCACGTTGCGGTGAGTGTTGCTGCGCAGTCGAGCCGCCTGACGTCGGCCTCCCTGCAGCTCGAAGCCGAGTTGATGACGCTCTGGTGGAGCCATCCTTCGCAGGCCGGCAGCCAGGATGTTCTTGAGGAGCAACACGTGGCCATTCTCGAGGCAATCCGGGCCCGTGATGCCGATGCCGCCTCGGCCGCCGCTGAGCTGCATTCGCGGACGGAGACCGAATACCTGATAGCTCAGCACCTCAGATTGACAATGGAGTCCGATGAAAGTGCATAACGTGGCAGCAACGAATAAGGCTCTCAATCGAACAGCCGAGGCAATCTCCTCTAGTGTCGGCGGTGTTTTTGACGATCTGGAGAAGATCGCGGCCACCGTTTCAGCCGTGGCAAACCCGGCGCAGGGTGCGCCTCGGCGAAGTGCCTACGCCTTCCTGAAGAAGGACTTGGCCGCCTTCATCAATCGACACTCGGCACTGATTGTGGGGGCCGGTATAGCGTACGCGCCCGATAGCCTTCCCGAAGCACCTCTGTGGCTGGAATGGTGGAGGGGGACGCAGACCGGGGGAGAACCCCGCTGGGTCACGCATGACCTCAATCCCGAGTCCTTGAATTACTACGACTACACCACCCGCGAATGGTTTGCGTCTACGTCGGCCAAGGGCAGTCCTGTTGCGGTAGGGCCGTACGTGGACATTGGCGGCATTAACGTCAACATCATCACTCTTTGCGTTCCCGCCCCCACACTTCAAGGCACGCATGTCCTCGGCTGCGACTTGACACTTGCCAAGCTCGAAGGAGTCTTCCTGCGGGCATTGCAACTCCAGGATCCCATTGTGGTCCTGCTTGGCCCCACGGGCCGTGTCATCGCGTCAAATAACGCCCGCATAGCGTCGGGCACTCTGTTTGTTGAGGAAGACCTGAAACGGGTGGACCACTCAGTGGACGTCTCGTCGTCAAATCCCGCAAGGTTACCCTGGAGGCTCGTCACGTTGGCGGCGTAGCTTCATCGCTCCACGCATCCCGTCCGGCAGATTCTGCCGGGCGGGATTTTTTTACCCAAAAGACCTATTGCATTAATCATACAATGATGTATCTTTTATATTGTGACCAGGCACACAAGCTCCTGGGATATACCTCATTCCTCCCTCATCAGACATGACGCATCCGTTCTCCAGCTGCCGAGGAAGACAGCAGGCGGGTCCGCGTAGAGCGATCCCTCGAAGAAGAAAGTTCATTCCCATGAAAGACGTAGTAATTGTCGGCGGCGGTCTCGCAGGACTCTCAGCAGCATGGCGCTTGCGGCATTGGGACACGCTGGTCCTCGAGTCCGAACACCGCGTGGGTGGGCGCATTCGTTCCGAGCGACGCGGAAACTACTGGCTGAACTGGGGCGGTCACGTCTTCGCGGGCGCCGGCTCCTCCACGGACTCCTTGCTGGGGGAGGTCGGCGTCAGCGCTGTTCAGATCCCTGGCTCCCTGCAAGCACTGTCCATGAACGGCAAGTTCATCCGCGAGGGACACATCGCCACATACCCGTTCCGCATCCCGATGTCCCTGTCCTCGCGTATCGACACGCTCAAAGCAGGCATCAAGGTCGTTAGCGGCGTAGCCAAGTACACCGGAGTGGTCCGCAAACGTGCGGGCGAATCCGGTGCCATGCGCCAGCAGCGCATTTACGATTTCGAAAACAACAAGTCGTTCCAAGACTTCATCGGTGACCTGTCCGAAGACGCCGCCGCGCTGTTCAAGACCACGGTGACTCGTTCCGCCGGCGACATGGACGAGATTTCGGCCGGTGCCGGCATCGGCTACTTCAGCCTGGTGCTCGGGATTGGACAGGGTCTGAGCCAGGGCATCGTTGGAGGGCCGTCCACTCTGACAGAGTCCATCGCAGCTGCGCTCGGTGAGCGCGTTCAGCTGGGCGCCACCGTCAACGAGGTAGTGCACAAGAAGGATTCAGTCTTGGTCCGCTACACCCAGAACGGTGTAGACATGGAGGTTGAAGCCCGCACAGTGGTCCTGGCTACTACCGCAGATGTGTCCCACAAGGTGGGAGTGGATCTGCCTGAAGAACTCCGCGGTGCGCTCAGCCAAATCAAGTACGGCCCGCACGTCAGCACTGCTTTCCTGACCAACGAGACCTCATCACGACCCTGGGATGACATCTATGCCATCGCAGCTCCCAAACGCTCCTTTGCCATCGCTTTGAACCAGGCAAGCATCGTCCGCGGCACTGAGTCCGTTCGTAAACCAGGAGGCAGCTTCATGACGTTCTCCCCGGCAAGCCTGGGCAAGGCCCTGCTGGACAAGAGCGACGAGGAAGTGATCCAGACCCACCTCGCCGATCTCGACCAGGTGCTCGGCAACGGCTTTGCGGACAGCGTGGTCGAAGCCCAAACGGACCGCTGGAAAGTCGCTTCCCCCTACTGCTTCCCGGGCCGGGCCAAGCTCCAGTCCACGCTCATGCGCGGCACAAACCGGGTCTTCCTGGCGGGCGACTATCTGGGCACGCTCTACACCGAAAGCTCCATCACCACCGGCTTCTCAGCCGCCCAGGAAGCAGCCAGCGTGCTGGCCACGCACCGGCAAGCACCGCCGTCGTCCGGCCTGTCAGCCGTCGCCTGATCCCACAACTCTTAGCGCTACAGCTACACCTACCGAAAGAGGAAAACCCCATGACTAAGGAACTCCGCGGCGTACTCACCGCTCTCTCCACCCCGTTCAACCAGGACGAAACGATCGACGTCGCCACCTTGCGAAAGATCGTCGACCGATCCATCGACGCCGGTGTCGACGGCGTCGTCGCCGCAGGCTCCACCGGCGAGGTCGGAGCGTTGTCTTCGGAAGAACGCCTCCTGCTGATCAAGACCGTCATTGAGCACACCAACGGCCGGGTCCCGGTTATCGCGAACACCGGTGCCACCTCCACCGCAGAGGCCATCCGTCTCTCGAAGGCTGCCGAGCAGCTGGGCGCAGACGTGCTCATGCTCATCACGCCGTACTACGAGCCGCTCTCCCTGGAAGAGACCGTTACCTACATCAAGGACGTGGCCCGCTCGGTCACCATCCCGGTGATGCTCTACAACATCCCGCCCGTCACGGGCGTCAACCTGGACCCCGTAACCGTCCGCACACTTGCGGAAGAAGTGGAGAACATTCTCTACATCAAGGACTCCAGCGCCAACTGGGAGCAGGCACTCCAGCTCATCCACCACCACAGCGATGTCATCGGCACGTTCATTGGTTGGGATGCCTACCTCTACAGCGCCCTCGCAGAAGGTGCGGCAGGCGTCATGGCCGGTACCGCCAACGTGGTTCCCGACGAGATCGTAGCCGTCACCAAGCGGATCGCCGAGGGCGATCTCGCCGGTGCCCGCGATCTCTGGAACGCTGTCTACCCGGTGATCGATGCGCTGCTGACAGTACCGTTCATCCCTGCAGTCAAGACGGGCCTCACGTTGACTGGCCTTCCGGCAGGATCGCCGCGGCGTCCAACGGCAGGACTCGACGCCGATGACCTCGCCAAAGTTGAGCAGGCGCTGGCCAAGCTGTCCGCGCTCAAGCAGAACATCGGATAACGCATGGGTGACTTCGATTTTACGGAGTTCCTGTCCAGCGTCTCCGACGCTGTCTGGGCACCCATGGCCTACGTTGTTCTTGGACTGGGTATCGCCTATTCGGTAGCCACCAAGGGCATCCAGTTCCGGAGGATACCGGACATGCTGCGCCAGCTCAGGGAGACCCAGGACGGCGACGGGGGACTGTCGTCCTTCCAGGCACTGGTTCTCGCGCTGGCCAGCCGCGTGGGAGTGGGCAGCATCGCCGGCGTTGCCACCGCGGTCAGCGCCGGTGGTCCCGGAGCGCTGGTGTGGATGGCCATCACCGGCCTGGTCGGCTGCACCGTGGGATACGCAGAAGCCACGCTGTCCCAAGCCTTCAAGCGCCAAGTCCTGGACGAGGACCGCAAGAAGGCCAACGAGGACATCGGCGGTATGCCGTATTACATCAAGTACGGACTGAAGCTTCCCAAGGTTGGGGCCATCGTCGCGGTCCTGGGTGTCATCGGTTACGGCTTCGTCTTCCCGGGTCTCCAGGTGAACACCATCGCTGCCAGCGCTGAGAAAGCATTCAGTCTGCCAAGCTGGGCACCGGCCATCCTTGTCACCGTGTTGATCGGGTTGGTGATCATTGGCGGTACCACCCGCGTGGTCAAGGTCACCCAGGGGCTTGTCCCCGTCCTGGCCATCGGCTACCTCCTGCTGGCATTGGCAGTCATCGCCATCAACATGGACAAGGTTCCCGAGGCCGTTGTCCTGATCTTCCAGTCCGCTATAGGTATTCACCCCGTGATGGGTGGCATCGCCGGCGCCGCAGTAGCTTGGGGTGTCCGGCGGGCAGTCTTCGCTTCCTCGAACGGACTGGGCGAAGCAACCTTCGCCGCTGCCGCAGCCCGTACCTCCCACCCTGGCAAGCAAGGCCTGGTTCAGACCTTCAGCATCTACATTGATGTGCTTCTGATCTGCATGGCCACCGGCCTCATGATGGTGGTCTCCGGCAAGTACAACGTCTCCGACGGCGCCGGCGGATTCCTCGTCAACAACATCCCGGGCGTCCCCGTTGGTGCCAACTGGGTCCAGGAAGCCATCGACACCATGCTCCCGGGCTGGGGCGCCGGCTTCGTCGCCGTCGCGGTTTTGCTCTTCGGGTTCACCTGCCTCCTGGCCTACTTCTACGTAGCCAACTCCAACCTGCTGTACCTGCTGGACGGGCGCACCGGACACGGCTGGAAGAACGTCCTGAAGATCGGAACGCTGGCGATCGTGTTCATCGGGTCCATCGTCAACGCGAAACTCATGTGGGCAGCCGGTGACATCGGGCTTGGCCTCATCGCCTGGGTGAACCTCATCTGCCTGGTATTCCTGTTCCCGCTGGTCCGCAAAATCTACCTGGACTACGAACGGCAGCGGAAGCTCGGCCTCGACCCCACCTTCGATCCGAAGGCCCTGGGCATTCAAGGCGCCGACTTCTGGGAGCAGCAGAACGAAAAGTCCGCAGCCGCAGCCGCCGCTGCCAAGTAACTACCAAGCAAAGGAAATGTGCACGCCATGACCACCACAGAAACGTCCGTTTTCACCGTTCGCCGTGAGGGAACCCTCCCGGCACCGGCCCTGCCGCCCTTCGGGCAGTTCATCGGAGGCGAATTCGTCGCCTCCACCTCGGACGCAACGGTCGACGTCGTCAATCCGGCCACCGAAGAAGTCATCACCCAGGTGCCGGCAGGCACCCTGGAAGATGTCGACGCCGCCGTAGCAGCTGCCGTGGCAGCGAAGGCTGAGTGGGCGGCTAAGACGCCCAAGGACCGTTCCGCAGTCCTGCTGCGGATTGCGGAAATCGTCGAGGCCAACCGTGAGGTTTTGGAGAACCTCGAAGCGACCAATACCGGCAAGCCATTCGCAGTGGCCGAAGACGATATTTCCAGTGCGATCGACACCTTCCGGTTCTCCGCCGGCGCAGCCCGGGCCTTCACCGCCCTCGGCGCGGGAGACTACGCGGAGAATCACACCTCCGTTGTCTTCCGTGAGCCGGTAGGTGTGGTGGGTGTCATCACGCCGTGGAACTACCCGCTGCTGATGGCCGTATGGAAGATCGCGCCCATCCTGGCCGCGGGCAACACCCTGGTATTGAAGCCCTCCGAGCAGACGCCATTGACTACCTTGAAGCTCGCCGAGCTCATTGCCGCTGAGGTGCCGGCCGGCGTCGTCAATATTGTTACCGGTCCCGGCAGGGTGGTGGGCAACCGCCTTTCCGAACACCCGGACGTTGACCTGGTTGCCATCACCGGCAGTGTGGGAAGCGGCCAGAAGGTTGCCGCCAATGCGGCCTCCACGGTGAAGCGCGTTCACCTGGAACTCGGCGGCAAGGCGCCTGTGGTGGTCTTCGAAGACGCTGACCTTGAAGAAGCCGCGAAGGGCGTGCGCTCCGCGGGCTTCTGGAACGGCGGTCAGGAATGCGGGTCGGCTTGCCGCGTTCTGGTTCACGAGTCTGTAGTTGAGAAGTTCAACGAGATCCTGGTCCGGGAAATCAGCGCGATTTCCATCGGCGCCCCAGGTGCGGGAGACGACGTCGAAATCGGTTCCATGATTTCCAAAGCCCACTACGAGCGGGTCCTGGAAGCTCTGGCGGACGTTCGTAAGGAGGGGCACACCATTGCCGTCGGTGGCAACGCGCTTGAGGGCCCCGGCTATTTCATCGAACCGACCGTGGTGACGGATGTCCCCGCCGGTGCACCCATCACCTACACGGAAATCTTCGGGCCGGTGGTGTCCGTGGAGACATTCAGCACCGACGAGGAAGCCATCACGCGGGCCAACGAGACTGTCTACGGGCTGGCCGCATCGGTGTGGACCAGCAGTGCTTCACGGTCACTGTCCGTTCCGAGGAGGCTCGACTTCGGCACCGTATGGGTCAACTCGCACCTGGTCATTGCCAATGAAGTTCCCTGGGGTGGCTTCAAGGGCTCAGGTTACGGCCGGGATCTATCGATCTACGCCCTGGAGGACTTCTCCAGGACCAAGCACGTGATGTACAACCGGGGCTGAACCCGCCTCGCCAGCTCAGCGGCCGTGCACCCCCTCCTGCGTAGGGGGTGCACGGCCGCTTTTTGCAATCTATCAGAAAGGTCGCCAACCATGGATCAACGGCGCATCAGCGACTGGACCCTCCTCACCGGAACCAGCGTGGAACTACGGCAACAGGGACAACCGGTGTGCCGGGGATACGTCGACGCTGTGACGGAGGACGGTTCCATCCTTTGGCTCCAAACCCTGAACCAAGGACGGAAGCTCTTCGAAAAGGCGGAGTTTTATGAGGCCTGGGCTTCCGAAGAGCGCACCGGCTTCCACTACGAAGTAACCAACTCGGACTCGCAATAGTCGATCCGACCAAGAGGAAGCCATGGAATTGCTGTTCGAAGCCGCAGGCTGGGCAGGTGCGGCAGCGATTCTTGGCGCCTTCTAGTCTGTGTCCATGGGCTGGCGCGCGGCCGGAAGGGCCTTTCAAAGCGCAAACCTCGCCTCGGGGCTTGCGCATTCATCATCAACGGGCCTTCCACGAGGCTTGGCCGTCCGTTGTCGCGAATATCGCGTGGTTTCTCATCTCGGCGGTCGCACTCATCCGCCTGCGTCCGGTGAGGCAAATGCCTGGTGTCCCTGACTCCGCAGGACCACTGCCCATCGCTAACATTTCTTCTGACTCTGGCGCCGCGGACAACTGAGACCGTTGACTGCCTGGTGCTTGGCGCTGGCCGCTGAGTCCCGGCCAGTTGGCTGGATCTTCCACGACCATCTTGATTTTGATTGTGGCCTGGTTTTCGTGATCTGTATTGGATGTATGAACCACGGCGGTGACGTTGTCTTCCCGCCACTTGCCCGGGTTCTTGTGATTATGCCCGGTTCCGCGTGCCGCATCGTCCGAATCCCAACCGGCCACGCCCGGTTGATTGTCCCTTTGCCTGCAAGGTCCGGTTTCAAGAGTCGGGCATATGAGTAAGTTTGTGCCAAAGATGCGGCCGGATACATTGCCCTGGACACAGGATCCCGACGAAGGGGTAGGCAGACCGGGCAGGCCATGAATCCCGGGACGACGAGAAGGGCGACGCCGGGTTGATTTCCCGACGCCGCCCAAGGGTGCTGTGCGATGGAGTTAGAGTTCGCTGGGTGCGCCCGGCTCTCCTACGGAGGGATCGATGCCGTACTTTTCAAGGATTGTCTTGATGGTGCCGTTTTCGCGGAGTTTCTTGATGTCCTCGTCCAGGGCCTTGCCCAGCGTGTCGTCGTCGAGGGCGGAGGGCAGCATCACTTGGCCAACGGATGCGAACTGCGGGACGTTCGCGTTTGGCGTCACGTCCACCACTGTGGCTCCCTCAATGGGGGCGTCCTTGAACCGGTATTTTGCCGATGCTGAAGATGCCACCAAGGCGTCAATGCGGCCGGCTTTAAGGTCTGAGTAGATGGATTCGTCGTCCTGGTAGATCTTGAACTTATCTCCGAGCCACTTGGACATGCTGTCGTTCCAGAGGTTGCCTGCGACGGAGCCGATCATTTTGCCCTCAAGGTCGTCGCTCGTGAGGCCTGTTTTGGAGACGATCGCCTGCGGATCGCTCCATAGCGGCGTGCTCATGTAAACGATCTTGGTCCTTTCCTTGGTCCGCAGCCAGTTTCCCGATCCGATGTCGACTCGCTTGGATTGCACGGACGGGATGACAGCTCCCGCGCCGCCTGAGGTGCTGACGGTGACCTTGAGGCATTCGAGTTTGGCGATCTCGGCGATCAGGTCGCCCTCCATGCCGGTGACGTTTTCCCCACTCAGGATTGTGGCCGGAGCGTAGTCGTAGCTGGCGACCGTGAGCTCACCTTGGGTGATGGTCTTGAGGTCCGCGTGGGCGGGGGTGCAGTCGGAGCTACTAGCTGCTTCGCTGCCGCCGCATGCGGCGAGGGACATGGCGAGCATGCCGGCGACGGTGCCGGCGGAAAGCGCGCGCACGAGGGGGCGGGGAATTCGTGACATTGGGTTTCTCTTTCTTTGCTGGGGTTGTCGGGGAGGGTCCCCAAGGATGTGGAACGGGGTCAGTTGCGGAGCAGGTGGCGGCCCAGGCGCAGTTCCAGCAGCCGGACCAAGCCCAGGAAGATCAGCGTCAGAGATCCGTAGACCACTGCAGTGAGTGTGTAGACGCTGAGGTATTCGAAGGTAATGGAGCCGATTTCGAAGGCCTTGGACATGAGTTCCGGAACCGCGATCACGAAGGCGAGTGCGCTGCCTTGGAAGACCAAAACGGCGAGGCCGGCCAGAGGCGGGGTGGAGATTCTGAGGGCTTGCGGGAGGATGACGATGCGGAATCCTGTCCAGCCGCTGAGCCCGGAGGTGATCGCTGCTTCTTTTTGTCCCAGCGGGACTGCAGCCAGTCCGGCCCGGAAGTATTCCGAGGCGTAGGCGCCGGTGTTCCAGCTCAGGGCGATGATGGCCGTCGTCAGCGATGTCAGGGTAATACCGGCGTCGGGAAGGCTGAAGTACAACAGGTACAAGAGCACCAGTGCCGGCAGCCCGCGACCGATCTCAACGAAGGTGAAGGAGATCCATTGGAAGGGGCGGAATTTCGCTTCTGCCATCACCGCAAGGAGCAGGCCGAAGGGGAAACCAATAAGCAGTGCGAGTCCGGTCAATTGGAGGCTGATGACCAGGCCCGGTGCGAGGTTCGGCATCCACCCGAGCCATTGCGTGAGGAAGTCCATCAGACCACTCCGATCTTTCTGCGCAGTTTGAGGTCTACGCGGCGTGCGACAAGGGCGACCGCCAGACTGATGATGATGTAAAGCGCTCCGGCGACGACGAAGGAGAGCAGGCCTTCGTGGGTTTGTTTCGCACTTTGCTGTGCGTAGTAGGTGATTTCACGGACACCAATGGTGGAGGCGAGAGCTGAGTCTTTGAGGAGTCCGATCCCATAGGTGGCGATGGCTGGAAGGGCTACCCGGAAGGCCTGCGGGGTGATGATATGACCCACGGTGGTAAACGGGCTTAGCCCGAGTGCATGGGCGGCTTCGCGCTGACCATCAGGGATGCTGAGCAGCCCGGAGCGGTAGATCTCCGCCATGAAGGCCGAAGCGATGATCGAGAATCCGATGATGGCGGCCTGAAGGGTGGAGAGCCGCAGCGCGTACTGGGGCAAACCAAAGTAGATCAGAAACAGCCAGGTGATCGGCGGGATGACCCTGACTACGTTGATGTACAGAGTTGCTGCACCGCGGATGATGGCGATGGGTGATCGAGCGGCCCCCACCAGCACCAGGCCGATGAGGCCGCCGAACAGCAGTGAAGCTCCGGTTACGTAGAGGGTGAGTCCGATGCCTTGGGCAATCGAAGCCAGAAGTTGCATGATCATGGCTGGGTCACCTGTCCAATACGGCCTTGAGGAACTGCCGGGTGCGGTCGTTCTGCGGTTCCGACATCACCTGCTGGCTGGGGCCGATCTCAAGGACGCCGCCGTTGCCCATGACCATGATGCGGTCTGACACATCCCGTGCGAAGTGCATTTCGTGGGTGACGACCAGCATGGTCATGCCCTCGTCGGCGAGGTCGCGCATGACGGCCAGGACTTCAAGGCCGATCTCGGGGTCGAGGGCGGAGGTTGGTTCGTCGAAGAGCATGACTTTGGGCGACAGTGCAAGTGCGCGTGCTATGGCGATGCGCTGCTGTTGCCCTCCCGAGAGCCGTGCCGGGTATGCCTTGGCCTTTTCAGGGAGTCCGACCCGCTTGAGGAGCTGGTTTGCGACTTCTTCGGCTTGTTCCTTGCTTGAGCCCAGCACCTTCCGTTGGGGAAGGGTGATGTTCTCCATCACGGTCAGGTGGGGGAACAGGTTGAAGCTCTGGAAGACCATGCCCGTGACTCGGCGCAGGTGGTCCAGGCTGGCCTTGTCCGGCAGCTTGTCGCCGGCAACGACACGGGCTCCGCCGATGGCGATGGTGCCCGAGCTGGGCTTTTCCAGGTAGTTCAAGCACCGGAGGAAGGTGCTCTTGCCGGCCCCTGAGGGTCCGATGACGGAGACTACTTCTCCCTCCGCCATGGAGAGGTTGACGTCCTTCAGCACCTCGACGACGCCATATTTCTTGCCAAGCCCGGATACCTCAACCTCACCGGAGAGGGCGGTTGGGGGAGCTTTGGTGCCAAAACTTAAGCCCATTTTCGATTCCTTCAAATAGCTGACGCTTGGGTGACTTCCCAGCCGCGCGCACTTGGGGGGTGGTGTGATCTGTGCCCTATCAGGCTGTGGCCTCAATCACATCTAAAGAATACATCATTGAATGATTAATGCAATAGGTTGCCAGATGGAGTTCACACTTCATTACATTGCCGCCGAAAGAGCGTGCAAGACGTCGTGGCTGACCCGGTTGGCCTCTGAGTACGCTCCATGGGTACCGGCGGTCTCTGAGGAGTAATCGCCGGCAAAATGAAGCGTGCCGTCAACGGGCGCCTGAAGCTGGGGGAGTGCAGTGGCCCGGGTGGGCGTCAGCAATGAGAAGCAGTGCTGCCACGACTGGATGTTGGCTCCGAGGATGCGCCCCCGTAACTGCGGTGCCACGGTGAGAAACTCTTCGATCCACTGCTCCAGCACGCCCGAGGTGGGATCGTTGGCTTCCTCGATGTATCCGGCTGAATTGCCGTAGCAGACAAATTGGGCGGTACCGTCCTTGCGTCCCGGCCGGGGATTGATTACCACATCGAAAACGCGTCCGGCGGCGGCGATGAAAGACCAGTCGTCGACAACTGCCAGTTCCGGTGCGCTGATATCCACAACAACACCGAGCTCGGTGGAGCCGGGCGTTTGCACGGCGTCCAGAGCCTTGCTCTTCCATTCCGGCAGCTGCACCATGCCGGCAATCCTGGGAGCCGGGACTGCCAGGACGACGTGCCTCGCGGTCATGTTCCGTCCCGCGCCTCGGTCTGAATTGGTAGCGATTCGTAGATTCCACTGTCCTTCACTATCTTGGAAAACGTTCTCCACGCGGTGATGCAACTGGACTTCGGTGGACTGCAGGGCATCGGCCAAAGCAGCGGGGATCGCCTCCATGCCCTTGAGTGACACCACGCGATTCTTCTTTTCCTTCACCAGATAACTGGCGAAGTACCTCAGGGCGTAGGTTGCGCTGAGTTCGGAAGGGTGAGCAACGGAGCCTCCGCGAATGGCTGCAGTGAGTATTTCCTGGACGTCTTGAGGCAGGTTGCTGATTCGTGATTGGGCGGATTCTTCGCCAAACCCCGGCGTGGCCGGGCGAAGCTGCCCATCCACTGTGTTCGCGTAATATTCCGAGGTTGCCCGCTCGATGAAGGCTCGGAGGCCGTTGCGTGAGTCTTCCGTGAGGGGTAACCGTTCCACGAGGTCGTCGTTGTCAGCGGAGACTACGGTTGCCCCATTGACGTGGATGCCGAAGGTTGTTGGTTTGAAGGGCTCCAGTGCAACGCCTAGTTCAACTGCCAGCTCGTGCGACGCGGTGCCGGCGTACACGAACATCGCCCCCATGTTGACCGGTTCCCCGTGGACGTCCACGGTTTTCG
This sequence comes from Arthrobacter sp. MYb23, assembly GCF_002979775.1. GTDB lineage: Bacteria > Actinomycetota > Actinomycetes > Actinomycetales > Micrococcaceae > Arthrobacter. The sequence continues at coordinate 356,602 of NZ_PCPR01000003.1, forward strand.
CGCGCCCGCCAAGTCGTCCGGTTTCTTCCAGTAACACCACTTTTTGGCCCGCGCGCTCAAGATTGTAGGCCGCGGCCAGACCGGCCGGACCCCCACCAATGATGGCGACATCGTACATTTTTTCTCCTCGGGAATTGGGCTGGTTAGTCCGGCTCATCCGGACGCCGGTCATTGGTTTCAATGATTGGCAGCACCCCCAAGAGATGGGAATACTCGCTTTGCGAAATAATGAGGAAATGAGTCTTTGAGTCAACCCTTCCCTAGACTGGCCGAATGAAGACTGGAGATGTTCGTGCTGAGCTCAAGCGCGCTGTTCTGACGGCGCCGCTCTGGATGCAGGCGACCAAGAATTCCAGCCGCCAGGTTGCGGACGCCGTGGGCCTGAGCCAGTCATTCGTGGCGCGTACCTGGAAGGAGTTCGGGGAGCCCGAGGAGGAAATCGAGTCGGTAAGGGCATTGCTTGCGGAGCGGCAGATGGTCTTGGTCGGATTGGCTGTTGGACCGTCGGGGTCCTGTCTTGTCCTAAATCCTTCCCGCGCGTCGCGTTTACGCTATCCGGCCAGCCTGTCCACCAGTAGCAAGAGACGGCTACGGATGGTGTTGGCCGCCGACCTTCTTCGAGGCGTCGTGCAGGAACCGAGCTACACAGACGATCGCCCGGACCTGTGGTCATCGCTTAACTCAAGCGGGCTCGGCATCGCCGAAGAATCCATCGTCCTGGTCAGTGGCAACTTTGGAGTATCCGCCGGTGTGCAGCCGTCATTTCACTTTGCCGATGCCTGGCAATGGCAGAAGCTTGTGGCTGCATTGGACCTGTTGCCGGAAGTGCAAACGGGCGAGTCATTGGTGGACTTGGAATGGCGCATACGCCGCTGGTACCACAGCGGGCGGGCGCCGTTTACGTGGGTTGTTGACCGTAAAGAGCCTGGCGCCATGGGATCAAGTGCAGATGATTTCTTAGGGGCCGGAAATGCGCTGGCCGAAGACATTCTCTCAGCAATCCGACAAGGGTTGGTCGACGGAACTTTTTCGGGCGAAAGCGAAATTTCCCTCAGTAAGCTGAACCGCTTGTTAGGTGCGCCTGTGAGGGACATTCGAGCTGCGGTTCGCGCGCTCACTGAAGATGGTTTGGTTACCGCGGCGAGATCAGATTCCGTGGTGGTACGGATTCCATCTCTTGATGACGTAACCGAGACCTATATGGCTCGGCGTGCTTTGGGGGCGATCGTGGTCCGAGCAGCAAGCCGATGGAGCGCTGAAGGTAGATCCCGTGTGAAGCACCACATTGATGAGCTGGGGGATTGTGCTCGCCGCAACGATGTCACGCGGGCCCACTACTTGGATCTGGACTTCCAAATCGCCCTGTTCGAGGGATCAGGTTTGAATCGAATACCGGCAATTTTGGAGACGCTCACCAAGCAGGCGTTCATGCATTTTGCCGTCATGGGTGCCCGCTATGCATTTTCACCGAAGATTATTCTTGACCAAAACACCGAGATCTTTGAAGCAATTGATGCAGGCGACCTTAGGGCCGCGACCTTGAGCTGGCAAACCAAGATGGATGTCGGCCTCAGCTACCTTGCCCAGCACATTTCAGCCATGAATGCCATCAACGAACGGCGAGGCATGAACCGGGGCTGACCGCGAACAAGCCCACTCAAACCCCAAGCACGTTCGACGATAGTGCCAGCTTGAACGCGCTAAATCGAAGTGCTAGCAGCTACTTCAACTCCCGTACTTCTAGCGCCGACATTAGACGTTTTGTCGTCGGGCCGGCTGGCAGGTCTCGTCATGATGCTCGTTGTCGTCTTCGCCATGAAAGTGATTAAGGAGGTGCAGCCACTGTGTTGGATATTCATCGTTCTGGCGGGCAGGGGATGGTCGGATTTGGGTTGTTCGTCGGGCCGCCCGGACATCAGGCCTTGGACGTTTCTGACTCATCTTGGCCGGGGAATTCACGAGATTCGATGGTGCCGTCGAGCAGGTGGGTAGGGGGACTGAGCACGACATGACTTTGAGATCCTTCGTCAGAGTTATTGGTTTTGGCTCGTTCTTTGAGCGAGGAATCGGGCCAGGCCGATGCTTTGTCAGGCCAAAGCATGTGTGTACATTGTCCACACTTAAATCTTCTTTATGGCGACTGAATGCAGCCATGCGCTCTTCCCTCCTTGGACCTATATCTACTCATGCATGTGAGTGCCCATAGCGACATGACGCCGATCAGGAGGCGCTCTACATACGTAGGCTCATTCCGCGGTGGGGTTTCAGAGGCGGTCGGCTGAGTGCTTTCAAGTTGGTCTTGGCCGTGACCTCGACGCGCACCTTGAAATCAGTTGGAGGCTGGCCCGACACAGATGACCGCTCCCCAGCGGAGCCTGCGGGACATTGCATCTCACGCGATCGTCGGCTGAGCGGACCGGTCTTCCGAAAAGAACCCGTTCGTCAACCCACCTCGGTCGTCAAACCTGTGCTTGCTGATCACGCGCCGAAACTGGTGTCGGCTCAACCCGTCCACAGCTAGCGTCAGTTCAGATTTTCACGCCTGAAATTGGGAGCCTCTGGGGTACTTCCTATCGGCAATAGCCGTGGTTGTCGGATGAGAACTGTCTCTTGGTTTCTGCGGTGGGAGGACCTGTAAGCGGGGGAGAAGGCCGGAGAACCCGTGGGTTTTAGAAGATGAGCCGGTCTGTAAGGCTGCGGCTGCTAAGGCCCATAACTCGGGCCAGGACGAAGACATGGTCTCCGAAGGGCTAACGTTCTCGATTTGGCATTCCATGGCTGCGACGGCGCCTGTGACCAGTGGGGGCAACGTATGCTCCCTGGGTCCAGAAGCTGTTGGCGAAGCGATTGGCTTCCTTTTTACCCAGCTTGCGGCCAAAGCCTTCCTGGCCGGAGGCCAGTGTGCTGATGCCGAGCACGGTGGCTTTATTGAGCTGTGGCCAGCTGGAGGGCTCCTGGCCGACAAAGAAGCCGACCAGGCATGGGTCGAGGGAGATGAAGACGAATGATCCAAAGATCATGGCAGAGCGCTCGTCGGTGAGTTCGGGCTGTCCCGCGATGACAGTGACGCTGGTGGGCACCATCGACATGACGTCTCGCAGGCGGGTGAGGTCGATGGTGCCGGGCTATTCCGTAACTGTAGTCATGGCTGCCTCCTTCGGTTACCCGGTGCTGCTGGATGTTGTAGTAGCGCTGTTCCGGATCGATCCGCACTTCAAATCCATCGAGTTTTTGGATGAGAATGCGGGAGTCGAAGCCTTCGGGTGAGAGCCACAGCATCCGGGAATCCGGGGGGTGGTTTCGTGCTGTTCTAACGTGCGTGCCATTTCGGCGAATTTCCACGGTTGCTGTGGGGGCGGAACCAATCATCGACCTGAAAGGCCTTTGCCGGCCGAGGGATATAGGTCGGCACGTTGGATTTGCCGGCGACCCGCAGCCCGGTGGGTCCGGCGTACTTGATGAACAGTTCTAGAACCGGGACCGGGGCGGCACGGTTCCCGGGAAGACGCGTTGCAGGGCAGGGAAAATCTGAAGCCGGAGAGAGCGCAGGCGATTGATCGCGCTGGTGCACTCGTGCGTCAGATCTGCGTCGAATCCGGAGAGCACCTTCAGTGCCGTGAGCACGTCGCTGTCCCGGTCAAGAGCCCGCAGCGTGTGCGGCATCGACCGCGCCGTTTCGGCGATGATGAACGCGTCCCTCTTGGACTTTCCCGGGTAGAGGTCAGCGGCTTTGTGCGTGGCCAGGCCGGGCAGGTAGTCAACGGTGCAGCCGCAGTCACGTGCCACGGCTATCGGAAGGGCGCCGATGGTGTTGGGCTGGTCCACGGTCACGAGCACCGTGCCGTGTTGCTGCAGGTCGGTGAACAGCTCGCGCAGCCGCGCTTCGTCCTGCGGTAACGGCTTGTCGAAGACTCGTTCGCCGGCTGCGTTCAATGCCGCGGCGTGATGCTCGGATTTGCCGACATGAAGCCCGCAATAAATCTCGTATACATCGTCCATCCGGCGCTCCTTTGCGCCACTCATGGCCGTCGTCACGACACCCGATGCTGGCACCCACGTTGCAAAGAGATCTGGCCTTGTGGAAGGGAGCCGGCTGTGTCCCTATCAGCAGTCAACGCGTGTCTCCGAACCTGGCGACACCGCCCGGATCATTAGTGACAGGGCAAGAATGTCATGCCAGGTGCAGAGACCCAGTCCCCGGCTTTCGGGGACTGAATGTATGAAACGGGTAACGGAGATATACCTCGCCATGTGCATCCAAAACCATGAAGTACCTGGCAGAGATCCGAGACGACCGCAAGGCTGCCTGGAACGACTCCGCCGACAATGCGAGTAGTTCCTCACGTGGGCGTTGCCCGCGAAGGTTGGACCGTGCCTCACGTGGGCGTTGCCCGCGAAGGTTGGACCGTGCCTCACGTGGTCGTTGCCCGCGAAGGTTGGACCGTGCCTCACGTGGTCGTTGCCCGCGAAGGTTGGACCGTGCCTCACGTGGTCGTTG
>NZ_PCPR01000030.1 GCF_002979775.1 Arthrobacter sp. MYb23
AGCAGGACGGGGAGGATGTCGGCGTCGCAGGCGATTTTGCGGATGGTGGTGGGGTGGATCGGTCCGAGGAACGTCGCCGTCCCGGACCCCGACCTTGACCCACGCCCCGACCTTGACCCAGACCCAGACCCAGACCCTGTCCTTGTCCCGGCGCCGGTCCCGTCTTTGTTGCCTGCCCCTATCCCGGTCCCGGTCCCGGTCCTGGTGCCGGTGCTGGTGCTGGGAAGGCCGCCGTTGCCGTGGTTCGGGCCTGTTCCGGCGCGGCCGTGGTCTTCGTGGTGGCTGGTGTCGTTGAGTTGGTTGAGGAGTTCTTGGTAGTCGATGGTGACGGTGAGTTGGGGTCGGAGTCCACCGTTGTAGGGTAGTTTCCCGGTGGTCATCGCGATACTGCAGGCCCCGACGAGGCCGTTGAGGTGTTTCTGGGGCCGGGTACGCAGGTCCAGAACTGGCCCGGCCCCGGCGCCGTCTCCGGCTTCCGTGTCAGCTGCGGCTGCGGCTGCAGTGCCGGTGTCGTCTGCGGTGCCGGTGTTGGACTCGGCTCCGGTGGTGAGTCTGGGGTTGGTGGCGGTGTTCATGACGGTGGTGAGGGTTTCGTATTGTTCGTCGGTGGCGAAGATCTCGATGTGGTGGAGTCCGTAGCGGCGCCGGCGGCGCAGGAACGCGCCTTGGTGCTGGCGGAGGACTTCTTCGGAAGGTTCGGGGCCGTCGTGGTCGATGGAGTCGATCCAGCGTTTGGTCATGGTGGTGACGAAGTCCGGGTCGGTCTCCACCGCGGTGGTGGTCAGGGAGTGTTCCATCCGGGTGATGGTGTCCTCGTCGGTGAGGTGCCGGACTTTGTCCAGGGCGGTGCTGATGGTCGTCGCGGACCGGGAAGGCACCAACGCGGATCCGACAGCGTCGGCGAGGATTTCGCGTCGGGCCGGGATCTGTTGACCGGTCATTCCGGTTTGGGGGAGGACCTCGGGGGCGAGGGCTAGCCTGCGCCGGGCCTCACCGATACTGATCCGCAACCGTGCCCGAAGGAACTGCGCCGCGTCCCGATACCCATCATCCACCACACTGTGCCCATCATCCATACCATGGGTCGGCTCCGGAACCGTTGTGCCCGGGGCTGGTTCGGTCCAGCCCGTCCGCCACTCCGGTGCTGCCGCCGCTGCTGCTGGCGCTGCCGATGACCTCGGACCGGCTTGTTGTGCTTCACTCCGGGTCCGTTCCACCGCCTGGGCCGCGACCACCTGCAAATACTCAATCGACCGGGAAATTTCCTCCACCCTGCCTGCAAAATCAGCAGCCTCAACAAAGCCAAACAACCGCACCTCGTCGGCCGCCATGGACCTCAACGCCTCGGTCGCGGCAGTACCCTCAAGAAGCGCCGCTTCCAGTGCTGCCGCACCGGCTAACGAAGACTCCTCGGACACCCATTCGGGTACCTCTTTCGGTCTGGTTACCTCTGGCAGGGGCAAAGCCGCCGTGGGCACAGCCGCGGAGGCGGTCCCCAGCAACGTCGCGGGGACCGCCTCTGGCAATGCCGCCGGCAAAACCGTGGATGCCGTCCCTGGCATCGTCCGAGGCACGGCACCACCAGGCCGGGATGCTTCCCCCGCCATGGGCAGCGGCTCAAATCCACCAAGTAGCCCAGCGCTCCGTGAGGTTCCCCCGTTGGTTCCTGCCGCCGTCGGGCACTTGCTTGCTGGGGGCCGGGAAGGCGTGTCGAGAGAGACAGAAGAGGCGTTCCGGGGCACCTCACTGGCGTCGGACCAACCTGCCCGCCGCGCCAAGATCTGCCCTTTGCCTTCCATAAGTCAACCCTGTCACGAGGGCTCGGCAGCTATCAGCCCCAATCGACGCTATGTGGAAAACTTGGTCCCAGGCTCGAGTTGCCGTTGCAATGCTCCCACCACGACGCGGGGCTGACCGTCATTCGGGGCCTAACAGATCAGACCGGTTTGGGGGTCGATGCCGGCTGGCCTACCTGCGTCGATTTCCGCCAAAACGCGCGGGATTGCCTCGATGCCACCCGAACCTTGAAGAAGCTGCAGGGCCGTCGCCGCAGGAGATCCCGGGTCTGCGGCATACAGGAGCACCCGGTGCCCGGATTCGTCCGGGGGCGTAAGGACCTCGAAGTTCAACTCCAGGTAGCCAACCTCAGGGTGGTGCAGGTATTTCACGCCGGACATGCAGTTCTCCACCGGATGCTTGGCCCACAGAGTCGCGAATTCCTGGCTCTTCAACGTGAGCTCACCCACCAGGGAAGCCAGTTCCTGGTCATCAGCTGATTTTCCTGCCACGAGGCGCAATGATGCCACCGCCCTGCTCGCCTCCTCCGGCCACCGGGCGTACAGCTCCCGTGTGTGATCGTCGAGGAACAGCAATCGGGTCATGTTGGGACGGCTGGAGGGGCTCTCCGGAGCGGCGAAGTCAACGTGCCCCGCAACGAGCCGGTGTCCCAAGGCATTCCACGCCAGAACTTCGCTTCGACGGCCCAGCACCACCGCTGGCGTACCGGACATGGACTGGATCAACCTCAAAGTCCCGGGCCGAACTTTGTCCGGCTTGGCCGGCGAGCGCCGCTTAGTCTTTCCCGGGCGGGCCAGATTGAACAGATGTGCGCGTTCGTCCATGCTGAGGTTCAAGGCGCGGGCAATTGCGTCGATGACAGCGTCTGAGGCATTTGTGCTCAGTCCCTGTTCCAGCCGGGTGTAATACGTGGTGCTGACCCCGGCCAGCATGGCGAGCTCCTCCCGCCGCAGACCGGGGACACGGCGGATGCCGTAATTCAGGACGCCAACGTCCTCAGGTTGCAAGGCTGCCCTGCGGACGCGGAGGAACTCCCCAAGTTCACTGTGTGTACCCATGCCCCCATTGTTCAGCCATTGGCCGGGATTGTCCTGTCACTGCCAGTGGTACCCACAGCGGGGTGTGGTTACCGTTTACGGAAATGGCCACGCTGTAGGCATGCCAACAACTAATAAAGTCAGCCACCCCGACGCCGCGCCAACACAAAGCATGACCACCAAGCAACGGCTGGCGCTCATCGTCCTCCTGACAGCCAGTTTCACGCTGGCTGTCGATTTCTCCATCCTCAACGTCGCCCTGCCTGCCATCGGCTCGGACGTGGGCTTCTCGTTGGAAAACCTGCAATGGGTCGCAACAGCTTTCGCGCTCTGCGCCGCCGGGCTGACCTTGTTGTTCGGTCGCGTGGCGGATCTGGCGGGGCGGCGGAAGATGTTCTTGATCGGCATGGCGCTGCTCGGGGCAGCGTCACTGGCGGGTGGGCTGGCCGCCGAGCCTGCGTTGCTGCTACTGGCAAGGGTGGGCCAGGGTATCGCCACGGCCATGGTGGTGCCGGCGGCCTTGTCCTTGTTGTTGGTTTCATTTCCGGAAGGCCCTCTTCGGGATAAAGCACTTGGCCTCAATGGCTCCCTGATGGCTGCCGGATTTACCACCGGCGCAATTCTGGGTGGGCTACTGACCGACCTCTTGAGCTGGCGGTGGGCTTTCTTCATCAATGTTCCCGTTGCGGCAGCCGTTCTCCTTATCGCCCCCGTTGTCCTCGCCGAGAGCAGGCCCACTTCCAAGCTCCGGCTCGACGTTCCCGGCGCCATCACCGTCACCTTGGGCCTGTTCGCCTTGGTCTTCGCCTTCACTCACGCGGCCGCGAACTCATGGACGAACCCTCTGACGCTCGGTGCGCTTGCGGTCGCCGTCGTCCTCTTTGCCGTCTTTGCCTGGGTGGAAAGCCGCGCACCGCACCCGCTGGTGCCTCTTGCCATCCTTAGGCGTTCAAACGTGGCGTGGGGCAACGTGGCGGGAGTTCTGGCCTTCGTTACCGAGACATCCTTGGTGTTCCTGCTGACCCTGTACCTGCAGCAGGTTCTCGGCTACACGCCGCTGGGCGCGGGACTTTCCTTCGCTGTCCTGGGCCTGGGTACGGTCCTGGGCGGCATGGCAGGACCGAGGGTGATCGCGAGGGTGGGCAGCAAGAACGCCATTGTCTACGGGTTCGTGGTTCAGGCGGTGGCTACGGGAGCCTTGCTGTTGCTCAACTCAGATCCGGCCTCGATCGGGCTCCTCCTGGTGGCGACATTCATAGGCGGCGTGGCCAACCTGGTGGTCATCGTGGGCTTCATGGTTACCGCCACGTCAGGCCTCCCGGACGCAGATCAAGGTATGGCAACCGGCCTGGCCACCATGAGCCAACAGATCGGCATCACCTTGGGCATCCCCGTCATGAGTGCGGTCTTCACCGCTCAATTGATTGCCGTCGGCGCGAGCGACGCGCCCGCAGTGCTGAGCGGCGTCACGGCGGCCATTGCCGTGAACGCGGCCCTTTGCCTCGCGGCTGCCGCAGCGGTTGCGATTTTCCTCAAGAAGCCACGTGTGGCCTGACGCCGCGGAAGAGTCATGAAGCGCACGACGGCGGGAGGTCGCCGTCGTGCGCTTGTCCCGTTGAGCGCGGGCACGTCTTGGGCGCGGGCCGACGGGCCTTGGGCGCGGGCTGACACCTGTTGGGCGCGGGCCGACGGACCTTGGGCGCGGGCTGACACCCGTTGGGCGCCGACGGACCAGTGGCGGTCAGGGCTGCTGCGACGCTGCCGCGGTCGGTTCGAGGTCGGCGAGGGCGAGCAGATGGGTGGGAGCATTCGGGAAGGGCACAGTGGAGGTGAGGCCAAGGCCGGGGCCAACATGGATCAGCTCGCCTGATTCCATGGGACGCCAGCCCAGGTTGGCGTCCATGGGTTCAGTGGCGAAGAGAACATGCGGGGAATGGGAAAGCCCGGTGCTCTTCGAACGGATGCGGTGACTTCGAGCGTCCAGCGGGGCGGCGGCAGTGGCCGGATGCCTTTCGAGCACGTACAACTCGTGGGTGGCTGGATACCTCAGCGCCCACATGTCTGTTGCGGTGGACAGGATGAAGTTGAGGCTGAACACGGGTAGTTCCCTGGCCACCCAGTTGATGGCCTCCACAATGCCGGTCCCTACGTCTCCTCCGGCCCTGCGCGTTTCCGCTGTGATCAGCGCAAAGAGGCGCTCACTGTCAGACTGTCCCAGCACCAGGTCCATCACGCCGAGCTCGTTGAGGCGCTGATCGAGGTCTTCCAGGCCGTGAAGAACGCCGTTGTGCGCAAACAACCGCCCGTCCTGCTCAAACGGATGCGTGTTGACCATGGTGAGCGCGCCGGTGCTGGCATACCGCACATGCGCCAGGAACGTGGTGCTCAACAGGACTCTCGCTTCCCGGGCGAAAGCGTGATCCTCCCACGCTGCCAACGGCTGTTTGGCCACATGAGCTTTGCCGGCGGTATCAAAAGTGCCGATGCCGGCGCCGTCGGGCTCGCGTCGGCTTTGAACGGAAAGGCTGTCCGGGGCGTCCAGCAACCAGAACGTGGCGCGCACCGGCCGTGGCCCGGCGTGGAGCCCAAAGAGACGGCACATAGCGAATTGCCTTTCCAAGGGTTAGTGGTGGAAGCCTTCTGATTGCTTGTTCGTGGGCATCGGCGCCGTGAGGCTATCGAGGTAGTCGACTTCCTTTTTGAGGTCATCCAGGAAACTGGAGGCGAGGTCGCGGGTGAAACCGTTGCGGACCACGATCCTCTGGACTGTAACCTCACTCAAACCATCTGGCAGGGGGTACGCCGGAACCAGCCAGCCGTTCATTCTGAGCCGCTCCGAGAGGTGGTGCAGGTTCCAGTGTTCGGTGTGACCCTCGCTGAGTTGCCAAGCGAACACCGGAATGTCGGAACCGTCGCTCCACAACGTGAAGGCGTCCATGGCCCCGATCTCGCTGGAGAGGTAAAGCGCCACATCCCGGGACGTTGCTTGGACGGACCTGTAGCCGGCAAAACCCAGGCGGAGGAAGAGGTAGTACTGCAGCAACACCTGGGCGCCGGGGCGGGAGAAGTTCAGGGCAAACGTGGGCATGTCCCCGCCAAGGTAACTGACATGGAAGATCAGGTCCTCGGGGAGCGCCGCCGCATCCCGCCACACCACCCATCCGAGGCCGGGGTACACCAGCCCGTATTTATGGCCGGACGTGTTGATCGAGGCAACGCGGGGGAGCCGGAAATCCCATACCGTTTCCGGTTGCAGGAACGGCGCCACCATGGCTCCTGAAGCCCCGTCCACATGGATGGGTATGTCCAGTCCGCGGCGTGCCTGGATCTCGTCCAAGGCTTCGGAGATGAGTTCCACGGGTTCGTATTTGCCGGTGTAAGTGACGCCCAGGATGGCCACGACGCCAATGGTGTTTTCGTCCACGTACTGGTCCAGGTCATGGCCGTCCAAGGTTGGGTGCTCGGCCGAGACCGGGACAAAACGGGGCTCCACATCCCAGTAGTTGCAGAACTTCTCCCAGCACACCTGGACCGCCGAGCTGAGGATGAGGTTGGGTTTCTCCGTGGACTTCCCGGCGGCGCGCCTTGCGTGTTGCCAGCGCCGCTTCAACGCCAACCCACCCAGCATGCACGCCTCGGAGGAACCGATGGTGGAGGTGCCAATGCTCTTCGCGGGATCCGGCGCATTCCACAAGTCCGCGAGCATCCGCCAGCAGCGGGTTTCAATAAGCGCCGTTTGGGGATACTCATCCTTGTCGATCATGTTCTTGTCGAACGTCTCGGCATACAGCTTTGAGGCTTCCGTCTCCATCCACGTCCCCACAAACGTGGCCAGGTTCAGCCGGGAATTGCCGTCCAGCATCGCTTCATCGTGGACAACCTGGTAGGCCGTGGCGGGTAAGGACTCACCGTCCGGCAGGGTGAATCGAGGAAAAATGGTGGATTCTCCGGGCCGGCTGAACAAAGGATTGAGTTCGACGGCAGTGTCCGGTTCATGCTGTGACGCTCGGTGGGATCTGCTCATGGGGCAACTCCTTGGGATTCGTCCGCTTGCGCGGGGCGCAACCTGTCTCCGGCTCACGCTACCGGGGACGGCCCGCCCACCCAAGCTCCTGGACAGCCCGCAATAAGCGCACGACGGCGGTAGCTTGCCGTCGTGCGTCTTTCGCCGTGGGTGCCGCTGAGGTGAGCGGCCGTTGTGAGTGCGCAGAACGGGCGGCGTCGGCCAAAACTGGCAGCGTCGACCAAAACTGGTGCTAAACGCATGGTGTGAGGCCCGCTCTGCGCCCCAAATGCTCGGGATAGTGCGCAGAACGGGCCTCACAACAGGAGTTTGAGCTATCGCTGACGAACTGGTGATGGGACCATTGACCTATGGGCGAACAAGAGAATGTGCAGCCCGTCGAGGGCGCAGCATCATCAGGCAGCGCAATGTCAGAAGATCGGGGAGACCCCTCCACGCAGCAGATGCGGACCGTTGGCCAGCGCCGACGCGAAGCCGAACGCAAGCTGGACCGTCACTTGGAGGAAGCGAGCCACAAAGGCGAACCGTCTGCTACCGAAGGCGAGGATCATTCCGAAGCGTAGAACCGCTGGCCCGCCCCGGATGTTTGGGTTTACGGAGCGGCGTGTCACTGCTGTGAGCTTCACCCTGATGAAGCTGCAGGGCGCTGTGAATCAGCGGGAAGTGGCTGAAGGCTTGCGGTGTGTTGCCGAGGTGCCGTTGCGTCCGCGGATCCCACTCCTCGCTCAGCAGCCCCACATCATTGCGCAAGGTAAGGAGCCGTTCGAAGAGCTGGGTCGCTTCCCCTGTGCGGCCGATGCCCAGCAGCGCATCAACCAGCCAGAACGAACAAGCCAGGAAAACACCTTCGTCGCCCGGAAGTCCGTCATGGCCGGACTGGGTGCGATACCGGAGGACCAAGCCATCGTCACTGAGTCCTTTCTGGATGGCGTCCACCGTCCCCGCCACCCGTGGATGCCGATGCGGCAGGAAGCCCACCCGTGGGATCAGGAGCAGGCTCGCGTCCAATTCCGTACTGCCGTAGGACTGTACAAAGGTGTTGAGTTTCTCGTCAAAGCCCTTGGTCATCACATCTGCGTGGATTTCGCTGCGAAGGGCGGCCCACCTGTCAGCAGGGCCCGGCAACCCGGATGTTCGAACTCCTTTGACCATACGGTCCGCAGCCACCCACGCCATCACTTTGGAATGGGTGAAGTGCCGGCGCTGTCCGCGCATTTCCCACAGCCCGTTATCGGGCTGGTTCCACGCACCCTCCAAGTACTCCATCAAGGCCACCTGGATGTCCCAGGACGTATCCACCGAGCTGTCAGGGGAAGCCGCCCGGGTCAGTGATAGACCATCCAGCACCTCGCCCCATACGTCCAGCTGGAGCTGCGGGGCAGCAGCATTTCCGGTACGGACCGGCTGTGAACCTTCATAACCGGAGAGCCAGGGAATGTCCGCCTCCGGGAGTCTCCTGGCGCCGTCGAGCCCGTACACAATCTGAAGTTCCGACGGGTCGCCGGCGATAGCGCGCAGCAGCCAATCCCGCCATGCGGAGGCTTCCTCGGTGTAGCCCGCGGCGAGCAGTGACTGCAAGGTCAGGGTGGCGTCGCGCAGCCAGCAGTAGCGGTAATCCCAGTTGCGTGGTCCGCCCAGTTGCTCGGGCAAGGACGTGGTTGCGGCAGCCACGATCCCACCGGTCGGTGCGTACGTCAGGGCTTTGAGAGTGATCAAGGACCGCTCCACCGGCTCCTTGTACTTGCCGGTCATCTCGCTGCGGCCAATCCATTCCAGCCAGAACTTCTCCGTTCCGGAAAGCGCCCGGAAGGGGTCGATCCGCCGCGGCTCCCGCTCGTGGCTTGGCGCCCACCGCAGCACGAAAGGAACGCGCTCGCCGGCTTTAACCGTGAATTCACTGAACGTGCGCTTGTCGTGGCCCTCCAAGGTGACAGGCGTGGTGAGGTACGCCGAGTCGGGGCCGGCCACCGCGCTGATGCCGTGCTCGCTATGCCGGACCCACGGCACCACGCGGCCGTAGTCGAAGCGCAGAACCAGTTCCATCTGCATGGTGACCTCGCCGGACAGTCCCTCGACAATCCGCACCAGATCAACCGCGTCGTCGCGGACGGGCATGAAATCGATGACCCGGACCGAGCCTCCGTCAACTTCCCATTCCGTTTCCAGGATCAGCGTGTCCTCGCGGTATTGACGGCGCGTGCAGTTGCCGCCGTCCGGTGTCCCGGCGGGTGCGAGGAGCCAGCGGCCGGCGTCGGGGTTATGCAGCAGTGCGGCGAAGCAGGCCGGGGAATCGAAGCGCGGCAGGCACATCCAGTCAATGGAACCGCTGCGCCCCACCAGGGCAGCCGTATTCAGGTCCCCGATGATGGCATAGTCCTCGATCCTGGCCATGAACAAAACTCCCTTAGTCGGCGTCGTCAGCTATGCCCGAACCGTACCCCGTGGGCCTGAGTGCCTCCAATGAGACTCGCGCCTCCTGCGGGAGAGCTTTTATTCGGTGCCGGCTTTCAAGCGATGAAGGCCGTCCAGGATGAGGTCGAGGCCGAACATGAACTCGTCGCCAAAGTCATAGCCGGGTTTGAGGACATGCTCGACGGCGATCTCCACCATGCGCGGATACTCACCGGTGGAGAAGCGCTCCATGATGGGTTTGGTGATTTCCGCTGCAGTGTCGCGGCCCTCGAACGGCAGGGCAGCTTCCTGGACGGCGAATCCGTAGATGTAGCTGTCCAGCAGGGCATAGGCGTGGGCGGTCAGTTGCACGGAGAAGCCCGCGGTCCGCAAGGTGGCGAGTGTCGCTTCATGGTGTCGGAGGGTGGCCGGTCCCGGGGCGGACCGGCTTTCCACCAGCCCGACGGCCCAAGGGTGCCGTTTTAGTGCCGCTCGCACTCCCGTTGCCCGCCTCCGCATCTCTTCGCTCCAATCGCCGTCGGACGCGGGAAGGTCGATTTCGCTGAAGACCATGTCCACGATTCCGTCCAGGATTTCGTCCTTGTTGGCTACGTAGTAGTAGAGCGACATGGGTTTGGTTCCCATGCTGTGAGCAAGCGTGCGGATGGTCAAGGCAGCTAGCCCGGATTCGTCCGCGAGCGCGACGGCGCACTCCAGGACGCGCTCCCGGCTCAGGGGGAGGCGCTGGGGTGCTGCGGTCACGGGATCTCCCTCGGCTCGGAACGGGTCTCTGGCGGTTTGGTGCTGGTGCTGGTGCTTTGGTGGTCTGGATCCTCAGGACCCCTAGAACTTTAGTACAGTGTACGGTAACGTCTTTAGTACAGCGTACGAATTCGCTGAAGCAACCCTGAACACCCTGAAAGCACACCTGAAAGGTCCGGCCATGACCACTGGTCAGCAAGCCAAGGAATCACGTCATCACAAGCGGCGGTCCATGCCGGGTCCGTTCATGAGGGCCATTGTTCAGGAGGCCTACGGCTCCGCCGACGTCCTGCACGAGGCTCAGGTCCCGCGCCCCGCCATCCGTGAGAATGAAGTGCTGGTGAAGGTTCACGCCGCCGGGTTGGATCGCGGGACATGGCACATCACCAGCGGGTTGCCGTATGCGCTGCGCCCGGTCTACGGTTTCCGCGCTCCGAGGCATCCCGTTCCCGGGCTGGACCTCGCCGGTACTGTTGAGGCCGTCGGCTCACAAGTGACGCGGTTTGTTGTGGGTGACCACGTCTTTGGGTCGGGGAAGGGTTCGTTCGCGGAGTACGCCGCTGCCCACGAAAATAACCTGGCCCACAAGCCCGCGGGTATCAGCTTCGAGCAGGCCGCGGCCGTGCCGGTGTCAGCCTGCACTGCCCTGATCGCGCTGCGTGCCGGCGGTGTGGATCCCGTGAAGGGCCCGACGTCGAAAGAGCCGAAAGCTAAGGGCTCGACGTCCAAGGAGCTCAAGGTCCTGATCACCGGCGCCTCCGGAGGTGTGGGCAGCTATGCGGTGCAGCTCGCCAAGGCGGCCGGCGCCCAGGTCACAGGCGTTGCCAGCACTGCCAAGCTGGACTTGGTTCGATCGCTCGGCGCAGACCACGTGGTCGACTACACCACGCAGGATTTTGCTGATGGCACGGAACGCTACGACGTCATCATCGACATCGCAGGCAACCCGTCCGTTGCCCGACTTCGGCGGTCGCTCACTCCTGACGGCACGGCTGTGATCACCGGTGGCGAGGAAGGCGGCTCGTGGACGGGCAGTATGGATCGCCAACTGCGGGCAGTGGCACTCTCCCCGTTCATCAAGCAGCGGCTCACCATGATTGTGGGCACCCAGACGGCTGGGGATCTGGAATACCTTGCTGGGCTTTTGGACGCGGGAATCATCACTCCTGTCATTGACCGCACGTTTCCGCTGGCGCAGGTCCCCGAGGCCATGCGTTACTTCGACGCCGGTAAAGCCCGCGGGAAAGTGGTCATCACCATTTGAGCCACGCAGGATAAGCCATGCAGGATAAGCCGCGCAGGAATCCCACACTGAACTCCAAGGATTGGATCAGCAGCCCTGGCCGAGTCCGCGCGTCTCAGCTTTCGTTTCGCGGGTTGGTGGCGGGCAGGGCTTGGGTGAGGGGCGGTTCCAGGCCGGCGACGGGATCCGGCGTCGGCGGGCGCCTGTCCCCGCCGCGCTGGGCTGCGGCGCCCGCAACCACCACCAGCGTGATGCCGATGAACTGGATGATGGACGGTTGTTGATGTAGCACCAGCAGCCCAAGGAGGACGCCGAATGCCGGTTCCAGGGACATCAGCGTGCCGAAAGCGGTGGACGTCATGCGCCGCAAAGCCATCATTTCCAGGATGAAGGGGAGTACTGGCATGAGCACGGCGACTCCGAGGGCGGCCAGCAGGACCCCCACGCTGAGGTGACCCGCGGCCTGTGGCACTCCGACGATTGCGGCTGTAATGGCGGCCACCGGGACGGTGAGTGACAGCGCTCCGGTTCCCGTGAAGCGATCACCGATCAGTTGGGTCAGGAGGATGTAGACGCCCCAACCGGCGGCCGCGATGGCTGCGAACATGACGCCGAGGGCATCGATCTGGCCATGCCAGGGTTCTGTTAAAAGGACGACGCCGGCCAGCGCCAACACCGGCCAGGCCAAGGCTTTGCGGTTGTGGCTTCGGATCGCGGCCACTGTCAGCGGCCCAAGAAACTCGATGGCCACCGTGGTGCCCAAGGGAATCCGCTCAATCGCGGCGAGGAACATGATGGTCATGAGGCCGGTGGCGACGCCGAGTCCCAGGAGGGGGAGAACGTCCGGCCGGCGGACCGAGCGAAGCGGTGGCCGGGCAATGGCGAGGAAGATGATGGCCCCCATGCTCAACCTCAGCCAGGCAGTACCTGCGGGGCCTACCTCGGCAATGAGGTTAACCGAGAAGGCGGAGCTCAGCTGCACGGAGATCATGGCTGCAACTGCAAGTCCCCACGGCGGAACGGGGGTGCGCTGAGGAGTCCTCATGAACCCGTCTCCTGCAGGTGTCCCGAACCCACGCCAGGCTCAAAAACTGCCAGGGAGAATCGGGCGGGATCCGTGCCGGTGTTTGCGTAGGAGTGGGCGATGTCGCCCGGAAAAGTCATGGAGTCGCCCACCTCGAGGGTGCTCATCTGGCCATCGACGTCCACGGTCAGGGTGCCCTGGAGGACCTGCAGGAGCTCCTTGGTTCCGGAGGCGTGGGCTTCGCTGCCGTGGTGGTCTCCCGGGCCCAAGGTCCAGTCCCATAGTTCCACGACGTCCGGGGACTCGGTGCCAGCCACCAGGACACCGCGTCCACCCCGTTCGCTGCTCCACAAGGTTGCGCCTTCGCCGCTGCGGGTTACTTTGATCGGCTTGGGGCGTGGTGACTCCACCAGCGCGGGAAGCCCGACACCCAGGGCATCGCTGATCCGCAGCAGTGTCCCGACGCTGGGGTTTGCGGCTCCCTGCTCCACGTTGATAATCATCCGCCGGCTCACGCCAGCTGCCTCGGCCAGTTGATCCAGCGTCCAGCCGCGGGTTTGGCGCTCTTGCTTGACCCTGGCTCCGATCGCCAAAGAGAGGGTGGTGGTGCTTTCATCCATAAGTGCATCATAATGCACTTTGAGTGCACTCTGTGTATTCGGACTAAACATGCCCTAGCCCGGAGCTCCCACCGCGTGCTACCACTGACCCTAGGAGCAAACCCCTGAGGAGAAACCGTGGCCGAAGACCTTCCTGTCCTTGTTGTTGGCGCCACAGGTTTCCTGGGCGGCCAAGTGGTGGACGAGCTTCTCAAGCGCGGCAAGAAAGTCCGTGCCTTGGTGAGGCCCAAGTCCAACGCCGCCAAACTTGAGGCCAAGGGCGTTGAGATCGCCCGCGGCGACATGCTGGATGCCGCCTCCTTGATCGCCGCGATGACCGGGGTCTCCGCGGCCATCTCCACCGCGGCCGGCTATACGCGCAATGACAAGAATGCCAAAGCGATAGACACGTTTGGCAATAGCAACTTGGCTGTCGCGGCCAAGCACGCTGGAGTGCCGCGCTTCGTGCTGATCAGCATCGTCACCTGCGACGAGACTCCCCAGATCCCCCATTTCTGGAACAAGAAGCTGGCCGAGGACGCCTTCGAAGAGCTCGGCGTTCCGTTTGTGGCACTCAGGCCCGGCGCCTTCTTTGACCAAGCGGTGGGGATGGGAGGGGATCCCTTTGCGAAGGGCCGCTTTGTGTGGCTCGGCTCAAAGGACGCCCGGCTCACGTTCGTCCTGGCCAGCGACGTCGCTGCGTACCTTGCGGAGGCCGTGGACGCAGACATTGTTGAGGGCGAGCGCATTGATATTGGGTGGAGCCGGCCCGTGAGCATCCATGAAGCAGCGGAAGTGGCTGGCCGCCGGGCCGGCAGGCAGATCAAGGTGATGTCCATACCGGCCGGCGCCATTGCGGGGCTCGGCAAGGTGACCGCAAAGGTCCTGCCGTTGGTGGGCGATATGGCAAGCATGGTGGCGTGGTTCGAGACTGGAAAATACGTCGCTGACGTCACTCGCCAGGAGCAGGTATTCGGCCCCGCGCCCACTCCCGAGGACGCTGTCGTCCGGGTGGCTGAACGCTACGGCCACTAATCAACACGGACTAGTGCGGCGCGGTAGTGACTGGCCGAAGAAGAAGATCATAAGTATCCTGATGACACAGATTCGGCCGTAATCCCTGACTGCGCCGAAAAGACACGAGGAGCACGTTATGAGAATCGGTTCTTCCATTGCCCTGATTGCCGTTGGAGCTATTCTGGCCTTCGCGCTCGCACCCGGACTTATCCCCTTCCTCGATCAAGTCCTTGTGGGCTACATCCTGATGGTGGTCGGCGTCATCGGACTCATCATTTCCATCGCCATGTCCGGCCGGACGCGCCGGACCGTCGTTGAACGTCGAACCGCTCCCGAAACGGTTGTCGAGCGGCGCCCGGAGGTCTAGCAGCCGCAACATACGGAAGAAGCGCACGACGGCGACCATCGCCGTCGTGCGCTTCTTCCGTTAAGGGTCTGGACAGCTTAAGCCGAGGCAACTCCGCTGGGGTGGCCCGCGGTGCTGGAAGCGCTCCAATCCGGTGACTGGAAGTGCGCACCGCCGAACATCGGGAAGGACAGCAGGCCCTCCTGGTCCCGGAGTTGAGCCCAGGGCCGGTTGATGCCATGGGTTCCGTAGCGGCGGAGCTGGGTGACGCGGTCAAGATCCAAGACGGCGAAGAGGATCTCTTCCCCGCCCCGGGCCTGCTGCATGATGGTGCCCTCGGGGTCCACGATGACGCTCTCGCCCACGCCGCACGGGGACGCTCCGTTGACGTTCACCACATATACCTGGTTGGCGAAGGCGTTGGCCTGGGACATGACGATCTCCATGGCCCTGTCGCGGGTGGTGGTGAGCGTGGGCTGGATGATGACTTCGGCTCCGAGCCACGCCAGCTGCCTCGCAACCTCAGGGAAGCTGCCGTCGAAGCAGATGGCCAGGCCAATGCGTCCACAGCCGGGGATGTCGAACGTGACAAAGGAATCCCCGGGCGTGGTGGTCTCGAACGGGCGCCACGGGAAGAGCTTCCGGTAGCGGGCCACAATCTCGCCTTGAGGTGAGACGGCGATGGCCGTGTTGTAGGTGTTGCCGTTGTCCGTTTCCAGAAGTGAGCCGGGCACGAGCCACACGTTAAGTCTGCGGGCGAGTGCCGAGATGCGGTGGGTCAGGGGGCTGGGGATGGGAGCAGCGGAACGGGTTTCGCCCTCCGGATCCGGGAGCAGGAACTCGCCCGGGGCGGAAAGCAGCAGTTCCGGAACCACGATGACGTCCACGTCGGGGCCGAGCTTCTTGGCTGACTCGGCCTGTGCTTCGAAGCGTGCCCACGTGGCTTCGAGATCGTGCGGGACGGGGTTGGTCTGGATTGCTGCGATGGACAGGATGCGCATTTATGCCTCGGTTTCGTTGCTGGGAGTTGCCTTGCCAGGGGTCTGGTTGCTGAGAGTTTCGCCGCTGAGAATGGATGGAAGGTGGTGGCGGGTGGTGACGTTTCCGCGAGGGATGGATTCGCCGGAAAAGAAGCGGCGTAGCTTGGTCCTTAGGATCGCGGTGACCAGCAATCCCAGGCACAGCGCGCCGATCCCGATCCAGAACACCGAACCAATTCCCAGCCAGGAAAGCCCCGCGTACTCAGGGGACAGCATGTCCACGGCGCTATACGCGAACGCTCCGACCATCAGGAGGGCTCCGAGGCCGGGGAGGATGCCCTTCAGGATGAGGGCTGATGCGGAAGTGCGCATATGCGGGGCGAAGTACACCACGGAGGCCAGGGCTGTGGCCGCATAGTACGCAGCGATCATCAGGCCCACCGAGAGGATGGCCAGGCCGATGAAGTCCGCGCTGATTGCTGTCAGTCCCAACGTTATGGCCATGGTGATGGCAGCCCACCAAGCGATGGAGGTGGTGGGTGTTCCACGCTTTGGGTGCATCTTTGTGGTCGCCTTGGGGAGGGCGCCGTACGTGCCCATGCTGAGCCAGGTCCTGGGCGTGCTCACGGCTACTGTCAACAATGCCGCCAACGCAGACAGGCCCACTGCGAGGACGATGACCTGGCCAAACACGCTCCCTGTCGCCTGCGGACCAAGGACCGAGAGGACATCCGAGACGGTTTCGGGATTGGTGATGCTCGCAGTTCCGGCAAATCCGACGGCGGCCGTAGCCGTCACCACGTAGAAGAACAGCAGGATGACGGTGGTGATCACCACAGCCTTGCCGGGTGTGCCTTGACGGTCCGTGGTTTCCTCATTCACCGCTATCAGGGCATCCCATCCCCAGTAAATGAACAGGCAGAGAATGACGCCGGACACGAGCCCTGACATGTCACCGGATGCAAAGGGGTTGAACCAGTCCAGGCCCGGCTTTTCTGCGCCGCCTTCTGCCATTCCGGCGGAGGTGCCTGTGGCCATGGCGGTGAAGGCAGCCACGCAGAATCCGCCGAGTGCCACCAGCTGGAGGCCAATCAGCGCGTACTGTACCCAGGCGGAGAGTTCGATTCCCCTCGCCGCGATCCATGCGCTCAGGACGATCAGCCCACACGCAATGGCGGCTACGGCAAGCGGTTCCGCGGCGATGGATGCCAAGCCAAAGAACGTGAGCAGGTACGTGGTGGCGACTTGAGCCACAGCGGCGCCCGCAATGAACGTGGCCATCTGCGGAACCCAGCCGCCCAGGAACCACCCGGCAGTCGGCCCAAAGACGCGGGAGATCCAGACGAAGACGCCGCCGCAATCGGGCATCTCCTTATTGAGGTCCCTGAATGCCAGCGCGGTAAACAGGATGGGAACGAAGCCCAGGAGGAACGCTGCAGGGGTGCTCGTTCCAACAGCGAGGACCACGAAGCCGAGTGTCACGGCCAGGCTGTAGGCGGGGGCTACGGCCGCCAGACCCAGGGCGACGGTGGGGCCAATGCCGATCGATCCGGCTTTCAGGCCTTTGGATGTTGGGTCCCGTGGTGCCGCGGGGTCCATTGGCGTTGGGTGCTTTGGCGTTGGCTCGCGTGGTGTTGGGCGCTTTGGTGTTGGTTCGTTCACGAGCGGGGTGGGGGAAGGGGGCTGTGACACGGAGACTCCTCGTTGAATCTGTTGTTGGTATCTCAAGTCAGTAATTTGAATCACATTCAAATTTGAATGCCATTCAATACCGGTCTAGAGTCAATGTCAACAGGAATCTTCAAAGAGCCCACGGGGGAGCGGCAGTGGCAAAGGTAGACAAGAAGGAAATCCGACGCCAGGAAATCGTGGCTGCAGCCCAGGCCGTGGCTGCCCGTGACGGCGCGGAGGGCGCGACGCTTCGCGCCATTGCAGCAGAGGCGGGCATGGCCGCCAATGCCGTGCTGTACTACTTCGGGAGCCATGCCGAGATCATCGCCTCCGCTGTGCAGGCTTCCTCCGGCAGGTTCCTTGAGAAGCTCGCCGAATCCGTTGACGCGGATATGAGTCCCACGGCCCGGCTCGCAGCGGTAATCAGCGCGGGCACTACTGCCGGGCTGGACGACGACGTCTCCCGGATTCTCTACGAATACTGGCCCCACATGCTCCGCGATGTAGAGCAACGCCGAATCCAGGAAGAGCTCACCAAAGCGCAGGAACGCGTCTACCGGGACATCATCGACGCCGGAACCCGCGCCGGCGAGTTCTCTCCCCTTCTGGACCCGGCCAAGATCGCCCGGACCCTGGTTGCCCAGGAAGATGGACTGGTGATGGACGTGCTGGCCGGAAGTGCCAGCAGCGAGTACGTGCTTGACCTGATGGGGAGCCTCGCGGCTGCTCTTCTGGGCTTCAAAGCGGAGAACCTGCTCCAGCTCATTGCGGCCCGGGGCGTGTCAGCACCTGCTCCGTAACGGCGTAGGCTGCTGCCATGGAGACGTCATTCGACATTGAACTGGTCAATCAGAACGAGTACCTGGTGCGGTGGGCCTCGGAAGGCCAAAGCGGAGAGTCCTTGGTCCACACCAACCCGGATTTCCTGGCCGAGGTTGGCCTGGATGGATTCGACGAGCAGCGTGTTGTTGAAGAAACCACGTCGTATCTGGCCGAACATCAACCCGTGATCGACTTCCCTCAGACCGTTGACCTGGAAGAGATTGCTGCCGCTTACACGGATTACGCTGAGCAACTGAAGGCGCGGCTGGAAGCGCAGTAGTTTTCTGGATTGGGGCACTGACCCGCAAACAAAGCTGCCCGCGAACAAAACAGCAAGGGCCGTGAACCTCACCCGAGGATCACGGCCCTTGCCTGTTGCCGAGCTGCCGGGTTACCCGAACTGCCGGTTGCCCGAAGCGTTAACTACTTGATCTGTGCTGCGGCCTGGTCCATCATTGCGCCGGCGGCAGCGACACCAGCTGCCTCGGCACCCTTTCCGGATGCGGTAGCGGAGATCATGACGCCGTCCTTGATGACGTACGCCATGTACGTGGTTTGGGAAGAGCCGCTGGCGGAGGACATGGCGGTCTTATACCCCAGGGTTCCGGGGACCGTGCTGATGCCTTCAAACTTTTCCGTGGAGACGGTCATGGATTGGCCGGACATGGACAACGTCATGGTGGCGCACTTGCTGGCCTGATCGGCGCTCTTGGCCATGCTGTCCTGCAGCTTCTGAACATCCACACCGGACGTCAGGGTCACCATGGTCATAACACCGGTTTCAGCGTTCAAGTCTGCCCCGGCGGCCGTTGTTGAGCCCTCAAGAACTTCAGAACCACCCAGGGTTCCGAGGTCCTTGCACTCGGCAGGTTCAACGGTGAACATGCTCAGAAGGGCCTTCATGGGATTTTCCTGTGCGAGTTCTTCGCTCGAGACAACGCTGAGGTCCTTGCCCGACGGGCTCTTGATCTGCTTGACCATGGCCATGAGCTCGTCATTGGTGTACTGCTTGGCCACGGTGGGAGTTGCCGACGGGGATGCCGGCTCCGTGGACCCGGTTGATTCGGTGGATCCCGTGGACCCGCCACAGCCGGTCAAGGCCATCATTACCAGTGCCGATATTCCGGCACTTTGCAGCGCAAACTTCTTCACTTCATTCCCCCATCGGGTGCTACTTTTCCGGACTGAGTGATTCTCAGCCGAGATAACCCTATCGGTCCTGAGCGCCTGCGCTGGCAGTCCTTGGACGGGGGAAGGGCGGCGGCTCAGGCCTCGACGTCAGCCGTGACGCGCTCGCCGTTGAAGTACTCCAGCTGCCAGCCGTCAGCCACGTGGTGATGGGCCAGGTTGAGTACCGCGTTCTGCACGCTGTCCAGGGTGCGTCCGATCGCCCGGCTGAGTGTCAGCCGGATCAATGTGCCGTGGGCAACCACCAGGACGCGCTTGCTGGCGAACTCTTCAGCCAACGACTCCAAGGCGGCAATGCCGCGGTCGGCGGCGGCCACGTCGGTTTCGGCGCCACGGAAGCCGCCCGGGATGCGGAGGGCTTCCAATTCGGGCCCTGCCTGGAGTCCTTCGGCGGGACCGAAGCTGCGCTCTATGAGCTCAGGTACCAGCCGGGCAACCTTCAGGCCGAGCCCTTCGGCGATGATCTCCGCAGTTTCGGCGGCGCGGCTCAGGGGCGAGGACACCACGGTGTCCCACTGCTGGTCCGACAGGAAGTTGACGGCTTCGCGCGCCTGGCCGCGGCCGACGTCGTTGAGCGGGATGTCAGTGGCCCCTTGTAACCTGCGCTCCGCGTTCCAATCGGTTTGGCCGTGGCGGACGAGGGCGAAAGTTGTGAGGGTCATGCCTTCCATTGTGCCTTGCAGGCGCCATGTGCCGCAGTTTCCTACGTCACGTAACACCACTACCGCACCTTAAGAAGCGCCCGACGGCGGGAGGTCGCCGTCGGGCGTTCGGCTGCGGTTAGTGCCGCCCGACCTGGCCGGTTTCTACACAGCCTGCTCGGGAGCAGCCGGCTCTGTTTGGTGCACTGTTCTCCCACCCACCACTGTCCTGACAACCTTCGCGTCCAGGAGCGAGGCCGGGTTCTCTGCAGCGAACACGTCGGTGTCCAGGACCACGAAGTCCGCGTACAGGCCGGCAGCAAGCCGGCCGATCTCGTGCTCCGCGCCGCAGGTCCACGCAGAGTCGCGTGTTGCGTGTTCGATCGATTCGGCCAGCGGAAGGGCGAAGTCTGGCACATTGGTCCCGGCGGATGGATCGAGGGCCGAAGCCCGGGTGGTGGCCACATACATGTTGGGCAGTGGTGCGTGCGGGGAGGTGGGGGAGTCCGTGCCGAAAGCCAGCCGGGCCCCCGCCTGGGTGATCCACGGCCACGGGAAGCCGCGCTCCACTCGGTCGTCACCCAACTTGGCCACCCAGTTTTCACTGATGGCCGGGTCGGCGTGGACCGGCTGCATACTGGCGGTGATCCCCAGCGCGGCGAGGCGATCGACGTCCGCCCTGTCCACCAACTCGAGATGCTCAATGCGGTGACGGCGTTCGCGGGGGCCGTTCTGCGCCACGGCGTGCTCCACGGCGCCGATGGCGATCCTCACCGATTCGTCGCCGATGGCGTGCATGGCCACCTTCAAACCGGCAGTGTCTGCCGCGGCAACCACGGGCGCGAGTTCCTCAAGGCTCCAGATCGGCTCCGCATTCGAACCATCGGCGTACGGCATTCCCAGAGTGGCCGTGCACCCGTCGATGGTGCCGTCAATGATGACCTTGATGCCCACCACGCGGAGGAAAGGCGAAACATGGTCGACGGCGAGCGCGGCCGCCCGCTGGACCTGGGCGATGTTTTCCTCCGCCGATCCAGCGTTGTTGACGCGCCAGTAGGCGATGAGGCGGCTGGTCAGTGTGCCGTCTTTGTCGGCACGGTTGAAGGCTTCGAGGTCAGTCTCGTTGAATCCCATATCGCACGCCGTGGTCACGCCGGTCTCGCGGTAGGCGTGTTGGACGGCGGCGATGCTTGCCTCGTGCTCGTCATCGCTCACCTGGGCGTCGAGGAAGGGGAGCACGATGTCGTAGAACGCGTTTTCGTCGATGTAGCCGGTGGCATGCCCGTTCGAATCGCGCTTGATGGTGCCGCCGTGCGGATTCTGCGTGTGCTCATCGATCCCGAGTTCAGCCAGCGCCGCAGTGTTCACCCATGCTGAGTGGAAGTCGTAGGCGAAGGCATATACGGGCTTGTCCTGGACTACGGCATCGAGCATCCCTGCGTCCGGTACGCCGCCCGGAATCGCGCCGTGCAGCCACCCGGTAGCCAGGACCCGGTCAGCACCCGGGCGTTCTGTGGCCCTGGCTTTGATGCGGTGCTGAATCTCTTCCACGGACTTGGCACCCCAGAGACTTACCTGGCTGAGGGCTTCTCCGGTACCGACTACGTGCGCGTGGCCGTCGACGAAACCAGGGACAACCAGACGGCCCTTGAGGTCAATCCTCTCGGCGTCAGGGCGAAGGCGCACGGCTGTGGCGGCGTCTCCTACGTAGAGGATTCGTTCACCTTGAACGAGCATGGCCTCAGCCCAACGGCGGGTATCGGAGGTGAAAATGCGGGCGTTGGTGTAAAGCTGGGTTCTCACGCTGCGGTTTCCTTGCTTTCCGGTGCTGTTTCTTCTGCTGGGATTTTTTGTGGTTCTGATTCGCCTGCTGCGAGGGGCTCATCCAGGGAGCGGCTGACATCGAGGAGCAGCTGATTCTGTAGTTCGTGGAGGTGGCCGCTATCCGGTTCCGGCCAAGTGGAGAGCTGGACCACCACGGTATCGGTGGCGGGATCGATCCAGAGGTACTGGCCGTAGATCCCGATGCCTGTCACGTTGCCGCGCTCGTTTCCCGTGCACCACCATTGACGGGTGTAAGAGCCGTGGGGGTGTATGCCGGTGAAAGAAGCGTCGGCCATGGCCTCGCGATTTCCGCCAGCGAGTATGCTGCGGACCCACCCCTCGGACACCACCCGGCCTGCCTGACCTTCGCCGCCGTCGAGCATCAACCGGCCCACCCGCGCCAGGTCGCGGGCGGTGCAGGAGACCCCGCCGTTAGCGAAGCCGAAGCCGCTGGAATCCACGGTGATGGTGGCGTCCCGGTCGGCGTCGAGCTTGGACCACAGGTACTTGGACAGGGCCTCTGAGTAGCGGAGCCCGGTCACACGCTCGATGATCCACGCCAGTACGTCCGTGTTCGCGGAACAATACTGGAAGCGGCCCACGGTTCCGTCGCCTGTGAGCGTGGTGAGGAACTCGTAGGTGTCCTGGGGATCGCCGTCCCGGCGGGTGCGCCAGCCGGCAGAGCGGTCGTGGGTCTGCACCTCGGAGGACGGATCCAGGTAGTCCTCGCTGTAGTTGAGGTGGAGAGCCATATCCAGGACGTGTTGGACGGTGGGACCGTCGTAGACCGATCCGGCGAGTTCGGGGACGTAGTCAACAACACTGGCGGACGTGACGATGTCTCCGGAATCCACCAACGCCCCCAGCACCAGGCCGCACATCGACTTCGAAATGCTCATGACCAGATGCAGGTCATCAGGGGAAAAGCCAGGGCGGTAGTACTCCGCAATGACATTGTTGCGGTGCAGGACCAGGAAGGCGTCGGTGTATGTTTCCTCAAGGCGCTGAGTCAGGCCGGGAACGGCAAGGGCAGCCAGCCGCTCAGTAGCCGCTGCCGGGGCGGACGTGAAGTGGCGGGGGACTGACGCCGTCGGCAGCATTTCACCAAGGTGGGCGAAGGTCCAGCGGTTGTGCGGGCCTTCCTGCCAAGAGTCCACGGTGGGTTGGCCGGCGGCGCCGCCGTAACGCGGGGGATGGGCTCCGGTGGTGGTCATGCGCGGGCTCCTTCAATGGAGGGGATTGCGGTGGGGCGGCGTTTCGCGGCGAGGCGCGTCAAAGCGATGTAGACCCCGGCTGTCACCACCATGGACACCGGCACCGAGAGGTCCAGGAAGCCCATAGCCGCGGCGATAGGGCCGGTCCATACAGAGCTGGTGAGGAACAGGGAGGCCACGGCTGCGCCAAGGCCGATGGCGAGCAAGCCGGGGACGTGCCAGCCGCCGGAGTACCAGAAGCGGCTGCCGGGCTGCTCGTCAAAGAGGTCATCGCCGCTGTAGCGGTTGCGTCGAAGGATGACGTCCGTGGCGAAGATGGTCATGGTGGGTCCGGAGATGAGGACCAAGAGCTGCAGCATGAGGTTCACGGCGTCCAGCAGGCTGGTGGACATGACGAGATAGATGGTCAGCGCTGTGCCGATCGCTCCAACTACCACCGCCGAGGGGATGCGGCGGATGGGGACGCCGATGGACTGGAACGCCATGCTCGCCGTGTAGGTGGTCATACCGTTGAGTGCGATGGTGTTGATGATGACGCCCACCACGAAGATGGGTCCGAGCCAGGCTGGGAGCAGGGCCAGAAGCGCCGATTCGATGCCAAGATCCATGGCTGCGGCGTCAATCCCTGTTGCGAGCAATGCGCCCACTGATGTGAAGAAGATGGCTGGCAGGGCGCCACCGAGCGCTGTGGCCGCGATGATGTGCGAAGGCTTGGTGGATTTGGGGAGGTAGCGCGCCAGGTCCGGGCTATTTGAATAGGACAGGGGAGAGGAAGCGAGGATGGCGAATCCGATGGTCATAGCAGACCACAGCGGCAGACCCTCCAGCGGCGCAGGAGCCGTGTAGCCCCACTGCACATGGGGCAGGACGAAGGCCGTCACCAGCAGGAAGATTGCAAGCAACACCGAGGCAACCACGGGGTAGCTGCGCAGGATCAGGCTGTGGCCGAACACGGCCACCAGCACGGTGATGGCGGCAACAATAATCGTGACGAGCACCGGCACGAGGACGGGATCGGTGAAGCCGATCTGCGCCAGGAGCTCTGCGCCCATGAACGAGGACGCAAGCCAGTTGAGCGCCAGGAAAACGGCGGAAATGAACCAGCCAAAGAAGGCGACAACCACCCTGTTCCCGCGGATTCCGTAGATGGCCCTCGTGATGACCGAGCCGGAGGTGCCTGCCGCCGGGCCACTGGTGGCCACAATGCCAGTGAGGATCCACGGGAGGCTGCCCGCGATGATGACCAGGAAAGCCTGCCAGAGCTCCATGCCCAGCAGGATCAGCGTGGCGCCCACCGTGAAGTTGAGGACGCTGACGTTTGGGGCGGCCCACACCGGGAAGAGGTCCCGGGCACGGCCATGGCGTTCGGACGATTCGATGAGTTCAATGCCGCGTTTTTCGGGGTGGGCAAGGGGTTCGGGATAGCTGACCGCATCGGTCAAGTTGGGGTGGGACAACGCTGTTCCTCTCGGGCAAGGACCGGTTCGCAACGCTGGGAAACCGGTCCATCGGCACTATTGGTCGTGTGACCAATGAGCTATTGGTCACTAATCCAATAGACTGAACGTCATGGTGTCAAGCCCCGCAGCCCAACGAGTCCGGAAGTTACCCGACGAGCGACGAGCCGAAATCCTCGCCGAAGCCGCTTCCATTGCCTTGAGTGAGGGGCTCGAGCGGATTACCCTCCGCGCCGTCGCCGACCGCCTGGGCGTGCGGCCTGGCCTGATCAGCCACTACTACCCGGCTGCTGAAGACCTGGTGATCGCAGCGTTTGTGCGCGCCGTTTCGGAGGAGCGGGAAGAGTTGTTTCCCGACGACGGAACTCCACTCCAGCGCCTGGCTCACCTGGTCTCGCGCAGCGAAGGTCATAAATCCTTGGAACTCACCCGGTTATGGCTCAATGCGCGGCACCTCTGCCGGTTTACACCCGCGCTCACCGAGGCGCTGCTGGGGCAGGAACAACTGGATCGCAACCGGCTGACCACCCTCATTGAGGATGGCGTCGCGTCCGGCGACTTCGTGGTGGCGGACCCCTTTGCGGCGTGCATTCGTATTTGGGTGGCCATTGACGGCGTGGGCTCCTACGTCAACAACGCTGAGCCCTTCGACTATGACGCCTTCAAGCGGTTCATCACCGACGTGGCTGAATGGTCGCTGGGCGTTCCGGCGGGCGTGCTTCGTGCGGCCGTGGACAGGCTTCAGGCGGCCTGACTCCCGGGTTCCTGAGCCTTCCCATTACCCTTCCGGCCGCTTAATCAGTATCCTGATTACTTATCTGGTAAACCGGATGATGCTGTTTGGGCTGCTTGCCTGGGCCGCACGTGGCTGAAGCAGACGGCCGCGCGGCCATCGTGAAAGTTTGATTGACGGCATTGCCTGGGTGGCGCAAGGACAGCGGTTGGGTCCATGACTCCAGGTATGCCTGAAGGACGTGACATTCGTGGGCAACAACTACGAGGCCGTGGACCCCCATTTCCCCACCTCCGGCGCAACTGCAGGGCCTGACCGTGCAGGCGCAACCGAAATACTTGGCGACCGCTACCAGCTGGGATCCCTGCTGGGCAGGGGCGCCATGTCCGCCGTCTATCAAGCGAAGGACACGCTGCTTGGCCGCGAGGTAGCCATCAAGATCTTTCTCCCCGGTTCCGGCGATGAGTCGTTCCGGGCCCGGCAGGAGAACGAAATGCGGCTCCTGGCCGCCTTTGATCACCCGGGACTGGTGGCAGCCTTCGACGCCGGGGTAGATACACGCAACGATGAAGAACGCGCGTATCTGGTCATGGAACTGGCCGAAGGCCGGGACTTGCGCGCAGTGCTGACGGACGGACCACTCACCGTGCCAGAGACCGCCCGGATCGGGATCCGGCTCGCCGGAGCGCTGTCCCAGGTTCATGAACATGACGTCATCCACCGCGACATCAAGCCAGCCAACATCCTGGTATCCGACGACGACGGCCTGGGTCAGCAGTCGGTCAAACTGGCTGACTTCGGCGTGGCCCTGGTCATGAACGATCACCGCCTCACCGCAACAGGCTTCACCGTGGGGACCGCCCAGTACCTCAGCCCCGAGCAGGCCCAGGGATTGGCGTTGACTCCTGCCAGCGACATCTACTCGCTGGGCCTGGTACTCCTCGAATGCCTCACGGGAAAGGCTGAATACCCGGGAACTCCTATCGAGACCGCATCAGCCCGACTTCACCGCGCACCGCAGATCCCCGTGGAATTGCCCGGTCCGCTGCGGGAGCTGCTCGAAGCGATGACGGACATGGACCCTGGCAAGCGCCCCACGGCAGACAACGTGGAGCAGGCGCTCGCCGATGAAGGGATACAGTCCGGGCGAAGGACCGCGCTGCTGCCTTCCGCACCCTCCAGGCTGCCACTGCGCACGCCGACCAGGAGGCTGGCCACCGTCACCAGCCTCAGGGACTTCAGCAAACGGCGACCCAAGACCGTACGTGGCGTGGCCGCGGCGGCGGTGACCATTCCGCTCGCCCTGCTGATCCTCTCCCAGGGACTCACGCCCACGGGCAACACCACGGATCCCTCCCAGCCTGCGGACACGGATGTATCGCAGGCCGAGCCGCAGCCGGCCGCGCCGGTTGTGCCGGCTCTCCCGGTTGCGCCGGTGACCGCTGACACTGTGCCCGTAGATGCCGGTAATGCCGACGTTCAGCCTGCCGAGGTAGTCACTCTGCAGGAGCCCGCGCAGAACCCGGTACAAGTGCCGGTACAAGCGCCGGCACCAGCGCCCGCCGTGGCGCCGGGACCGGATAAAGCCAAGGACAAGAGCGGCGGCAAGGGCGAGAAGAAGCCCGAGAGGGCCAAAGGATCCGGCGAGGGCAAGTAGCCCCATTCGGGCGGATGAACGCACGACGGCGAGCTGCCGCCGTCGTGCTCTATGCCTCGCAAGGTGAGCCTTCCGGAAGTTCAGCGTCCCGGCCGTTCAGTGCGGCAACGCACCCCGGAGCGGCTAGAGGCCGGCGGGAAAACTGACCGTCACTGTGGTTCCGCCGCCGGGAGTTTCTGTCAAAGTGAGGTCGCCCCCGTGTGCCTTGGCAATGCTGCTGCAGGTGGCCAGGCCGAGTCCGGAACCCGGGCCGTCACCTTCCCGCCGCAGACGCACCAAAGGCTCCAGGGCTTTGGTGCGATCCTCGGGTTTGATGCCCTTGCCGTTGTCCGCCACGAAGATCGTGGCGCCCTGATAGTTGGAGACCCCGCTGATCCGGACGCGGAGATCGCGCTCAGGGCTGCGGTAATTCATGGCGTTGGAGAGCAGGTTCTGCAGCAGGGTCCGCAGTTGTCCACGGTCGGCATGAAGAGTCAGATCTTCAACTTCCACCATCCGTTGATTCTCAATGCCCACATCACGGGCAACTTCTTCGGTGACCTCGCGAAGGGAAACCTGCGTGGGTTGGACTGCGCCGCCCACCCGGGAGTAGCTCAGGACATCCTCGAGCATGCCCAGCATCCGCCGCCCGCTGGAGCCAATCCGGTCAAGGTAACGCGCGGCCGTGCTGCTCGGTTCAACGTCGGGATCGTCTTCCACCAGTTCCACATAGCCCAGGATGGTGGTGAGCGGAATGCGGAGGTCGTGGCTGACGCGTCCGGCAAACCCTGCGAGCTTGGCGTTGCTGTCCCTCAGCTCGGCGTAGGTGCGGTCCAGCTGGACGGTGCGGTGCTGCAGCTCCAACAACTCCACCACTTGCTTCGCCAAGACCTCCAGCATGCTCACCTGTTCGGGGCGCAGCTCATTTGTTTTGTCCGAGAACACGCACAGGGTTCCGGGAACGAAGCCGGATTCTGTTTGTAACGGGACCGATGCGTAGAAGCGGACGTTCCCGATTTCACCAGTAACAAAGGGATTGTCGGCGAAGCGCGGATCCTGCGACGCATCAGCCACCACGGTCCGTTCACGGGAGAGGAAAACCTTGGCGCACATGGAATCCTCACGTGAACAGATGCCGGGGTCCACGCCCCACGCGCCGATCTGGTGCTGGTACTCCGCGCTGATGATGTTGACCACGCCAAAGGGAGCACCGCAAAGCTCCGTGGCGAGCCGCACCAGGTTCTGCAGGGCACTCATGACGGCGGCATTGGGAAGCAGGGTGGAGTCAACGGCCGGGTCCAGGCCATACTCCTGTAATTCCAGGTCCCGGCTGATGTCATCAGTGAAGGACAGCTGCCCCTGAACTTCCGTCATGTTATTACTCCCCCAAGCGTCATTAGGATTCCCTGCCGATACTACCGGGACGCTGACGGCGGTGGTTTACTGGGACGCATGACCGAGCAGGAACCGGCCTCCGCCGCGTCTACTGACAGTATCGATCTCTCCGTCCGTTCTCCCGCGCAAAGATCCCGAACCTTTACCGGGATCCTGGTGAATACTGCCCTGGCAAACATCACCACCAGTTACCTGTGGTTCGCCTTGACGTTCTGGGTGTACTTGGAGACACGCAACGTCATTGCCACAGGAGTGATCGGCGGCGCGTACATGCTGCTGATCGCCCTCTCCAGCATCAGTTTCGGTACTTTTGTGGACCGATACCGGAAACTGGCGGTGATGCGTTTCGCCGCAGCCTTCACCATGGTGATGTTTGTCCTGTCAGGCGTCATGTTCCTGCTGACACCGGAGCCGGCACTCCTTGACCTGGCACAGCCGTGGTTCTGGATTTTCACCATGATCATCCTGATCGGTGCGGTGGTGGAGAACATGCGGAACATTGCCCTGTCCACCACCGTCACCATCCTGATCGAACCCGATCGGCGGGCCAACGCCAACGGGCTGGTGGGCATGGTCCAAGGGCTCATGTTCATTGTCACCTCGGTCCTCTCCGGACTTTCGGTGGGCCTGTTGGGTATGGGATGGACCGTGGTTGTGGCCCTGATTCTGACCGCGCTCGCGTTCGCACATTTGCTCACCCTGCGCCTCCCGGAGGAAGTGAAAGCAGCAGCCTCCGATGCCCAGGGTGGCTTCGACCTGCGCGGCTCATGGGCTGCCGTCATGGCAATTTCCGGCCTGTTCGCGTTGATTCTTTTCTCCACGTTCAACAACTTCATCGGCGGCGTCTACATGGCGTTGATGGACCCGTACGGCCTGGAGATGTTCTCCGTGGAAATGTGGGGAGTCGTCTTTGCCATTGGTGCCACGGGCTTCATCCTGGGCGGTGCGCTGATCGGCAAGTTCGGCCTCGGGTCCAATCCCTTGCGGACCATGCTCATTGCTGTGGCACTGATGGGGTTGCTTGGCGCGGTCTTCACGCTGCGGGAATGGGCTTGGCTGTATATCGTCGGCATCTGGCTCTACATGGCGCTGGTTCCCGTGGTGGAGGCCGCCGAGCAAACCGTCATCCAGAAGGTGGTTCCGCTGCCCCGGCAAGGCCGCGTGTTTGGGTTCGCCATGGCATTCGAGTCCGCAGCTGCGCCCATCACAGCATTCCTCATTGCCCCGATCGCGCAGTTCTGGATCATCCCTTACGCACGCTCTTCCGAAGGCGCCCGGCAGTTGGAACCGCTGCTGGGTGAGGGCATCTCCCGCGGCATTGCACTGGTGTTCCTGGTGGCCGGAATCATCATGATCGCCGTAGCCTTGATCGCCTTCCTGACTCCGGTCTACCGGCGCGTGTCTGCCTCTTATGCGCAGACAGCGGCGGAGGAAAAGGAAAAGGAAAACGCAGACACCCCATCCCCTGGCTAGCGGACGGCAAAAATCATTCTTTTAGGATGAGACCGTATGACCATCGGAAGGTGCAGGGTTGAGTCAGTTCGAGGCACGATGGCGCTCGGGCAATCGGGCGGTCCACGAGAGATGGAGACGGTTCTATGGCTCAGGCGGACGCCGGCGATTACGACATCTGGTTTGAGGAAGGCGACGTCATGTCCCTGGTCTGGAAACCGGGTGTCCGGATTGAAGAAGAGAACGCCAGGGCAGCGGTTGACGCCGTGAACGTCGTCGCGGATGGCCGCCGCTACCCGCTGCTGGTGACGATGGCCGAAACGGCTCATCTCAGCCACGCAGCCCGGAAAGTCTTCCTGGAACCCTGTGCGGCGTCCAGGATCGCGTTGTTGGGAAACAACCCCGTTGACCGTATGCTGGCGCACTACCAGTTGGCCGTTCACGAGCCGCCGTGCCCCACGCGCTTCTTCAGCTCCGAGGTTGAGGCGATGGCCTGGCTCAAGAATCCCTCTGAGGATGAGCAGGGTCTGGCCGGCTGAGCGGGGCGATTAACGCACGACGGCGGGAGGTCGCCGTCGTGCGTTATCCCCAGGTGCTGATTGAACGGCTAAGCCGTGAACGCCAAATCTTCCACGGTGACCTCGAAACGCAGCCCTTTCCCTCGGGACAACCGCAGGGCCTCGTCCACGGCGCTCGCCGCCATTCGCTCAAGTTCGTTGCCCAGCGAGCCTGCGACGTGGGGCGTGAGCAGGACGTTGGGATGCGAATAGAACCGGGACTCTGCCGGGAGGACCCACGGTGTGGTGACGTCCAGGATCGCGTAGAGGTCGCCCTGCTCCACCCGGGCCAGCAGCGCATCCTGGTCCACCAACTCACCACGCGCGGTGTTGATGAAGGTGGTGCCCGGCCGCATCCGCGCGATCAGTCCAGCATTGATGAGGTTCTTGGTGGAAGGTAACGACGGCGCGTGGAGGCTGACGACGTCGCTGCTTGCCATCAGATGGTCCAGGCTGACCAGCCCGACGCCCAGGGCCTCGGCTTGTTCCGGGGACAGGTAAGGGTCCGAAACTACGACGTCCAGATCATAGGGTGCGAGCAGACGAATCACGTGCCGGCCGATTTTGGAGGCGCCGATGATGCCCACGCGTTTGCGGTAGTTGCCCATGTCCGGGAAGAGCTGTTCGGCCAGGACGTCGGTCCGGGTGGTGTGCAGGGCGCGGGCGATCTGCAGGACCCGTTTGTTCGCCAGGATAATCATGGCCACGGTGTACTCGGCCACGGGGATGGCGTTG
Source organism: Arthrobacter sp. MYb23 (assembly GCF_002979775.1). Classification (GTDB taxonomy): domain Bacteria; phylum Actinomycetota; class Actinomycetes; order Actinomycetales; family Micrococcaceae; genus Arthrobacter. Next base: position 30,546 of record NZ_PCPR01000030.1, read on the forward strand.
GCGTCGGCCGCTGAGCTGACCTGGATGCCACGTTCCCAGCAGGCATCGCCGATGTGGTGTTTGACGCTGCCCGCGGCGTGCAGGACGTACCGCAGACGCGGGGCTGCGTCCAGAACGGCGTGGTCGATCATCGGGCAGCCCCAGCCCGTGAGGAGGATGTCCGCATGCTTCAGAACCGCACGGCCTTCGGGGGTGTGAAAGTCCTGGATGGGCTCCCGGCTCAGCAGGTTCAACGCTGGCTCCAACGGGTCCAGGCTCCGCGGAGGAAACACCGCCCGCGCCGTATGGGACGGCATGGCCAGGGCTACATTCAGGCTCATTTGACGCTTCCTGCGGTGAGGCCGGACTTCCAGAAACGCTGCAGCATGATGAAGGCCACCAGCAGCGGAATGATGGACAACAGTGAACCTGTGATGACCATGGGCGTGAATTCGGGCTGCGGTACGGAGTAGCCCTGCCAGATGGAGATGCCGACGCTGACGGGAAGGAGCTGCTGGTCCTGGAGCATCACCAAGGGCAGCATGAAGTTGTTCCACACCCCCACGAACTGGAACAGGGCAATGGTGACATAACCAGGCATCATCATTGGAAGGCCCAGGGAGAAGAAAGACCGGATGGGCCCGGCTCCGTCAACACGGGCAGCCTCCAAGGTTTCAGCGGGAACATATGCAGCCGAGTAGACCCGGGCAAGGTACACGCCGAAGGGGTTGCACAGGACCGGGATGAGGATGGCCCACATGGTGTTGGTGATGCCGAAGACCGAGGCCAACAGGTACATGGGCAGCACCGTGGCCGTGTTGGGAATCAGGACGCCCACCAGGACGATGCCGAAGAACGAGTCCTTGCCCCGGAACTGGAATTTGTCGAACGCGTAGCCCGCCATGACGGAGATGAGTCCGCCCAGGATCGCTCCGAAGGCCGCGTAGAACATGGAGTTGGCCATCCAGCGGAGGAAGACCCCGCCGTCCTGGTTCAGGACCGCCATGATGTTCTCGAGGAATGCAGGCTCTCCCAGGGCGTAGGCGGCTGTTCCATAGAGGTCCGCGGTGTTCTTGGTGGAAGCGAAGAACAGCCACACCACGGGGAGGACCATGTAGGCGCACCCCAGGATCAGCAGGGCGTTCACCGTGAAGGTGCTGCCGAAGCCGCCGCTGCGGGCAGCGGAACGGCGGCGCTTTGGCGGCAGCGCCGGAGCCACGGTAGGGGTACGGGACACGGTGGAGGTGCTCATGCTTTGTTCCTTGAGCTGAAGCGGGTAACGGCCCAGGACAGTACAGCGGCCATGAGGGCAATGATGATGGAGGCGGCTGCGGCCTGGTTGAGGTTGTGCCGGTTGAATGCAGCGTCAAAGGCCCACATATTGGGGACCCAGGTGCTGGTCACTGACGCGGTGGCCTTGGAAATGATCGACGGCTCGGTGAAGAGCTGGAGCGTGCCAATCACGGTGAACAGCATGATCACGCTGAGCGCGGGGAGGATCAGGGGAAGCTTGATGCTGATTGCGGCGCGGATTTCGCCGGCACCGTCCACCCTTGCGGCTTCCAGGATTTCCCGGGGAACGGCCTGCAACGCGGTGAACAGAATGATGACGTTGTAGCCCGTCCACTCCCACACCGCGATGTTCACGATGGACGGGAGGATCATCTGGTTATCCAGGAAGTTCAGCGAGATCCCACCGGTTTCCAGGACCGAAACGATCGGGCTGACGCCCGGAGTGTAGAGGTAGGCCCAGATCAGCGCGGCGATGACGCCGGGCACTGCGTGGGGGAGGAAGACCAGTAGCTGGAAAAGCTTGCGTGCACGGGCCACTGCGGCATCCATCAGGAGCGCGAATAACAAGGCGCCGCCTACCATGCAGGGGATATAAAACAGGCAGTACAACGCGAGGCGTCCAATGCCGCCCGTGAAGGTTTCGGACTGCAGAACCTGCAGATAGTTTTCCAAGCCCACAAACGAGGTCTTGGCCTCGCCAAAGCCCAATCCGGACTTCTGCTGCGCAAAGAAGCTCAGCACCATCGCGTAGATGACGGGCGCAACCATGGCCACGGCGAAGACGGCGAAAAACGGGGTAAGGAACAAGGCCGCGGTGCGGCCTCCGGTCCCGGACATTGCACGGGGCTTACGCGGGATCCGGGGTATGGGTTTGACGGCGGCGGACGGCGTGTTGGGTGCTTGGGTGACCATGTTTAATCTCCTCGCTGGCAGGACGGCCAGTGAACCTAACCGTCCTGCCGTGCGGGCCTACTCCTTGACGGAGAGACCGTTCTGCTTGAGTCCGGTCACCGTGGCGCTCTGGGCCGTGTCGACGGCGTCGAGGACCTTGCCGCCACTGGTCAGCTTGCCGTAGGCGTCCTTGAGGGCGGTGTTGGTGATGTCCCAGTTGGGGCCCCACTGCCAGCCCGGCGTGATGGAGGCGTAGGCCTTGTCGAAGACGGCGTAGATGTCGTTGCCGAAGTAGCTGGAATCGAACGCCTGCTGCGCCACCGGCGTCAGGCCCGGGTAGGCGAGGAAGGCAGAACCGGTGTTGCCGCGGGCCTTGACGGCATCCTGGCTGGTGGCGAGGAACTCGATGAACTTCGCGGCGGCTGCCGGGTTCTTGCTGCTCTTGGTGATGTTGAAGCTGGAGCCGCCATAGAACGCGTCAGCGGGTGAGCCCCAGTTGGGAGCCTCGGCAGCAATCCACTGGCCCTTCTGGCCGCTGGCTTCGGTACGCTTCTGGATTCCGGTTGCGCTCCAGTTGGCGCCCAGGACACCTACGACGGCGCCGCTGGCCAGGTCCGCGGACCATTCGTCGCTGAAGGACTGCTGGACCTTGACGATCTTCTGGTCGATCAGCTTCTGCCAGTAGTTTGCCACCTTCTGTGTGGCTTCGTCGTTGATGCCCACCTTCCAGCTGTCGCCTTCGGTTCCGAACCACTTGGCGCCGGCCTGCCAGGAGAGGGCTGCGGTCAGCGCGGCTTCGTTCGGGTTGAAGCTGGCGAGGTGTGCTTCCGGCGCTACGGCCTTCAGTTTCTTTCCGGCCTCTTCGAAGTCCTGCCAGGTCTTGGGGACTCCCACACCGGCCTTGTCCAGCATGTCCTTGCGGTACCACATGATCATCGGCGCAGCATCGTAGGGGAGTGCGTAGGTTGCATCGCCGAACTGGACCAAAGCTTTGGTCTCGTCAGTGAGCTTGTCTACGGTTTCGGCCTTGTTGATGAATCCGTCCAAAGGCTGGAGTTGGCCATTGCTGACGAACTGGGGCAGCTGCGGGTATTCGATCGTGGCAACATCCGGGCCGTTGCCTGCCGTAATGGCGGTGGAGAGCTTGGCATAGCCGCCTGCGCCGCCGTTGGGGATGGTTTCGAAGGTGACCTTGATCTTGCTCTGGCTGGCGTTGAACGCTTCGGCCACCTTGTCCATCCCTGCCATGGATGACCAGAAGGTGATGGTGCCGGAGGGGTCTTCGGTGGGGGTTGGTGCGGCGGCCTGGGTGCTGCCACAGCCGGTGATGAGGGCAGTAGTGGCCATGAGGCTGACTGCTCCAAGCAGAAGCTGGCGACGCTTCATTCTGTTCTCCTTTGAAGTTCACGATGCGAGTCGTGGTGGACTAGGCACCATGAAATCCACAAAAGTGAACATCATCAACAAAGTGAACAGAAGTAAACAGATTCTGGGCTACACCTGCGTCGATTCCCTGACCACCAAGGCGGGAGACAGGTTGACCCGCTGGAGCGCCGAGGTACTCCCGCGCCTTCCTCCGATCCGGTTCAGGCACATCACCAAAGCCTGGTGTCCGACGTCGTATTTCGGCGGTGCCACAGCGGTGAGCGGAACGGCCCCCAGCGCGGCAATCTCGTCGTCGTACGAGACAATCGCAAAGTCCTCCGGTACCCGCAGCCGCCGCTCCTGGCAGGCGCTCACGAACTGAAGCGCGTCCTCATCCGTGTGGACAACCGCGGCTGTCACCTGCGATTCGGCGCACCAGTCCAGGATCGCGTCCACCAGCAAGCGGTGGGCCTGCGGATCGTTCTGCGCGCGGGACATGGCGCGGACCATTGACTCGTCGCGGGAATGCCCGGCCCGCTGCATGGCCAGGTGGAAGCCATCGATCAGTTGCGGGGCGGTGGGGCTGTTCTCCCGGAGGCAGATGGCGATCTTCCGATGCCCGAGTCCCAGCAGGTGGTTCACAGCGATCTCCGAGCCGCGCACATGGTCGCTGCGCACGGATTCGAGCCGGCCGCGGTCTTGCGCGTCGTCGATGGACCGTTCCACCACCACTACCGGCACGTCGGCTTCGGCGAGCAGGTCTAATGTCTCCGTGCCGGCCAATGATTGCTCGCTGGGCGTGATGAGGATTCCGTCCACGCCGTGTTCGTACAGCCGCCGCAATTGCCGCCGCTCTTCAGCCCCCGAGTAGTTGGAAACGCCCAGGACCAACCGCACGCCTGCCTCGTGCGCGGCGGCCTCCGCCCCGCGGATCACGCCCGGGAAGTAGTACGACGCCGACGGCACGATCATCCCGATCGTCGCCAACGGCCGCCTCCCGCCTGGACGCCAGGACGTGGACTGTTGGGCGGCGGGACCTGCAGGTTTGCCCCCTGAGGTTATGGCGCCGCCGTGCACGCGCTCCAGCAAGCCCTGCTCGGCTAGCACGGCAAGATCACGCCGGATGGTCATACCCGATGTCCCCAGCTTGGCCGCGAACTCTCCGGCATTGAGGGAGCCATGCAAAGCCAGCTCCCTCAGGATGAGCTGTTGTCGATCCTCGGACAGCATGCAGGTCTCCGCCTATCAAGTTCACTTATGTTCAGTTTGTTCATTATGAACCAGAACAGAGTGCCTCCGCGGCTTCAAGACGTCTCAGGCCCCTACTTTTACCACCGAAACGTCGACGGCGGCCGGCCGGGGGAGCAGGTGCCGCCGCACGGCTTCGGCTACTTCGCGGGCCACAGCCGGGGCCGGACGGGATGTTCCCACGGCGATCCTTGTCTTCACGGCCAGCAATTCGTCGTCGTCCGTCAGGGTGATCAGGGCGGGAGCGTCTCCGGTGACCACGGACAACGCCGCGCCTGCAATGGACTGCCACAGCGGTTGGGCGGGGTACACGGCAATGACCCCGTCCACGGACTGAACTACGCCGAGCAGCTGTTCGGCCAAACCGCCCAACTCTGCCCAGGTGCCCGAAGCAGTTGCGGGGGCAATGTCCCCGACTTCCAAAGGCTCGGTCATGGCTGCTCCTTGGTCATGGGATCTGCAGGGGTAGTGGCATCTGCAGGGGTAGTGGGATCTGCAGGGCTTGCTGGCTTGGGCGGTTCCAGCACATCGGTGACAGTGATGTTGATGGCTTGAATGGTCAGTTCAGTATGGAGGGCCAGGGTCTCTGCGAGTTCCTGGCGAAGCGTGGCGGCACGTTCCTCCATGGGGTGTCCGTAAACGACCGCTATCTCCACGTCCACGGTGATCCCCGCTCCAGGTGTGGCGACGTCTCCGTGCAGGCGGCATTTGCCGGCGGCTGTTCCCGGAAGGGCGTCGGCTACGGAACGGATGAGTGCGGAGATGGATCCTTCCGTTTCCCACAGAGTGTCGTTGGGGTTCCCGGACTGCAAAGGAATGCTCCGTCCCGGACGCAGCTCCAGCCGCAGGTTGTCCAGGATGGACTGCATCCAGTCGTCCGTGCCGGAGCCGGCATCCGCCACGTCTGAGCTGAGCAGTTCGCGTCCCAGCTCGGAGAGGTGGCGCAGCGAGGCCAAACCGGCCTGGCATTCGGGGCATGTTTCCAGGTGGACCGGATCTGCGATCTGTCCGGTGTCCAAGTAGGCGCTCAGCTCCGCGAGGCTGTGGCCGCATTCGAGGGTGTCGCTGGTGGTGTTCATCGCCATTCCTCCATGGTGCGCGCAAGAGTGATCCGTGCCCGGGCCAGGCGGCCGCGGACACTGGCTGGGCTGATGTTCAGTGTCAGCGCAATTTCCTCGTAGCTTTGGTCATTGAACTCCTTGAGCACCCAACAACGCCGCTGCTCCTCTGGAAGCTTGGCGAGCGCCGCCTTCAGCGCCTCAATTCGGGAGCTGTTGACGGCGTTGGTTTCCGGGTCTTTGTTCTTGGGCGGGGAAGTGGCATCCACTGTGTTTTCCACGTCGCCAAGGTCCGCGTGGTTGCGGCGTTTCCGGAGGTGGTCGATGCTGCGGCTGCCAACGATGCGAAGCAGCCAACCCTTCACCGCAGCCGGGTCCCGCAAGCTCTCCAGTTGTTTCCAGGCCTGGACGAGTGTTTCCTGGACGACGTCGTCGGCGTCGGCCAGTGAGCCGGTCAACCGACGGGCTGTGGCCCGCATCAGGGGGCCGTGGCGTCTGGCGAGGGCCTCGAAAGCGGCCGTGTCACCATCTGCGGCCCTGCCTGCCAGCAGAGCATCGGGAACCAGGTCCAGTTGGTGCTGCGCCGCGGGTGAACCAGTCACGTTTCCTGCCTTCCCAGTGCACGGTGGACTTGAGTCTGAATCTTGAGTGGTGAATCGTGGCGGTACGTTCGGGACGGTTCCGGATGCCGGTGGAACCGTCCCCTGCCCGCGCTTACTTCTTGGTGAAACCTTCTTTGAGCTTCTGGGCGGCATCCTTGATGTTCTCGCTGATGTCCGCTGCAGCGTCCTTGACCTTTTCGCCGGCCTGCTGGATCTTGGCCTGTGCTTGGTCCTGCTGGCCTTCGCGCTCCAGCGATTGATCGCCGGCGAGCTTTCCTGCGCCTTCCTTGGCGGCACCGAGGTGCTCGGTGGCTGCGTTGTTGATCTTGTCGTTGATACCCATGGTGTTCCCTTTTCTTGTTGTGGACGGCCATTGAGAGCCGCGCCGGTTTTTATTTGGTAGAAAGCTGTTTCGCTGCGGTGACTGATGAAAGACGGTCACCGCGCGCGACGGGAACCGGACACCCGGGTCCGGGCGCCGCTGGTGATTCGGACCAGGACCGGTAGTGGATGGCCCAGCCAGACGTCGATTCCTTGGATGAGTTCTTCGGCGGTATCGGCAAGCTCCCTGGGGGAGGTTCCCTTGCGCGCTTGCATGCGGAGCCGCAGCGCCGTCCCGCTCCGTGATTCCCAGGCGGAGACTGAGGCAGCCAGGACGTTCTTGTTGCCGTTCAGGGCCTGGTGGACTGCTGCGGAGATGAGTCCAACGTCCACCACGGTTCGGCCGTTGATCCCGTCGGCTTGCTCTGCCAGGCGGGGTGTCCGGCCGCCGCCCTGGGATGCCAGCCAAGCGGCGCTGAGTATGGCGCCGAGCAGCAGCACCGCAACGCCGGCCACCAGCCACCAGCTTCGTGCCGGTTCAGGCAAAAGGGCGGTGCTGGACAGGGTGCGGGCTTGATCCGTCACGGTAGAGCCAATGGCCCGCCACGTATCCGCTGCTCCCGGCAGGGTTCCGGCCGCGATGAGTGCGGCTCCGGTGCCCAGAAGTGCCAGCCCCACCAGGGTGAGCAGGATGCGGTTTAATGCGCGGTTGGTCCTTCTCATTGCCCCACTGCTCCTTCGTTCAATACCCGTACGTTGCGCTTGACCGGCCGATCCAGTGCATAGGTGGCCAGTTCGCCGTCGAGCGCTGTTTTGATGGACTCAAGGTTCAGGGGAACGCCCGACGTCGGACGCACCTGGACGCGTACGGACCGTCCACCGACGGTGGTGGTCACCTGCCCTGGCGCCAGGCCCGCGGCAAGCCGGGCTTTGCTGGACACGGCTGCGGCGATGACGTCGTCATCGACAACCGTTGCCGTGCGGTCGCTCGCCAGAGCGCGCCTGGGCCGGCGTCCCTTGCCAACCGCTATGCCGATGATCAGCAGCCCCAGAATTCCCAGGCCAACGCCAGCTGCGGTCATGCCCGCCGGGATGGTGTTGGCGGGAAGGTCAAGCAGCCACTGCCGCAGCTGGGCCGGGCTGGCAAGCAACGGCTGGTCCTTGAGAAGCCACAGCACGGATTCCAGCGCCAGCCAGAGGAACGTGACCAGAAGGATGGAGGCCACCACCACGGACGGGACGGACCTTGAAGAATGTGTGTCCCTGCGGATCATGCGCCGGATGACTCGGTCCTGCTTCACTGCACCCTCCTTTCCGTGGAATGACTTTCCCTCAACTGTGCCTGCTTGGATCCAGTGAGCCGGATGTCTACGCGGCCAAGTTCCATGCCGGTGAGTTCCAGGCTGCGGGCCACCAGCTCTGTCCGCGCGGCCTGGGCCTTCTCGAAGACGGTGCCATGCGTTGCTGTGCCGTCCAGGGCTGTGCCCGCCTCCGGCCGGGGCCCCAACAGGGGCGGGAGCGCCAGCTGGACGGAAACCTTGACGCCGAGCCTGCCGGAGTCGTCGTCCAGTTCAGCCGTAACGTTGCTCCCGCCTACCTGGAAAGCGCGGGCCGTAATGGTTTCCACCGTCCTGCGGAGCGCGGTCCGGGCAATCCTGGTGTGCCCGGTTCTGTGCCCGGCTGTGTTTCCGGCCCTGTTTCCGGCTTTGTTTTCCGGTGCCGGGCCACCGGCTTCGCTGATCATGACGAGGAGCGCTTGCCCCGCAGGGCATCCAGCACCCCGCCCAGGTCAAGCTTTCCCTCGGCAGAGCGGCCCAGCACGGCTCCGATTCCTACGAACAATGCTGTCAGCAGCAGCCCCCAGAATCCGAAGGCCAGGCCGGCCAGTGCCAGGACCGCTCCTACGGCCATGCCGGTAACTGTGGGGCTCATGCGACCCTCGGCTCACGCGTGGCGTCATCGGCCTCGGAGTCCTCGGACGGCACGTGGATGTCCGTGATGGTGATGTTCACTTCGGTGACTTCCATGCCCACCAAGTCTTCGATTGCCGTGTAAACGGCGTCGCGGGCATTGTCTGCCACTTCCTGGAGCGGGTGCGGGTATTCAACAACCAGGGTGACGTCCACGGCCACCTGGGTCTGGCCAACTTCAACGCTGACGCCCTGCGTGAGGTCCTTCTGGCCAACCTTTTCACGCAGGTTTCCGATGGCACGGGCCGCGCCGCCGCCCAAGGCGTGGACACCGGGGATTTCCTGGATGGCGATGCCAGCGATCTTGGCTACGACGCCGTCAGCCACAGTGGTTGCGCCGCGACCGTCCTTGCCCTTGTCCTGGACCGTCACGTCGTGTGCCGTCTTGTCCAGTGCCGATGCGGAGGTGGCTGCCTGGGTGTTCTTTGCGGGGACGTCTGCGGGGGTGTGGGTCTGGATCGTCATGGCAATCACTCCTGTCCGTTGTGTGCGGCGTTCTTTTGCGCCGTCATGAATAGGACGTGGCCCGGCAACGAATCCTCACGGTGAAAATTATGTGAGCTGCATCACGTCCGTTCAGTATTGTTCAACTCACCCCGCACGAACCCTGGGCGCTCTACTGTAATGAGGCTGGAACTACGCCCCGCAGGAGACTCATGGCAACCGCCTTCACCATGCCCGCACCGGATTTTGACCTCAGCCCCATCACAGGGTGGACGCGGGAGCACTGGGTGGCCTTCGCGGATCAGCAGTTGCTCGCGGTGCGCCCTTACTTTTCGCCCGGGAAGGCGACCATCCGGCTGGGCGGCAGGCCGTCGTCGTCGGGAGTCTTGTCCGACGGTCTGGAGGGATTCGCCCGGACGTTCCTGATGGCGGCCTTCCGCGTGGCGGGCGAGCGTGGAGGCGATCCCTACGGACATTTCGAGTTCTACCGCGAGGGACTCCTGGAGGGAACACAGGAGGGCGGTCCGGAAGCGTGGCCGCCCATCCGTGACCGTTCGCAGCCCATGGTGGAAGCCGCCTCCATAGTCCTTGGGCTCCAACTCACCAAGCCGTGGTTGTGGGACGGGCTGAGCACTGACCAGCAAACCCAGGTGGCCGCCTGGCTGCAAGGTTCCTCGACGAGCACCTGCGTGGACAACAACTGGGTGCTCTTCCAAGTGATGATTGCCGAATTCCTGGCCGGTGCCGGATTCGACCACAACGAATCCCAGATCAAACACGGACTGAACAGGCTCGAGGACTGGTACGCCGGCGGGGGCTGGTACCGGGACGGCGACAACGACGGCACCGGCGATTTCTTCGACTATTACTGCGGCTGGGCCATGCATCTGTACCCCATCCTGTGGGCACAGTTCGCGGCGGGACGGCACCCGGAGGCCAATGAGCGGCTGGAGCTCTACCGGACCAGGCTCTCCGCTTTCCTGGAGGACCACGTCAGGTTCTTTGGCTCGAACGGCGCCCCGGTCTTCCACGGCCGTTCCCTGATCTACCGCTACGCGGCCATCGCGCCGCTGTTTATGGGCGAGGCAGTCTCCGCGACGCCGATCAGTACGGGCCAGACCCGACGGATCGCCAGCGGCGCCGCCAAGTACTTTCTCGACGGCGGCGCATACGACGGCGGTGCTTGCGACGGCGGCCTGCCGTCCCTTGGATGGCTGGGCGCTTTCGAACCGATGACCCAGGAATACTCGGGCCCCGCATCGCCGTACTGGACCTCCAAAGCCTTTGTGGGACTCCTCCTGCCGGCGGACCACCCGGTGTGGACCGCCGTTGAGGAACGCTCACCATGGGAAACCGCGGACGGCCTCAAGCATGCGGAGGCACCCAACTACCTTCTCCATTCCACGGCCACTGACGGGATTTTCCGTGTGCTCAACCATGGCAGCGACAAGTATTATGCTCCAGGCCCGGATGATCCCCTGTATCGCCGCCTCGCCTATTCCAGCCACACGGCACCGCTGTTCACCCAGGATCCCGTAGACAACCACTTCGCCATCCTCAACTACTCCGAAACTCCCAGCCGCCGTGCGAGGATCCACCGCCTCGAGTCACGGAACAATCAGGCGGCCAGCTGGCACGCCCCCATCTGGGACGGAGATGATCCCGCCCAGTCACCCTGGAAGGTGGCGACGGGCACAGCGGTGTCCGGCGGCTATGAATTGCGGGTGCACGTTGTGGAAGCCGGTTCCGGGCTTACGGTCCGCGACGGCGGTTACGCGCTCGCCGGAGCGTCCCCCGTGAGTGACCATCATGGCGTCCTCAGCGACGGTCACCTTCATGCTGCTATCTGGCCGCTTCACGGCTACACGGGCGGAGGCATCCACCGCGGGGAAGATGTTTCGCCCCTGGGGGAGCATGCTGCGTGCGGCTACCTTGAGGGGCGGCTCTCCGGGGAGCGAAGCTGTTTCGCCTCGCTGGTGTACCTCGGCGGCGAGGCACCGCCGTGGGTTCCCGCCGCCGTCGGGCCTTCCACGGTTCTGGACGTGCTCGACGACGGTGGCCGGGTCAGCGCGCGCCTCACCTTGGGTTCGGGCCAGGTGCTGGAGGTGTCCTTCGCGTTTTGAGGCGGCGGGTGAAATCTTGAGCCAATCTTGAGATGACCCGGCGGTGTTCTTGAGGGCCCGGTCCGATGGTTGAAACATCAGCCAATCTGCTGATGGGAGCTTCCAGGAAGGACCACCGAAATGACTGACCACATCGCCGCCACGTCCTCGAACACCGGCGCCGCCTACGTGAAGTCCGATGTCTTTGCAGGAGCCGCGGAGGCTGTCCATCAGGCAGGCGAAGGTCTCGGCCAGAATCGTGCAGTGGTGGCCGTCCGTGAGCAGTTCAATCCTCTCGGTGCGGGGCTCCGCAGCATTTGGCCGCAGTCCGTCGTCGGGTTCTAGAACGCATAGCTTTTGATTCGGGCAGGGACCTTTCTCGTCGGGAAGGTACCCTGCCCGACGTCGTTTAAGGGACGATGGAGTCCGGTGCGAAAATAAGGAGGCTTGCCATCAAGGAAGAGATGAAAAAGGCCGCTGATGTGGCTGAGGATGCTGCGAACTCGCGCGCCTTTGAAATGGTTGCCCGTGGCGGCTATGCAGTCAGTGGCCTGCTCCACGTCCTCATCGGCGTTATCGCGCTGCAACTGGCCTTTGGAAGTGTGGGCGAGGCCGACGTCTCCGGAGCCGTGGCTTCCCTGGCCAGCCAACCCGCCGGACCCTTCCTGCTGTGGGCGTGTTTTGCCGCCTGCGCGGCCCTCGCCGTGTGGCAGTTGAGCAACGCCATTTTTGGCTACCGGAGGGACCCGGACGGCAAGATCACCAAGAGGCTCTCCGCAGTGGGGCAGGCAATCGTTTTTGCTGCCCTTGCCTCCACCCTCATCTCGTTCGTCGTAGGAAAAGGGCAGAACAGCCGGGAGTCCAGCAGCGACGTGACCGTCACGCTCATGAAGGCGCCGTTCGGGATGTTCCTGCTTATAGCCGTCGGTGCCGGCATCGCCATCACGGGCATTGTCTTCGCAGTCAGGGGATTCCGGCAGACGTTCAAGAAGGACATTTCGCTGTCATCTGCCAGCTCGGTCCGAAAGTTCCAGCTGGGCGTAGGAGTGGTGGGGTATGTCGCCAAGGGGATTGCCCTGTTCCTTGTGGGCTTGCTGGTTGTCATTGCCACCGTGCGCGCCCAGCCCGAGCAATCGACCGGGCTGGACGGCAGCTTGAAAGCCCTGAAGGAGCAGCCGTACGGACCGTACCTGTTGGCTGCGGTAGCTCTGGGGCTGATCGCTTACGGACTGTTCCTCATGGTCAAGGCCAAGGCGCTCCGGACATAGCGCCGCATCAGTTGGCTTGTTCCTTTTCGATGGGAATCCAGAGCTGCCCGCTGCCATGCGTGCCGCCAGGCTCCACGTGGACGCTGAGCATTTCCGGGCCGGGTGCCCACCTGTAGGGATTGGCGGGAAACCATTCCGTTGCGGCATCGGCCCACATCCTTTGCAGGACCTCGGGGAACTTCCCTTCGGTTTCGAACACCACCCACAGGCCGGCCGGGACCTCAAGGGATTCGAAACCTTCCGGTGCCTGCTTGCTGGACGCGACGGCGTGCCAGTAGTCCAGCTCGCTGCCCTCGGTCCGCTGCTCATCAATGTTGTCAGTAACTGACACGGGCCCGGACGGTTCTATGTCCGCAAACTCGAGCATTCGCTTGGTTGTGGCGGGGTCCAGTCCCCGCTGGAACTCGATGATGGCGTTGTTAGGCCCTTCGTGAACCAGCGGAACGCGGGCTTTCAGGCCAATCAGGCGGAAAGCCGGCTTGTCTTCTATGCGGTGCTTCATGTCGGTGTTTCCTTCGACTCGGAGATGGAACCTCAGCTGAGGTTGGGAATGGAGGACAGCGCCAGGAAGCCGAGCCTCGGTGGGGCTCAGTCCGTGCATGGCCTTGAACGCGCGGGTGAATGCTTCGGCTGATCCGTATCCGTAGCGCACGGCAACGTCCAGCACAGTCCCCCCTTCCAGAATCTCCGCCGTGGCTGCCGTGAGGCGCCGCCTGCGGATGTATTCCGAGATGGGCAGGCCCGCCAAGGAGGAGAACATCCGCCGGAAGTGATACTCGGACGTCAAAGCAGCCCTGGCCAGGACCTGCACCTCGACGTCCGTGGTCAGGTCCTGCTCGATCAGCTCTATTGCCCGGTTCCAGCCCTGCATCATGTCCCCTTCCTGCACTGGGTCTCCCGCTTGCCTCGGGTCTGCCTCTCGCATCTGCTTCCATCCTTTCCATTGACGCTACGCGGGCGTCAGGATGGATGCCCCAACAATCCATGCCCGAAAGTATCAGGCGCCAGCAACGCGGGACCCGGACAACGCGGAAGGCCGCAGCAACGCAAGAACCCGGACAACGCAAGAACCCGGAGACTGCAGTTGCAGTTCTCCGGGTTCTTGACTGTATTCAGATGTTACGGGTGACTCGAGATTCAGATGCTACGGGCGACTTGAGCCTGACGCTTCTTCATCCGGTTCGGAGGAGAAGGGCCGGTCCTCAGGGACGTCTTCCGTATTCTTTTCGTCCAACTCGGCGTCTGCCGAAGGCACCGTCTTCTCGGCGTAGTCGCCTTCGGTGTAGTCGCCGCCGGCGTCATCCTTCAGGGTTTCCGGTGATACTCCGGTCTTCCCGTAGTCGCCCTCGGAGTACTGGCCTTCGAGTTCGTCGCCGTTGGCGTCCTTGTTCTGGTGATCAGCCATGAGTGGCCTTGCGACCAGTGACCAGGCCGTAGATCAGCAGCACAATGATGGAGCCGCCGATAGCCAGGAGCCACGTGGTGAGGGAGAAGAATTCCTGCAGGCCCGTTCCGAAGATGAGCCCGCCGATCCAGCCGCCCAGAAGTGCGCCGACGACGCCCAACAGGAGAGTGATCAGCCAACCGCCACCCTGGCGGCCCGGAAGAATAAGCTTTGCGATAGCGCCGGCCAAAAGACCGAGCAGAAGAAAACCAAAGAAACCCATTTTTGCTCCTACTTTCTTGTTGATGGAAATTCCATGAACGTGATGAAGCGAGTAATTTCACCGGGTGCCTGTTCCAAGATGTAGGCACCGTAATGGGGCCCCTGAAGGCCCTATGGAATGTGGGGAATTGGAACTAGTGTGAAACCCCGATGAATTTATTAGATGCAGCCAATAAAGCACTCCTGCCGATTGGGTCAGACTCGGTACTACATCAGTAACGCTAGCGGCTCCCGCGGCTGGTAGCAAGTAACCTGACTATTAGTCGGTCCTTGGTTGCAGGCCCGGAATGCCGCGGATCCGCTGCCTGGCGCCTCTTCGAGGGGGTCCGCGACCCTCTTGCCGGCGGCCTCCGCTTTCCTGACCTGCTGCTTGAGGTTTGCCCTCGACTACCCGCCGATGCCCCGGCCTGCAGGTCCCGGCGTTTTCGCCGGATGCGGTTGCCTCCTGGGGATATCCGCTTGTTGGCATAACGCTTTAGTCAACCGATTTATTTCGGCAAATGATCGTTAACCCACCCCGCCATGAAAGTTCAGGTGACACGGCATGGCCTGCGGGGCTAATGTCGAGGAATAACACCTCGGAAGGAGTGATTGCTGTGAAAGGGAAAGCATTGTTCGCCGTAGGCGTGGCTGTCGGCTACGTTTGGGGTTCAAAGTCCTGGTCGGAGGTGTATCGGCGGATCCGCGGAGGCACTGAGAAGCTGTGGAAGAACCCTGAAGTTCAAGAGAACGTGCACCAGGCCACGGAGGCCGTCCAAGAGTCGGTGCCGGACATTCTGGACAACTTGTATGAGGCCGGCAAGAAGCTGATGGAAAGGGCTGAGACTATGTTCCCGGGCATCACGTCCCCCAAGGAAGGTCAGCACGCAGGATCTTCCTCAACCGCTAAGGCAGGGCCCACTATCCACTCGGATGTCGTATCTGATCCCGCCCTGGATGACACCACGGGAAACGACTGGACTGGCGAGGGCGGCGCTGCGCCGGAGGGACCGGCCACCAACACGCCGCCCAAGCCCTGACATCGGGGGTTAGCCGGCGCGTCCCACCGCCGCCAGGATCGCCTCGCCCAGTTCCTTGGGCTTGGTGAACTGCGGCCAATGGCCCGTGGGCAGGTCAATGTAGTCCACGTCCCGGATCCTGGCGAGTTCCGCTGTGAACGGGTGCCCGGCGTCCATCCATTCCTTGAGGAGCGACGACGGGAATTGGCAGGCGATGATGGTGGCCGGTACGTCGTAACGCCGGATGTCGTTCAGGTGTTGCTGGTCAAAGGCCACGCCCTTGGGTTGCGGGATAGCCCTCGCGCGGAAGGCCTCTTTGAGTTCGTCCGTCAGATCAATGAGGTCTTCTTCTTCGAACAATTCCCACGGCGGCAGCGGAAGGTCGTCGCCGTCGTCGGGCAGTTCGTCATTGATGACCCCGCCCTCGCCGAGTGGTCCGCTGTCCACGTAGACGGCGCGTGCCACCCGGTCAGGGCGGGCATCCGCGACGCCATGGATGATGGCGCCGCCACCTGAGTGACCCACCAGGACCACTTTGCCCTCCAGGGAGTCCACCTTCGCGGCCACGGCATCTATGTGTGTCCGGAGGCCGATGCCCGCGCGTGGAGCATCCACCGACTCCAGTCCAGGCAGTGTCAGCGGATGGACCGTGTGTCCGGCGGCCACCAGCGGCGGCGTCACCTCCTCCCACGACGACGCGTCCAACCAGAAACCGGGTACAAGGATGATGTCCATGCCGGTACCCTACGGGAGCCCACCGACAGAATGCACTCACTTTTTACTGAATCATTCGGTCCCTCCTATGGCCTGCCCCGCGTTGCTTCGCGCAACGGCTCGGGTGAGGTGACTGATGATCAGGGAATCATTCGCGCTCCGCCAGACGATCCAAGGCTTTCGCCAGCACTTTTGCGCGCATCTCAGGCGTGCGGGCTTTGAGGATCTGAAGGATGATGAGGTACCTCTCTGTCTTGCCGAGGCGATCAAAGGCTTGGCTGGCGGCCTCGTCGCCGGCGAGGGCCGCCTTCAGGTCTTCCGGCACCTGGGCGTTGGCCTGCGAAACGTACGCTGCTTCCCAGCGGCCATCAGCCTTCGCGGCGTCTATCTCGGCGAGACCCGCGGGCTGCATGCGTCCGGCCTGGATCAGGGCCTCCACTTTGCCCACGTTCACCTGCGACCATGAACTCCTGGCCCGGCGACGCGAGTAGCGCTGCAGGAAGGTTTTCTCGTCGTGACCGCGCCGTTGGCCATCGATCCAGCCGAAGCAGAGTGCGCCGTCCAGGGCGTCTTCTATGCTGATGAGTCCGGCGCCTGAGTTCTTCTTGCCGATCACCAGCCAGGCTTCGGCTTCGGTGGCGTGGTTGGCGGTGAGCCAGTGTTCCCATTCCGCGCCATCGGCGAACCTCAACATCTCCGGCGTTTTCTCATGCTCCATGGTGTCCCTCCTGCCCCTCGCTTGAGTACAGCATCCCCCAAGTAGGTCGCAGCAGAGCGCGTTATGGACGCTCAAAACGCGCTCTGCTGCGACTCAGTTGGGTTTCGGGGGAGGGGTTGACGTGGATCACGTTCCCGGTCCATAGTTATCGTATACGATTTCGTACTTGATAAACGTTCGATCAGGAGGAGGCGCCGTGACACTGGAGTTCCGGACCCAGGAAGTCAGCCAGGACATGCTGGCCCGGACGCGCAAAGTCATTGCCGTCCACATCAATTACCCCAGCCGCGCTGCCCAGCGCGGGCGTACTCCTGAGCAGCCGTCGTACTTCCTGAAGCCGTCCTCGTCTCTGGCGCTCGGCTCCATGGATGTTCCCGGCACGGTTGAGCGCCCGGCCGGTTGCGAACTGCTGGGCTACGAGGGCGAGATCTCGTTGGTGATCGGCAAGTCCGCCCGCCGTGTGGGGTTGGAAGACGCTTGGAGCCACGTCGAGTGGGTCACGGCGTCCAACGACCTCGGCGTTTACGATCTCCGTTATGCGGACAAGGGATCCAACGTCCGGTCCAAGGGCGGCGACGGGTTCACTCCCGTTGGACCCGCGCTGATTCCGGCCGACGCCGTTGACCCCACCCAGTTGCGGATCCGCACCTGGCACAACGGTGACCTAGTGCAGGACGACACCACCGAGGATCTGCTCTTCCCGTTCGCTCAGCTCGTGGCGGACCTCTCCCAGCTCCTGACACTCGAAGAGGGCGACATCATCCTCACCGGCACCCCGGCCGGCGCGTCGGTCGCCAAGCCGGGAGACGTCGTCGAGATTGAGGTCACCGGCGGTGATTTCAGCAGCGGCCGTTTGGCCACCAAAGTAACGGAAGGCACGACGCCGTTTGCGGACTTTGGGGCCCGGCCCAAGACTGATGACACCCAGCGGGAGGAAGCGTACGGCTCGCGGGAAGCGGCAGGGC
The DNA here is from genome assembly GCF_002979775.1 of Arthrobacter sp. MYb23. Lineage (GTDB taxonomy): Bacteria > Actinomycetota > Actinomycetes > Actinomycetales > Micrococcaceae > Arthrobacter. Next base: position 48,148 of record NZ_PCPR01000030.1, read on the forward strand.
TGCCTTCTGAACCGGCCGCTGCCGCAAATGTCCTGACACCGGAACTGAAGGCAAAGCTGGAGTCCGTCGCTACCGCCACCTTGTCTTCCCAGCTGCGTAAGCGCGGGCTGAACAACGTCAGCATCGACGGACTGCAGGCCACCCGCCCGGACCGTAAGGTGGTGGGCCTGGCCAGGACCCTGCGCTACGTACCCAACCGCGAGGATCTCTTCAAGACCCACGGCGGCGGTTTCAATGCCCAGAAGCGCGCCATCGACTCCGTGAACGACGGCGAAATCCTGGTCATGGAAGCCCGCGGCGAGAAAGGCACCGGCACCGTGGGTGACATCCTGGCGCTGCGTGCCCAGGTCCGCGGAGCTGCTGCGATCATCACCGACGGCGGCGTCCGCGACTACTCCGCGGTGGCTGACCTGGAGATGCCCACCTACTTCGCCAACCCCCACCCCGCAGTACTGGGACGCCGGCACATTCCGTGGGACACGGACATCACCATCGCGTGTGGTGGCGCGACCGTGCAGCCCGGGGACATCATCGTTGCCGACTCGGACGGGATCCTGGTGATCCCGCCGGCCATCGCCGAGGAACTGGTGGACGACTGCATCGTCCAGGAAAAGGAAGAGACGTTCATCTTCCAGATGGTCCAAGAGGGCAACAGTGTTGATGGGCTGTATCCGATGAACAAGGAGTGGCAGGCCCGCTACGCGGAGTGGTCCGCCCGCCAGCAAGCCGCGGAAGGAGCCCACAGTGACTGAAACCGCCGTCGGAAGCAAGTCCCAACAGGCGTATGCCGCCGTGAAGGCGCGGATCATCGAGGGTACCTACACGCCGGGGTACCGGCTGGTGCTCGCCAAGATTGCCGAGGACCTGGGTTTCAGCGTGGTCCCGGTCCGGGAAGCGATCCGCCGCCTGGAAGCTGAAGGGCTGGTGAAGTTCGAGCGGAACGTGGGCGCCACGGTGTCCGGGATTGACCCCACCGAGTACCTCTACACGATGCAGACGCTGAGCATCGTGGAAGGCGCGGCCACCGCGTTGTCCGCACCCTTGATCGACTCCGTGGCCATTGCCCGGGCGCGTGCGGTGAACGAGGAGATGCGTGAGTGCCTGGAACACTTCGACCCCGTCCGCTTCACGGCGTTGAACCAGGACTTCCACAGTGTCCTGTTCGAACATTGCCCCAATCCGCACATTCTGGACCTCGTCCACCGGGGCTGGAACAGGCTGGCGTCACTTCGCTCGTCAACGTTCCGCTTCGTCCCAGGCCGCGCGCAGGAATCCGTGCGCGAACACGAGGCGCTGCTGCAGCTCATTGAGGGCGCAGCAGACGCCGACACCATTGAAAAAGCAGCCCGCCAGCACCGCGCCGCCACCCTGGACGCTTACCTGGCCCAAGCCAAGCAATAACTGCCAACTAAAGCAACGCGGGGTCACTTATGGCCCCTAAAGACACCCCAATGGGGCCGAAAGTGACCCCGCGTTGGAAGAAAAGGAAGACAACGATGACGACCTCCGTAGAGACCACCAAGCACTACATTCCCGAGAACCTTCCGTCCCACATCCAGCACTTCATCAACGGCGAGTTCGTTGACTCCGTTTCCGGTAAGACGTTCGACGTCCTGGACCCGGTATCCAACGGCAACTACGCCACTGCTGCTGCGGGCCAGAAGGAAGACATTGACCTCGCCGTCGCCGCGGCACGGGAAGCCTTCGTCAATGGCCCGTGGCCGAAGATGAAGCCGCGCGAACGTGCCCGTGTGCTGAACAAGATCGCTGATGCGGTGGAGGCCCAGGAAGCCCGCCTCGCCGAACTCGAGACGTTCGATACCGGCCTGCCGATCACCCAGGCCAAGGGCCAGGCGCTCCGGGCTGCCGAGAACTTCCGCTTCTTCGCAGACCTGATCGTTGCCCAGTTCGACGACGCCATGAAGGTTCCCGGCTCGCAGATCAACTACGTGAACCGCAAGCCGATCGGCGTCGCCGGCCTCATCACGCCGTGGAACACCCCGTTCATGCTGGAGTCCTGGAAGCTCGCCCCGGCTCTGGCCACCGGCAACACCGTGGTCCTGAAGCCTGCCGAGTTCACGCCGTTGTCCGCGTCTCTCTGGGCACAGATCTTCAAGGACGCAGGTCTCCCGGATGGTGTGTTCAACCTGGTCAACGGGTTGGGCGAAGAAGCCGGCGATGCCCTGGTGAAGCACCCTGACGTACCCCTGATCTCCTTCACCGGCGAGACCACCACGGGCCAGACCATCTTCCGCAACGCCGCAGCCAACCTCAAAGGCCTGTCCATGGAGCTCGGCGGCAAGTCCCCGTGCGTCGTGTTCGCCGATGCCGACCTCGACGCCGCGATCGATTCGGCGCTGTTCGGGGTGTTCTCGCTCAACGGCGAACGCTGCACCGCCGGCTCCCGCATCCTGGTTGAGCGGGCCATCTACGACGAATTCTGCGAAAAGTACTCTGCCCGGGCCAAGAACATCGTGGTGGGCGATCCCCACGATCCCAAGACCCAGGTTGGCGCCTTGGTTCACCCGGAGCACTACAACAAGGTGGCGTCATACGTGGAGATCGGCAAGTCCGAAGGCAGGCTCCTGGCCGGCGGCGGCCGACCCGACCACCTGCCCGAAGGCAACTACATCGCACCCACGGTGTTTGCCGACGTCGCGCCTGACGCACGGATTTTCCAAGAGGAAATCTTCGGTCCCGTCGTGGCCATCACGCCCTTCGAGAACGACGACGAAGCCCTCGCCTTGGCCAACAACACCAAGTACGGCCTGGCGGCCTACATCTGGACCCAGAACCTCACCAGGGCCCACAACTTCTCCCAGAACGTGGAGGCCGGCATGGTGTGGCTCAACAGCCACAACGTCCGCGATCTCCGCACCCCGTTCGGTGGCGTGAAAGCCTCCGGCCTGGGCCACGAGGGCGGCTACCGCTCCATCGATTTCTACACCGACCAGCAGGCCGTGCACATCACGCTCGGTTCCGTTCACACACCTAAATTCGGCGCCTAGTACCCAACTAGGTCGCAATAGTGCGCGTTTTGAGCCTCCAAAACGGCATCTACTGCTACTCAGTTGGGTTCCCACACCACCCTTTCAACGAAGAGAGAATTCCATGAGCAACTTCACCGGCCCCATCCCCACACCCACGGTCCCGGCACCGGATATCGTCCGCTGCGCGTACCTGGAACTGGTGGTCACGGACCTGGCCAAGTCCCGCGCGTTCTACGTTGACCTCCTCGGCCTGCACGTCACCGAGGAAGACGAGAACACCATCTACCTTCGCTCCTTCGAGGAGTTCATCCACCACAACCTGGTCCTCCGCAAGGGCCCGGTCGCCGCAGCTGCAGCCTTCGCATACCGCGTGAAGTCCCCGGCCGAAGTGGATGCCGCCGAGGCGTACTACCGCGAGCTGGGTTGCCGTGTAGAGCGCCGCAAGGAAGGCTTCACCAAGGGCGTTGGCGACTCCGTCCGCGTGGAAGACCCCCTGGGCTTCCCCTACGAGTTCTTCTACGACGTGGAGCATGTGGAACGCCTCACCCAGCGCTACGACCTCTACTCCGCTGGCGAACTGGTCCGCTTGGACCACTTCAACCAGGTCACCCCGGACGTCCCGCGCGGCCGCAAGTACCTGGAGGACCTCGGCTTCCGCGTCTCCGAGGACATCAAGGATTCCGACGGCGTCACGTACGCCGCGTGGATGCACCGCAAGCAGACGGTGCACGACACCGCCCTGACCGGCGGCAACGGACCCCGCCTGCACCACATCGCGTTCTCCACGCACGAAAAGCACAACATCATCCAGATCTGCGACAAGATGGGTGCCCTGCGCATCTCCGACCGGATCGAACGCGGCCCCGGCCGCCACGGCGTGTCCAATGCGTTCTACCTCTACATCCTGGACCCGGACGGCCACCGCGTGGAGATCTACACCCAGGACTACTACACCGGCGATCCGGATAACCCCACCGTCACCTGGGACGTCCACGATAACCAGCGCCGCGACTGGTGGGGCAACCCGGTAGTCCCGTCCTGGTACACCGAGGCCTCCCTGGTCCTGGACCTCGACGGCAACCCGCAACCCATCATTGAACGCGAGGACAAGTCCGAAATGGCCGTCACCGTGGGTGCCGACGGCTTCTCCTACACCCGCCCCGACGGTGCTTCCGGCGAGGCTGCCGAGGGCTTCAAGCTGGGGGCGCAGGTCTAAAAGATGATGGACGCGAAGACGATCGAAGCCATTGCCGACGAGCTCCTCGAAGCCGGCCGTAACCGTACACCGGTTCCTCGGTTGACTGCCCGCTACCCCGATATGACGGTGGAGGATTCCTACGCCGTGCAGCAGTTGTGGCGGCGGCGGAACGAGGAAGCCGGGCGCACGTTGGTGGGGCGGAAGATCGGCCTGACGTCCAAGGCCATGCAGGCCGCTACGGGCATCACCGAACCAGACTATGGTGCCATTTTTGATGACATGGTCCTGGATACCGGGTGCTCCGTGCAGTGGGACAAGTACACGCACCCACGGGTTGAGGTGGAACTGGCGTTCGTGCTGAAGAGTGCCTTGAAGGGGCCCGGCTGCACCATTTTCGATGTCCTCAACGCCACTGATTACGTGGTTCCGGCCCTCGAAATCCTGGACTCCAGGATTGAAATGGAGGGCCGGACCATCGTGGACACCATCTCGGACAACGCCGCGATGGGCGCCATGGTGGTGGGCGGCCGCCCGGTGCGGCCGGACGCCGTCGACCTCCGTTGGGTCTCCGCCATCCTGTACAAAAACCAGACAGTGGAAGAGACCGGCGTCGCAGCCGGAGTGCTGGACCACCCGGCCAACGGTGTCCACTGGCTGGCAAACAAGATCGCCGCCCACGGTGACTCGATGAAGGCCGGGGACATCATCCTGGCGGGCTCGTTTACGCGCCCGATGTGGGTGTACAAAGGTGATACCGTGCACGCGGATTACGGACCGTTGGGAGTGGTGACATGCCAATTCGACTAAACCCCACCTTCTACTCGGCACTCTCCGAGGCAGACCGCCCGCTGGCTGGCATGTGGATCTGCTCCGGCAGCCCGCTGGTGGCCGAGATCTGCGCCGGATCCGGCCTGGACTGGGTACTGATCGACGCCGAGCACAGTCCCAACGGCCTCGAATCGATCCTCGCCCAACTCCATGCCGTCAGCGGTTACCCCGTGCAGGCCATGGTCCGACCACCGGTCAACGACACCGTGGTCATCAAGCAGTACCTCGACCTCGGCGTGCAGAACCTGATGATCCCCATGGTGAACTCGGCCTCTGACGCCGCAGCTGCGGTTGCCGCGGTCCGCTACCCTCCGCACGGTGTTCGCGGCGTCGGATCCGCACTGGCCCGTTCCGCACGCTGGAACCGTGTCCCGGACTACCTGGCTTCCGCCTCGGAGACCATCAGCCTCACGGTCCAGATTGAGTCCGAAGCTGCGGCGTCGGCGGTGGAGGAGATCCTGGCCGTCGACGGCGTGGACGGCATCTTCCTGGGCCCCTCGGACCTCGCAGCCTCCATGGGCCTGCTGGGACAGCAGGAAAATCCCTTGGTGAGGGCCGTCGTCGAGCATTGCCTTGAAGCCGCGAAAGCGGCAGGTAAGCCCGCCGGCGTGAACGCCTTCAACGAATCAACCGCCCGGGCCTATCTCGACGCCGGTGCCTCCTTTGTGCTGGTCGGCGCCGATGTTGCGGTGCTGGCCCGCGCGTCCGAGGGTTTCGCCTCAAAATTCATCCCTGTGTCCGAGACGGCCGAGCGCGAAAGCTACTGACGGACCCAACTGAGTCGCAGTTCAGGCCGTTTTGAGCGCTCAGAACGGCCTGAACTGCGACTCAGTTGGGCGAGGGTGGGGTGTTCTTGCGAGCCATGTACCACTCGGTGAATTCGCGGGCGCGTCCGTCTTCGGCGAAGCGGATCACCCACAGATTGTCGTAGGTGGGGTCCCCGTTGAGATACGTGGTCAGGCCTTGGACGAAAACCGTATCGCCGTCCTGGCCCAGAAGGTTCCATTCGAACGTCCAGTCCTCGGGCTTGTCGCCGGCGTCGGCCCACGCTTTGACGATCTCTTCGTGGCCGTTCCACGGTTTATCCGTGTTGGGTTTGTCGTAGTAGACGGCATCCTCGGTGAAGAGTGCCCGGACGTCGTCGGGCTCATTCGAGGTCCACGCTCGTTCGTACTTGTCCATCCAAGAGTTCACGTCGTTGGTCATCTACCCGTTCTACCCTCCGGGGCCGGTGGGTTCAACGGTGGTTTGTTGCTTTCACCGAACGTTCCTCCCCGGTTGGTGTGCGGGCGTCCTGCGTTCCTTCCCAGTTGCCGGTCGGAATGCACGACGACGGCCGGCTGGTTTCTGCTGTTTTACTGCGTTTCGCGGGGGCCGGGTCAGTGCTGGGGGCTGGGTAA
>NZ_PCPR01000031.1 GCF_002979775.1 Arthrobacter sp. MYb23
GGCGCCACTGGTGCGGGGGGTGCCACGGGCGTGGGCGGCACAACGGGGGCAGGTTGAACCGCAGGGACTGGTCGGGGCAATTCCAGCTCGCCTTCCGCCGAGGGAGCCGCCTCCCCCGGGGTCGCTTCGGGAACGGGCACCACATTGTGGTTCTGCGTGGCGAGGAATCGTTCACGCGCCCGCAGCTCTTTGCGGGTAAGCGGCATACCGCCGCCGGCGGTACCGCTGGAGGGGTCGTTGTTGACCGGGCTCACAGTTGCAGTCCCCTCTTAGAAGAATCGGTTTCACTGCCGGAGGCAGCCCGCAGCGTTGGGGCACTGCTGGGCTTTTCGGACTGCACCGGTGCCTGCACTCGGCGGCCAACGTCCGTTCCTCTGGCTTTTTGCATGTCGATTGCGTGCTGCAGTATTCCGGCAGCGGCAACCTGATCAACCACTTTACGGTGGTTCTTGCTGCTCATGCCAGCTTCGTGCAGGTTGCGGTGTGCCGTAACAGTTGAAAGTCGCTCATCCACAAGGTTCACGGGAACGTCTAAACCGACACGCAGAAGCTCGCTGGACAGGAGGTCCGCATAGTCCATGGCCATTTGCGCAGACGCCCGCTCTTCGCCCTTCATGGTGCGGGGAAGACCGACGAAAATCTGCACCGCCGCCAAGTCAACAGCGTGCTTGACCACTGCGCGCACATCGGAGTTTTTCTTGGTGTCCCGCCCTACTGTCTTGAACGGTGTCGCCAGGATTCCGTCCGGATCGCAGATGGCCAGACCCACCCGGACGGTACCGACGTCTACCCCCAGCTTGATGCCGTGGGGGTAGACGCCACTGTCAGTACTGGAATCCACCGTCAGCGCTTGGCAATCGCATCCACCACCGCTGTGAGGGCCTCAGAGACCTTCCCAGCGTCGGTGCCGCCGCCTTGGGCGACGTCGTCCTTGCCGCCACCGCCGCCACCGAGGATCCCTGCTGCCAAACGCACCAGCACTCCGGCTTTGACGCCTGCTTCGCGGGCTGCCTCGTTGGTGGCGATCAGTATGACGGGACGGTGATTGCTGACACCCGCAACAGCCACAGTGGAGGCTTCCGAGCCGAGGCGGTTACGGAGATCGAGGGCAAGGTTGCGCAGATCATCAGCGCCACCCACCTGGCCGGCGTCGTGGGCTACGACCCTAACGCCCGCGGCGTCCTTGGCGGTACCCACCAGGTTGGCGGCCGCTGCTGCGAGCTGCTCTTTGCGGAGGCGATCAAGCTCCTTCTCTGTGGCCTTGAGCTTGTTCAGGGTGCTGGAGATCCGGTCAGCAAGTTGTCCGGACGGAACTTTCAAAAGATCCGTGAGCTCTGAGACCAAGGCCCGCTCGGCTGCGAGGTGACGGAAGGCATCCAAGCCTACGAAAGCCTCAACACGGCGGTTTCCCGAGCCAACAGACTGTTCGCCCAACAGGGAGAGGCTGCCGATCAGGGACGTGCTGGCCACGTGGGTGCCACCGCACAACTCGCGGGACCACGCGCCGTCGATCTCCACCACACGCACTTCGCTGCCGTAGTTTTCGCCGAAGAGCGCCATGGCACCCAGCTCCTTGGCCTCGGCGAGCCCCATCACCTTGGTGTCCACCCGGAAGTTGTTCCGGATGGCGATGTTGGAAACCTCTTCGATTTCGGAGCGGGTAGCAGTGCTGAGGCCCTCGCCCCAGGCGAAGTCAAAGCGAAGGTATCCGGCCTTGTTGTACGAACCGCGCTGAGTGGCTTCCGGGCCGAGGATCTGGTGCAACGCAGCATGCACAATGTGCGTGCCGGTGTGGGCCTGCTCGGCGGCATGACGACGTTCGCGGTCGACGGCGGCGCGCACCAAGGCCTCGGAAGCGATCTCACCTTCGCGGACAATCGCCTTGTGAACACTGAGGCCCTTGATGGGACGCTGAACGTCCACAACCTCAACTACGAAACCGTCGCCGGTGATGAGGCCTGTGTCAGCGGACTGACCGCCGGCTTCTGCATAGAACGGGGTTTCGTTGAGGACCAACTCGATTTCGTCGCCGGTGGACGCATGCGCCACCGACCGGCCGCCGCTGACGATGCCGCGGACCTTTGCTTCGCCCTCAAGTTCGCTGTACCCGGTGAAGACTGTTTCGCCCTTGCCCAGAAGCTCCTGGTAGGCGCTGAGGTCGGCGTGGCCACCCTTTTTGCCCTTGGCATCGGCCTGAGCACGCTGGCGCTGCTCCAGCATGAGGGCGCGGAAACCCGTTTCGTCCACCTTGAGGCCGGCTTCTTCTGCCATTTCCAGGGTCAGATCAATCGGGAAGCCGTAAGTGTCATGCAGGGCGAAGGCGTCTGCGCCGGAAAGTGGAACGCCGGCAGCCTTTGACTCGGCTACAGCATCTTCCAGACGGGCTGTACCGGAAGCAATAGTGCGCAGGAACGCTTTTTCTTCGGCGTAGGCAATACGGCTGATGCGGGCAAAGTCGGTCTCCACCACCGGGTAGACGCCCTTCATGGCGTCGCGGGAAGCGGGAAGAAGGTCGGGGAGGCAGGCTTTTTCGACGCCGAGCAAGCGCATGGCGCGGACAGCGCGTCGGATCAGGCGACGCAGCACATAGCCACGGCCTTCGTTGGACGGTGCCACACCATCGGCAATGAGCATCAAGGCAGAGCGAATGTGGTCGCCTACAACACGCATGCGGACATCGTCCGTGTGGTGCGGATCTTCCGGGGACTCAGCCGAGGTGTACTCGCGGCCGGACAATTCAGCTGCTTTGTCGATCACAGGGCGGACCTGATCGGTCTCGTACATGTTTTCAACACCCTGGAGGATCATGGCAAGACGCTCCATGCCCAGGCCGGTGTCAATGTTCTTCTGCGGCAGTTCACCCACGATGTCAAAGTCCACCTTGGAGCGGACGTTCTCGATCTGGTACTGCATGAACACGAGGTTCCAGATTTCGATGTAGCGGGTTTCGTCGGCCAGAGGGCCGCCTTCAATGCCGTAGGCAGGGCCGCGGTCATAGTAGATCTCGGAGCAGGGACCTGCAGGGCCGGGCTGGCCTGTGGACCAGTAGTTGTCCGCCTTGCCCATGCGCTGGATTCGCTCAGCGGGAATGCCGGTGTTCTTGAGCCACAGCTCCTTGGCTTCGTCGTCCTCTTCGTAGACCGTCACCCAGAGGCGCTCGGCCGGAAGTCCGTAACCGCCGTCGTCAACGCTCGTGGTGAGCAGCTCGAAAGCAAACTTGATGGCGTCTTCCTTGAAGTAGTCTCCGAAGGAAAAGTTGCCGCACATCTGGAAGAACGTCCCGTGGCGGGCCGTCTTGCCTACTTCTTCGATGTCTCCGGTGCGGATGCACTTCTGGACGCTCGTGGCACGGCTGTAGGGCGGCTCTTCGCGCGCGGTCAGGTACGGAATGAAGGGCACCATTCCGGCCACAGTGAAGAGAAGTGACGGGTCGCTGGAAACGAGCGACGCGGAGGGAACGGCGGTGTGACCCTTGTTGACAAAAAAGTCCACCCAGCGCTTGGTGATCTCCTGCGACTTCATTAGCTGATTACTTACCCTTCTCAATTCACTGCACACGATGTGCGCGGAACCGGCTGGTGCCGTTCCGCAGCTTTCCATTCTGCCCTGTTGAGGGCGCGGGGGCGAACTGCTCCCGCTAGCGCCGGGTGGCTACGGCGTCGTCAATCCCCAACACTGCCCGCAAATCTTCCTCGCGTTGGTGCATCCCTGTACGCACGGCGTCGGCAAAGTCGAACATGCCATCGGCCATCCGGCCAACAGCTCGATTCAAGCCCTCGGGCCCAAGGTTGGCTTGGGCTTCGGTGATCTTACGGAACGCAATGACGCCGATGGCGACGCCGATGCCCATCCACACAATTCTCTTCATGAGGTTTTGGTCTCCCTGTAGTTCGCGGCCAACTGGTTCAGAGGCTGCTGAGGTCAGCGGCTGCGGCGGCCGGAGGAAGGCGCGCGGCGTCCAGCGAACGCAGAACGCACGCCATAGCTGAAGGCTGCAACCTTGATCAACGGCGAGCCCACCGTGGCCGCAACAAGAGAGGACAACGCGGAGATGTTGGCCGAGGCGTCGGACACGTTGGAGGCGATTCCGTCAACCTTCTTCAGCTGTTCGTTGGTGGTGGTGACGGTTGCTGTCACTTCATCCATCAGGGGCGTGGCGCCGTCGCTGAGTGAACGGATGGACGTCCGCACTTCGTCAAAAACGCCGCCCAGCTTCAAAATGGGCACGGCCAAAAGCAGGACGAGAAGCGCGAACACTCCTGCTGCGATGAGGCCGGCGATGTCGCCACCAGACATAGAACTCTTCTCCTTGGATCGTTTCGCTGCCTCACACCAGCCGGTTCACGGCTTTGGGCAAGGCCTCCCCCAGTACCTTACCTATAGTGGACCGGTACCTTACATACAAAGAAGCCCGCGGCGTGTGCCACGGGCTTCTTTGTATACGCTGCTGAAATTTAGCGTGCGTAGAATTCGACGACGAGCTGCTCTTCGCAGATCACGGGGACCTCGGAGCGCTTCGGGCGACGAACCAGGCGGGCCTGAAGGGCGTCGATCTTGACGTCCAGGTATGCCGGCACGTTGTTGAGCACGTGTGCACCAGCGGCTGCCACCTGGAACGGGGGCATTACCTCGGAGCGGCTGTGAACGTGGATGAGCTGACCTTCGCCAACGCGGAACGACGGGCGGTCCACGCGGATGCCGTCAACCATGATGTGGCGGTGAACAACCAGCTGGCGGGCCTGTGCGATGGTGCGGGCGAAGCCTGCACGGAGCACGAGGGCATCCAGACGCATTTCGAGGAGCTCAACCAGGTTCTCACCGGTCAGGCCCTTGGTGCGGCGTGCTTCTTCGAAGGCACGGGTCATCTGAGCTTCACGGATGCCGTACTGGGCGCGCAGACGCTGCTTTTCGCGCAGACGTACGGCGTAGTCGGAGTCCTGCTTCTTGCGGGCACGGCCATGCTCGCCGGGGCCGTACGGGCGGCGCTCCATGTACTTGGCGGCCTTGGGGGTCAGAGCAATGCCGAGTGCACGCGAAAGGCGTGCGGTACGGCGAGCACGAGTGTTGTTAGCCACTTGTGTCCTTCCAATTACTGCGGTGTGTCAGTGTTACTGGCCTCCATCAGGGAGAGCATCGGCCAACCGCTGCCTCTTGCTACTAGCCCGGGCGCACAGCACTATTGAAGGAATCTTCAGAGGGATTGTGCGTCAGGCCATGCCAGACAAGCAACGATCCTATCACGGGCAGGGTCTCCACCCGTAGCGGGCGTCATTCCGGCGCTACTCTCCGCGCACGATCTTACGGAGCCGCTCCAACCTGGCAGCAATATCGCGTTCAGCTCCGTTAGTGGTGGGCTCGTAGTAGTCCTTGCCCACCAAGTCATCCGGCGGATACTGCTGGGTTGCCACGCCGTGTGGTTCGTCATGTGCGTACTTGTAGCTCTTCCCATGGCCGAGCTGCTTTGCGCCAGGGTAGTGAGCATCACGCAGGTGCATGGGGATGCCGCCACCGAAGCCGGCACGAACATCAGCCACCGCCTTGTTCAGACCCATATAAGCGGCGTTGGACTTTGGCGCGGTGGCCAGATGGACCACGGCCTCGGCCAACACGATCCGGCCCTCCGGCATGCCGATCAACTGCACTGCCTGTGCCGCGGCCACTGCGGTCTGCAACGCGGTGGGATCTGCCATTCCAATATCCTCGGCGGCAGAGATCACAATCCGCCTCGCGACGAACCGTGGGTCCTCACCGGCTTCAAGCATGCGTGCCAAATAGTGCAGGGCGGCATCAACGTCCGAGCCCCGAATGGACTTGATGAACGCGCTGGCCACATCGTAATGCTGGTCGCCGGCACGGTCGTAGCGAACGGCCGCGGCATCCAGGGCACGTTCAGTGTGACGGAGTTCCACCAGGACGGGAGCGTCAGGAACGCTGTCCTTCGCGAGCCCGGTTTCGCCGTCGTCGGTGTCGCTGTCCTCTTCAGTTCCTGTCGCCTCAGCGTCGGAAACATCGACGACGGCGGAGTCACCAAACGCGACGCCGGCGGCGGCTTCCAACGCTGTCAATGCCCTGCGGGCGTCGCCTCCGGACAGCCGGACCAGATGGTCCAACGCCTCAGGGCTTAGCTCCACGCGGCCAGCCAGGCCGCGGGTATCGGCAACTGCCCGTTCAAGCAGACCGGAAATGTCGTCATCGGTAAGCGGCTTCAGCGTGAGCAGCAGCGAGCGTGACAACAGTGGCGACACCACGGAGAAGGACGGGTTTTCCGTGGTGGCAGCCACCAGCACCACCCAACGGTTCTCCACCCCAGGGAGCAGGGCATCTTGTTGGGCCTTGTTGAAACGATGGATCTCATCGAGGAAAAGAACGGTGGTCTTCTTGTAAAGGTCGCGGGCTGTCAACGCCTCATCCATGACGCGGCGTACATCCTTGACGCCGGCTGTGATGGCTGACAGTTCAACGAACTTACGCCCGGGCCCTCGTGCGATCACGTGGGCGAGCGTGGTCTTCCCGGTCCCGGGAGGGCCCCAAAGGATCACCGAACTGGGACCCGCGGGGCCGGCAGCCTCAGCACCTGCTGCCAGCTGACGCAAGGGCGAGCCCTGCCCCAGCAGATGCTGCTGCCCCACCACCTCGTCAAGAGACCGGGGGCGCATTCTTACAGCGAGCGGACTCCGCTGCGAAGCCATCCAGCGGGCATCGGAGGGACCCCCCGACACGGACAGATCCTCGGACTCGTCGTCATCAACTGCACCGGCACCAAAGAGATCTTCCACATGGATAGGCTACTCATAGTTCCAGCAAAGGAGACATCGACGTGGATCGCCGAGCATCTGCCCCTCATCCGGGTCACGGCAGCCGGACTGCTTTGGTACCCGCCGCCAGGTTGCGGGGTTGGGTGGACCGGTTCGCGGCAAGCCACGGTCCAATCGCAGAAGACCTCGACGACGACGGGGTACTTCTGAGGGCGGCCGACGGTGCGACTGCCCTGCTGAGGGCACCCTGGCCTGCAGACGGACGTCCGGGCCGGGGAGCAACAGAAGTGGACCGTTTGGCTTCACTGGCAAACCAGGAACGGGGGCTTGGCCTGCTGCTGGTTCGCAAGGGCGGATACTCCATAGCTGCTGCCAGCGGGTCCACAATCCTCGCGTCAAAGAGTGGTAGCCGCTTCCTGGAGGCCAAGGCCACAGCGGAACACGCTGCGCGCGTCTTCAGCGAACACCACATTGAGTACCTCGTCCCGGGCGGCGACCGCGTGCTGGTGGAACAGGTTCTTTCCCAGCCGCTACTCAGGGCCATTGCCGGGCGTGCGCGCCTGGCCTTCCTGGACGTTCAAGCTCCAAAGACTGCAGTGCTGGCAAAGTGCGCTGCCGATGCCTGCGCCGTACGCATCACGGTGACTGATCCGCCCGTCTGACACCCGACGGATGAGCGGCCGCGGCAGCCCAGGAACCGGCAGCCTGGGATCTAACAGCTGAGATCTAGCAGCCGCTGGGCGCACGCCTCAGTGGCGCCTGACGGTAGAGGTAGCTGCCGTGGCTGCTGAAACCAGCTTGCGAGTAAAGCCGCTGTGCTCCGTGATTTGCCTCCGTGACCAGCAGCCAGAATCCCTCGAGATCGTGGTGGGTCCCGGCGTTCAACAGCGCAGCCAGAACCTCGGCCCCGTATCCGCGGCGGCGGTGCTCTGCCGACGTCGCCATGCTGTAAATACCGCCCCAGCCATCCACCAAAGCGAGACGTCCGACGGCGGCGGGGACGCCGTCGTCGTCCCTCACCAATGCGTAAAGCGCAGGGCAGGCGCTGAGAATCTTGTGAGCGACCGACAGTTCAGCTTCGCCTCCGCGACCGTCGACGGTCCACCACACGCTTAGCCATTCCTCAGACGGCTCTGTGGCCATTTCAACGTTCCGGCCCGACGTGCTGACAGGCAGCCCCTCCGCGCCGCGGACCATGATCTTTGTTGCCGACTGCCTCGTGTAGCGCTGCTCATCCAGGTAAGCATTGAGGGCAGCGCTGCGGGAGTCGTCAAAGATTTGGAAGATCAAGGGAAGCCTGCGAAGCCGATACCACTCCGCCGCTGCACGAACGGATGGTGCGATGCCAGGTCCCTCCTCCAGCCCACCGGAAGCGTTCCTTGGCCACACGGAATTAGCCCTCTGGGTCACTCCGCCCGAAGCACGCAGGACCCAGTCCCCCGTTTCTTCACGCTCAAGTTCTTCACGCTCAAGTGCAGGCCAGGCCTTATCCATGAGCGATTCCAGAAACGCTTGCTCCATCATGCGTTGACCCTTCAGTGGCTGGAACACAAAAGGCTCCTCACCGCAGTGAGGAGCCTTTTGGTCACAAAATTACTCGGACTTGGTTTCCGGCTTCGCAGCAGGCTTGGACTCCGGCTTGAAGTCCACGCCTGCTTCCTTGCGCTGCTGGGCGGTAATGGGAGCCGGCGCAGCAGTCAGGGGGTCGTAACCGTTGCCGGTCTTGGGGAAGGCGATGACGTCGCGGATGGATTCAACCCCGGCGAGGAGAGCCACCACACGGTCCCACCCCATGGCCATGCCGCCGTGCGGAGGAGCGCCGTACTTGAACCCCTCAAGGAGGAAGCCGAACTTGGTCTCGGCCTCTTCCTTGTCCAAGCCCATCAGCTGGAACACGCGCTCCTGGACCTCACGGTCGTGGATACGAATGGAACCGCCGCCGATCTCGTTGCCGTTGCAGACGATGTCGTAAGCGTAGGACAACGCAGATCCCGGGTCCTGGTCGAACGTGTCAAGGAACTCTGGCTTGGGCGAGGTGAAGGCGTGGTGTACGGCCGTCCACTGCCCCCCGCCCACTGCGACGTCGCCGGAGGCAACAGCAGCGGCAGCAGGCTCGAACATGGGAGCGTCCACGATCCAAACGAAAGCCCAGTCCTTGGGATCGATCAAGCCGGTGCGGTGACCAATTTCAACGCGGGCAGCACCCAGCAGGGCACGCGCCGCTGACTTCTCGCCGGCAGCAAAGAAGATGCAGTCGCCCGGCTTGGCGCCAACGGCGTCAGCCAGACCGGCGCGCTCGTCATCCGTGAGGTTCTTGGCAACGGGGCCGGCGAGCTCGCCATCTTCCTTGAAGAGGACGTAGGCCAGGCCCTTGTGTCCACGCTGCTTGGCGAATTCCTGCCAGCCGTCCAGGGTTCGGCGCGGCTGGGAAGCGCCACCGGGCATGACCACGGCTCCGACGTAGGGCGCCTTGAAAACGCCGAAATTGGTGTCCTTGAAGAACTCGGTAAGTTCAGTCAGCTCCACGCCGAAACGCAGGTCAGGCTTGTCAGAGCCATACTTGGCCATGGCGTCCAGGTAAGTCATCCTGCGGATCGGGGTGGGGATTTCCACGTCGATCAACTGCCACAGGGCCTTGACGATCGCCTCGCCCAGTTCAATGACATCGTCCTGGTCAACGAAGCTGGCTTCGATATCCAGCTGCGTGAACTCCGGCTGACGGTCGGCACGGAAGTCCTCGTCACGGTAGCAACGCGCAATCTGGTAATACTTCTCGAAGCCGCCCACCTGGAGGAGCTGCTTGAAGAGCTGCGGCGACTGCGGCAGGGCGTACCAGGAACCCGGGGCAAGACGCGCCGGAACCACGAAGTCGCGGGCGCCTTCCGGCGTCGAACGCGTCAGCGTCGGTGTCTCGATTTCGACGTATCCGCGCTGGTGCAACAGCTCGCGTGCCACACGGTTTGCCTCCGAACGCAGGCGCATGTTGCGGGCGGGGCCGGGGCGGCGCAGGTCCAGGTAGCGGTGCTTAAGCCGGGCTTCCTCGCCGACCTCCACGTGCTCGTCGATCTGGAACGGGAGAGGCTCGGAGGTGTTGAGGATAACAACGTTGTCCGCGATAACCTCGATTTCACCCGTGGCCAGAGCCGGGTTCTCGTTGCCTTCAGGACGCTTGTTGACGGTACCCGTCACCTGCAGCACGTACTCGTTCCGAAGGCCGTGGAAGACCTCTTCCTCACGGACAACCACCTGGGCGACACCGGAAGCGTCACGCAGGTCAACGAATGCAACGCCACCGTGATCACGGCGGCGGCCCACCCAGCCGGCCAGGGTAACGGTTTGTCCAATGTGCTCGGAGCGAAGGGATCCGAGGTCATGTGTGCGCAGCACAGCATTCCTTTCAGCATGAAATTTAGAGGGACCGCTGCAAAGCGGTCCCGTCCGAGTTTACCCGCCCCGGCCGCGGCTCCTGCCACCAGGCAGGACAAGCTATGGATGTATCAGGCGGTGGTGACCCGCACGTGCAGATCCGCTTCGGCAGGCATCCAGATGGCGGGGTCGGCATCAACCTGCTCGCCTGAACGGATGTCCTTGACCTGGTGCTTGCCGTCGTCGTCGGTGAACCACACGAACGGAATGCCTCGGCGATCCGCGAACTTAATCTGCTTGCCGAACTTCTCTGCTTTGGCTGCAACTTCCGTGGCAATGCCCCGGCCGCGCAACTGGGCGGCAATGTCCTGCGCAGCGGACCAGCTGTCGTCCGTGTTCAAGGCCACCAACACCGCGGTGGGAACCGATCGGGAGGCCGTAGCCAATTCCTGGCTGAGGATGCGAGACACGAGCCGCGTCACGCCAATGGAAAGGCCGACGCCGGGGAACTTGCGGTTGCCCTTGCTCGCCAACGCGTCGTAGCGGCCCCCGGAACAGATGGAACCAAGCTGCTCGTGGCCCACCAGGACGGTCTCAACGACGGTACCTGTGTAGTAGTCCAGGCCACGGGCGATGCTGAGGTCCGCGACGACCTTGCCGGGAGCACGCAGAACTGCGGCTTGGATGACCTGCTCGAGTTCGCTCAGGCCCTCTTCCAGGAGGTCATCTGTCACTCCAAGTGCTCGGACCTGGTCCACAAAGGAAGCATCCTCGGTACGGATCGATGCCAGCTTAAGGGCAAGTCCGGCCTGTTCGTCCGTGGCTCCGAGCTCACTCTTCAGCAGCTCAGCCACCTTGGCGGCGCCGATCTTTTCCAGTTTGTCGATGCTGCGCAGCACCCCGGCCGTGTCAGTGAGCCCGATGCCGCGATAGAAGCCTTCGGCAAGCTTGCGGTTATTAATACGAAGCCGGAAATCCGGGATCGGCAAAGCGCTCAGGGCCTCGGCGATGACCAACGCGATTTCGACGTCGTACCGGAACGGCAGTTCGCCGTCGCCCACAACATCAATGTCCGCCTGGGTGAACTCACGCGCACGGCCTTCCTGCGGCCGCTCGCCCCGCCAGACTTTCTGGATCTGGTACCGGCGGAAGGGAAATGCCAGGTAGCCGGCGTTCTCCACCACGTAGCGGGCGAAGGGAACAGTCAGGTCGAAGTGAAGGGCCAAGGCGTTGGGGTCCGACTTGTCCGATGTGGCAGCTTCACCGTCATCGTCCTGGAGTCGACTCAGTCCATAGACCTCTTTGTCGATCTCACCTTTGCGGAGCAGCTGTCCCACGGTTTCAACGGCACGGGTCTCAATAGAAGAAAAGCCGTGCAGTTCGAACGTCTTCCGGAGCGTATCCAGCACATGGAGCTCCACCAACCGCTCCTGGGGAAGCCACTCGGGGAATCCGGACAGGGAGGCGTTACGTGCCATGGTGGAAAAGTCTCCTCGAAGAAAGCTGACGCTGGCATCGCACCGCAGCTTTTAAACGCCCTTCCGGCGTTTACAGGGCGGGCGTCCAGCCGGTCATGCATAAACTATGTGCGGCAGCCAGTTTATGCTTTCCGCGCGTGCACATCTAATGCAGCATGCCCGGTTCCTGTCGGCAGCCACCCAAAGTGGACACAATCAGGAGGACTCTTGGCAACAAGGTCGCGGGATGACCGCGAAGCGAAACGGCGCATCAGGCAGATGGAAGCCAAGCGTGCCCTGCGGCAGGAACAGGGCAAGCGACGCAAACGCGACAACACCATCGCCGTGAGTGCAGCCGGCGTGGCGGTGGTATTGGCCGTAGTGCTGCAACTGACAGCCTTCAGCTCAAACCCCACCGAGGCGGAGTTTGCCGCCGCCGAAGCCGGGCTCAGTTCACCGTCCGCTTCCCCGGCTGCATCGAACAGCGCCGACATACCCGGTCCGGAAACGGCTGCCGGAAAGACCTTCACCGGCGAGCTCGCGTTGAACAGCGGCGTTCTCGGCATCGAACTGAACGGAACCGCGGCACCGCAGGCTGCCGCGGTGTTCAAGTCCCTCACCGACGCCAGTTACTACAACGGCGCGTTCTGCCACCGGTTGACCACTTCCGAAACGTTCGGCCTCCTCCAGTGCGGCGCCAAGTCCGAAGACGGGGCAGACGACGCAAACTACCGATGGGGGCCGCTGGAGAATACTCCAGCGGACAACAACTACCCTGCCGGGACCATTGCCGTAGCCCGCACTGGAAACAACGCTTTTGGCAACGGCCACCAATTTTTCATTGTTTACAAGGACACCACCATCCCTGCTGACACGGCCGGTGGGTACACCGTAGTAGGTAAGGTGACCAGCGGCCTGGACGTCGTAGCCAAGATTGCGGCAGCAGGCCTTAAACCCGGTGAAAACGCCAGCGACGGCGCCCCTGTGGCACCTGTCACGATAGACTCGTTTTCTCTGAAGTAACCAGCTCCAGGCCAGGCCCGGAGTGCATTACCTGAGCAGTTCCCTCCAAGCGAAAGACTTTTAGCGGTGACAGACAGTCAGAAATCCGACGAAACAGCAGTAGTGGCCAACGAAGAAGCAGTCGAGGCAAGCGGCGCCAACGATTCCGAGGCGCCAGCTCCCGTGGAGAATGCTCCAGTCAGCGAAGCAGTTCCGGCCGACGAGGCAGCGCCCGCAGCACCGACCGCCGAGGCAGCGCCCGCAGCACCGACCGCCGAGGCGGCTGTGACTGCCGGGGACACTACGGAGGACCCTGCGGCAGCAACGCCAGCGGCACCGGCTGTTCCCCGCCCGACGCCGTCCGCGGCGCCTTCCCCAGCCGCCTTCGCGGCCCGCCCAAAGGCTCCCGCCGCCGTCGTTCCTGCCGCCCCTGCGGTATCTGCGGCGTCACTTGCCGAGGCAGCCAAGTGGGGGCGCGCCGAAGGTGATGGCCACGTCTTCCTCACGCTGGACGGTGAAGAGATCGCTGTAGGTCAGTACCCGGGCGTCAGCACCGATGATGCCCTTGGCTACTTTGCCCGCAAGTTCGACGACGTCATTGCACAGGTAGTTCTCCTGGAACACCGGGTGGAGTCCAAGGCACCTGCCACGGACATGCAGAAGACTGTCACGCACCTGCGTGAGCAGCTCGCGGAGCGCAACATGGTGGGCGACATCCGCGCTGCCGAGGCCCGCTTGGACGCGCTGTCAGCCCAGGTTATTGAACTGGAAAAGTCGGAGAAGGCAGCCCACGAAGCGGTGCGCGCCAGCGAACTCGCGGCTCGCGAAGCGATCGTTGCCGAAGCTGAGACCATTGCCGGCCAGGACCCCGCTCAAATCCAGTGGAAAACCTCCAGCGCACGGATGAACGAGCTGTTTGAAACGTGGAAGGCAGCGCAGAAGAGCGGGGTCAGGCTCGGCCGCAGCAACGAAGACGCGCTCTGGAAGCGTTTCCGCTCGGCTCGGACGGTCTTCGATCGTCACCGCCGCGCCTACTTCTCCCAGCTGGACAGTAACAACTCTGCGGCAAAGTCCGCCAAGGAAGCCCTGATTGCAGAGGCCGAAGCGCTCTCCACCTCCACCGATTGGGGATTCGCCGCAGGCGAGTACCGCAGGTTGATGGACCAGTGGAAGACCACTCCGCGTGCAAGCCGCAAGGATGATGACGCACTGTGGGGCCGCTTCCGCGCCGCCCAGGACGTCTTCTTCAGCAACCGCCAGGCCGCCAACGAGCAGATCGACCAGGAATACACGGCCAACCTTGGTGTGAAGGAACAGCTCGTGGCTGAGGCGCAGGCACTTCTCCCCATCAACGATCTCAACGCTGCCAAGAAGGCTCTCCAGTCCATCAGAGATCGTTGGGAAGATGCCGGCAAGGTTCCCCGCGCCGATATGGGCAGGATCGAGGCCGGGCTGCGCAAGGTTGAGGATGCGGTCCGCGAAGCCGAGGAAGAGAAGTGGCGACGGAGCAACCCGGAAACCAAGGCCCGCACCAACAGCGCCTTGTCACAGCTTGAATCTGCCATCGCAGGCCTGAAGGAGGATCTGGAGAAGGCTGAAAAGGCTGGCGACCAGCGCCGCATCAAGGCTGCCCGCGAAGCACTGGAAGCGCGTCAAGCATGGCTTGACCAGATCCAGCGCTCCGCCAGCGACCTCGCCTAGGGGTTTCTAAGAAAGCACTTCCTGCAGGCTCCGTCCGGGTTATCCACATAAACCGGACGGAGCCTGTACTCGTAGGGCGGTCACACGGAATGATCGACGAATGGTCCCCGCTGTCACCGCCCCGCTCTTGCAGGAGCCGGTCATCTCCGAGCTCTACTCCCCCAGCCGCATCTTTTCGTGGAACGAACTGCAGGGAATGGCATTTGATGGCATCCTGCTGCCCCTGTACGGGAAGAGTTATGCCTCCCCTGGTGTGGCAGTCACCCACCGCCTCAGAGCCCGTGCAGCGGCCCTGACAGTCCCTGAACGGATACGGACAAAGGTGGTGGCCGGGCGGCTCACGGCAGCGTGGATCTACGGTTGCGCCAAACCACCCGAGCACTTGTCACTTCTGGTTGATGCGAAACACCGCATCTCCAGCCTGCGGGGAAGCACGGCATGCAGCCTGCACGAAGTCCGGCTAGGTCAAATGGACGTGGTGAGCCTGGGCGGAATGCTTGTCAGCAGTCCACTTCGTACCGCCGCGGACATCGCCCTCCACGTCGAAACAGATCGCGCGTTGCCTGCGTTGAAGCGCCTGCTGGCACGGGAAGAACTTGGCATCAAGCTCCGGCTCCTCATTCTCGCCGTCGAGGCCACCCCACGGGTTCCCCACAAGAGACGTGCCTTGGCAACCTTGGCCCAGCTTGCCCCTGCAGACCCTCGCTAGCTGCGCCGGCGGTTTCCAGTCGTCCGGTAGACGTCGAAAACACCGTCGATCCGTCGGACCGCGTTCAAAACGTGGTGCAGATACTTGGGATCACCCATCTCGAAGGCAAATTTCGAGATCGCCACCCTGTCACTGGAAGTATGAACAGAGGCTGCGAGGATATTGACGTGGTTCTCAGACAAGATACGGGTCACGTCGGAGAGAAGAGACTTCCGGTCCAAGGCTTCCACCTGGATCTCCACCAGGAACACGCTGGACTGAGTAGGGGCCCACTCAACTTCAACAATTCTGTCCGGCTGGTCGCGAAGACCCGAGACGTTGGTGCAGTCCGTCCGGTGAACGGAAACTCCTGAACCGCGGGTCACAAAGCCAAGAATGGGATCCGGCGGCACCGGGGTGCAACACCGGGCCAGCTTGACCCAGACATCGCCCACGCCCCGCACAATGACACCGGAGTCAGAGAACTTCGACTTCGCAACCTGGGTGGGGATACTGACTTCATCCAGGTCTTCGTCGGGCGTCTCATGACCGCCCAGGTGCTCAACGAGCTTCTCCATGACGGATTGAGCTGACGTGTGCCCGTCACCAACACCGGCATACAGCCCGGAGATGTCAACGTAGTGGAAGTCCTCTGCTACGGCAGACAGGGCGTCGTGCGTCATCAGGCGCTGCAGGGGCAGGTTCTGCTTGCGCATGGCCCTGGTGAGCATGTCCTTGCCACGCTCAATGGCTTCTTCGCGGCGTTCCTTGGTGAACCACTGGCGAATCTTATTGCGTGCACGGGCAGATTTGACGAAGTGCTGCCAGTCCTGGCTGGGCCCCGCACCTTCTGCCTTGGAGGTGAAGATCTCAACCCAGTCGCCGTGGTTGAGTTCACTGTTGAGCGGAACCAACTTCCCGTTGACGCGGGCACCAATGGTTCGGTGGCCCACCTCCGTGTGCACGGCATATGCGAAGTCCACAGGCGTTGACCCGGCCGGAAGGGCCATGACCTCGCCCTTGGGGGTGAAGACAAAGACTTCCCGGGCGTTGATTTCGTAGCGAAGTGAATCCAGGAATTCTCCGGGATCCGAGGTCTCCTGTTGCCAGTCAACCAGCGACCGCAGCCAACCCATGTCGCCGTCACGCGGGCTGCCGGGACCTTGTGCGGTCCGGTTGGGCTGGTCTTTGTACTTCCAGTGGGCTGCCACACCGTATTCTGCACGACGGTGCATCTCGTGGGTGCGGATCTGAATCTCCACGGGCTTGCCGCCTGGGCCAATCACGGTGGTATGCAGGGACTGGTACATGTTGAACTTGGGCATGGCGATGTAATCCTTGAACCGGCCAGGAAGCGGGTTCCACCGTGAATGCAGAGTCCCCAGCGCGGCATAACAATCACGTACCGAATCCACTAGGACCCGCACGCCCATGAGGTCGTTGATGTCGTCGAAGTCCTTGTCGCGGACGATCATCTTCTGATAAATCGAGTAGTAGTGCTTGGGCCGGCCAGTGATGGTCGCCTTGATCCTGGCCGTCCGAAGATCATCCGCGATCTGGTTGCGGATGACGCTGAGGCTTTTTTCGCGCTCTGGCGTACGGTCCCCCACCATTCGCACGATTTCCTCGTACACCTTGGGGTACAGCGCTGCGAAGGAGAGGTCTTCAAGTTCCCACTTGATGGTGTTCATCCCCAGGCGATGCGCCAGGGGTGCGAAGATTTCCAGGGTTTCACGGGCCTTGCGTGATGAGGACTCCGCGGAAACGAACCGCCAGGTCCGCGCATTGTGGAGCCTGTCCGCCAGCTTGATCATCAGGACACGGATGTCCTTGGCCATCGCCACGACCATCTTACGAACGGTTTCCGACTGGGCAGCCTCACCGAAACTGACTTTGTCCAACTTGGTGACACCGTCCACCAACATGGCAACTTCAGGGCCGAAATCCCTCGTCAGGTCAGCCAGGGTGTAGGGAGTGTCCTCCACGGTGTCGTGCAGCAAGGCAGCGGCCAGGGTTGTCCCTGTCATGCCAAGTTCGGCCAGGATGGTGGCCACTGCCACCGGATGGGTGATGTAGGGATCACCGCTCTTGCGCTTTTGTCCCTGGTGGCTCTGCTCTGCCACCGCGAAGGCGCGTTGGATCAGATCGAAATCCTCTTTGGGATTATTTGCCCGGACCGTGCGCAGCAGTGGTTCCAAAATGGGCGAGTAAGGAGCAATGCCCCGGCCCGTCAGGCGGGCAAGCCGGGAACGCGTGCGTTCCCTCCGCCCTGGGAAGGTGGGACGCACGCCGGGAGCATCGACCGGAACCGCAGCTGCAGTCCGTCCGGGCACACTCGTTGCCGGAACTGCAACAGCCTTGGGGCTGTCATCCCCGCCCGCCGGTGGTGCCGACGTCGCACGTTCTTCCACAGAAGTACCCCTCACAACCGATTTAATTCTCCCAGTCTATTCCCGCAGGTGAATGCTTCTGCAACCGGGCAGCACATGACGATGACACGGGCAAGTCAAGAGCCGGCCTCCGCACTGGTGCGGAGGCCGGCTCAAGTCAATCAAAAGAGCTGTTCAGGGGAAGTTCAGCCCTCGACAGTGACTTCATTCCTGCGGTGAGCAACCTTCTTGGCTTGCTTCACCAGGTCAGGCTCACTCTGGCGCAACCAGGCGTACAGCGGTGCCGCGATGAAAATCGTGGCAGCCGTGCCGATGAGGATGCCCACGAAGAGTGCCAGGGAAAGATCGCGCAGGGTGCCGGCGCCCAGGAGCCCGGCACCAATGAAGAGGATTGCAGCAACCGGGAGGATGGCTACCATCATGGTGTTGATGGACCGGACCAGGGTTTGGTTGACAGCAAGGTTGACCTCTTCGCCGAACGTGCGGCGAGTGGATGTGGAGATGTCCGCGGTGTTTTCACGGATCTTGTCGAAGACCACCACCGTGTCATACAACGAGTAGCTGAGGACGGTCAGGAAGCCGATGATTGCCGACGGCGTCACTTCAAAATCGCTCAGGGCGTAGACACCCGCCGTGGTGAACATGGTGACGAGCATGCCGACAAGTGCTGACAACGACATTTTCCAGGTTCGGAAGTACAGCGCCATCAGGACAGCTGCCAACCCAACAAAGACCACCAGGCCAATAAGGGCTTGACGCGTGACGTCCTGGCCCCAGGTTGGTCCCACGAAGTTGGACGTCACCTCATTCTCCGTCACCCCGTAGGCGCTGGTGAGTCCATCCTTGATCCGGTTCGTCTCGTCATCGGTCAACTGGTCCGTTTGAATGCGCATGGTGTTGCCTGCCACGTTGGCAACACGCGGAATGGCTCCAGGCACCACGTCATGGACGGCCTTTTCGCCGAGGGCTGCATCAGTGGTGCTCACGTTTGAAACAGTGAATTCCGAACCGCCACGGAACTCGATTCCCAGGTTGAACCCGCCCTTGGCGACAGGAACCAGAATGGAGAGCGCCACGGCGACAGCAGCAATGATGAACCAGATCTTCTTCGATTTTACGAAGTTGTACGAACGCTTGCCCGTGTAGAGCTCATGGCCGAAGGTTGCGAAGCTCGTGGTCATTACTTCTCCTCCTTGGTGCCGTTCGAAGGACCAGTAAGTTGGCCCTTCCCGGCAAGGCGCCTCTCGGCGATGGTCATGCGACGTTCGGCTTCAGCAGCCGCACCGGTGTTGCGTGCGCGGACCACTGCCGGCTTTTCGGCAGGTGTGCGAAGCCGGCCGGCCCCGCGGTAAAGCGGAACTGCTCCGAGGCGGTCAGGGGAAAGCCCTGAGAAACGGTGTCCTTCGCCGAAGAACTTGGTGCGCGCCAGCACCTGGAGCATGGGGTGCGTAAACATGAACACCACCAGGAGGTCGGCCAGGGCGGTCAGGCCAAGGGTGAAGGCGAAACCGCGAACGTTACCAACAGCTACGAAGTAGAGGACCAATGCCGCCAGGAGGTTGACGGCCTTGGAGGCCAGCACTGTGCGCTTGGCCCGCTTCCAGCCGTTCTCCACAGCGGACACCAATCCACGTCCCTCGCGCAGTTCATCCCTGATGCGTTCGAAGTAGACAATGAACGAGTCCGCAGTCTGGCCAATGGCCACGATGAGACCTGCCACACCGGCCAAGGAAAGACGGTAGTTTTCCGTCCACCCGAGGATGGCGATGGCCAAATAGGTCAGCACACCCGCAACCACGAGGGATGCGATGGTCACCAGGCCCAGGGCACGGTATTGGAACAGGGAGTAGACCACAACGAGGAACAGGCCGATCATGCCTGCCAGCAGCCCAAGGCGAAGTTGGTCGCCACCGAGCGTGGCGGAAATCTGCTCTTGTGACTGGATCTCAAAGCTGATGGGCAGCGCGCCGTAGCGGAGCTGATCAGAGAGGGCCTTCGCAGACGCTTGGGTGAAGTTACCCGTAATCTGAGGCTTTCCGTCGGTGATCACAGCCAGGGCGCGAGGTGCGGACAGCACTTTGTCGTCCAGGACAATCGCGAACTGGGACTTGGGATCATCGGTGCCCTGGGCCTGCGCCGCAGCATAGAACTGATTGAGGCGTTCGGTTACTGCCTTGAACTTCGCTGTTGCATCCGAGTTGAAGACAATGTTCACGCCCCAGCTATTAGTCACGGAGCCTTGGGCACCCTGGACCTGGGTAAAGGTGGAATCACTGATGTCCTGGCCTTTGACCTCAACGGGCCCGAGGATGTACTTGATGGCCGGAGTCTTATCCGTGGCCGCCTCGCAGGTTACCAGCGGCTTGGCCGGATCCGAACGATCACGCTTTTCCGGGGACGGATTTACACAGTCGAGGGCTTCAAATTCCTTGACGATGTCCGCAGTGACCCAGTTGATGTCGCTGGCATTGGCGGGCTCCGCGGTGGGCTTGGGAAGCTGGTCCTCGGGGGTGCGCTGTTCGGCCGGAACAGCTGCCGGGTCGCCATAGGTGATGACCGGGCGGAAGTTCATGTCGGCAGAGGCCTGAATGAGGTCGCGGGTCTCCTTGGAGGGTGTTCCCGGAAGACTGACCACAACGTTCCGGCCCGACTGAGTGCTGATTTCGGCTTCGGCAACACCGGAGCCATCCACACGCTGCCGGATGATGGCAACTGCCTGGTTGAGTTGCTCCTCATTGATCTCGCTGGAACCCTCCACCCGGGGTGCCAGGATCATCTGGGTTCCGCCCTCAAGGTCCAGAGCAAGCTTGGGAGCCCAACTGGCATTGCCAGTCACTACTCCACCAGCCAGGACAGCGGTTAATACAACGAAAATTGCTCCAAGCCAGGTCAGCACCCTGCGGGCTGAGTTTTTGGGGCCGGTCCGTGCCATTATCGATCTTCCTGTTATCGCCGGACAGCCGCCGGCGGGCGCTGGTAAGCGTCTGCCGGCGGCTCTCCGCTGCCGTAGAAGTTGCCTTGCGCGGTGTCGCCGCGACTGACGGTGCTAGTTGTCCT
The DNA here is from genome assembly GCF_002979775.1 of Arthrobacter sp. MYb23. Classification (GTDB taxonomy): domain Bacteria; phylum Actinomycetota; class Actinomycetes; order Actinomycetales; family Micrococcaceae; genus Arthrobacter. The sequence goes on from NZ_PCPR01000031.1 coordinate 20,417, forward strand.
TCTTGTCCTCTTTATTGAGGCGCGCGATGGTTTCTTCCGGTGTCTCGACGGCGGCAGGAGCTTCGGTCTGCGCGGCAGTCAAGGACGAAGCGTCGTCAGGAACAACCGGCGCTTCCTCGGGGGTCGTCTCCACTACCTTGGTAACAGCCTGACGGTGAACCGTGGCCTGGTTACCCGGGGAGAGTTCGATCACCACTTTGTTCTCGGCTTCGTCGATGGACACGATGCGGCCAAAGAGACCGAAGCTGGTCATGACGTCGACGCCCGGCGCGAACTTGGACTGCATTTCAGCCTGCTGCTGCTGGGTCTTCTTGTTGCGGCGGAACATCATGAAGACAAAGAGTCCAAGCATGACGAACAGCAATATGGTCATTGGATCCACAGGGAAGTTCCGTTCTGTACTTACGTTTTGGTTCACGGCAACGTCCCGGGCAGATCCGCAAAGCGGGCATGGACCAAGGACTCGAACGTGCCGAGCGTCATACCAGTCTAGTGGGAAAAGCTGAACAGAGGGTGTTAGCCGACGGTATCCACGCTTTCGGCGTGGTTTTCATCCTCACCAAACAGGGCCAAGGTCTCCTGACCGAAGACTCCAGCCGGGACGGCATAGCCAAGGTGGGTCCACGCGGATGCCATCGCGATCCGGCCACGCGGCGTGCGTCCCAAAAGTCCCTCGCGGACCAGGAAGGGCTCAGCAACGGTCTCCACCGTTTCGGGTTCCTCGCCCACGGCGATAGCCAAAGTGGACAAGCCCACAGGCCCACCATTGAATTTGGTAATCAGGGCTTCAAGGACGGACCGATCGAGCCTGTCCAAGCCGCGCTCGTCAACTTCGTACATATCAAGAGCCGCTGAGGCGGCGCGGGCATCGATCTGCTCTATGCCATGCACCAGCGCCCAGTCACGGACACGGCGCAGGAGCCTGTTGGCAATACGCGGCGTTCCTCTTGACCGGCCGGCTATCTCCGTGAAGCCCGCGGAGTTCACCTTCAGGTCCAGAAGTCCCGCGGAACGCCGAAGGACAAGTTCGAGTTCTGCGACTGAATAGAACTCCAGGTGCCCCGTGAAGCCGAACCTGTCCCTCAACGGCCCCGGGAGAAGACCCGCCCGGGTAGTGGCGCCCACCAGCGTGAAAGGCGGCAGTTCCAAAGGAATGGCGGTTGCACCTGCACCCTTACCCACCACGATGTCCACGCGGAAGTCCTCCATGGCCATGTACAGCATTTCTTCCGCTGGCCTGGACATGCGGTGTATTTCGTCGAGGAAAAGGACCTCGCCCTCTGAGAGGGAGGAAAGGATGGCGGCGAGATCTCCCGCGTGCTGGATGGCCGGACCGCTGCTGATACGCAGCGGAGCGTTCATCTCCGCTGCGATGATCATGGCGAGGGTTGTCTTGCCTAGTCCTGGAGGCCCTGACATCAGCACGTGATCTGCGCTGCGACCACGCATTTTGGAGGCCTCGAGTACCAAGGCGAGTTGCTTGCGGACCCGATGCTGTCCCACGAAATCGTGCAGGTTCTTGGGACGGAGCGCGGCCTCAATGACCCGCTCTTCCGGTTCCTCTCCCCCGCTGACGAGAGATTGCTCAGCCACGGCTGCCTACACGGTTGCCTGCGCGTGCCCCATCCTGGCCCAACCAACGCAGCGTAGCCCGGAGAATTTGGGCCACGTTTCCTGCGTCAACGAGTTCCGGAGAATCAGCCATGGCTTTGTCGATGCTGCCGTTGGCGTCCTTCTCGGACCATCCCAGGCTGGTCATGGCCGCGACTACCTGGGGCTTCCATTCGGCGTTGGGGGCTGCTGCCGGAGCAGCACCGGTACCGGTTCCGTGGGGAACCAATTTTCCAGCCAGCTCAAGGACAATCCGGCCTGCCACCTTGGGGCCGATACCCGGGACCTTGGTGAACGTTTTGCTGTCGCCGGTGTGCGCCGCCACCCGGATGGCCTCCGGTTCATGGACGGCCAGGACGGCCAGGGCCAAACGCGGCCCTACCCCGCTGACGCTGAGCAGGACGTCGAAGACTTCACGTTCGTCGTCGTCAGCGAAACCGAACAGCGTGAGGGAATCCTCGCGAACAATCATGGAAGTGAAGAGCTTGGCTTCAGTCCCCGTTTTGAGGTGGCTCAAGGTCTGCGGTGTGGCGAAGACACTCATTCCCGCACCGTTGAGGTCGATTACAGCGGTGGACAAACCAACGTGGGCTACGGTTCCACGGAGAAAACTGATCAAGACCCGGCTCCTGAAATACTGCCTGCTCCGGTGCTGTAATACTGCTGTCAATATCGCGGCCGAAGCGGACTATCCGAACATATCTACGAATACCCTAGCAAGGGGAGCTCACAATCACCGTTTGCGGCGCGCTTTTGCTTCGGCGTCAGCCCAGGCTTTCTGGGCGGGAGTGAGACCGCCCTTGCCGTTCGCACCGCTGGCTGAGCCCATTCCACTGCCTGCGCGCCACGCGTGGGTGAGGGCCAGTGCAAGGGCGTCCGCAGCGTCAGCCGGCTTCGGCGGAGCATCCAGGCGCAAAATCTTGGTCACCAACTTTGTCACGGCATCCTTGTTGGCAGTGCCGCTGCCGGTGACTGCCGCCTTGACTTCCGAAGGCGTGTGCATCGCGACGGGGATCCCACGACGCGCGGCCGCCACGATCACCACCCCGGACGCCTGGGCAACACCCATCACCGTGCTGACATTCATTTGCGAGAAAACACGTTCGACGGCGACGACGTCCGGCTTGTGCAGGTCCAGCCATTCATCAATTGCTTGAGCTATGACCAGAAGCCTCTTATCCAGCGTCAGCTCGGCAGAGGTGCCTACCACCCCAACAGCCACCATGGTGGCCCTGCGGTTCCGCTCTATGTCCACAACACCTATGCCGCAACGGGTGAGGCCCGGATCGACTCCCAATACGCGAAGAGTCAAGTCCGGGCCTTTCCTGGTGGCTGTAAACCTGCTGGGTGAAAAAACGACGCGATGCGCCTTAGCCGATTATTCGGCGTCGAGAGCAGCCTGAACTTCTTCGCTGAGGTCCGCATTGCTGTAGACGTTCTGGACATCGTCCAGATCTTCCAGGGCGTCCACGAGCTTCATGAATTTCTTGGCGCCATCAACATCCAGGTCCACCTGCATGGACGGAACAAATTCGGCTTCGTCGGTGTCGTACTCGATGTCCGCTTCCTTCAGGGCGTCGCGAATGGCCTGAAGGTCAGAGGGCTCGGAGTGGATTTCCCAGTTCTCACCGCTGTCCTTGACTTCCTCGGCTCCGGCCTCCAGGACCGCCATCAGGATGTCGTCTTCGCTGAGGCCGTTCTTGGGCAAGACAACAACACCCTTGCGGGCGAAGAGGTAGCTCACGGAACCGGGATCGGCAATGGTGCCGCCGTTGCGTGAAATTGCCAGGCGCACCTCGGAAGCTGCGCGGTTCTTGTTGTCCGTCAGACACTCAATCAACAACGCCGAACCCTGCGGACCACGGGCCTCATACATAATTTCGGTGTAGTCCACCACTTCACCGGTGAGCCCGGCCCCACGCTTGATGGCGCGGTCGATGTTGTCATTGGGAACCGAAGTTTTCTTGGCCTTCGTAACAGCAAGTTCAAGGCCCGGGTTGCCGGCGAGGTCAGGGCCACCCATGCGGGCAGCAACTTCGATGTTCTTGATCAGTTTCGCGAACGACTTTGCACGCCTGCCGTCAATGATGGCTTTCTTGTGCTTGGTGGTCGCCCATTTGGAGTGGCCTGACATGCTTTACGCTTCTCCTCTGATCATTCGAATAAAGAGTTCATGCACGCGTTTCTCTCCCGTCACTTCCGGATGGAAGGAGGTAGCCAGCAACTGGCCGGAACGCACTGCAACAATTCTAGCCACTCCGTGCAAAGTGGCCGTGTGGCTGGCATGGCCGGGGTCAACCTGGGCAAGGACTTCCACACCCGGCCCCACACGCTCCACCCAGGGCCCGCGGATAAATACCGCGTGAACGGGATCCACACCGGACTCCCCTGCGCTGAAATCAAGGCCTTTGAAATCGAGGTCGGTTTCAAAGGACTCCCGTTGCCGTCCAAAAGCATTTCTGCGGACCGTGATATCCAGCCCACCAAAAGTCTGCTGGGGATTTCCGTCCAGGTCCATCGCCGGGTCTGCAATTTCATTGGCCAACAGGATCATGCCGGCACAGGAGCCGTAGACCGGAAGGCCTTCCGCGATCCGCTTTTGAAGGGGGTCACGGACTTCAAAGATGCGGGACAGCTTGTCAATAGTGGTGGATTCGCCGCCGGGGATGATCAGGCCGTCAAGGTCGTCAAGCTCTGACGGGCGGCGGATACCCACGCCGGTGGCGCCGGCGGCCTCTACAGCGTGGATATGCTCGCGGAAGTCGCCTTGGAGAGCCAGCACACCGATCCGGAGTCCTGAACCCACGCGTGACGAAGCGTCGGAAAGGGGGTTGGTCATTCGACCATCATAGTAGGCACGGGCCCCGGTAACGCTGCCCGCAGTTACCGGGAGCGTCCACCAGTCAGGGTTCCATGCCCTGACTGGGATATATTACAGAGCATGCTTTCCTTCAGCGTTCCCCTCGGCAAGCTGGTCCGCACACTGTCCCGGCTCCGGGGCGGAGGCTCAGCTTTTCCTGGCTTGGTGGTCGAGAAAATCGATCCCGGCTTCATGCAGCGAACGCTGGCCTCGCTCCCCCTCGGTGTAGCCGTGGTCAGCGGCACCAACGGCAAGACCACCACCACCAAGATGGTGGTGGAACTCCTTGAAAGCCAAGGCCTGAAAGTCTTCACCAACCGCAGCGGCAGCAACTTCACCCGAGGTGTCGCCGCTTCGCTCCTGGGCGATGTGGACTGGCGCGGACGGCTCGACGCAGACATTGCCATTCTGGAACTGGACGAAGCCCACGCCGTGCACTTCGTCAACAAAGTGGAGCCCCGCTTCAGCCTCCTGTTGAATGTCCTGCGCGACCAATTGGACCGGTTCGGTGAAATCGACAAGACCGCGCGGCTGCTGGAGCACATCGCGTCCAAGACGACCGATACCGTTGTCCTCAACCGGGAAGACCCCCGCGTCGCCCGGATCGCCAACGCGCTCAACACCCTCGACGCCGTTCACCACCCCGAAGTCAGGTACTTCGGCCTCGACGAATCTTTGCGCAGCACGTTCCCCAACGATGACGAAATGCGCACTACGGGCATCGGCCCATCCCCGTCCGGCACCTCTGTTGCCGCTGAGACCGGTGACGATGTGGACCTGGCACCTGCCGACGTCGTGCTCCGCCGGGTAGGTGCCCAGGACGCTGACTTTGAGTTCGACGGCGAAACCGTCACCACATCGATGAAATTGCGCGGCGTCTACAACATCTTCAACGCGGCGGCGGCTTTGTCCCTGGCGCGGTCCGTACTGGGAACCGGGCCCGTTGACACGCCCAAACTCGTGAAGGCTTTGGGAGAAGTTGCACCCGCCTTCGGCCGCGGTGAAAGCCTCACTGTGGACGGACAGCCCCTGGAACTGGTGCTCGTGAAGAACCCCAGCGGCTTCCGACTCGGGCTGAAGTCCTTCCCCGCCGGCGGGTACGCCACCATGATCGCCATCAACGACAACTACGCCGACGGCAGGGACATGTCCTGGCTGTGGGACGTCGAGTTCGATTCCCTGCGCGAAGGCGGCGTGGAGGTTCTTACCGGCGTGCGCGCCTACGACATGGCGCTCCGACTTCAATACGACGACGTGCACTTCGGAGTGGTCGAACCGGACATCACCGCAGCACTGCGTGCTTTCATTGACGGCTCGCGAGGCAAGCCCAAGCGGGTCTTCTGCACCTACACATCCATGCTTGCCATTCGCCGCGAGCTGGCCAAAATCACCATAGTTGAGGTGGTCTCATGACCTCGGAAGCACAGCCCACGCCGGACACCCAAACCCTGCCGGACGCACAGCCCAGCAAGGGAACACTCCGCGTTCTCCAGCTCTACCCGCGCGAAATGAACATCTACGGCGACTGGGGCAACGCCCTGGTCCTCAAGCAACGGATCAAGTGGCATGGCTACACCCCGGAGTTGCTCGAGTACAACGTGGGTGACGAATTCCCGGACGACGTGGACATCATTGTGGGTGGAGGCGGGCAGGACAGCGGCCAGCTGGTCATACAGAACGACCTCCAAGCGCGCGCTGCCACGTTAAAGCAGCTGGCGGACGGCGGCGCCCCCATGCTGGTGATTTGTGGGCTCTACCAGCTTTTCGGGAAGTTCTTCAAGACCAGCACAGGCCCCGTCATTCCCGGCATCGGCATCCTTGACGTCGAAACCCACGGAACTGACGAGCGACTCATCGGCAACGTGACCATGAAGTCTGCCGAGTTTGGCGACATCCTTGGCTACGAGAACCACAGTGGTCAGACCACGTTGGGTCCCGGCGTCGAGCCACTGGGCACGGTGACCAAAGGCGCGGGCAACAACAGTAAAGACGGGCACGAGGGCGCCCGCTACAACAACGTTGTAGCGAGCTACCTGCACGGTTCCTTGCTGCCGAAGAACCCTGCCATTGCGGATTTCCTGATCCGCACGGCTGCCGAACGCAAGTTCGGCAGTTTCGTGCCGGGAACGCCCGACGACGGTTATGCCAGCCTTGCGCGCGAACACGCCGCACGCCGGCCGCGCTAGGCGCTACTTTTCCTTGGTAATCAAGAGTTCATGAGCACCTGCAGCTGCGGCGCCCATGGACTCAACCACTGCCTTGGTTCGCTGATGGGTCTCAGCATCGGCCGCCGGGGTGGCGCAGACTCCCTGTGGTGCGTCGCTGGCCACAGAGCACCACCGGTAGGGATCCCGAACGATCACTGACGGAGCCCAGGCGAGGTCCGATGCAGTCCACACACCGGACGTGTTTTGGCTGAACTGCGCCCTCACCAGCAGTCCCTCGTTATTCAGGACATACCACGGCGACAATTCAGTGACACCGTTGCCGAGCCCATACACAATCCATGTGCCCTTATAGTTCTCGATGGGCAACACCGAGTGTGTGTGGTGGCCATAGATCATGGTGAACTGCCCACTGTCCACCAACGCGTGCGCAACTTCCTGCTGCTGGGCGTTGGCTTCGCTGGCGTATTCGTCACCGGCGTGCATGACACCCAGGATGATGTCAGCCCCAAGCGCTTTAGCCTGTTTTGCCTTCGCGATCATGGCCGCTGGGTCAAGTTCGTCGACCAGCCAAGGGTATTCCGGAATCTGACCATTGTGGCCATACGTTCCAATGATGACGGCCACCTTGGCAGCGTCCGTCTGGAGCATGAGTATCTCCTTGGACGCCGCCTCCGTCCGGTAGGAACCCGTGTGCTTCAGGCCCGCCGCGTCCAAGGCATCCAGTGTCCTCAGCAAGCCGTCGGTCCCACGGTCAATGGTGTGGTTGCTGGCCGTCGTGCAGGCCTTGTAACCGACGTCCTTGGAGGCTGTGATGATTTGCGGAGGCACGTTGAACGACGGGTAGGCGGAGAACGGCCCTTCCGGAGCAGCAACCGGCGTTTCCTGGTGGCAGATGGCGAGGTCGCTGTTGCGGATGTAACGGCGCTGCCCCTCGAGGAGCGGCACGAAGGTGTAGCCAGGCTGACCCGCCGCCGCAGCGTCTGCTCTTGCTTGTTGCCAGAGCTGGGTATGAACCAACATGTCGCCTGTCACCGTGATGGAGGTGCAGCGTAGCTCCGGGCAAGCGGGCCCCGCGCCTGGGGTGGGGTTCGGCGCTGGAGTCCGCGTTGGGCTGGGTGTCTCGGCCGTAGGCGCAGACGTAGCGCTGCTGCGGTTCGCGTCATCGTTTTCTGCGATCACACCGCAGGAAGCCAATGACACAGCCAAAGCCATGCCGCTCAGCACGAGTGCCGCCTTGCGAGTACGGAACCGTCCCACGGAGAATGTGATTTTGCCCATGACTTTCATCCTATGGCGGAAGCCCTCCGGAACCGGGCGTGCCGCCCTTGAGGACACGATTCTTACGTGAAAGAGTCACTTCATGACCAATCCACTCTTGAGCCCCAGCCCTTTGCCCTACGGGCTCCCGCCCTTCACCGGCATTTCAACGGAGCACTACGCCGAGGCCATAGAGGCAGGCTTGACCACACATCTGAGTGAAATTGCCAGGATCACGGACAACCCGGAGCCCGCTACCTTGGAGAACACTGCGGTGGCCATGGAGCGCTCGGGACTACTCCTCAACAGGGCGGCGGCAGCGTTCTTCACCTTGGTTTCCGCTGATGCTTCGTACGCCATCAAAGCGCTGGAAATCGAGATCTCACCCAAGCTCTCAGCGCATCAGGACGCCGTGTACATGAACCGCGCGCTCTACGAGCGGTTCGCAGCGCTCGACTCCACGGTTCTGGATGCGGAGTCGTCCCGGTTGGTACAGGAGTACCTAAAAGAGTTCCGGCAATCCGGAATTCAGCTTGATGATGCCGGGCAGACAAGGCTGCGCGACGTCAACGCGGAGCTCTCACGTTTGGGCACGGAATTTGGCCAACGCGTCAAAGAGGCCATGAAGTCCGCCGCCCTTCTCCTGGACGACGCCTCGGATCTGGCGGGGCTGCCGGCTGAAGCCATCACCGGGGCCGCGGAAGCAGCAAAGTCTGCCGGCCATGAAGGCAAGTACTTACTGACCTTAATCCAACCCAGCAACCAGCCCGCCCTGGCGTTCTTGGAGAACCGGGCCATCCGCCGTCGCCTTTACGAGGCGTCCTTGGCGCGTGGTACTGATGGCCCTTTGGACGTCCGTGACCTGGTGAAGGCTACTGTCCGGTTGAGGGCAAAGAAGGCAGCTCTCTTGGGTTTTGCCAATTTCGCTGAGCTGGTGGTTGACCAGCAGACAGCGCCCGGGTTCAGTGAGGTGCAAGCGATGCTGGGTCGGCTGGCCCCCGCTGCCGTGCGGAATGCCCAATCGGAGGCAGAGGCTTTGACGGAAGCCGCCGGCCACGAACTTGAGCCGTGGGATTGGGCGTACTACTCTGCCCGGGTTCGCAAGGATAGATTCCAGGTGGATGAGCAGGCAATCCGGCCCTATTTCAGCCTTGAAAATGTACTCAACCATGGAGTTTTCCATGCGGCAACTCAGCTGTACGGGGTGACTTTCCACGAGCGCGAAGACCTTGAAGGCTATCACCCGGACGTCCGCGTCTGGGAAGTCCTGAATGAAGACGGCAGCGGTCTCGGCCTTTTCCTGGGCGATTACTACACCCGGGAGTCAAAGCGCGGTGGTGCCTGGATGAATTCCCTCATGGAACAATCCAGCCTGCTGGGAACCCGGTCCGTGGTGATCAATAACCTCAACATCACCAAGCCGGCTCCCGGCGAGCCAACACTGTTGTCGCTGGACGAGGTCCGCACTGTCTTCCATGAGTTTGGCCATGCCCTGCACGGCCTGTTTTCCAATGTCACCTACCCGCGGTTCTCCGGAACGTCCGTGCCGCGGGACTTTGTGGAATACCCGTCCCAGGTCAACGAGATGTGGATCATGTGGCCAGAGGTATTGGCCAACTACGCACGCCACTACTCCACCGGGGAAGTCCTCCCGCAGGACACCGTGAACAAGCTCAACGAGTCCTTGCTGTGGGGAGAAGGATTCGCAACCACGGAATATCTGGGGGCTGCGCTCCTTGACCTCGCATGGCACGTGATTCCCGAGTCGGAGGTGCCGGACGACGTTCTCTCCTTCGAAGCCAAAGCCCTGGCGGACGCGGCCATCGCCCACCCCCTGATCCCCCCGAGGTACCGGACGGGCTACTTCCAGCACATCTTCGCCGGCGCAGGCTACGCAGCGGGATACTACTCCTATATCTGGAGCGAGGTGCTTGATGCCGACACCGTGGAGTGGTTCAAGGAAAACGGTGGCCTGACACGCTCCAACGGAGACCGGTTCAGGTCTGAGCTGCTCTCACGGGGTAACAGCCGCGATCCACTGGAATCCTTCCACGCCTTCCGAGGCCGCGACGCAGAGCTTGAGCCCCTCCTCAAGCGGCGGGGACTGGACTAGAACGACGTCGGGCCGGCCACCCTTGAAAGGTGACCGGCCCGACGTCGTACTTCTTTTTGCCTTTACCAGCCGCGCTCTGCGAGGCGGTGCGGCTGCGGGATCTCGTCCACGTTGATGCCCACCATGGCTTCGCCCAGGCCGCGGGAGACCTTGGCGATCACGTCAGGATCGTCGTGGAAGGTGGTGGCCTTGACGACGGCGGCGGCGCGCTCGGCCGGGTTGCCGGACTTGAAGATACCCGAACCAACGAACACACCATCGGCACCGAGCTGCATCATCATCGCAGCATCAGCCGGAGTGGCGATGCCACCGGCGGTGAACAGGACAACGGGGAGCTTGCCGGTGGCGGCAACTTCCTTGACCAGCTCGTACGGGGCCTGCAGTTCCTTGGCCGCTACGTACAGCTCGTCCTCGGGGAGGGCTGCGAGCTTGGCGATCTCGGAACGGATCTTGCGCATGTGGCCGGTGGCGTTGGAAACATCCCCGGTGCCGGCCTCGCCCTTGGAACGGATCATGGCCGCGCCCTCGTTGATGCGGCGCAGGGCCTCACCGAGGTTGGTGGCACCACAGACGAAGGGAACGGTGAAGTTCCACTTGTCGATGTGGTTGATGTAGTCGGCCGGGGTCAGGACCTCGGACTCGTCGATGTAATCAACACCGAGGGACTGCAGGACCTGTGCTTCAACGAAGTGGCCGATGCGGGCCTTCGCCATCACAGGGATGGACACCGCGGCGATGATCGCATCGATCATGTCCGGGTCCGACATGCGGGACACGCCGCCCTGGGCGCGGATATCGGCAGGGACACGCTCGAGCGCCATGACAGCCACGGCACCGGCATCCTCAGCGATGCGGGCCTGCTCGACGTTAACGACGTCCATGATGACGCCGCCCTTGAGCATCTCCGCCATGCCCCGCTTGACGCGGCTGCTGCCCGTGACGCTGTTCGCGGACGAACCGGCTTCGTTGCTTACATCTGGTGTAGACACAAAAACCCCTATGGGTAGATAAACGACCTTCTTGCCGGAGGCGCGCGCAGCCACACGACCGCAATCAGCGCACACCGGGTTTCAGGTCAAGGTGACCAAGTACTAGTAATAGTAGTCCCACCTTGCATGCCGGCAGTACATTCATTACCCCTGTAGAGGGCAACAAAGCGGGCTGTGGTAGGTCAGCTGCACAACTGCGGCGGAGGGACTTTGGTCGGTTGCCAGTTCCCTTGGATAGCGATATTTCCTAGGCGTTACGCTGCAGCAGTCCCGTCAGCTTCGGCCATGGCCTGCCGCCTTACGGTGGACATCCGCTGGACGATGGTGATGACACTCGCCAGCGCAAGCAGGATGAGGGTTACGAACAACGCCACCGGCGGGAGGCCCAATCCCGTGAGCCCAGTGATGAGCAGCACGGATGCCAGGCGTTCTGCCCGTTCAGCTATTCCTACGCTCGCTTGGTAGCCCAAGGACTCCGCCTTGGCCCGGGCGTAGGAAACAACCATTCCAAGAACCAGACAGACGACGGCAGCGGCAGCAATCGCAGGATCTTCACCTCCGGTGAAAAACCAGATGGTGAGGCCCGCGAAAATTGCACCGTCCGCGAGCCTGTCCAGGGTGGAATCCAGGAAGTTGCCCCAGCCACCGCTGCGGCCCTGCAGCCTCGCCATGATTCCATCCACCACATCCGAGAATGCGAAGAACGCGATCACCACCGAGCCCCACCATAAGAAGCCCAAGGGGTAGAGGACGAGTCCGCCCAATATCACCCCTGCGGTCCCTGCGATGGTCACGGCGTCCGGAGACACACCGATCCTGAGGAGCCAACGCGCTAAAGGGGTAAAAAGTGAAGTGAAAAAGCCGCGCGCATGCCTATTGAGCATTCGACTCCCCCGGCCAGGCTTCGGCCACCAGTTTGCGGACCTCATCGAGCGTCTGCGTAATGGCCTTGGTCTGGGCGATGATGGGGAAGAAGTTTCCGTCCCCACCCCAGCGCGGAACAACATGCTGATGGAGATGAGCGGCGATTCCCGCGCCGCCGGTCACGCCTTGGTTCATGCCAAGGTTGAAGCCGCTGGGGTTCGAAACCTTCCGCAACACCCGCATTGCTGTTTGCGTGAGTTCGGCAAACTCCGCCGTCTCCTCCACGGTGATGTCCGTGTAGTCGGGCACATGGCGGTAAGGGCAGATCAATAGATGCCCTGGGTTGTACGGGAACAGGTTGAGGACCACATAGCAGGTCCGTCCCCGGTAGACGATGAGGGATTCCTCGTCAGTACGTGTTGGCCCTACACAGAACGGGCAGTCATCTTTGTTCTTGAATTGATCCTGCCCGCCCTTGATGTAGGCCATGCGGTGCGGAGTCCACAGGCGCTGAAAAGCGTCCGGAACGCCCGCGAGTCCGAAGTCATCGGTTACGTCAGCGTCACCGGGAATGCCGGTTGCCGCGCCTGTGTTCTCCTGCACCGTCTATGTGTCCGTTCCGTCAGCTCTCGCGGTTCTTGACGGCATCCACGATCCTGCGGACCGCCTCTGCCACGGGCACGCCGTTATCCTGGCTGCCATCCCGGAAGCGGAACGACACGGCACCGGCCTCGGCGTCCTCACCTCCAGCAATCAGGACGAAGGGGATCTTGTCCTTGCTGGCCGTACGGATCTTCTTGGGGAAGCGATCTGAAGAGACATCAACTTCGGCCCGGATTCCTGCGGCCTTCAGCTGGTCCACGACGTCGAACATGTAGTCGTTGAATGTCTCGGCCACTGGAATGCCAACAACCTGGACGGGCGAAAGCCATGCCGGGAAGGCGCCTGCGTAGTGCTCGGTGAGAACACCCATGAAGCGTTCCACGGAACCGAAGAGTGCGCGGTGGATCATAACGGGCCGCTGGCGGGTGCCGTCCGCAGCCTGGTACTCCAGTTCGAAGCGTTCGGGCAGGTTGAAGTCCAGCTGGATGGTGGACATCTGCCAGGTCCGCCCCAGTGCGTCCTTCGCCTGAACAGAGATCTTGGGGCCGTAGAAAGCTGCTCCACCCGGATCCGGAACCAGTTCCAGGCCCGAGGCTGCCGCAACCTCGGAAAGTGTGCGCGTGGCTTCTTCCCATGCGGCGTCGTCGCCCACAAACTTTTCTTCGTTCTTTGTGGAGAGTTCCAGATAGAAGTCATCCAGGCCATAGTCCTTGAGGAGGCCCAGGACGAAGTTCAACGTGGTGGTGAGTTCGTCCTTCATCTGCTCACGGGTGCAGTAGATGTGGGCGTCGTCTTGTGTCATGCCACGTACGCGGGTCAGGCCATGAACAACGCCGGACTTCTCGTAGCGGTATACCGCGCCGAATTCGAAAAGGCGCAGCGGCAGTTCGCGGTAGGAACGGCCACGCGAGCGGAAGATGAGGTTGTGCATAGGGCAGTTCATCGGCTTCAGGTAGTAGTCCTGTGCCGGCTTGCGAACCGTGCCGTCTTCGTTGAATTCGACGTCCACCTGCATCGCCGGGAACATGCCGTCCTTGTACCAGTCAAGGTGTCCGGAAACCTCGTAGAGGTGTCCCTTGGTGATGTGGGGCGTGTAGACGAACTCGTAACCGGCGTCCACGTGGCGCTGGCGGGAGTAGTCCTCCATCGCCTTGCGGATGATGCCGCCCTTGGGATGGAACACGGGCAAGCCGGAGCCGAGCTCGTCCGGGAACGAGAACAGGTCCAGCTCGACGCCAAGTTTGCGGTGGTCGCGGCGCTCGGCCTCAGCGATGCGTTCCTGGTAGGCCTTGAGGGCTTCCTTGGTGGGCCAGGCTGTACCGTAAATGCGCTGCAGCTGCTGGTTGTTCTGGTTGCCAAGCCAGTACGCGGCTGAAGAGCGGGTCAACGCGAAAGCGTTGGAGATGATCTTGGTGTTGGGCAAGTGCGGGCCACGGCAGAGATCGCACCACACACTCTCGCCGCTTTTCCTGTCCACGTTGTCGTAGATGGTGATGTCGCCGGCACCGACCTCAACGTTGACACCCTCTGCGGCGTCGCTTGCATCATTCTTCTTGCCCAGCAGTTCCAGCTTGTAAGGCTCGTTGGCCATGGCTTCGCGGGCTTCTTCTTCGGTGACCACGCGGCGAACGAACTTCTGGTTCTGATTGATGATCTTTTGCATCATCTTTTCCAGCTGGCGCAGGTCTTCCGGGGTGAACGGCTCAGCAACATCAAAGTCGAAGTAGAAACCGTCCGTGATGTACGGGCCGATGCCGAGCTTGGCATCGGGGCGCAACTGCTGCACGGCCTGAGCCATGACGTGGGCGGTGGAGTGACGGAGCACGTTGAGGCCATCAGGAGATTCGATGGTGACGCCTTCGATTTCAGCGTCGGCCGGCAAGACCTGGTCAAGGTCCTTCAGCACACCATTGACACGGGCTACAACGACGTCGCGGCGCTCGAAGAAGAGTTCCGCGCCGGTAGTCCCTTCCGTCACCTTGGTCTCTTCGCCATCGACGATGAGGGTGATCTGTTGGGCATCTGACACGGGTGTCTCCTATTCATAGTTAAAGGCTTCATAGCTTGTGGCATACGGGGACCACAGCCAGCCACCGTCAATCGTATCTGCTTCAGCGAAGGCGGCCAAAGCAGCGCGCCGACGCTGGATTCAGCTGCCCAAACCGGTGATGGCAAGGTTTCTGGAGATGCCGTGAAGAGGGCCTCGGTGAGTGAATTCATCAGGAAGGACACCTCCGGCCGGGAGGAGTTCTGCATAAGGCAGCGTTTCCGGCTGGCTGAGGTCCCATGCTTTGTTGGCACTGAGGCTGATTCCCTTGGGGCCAGTCCTCCTGGTGGTTCCACGAATCAGCAGCATCCGGGTACCAAACAGCAAGGGTCCGGATTCTTCCTGGGCCTCATGGAAAAACACAGAATCCACACAGCCGGTGCCGTCGTCGATGCTGATGAAGACCACACGTCTTCCCCCACGCATGGGCGGGGTTTGGGTCGCGATCCGAACTCCAGCCACCAGGACTTCGGTCCCGTTGCGTAAGCCCAGGAGTTTGTCAGCCGTGGTGACCCCCAGTTTGTCCAGTAGTGGCCGGTGGCTGTCCATGAGGTGCTGGCTGACATCCACGGCCATGAGGTCAAGCTCGGCCCTGACGTTCTCCACCATGGAAGGCTCGGGCAGTTCCGGAGCCAGATTCCTTAGCTCCACATCGCCCAGGGCGAACGCCAACTGCCCTTCGATGACATCCGCAGGCTTCCTTCCGGAGCTGCTTTGGAGCGCCTGCAGGTGTTGCACGAGGTCTGCCCGGTTTGCTTTCCCCCCGGAATCTTTGTGCAGGGAATCAAAAGCGCCCAGTTGAGCAAGCCTTTTGATGTTCGGTTTACTGACCCTCGCCCGGGCCCGGAGGTCAGCTAAGGAATCGAAGGGCTGCCCTGCCACAATTCTCTTGAGTTCTGCCCCCGAAAGCCCATAGATCCCCGTGAGGCTCAGCCGGATGCCAAGCTTGCCTCGATCGGGCCCGTCCTGGATCTTTTCCACCCGGTATTCGGCATGGCTCCGGTTGATGTCCAGGGGCAGGATGGGGATTCCGAGCCGACGGGCTTCTGCCACCAGCAGCCGTTTGGGATACATTCCGGGATCGTGCTCCCAGAGCCCGGCAAGAAAGGCTTCCGGATGGTGGGTTTTCAGCCAGGCCGATTGATAGGTGGGCACGGCAAAAGCGGCTCCGTGGGCTTTGCAAAACCCAAAGCTGCCAAAAGCTTTCAAGGTGCCCCAGACCTTGTCCACAACCTCTGGAGAGTATTTCTTGATCGCGTCCCGGCGGAATTGCCTCTCCACTTCAGGCTCGTGCACTTCATCACCCAAGGCACGGCGGAACTCATCCGCCCTATCCAACCCACAGCGGGTCATGACGTCAAAGGTCTTCAGGATCTGCTCATGGAAGACCGTGACTCCATGAGTCTCCTGCAGCACAGGCTTCAAGTCCGGATGAGGGTAGACCTCCGGCGCGAACCCATGCCTGTGTTCCAGGAAAGGACGGACCATGTCCGATTTCATGGGCCCTGGACGGAACAGTGAGATGTCGATGATGAGGTCGTTGAATTCCCTGGGTGCCATCTTTCCAATGAGCTCCCGTTGACCGGGTGATTCGATCTGGAAACAGCCAAGTGTGTGGGTGCTGCGGATCAACTCATAGGTGGGTTCGTCGTCGAACGGTACGGCGTTGAGATCGATCCTTCCGTCGGCGGCAATGAAGTCCGGCCCGGAGCCACCCGGCTCAACTGGATGCCTGCCAGCCTCCACAACTTCTGCCTTCGAGGGATGCAAGCGAATGACCTCACGCACGGCAAAGGCCATGGCGCTTTGCATCCGCACTCCCAGGACGTCGAGTTTGAGCATTCCCATGGGATCCATGTCATGTTTATCGAATTGGCTCATGGGCAGACCCAATCCGCTGGGCTGGACGGGAGTTCTATCCAGGAGCGTGGCATCTCCCAGAATCACGCCGCAGGGGTGCATGGAGATATGCCTGGGCAGGCGATCCAGCCTTTCGGTAAGGTCCACCAACATGTCCAGCTGCTGGTTCTCCTCCAAGGCACCCTGCTCCACCCGCCCGGCAAAATTCCGCAACTCGGGCTTTTCCACCAGTGCTTCCCGGAACTTGCGGGCAGAGAATCTCCACAGTTGCTTGGCAATCTCACCGACTTCTTCATCCGGCATGCCCAGGGCCATACCTGCGTCACGGACTGCGCCTCGCGCCCGGTAACCGTTTTGCATGCTCATGAGGGTGACCCGCTCGGCGCCGAATCGATCAAAAATCCGGCGGTAGACGTTGTGCCTTTCCGCACTTTCGACGTCGATGTCAATGTCAGGAAGGGTTGACCGGCGTCCCGAAAGGAACCGTTCAAAGATGAGGTCGTGGCGGATCGGATCAACCTGGCTGATGTCGATCAGGTAGTTGACCAGGCTGGAAGCGCCGGACCCCCTGGCAGCAACCCTGACACCCATATCAAGGATCATCCGGGACACCTCAGCCACCGTGAGGAAATACGAAGCAAACCCCAGCCTGGCAATGATCCCTAACTCATGCACCAACCGCGAGCGCACCCGTTTCTCCATTTCCCCGTTGAGGCCAGGGAACCGTTTGGTGATTCCGGCTTCGCAGCGTTGGGTGAGTTCCACCATGGGGTCGCGGTCGATGCCGATGATGGAGGCTTCGGGGACCACTGGTTTCTTCCATCCCATGTCCAGGATGGGATCGATGCGGCATTTGTCGGCGAGCGCCTCTGTGTTGGCAAGTAGTTTGTTGAGGTCGGCTTTCCCTTGGCCTGCCGCGTTCATGATTTCTTTGCCGAGTTGGAGCATGTGCTGGGCGTTTTTCAGCCAGCCCTGCCCTGTTGGTTGCAGCAGGGGTGCGGCGGAGAGTTCGGGAAGGGACTTGAGGGTACGGGCGGAGTCGAGGACGTCGGCGGTTGCAGCTCCGTCCTGGGCGCAGTAGCGGACGGCGTTGCTGAGGATGGCGGGGATGTTGTGTTCCAGGGCGAGCTTGAGCATTCGTACTGCGTGGGCAGTGCTCAGTGGTTCTCCGGGTGCACTGAGGTGGGAAACTGCTTCGGCCACGATGGTTCCCGGTGGCATGGCGTCGATCCATTGCTTGAAAAGGGTTCTGGGCCTGAGGTATTTGCGGCCCCCCATGGCTTGGCCAACATCAGAGTCGGGTCCGATCAGAACGGTGAGGACTGGCTTGAGGGTTATGGGATCAAGGGTTCTTGATGCCAGTTCTCCTCTGGTTACTGCCACGGGGACTACTCCCCCGGCTTTTCCTGAGGTTCTTGCGTGGGCGTCGGAGACGAGGCGGCAGAGTGCCTTGTAGCCGGCGCCGTTGTTGTTGCCGTGGGCGAGGACGACGACGCGGCCCGCGACTTGGGTGCGCTGGTCGCCGTCGTCGTCGAAGACTGCCAGGTCAACACCCACGATGGGATCGATGTTTGCTTCCATGCAGGCTTTGAGGTGTTTGATGGTGCCGTACAGGCCGTCACGGTCCGTGCAGGCGAGCGCCGTGGCGCCGTCTGCTGCGGCGGCTCGGGCGAGTTCATCGGGCCAGGAGACGCCGTAGTGTGCGCTGAAGGCCGTGGAGACGTGCAGATGGGTGAAGCTCAAGGGTTCACGCTGCTTCGTCGGGTTCTACTGCACTTGCTGGTGCGGCGTCGTGGATGCGCAGGAGTCTCCACCGTCCGCTACCCAGGTGTCGGACGAGATCGAGGGTTATGGAGTGGCTGGCTTCCGGCTCCGCGGTTGAGGGCAGCAGTTGTACCCGCCAGATCTCGTGGTCTACCAAGCCGGCTCCGCTTCCCAGGGGTGCGCGGCTTTCTTCAAGCCACCATTGGCGTCGTTCGTACCAGCGCACAGGTTCGTTGGTGACTGTGTACTGCGTGCCTTTCCATTGGACTTCCTGCGGCTGGCCTGCGTCCGTGCAGCTCACACTTACTGATTCACTGAACAGCCCCATATCTTCACCTCTTTACGCCGGAGAAACCTTATTCGAAAGTATGTTCGAATAATTCAGTTTACGCCGCGTTTTGAGCAGAAACCTACCCTTGGATAAAGTACGTAGTTGTTTAAATTCCGTAGAAACCATAGTTTTGAGGTGTGACTGATACAGACCTCCAGCTGGAGCTTGCAGCATTGGAAGAGCGGGTGGCGGCGTTGGAAGCGGCTTCGGCCCGAAGTGCCGCACAGCCAAGTGCCGCACCGCCTGCCCCCGAAACCACCGACCCCTTCTGGGTTCTCTCTGCCTTGAAGCAGCGCTACGCCGATACCGCCGTCGTTACCTATGCGGGCAGTATTCCGGCGGGGGACCATCAGGGCTACAAGGGGGCCACGCCCATTGATTGGCAGTACGGTCTCCCCGTCACGGACATTCTTGCCCGCGACTGGGAAACCACTGGTGCTTCACACGCCCTCGTCGCCCTGGGGAGCCCCGCAAGGATCCGCTTCCTCCAGGAAATCCTTCGTGGCAATGACAGTGTCGCCTCACTGAGCGAACTTGAGGGTGTGGGGACGCCAGGACAGGTTTATCACCACCTCAGCCAACTGCAGGCTGCTGGTTGGGTTCGTCCCATGTCACGTGGACGGTATGGCGTCCCGGGGGAAAAGGTCATCCCCTTGCTGGTGATCATCCTTGCGTCAGGAGGCACATCATGAGGAGCCACAGCATGAGGAGTCGGCGGCTTCTTGCTCTTTCAGCGGTGGTTGCCGCGGTCACCATGGTCATGGGCACCCTCTTGGGCCCTCATATTCCCCGCCCCTTTGCTGACCGCACCGGGGACCCTCTCGTCGCGGGCCGACTGGCTGAACTCGCCTCTGACGGGGACTACCACCACCTCAGCGTCGCTGTGGTGACACCAGAGGTCACCAAGTTCGCTGGCCTCGGCGCAGACGAACGCACTTCCATGGAGATCGGCTCCATCACCAAGACCATGACGTCACTCCTTCTGATTCAGGCGGAGGGTGATGATGTGCTGGACATTACGGATCCGGCGTCGATGTACCTTGAACTCGGAACTCAACCGTTCACGTTGGAGGAGTTGGCCTCACACCGCTCGGGTCTTCCCCGAATTGAGTCCGGAATAGGCGCCTTCCTGCAGGGTTATGTCTCTCAGCTCAGGGGCAGCGATCCCTACACGGGCGGCGTTGAACAACTGGTCAGCGCGGCGCGTGGGTCCGGGTTGTCGGGCGCAGGAAGCGTCTCATACTCGAACATGGGTGTTGCGGTGCTGGGCCAGGCAGTCGCTTCCGCCCGGGGCCTCCCCTACGAGCAGGTGCTGAGCCAAGGAATATTCGAACCCCTTGGCATGTCAGATAGTTTCGCGCCGGTCAGTTCTTCCGGCCTCACGGACGATGCTCCCCGGGGTTTCACATCCTCTGGCAGGTCAGCCGATCCGTGGACAGGGAATGCCCATGCCCCGGCCGGCGGGGTCCGCTCCACCGCCGCAGATATGGCGCGATACGCCTCGGCGCTCCTCACAGCCGACCCTGCATTGCGCGTCGATCCGGCAGCTTCACTTGATCCCCGCTATAACGATGATGACGGCGGCTCAATCGGCCTGGCATGGTTCATCGACGAGAGGGATGGCCGCACCATCACCTGGCATAACGGAGCAACCGGCGGATATCGGTCAATACTTGTCCTTGATCGCGCGGCGGGAACAGCTGTGTACATCGCCGGGGACACAGCTAACGGCCCGGTGGAGGGGATCGCCCATGCGCTTCTTGCTGAGGCAACACGAGGGGATTTCCGATGATGTGGCTGTTGCCGGTCATTTGCGCACTGCTGCTGACACCGCATCTTGTGGCGGTACTGCCACGAAAACGGGCATCGGAGCGCACCGCGGGCAAGGCAGACAGACTCCGACTCATCACTTCGGCGTTCGAGGTAATCGCAGTGCTGGTCTTTGTCCGGCAACTCGGGACATGGACACCGGCAACAGCAACCCTTTGGTTCGTAGTAGTCGCACTTGCGGCTACCGCCCTTGCGGGGATGATGTACCGCAGCGCAGGCCTGCCGTGGATCACGGCCAGCTCATCCCCGGCCCGGCGCATACTTGGAACCGTAGCCGGGTGCCTGGTGGCCACCACGGTCGTCGTCGTACTCCTCCTGCTCTAGAACCGGCACAGGCTGTAGAACCGGCGCAGGCTCCTAGATACCACTCCGCGAGGCGGTCCGCTTGGAACGCTTGCCGATCTGTTTCACCAGAGCGTCGCGCCACGGCTGCGCACCCTGGGCGAGGGCAACGCCACCCATGAGCGAAGAGGCCAGCCGAAGTAATTGAGTGCGCACCACCCGCTCCCGGCTATAGGCGGCGAGCGCTTCCTTCAAGGGCCGCTCGTTCAGCAGCTTGCCCAGGTTCACAGCATCGATCAGCGCTTCGCAGGCACCACGGCCAAGGTTGGGGGTCATGGCGTGTGCGGCGTCCCCCAGCAACACCACGTTGCCCTGCGCATAACGCCTGAGCGGAGGCGTCGTCCAGATCCGCTGGGCCAGCGAATTACCCGGAGCAGCAGTGGAAAGAACACTCCGAACAGCAGGTGAGTACTGCGCATACCGGGTCCTTGTCATCTCAAGTGCTTCTGCAACATCAACCTTGTCCGGACCAAGGGCGGACCTGTAGGAGGCATACCAGTTGGTTCCATCACCAGCAGGTGCCAAGCCAAAAATCTCACCCCTCCCCCAGTACTCGCCAACGTCTTCAGCGGACGGGGTTCCGGGAATGACTCCGCGGACAGCAAGGAATGGAGTAGGCCTGGCAGCACTCCGCTCGCCCCAGTAGTCGCGTCGGACGATGCTCTTGACTCCATCCGCCCCCACAGTCAGCCAGGCGTTGGACGGCAGACGATCCACGCGCCCAGCCACCCTGGACACCGTGTCCGGAACTGCGGAATCCAGCAGCCTCAGCAATTCTGGCCGGGACACTCCCACCAGGCCCTCTCCCTCCATGGAGAGCATGGGATCCCCGGAGGGGCTGCGGAGGGCGCCGGTCTTGATGATGGACCCCCGGCTCCGAACAGCCCCAAGGATCCCCAGCTCGGCCAAGGCCCTTTGAGCCCCCGGCCACATGGCCAGAGTTGTCCCAACTGCAGGGAGTTCGGGCCGCTGCTCATACACGGTGACGTCAAACCTGCCCGGGTCCAGCCGCCCGGCGAGCGCCAGTCCGGCTATTCCTCCACCGATGATGTCCACTCTTTCCATGAGCACACTGTACTACTACATTTGTAGTGGTGAAAGGGGTTGAAGCTAGACTTTCGCCATGCCAGACCGACGAACTCAACTTGCCGATGCCGCGCTCGCCGTCGTCTCCGCCAAGGGACTCAAGGGACTCACCCACCGGGCCGTCGACGCCCAGGCCGGCGTCGCCGTCGGAACTACCTCCAACTATTTCCGCAACCGTGCAGCGCTAACGAGCGCCGCCGTCGACCGCGTTGAAGAACGTGACCGCCTCCTGCTGCAGCAGGGACCATCGGAGATCCCGACGTCGGCAGCATCCTTGGCAGAGAACATCGCCGGTGCAGTCATGGGACTCGCGCGGGAAAACGCCGAACTCACCCGGGCCAGGTTCGTTTTCGCCCTCGACCAACCCGAAGTGGTCGCTGCCGGACACGAGCGCCTTGTACATGCCTTGGCGCAACTGCTCGAGTCGATGGGAATAGCCGAAGCACGCAGCCGGGCAGAAGCAATCTCCGACTACAGCGACGGCCTTGCCCTCCACCTCCTGACCGCGAGGAAGGGGCAGGACATTGACACAGCCGCAGTGGCACGCAGCATCCTGCGCCTCTTGGAGGGCTGAAAGTCAAGGGGTGGACGGCAGCCGGTCCACAGAGCAGGATTGTGGAATGAGCACCAATGACGCACTCCTGAAGCAGGTCAACATCTCCGCCGAAGAAGACAACCTTGTGGCAAGGTTCGAAATCGACGGCAACATCCCAGGCTCCGGCGCTTACGTCGTGGGCCTTGTTGCTGCCAGCGAGGATTATTCCTCGCAGCGCAGGCTCGGCATCGAATTCATGAACGGCGAGGCGATCTCGTTCTACTCCTTCAACCATTCCCTCAGTGCTGAGGAAAATTACGACATCAAGGGCGTGGAGCACTCGGGCAACGTCATCACGGGGAACTTCCCCATGTCGGCCATCCATGGGCTGAGCAAAGGCCACGTCATGACGGGCTTCAGCGAAGCGGACGGCCGGGAGTTTCAATCCGGCGTACCGGTCACCGAGGCTCTCTAAGTTCTAGAAGAGGCCTTCCACCGGTTCAATGAGTTCCGGTGAATTGTTGCGGACATTTCCCACCGCGGCACCCACCGGGTCCAGTGTCCACGCAGCTGCGGCATCGTGTGCCCTGGAGCGGACCAACTCCACCAGCCCTTCGGCGTCCTTTTCCCGCGGATCCAGCCAGGCTTCCATCGTCTCTGTGCTCATCGGCAATGGAACACGGTCATGCAAGGCGGTCAGCTCATCAAAGACCGAAGCGCTGCGCCGGGACCTGGCCGACTCAGCCGTAGGGGTGTCCGCGGTCAGGATGGACATGGACAGCAACCAACGGGCAGGGTCATCATCAGAGGCCGACTGGTCACGCCACCACTCGTACAAGCCTGCAAAGACCAAGCCCTGGCCGTCTCCCGGGTGCACGTAATACGGCTGCTTGTTCTTGCCCTCGCCCTTCTTCCATTCGTAATAACCGTCAGCAGGAACCGCGCAACGCCTGGCCACCGCGGCCTTCTTGAAGGACGGCTTCTCCAACAGCGTCTCGCTTCGAGCGTTGATAAGCCGGGCACCGCCCTTGGGATCCTTCGCCCACGAGGGCACCAGCCCCCACTTCGCCACGTGGAGCTGCCGTTTCACATCGTGGTCAATCAGCCTTTCCAAGACGATGGGAACAGCATCAGTCGGAGCCACGTTCCACGATTTCTCCAGGGCGATTTCCTTCTCAAGTTCGGCGTCAAAATCGGCGAGCAGATCCCCCACCGCACGGGCCATCACATAACGTCCACACATGGCAACAGTCTGCCCTTTCCCCGCCGAACGCACCAGCACAGGCATGTGACGTAACCCTGCTTCGCGGCTGAACGGGAATTATTCGGGAGCGGGTTACCGTTGATAACAACGAAACATCCAGTGCACAACGAACCACAACCGAGGAGAGCTCTGTGGACTTCACTCCCGACTCCGGCACCATCACCATGTTCTCGACCACCTGGTGCGGTTACTGCAACCGCCTGAAGAAGCAGCTGGACGCCAAGGGCATCGGCTACACCGAGATCAACATCGAAGAAGTAGATGGCACTGCCGAACTCGTCGAGCAGCTCAACGGAGGAAACCGCACCGTCCCCACAGTGCTTTTCCCTGACGGAACCGCGGCCACCAACCCGTCCGCTTCCGAGGTTGAGAAGCGCCTGGTCGCCGCGTAAACTGCCGCGGTCATGCTGCCGGGCCCGCACGGAACAATCCCACTCTGTCTGCCACCTGTGATAGACAGAATGGGAATCCGTAGCGGGCCCTTTTTCGTCTTGAAAGCAGGACCCGCTCCCCGTTAGCCCGAAGGGAACATCTCCATGGTCCACGCAGTCAAAGGTGTCGTCGTCCGCTCCAAAGGCGCACCCGCAACATTAGAAACCATACTGGTTCCCGAACCCGGCCCCGGCGAGGCCTTGGTGGACATCCTCACCAGCGGCGTCTGCCACACCGACCTCCACTACAAACTCGGCGGCATCAGCGACGATTTCCCCTTCCTCCTTGGCCATGAAGCCACCGGCGTCGTCAGCGCAGTCGGCCCCGATGTCACAGACGTAGCCCCGGGCGACCGCGTGGTCCTCAACTGGCGTGCAGTCTGCGGCAACTGCCGGGCATGTAACCGCGGCCAGGCCCAGTACTGCTTCAACACCCACAACGCCACCCAAAAGATGACACTCGAAGACGGCACGGAACTCTCACCGGCCCTCGGCATCGGCGCATTCATCGAAAAGACCCTGGTCGCCGCCGGGCAATGCACCAAGGTAGACCCCGACGCCGACGCCGCCGCGGTGGGACTGCTCGGCTGCGGCGTCATGGCCGGTCTGGGCGCAGCGCTCAACACAGGCAACGTCAAGCGAGGCGACTCCGTTGCCGTGATCGGCTGCGGCGGAGTGGGCGTGGCAGCAATCGCCGGCGCAGCGCTCGCAGGAGCCACCACCATCGTCGCGGTGGACATCGACGCTAAAAAGCTTGAGCGTGCCAAGGAACTCGGTGCAACACACACGGTGGATTCATCCGCAAGCGACCCCATTGAAGAAATCCGGGCTCTGACAGGCGGCTTCGGCGCAGACGTGGTGATTGACGCCGTCGGACGTCCCGAAACCTATAAGCAGGCGTTCTACGCCCGCGACCTCGCCGGCACCGTTGTCCTGGTTGGTGTCCCCACGCCGGAGATGACCCTGGAACTGCCGCTGTTGGATGTGTTCGGCCGCGGCGGATCACTCAAATCATCCTGGTACGGCGATTGCCTGCCCTCCCGCGATTTCCCCATGCTGGTGGACCTGTACAAGCAGGGCAAGCTGGACCTGGACGCATTCGTCACCGAACGCATCACCATCAACCAGGTCGAAGAAGCGTTCGACAAGATGCATGACGGTGCAGTCCTCCGATCGGTGGTCGAGCTGTGAGCGCCGGCAACGTCACGATCGATCACGTTGTCACCTCCGGGACGTTCTCCCTCGACGGAGGAACCTGGGATGTGGACAACAACGTCTGGATCATCGGCGATGACTCTGAATGCATCGTCATCGACCCCGCCCACAACCCCGAAGCAATTCGCGAGGCCGTGGGTGGCCGAACGGTCAAGGCCATCCTCCTGACGCACGGCCACGATGACCACATCAGCTCTGCCGGCGCGTTTTGGGAGCTCGTCAAAGCACCCATCCACCTGCACCAGGATGACTGGATGCTGTGGCGGGCCGTGTTCCCGGAGATTGATCCGGACGTGGCGATCGTGGACGGCGACGAGTTCTCCGTTGCCGGTGCAACGCTGAAAGCCATCCACACTCCCGGACACTCACCCGGATCCGTGTCATTCCACTTGGCCAGCGAAGAAACGCTCTTCAGCGGAGACACGCTCTTTCAAGGCGGACCTGGCGCGACGGGACGCTCCTATAGCGACTTCCCCACCATCATCGACTCCATCCGGACCAAGCTCCTCCCCTTGCCTGAGGAAACCGTGGTCCGCACAGGGCACGGTGATTCCACCACCATCGGCGCTGAAAAGCCGCACTTGGATGAGTGGATCGCCCGCGGACACTGACGCACCCGGGGTACCTTGCTGAGCAAGGCACCCTCCGGCTTGGTGGGGTAAGAGCTAGCCGCCTTACCCCACCAGGCTGCGGAAGTCGCCGTCGACGACGTCCGCGTACCCGCGGTAGGCCTCAATAACGGCGTCCTCCACAGTCTGGACATCCAGATGCGGGAGCAGATCGTTAGCTGCCCCGGCCGTGGCAGGATCCCATTCGAGGCCCAGCGCCGAATAACTCGCTGCCAGGACCTCGCGGATGGGTTGAGAGTCTTCCACCACAATCACGGAACTGAAAAGCCAGCCTCCGGAAACGACGCGCTGGGCGGTACCGATGAGCTTGATGCGGTGTGCAGGAAAATCGGGATCCTCGCCGTGCACACTGAACTCGCCAGGGCAATACTCCCCCGGAATTTCACCGACAGCAGCATGAACCCCCACACTTCGGAGCGCACCGGCCAGCAGCTCACCAAACTCCGAAAAGCGGGCCTTGGCACGAACGATCGCGTCCGGGTGCGGCTCGATGTGGTCTATCACCAAAGTCCCTTGGTGATACGCGGCAGCGCGGCCCCCGGCTTTCCGTATAAGAGGCTCGAACCCGAGCTTCCGGCAGGCCTCCTCCGCTGCCTGAAAACCAGGCAAGTTCGCATCGCGCTGGCCGAAAGCAACAGTAGGCTGCGGACGATACAAGCGAAGAGACGGGCCAAGTTTGCCGTTACGGGCACGCTGAAGCAGCTCCAAAGCAAAATCGAGGTCTGCCGCCGCACCCATGGATTCGTTCTGTCGGTAGGCCGTCAGCTGGCGGGAACCCGCGCCCGGATCACCCATCAGCTTTTCCTCAAGGTCAGGATCTGCTCGGCCCGCCCGAAGGGTCCGTTGAGGTCATGGAGCACGGTGGAGGTCAGACCAATGCCATCAGCACCAAAGGACACTTTGTTGTCCAAGCCCAACCATTCGCCAGCCGGCGCTCTGTACATATGGATCTGCAAGTCCACGTTCGGGAAGATATAGCTGTTTTCTCCGGGCGGAACACGGGCTGCGATCCCATTGGCGGTGTCAACCAAGCCCATCAAACGGGCCAGCTCAGAACTGTCGTGTTGATCCGTGAGCGGATGTGACGTACGGATCCACACCTTGCCTGATCCTGGACGGTGCCCCTCGGCAATGCGCATCTCCAAGGACCGGATGTAACCCCCGGGCCACACGCTGGCGCCATCCCACGGCTTACATTCGTCGGGGGCCGGCATGGACTCGTCTTCAACCGCGGCCACGGCGCTGGTGTCACTGGTGACCATTCGCCAGGCGGTGGCACGGATGGCCACCCGCCCCCCTGCCGAAAGCTCCGCCTGAAGGAGTTCAATGGTTCTTCCGGGCCTCAGGGTGGAAGTAGTGACCTGGAATTCACCCCCTGGAATAAGCCCGAGGATCTCGTAGCTGATCCGCGCCAGGCGCACGTCATCCCGTGGCTCATGGCGAACCAAGGCATCGGCGATGATGCCCGAGGCGGGAGCCATGTGTTGTTCGTGGGGATTCCACGCGCCCTGGGCGTGAATGGTGGACCGGTAGCGGCCCTCGCCCAGTGATTCGTAGTAGAAGTCGCCGTCCGCCAGTTCCGGTAATGCAGTAGTCAACCCAGGCCTTTCGCCGATCCAGCTGTAGAACTCAGACCACTGTATCCGCTGATTTGGCCCTCGCCCGACGCCGACGGAACACGACAACCCAGACAACGATTGCTGCCAAGGCAGCGACACCCACCGCAGCTCCAACGGGTGACGCCGCCGCTAATGCCAACCAGGCCTCCAAAGCAGCAAGACCGATAGTCGCGTACAGCAGTGCCCAGATGACAGAACCTGCTACGGCGGCGGGAAGGTAGCGTCGGAGCGGCATGCGGGCAGCGCCGGCTGCGAGGTTGACGGCCGTTTGGAGGCCAATGGTTAGAAAAGAAAGTACGACGGCGTAAGGGCCCCAGCGCTGAATCAAGGCTTGGGCACGGGCTGCTTTGGGTCCCTGGAGGGAATTGCCGAAGCGGGTGTGCGAAAAACCGGCTACGGCTCCCCGCCCGATCCAGTAGGTGGCGTTGACGCGGATCATGACAATGGCGAAGAGCGCGGCAAGAGCGACACCGAAGGGCAAACTCATGATCTGATCCACTCGACTTAGGCTACCCTAAGGATTCGGAGAATGAGGACTTGGTCCCCGTAGCCGGCCCGGTGAAACCCTAGGATGAGTCCATGGATCTCCGTGATGCCACCCAAGAGCTCTACGCCGTGATGCCCCGGGACTTCACGGCTGCGCGCACCGCGTTGGCACGTCAGGCCAAGGACCGCGGCGATAAGGACCTGGCACAGCAGATCGGCAGCCTCCCTAAGCCGGCAGCCGGCGCCTGGGCCATCAACATGCTGGCCGTCCACAAGCCTGAGGTGATTGACGGCGTCGTGCGTTTTGGGCATTCCCTGCGGGCTGCCCAGGAGGAAGCCGATGCCGCGGCCTTTCGCGAGCTTGGGCAGCAACGCCAGGGGCAACTGACATCGGCCGTACACGCTGCCAAGGACTTGGCAGGCGGGTTGGGAGCGCCGTTGAGCGCGGCCGCCGCAGCAGATGTCGAGCAGACCCTGAGGGCGGCGATGGCCGACACTGGAGCCGCAGCAGCAGTGGCGACCGGCCGACTGGTGCGGGGGTTGAGTGGCAGTGGGTTTGAGTCCGTCGACCTCACGGATGCCGTAGCCGCGGCCGGGCCGGACGACATTCCCGAAAATGAAGAGAAGGCCACCGGGAAGAGTGGGATCAAACCGCCCAGGAAGGCATCGCCGCCTGCCAAGGAACCAACCGGAACCAAGAAAAAGGAAGCAAAGGAGGAGGCAACATCCCTGGCTGAGCGCCGGGCCGCAAAGCAACAGGCAGCACTGAAAGAAGCCCGCAGTGACTTTGAGGCAGCCAACAAACTAGCTCAAAGCGCCGAGGATGCAGCGTCCAAGGCATGGGAACTCGTCAACGAGTTGGCCGATCGTCGAACAACCCTGAAGTCCGCCATTGATGAGGCCAGGAACCGGTTGGCAAAGCTGGAGGCAGAGCTGATTGGCCTCACCCGGGATGCCGATGCTGCCGAATCCGGGAAGAAGCTCGCAGTACGGGCCGCCGCGCAGCAACGACGCGCCGCGGATCAGGCCCAGCGGCGTGTGGATCGGTTGAGTTAGTCCTTCTTCTTACCCACCGATGTCTTCAAGTGATGCGTCGCCGGCCCTTCAAGATAGTTACCCTCCGGAGTGAAACGCGAACCGTGCAACGGGCAGTCCCAGGATTTCTCGGCATCGTTCCAGCTCAGCAGGCCGCCCAGATGGGCGCAGCTTGCGGAAACCATACAGACTTTGCCGTCCACTGTGGACACTGCCGCCGGTTCACCTTTATAGAGCCCGACGACGCCGGTCCCTTCCGCGGGATGGGTTTCGTCCGTGATTTCAGGGTTGCTCCTGACTTTTGCCCTGTCCTCAATCATCCGCTTGGCAGTGCCCGCGTTGAGCCGAATGGCTTGGAGGGCACCCTGTGGTGAGGTAACCCTGTGATGGATGGTGGTTGCCCAGTCTGACTGGCCGCCCAGGATGTCCGACGTAATGGACAGCGCGACCGCGACTCCGTTGCTCATCCCCCACTTGTTATAGCCTGTGCCGAACAGGATCCTGCCATGTCCCCTGGGCAACTTGCCAAAGAAGGGCATCAAGTTGGTGGCCTGGTAGTCCTGGGCAGACCAGGTGTGGGTGACCTCTGCTCCGGGATAGTGCTGTTTGGCCCAACCCAGCAGTTCGTCCAGATGGTGTTTCGGTGACGCCGCCCGGCCACCGGCGTGCCCGTAGCCACCCACCAAGAGCAAGTCTCCTTCAGCAGTGGGGTGGGTGCGCTGGGAGCGGGT
>NZ_PCPR01000032.1 GCF_002979775.1 Arthrobacter sp. MYb23
GTGGGGAGAACTGCTGCGGCTGCTCGGGCTGCTGTGGCTGTGCCGGCTGCTGCGGTTGGGCCGGCTGCGCGGGCTGCTGCGGTTGGGCCGGCTGTTGTGGTTGCGCCGGCTGCTGAGCGGCCGTCTTGGTCAGGTAAACCGACTGTCCCGTCGCTCCGTGCTCGCCCTCACCCAGCGGCAAGACGTACACGGCGGTGCCGTAGGCGCACACTTCGGTCCAGTTGGTGCCCATTTCAGAGGTGTCGAAGCGCATGGCCACAATGGCGTTCGCTCCACGCTGCTGCGCTTCGTTGACCATGCGGGCCATGACTTCCTGGCGGCTTTCATACAGTGCCTTGGTCATTTCGGGCAGCTCGCCGCCGCCCAGGGAGCGGAAGCCGGCCAGCATCTGGGAGCCGATATCGCGTGAACGGACAGTGAGGCCCATGACTTCGCCGAAGACGGCGTCGATCCGGTGGCCAGGGATTTCGTTGGAGGTGACGATCAACATGGTCAGAGCCTATCCAGAGTTGGCCCCTTAATCGGGGAAATCCCCCGGGGAGAACTCCCCGGGGGATTTGCGCCTGTTCACAAGAGCGGGCCTCAGGCCTTTGAATCAGCCAGTTCGCGCTCGTTGCTTTCTGCTGCTGCCTTGTCGGCTGCGAACTCATCCGCGAACGCGGCACCGTTGCGGGGTGCGTTGTAGAGGGACTCGTCCAGGATGCCCTGACGCTTGGCCACGATGGCCGGGACGAGCGCTTGGCCCGCCACGTTGACGGCGGTGCGGCCCATGTCCAGGATGGGGTCGATGGCCAGCAGGAGGCCGACGCCGGCAAGCGGCAGTCCCAGCGTGGACAGCGTCAGCGTGAGCATGACGACGGCGCCGGTGGTACCTGCTGTGGCAGCGGAACCGAGGACGGAGACCAGAACGATCAGCAGGTACTGGCTGAAGTCCAGGTTGATGCCGAAGAACTGTGCCACGAAGATCGCTGCGATGGCCGGGTAGATTGCTGCGCAACCGTCCATTTTGGTGGTGGCGCCCAGGGGCACGGCGAAGGAAGCGTAGCCGGAGGGGACGCCCAGGTTCCGTTCAGTGACGCGCTGCGTGAGCGGCAGCGTGCCGATTGAGGAACGGGACACGAACGCCAGCTGCACGGCCGGCCAGACACCGGAGAAGTACTGCTTGACGGACAAACCGTGGACGCGGACCAGGATCGGGTACAGGACGAAGAGGACCAGTGCCAGGCCAAGGTAGATGGCGGCAGTGAACTTGCCCAGGGAGCCGATGGTGTCCCAGCCGTAGATAGCCACAGCATTACCGATGAGGCCGATGGTGCCCAGCGGTGCGATGCGGATGATCCACCACAGGACCTTCTGGATGACTGCCAGTGCTGAAGCGTTGAACGTCAGGAAGGCTTCGGCCTGCTTGCCCACTTTGAGGGCTGCAACGCCGATTGCGATGGCGATCACCAGGATCTGCAGCACATTGAAGTTGACGGCGGTGCTGACGGTGGTGGCAGCGTTGGCGCTTTCAGTGACGGTGGAGCTGGCGCCAAGACCCAGGAAGTTCTTGGGGAACAGGCCGATCAGGAAAGCCCACCAGTCGCCGGTCTTGCCCGCGTACTTCGCTTCTTCCGTGATGCCGGTTGCTGCACCGGGCTGCAGGAGCACGCCCAGGCCGATGCCGATCAGCACCGAGACCAGAGAAGTGATGGCGAACCACAGCAGGGTGTTCCATGCCAGGCGCGCGGCGTTGGAGACCTGACGCAGGTTCGCGATGGAGCTCACCACGGCGGTGAAAATCAAAGGAACGACGGCGGTCTGCAGCAACGAGACGTAGCTGGAGCCAATCGTCTGGAGCGTAGCGCCTAGGCCGTTAGGGGCAGACTTGGTGCTGCCCGTGTACTTGGCGATGAGGCCGAGGACCAGGCCGATGATGAGGGCTGCGATGATCTGGACGCCGAAGGAACCGGCCCACTTGGGGAGCCGGAAGCCGGACTTGCCAGCTGCTGGGGAAGTGTTGGTTGAGGTGCTCACCGGAACACGTTAGGTGCATCGCAAATAACATAGCGAACGAACGTTGAGAAATGTTACGTCGCCCCCTGTGCTGCTCTCGATCGTGAGCCGCTCATTTGCGGGCCCGGCGCGGTTTTTTGTGAAGTTATTCCCGGAAACAGTGTGGCGATGATCTCTGGCCAAGGTGCTGACCCCCGCGCCCTTTTCCGCCGATCGCGCCCGTAACCTCTGGTGCGGAATGGGGAAACGGGTGCGATCCCGGGGCAGAAGGGGTGCGGAATGGGGGAACGGGTGCGAACCTGGCGCTGAAGGGGTGCGCGCGGCGGGAGCGGGTGCGGTCGTGCGTTGTGAGTGTGTGGGCAGGTTTTGCCCTGACAACCCGTGGCGGCGCCGTCGTCGTTTTGGGCAGCGCGCCCCTTTCCGCCGATCGCGCCCGTAACCTCTGGTGCGGAATGGGGGAAGGGGTGCGATCCCGGCGCCGAAGGGTTGCGCGCGGCGGGAGCGGGTGCGCACCCCGCAGGGCAGAGATTGTTAAAGGGGCCAAAGGCCGGGCATTTCGGCAGTGTGCGTCAAAGCGACGAAGGAGCAGCACGCCGAGGATGCCCGGCCTCTGGCCGGCAGCACAGGAAAACTAGCCCAGCAACGCCCGGCGCAGCACATCCAGACCTACGGAACCGATGTTCAACGCCTTGCTGTGGAACGACTTCAAATCGAAGCCTTCACGGGATTCCAGCTCTGCACGGATCTGCTCCCACAAACGCTGCCCCACCTTGTAGGACGGTGCTTGCCCCGGCCAGCCAAGGTAGCGGGTGAATTCGAATTGGAGCTGGCCTTCGCTGATGTCGAGGTTGGCCTTGA
The DNA here is from genome assembly GCF_002979775.1 of Arthrobacter sp. MYb23. Lineage (GTDB taxonomy): Bacteria > Actinomycetota > Actinomycetes > Actinomycetales > Micrococcaceae > Arthrobacter. The sequence continues at coordinate 2,854 of NZ_PCPR01000032.1, forward strand.
GGAAGTCGAAGCCCTTCTCCGGTGTCCAGGTGCCAGTGCCCCAGCGTTCGGGGACGGGCAGTTCAAGGTGGACGCCGATGTCGAACACGACGCGGGCTGCCCGCATGCGCTGGCCGTCCAGCATGCCCATGTGGTCACCCGGGTCCCTAAGGTAGCCCAGTTCCAGCATGAGCTGCTCGGCGTAGAGCGCCCAGCCTTCGCCGTGGCCGGATACCCAGCAGACGTTCCGGCGCCAGTTGTTGAGGAGTTCGCGCCGGTACGTTGCCGTGGCTACTTGGAGGTGGTGGCCGGGGACGCCTTCATGGAAGACCGTGGTGGTTTCTGACCAGGTGGTGAAGGTGTCTTCGCCTGCCGGGACGGACCACCACATGCGGCCGGGACGGGAGAAATCGTCAGAGGGGCCGGTGTAGTAGATGCCGCCCTCGTCGGTGGGGGCGATCATGCACTCAAGGGTCTTCATGACATCCGGGATGTCGAAGTGGACGTCTGCCAGCTCAGAGACGGCGCGGTCGGAGAGTTCCTGCATCCAGGCCTTGAGGGCGTCGGTGCCGTTGATCTGGCGCGCGGGATCGTTATTGAGGATGCTCTTGGCTTCCTCGATCGATGCTCCGGGCTTGATCTGGCCGGCAACCTTCTCTTGCTCGCTAATGAGCCGCTCGAGCTCCTGAACGCCCCAGGCATAGGTTTCTTCCAGATCGACTTCGGCGCCGATAAAGGAGCGGGAAGCCAGGGCATAGCGTTCGCGGCCCACGGCGTCCTTTTCCGGGGCTGCGGGGAGGAGTTCGTCCCGAAGGAAGTCTCCCAGGATGCTGTACGCCGAACGTGCGGCCGCAGTCCCGGCGTCGAGCTTTGACTGAACCTCAACCGGCAACGGCGAGCCGCCCACGGCCGCCGTCGATGCCATTTTGGCGAAGAAGCCGTCCTCGGCGGCGTACCGGCCGGTCTGTTCGATGACGATCCGTACCTGGCGCGCGGCGGCTACTTTGCCGGCCGCGGCAGCCGATCGAAGTGACACAATGTAGCCCTCAATCGCGCCCGGAACGTTGGCAGCACGGCCTGCGATGTGCTCCCAGTGTTCAACCGTGTCCGTGGGCATGAGGTCGAAGATGGCGCGGATGTCCTGCGCCGGGGAGGCAATGTTGTTGAGGTCGGCCGCATCCCAGCCTGACTCGTGGATCTCCAGGTCCAGCCCGAGCCGCTCGCGCATGGCGTCCAAGGTGACGGCGTCCACGTCATCGGAAGGCTCAAGTCCCGCCAAAGCGTCCAAGGCCAGTTTGGTTGCCTCCGCATGGGAATCAAGACCGGCAGGCGAGTAGTCCTGGTATTCGGTTTCGTGTCCCGGCAAGCCCAGCGTGGTGGCGAAGCCGGGATCGAGTTCGATCAGCTTTTCTGTGTATGCGTCAGCGACGGCATCGATGGCGGACTTCGGGCGTACGGGGGTGTTTGCAGTAGTCACCCACAGAGCCTAGCCGCGACACCGCCTACGTGAAAGGGTTGTTGAACTTTTCTACGAAGGTGGGAATTAACCCCGGCTGCGCTTCCAAGCACCAGGACCCGGCGTGGGGTCAAGGCGCAGTTGCTGGCGGCGCACCCAGTGCCGGACGTTTGGCTTGGACGGCACCGCTTCCTGCTGGCCGCCGAGGGAAACCACGACGGCGGCAAGCGCCGCGAGCTCTTCGGCCGTCGGTTCGCCCTTGACCACCGAGAACAGGGGGGCGGCCGGTTCCTGGTCAGGCGCCGCGTCGGCGCGATGCTTGGGTGCGCTCACAGCGGGATGTTTCCGTGCTTCTTGGTGGGCAAGCTCGCACGCTTGTCGCGGAGGGCGCGGAGCCCGCGGATGATCTGCAGGCGGGTATCCGACGGTGCAATGACAGCGTCAACATAACCCAGCTGGGCTGCCTGGTACGGGTTGAGGAGCTCTTCCTCGTAGCCCTGGATGATCTCGGCGCGCTTGGCTTCGACGTCACCTCCGGCTTCGGCGACGGCAGCGAGATCGCGACGGTACAGGATATTGACGGCGCCCTGGGCACCCATGACGCCAATCTGGGCGGTGGGCCACGCGAGGTTCAAGTCTGCGCCCAACTTTTTGGAGCCCATCACGATGTACGCGCCACCATAGGCCTTGCGGGTGATGACCGTGAGCTTAGGGACTGTTGCTTCGGCGTAGGCGTAGAGGAGCTTGGCGCCGCGGCGGATGATCCCTTGGAACTCCTGGTCCTTGCCCGGCAGGAAGCCGGGGACGTCCACCAGCGTGATGATCGGAACGTTGAAAGCGTCGCAATGACGGACGAAGCGGGCGGCCTTCTCGGAGGCCGAGATGTCCAGTGTTCCCGCGAACTGCATGGGCTGGTTGGCCACGATACCCACGGTGTGTCCCTCAACGCGGCCGTAGCCGATCATCACGTTGGGGGCGTACAAAGACTGCATTTCGAGGAAGTGTGCGTCGTCCACAATCTGCTCGATGACCTTGCGCATGTCGTACGGCTGGTTAGCGGAATCGGGGATCAACCCGTCCAGGGCGAGGTCGTCGTCGTTAAGCTCAAGCTCCTGGTCGTGCTCCACCACCGGGGCCTCGGACAGGTTGTTGGAGGGGAGGAAGTCCAGGAGTTCGCGGACGAATTCGATCGCGTCGGCTTCGTCGGAAGCGAGGTAGGTGGAGGTTCCGGTGGTGGCATTGTGCTGCCGGGCGCCACCGAGGGTTTCCATGTCCACGTCTTCGCCGGTGACGGTCTTGATGACGTCAGGCCCGGTGATGAACATGTGGGAGGTCTTGTCCACCATGACCACGTAGTCGGTCAGGGCGGGGGAGTAGGCGGCGCCACCGGCGCACGGGCCCATGATGAGGGAGATCTGGGGGACCACGCCTGATGCGTGGACGTTGTTGCGGAAGATGTCCGCGAACATGGCCAACGAGGCCACGCCTTCCTGGATTCGTGCGCCGCCGCCGTCGTTGATGCCCACAACCGGGCAACCGTTGCGCAGGGCGAATTCCTGGACCTTGACGATCTTTTCGCCGTTGACCTGGCTCAGCGAGCCACCATAGACGCTGAAGTCCTGGCTGTAGATGGCGATCAGGCGGCCATCCACTGTGCCGTATCCGGAGACAACACCGTCGCCGAGCGGCTTCTTCTTCTCCATGCCGAAGGCCGTGGAGCGGTGGACTGCAAGGGCGTCGAACTCCACGAAGGACCCCGGGTCAACCAGGAGGTCGATGCGTTCGCGGGCTGTGTTCTTGCCGCGCGCGTGCTGCTTCTCAATCGCTTCCGGGCCGGAAGGCTGCTCTGCACGGGCCTGGCGGTCGCGGAAGTCGGCAATCTTTCCCGCTGTCGTTGTCAGATCGTGGCTCATCAAGTGTCTCCGGCTCTGTAGCTGATATTCGCTGGCGCAATCCCGGGTACGGACAAGAAGCTGACTTAAGTAGCTTCCGTACAAAGAACAGGCCCCGCAGGCCAGTCTAGTGACGCCTTTGCCGCGAACCGCTGTAGAAACCCTACAATTTTCCGCGTCCAAGCCAAAGCCATCACTATGTTACCCGCCAGTAACATAGTTGGGTTAGAGTGTCTGCATGACTTCAAGCAACGGCGCTTCCTCCGCCTCCACAGAGGGTCAAACGCAACGCACCAGCCCCTACGTGGCCACAGCTTCGCTCAAGGGCAGGACCATCCTCATGTCCGGCGGCAGCCGGGGGATCGGCCTGGCCATCGCCACCCGGGCAGCCCGCGATGGCGCCAATATTGTGATCATGGCGAAGACCGGCGATCCTCATCCCAAACTCGAGGGCACCGTTTTTACTGCCGCGGAACAGCTGGTGGAAGCAGGGGGTCAGGCGCTGCCGCTCGTGGGGGACGTCCGCAATGATGACGACGTCGCCGCAGCAGTCGCCGCCGCCGTCGAGCGTTTCGGGGGAATTGACGTAGTTGTCAACAACGCCTCTGCGATCGATCTGTCCCGCACCGACGCAGTGGATATGAAGCGCTACGACCTCATGCAGGACATCAACGTCCGCGGTACTTTCCTGCTCTCCAAGCTGGCCCTGCCAGCACTGCGGGAATCAAGCCATGGCCACATCCTTACCCTGTCCCCGCCCCTGAACCTGGACCCCAAATGGGCCGGGATGCACCTTGCCTACACCATGGCCAAGTACGGCATGAGCCTCACCACCCTGGGACTCGCCGAAGAGCTGAAGAACGACGGCGTCTCCGTCAACTCACTCTGGCCCTGCACCCTGATCGACACCGCCGCGATCCGCAACATGCCCGGTGGGCAGCAGATAGTGCAGGCGGCACGCGGACCGGAAATCATGGCCGATGCCGCCCACGCCGTGCTGACGGGTGCGGGCTCCACCGGGAACTTCTACACGGACGAGGAAGTGCTGAGCGCTGCCGGAGTGCAGGACTTCACTCCCTATAGCCTCGGCGCGCCCGAAGACCGTTTGGTGCCGGACATCTTCCTCTGAGTAAATTCTCTGGGCGGATTCCCAGACGCATTTCAGTGCAGCCATCATCCGGGGACGCTGCAACTGGATAGGATTCAGCTATGGACGCCCAACAGCCAGACAGCAGCGAACCCCAGCTCCACACCGCCGGTCAGGAGCAGCAAACTCCGGGCCGCGAAGCTCTGGACCGTGAAGCCTTGCTGCAACCGGAGTTCCTGTCGGCCACGGGCATCTCCCAGTTGAACATTGTCCAGTCCACGGGCTCCACCAACCAGGACCTCGTGCGCGCTGTGACGGTAGAGCCCAAAAAGTGGGCTGACCTTTCCGTCTTGACCGCCGAACATCAGACAGCCGCGCGTGGACGGCTTGACCGCCATTGGGAATCACCCGAGAAGTCGGCGGTGTCGGTCTCCATGGTGCTGCGGCCGGTCACGGCTGAGGGCATGCCGGTCCCGACGCAGAGCTACTCCTGGCTTTCGCTGCTTGCAGCTGTGGCGCTGCGGGAGGCCCTGCAGGAAACGGCAGGCATCACCGCTGAGATCAAGTGGCCCAATGACGTCCTGGTCAACGGGCGGAAGGTTGCGGGCATCCTGGCGCAGATGACTCCTTTGGGCGATGGCTCCGTTCCAGCGGTCATCTTGGGCGTTGGACTCAACGTGTCCTTGGCCGAGGAGGAACTTCCGGTTCCCACAGCCACGTCGCTTGCCTTGGAAGGGGCAACGACGACGGACCGCACCGCGCTGCTGAAGAGCTACCTGTCACGCTTTGCACGGCTGTACCGCAGCTTCTGCAACTCCGAAGGGGACCCTGCCGCCGGTTTGGTGGGTGGTCCCTCACTGCATAAGCGCGTTGAGTCGGCCATGGTGACGTTGGGCCGCGAGGTGCGGGCGCACTTGCCAGGGGATCACGAACTGGTGGGGCATGCCTCGCGCTTGGACGAGCACGGCTCGTTGCTGGTGGTGGACCACGGTGGCAGGGAACACGTTGTGACAGCCGGCGATGTGGTGCATTTGCGCGCCACAGAGAGCGGTTATGCGTAAAGAGTTACTCCCGGGGGAGCAGGTCATCACGATCACGCGCCAACAGGCCCGCTCACTCTTCTTTCCGGTGCTGGCCTTCATCGCGGTTCCTGCCGCTGCAGGCTTTGCGTGTGCTTGGATCGTCAGGGAAAACCCGCAGCGGCTCGCACCATTCATCACGGCGGAATGGACGCCCTGGCTCATGGGTGCAGTGCTTGTCCTCGCGGCATGGTTCCTTGCCGGGTACAGCCTGAAGCGGGTGGTGCGGTGGCGTTCGGTCAAGTACATCCTGACCAGCAGGCGTGTACTTGCCAGAAACGGAATGTTTCGGCGCAATGATTGGCAGGTATCGCTGATGGCCATCCGGCATGTGGGCGTCCATCAGAGCATGCTCCAACGGACATTGCACTCAGGGAATATATCCTTGGATACCGGGCACTCCGGGACAGCGGTCCTGAGCGATGTTCCTGAAGTGGGAAAGTTCCGTGGTTTCATTCTTGACGCCATGGACGAACTCCCGCAAGGTGAAGTTTTTGAGGGTGAAGTACTGAAGGATTTTGAAGAATTGCCGTGGGAGTTGAGAGAAGGTGGAAGAGATGAGCGTTGAGGATCAGCCGTCCGGCGAGGACCTGGACCAGGAGTTCGACGCCGTACCGGAGCCTTCCGTGGACGAGGACACTGAGGCCGGGCCTGCTCCGGCATCGGTGCCCACTGGTCCGCCCACTGGTGTGATGTCCGCGGAGCGCCTGGCTATCAAGGCGCTCGAGGCGAAGCTCCTTGGCGGAGAACGCAAGCTCCGGCGTCGTGAAGTTGCGGCTGGTGCGGGCGTCTCCATCCTGTCCGCACGGAAAATCTGGCGCGCGCTGGGATTCCCGAACTTTGGGGACGAGGATGTTGCGTTCACTGAACGCGACCAAGATGCTTTGTCCAGCATTCTGGATCTGGTCCGGGCAGGGCTCCTGACTGAGGAAGCGGCTATTTCCGTGACCCGGTCCATCGGGCAAATGACGGACCGCATGGTGGTCTGGCAGATCGAGGCTTTGGTTGAGGACATGGTGTCCGAGCAGGGCATCCCTGATGCCGTGGCCCGCAAGCAACTGGTGGGACAGCTCCCTGCGCTGGTGGATTCCCTCGAAGAAATCCTGGTGTACTCCTACCGCCGCCAGCTCAACGCAGGCGTCCAACGCCTTGCAGTTCGGGCCGAAGCCGGGTTGCAGGCCAGCGAGGAAGGCCGGGAGGGTGACGAAGACGATTCGCCGTTGCCTTTGGCCCGGGCCGTGGGCTTCGCTGACCTTGTCTCCTACACCAGCCTGTCCCGGCGTATGAACGAGAAAACGCTCGCCCAACTGGTGCAGCGTTTTGAAAACAAGTGCGCCGAAATCATTTCAGTGGGCGGCGGTCGGCTGGTCAAAACCGTGGGCGACGAAGTCCTGTACATCGCTGAAACCCCGGCAGCCGGAGCCGAAATTTCCTTGGCCTTGGCACAGGCCTTCACTGAAGACGAGATCCTCCCGCAATGCCGTGTCTCCATGGTGTGGGGACGCATCCTGTCCCGGCTTGGCGATATCTACGGACCTACAGTCAACCTTGCTGCACGGCTCACCACGCTGGCGCAGCCCGGAACGGTCCTCGTGGACGCTATGACCGCCGCTGCCTTGGGCCAGGACGATCGCTTCGTCCTGGTTCCCCAGAAGTCGGAGAACGTCCGTGGCTTCGGTGAGATCCATCCCGTGATGCTTGCCCGCGGCCGGGGCAGGGGACTGGTGCTGGACTAGGCAAGCTGCTGACCTGCTGACAGCCCGTCCGGGCCGCACGCTCTCTCACGTCCCTCGGGCTTCAGCCGATCGCTCTCTCACTTTCTTCACGAAAGTGAGAGAGCGATCGGCCTTAATGGCTGTTATATGAGAGAGCGTTGGGAATATCTGCGGGTCCTGAGAACTGCGTCACGACTTAGCAAAACGTTGGATTAACCCGGTAGTCTTAGCGTTGTTTGTGTCGTGAACTGCCGTGGGGTGCGGCGTCGGCGGCTTGGTGCTGCCTGAATTTTGTGGGGGAATGTGGATGGCTCTGCCTGACGGGTCCGGAAACCGCCGTGCCAGGAATCGCCGGCGGAAGGTCATGGCGGCAACCGCATTTTCTGTTGCTGCCGCGGTCCTGGTGACTGGTGCCATCCTCTACCCGGGGTTCAAGACCACCGAAGTGGACCTCAATGATGGCGGCGTTTGGGTCGTCAGCAAATCCAAGAATGCCGCCGGAAGGCTCAACTACCCCTCCAAGTCCTTGGACGGTGCGGTGACCCCGGCGAGCAAGGATTTTGACGTCCTCCAGCAGGCCGGCGACGTCTTCATTGATGACCCCGAGGGCGCCACCATCAACCCCGTCAGCGCTGCGAACATGCGTTTGGGCGGAGACCAAAAGTTACCGGGCTCGGCGGATGTGAGTTTCGGCCACAAAGTGCTGGCAGTCACGGACCCCTCCAAAGGCAAGGTCTGGGCATTGTCCGCCGGATCCGTGGGCGGGTTCAGCGATGAGTCCGAACCACTGTTCGAGCAATCTCCCGGAATTGTTTCTGTTGTAGGCGTGGACGACACCATTCACACCGTTGACCCCGAGTCCGGCAGCGTCACCGCAACGAAGGTGGACGCCAACGGCAAATCAGTGGATTCGCAGGTCCGCACGGACGAGGCGCTTAAGGGCGCAGGGGACCTGCAGTTGACGACGGTGGGCGACAAAGCAGTGGTCCTCAACGAGGCCACGGGAAATATCGTTCTCCCGGGCGGCGCAACCGTTCACCTGGACGACGCCCGCGACGCCAAGCTGCAGCAAGCGGGGCCGGCCGCGGACTTCGTGGCCATCGCCACTACCAAGGCACTCCTCCTTCAGCCGTTGGACGGTGGAACAGCAAAGACCGTCCGAGCCGACGGGGAAGGCGTTCCCGCAGCGCCCGTGCAGTTGGGAACATGCACTTACGCTGCGTGGTCCGGTGCCAACAAGTACATCCGCGAATGCAGCAATGAGGCTGACAACCGCCGCGCCGACGTTCCCAAGGCGAGTGCATCGCCGTCGTACGTTTTCCGGGTCAACCGCGATCTTGTGGTTCTGAACGACGTCAATTCCGGCAACGTCTGGATGGTCAACCAGAACATGCAGTTGGTCAACAACTGGGATGACGTCATCCCGCCCCAGCAAACATCGGACGACGCCGACAAGGACTCTGCGGACGAAGTCCAGCAGACGGTCCTCCCGGACCGAAGCAAACCAAATACGCCTCCGGTGGCCAAGCCCGACGCCTTTGGAGTGCGTGCCGGAAAGACGACCCTCCTGCCGGTCTTGGACAACGACGCCGATTCCGACGGCGATGTCCTGACGGTTGCCGCCGACCAAACCGTGAAATCCGGTGCCTTGGCTCCTGTTTACGGCGGGACGGGTTTTCAGATTTCCGTCCCAGCGGAGCAAACCGGGGCGGAGACGTTCAAATACTCTGTGGATGACGGCCGTGGCGGAACCGCAGCGGCGAACGTAGACCTCCGGATTGTCCCGCCCGGTGAAAACAACGCTCCCCAGCAGAAGCCCAACAGAAACAACGCCCTGGTGGTGCAAGCGGGGAAGATCGCCAACCAGTACATCCTCAATGACTGGCTTGATCCCGACGGAGACGACATCTTCGCGGTTGCCGCCATCAGCAGCGATCCCGCCGATCAAGTGCGCATCAGGCCGGACGGGCTGCTGACATTCCAGGACTCCGGAGCCGGGCCAGGAAAGAAGACCATTGCCGTGACGGTCTCCGACGGCACTCTCACCACTGAGGGGCGAATCAGCGTGGACGTTCGCGCACCCGGGGCCTTGCCGCCCATTGCGAACGCCGATCACGTGGTTGCCGTGGCGGGCCAGGATACGGTAATCGCCCCACTTAAGAACGACACTGATCCACAAGGCGGCACGCTCCGGCTGGCACAGGCCCAGCCGGATGAACAGTCCACGGCTGTGATCGGTCCGGACCAGCAAACGTTCACTTTCAACTCGACGTCCACCGGCCCCCACTACGTCACTTATATGGTCACCAATGGCCCGGCCAGTGCGCAGCAGCTGGTGCGCGTCGACGTCGTGTCCGGCAACAATGACGGCGCTCCCGTTGCAGTTAGGGACATTGCGCTTCTGCCCAGCGGTGGCAGCACCGTGGTGGATGTGCTTGGCAATGATTCGGACCCGGCCGGAGGCGTGCTGGTTGTCCAGTCCGTCACTGCCGAGGACGGCCTGCCGGTCACGGTAGCGGTTTTGGACCATTCGGTGGTCAAGGTCACGGACATTCGCGCCACCGGCCAACTGTCTCTGAAATACACCATTTCCAATGGCAAAGCGTCCGCCACCGGAGATATCTCGGTACAGGTAGTACCGGCGCCCAGCAAGCTGCAGGCACCGCAGGCCAAGCCGGACGAAGTGTCGGTCCGCGTCGGAGACGTGGTCACCATACCTGTCCTGGACAACGATTCGGACCCCAATGGCGGAGAGCTGACCCTCGACCCCGAGCTGGCGCAACAGCCCGACGCCGCTGACGGCAGGATGTTCATCGCGGGCAATACCCTGCGCTTCATCGCCGGCGAGATTCCCAAGACCGTCTATGCCATCTACAAGGTCAGCAACGCATCCGGCCAGACCGACTCTCAACAAGTCACCATCCGCATTCGGGCACGGGACGACGCAACTAATACCCGCCCGGAGCCCCGGAACCTCACGGCACGGGTGGTAGCCGGAATGACCGTCAAGATCCCCGTTCCCCTGGATGGCATTGACGCTGACGGCGACTCGGTCCAACTCATCGGAGTGGACAAAGCGCCTGCCCTCGGTACTGCCGTGGTGCGGGACGGCTACATGGAGTTCACCGCTGCCGCCACCTCCGCAGGCACTGACACGTTCAGTTACAGGGTGCGGGATCGGATCGGAGCCGAGAACACCGGCACGGTCATTGTGGGCATTGCACCCGCAGAGGCCAATAACCAAAAGCCGATTGCCGTTGACGATGCCATTGAGGTCCGTCCAGGGCGCCGGATCGCCGTGGATGCCCTGAAGAACGACTCGGACCCGGATGGCGATCCCCTTGCTTTGGTGAATTCCTTCGAAGCAAACCCGGAACTGCAGGTTGAAGCGTCCTCCGGAAAAATCCTCCTGACCGCGCCGGGCGTCACTGGAAATGAAAGCATCAGCTATCGGATCCAGGACGATAAAAAGGCTGAAGCCAGCGCTGTGGTCAGGGTTCAAACGAGCCCGACGGCGGCCCTCCACGTTCCCATTGCGGTAGATGATCGCATCACGCTGGCTGAGACGCTGGGCAAGACCGCCGTCGACGTTCCGGTGTTGAAGAACGACTCCGACCCCGACGGCGTAGCCGAAGATCTGACCATCACCTTGCCCGATGCGAATCCGAACGCACGGGTGGGGACCGCTGGAAACGTTGTGGTGACTCTAACTCCCCAGGACCAGTTGATCCCTTACACCGTGACGGACATGGACGGGCAGTCGGCCACCGCAGTGATGTGGATACCCGGCCAAGGCCTGCAGTACCCCACCCTTGCCAAGACCGATCCCGTGGAAGTCATGTCCGGCAAGGAAATCACGCTTTCGCTCCAGGAATATGTCCGTGTGCGGGAAGGCCGCCAACCCCGGCTCACCGTGGCGGACAAGATCCGCGTCCAGGGAGCCGATCCCAACAACGTCATTGCCGGCGACGGAAATGCCCTGAGATATGCGGCGCAGACAGACTATGTTGGTCCGGGATCCGTCACCTTCGAGGTGACTGATGGGTCCGGTCCGGACGATTCCCAAGGCTTGAAGTCCACGTTGACCATCATTACCAAGGTGATCCCGGACCCCAACGCCAACCACATCCCCACCTTCAGCGGCGCTTCCATCGAAGCGCCCAAGGGTGAAACAACCGAGCTGGAACTGGCGAATCTCGCCAAGGACGTGGACGAGCGGGACCAGGGAAACCTGAAGTTCGAGCTCGATGGACAGCAGGCCGCAGGCTTCCAAGCCAAGGTGGAAGGAACGGTCCTCAAAGTCACCCCGGACCTCTCTGTCACCCCGGGTGCCGTGGGTACCTTCCCGTTGAAGGTTACAGACGGCAGGTCTGACGCTGTCCGGGCAACGGTCACGGCCACCGTGGTCTCGTCCAACAGGCCCAAACCTGCCGCCAACGACGACTCGGTGGAGAAAGCGAACGCCGGACGCTCCGAGACCATCAACGTGCTGGCAAACGACTTCAACCCGTTCAATGACTCGCCGCTGACCATCGAGAGCGCGGCAGTGGAGACGGGTTCCGCCGCTGGCCAGCCGACGGTCTCGGGTGACTCGATCACGGTCACTCCGGCGGACGGATTCAAGGGCGTCATGGTGGTTCGGTACACGGTGCTGGACAAGACCAAAGACCCCTCCCGGCAGGCAGTAGGGCGTGTCCGGATCACTGTCCGGGACAAGCCCGACGCCCCGTCCGCACCTGTAGCAACCGATGTCCGCAGCCGCACCGCTGTGCTCAAGTGGGCGCCGCCGTCGGACAATGGCGCAGCCATCACCAAATACACAGTCAAGGCCGCCGGCTTTGAACAGGTGTGTCCCACAACCACCTGCACGTTGTCCGGGCTGACCAACAATGTGAAGTACGTTTTCACCGTGTTCGCCACCAACGAGGTAGGGGACTCTCCGGCGTCCATCGCCTCCAACGAGATCCGGCCGGATGAGAAGCCGTCGCCGCCGGACGCCCCCGCGGTTAAAGCCGGTGACAAGAACATGGCCATCACCTGGACCCCAGCCAAGACCGAGGGCTCTCCGGTAAAGCACTACAACTTGGAGATTTCTCCGCCGCCGGCCAACGGCATTGCCGTCAAGAACGAGGTCACCGGCCTGAGCTATACCTGGCCGGGACTGACTAATGGCGTGAAGTACAAGGTCCGTGCCCAGGCCGTCAACGAGCTCGGCCCGTCCGACTGGGGCATGTACTCCCTGGAGGACAACCCTGCTGGACTTCCCGCAGCTCCGGCCGCACCAACTACCGCTGTGGTGGATTCCGTGGGAAAAAGCAATCAAATCCGTGCGGACTGGAGCGAGCCGGATATCAACGGTGACCCCATCAAGATGTACTACGTCACCATGAGTGGCGGAAACGGCGTCCCTCAGACCCAAACAATCGCGGGGAACGTGCGCTCTGCGGTCTTCACGGCCCAGAACGACGAAACCGCCTACACTTTTACGGTTCAGGCGGAGAACAAAGCAGGCAAGGGAGGCGTTAGTGCCCCCTCCGCACCTCGACGCGCTACGGGAACCCTGATGATGGTCCAAAACGTTTCGGCCACCCCCGCCAACACCGGGGGAGCGGGCAGGGCCGTCACCATCAACTTCTCGGTTCTGGACCAGACACAACGCAACGGATCTACCCAAAGCGAAGTCAGTTATCGCTACATCGCCAGTACCGGGCAGTCGGGTCCCATCACGCCTGGTCAGACGGTCAGCGGCTTTACCAACGGGCAGGCAACCTCCATCACTGTCACCGCAGTGTCTTCGGTGGCGCCAAGTTCCAGTGCCAGTGCACCGGCAACCGCCACTCCGTATGGTGCGCCCGGTACGCCGTCGGCTTCAGGCTCAAACGGCGGGCAAAACCAGACCACGTTGACGCTGAATTGGTCCTCGCCGTCCACAAGCAGCAATGACGTGGCGGTCACCAAGATCAGGATCACCGGCGGCGGAACAGATACCGGGTGGATCAACGAATCCGCGTCCGGCAGCCGCGTGGTCAACACCGGGGGCTACAACCAGCCGCGCACCATCGAGGTCCAGACGTTCAATTCCGTTGGCACAGGCGGTGGCGTTGCTTCAGCGAGTGCACAGAGCGGGCCCCAGAAGACGTCGTGGGACGCGACCCTGCCTCCAGGCAGCTACCGTACCTGCACGGATACCGCACCCTCAGGCCAAACTTCGTGGGATCCAAATACCCCGGGCCACCGCTGCGACGGAAAGGTCAATGGTGCGCCATGGCAATATGAATTCAACGGCGGATTCACGGTCAACTGCTACGTCAACCGCAGCACCCCGTATTTGAACTACGCTGCCTGGTACCGCCTGACCAGCGGCCCCAACGCGGGCCGCTTCATCGCCCAGGGCAACACCACCCTGGGTGACCCCGGACCCCACCAAATCCCCCAATGTTGAGGCATGTGAAGCCGGGGCGCCGGGCAGTTGTCCCCATCGCGCCCCGGGCCACGGAGACAGTACGCTGTCAAAGCCAATGGATAGCCCGATCTCGGGTTTCCTTGGTTGACCGCAGGTCGCGTGGGATAGTCTTAGGGACTGAAAATTCCGCCGCCGTACGGGGGAACTGCGGAATGTACGGCTGCCGGCATCTGCCGGTTGGCCTGGAAGCCACTGGGGAGCGGCTGGACACAAAGGGAATTTTGGGGCTGTGAGAAATTTCTTCGGCAAGCTGGGGCTGAAAAAGCGTCACAACAAGAAACTAATAGCGGGAACTGCTGTCACCGCAGCGGGCGCGCTGCTGATTACCGGGGCGATTCTGTACCCGGGATTCAAGACCACCGAGGTGGACTTGAACGACGGCGGCGTATGGGTGGTGAGCAAAACCAAGAATGCCGTGGGCCGGTTGAACTATCCGTCCCGCGTCCTTGATGGTGCCGTGACCCCGGCGACCACTACCTTCGATGTGCTGCAGCATGACGGCAACGTCTTTGTGGACGATGAGTCCGGCTCCACCATCAACCAAGTCTCGGCCGCGAACCTGAAGCTGGGCGGCGACAAGCAGCTCCCGTCGTCGTCGCAAGTCAGCTATGGCTCCACCGTGCTCTCCGTGACCGATCCCGCCCGCGGCAAAGTCTGGGCGTTGTCTCCCTCCACCGTTAACGGCTTCGACGAAGAAGGAACCGAGCCGATTCTTACCGGCTCCCCGGGGATGGTGTCGGCAGTGGGATCCGACAACCGGATCTACACGGCCGACCCCGGCAAGGGCGAAATCACTGTCACCACCGTGGATGCCAACGGTGAACGGACCGATTCCCAGATCACCAAGGTGGACGAACTCAAGGGTGCCGGTGATCTTCAACTGGCAGTGGTGGGCGATAAGCCGGTGGTTTTGGACGCCGCTTCCGGTAACCTCTTCCTCCCGGGCGGCCGGAAGCTCCAACTGGCGGATGCCCGCGAAGCAAAGCTGCAGCAGAACAGCGAAGAGAGCAATTACGTTGCCATTGCCACTCAGAAGGCCCTGCTGAAACAGCCCCTTGACGGGTCCACGGCAGCAACTGTCAGTGCTGACGGCGAAGGCGTCCCCGCCGCGCCAGTTCAGGTCAGCAAATGTGTGCACTCGGCCTGGTCCGGCGCCAACAAGTACGTCCGCGACTGCGACAACGACGCCGACGACAAGAAGAATGACGTCCCCAAAGCAAGCGCCTCGCCCAGCTACGTTTTCCGGGTGAACCGGGACCTGGTGGTCCTCAACGACGTCAACTCCGGCAGCGTGTGGCTGGTCAACCAGAACATGCAGCTGGTGAACAACTGGGACGAGGTTGTCCCGCCCAAAAACCAGTCCGATGACCAGGACCAGGAGTCCGCGGACAACAACACCATCAACGTCCTCCCGGACCGCACCAAGCCCAACCGTCCGCCGGAAACCAAACCGGACGAGTTCGGTGTCCGCCCCGGCCGCACCTCCATTCTGAGCGTGCTGGATAACGACTCAGACCCCGACGGCGATGTCCTCACCGCGTCCGTGGGCGCTAATGGTCCGAAGATGGGCGCGCTGGAAAACATCTACGGAGGCTCTGCCTTCCAGATCAAGGTCCCGGCTGATGCCAAACCGGGAACGGAAGTCTTTGACTATAACGCCGCCGATGGCCGTGACTTGTCCGCAGGCGGGAAGGTCACCCTGCGGGTTGTAGCTCCTGAAGAGAACAAACCGCCGTTCTTCAAACGAGGCGAGCCCACCACCATGCTGGTGGAACAGGGCAAGTCCGTCAGCCAGAACATTCTGACTGACTGGATGGACCCTGAC
The DNA here is from genome assembly GCF_002979775.1 of Arthrobacter sp. MYb23. GTDB lineage: Bacteria > Actinomycetota > Actinomycetes > Actinomycetales > Micrococcaceae > Arthrobacter. The sequence continues at coordinate 18,350 of NZ_PCPR01000032.1, forward strand.
GGCGATGACCTCGTCCTGCTGGACGCGAAGTCTGACAACGACCAAGACCAGGTGAAGGTTCGCCGCGACGGCCTGCTGACGTACCAGGATTCCGGTGCAGCACCGGGCAAGAAGAACGTCACCATCACCGTGTGGGACGGCCGGGCCACCACCACCGGCCGCATCGTGGTGAACGTGCAGCCACCGGGTGCCCTCGCGCCTGTGGTCAACGCTGACCACGTCACTGCCGTGGTGGGCCAGGATCTGGTCATCGCGCCGTTGAAAAACGATGTGGACCCCAATGGTGGAGCCCTTCGTGTGGCTCACGTTGAGGCCGCCGGCCCCGCTGAGCTGGGCCCGGTTACCGACGGCGGAACCTTTACCTTCCGGAGCGCCACCCCTGGCCCGATCTACCTGACATACATCGCCAGCAACGGTCCCCAGAGCAGCCAGGGACTGATCCGCGTGGACGTGGAGTCCGGGAAGGATCCCGGAGCCCCCGTTGCGGTCCATGACGTGGCACTGCTCCCCGTGGGCGGCAGCGTTCTGGTTGATCCGTTGGCCAACGACTCCGATCCTTCCGGCGGCGTGCTGGTCCTTCAGTCCGTCACCGTGCCCGACGGCTCGTCCGCCTCGGTGAGCGTGATCGACCACAGTGTCCTTCGCGTCACGGACGTCCTCGGCGCCAAAGAACCCTTCGTCTTCAGCTACACCATGTCCAACGGCCGCGCCTCGGCCACAGGGACAGTGGGCGTGGTCCCGGTGCCGGCTCCCGCCGTCGTCGAGGCTCCCCAGCCCAAACCCGACGAAGTCAACGTCCGCGTGAACGACGTCGTGACCATCCCGGTCCTGGACAATGACACCCACCCGCAGGGTGAAGAACTGTCCGTTGACCCGGTACTGGCGCAGAGCATTCCGGAAGAGGACGGCAAAGCGTTCATTTCCGAGAAGACCCTTCGCTTCATCGCTGGCCCCACGCCAAAAACCGTGCGCGCCATTTACAACGCGGTGGATCCGCAGGGCCAGAAGAGCGCCGCAGCGGTCACCATCCACATCCTTCCGCTGGAAGGAACCCAGAACTCGCGTCCGCAGCCGCAGAACCTCACGGCACGCGTCGTGGCCGGCGGCACCGTCCGGATTCCGGTCCCGTTGGACGGCATAGACCCCGACGGCGACTCGGTGCAGCTCACCGGCATCGACAGCACACCCACCATGGGTACTGCGACGACGGGCAGCAGCTTCATCGACTTCGTCGCCGCCGGTGATGGCGCGGGCACGGATTCTTTCCGGTACAAGGTGATCGACCGCCAGGGTGCGGTCAACACCGGAACGGTGACGGTGGGCGTTGCGCCGCGCGGCGAGGACAATCAGAAACCCGCTCCCGTGGATGACGAGGTCAAGGTCCGTCCGGGCCGCCAGATCGCCATCGACGCGATTGCCAACGACACCGACCCCGATGGCGACCTCATCCGTATCCTGACGGACAGCATCGAGGCTGATGCCGGACTTGATGCCAAGGTCAGCCAGACCAGCGGCCGGATCCTGGTGACAGCTCCGGCAGCGGAGGGCACCGTCAACGTCCGTTACTCGGTGGCTGATGACCGCGATGCGGTGGGTCAGGCCAGTATCCGCGTGGTGGTCCAGAATGACCTGCCCTTGCAGGCGCCGATTGCCCGCGACGACCGCGTGACTTCGGCGCAGACACTCGGCAAGACGGCTGTGGACGTTCCTGTTCTGAAGAACGATGAGGATCCGGACGGCGTGGGGGAGAACCTCAAGGTCGCTACCGGTTTGGACACCGCACGTCCCGGCCCTGAAGGCAACGTCATTGTTGACCTCACCGAGCAGCCGCAACTGGTGCCCTACACCGTGGAGGACGTGGATGGCCAGAAGTCCACGGCCATCATCTGGGTTCCCGGGATTGGCCAGCAGGTTCCCACGCTCGCCAAGGACGAGGTGGTGGAACTGGTCTCAGGCCAGTCCGTCACGGTGAACCTCTCCGAGTGGGTCAAGGTCCGGGAAGGACGCTCACCGCGCCTTACCCAGACTGACCGCATCAAGCTCATTGGTTCTGACGGCAGCGATCCCATAGCCAACGGTGGTACTGCGTTGAAGTACACCGCCGGAGCGGAATACGTGGGCCCCGGCTCCATCAGCTTTGAAGTCACTGACGGAACAGGTCCGGATGACCCCAACGGCCTCAAATCGACGCTGAGCATCCGCACTAAAGTGCTGCCCGACCCCAACAAGAACAACCCTCCCGTCCTCCTGGGCAGTGACGTGGAAGTTCCCAAGGGTGACTCTGCCAGCCTGGATCTGGAGAAGCTGACGTCGGATCCGGACTCGGATGACGTGCAGAACATGAGCTACGAGCTGGTGGGCGATGCCCAGGGCGGCTTCAGGGTGAATGTGGACGGCAAGACGCTCAAGGTCTCCGCGGACGATTCCGTGCAGATCGGGCAAACCGGCACCGTCCAGGTGAAGGCAAAGGACCGGCGCGGACTCGAAGCCGTGGCCACCTACAAGCTGTCATTGTCGGCCTCCAACAGGCCCAAACCCGTGGCCAACGACGACGCTGAGCCGGATGCCCAATCCGGCAAGCCAGTGACCGTCAACGTGTTGGCAAATGATTCCAATCCGTTCCCGGACACTGCGCTGAAGATCGTCTCAGCCATCACCGAAACGGGCCAGGGAACGGCTGACGTCGGGGGAGACAGTGTCACCGTCACCCCTGCCGGCGGATTCACAGGAACCATGGTGGTGGCCTACACGGTGCAGGATAAGACCGGCGAGATTTCCCGGTACGCTACTGCCCGCATCCGTCTGACCGTCAAGGACAAGCCGGCCGCGCCCACCACGCCTTTGGCCCAAAGCGTGGGGGACCAGACCGCGTTGCTGACGTGGAACGCGCCACCTGATCGCGGCTCACCCATCACCAAGTACACGGTGTACGGGGAGAATGGCTTCACGCAGGACTGCCCCGCAAATACGTGTACATTGACCGGGCTGACCAACAACGTGAAGTACCACTTCGCCGTCACGGCAACCAACGCGATCGACGAGTCCGAGCGCTCTCCGGTGTCCGCCGAGGTCCGTCCGGACGTCAAGCCGGACACCCCGGTGGCCCCGACGCTGAAGTTCGGCGACAAGCAGCTCTCCGTAGCGTGGGTTCCGCCCGCGAGCAAGGGCTCGCCCATCAAGTCCTACGATCTTGAGATCTCGCCTGCTCCTGCCGGCCAGAACCCGCAGATCCAGAACCTCACAGGCAACAGCCATGTGTGGACCGGTCTGACCAACGGCGTGGCCTACAAGGTGCGCGTCCTGGCACGGAACGACGCCAAGGAACCGTCCGAATGGAGCACGTACTCCGCAGCCGAGGTTCCTGCTGGCGTGCCGGCAACTCCTGCGGCTCCTTCAGTCGCGGGTGCCGGATCCGTGGGTACGCAGAGCCAGTTGCAGGTCAGCTGGGCAGCACCGAACAACAACGGTGACGCTGTGTCCGCCTACACGTTGACCACCTACATGGGCGGCGCTGTTGTAGGTACCCAATCCGTGGCGGCGACCTCGCAGAATGTCACCGTGGCGAACTCCGAAGCGGACTATACGTTTACGGTCTCGGCTACCAACAAGGCCGGCGTCAGTGGTGTCAGCCAACAGTCGGCCCCCATCCGTGCTGCCGGTAAGCCCGGGATGGTGGGAAGTGGTTCCGTGACGGCAACGGGAGCGAGCGGGCAGCTGCAAGTCGCCTTTACTCCGCTGACCGCCGCGGAGCGTAACGGTTCACAGGACAACGAAATCACCTACCGTTGGCAGACCGCCTACGGCTCGGGCGCGATTGCCCGCGGAGGTGGAACCATCGGTGGGCAGCCAAACGGAACAGACGTGGTGGTCAACATCATCGCCACGTCGGTGAAGAACGGCGTGGCCGGCGACGCGAAAGCAATCGGCACGGGCAATCCGTATGCTCCGCCTAACGCACCGAATCTCTCTGGCGGAAAGTCAGCCAAGGGCGACGGCCAGGTGCACTGGAACTGGAACCCACCGAACATGAACGGCCGCGCCCTTGACCACTACGAGGTCAATCTCGACGGCGGTGGCTGGACCAGCGTGGGCAAGGCAACAAGCTTCGACGCCGCAGGTGGCGGGTGGGACAAGACGAGGAAACTCAACGTCCGGGCCTTCACCATAGTGGCTGGTGCACCGAGCGGCCAGGTCAACGCGACAAGCGGCGACGACCCCACGCCGCCACCTCCGCCGGCGCCATCGCAGATCCAGGCTCACAACAGCACTTGCCCGGGTAAGCCCGGTCAAACGGACTCGTACAACCCGAGCGGGCCCACATGTGGAGTCGGCTGGGTGGAAAACAGCTGGGGCTGGATTGATGTCACCTGCAGGGATGACATCTACAACAACGGGACGCCCTGGTACAAGCTCAACGGCTCACCCAAGAGCGGTTGGTTCGTGAAGTCAACCACGGTAAACATCCGCAACGGCGTGCCGCCACCCTGCTGAGCCATCGCCGGATTACAAGCAACAACGTCAACCCAACACCTCCATACCCAAGGAACAGGATCTACCGATGACCATGACAAACGAGCAGGCCGCCTGGTTTGCAGAGACGTTCGAGAAGCTCGTTGCCAACGTGGGCAAGGCCGTGTTGGGCAAGGAACACGTCATCCGGCTGACCTTCACCGCGATGATGGCCGAAGGTCACGTCTTGTTTGAAGACGCGCCTGGCACGGGTAAGACCTCCCTGGCCAGAGCCTTGGCTGCCACGGTCCAGGGTTCGCATAACCGTATTCAGTTCACGCCTGACCTTCTGCCTTCTGACGTGACGGGTGTGACCATTTACGATCAGAAGACCCAGAAGTTCGAGTTCCACAAGGGCCCGGTGTTCAACAACATCGTCCTGGCTGACGAAATCAACCGTGCCTCTCCGAAGACGCAGTCCGCGTTGCTGGAGGTCATGGAGGAATCCCGCGTGACCGTGGACGGCACCACGTACGAGGCAGGCCGCCCGTTCATGGTCCTGGCCACCCAGAACCCCATTGAGCAGGCAGGCACCTACCGCCTGCCCGAGGCCCAGCTGGACCGCTTCCTCATCAAGACCTCCATTGGCTATCCGGACCACGCTTCCACCGTCCGGCTGCTGGGCGGGGCCAACCTGAAGGATCGCTCGAAGGACCTTACGCCGTTGATCACCACCCAGGCCGTGGCTGATATGGCGGACCTGGCAGCCACAACCCACGTGGACACTGCGGTGCTGGAGTACATTTCGCGCCTTTGCGAAGAGACCCGCAGCGCCGGCGAAACCCGTCTGGGTGTTTCCGTCCGTGGCGCTCTGGCCATGGTCCGGGCTGCGAAGGTGTGGGCAGCCAGCCAGGGCCGCAACTTCGTGCTGCCGGATGACATCAAGGAACTCGCTCCCGTGGTGTGGACGCACCGTCTGGTGATGGACCCTGAAGCGGAATTCTCCGGGGCAACGCCCGAGGTGGTGCTCAGCCGCGTCCTGGCCGACGTCGCCGCACCGCAGCAACGCGCCAGCGCGTAAGTCGGCTCCGGCACACCATAAGCGCTTAGCGCCGCGTCTCCCCACTCCCCGCTCCATCGCACCCCAGCTCAAGCAAAGGCCCCCATATGTCCTCCAGCACACCCCTGAACAGGGCTGCTGATTCGCTCAAACGCGCTACGTCTGCGCTTGGCGATAAGATGCGTTCCCTGCGCGGCTCTGGCAGCGAGCCGGGGAAGCGTCCCGGCCAGTCGAACAAGCGTGGCCAGTCGCGCAAGCCCGGCCAGCCCAGCAAGCTCCATCCGGCCGCTGTCTGGGCCGAAGCTGCCGGAACCGCAGGTGATTTCCTCTCGCCAGCGTGGAGCAGAGTCCGGGCTGTGTGGCTGAAGTTCGTCTGGCCCGTCCTCGCTGTGGTGAGCCTGCTGGGCTGGGTAGTGTTGGCTGCCTCAATCGGGCTCTGGTGGGCGGGGCAGGCGTGGGGTTGGCAGGAAGCCAAGTCGGCCGCGATGGTGGCATTCCTGTTGTTCCTCCTGGCCATCGGCTTCATTGTGGGACGCTCGGCGTATGGTGTGGTCCTGGACCTTGCCCGCACCCGGGTAGCGGTGGGGGACGATGCTGTGGGCAGCATTGCCGTGTCCAATGTTTCCACCAGGCCGTTGTTGCCTGCAGCGTTGGAGCTCCCGGTGGGCTCGAATACTGCTGTGTTCCATTTGCCCCGTATGAAGCCTGCGCAGGTTCATGAGGATCTTTTCACCATTCCCACGGCCCGGCGTGCAGTGATCGTGGTGGGTCCGGTCCGGTCTGTGCGCGCCGACCCCCTTCACTTGCTGCGCCGTCGCGTCATGTGGACTGATCCGGTGGACCTGTTCGTGCATCCTCGCACCGTTTCCTTGGGTAGTTCCGCGGCAGGTTTTATCCGCGACCTTGAGGGCATGCCTACTACGGAACTCTCCAGTGCGGATGTGTCCTTCCACGCCTTGCGCGATTACGTCCCGGGCGACGATCGACGCCACATCCACTGGAAGACCACTGCCCGCACCAACAAACTCATGGTCCGCCAGTTCGAGGAAACCCGACGCGCGCACCTTGCCATCTCTTTGTCCATCAACACAGATGAGTACGACTCCGAGGCGGAGTTCGAGATGGCCATCTCCGTGGCCGCATCAATCGGACGCCAAGCGATCAGTGAACAACGTGACCTGGACGTCCTGACCCAGAAGGGGCCGCTCCGCTGCGAGACGGGCCGTAACATGCTGGACGACATGACCCGGGTTGTCGGGGCACCCATGCGGAAGACCGCCGTAGACCTCGCACGGAACCTGTCAGACGCCGTCCCGAATGCCTCCGTGGTGTTCTTCGTCGTAGGCAGCCACGTGACGGCAACCCAGCTGCGCACCTGCGCTGCCTCCGTTCCTCCCGGCGTGCGGAGCCTGGCCGTGCGGGTTCAACCCGGCGCGGCGCCGTCGAGGGCTAACATCGCGGACTTGACAGTCCTGACCGTCGGTGACTTGGACGATCTCGCCATTGTTCTTCGAAAGGCGGCAGCATGAGCACCGCGCCCAATCTTCGTCCCCGCGCAAAAGAAACCCGGGCAACCAAGGGCGCCCGCATCGCCCAAGGGTCCAGGTCCGCGACCAGGGCCAAGGGCGGATCCATCTTCAGCGACGGCCGGCCGTTGTGGCATTTTGCCGTTGACTGCGGTGCGCTGCTGGTGCTGCTGTTCCTTGGCGTCCTCGGGTTCACGCTGAGCTTCGGGGGAGACGCCCATTACCTCATTGCAGGTCTGGGCGGCGTGCTGCTGGGGTTGGGGATCGCAGTCCTCAACGCGCACCTCCGCTTGGGGCTGCTGATCACCACTGCGGTGACGTTCGGTGCCTACATGGTCTTCGGATCGGCGCTTGCAGTGCCGGACTCGGCAGTTTTGGGATTCCTGCCCAGCCTTGACTCCTTGCGCACGTTGCTGCTGGGCATCGTCTTTGCCTGGAAGGACATGCTGACTGTCGGCGTTCCCGTGGGGACCGCGAACGGCATGCTCATTGTGCCGTTCCTGAGCTCGCTGGTGACGGCGCTGGCCGCGGGTCTGCTCACCTGGCGTCTGAAGAGCCCGTACTGGCCGTTGCTTCCTGTGTTGGTCTTGTTCGTCACCGGCATCGCCTTCAGTACCAGCGCGGGCTTCCTCAACGTGGAGCGCGGCGTCTCTCTGACCATTGTGTCAATTGTGTGGGCGACCTTCCGCCGCGACGTACTCCGCCGGAACAGCACCAAAGCCGTTTCGGCCAACAGGCCAAATTCCGACGCCGCCACAGCCCGGCGCGGACAGCTCCGTCGCCTGGGTACTGCTGCAGCCGTGATCGCCGTTGCGGTGGGCGTCACCGCCATCGCCTCGCCCTTGGTCACGGCCAGCGATGACCGCAAGGTTCTCCGCAACACGATCGTTCCGCCTTTCGACCCCCGGGATTACATCACCCCGCTGGCGAGTTTCCGCAGCTTCGTCAAGGACGAGAAGGACAGCACGCTCTTCACGGTCAAGGGCTTGCCGAAGGATGCCCGCGTCCGGCTGGCTGCGCTGGATGCCTTCAACGGCCTGAACTACACCATGGACCCCAACAGTTCCGGCAACTTCAGCAAGGTGGGGGACGCCCGTTCGCTGAACACGCTGGCAGACTCCGGGAGCCCGGTGCAGGGCACCAACTACACGCTGGACATCACCGTGGAGGACTATCAGGGCTACTTTGTACCGGGTGGCCGGCACACCACAGGTATGAGTTTTGCAGACACGTCCGGCGCAGCTTCGGGGCTCTACTTCAACGCCGGCACGGACACTGCCGTCACCACCAAGGGTCTGTCCAAGGGCGAGAACTACACCGTGCAGGTATCGGACCCCGGGACGCTGGAGCACGGACAGCTCACACAGTACGACTTCGCGAAGCTCACACTGCCCGAGGCGGAGGAAGTGCCGCCGATCGTGGCATCACAGGCGAACCAGCTTTCGGAGGATGCACCCACGGCCATCGACCGCGTGCGGCAGATCGAGGCGCACTTCCAGAAAAGCGGTGCTTTCAGCAACGGCCTGGTAGCTGAGGGACAGCTTCCCAGCCTTCCCGGCCACAGCGCGGCGCGCGTCCGCAACATGCTTTCAGCCAAGCAAATGCTTGGCGACGACGAACAATACGCCGTGTCCATGTCCCTCATGCTCCGCCATCTTGGCATTCCGTCCCGCGTGGTCATGGGGTTCTATCCGGACCCCAAGAGCCCCGAGAACGGCGCCGGCGACATCAAGATCACGGGCAAGGACGTCCACGCCTGGGTTGAAGTGGCGTTCGACCGCGTGGGATGGGTTGCCTTTGATCCCACCCCGCCCAAGGACAATGTGCCCATCCCGCCGGACCCGGAAAACAAGTCCAAACCCAAGCCGCAGGTGCTGCAGCCGCCGCCCCCGCCGCAGGAGCCCGCGGACCTGCCGCCGGACTCCACCCCGGATGCCCTGGATGCAGACGAGAAGAAGAACAACCCGTGGCTTTTCTGGGGTCCGCTGCTCGCGGCCATTGGCATGGCACTGATTCCCTTGGGGATCCTCGCCTTGCCGCTGCTGCTGATTCTCCTGCTGAAATCACGACGCCGGAAGGCCCGTTTCCGTGATGGCCACCCGGCCCAGCGGGTTGGCGCTGGTTGGAACGAAGTGTTGAGCCTGGTCACCGATATGGGTGCCTCGATCGACACCAAGTCCACCAGGCGCGAATCGGCCTCGGTCATTGCTGACGCGTTTCCCACTACCGGGACCACCACCACCCTGCTGGCCCACCGGGCCGACGCCGCTGTGTTCGGCGCGGGCCAGCCCAGTGAGGACCAGGTCAAGGAGTACTGGGAGATCGTTGATACATCGTTGACGGACATCACGGGAAGCGTCGGTTTCTGGAAACGGCAGCAGGCACGGTTCTCGCCGCGCTCGTTGCTCTCAGATGGCCGCGCGGCCCTGCGTCGCCGGCAACAGCGCACCACTGAACCTGCGAAGCGCCGCTTCACGTTGCCGTTCAAGAAGGACACCACCGATGAGCAATGAGACAGAACTTTGCTCGGCTTGCCGGCATCCGGTTCGCCCGGGCGCGACGTTCTGCACGCAGTGCGGTTCACCCCTGAATAACCGTGGTGCCCGCAAGGAAGGCAACATCAACCATGCCCAGAAGGCGGCGTTGGAGTTCGCCAACCGGCATGGTTTCTCCGATCCCGGTAGTATCTCGGTAGTGTCGGCTCCGGCGTCGCCGATGCAGCACGGAGCAAAGACCACGCCGGACCGTATGCCTGGGCCAGGGGGAGGGACCACAATGACCACCAAGCTCGAATTGGCGCCCGCTTCTGCCGGAAAACGCCTGGGCGCAGCTGTGCTGGACTGGCTGGGACCCTTTGCCGTGCTTGCCACCACCTTCGCTATTGGTATTGCCGGCATCACGCAGACCCGCAGGAACGGCTTCATCGTCTATGACACGGGCCTGCTGGTTCTCCTGGGAAGCATCGGTCTTGGCGTGACAGTGGTGTACACCTTTGTCATTCTTGGGCTGGAGGCGAAGTCCGGTAACACCATCGGAAACCAGCTCATGGGCATCCGCAGCGCGGATTCTGATGGTTATGCGCCGGGCGCTGGTGTTGTTTTTATTCGTGGAATTCTCACCGGCGGCCTCTTGCTGCTGGGGTCCATTGTTGCCGTCATCTTGTCGGCACTCGGATTGATCGGCCTGGTCCTCTGGATCGCCTTGCCGCTGATGTTCCTTGGTGTTGTGTGGGCTGTCCTTGTGGTCATCTCCAACGCCTGGGACAAGAACGGCAAGCTGCGGGGCTGGCAGGACAAAGCGGCAAAGTCGTTGGTCTTTGATGTCAATGCGGGCCGCAATCCGGTGACCACCGGAGGCATTCAAGGTCCGTACAGTTTCGCCCCCATGGATCTCCCGCCGGTTCAACCCGTAGCTTCCCCGGTCCCGTCAGGACCGGCGTCGGGTCCCCGGCCCAACGGCAGCGCGCCGACTGCCCCTGCCCAGGCCGCCCCGGCCCACACCGCGCCGGCCACTGCAGCACAGGCACCTCCAGCACAGGCATCTCCCATGCACACCACTCCTGCGACGCCGGCCGTGCAGCCCTCCCATGATCCGAACCAATGGCGCCCGCCGTCGATGCCCTTCCCACCGGCACCGCACACAGCGGCAGCGCCGCAAGCGCCGGCACCGCAACCCCCTGCGGCGCAAGCACCCGCACCGTATGCCCCGGCGCCGCAGGCAGTGACCATCACGCCCCAAGACACTCTTGCGGTCACCGCTCACCCGGACGACGACGTGGAGCGCACCCAGATGCGCCCGGGCGCTGCCCGTGCCCAGGCCGTCCTGCGGATCCGGGTAGACGACGGACAGGACATCCAACTGGGCGGGTCAGTACTCCTCGGCCGTAATCCGGCACCACAGGCCGGGGAATCGGTGGAGCAACTGCTGCCCGTGACGGATCCTGGCCGGTCCATCTCCAAAACGCATCTGCATCTGCGTGTCGATGGCGACGGTGTCTGGGTCACAGACCGTCATTCCACCAACGGCAGCGCCGTCACCACGCCGGACGGTTTGCAAACCAGGCTCAACCCGGGCGAAGCAAGTTTTGTCCGTCCCGGTTCCACCGTTCACTTTGGGGACCGTTCCTTCCACCTAGGACAAGCATGAACTCACAGCCGGCTACCCCCGTCAACGCCGAAGCGGGCCCCGCTGAAGGCGGATCGGCGTTTCGACTCAGCTATGGGTACGGTACGGACCGCGGGCTGCGGCGCGAACTGAACGAGGACTCGTTCATCGCCTCAGACCCAGTGTTTGCCGTTGCCGACGGCATGGGCGGGCACGAAGCGGGAGAAATCGCCAGTGGCATGTGTGTCCGGGCCTTGGGCAGTGCCCCTGAATTGTCCACTGGCGTGCGCACCGCAACAGCAGCCGATCTTCAGTCCTGCCTGTTGAAGGCCGACGCCGCAATCCGCGACGCGACGGGCGCCCGTGCAGGGACCACGCTGTCCGGAGTGGTAGTGGTGGAACAGATGGGCCTGCCTTACTGGCTGGTGATGAATATTGGCGATTCCAGGACGTACCGTCTCAGCCAAGGGGAATTCACACAGGTAAGTGTTGACCATTCCGAGGTCCAGGAACTGGTGGACTCCGGGGATATTACCGCCGAGCAGGCAACGGTTCACCCCCGCCGACACGTTGTTACCCGTGCTTTGGGAACCGGTGATGAGACCGAGGCCGATTTCTGGCTTCTTCCTATTCAGGAAGGAGATCGGATCATGATCTGCTCGGATGGCCTCAACGGCGAACTGGGCGATGACCACATGTTCCGCATCCTCAGCACCGTCGCCCATCCGCAGGACGCGGTGGACGCACTGATTCAGGCCGCCTTGAGAAGCGGTGGCAGGGACAACGTCACCGTCATTGTGGTGGACGCCAAAAACGTCTTGAACGATGCCGGGATCGCAATCACTGCGCCCCGCCCTGAGGTAGCGTCCGAGGTTGAAGAGGACACCCTTCCCCGGGCTTGGGTGAATGGCACGGACGAGGCCGCCGGGTCTGACCAGGCCGCCGGGTCTGACCAGGAGGAAGGCGTTGATGGGAAGCAGTAGCCACCTTTCGCTGACCCGCTACCAGCAGGGTGAGTGGTTTGGCGTTGTGCGGAACGGAACCGTGGTGCTGCTTGGCCCGGACACTCCGCACGCACTGATCGACACCGTCTGGGAGTTGCTGGCATCCGCGCCCGAGGCCCACGAAGTCCTCCACGAGGTGACGGAGGCCTTTGGCGTTTCCCTCAGCCGCATCCCGCCCTTCGGGATCATTGATGCAAAAGACGCTCTCCGGGTCTTCCTTCGGGGAGAGCTTGAACTGGTGGTGCAGTTGGGCGGAGGGTTACAGCTCGGCGGGGGCGAGGAACGCCTTTCGGGGCGTGACGTCACCACGTGGACCGAACGCCGGCTCCCGGATGCCACGGCCTACAGCGTCCGGATCGGGAACGGCACTGCCGGGTCCGCAGGAACCCCGACGGCGGGTGGACGCCTCCCGGTGTACGCCTCGCCACTGAACAGCGCGCCACTGAACAGTCTCCCTTTGGGAGAAGGCGTGGTTCTTCTCGCATCACTCGACGCCTCGGCCGAAGCAGCCGGACACACTGAGAGTGAGCCCGAACCATCTGATGCCGGAAGAGCAGTACGGCCCGCAACGGTATCCGATGAGACCATGATCGGCTACACGGAGGCAGACCTCGGCCTGACGATCGCGCCCGGCCACATGATCAGCTCCACCGGTTCTTCCACCACTGCGGAAGATGCCGTTGCCGCGGAACCGGGGGCCGCTGAGGTTCATGGCATCGGCCGCGTGGCTGCTCCTGAGGAACCGGAGGTGCCTTCGGCAGCGCCGGTGGATCAGGTAGCCGAAGACGCCCACGCTGAAGAGGAACCGGCGATGCCGAAAGGACCTGCAGAGCCTAAAGAGGCGACGGTGTCCGAAGAACCCGCAGAGCCTGAAGAGTCCGCCGTGTCTGAAGACGCGATGTCGTTCGAAGAACCCGCTGTGTCTGATGACCCGACGGCGCCTGAAGACCGGGCCGCGGAGCAGGATCCTGCCTCCGAACCGGATTCGGATGTATCCAGCGTCCCTGTCCACACGAGTACCACCGACCCCATGCTTCCTTCGCTGGAAAACACCACGAGCTATGACCACCTCTGGGACAAAACCGTGATGCGGAACATTGAGGATGCCGCTGTCCGTTCGGACGACGGCGCTGAAGACCACGGCTCGCCTGCTTCGCCCGCGCCGGACTCACCAACACCTCAGGCGCCGGCAGCTTCTTCCACGGCAGCTCCGGCCACGCCACCTCCTTTCACTGCACCTCCTTCCACCGCACCTGTTTCGGCGCCGCAGGGTCACGAGGAAAATGTGCCTGCAGCAGCACCGTCCACGGGACTGATTGACTCGGTTCCGTGGCTGCGCAGCGGTTCCTCCAACCCTGAAACCGGTGGTGACCAGCAAGCTGCTCCGCCTAGGCCTGCTGCTGTTCCTTCGCCCCAGATACCGGCGGCTTGGCTATCGGTTCCCCAGGACAGCCCGGTGGACGAGGATTCGGATCATGATGGCCAGACCATCATGAAGAGCAGTCTTCCCACTGCTGACGGCGGAGGCGCAAAGGCTGCTGTGGATGCCCCTGAAACCCCAGCCGTAGCAGGACCAAGTGTTTTGGCACGCATGTGCTCCCAAGGACACGCCAACCCGCCCACGTATCCGCAATGCTCGGTCTGCGGGGTTTCTGTAACAGGAGACGCAGTCCATGTGCCGCGCCCGCGCCTGGGCAGGATGCGGCTTTCCACGGGTGAGCTGATTGATCTTGACCAGTCGCTCATCATTGGCCGGCAGCCGTCTGTCTCCCGTGTTCAAGGCGGCACCATGCCCCGGCTGGTCCAGGTGGACAGCCCCGGAGGGGACATTTCCCGCTCTCACGTGGAAGTCCGGCTGGAGGGTTGGCACGTCATGCTGTGCGACCTGAAGGCGACCAACGGAACCGTGCTCATTCGGGAGGGCCAGGCACCGCGCCGGCTTGCCCAAAACGAAATGGCTATCCTGCTGGACGGCGATATTGCCGAGCTGGGTGACAACATTTCATTGCGTTTCGAGGAGATTCTTTGAGTTCCAAGAGGCCCCCTGCGCCGCCTCCACCCATTCCGGGTTTCAAGTACATCAGCCTGCTAGGTTCTGGTGGCTTTTCGGATGTGTACCTCTATGAGCAGGACCGCCCGCGCCGAAAAGTAGCGGTCAAGGTGCTGTTGTCCGATCTGAAGACCGAAGGCGCACGTCGCCGCTTCGAGTCCGAAGCGAACCTCATGGCTCAGTTGTCGTCGCACCCTTACATCGTGACGATCTTCGAAGCCGAGATCACCGAAAACGGACACTCGTACCTGGCCATGGAGTACTGCTCCAGGCCGAGCCTGGATGTCCGCTACCGTCGCCAGCGATTCAGCGTGGACGAAGTACTCGCCGTGGGTATCCAGGTGGCTTCCGCCGTCGAAACCGCCCACCGGGCCGGCATTGTGCACCGGGACATCAAGCCTGCCAACATCCTGGTTACGGATTACAACAGGCCCGCCCTGACGGACTTTGGTATCTCAGGCACCATCGGCGCCGACACCGAGGACGACGCCGGAATGTCCATCCCGTGGTCTCCGCCCGAGCAGTTTCGCGGCGGCGCCGTGGACGGTGTTCCCGTGGATATCTGGGCTCTGGGAGCAACGCTGTACACCCTTCTGGCGGGTCGCTCTCCATTTGTCCTTCCGGGCCAGGACAACTCCCAGCGGGAACTGATCTCCCGCATCACCAATTCGCCGCTGCCCCGCCTGGGCCGTGCCGACGTTCCGGAGTCCCTGGAGCTTGTGCTGGCCACGTCCATGGCCAAGTCGCCGGAATCGCGGTATTCCTCAGCCCACGCTTTCGCATTGGCCCTTCAGCGGATCCAGGCTGAACTGAACCTGTCCGTGACGCCGTTTGAGGTGCTGGAAGAACCCGGGCACGGCGACGATCAGCATCCGGACGACAACTTCGAGGAAACCCGGGTCCGGAGCATCGCTTCGATCGATCCCGACGCTTCCGGAACAGCCACTACGGGGTCGGCACCCACGTTCCCGGCACGAACCTTCCCGTCCACAGTTCCGGGCGGTACCCAGCGGCCGGCACCGCCCTTCACACGGCCGGCCAGCGATCCGCGACCCACCGACACACCGCAGCCGACCAATCCTTCGCAACCCGCCAGTCCTTCGCAACCCGCCAGTCCTTCGCAACCCGCCAGTCCTTCGCAACCTGTCCAGTCGCAGGCCGGTCCGACGGCGCCGCCTCAGTTCCAGGCCCCGGCGGCCGGATACACGGCGCCGGGCGCACAGTACGCTCCTGCCGAGCCTGACACGGCAGAGTCCACGGTCCTGCGGGGCTGGCAGCCCTCGCAACCACAGGACGATCTTGGGGCAACGGTCAGCCGTTCGACCGCCGGCACCTCGCCGGTAGCCCAGGAAGAAGCTCCACCGGCCGATCACAGCAAGCGAAACCTTTGGCTTGCGGTAACGGGTGCGGCGGTGCTGGTAGTAGCCATTGTGGTTGGCGTGGTCCTTGGGGCTCAAGCGCAGCCCAAGGTGGCGCCAACGGAAACGTCCAGTAAGCCCCCAGCCGACGCTTTGAGCGACGGCAGCGTTCCGGAGGTAGCGGGGTTGGCTGCAACGCGCGATACCAAGGACCGGAATATCATCATCTTTTCCTGGACCAACCCTCAGCCGATGGCCGGGGACACTTTCAAATGGCGCGTTAAGTCGGCCAAATCTGAAGGCGTCTACGAGAACACCACCATTGGGAAAGCGTTCCTCTCCGCGTTTGATGAACCACCCATCTGCGTGCAGGCCATCATTGTGCGCGCCGACGGCTCCGCTTCACCCGGCGGGCCGGATTCCATCGCCTGCCTGAACGAGTAGCCGGCACATGCGATTTACTTACCGCCGACCAAGGAGGCACAGATCATGGGGGATCTAGCAATAGATTTCTGTGGTGAATGGTACGAACCGTCCGACGAGGACATCTTCGATATTGGACGCGAAGGTGACTTGGAAGTCGATGACAACCCGTACCTGCACCGACGCTTCCTGCAGATAGCCCGTTACGACGGCATGTGGTGGCTCAGTAACGTGGGCAGCATGCTGTCCGCCACTGTGGCTGACGGTTCCGGCGGCATGCAGGCCTGGCTGGCGCCCGGCGCTCGGATCCCGTTGGTGTTCAGCCACACCAACGTGATTTTCACTGCCGGACCTACCACCTACGAGTTTGCCGTGCACTTGAAGACGCCGTCCTTCAGGCATGAAGCCCGCGAAGATGACCAGGCGGGGGACACCACCATCGGTCCCGTGGTTTTCACTGATTCGCAAAAGGCGCTCATTGTTGCCTTGGCCGAGCCCATGTTGCGGCGCGACGGTACTGGTTTCAGCGCCATTCCTTCATCTGCCGAGGCCGCGAAGCGATTGGGCTGGGCATTGACCCGTTTCAACCGCAAGCTGGACAACGTCTGCGACAAACTGGACCGGGTAGGCGTAGTTGGCCTGCGCGGCGGGGTTGGAAAGCTTGCCACCAACCGCCGGGCGCGTTTGGTGGAACACGCCGTGACCTCGCACCTTGTGACACCGGCTGACCTGCATCTTCTTGAAAAAATGAGTGGAGTCGACGAAGGATGAAGTTCCGCCTGACCTTGCGGCGTGACCCTGCGGAAGCTAAGGACCTCGCCGTAACGGTGGATGGTCGTGCCACCGTAGCTGATATTGCCACCGAGCTGTGGGCGGCAGACCCCGCACGAAAGGGGACCGAACCGCCGTCGAACCTGTCCATCAGCGTGGACGAGGCTTTCGTCGGCGGCGGGCTCTCCGGGCATGTGCTGCGGCCTACGGACAACCTGCTGGAGTCCGGGCTGCGGCCCGGGTCCAAGGTATCCCTCGCGCAGGTCAGCGAGCAGTTCGCGTCCAACGGCCACGCGAACGGCAATAGCCGGGGACCCGCAGCGGCGACGTTGCGCGTGATGTCAGGGCCCGACGTCGGACGCGAATTTTCGCTGCCCTTCGGCACCAGCTACATCGGCCGGGACCGGGACGCCGACATCCGGTTGTCGGACCCGCTGACCTCCAAGCGCCATGCGCGCATCACGGTGGGCGAGACCGTGGAAATCGTGGATACGAACTCCGCCAACGGCCTCCTCATGGACGGGTTGCCGGTGACCCGCGCGACGCTCGAGTCCTCGGACACCGTCACGTTGGGCGACACGTCCGTGGGCGTTGTTGCCCTGTCCCGAAACCACGGCGGTGGTCCGTCGTCGCCGCTGGTGGATTTCAACCGATCCCCGCGGGTACTGCCCAGGTTTGAGTCGCCCAAGCGCGTACCACCGGCCGGCCCCAAGCGCCCGGAACACCAACCTTTCCCGTACATCATGCTGGTGGCACCGCTCCTGATGGGTGGAGTGCTCTTCGCCGTCACCCAGAACCTGCTGTCCGTGCTCTTCATGGCCATGATGCCGCTGTTCATTGTGGGGCACTATGTGGACCACAAGATGCAGAGCAAACGGCAGGCCAAGGAAGGCCACAAGCAGTTCAAAGCCGCGATGCTGGCCTTCCGCGAGGACATCGACAAGCAGCAGAATATTGAGCGCGCTGTCAGGCTCCAGGAAGCGTCGTCCGTCAGCGATACTGTTGACGCCATTTACAAACTTGGGCCCCTGCTCTGGACCCACAGGCCCGAACACCAGCACTTCCTGGGGGTTCGCTTCGGGCTGGGCTCGGCGCCGTCGCGCATCCAGTTCGATGAACCAAGCGCCAATGAAACGGAACCGCAGTACATGCGGGAAATCCAGGAGTGCCTGCAGCAGGTCCGCGTCATAGAAGGGGTTCCGATCGTGTCGCAGCTGCGCACCTCGGGCTCCTTTGGCGTGGCAGGGGACCGCAGCGTGGTGGATGATGTGGCCCGCGGCATGGTGCTCCAGCTGGTGGGGCTCCATTCGCCGGCCGAAGTTGTCCTCACATCACTGACTTCGGCACGTTCGCGTGAGCGCTGGGACTGGCTGCAGTGGCTCCCGCACGTTGGTTCGGGCCATAGCCCCATATCCGGCGATCATCTGGCTGCCGGCCCCGGCGCCGGTGCCGCGTTGTTGTCCAAACTCGAAAGCCTCGTGGAAGAGCGCGAGTCCATGGCCAAGGAGCCTGGACCGCAACCCCGTCCCGGACTCAAGAATGAGCACGAGGAAATTCCGGGTCCGGTGGTTCCGGCCGTCCTGGTAATCGTTGAGGACGACGCCCCTGTGGACCGCGGACGCCTCACACGCCTGGTGGAACGCGGCCCCGACTACGGGGTGCACATCATGTGGGTGGCCGCCAACGTGCAGTCCCTTCCGGCCGCCTGCCGTGACTTCCTCTCCGTTGACGGTGACCACGGCACCACCACCGGCCAGGTCCGCTTGGGCCGCCACACCTACCCGGTAAGCTGCGAAAGCCTCGACGCGGACCTCGCAACCCAACTGGCGCGCATGATGTCGCCGCTGGTGGATGTCGGAAACCCGCTCGACGACGACTCCGACCTCCCGCGCGCCGTCTCCTACGCCACGTTGATCGGCAAGGAACTGATGGACAACCCACAGGCTGTGGCCGAGCGCTGGCAGGAGAACAACTCCGTCCACGCCACAGCCGTGCCCAACCGTAAGGACAACGGCAGCCTCCGCGCGCTGGTTGGTTCCAAAGGTGTGGAGCCGTTCTACCTGGACCTCAAGAACGAGGGTCCGCACGCACTGGTGGGCGGAACCACAGGCGCCGGTAAGTCCGAGTTCCTGCAGTCCTGGGTGATGGGCATGGCAGCCGCCTACAGCCCGGACCGTGTCAGCTTCTTGTTCGTGGACTACAAGGGCGGTGCTGCCTTTGCCGACTGCCTGCACTTGCCGCACACCGTGGGACTGGTGACAGACCTGTCTCCGCACCTTGTGCGCCGTGCACTGACATCGCTCCGCGCGGAGCTTCACTACCGCGAGCGGCTCTTGAACCGGAAGAAAGCCAAGGACCTTCTGGCCCTGCAACGCGAAGCCGATCCTGAGGCGCCCCCTTACCTCATCATCATCGTGGACGAATTCGCCGCTCTGGCAACTGAAGTTCCCGAGTTCGTTGATGGCGTGGTGGATGTGGCCGCCCGTGGCCGGTCCTTGGGCCTGCACCTGATCCTGGCCACACAACGGCCCGCCGGCGTTATCAAAGACAACCTGCGTGCCAACACCAACCTTCGCGTCGCCTTGCGCATGGCCGACGAAGTGGACGCAACAGACATCCTGGGCGTTCCCACCGCGGCCTACTTTGATCCGTCCATTCCGGGCCGTGGTGCTGCGAAGACCGGTCCAGGCCGGATCCAGGGCTTCCAAACCGGCTATGCAGGTGGCTGGACCACCGAAAAGCCGCAGCGTCCCAGGATTGACATTGTGGAGATGGCGTTCGGCTCCGGCCCCACCTGGGAACCGCCCCTGGTGTCGCAGGTGGAAGAAGAACCTGCCGGGCCCAACGACATTGCAAGGATGACCGGAAACATCATCCGGGCAGCTGACGTCCTGTCCATCGAACCTCCCCGGAAGCCGTGGCTCAACGAGCTCGCCACCACCTACGATTTCTCCAAGCTTCCCAACCCGAGGACTGACGAACGGCTCCTGCTGGGTGTGGCAGATGACCCCGCACACCAGGACCAGCCCACCGTGTTCTACGAGCCGGATAAGGATGGCAACATGGCCGTCTACGGCACGGGTGGATCCGGTAAGTCGGCGGCGCTGCGAGGGATTGCCATCGCAGCGGCTGTCACGCCGCGTGGTGGTCCCGTGCATGTCTACGGCGTGGACTGTGGTTCCTCAGGGCTCAAGATGCTTGATGGCCTTCCCCATGTTGGTGAAATCATCAACGGGGATGACGTAGAGCGCGTTGGGCGACTGCTGCGCTGGCTCAAGGAAGTGGCGGACGACCGGGCTGCACGGTTTGCCGAGGTCCGGGCCTCCACCATCGTCGAATACCGGCAGCTGGCCAACCGGCCCGAAGAGAAGCGCATCTTCATCCTGGTGGACGGCATGTCCTCCTTCCGTGAATCCTATGAGTACAGCAACCTGTCCGCGCTGTGGGACATCTTCCTGACGCTGGCAACGGACGGACGTCCCCTGGGCATCCACCTGGTAGTCAGCGGTGACCGCACCAACTCCGTTCCGGCGTCGCTCCTGGCTTCCATCCAGAAGAGGCTGGTCCTGCGTCTGAGTTCCGAAGACGACTACATGACCCTCGACGTTCCCAAGGACGTCCTCAACGCAGCCTCGCCTCCGGGACGAGGCTTGTTGGACGGGCTCGAAGTCCAACTCGCCGTGCTGGGCGGCAACTCGAACCTCGCGCTCCAAGCCCGCGAAGTGGCGAAACTCAGCCAGGCGATGCTGCGTCAGGGCCTCGAGCAGGCGCCTCAGATCCAACGGCTCCCGGAGCTGGTGGACCTGGACATCCTGCCCACGGGCGCTCCGGACAACCCCGTTATTGGTGTGGACGACGAAACGCTGGGTTCGGCGGCCATCGCGGCCAAGGGATCACTGCTGCTCGCCGGACCACCAGGTGCTGGACGAACCGTTGCGCTGGTCACCTTGGCCTACGCCTTGCGCCGTTCGAACCCGCGAACCGACCTGATCTACATTGGGTCCCGGCGTTCCGCCGTGGCGTCACTGAACATCTGGAGCAGGTCGCTGGTGGGGCCGGACGAAGTCTCGGACGTAGTTGATGACCTGATCGACAAAGCCACGGACAACCCTGGCACCATGGCCATCTTCATCGAGGGCCTCACAGAGTTCACTGACACGTTGGCGGAGTCTGGAGTGGGCCGGTTGGTGACGGCTGCCATCAAGGCCGATCAATGGGTGGTGGGCGAGTCCGAGACGTCCACTTGGTCCCAGGCCTGGTCCCTTGCCCAGCCGTTCAAGTCCGGACGCCGCGGGCTGTTGCTCAACCCTGGGGACGTGGAAGGCGATACCCTCCTCAATACCTCCCTGGGCCGGATCAGCAAGGACTTCATCCCGGGGCGCGGGTACATTGTGGGACGTGGAAAGGTACGCAAGCTCCAAATCGCCATGCCGCCTGAAAACCGTAGCTAGGAGGCTACCTACATGCGTCACCCCCTCATCCCGGCAGCCCTGCTTGCTGTGGGATTGCTGATCGCACCCGTTGCCGCCGCTCAAGCTGCGCCGTGCGACGGAAAATTCTCCTGCGCACCCACTGAGGGTTCCGATGAACCGTCGCCCACGCAGCCCGGGATCGCTCCGGAGGAGGACAAGAAACCGTTGCCACAACCGGAGCCAAGCAGGGACCGGGAAACGCATCAAGCTCCGGCGCCTGGCGTGCAAGCGCCCCCAGTGCAGGTGCCACCTGTTCAGTTGCCTCCTGTCCAGGTTCCGCAGCAACCCGCGGTGCCCCAGGTTGTCACCGTGGCACCCCAGGTGAGTGAGCCGGCGTCGAACTCTGCTGTTCCCACGGCAAGCGCCGGGGCTGCCTCCGCGTCAGCGACGCCGTCGGCAACGTCCTCGGCCAGTACGGGGTCTGCAAGTGCAAGCCCGAGTGCTTCCTCCAACTGGAACACGCCCGTGGATAAGGATAAGGAGACGCAGGCGGCCGCGCTGGCATCGAGCTCTGTTTCGGGGCCCAACATGCTGGGCCTGTTCGGGCTTCTGGGGGCTGTCCTGTTGGTTGGCTTGGGAGGGCTCGCGTTCGCACTGTGGAGCAAGAACCGGCTCTCGTCGCACTAGCGGCTCTTTAATGTCCGTGCGTTACGGCAAGATAGACCTGTGAGCACACCAGAGAATCCGGATCCGGTCGACACCACAAGCCAGGAAGCCGCCGCGGCGATCGTTGCTGAGGAGGGGACTCCGCCGTCGGAGACCCTGCGGGACGAGTACGAGCAATTGGCGGACCTCGTCCGCAAGTACCGTTACGCCTATTATCAGGAAGACTCGCCAACGGTTTCTGATGCTGAGTTCGATGAACTCTACCGCCGGCTGGAAGAACTGGAAGCACTTCACCCGGAACTTGTTTCCAATGACTCGCCCACCCAGGAGGTCGGCGGCGAAGTGTCGTCCGCTTTCGCAGCGGTGGAGCACCTGCAACGGATGTACAGTCTCGACGACGTCTTCTCCTTGGACGAGCTCGAAGCCTGGGTCCGCAAGGCCCAAGCGTCAGTGGCGAAGCTCGGTGATTCAGTCCCTCCCATCGCGTGGCTGACTGAACTGAAGATCGATGGCCTGGCCGTCAACCTCCTGTACCGGGACGGGAAACTGGTCCGGGCCGCAACACGCGGCGACGGCACCACAGGTGAGGACATCACCCACAACGTCCTGACCATCAAGGAAATCCCGCGGGAACTCAGCGGCTCCGGGTACCCTTCCGAGGTGGAAATCCGGGGTGAGGTTTTCATCCCCTCCAAAGCCTTCCTTGAGTTCAACGAAACCTTGGTGGCTGCCGGCAAGGCGCCCCTGGCCAACCCCCGCAACGCCGCCGCCGGCTCGCTCCGTCAGAAGGACCCCGCAGAAACGGCAAAGCGGCCCCTCAGCATGTTCGTACACGGCATTGGGGCCCGTGAAGGACTGGACGCCAAGAGCCAGTCCGAAACCTACAAGCTGCTGGAAGCATGGGGGCTTCCGGTCAGCCCTTACCTCCGGGTGTTGGACTCGTTCGATGACGTCCTGAAGTACATTGCCGATTACGGTGAGCGCCGGCACAAGCTGCTGCACGAGATTGATGGCATCGTGGTCAAGATTGACGACTTCGCCACCCAGCGCGCTCTGGGTTACACGTCCCGCGTCCCACGGTGGGCTGCCGCCTACAAGTATCCGCCCGAAGAAGTCCATACCAAGCTCCTGGATATTGCCGTCAACGTGGGCCGCACCGGGCGTGTAACTCCCTTCGGCTTGATGGAGCCCGTGAAGGTTGCAGGCTCCACGGTGGGAATGGCCACCCTGCACAATCAGGACGTGGTCAAGGCCAAGGGCGTCATGATCGGTGACATCGTGATTCTCCGCAAGGCCGGCGATGTCATACCGGAAATTGTTGGTCCGGTGCTGGCCCTGCGCGACAAGCAGGATCCGCCGGTCCGCGAATTCGTGATGCCCACCGAGTGCCCGTCCTGTGGCACGCCGCTGGCGCCGTCGAAGGAAGGCGATGTGGACATTCGATGCCCCAACGCCAAGTCCTGCCCCTCACAGTTACGGGAGCGGGTGTTCCACCTCGCGGGCCGTGGAGCCTTCGACATCGAAGCCCTCGGCTGGGAAGCCGCAGTAGCCCTGACCCAGCCCGCAGAGCCGGAAACGCCGCCGCTCACCAGCGAGGCCCGCCTGTTCAGCCTGAGCCGCGAGGACCTGGCTGATGTCCTGATCCGCAGGGAGAAGCGCTCCAAGGGCGTGGGTACAGGTGAGTACGAGCTGGTGCCGTACTTCTACACCAAGGGAACGGCCAAGTCCCCGTCCAAGCCCACAGCAACCACGGAGAAGCTCTTTGTTGAGCTGGAGAAAGCCAAGAAGCAACCCTTGTGGCGTGTGCTCGTGGCCTTGTCCATCCGGCACGTGGGCCCGACGGCCTCACGGGCGCTGGCCACCGCGTTCGGCAGCATGGATGCCATCCGCAATGCCACGGAAGAGCAAATGGCCCACGTTGATGGTGTGGGTCCCACCATTGCTGTGGCCCTCAAGGAATGGTTCGCCGTGGACTGGCACAACGAGATCGTGGACACGTGGGCCGCGGCCGGTGTCCGTATGGAGGACGAGCGGGACACCTCAATGCCCCGCACCCTTGAAGGGCTCACCGTGGTGGTAACCGGCACGTTGCCCAACTTCAGCCGCGACGAAGCCAAAGAAGCCATCATCATCCGTGGCGGCAAGGCCTCCGGATCCGTCTCCAAGAACACCAGTTATTTGGTGGCTGGTGAAAGCGCCGGAACCAAGCTGGACAAGGCCGAGCAACTCGGCGTTCCGGTGCTGGACGAGGATGGTTTCCGTGAGCTCCTGGCCAACGGGCCGGCGCAACCCGCGACGGACCTCGAAGAGGCACCGAGTGAAAGCGACAAGGAAGAAGCAACCGTGGTGGATGAAGCAGCGCAGGACCAAGCATCAGTGGAAGCGGCTTCGGAATGACGGACGCCAAGGAGCTGCTTGAGGTAGCCAAACGCGCCGCGGCTGCGGGCGCGGCTGTACTCGCTCAGCGCTCTGCCACTGGTACGGGCGGGGACGGTCTGGAGACCAGCAACAAGGGCGAGGCCGGAGACTGGGTCACGGCGTTCGACGTCGCGGCGGAGAACGCGGTCCGCGAAGCAATCATTGCCGAGCGGCCCAACGACACCATCACAGGGGAGGAACACGGGACCACCCGGCCCCAGCAACCCTCGGGATACCGCTGGTCCATAGATCCCCTTGACGGGACCACCAACTTCATCCGCAACATCGTCTACTACGCCACCTCTGTTGCGGTGGCGGACTCCGACGGCGTCTGGCAGGCCGGCGTCGTTCACGCACCGGCACTGGGCCGCATCTATTCCGCTTCCCGCGGGCTTGGCGCGTGGATGGAAGCAGGGGGAGAGACCACCACACTGGCGGGTCCCGTCCCAGGGCGAACAGGACTCATTTTGGCCACGGGCTTCAGCTACGATCCCGCTACAAGGGCCAGTCAATCCGAAGGCCTCGCAGGGCTCATGGAGGGATTTGCCGATGTCCGGCGCCTCGGGTCGGCTGCCTTGGACCTCTGCCTCGTAGCTGATGGCACCTTTGACGCCTACGGGGAACGCGGCCTCAACGAGCACGACTTCGCTGCGGGGGCCTTGATTGCGGAAGAAGCAGGCTGCTGGGTTCGCCGTCCGCGTTTGGAAAGCCCGCTTGATGGCGGTCCCAGCACGGAGGACCGTTTGGCGGCGTGGATGTGCGCGGGGGCCTTGGAACTGTCCGGCAAATTCCCCCTATGACCATCAGACCTGTGACCATCAGCCGGTGATCAGCACACTCGCCATCGCCAACTACCGGTCCATCCGGGATCTTGCCATGGAGCTGCATGGCCTGGACGTCGTGACGGGGGCCAACGGCAGCGGTAAGTCCTCGCTGTACCGTGCCCTGCGTCTTTTGGCCGAGTGCGCCGGCGGCGACTCCGGAAACGTGGTGGGTTCGCTGGCCAGGGACGGTGGCTTGTCGTCCACTCTCTGGGCCGGGCCGGAGTCCATCAGCGAAGCAATGCGCCGAGGTGACGTACCCATTCAGGGCACGGTTCGGCGGGAATCCGTGAACTTGAAACTGGGCTACTCCGGTGATGAGTTCGGCTACCTGGTGGATCTGGGCATGCCGGTGCCCAGCGGCTCGGGTTTTGATGAAGAGACCGGAAGGCCGAGGCCGTCCGCTTTCAGCTTGGACCCTGAGATCAAGCGGGAGCAGATTTTCTCCGGACCGGTGGCAAGGCCGGGTTCATTGCTGGTTGACCGCAAAGGGAGCCTCGCAAAGTTGCGTGGACTCGATGGCGAATGGGCCGAGCTCTCCCGGCGCCTGGATACCTTTCAGAGCATGCTGACCGAGGTTTCGGACCAGGACCGGGCGCCGGAAGTGCTGCGCGTACGGGATTCAGTGCGTTCCTGGCGGTTTTACGATCATTTCCGCACAGATGCCGAGGCTCCGGCCCGGCAGGCTCAAATCGGCACCCGCACCCCTGTGCTGCACCACAGCGGCAGGGACTTGGCGGCCGCCCTCCAGACATTGCGGGAGGTGGGCTTCGAGCGGCAGCTGGATGCCGCCGTCGATCATGCCTTTCCTGGAAGCCGGCTGGAGATCGCGGTCAACGACGGCCGCTTCAGCGTTGAGCTGCGGCAACCCGGCATGCTGAGGACCATGAAAGCGGCAGAACTGTCCGATGGGACCTTACGGTTCCTTCTGCTGACAGCTGCATTACTGACACCGCGACCGCCGGAATTGATGGTCCTCAACGAACCGGAGACCAGCCTCCACGTTGACCTGATGCCGGCACTGGCTGGACTGATTGTCCAGGCCAGCGCCAGCAGCCAGATGATCGTAGTGACCCACTCCGAGGCTCTGCTCAAGGCGCTGCGGGAGAGCGGTGCCGCCCATGAGCACGAGCTCTATAAGGACCTGGGCGAAACCAGGATCAAGGGCCTGGGCTCGCTGGAAGGTCCGTTGTGGAGTTGGCCCAAGCGCTGAAAAGGAGCCGCGTTGCAGTGAACCGGCCAAGCATTCGGCCTTCGGGGCAGCTTAGAACGCGGAACCGATGGACGTGAGCTCCCGGGGTGCGTTCCCGGCGTAGCGGTTCTCCGGACGCGCAAGCCCGTAGTGCCCACGAAGGGTGGACGCGGTGTATTCAGTGCGGAACAGGCCGCGCTCCTGGAGGATCGGCACCACCTGATCCACGAAAATCTCCAAACCGGACGGAAGCACCGGCGGCATGATGTTGAAGCCGTCGGCTGCCCCCGCGAAGAACCACTCCTGAAGGGCATCGGCAACCTGTTCGGGCGTCCCCGAGAAGGTCCGGTGACCTCGGCCGCCACCCAAGCGTCCGATCAGCTGCCGGACCGTGAGCTGTTCGCGCCTGGCCAACTCCACAATCAGCGTGTAGCGGCTCTTGGCACCCTCGATCTCATCCTCTGAGGGCAGGTCCGCAGGCAGTTGGCGGTCCAAGGGGAGGTCATCAGGGGACAAACGAAGCGTCTTGGCCAGTTGCTCACGGGCGTACTCGGGCTTGATGAGCTGGTCGAGTTCACGCTCGAGTTTGAGGGCTTCAGCTTCTGTTGAACCGATCACGGGGACGATTCCAGGCAGGATCTTGATGCCTTCCGGGTCACGGCCCACGGCTGCGGTGCGTGCCTTCAGATCTGAGTAGAATGCCTGCGCGTCGGCCAAGGTCTGGTGTGCGGTGAAGACGGCTTCTGCGTACTGTGCTGCCAGGTTTTTGCCGTTCTCGGATGAACCGGCCTGCACGATCAGCGGATGGCCCTGCGGGGACCGGGGAACGTTCAGCGGACCACGGACCCGGAAGTGCTTCCCTTCGTGGTCCACGGTGCGGATCTTTGTGTCGTCACCCCACACGCCGTCGGCTTTGTCAGCCAGGATGGCGTCGTCTTCCCAGCTATCCCAGAGCTTTTGAGCAACGTCAATGAATTCGGCGGCGCGTTCGTACCGGACTGCGTGTGCCGGCTGGTCATCCACACCGAAATTCCGGGCGGCATCGGGACCGGCGGTGGTAACAACGTTCCAGCCGGCGCGGCCTCCGCTGACCCAGTCAACGGATGCGAAGCGGCGGGCAAGATTGAAGGGGTCGTTGTAGGTGGTGGACGCGGTGGCGATCAAGCCAATCTTTTGGGTTGCTGCGGCGAGGGCCGTCAGCAGCACCGTAGGCTCCAACTTCCCGGCAGGGCGCCGCCCCACTTCACCGAACAGGACGGGGGAGTCGGCGAAGAAGATGGAGTCCAGCTTTCCCCGTTCGGCTGTGCGGGCGAGGTGCTGATAGTGCTCCACCTTGGTAGGGGCAAGGGGGTCGCTCTCAGGTAGACGCCACGATGCTTCGTGATGTCCGGTGCTCATCAGGAACGCGTTCAGGTGGAGTTGGCGGTCTGGCGGGGTCATGGTTTCTCCTCGGGGTGACGGCGGTTTGGCGGCGGTGTGTGGCAACTCAAGCACGTGTCCGAAGACCTCCGCCAGCAGCCCGACATGTCCGCGCAACAGCGCGAAACCGGGGTTCACCGCACGCAACGCAGCTCAATTCGACGCCACGGGAGGCAATACAAAAGCAGCCCCGCGGCCAGTGGCTGACGCATCGCAACCCGGCCACCCGGCGTCGTACGGTCCCAACGTGACTGATAGTTCCATCACGGAAAGGGCCGTTTGGCACCTTTGGCGCGCGAAGCCCTACTACCATTGGTAGGTGCTTTCGCCGATTACCGTCCTTCCCGCCCTGCCCGACGACTACGACGCCGTTGCCCGCATTACCCAGGAGTCCTACGTCACCGCGGGGTACTACGGCGACGCTGATCACCCGTACCTGAAGAAGCTCCAGGACGTGGCTGGTCGCGCGGAGCACGCGGAGATCCTCGTAGCTGAGCGCAACGGCGAGGTCATTGGCTCGGTAACGGCGGCCCCGGCAGGCGGCGGCTTCTCTGACATCGGCCTTCAGGACGAACTGGAACTCCGCACCCTCGTGGTGGATCCGGCAGTTCAGCGTTCCGGGGCGGGCCGTGCCTTGGTGCAGGCGGTGGTCAATCAAGCTCAGTCCATGGACGGAATCAACGCCGTCTCCCTGACCACGGGCGCCACGTGGGAAAGTGCCAACGCCCTCTACGCCCGCACAGGTTTTAGCCGTGCCCCGCACCGCGATTGGTTTGTTCCCGGTACCGACATAAAGCTGTTCGTTTACCGGCTGGACCTCCCGCAGTCATAAAGTTTCCTTCGTAAACGCCGGTCAACGGGCCGTGCGAAAACGACAGGAAAGGCGCGGCATGCGCAAGACATTCGGCACGGGCTCGGTTTGGGAACAGACACTGGGTTACTCCCGCGCAGTCCAGGTGGACAACACGCTCTTCATTTCCGCCACGGCTGCTTCCGGGCCTGAGGGGATTGTGGGAAATGACTTCTACTCCCAGACCAAGTACATCCTGGAGAAGCTCGGTGCTGTCCTTGAAGACGCCGGCTTCTCCTACGAGGACGTTGTGCAGTCCAAGCTGTACCTGACGGACATCAGCAAGTGGGAGGACGCCGGCCGCGCACACGGCGAGGTCTTCGGTGAGATCCGCCCGACGCTGGCCCTGGTACACGTGCTGCCGTTCCTCGATCCCGAAATGCTCGTGGAGATCGAGCTCGTGGCCCAAAAGTCCGCGTAGCGCACCCAACTAAGTCGCATTTGTGCGCGTTTTGAGCCGGCGGTTTCTAGCGGTTATCGCAACAGGAAGGTTCTGATCATCTCATTGGGGGTGCAGAAGTCGAATCGCTGGCGGG
>NZ_PCPR01000033.1 GCF_002979775.1 Arthrobacter sp. MYb23
GGGCTAGCGGGTACGCGTAGGATCGTCCCATGGGGACCAAGGGCACGACCAAATCATTCGCTGTTCTAGCAGGGTTGTTGGTGGCAGCGTTTTCGCTTTTTGCCGCACTATGGGTGAACGGAAACATCCCTTGGCCAGCGGCCACGGCCACTTCATTTATTCTCGGTGTGGCAACGTTTATGGCAACCAACAAAGGCACCGCTAGGAAATCCAACTAGCAGGGATGTAACGCTCGGCCCGATCCACGCCGTGCCAGCACCAGAGACGTAGGCCTACCCTCGAGCCCAAGAACCAGAGCCGCCACTCGAATGAATCGCGCGTCCTGATTCAGGACGTGATCCCTTGCGAGGTGGCCGAAATCCTTGAAAATCTGCAAGGACCGGGGAAGAAGGTATGGAGCGAGTTGATGCTTCCCGTTCGAGTCCGGGATTTGTGGGAAAACAAGTTCCCGCAGCTGGCACAGCATTCCTAATATCAGGCCGCCAATACCAACGTCATGCCAGGCGCCTCGCGTTGGATGGTTTGGCCGCTCTCCCCAAAACCTGCGGAAAGTGCTCTCATGGAGAAACCGGGGACATGGACTTCGCGTAGGGGAGCAGCTGTGAGCAGTCATCATGAAGCACTGACACCAAGGCGGAGTTCGATGCGCTCCAATCTGCTGATACTCGCAGTGTTCACAGCAGCACTGAGCTGGTTCATCGCACTCCTCGGAATCGTGAACAGCCCTGCAGGTGCAATCTTCTTGACCATCCCAGCGCTGGCAGCCACCGGGATCGTTGTCGCCGCGGCGAAGCGACGCCGACGCGCGCACGCCCGGCACCTCGGCACGCCCACTCCTAATGGCATGAACGCCCTGAGGGCGCAGAGCAACTCCGTACTGATCTTGCTGAGCTTAACCGCGGCGCTCTGCTGGTGGATCGCAATTGTGGGTCTCAGTACAGGGGCTGGTGCGTTCTTCCTGTGGCTTCCGGTCCTGGTGACGGCCGGGACGGTGGTTATGTTTGCCTACATCAAGCCTTGGAAGGTCACCCCGATCTGAGTCATGCCGCCTGCAGATGTCCTGGTGCGACGACAAACGCGAGAGACCAGACTTGAAGCTGTCAGCGGTCTATGAAAGCGGAAGCGGTAAGACGTAGTACTCCTTGGCTTTCCTGTTGGTGAGGAACGTGTTGCACCGGGCTTGAGCTTCCTCCTCGGAGGTGAACCGCAACGCCTGGTTCTCCCTGGGGCTCCATTCGTCTCCTGGCCGGCTGGAGTGCAGGTAGTAATAGAGCGTCTCGCCCGTATCGAGGCGCACAACAATGCCCCATGCCTTTGGCCTGCTCTTCCCCATCACAGTCCTTTCATCTGGCCTCAATCTTCGCACTCAGTATCGAGCCCGCGGGATTGGCAGGGCGCATGCAGCAGCGGCTCTTAGTATTGACACATATCCTTACCTAGGTATGGTTTAGTGTATGCAGAACACGAACGGGATGACCGTCGCGGAGGTGGGCGTGAGGCTCGGTATCACCCGTGCGTCCGTTCATGACCTGCTCAAGTCTGGACAGTTGACGGCCAGTGGCAGGGCTGGCCGCATGTTGCTCATCGATCGTTCGTCGGTGGAGCGCCTGGCTCTGGCCGGCACCCGTCGTGGCCGCGCCTGGACGGCCAGGACTGCTTGGGCTGCATTGGCGCTGCTCTCTGGCCAGAACCCCACCTGGATCAGCGCTTCGGAGAAGTCCCGGTTGAAGAGGCGACTGCGTGAGCTGGACGCCGACGCCGTTCGTGTTCTTGCCCGGAACAAGGACATAACCCATCGATACAGGGCGACTTCGGACGGGCTGGCGGCACTAAACGACCACCTGATCCCAAGTGGCGCCTCGGCCATGCGCGAGGAGTCCATTGCAGGGATCTTCGGGATGGCCGGCGGGAGCGGGACTGCAGAGGGCTATGTCATGATCGGCGACGTATCCGCCCTCGCGGACGCTTTCGGCCTGGTTGAAGATCCCGACGGCAACGCCATCATCCATGAAGTCGATTTGGATGAACCCTTTGCCGACGGCCGGGTGCCGGTGGCAGCGATCGCCGTGGACCTCATGGACTCACTGGCAACCCGCGAACGCAGCGCCGGGCAACGCGTCATCAACGAACTGCTCCATGTCTGAACCTGAACTGGACGCAGTCGCCGAAGCGGAAGATGACCGCGAGACCTGGGACGTGCCCGTGCCTCCTGGAGGCTGGGGAACACCATGGCCACAGTGCGTGGAACTGGCCCGTGCCCTGCCGTCCACCCAATGGACGTTGGTCGGTGGGCTCATGGTGCAACTGCACGCTGCGGCCGCAGGCCTCCCCGTCTCCAGGCCAACGGCGGATGTCGACATTGTGCTGCACATCGAGACCGGTGCGGCGACGACGGCTACAGTCAGTGCTGTCCTGAACGGGCTCGGGTACACCCTGGAGAAATCCATCTCTCATCAAACCATTCCAGGTATCCGGCGGCACGCAGGCGCTGCAGCGGACGGTGAACTGCCGGATGACCGTCGACGACGACGAACCGGTACTCATCAGCATCCCGAATGCCCTCGGGGCATTGGTCTTGAAAGGCGCGGCCTACCGCGAGGACTCCCGGGACAGGGACCGGCACCTCGATGATGCCGTCGTCCTCTGCGCGACCATCAGAACACCCCTGGTCACGGCGGCCCAGATGAAGGGCAGCGATAGGTCACGAGTTCTTTCCCTGCACAAAGAACTGGCCGATCCGGGGCACCGATCGTGGCAGCTGCTGGACCCGGTCGACCGGACACCGGCGATGGACGCGCTGCGCATACTTGCCGCCAATCACAGCCTGCCCCCAGCCAACCGCCTCAGATCCGGCTGACAACGTCGAGGAACGGCTGTCTAATAACCATGGTCAGGAAATTCCGGCCATGGTTATTTGACACGACGGCCACCAATCGCTGAGTGCGCCTACGCTCGCTCAAGGGGTGAAGGGCGCTGGATGTGGCAGCATGCTGGCGGGGCGTTTACCTCGCCCGCTCGGAAAGGGACCCGTAGTGCCACCGCGTCAGACTCCGGCCCGGATGTTCCCGATGCGACCGCTGTCAGGAGCGGGAGATCCGTACGCCGTGCGCGGGAGCCTCGCTCATGATTCAAGCCTTGCTTGCCGTTCCCGAGGCAGTTGTGAGTTCAAGATGAACGAATGGATTGGCGTGGCCACCCCTACCTTGGTGGCCCGGGCAACAATCACTCCATTCTGATCTGCCAATTCCGAGGGCAACCCCGACGCCAGGTCGCGCTGCATCGACGACGTCGTCGAAGGGTCGAAGAGGTCAGTGTAGACAGAGAACACTTCCTCCACGTCCTCGTTCGTAAACGTGACGCCGTAGGCATGGGCTACCGAGGCGACCTCAACGATGCCATCACGGACCATTGACCGGGTCTCGGGATGCGTGCGGGTCACCCCGACTGGTACTCCTGAAACCGCGCCTACCCCGCCATAGGAAGCGATCAGGGCGATCTTCTTCCAGAGCGCGCGTTGGACATCCTGGGCAAGGGTCGCCGTGACGGAGCTTTCATTGATGGCATCGACCACCCTCTTGGCGATGCCGGTGTCTGCGCCGACCTCATCGAAGAGTCCGGCGCTGAGGGTGGCTTCGCCGCCGATGAGCTCAACAGCCAGCGGGGCCGTGCGCTTGACGATGACAACGCAGGTTGTGGCGATGACCGGGGAGGCGGGGAAGATGCGCCGGGCGACTTCGGGGGCCTCTATGCCGTTTTGCAGTGTGACCAGCGGGGTCGCGTTATTGATTTTGCCCTGCAGCTCGCGGAGGGCGTCCTCGACCTGCCAGGCTTTGGTGGCAATCAGGACAACGTCGACGTCCACCGGGTCAATCTCAGACACGACCCTTACCCGGGAAATGGTCTCTGTTCGACCTGCTGTGAACAGGCGCAGCTTGGCGTCCTGGGTGGATGACCGGGCCTTCAGCGCTACGCTGTGGCCGGCCTGGGCCAAGCGTGCGGAGAAGTACAAACCCATGCCTCCGGCGCCGTATACGAGGACGTTCACGGCCTCAACCTCCCCTGCTGGCCGGAGCGGACTTCAGTAGCTCCAAGCATCGCTTCCGCCGCCTTCCTCACGCATGGTTCATCTGAGATGGCCTTGAGCGGGAAGTCATTGTGTTGGGGTTGATGCGTGTTCGGAAACTGGAGCATGGGTCACCTATCGCTCGAAGGAGAAAAGGAGTGGCTTCGATGAAGACCGGCTATTTCGGAGCCCACGCCGATGCTTGCATGGCCACAGCTCCGATTCAAGCCGGACGGCCGGTTTTAGTTCTGCCATGGGCTTCCCGCGATTATTTTCGGTCACAATCGGTTGGCAGCGATAGGTGGGTAAGCCATGGAGAGGCTCTCATCAGATGTCAGGGCTGGATCGCGGACCAAACTGCGAAATCCAGTGAAGACCGTTGGTACAACTCCGAGGCCATCTGGGAGACAGCAAAAGTGCCGCCCGGAACCTTCGGCATCTCAGAATCAACCGCGTCTTGGTACCGAACGCATGTGGGCGCTGTGCAGGGGACAGGTAGGCAGGGCAGGATCCGGCGTTCGAACTCGATTGCGCAAGTAGGGTTGCCGGCGGACTACCACTGACCGGTGGTGTGCTCGGCCCAGTGCGTGGCCCTGCGGACGGCTTCGGTCCCGAGTAGCCAGCACAGAACGGTGGCGGCCAGGCAGATCACGACGACAACAGACCCGGTGACACCCCGGAGGACGCTACGGGGCCGGGCGAACACCGAGTAACCGGAGATCAGGGCTGCCAGCGCCGGGACGGTGACCGACACAACCAGGACCGTTTGTCGGAACGGGATCTGGTTCCTGTAGTACGCGGCCGAGTGCCGGTCGGGCCAAAGATCGAACCCTGCCCACCAAGCCCAGGAGGTCGTAAAAACCGTCAGAACCAGCAACCCGAAGCCGATTCCCAGCCATCCTCCGCCGGTGACCCGGCGCCGACGCGGGCTGACCTCAACGGCAGTCACAATGACACCCGTTCAGGGTCATCATGCTCTGAAGCCAGACGGGGCGACTGCGGGAATTGGTAGAAGAGCTCGGGGTCTCCTTCATCCAATCCGAAGACCATGCCCGAGGAGTGCCAGCCGCGGCGTGCAAGCAGGCGTTGCATGACCTGATTCGACAGATTGGTTGACGTGAACAGCTTCGTATCCCGCTCCCTGGCCTCGACGTCGCCCATCAGCAACTGACCAATGCCCGCATTTCGATGCTCCGCGCCGACCACGATGAGCACCAGGAAGTCATTGCCGAAGAAGGAGGGCTCAACCACTGTGTAACCGATGGGGGAACCGCCGCTCGTGGCGACTCTGATCGAACCGGATGCAAGCCATTTCCGGAGTTCTTCTCTCCGTGCAGGGTCGTGCTGCGCGATCTGGTCGACCGCTACTAAGGCGTCGAAATGTTCGGCGGTCCCGTCCCCAATGATTGCCATGCTCCTCATCCAACCACCTTTCGCTTACCCGGTCCGGATAGGGATGACTAGGCCCAGCCCGATGGCAACAATGCCGAACAGCAGGATGGTCGCTCCCAGAAGTACTACGAGCGATTTGCCGGGGATTCGAATGTCCGGGTGACGTTGTTGAGCTTTGACGTAGCGGTCGTGCACCAGCCGTTGGGCACCACGCCTGAAGATGAGAATGAGGGATCCTACGAGGACGAGAGGAGCCCCCATCAGCACTGCCGGGCAGAAATTGTCCAAGGGTGCCTTCCCTGGGTTCTAACGCCGAGTCAAGGCCAGGAAAATCATCGCAGCACCAATCAGGACGGATACGGTACCAACCAAGGCCGTCATTCCCGAGCTGGACTGTGCTGCGACTTTGTCTCCAACTTTGCCGAAGGTTGCTCGCTGGGCATCGGCCATGAACCTGCTCAAGGATGAGCGGTTGATGATCATCAAGACCCCCATAAGCACTGCGACGCCTCCGACTACAACAATGAGAATCTTCTCCACAGTCTTCATCCCCCAGTAAGTCGTTGCTTGGGTGCTTCCGGACCGCCCCAAAACATCATGAACCTCCGAGCCTACGCAAAGATTGAGGCTCTCTGCCCGGAATCCAATCCTCTTGGGTCACTTCGCTGGAACCGGGAACGCCAGCCGGTCGACGGCAAGCGGCCCCGTCGCAAAGATCGGGGCCGCGCGCGACGTGAACGAGCAGAGCGCCTCCGGGCGGGCGTTCTATGCCGCACGTGGATTTGTCGAAGTGGGCCGCTCCGAAGTTGACGACGAAGGCCGCCCGTTCCCGGTCCTGCGACTGCAGTTCGTGGCTCCGAAATCCCCTGCTCGCCCGGCCTGAAAAGTTCTTTCCTTTTTCGCGTCACGATACGGCCGGAGCCTCCACTGTTCCGTAAGGGGAGGTTCATCCTCGTCTGAGTGTGTCGTACGCTCCGATGGTGAAGTCGAGAATCGTTGACCGCGGTACGTGAACCGTGTTGACCGGGAACCGTCCTACCGGGTTGATTTCTGGTCGGCCGTCGGCGCCTCTGAAGAGTGGCAACTGACCGAAGTCGCAGATGTCACTGAGGTGCTGGCATGGGCTGAGGAGCGGGCCGACGGCAGGACGTTCGTGGTGTATGCGGAGTTCGTCCACGAGGGTGGCCACGGCATGATCCGGCTCTTGGGTGCCGAGCCTCCAGGTGTCTAACCCGGGGCGCCTACGGATTGACGGCGGGGTCGCATTCGAACACTGCAGGGTTGCGCTGCAGGCCGTCCAGCGAGCAACGGCTTCGCTGACCTTCGAAGAGAACGTCGACGTGGCCCCTCGAAGACCCGGAAGCAGCGCGGTACCCGTTGCCCCACCTGAGATCGAGGACCTGGCCACCTTTGGATTCGACCTTGGCGACGATCTCGGCCCTTTGCCTCGAATGGTCTAGCTGCAGGTTGATTCCGTAGGCGATGAACCCCAGCAGAATCACAGCCGAGAGTACGATCGGTAGCCGTCGCTCTAGAGTCTTCCTTCGCTGGGACCGGCGTTTCCTCGAGGGCTTCTGTGCCGCCTGTTCGTGTGGGTTCATCAACTTCCTTCGGCTCCTGCCGAAGCCCCGGTGGGGCAATACTTTGATGCGGACGATTTTGGAGTGCGAGGGCGCTGAGGGTTCAGCCAGTACCCGTAGAGTGGCTGATCTATCGTATTCCACACCTCATGTGCCTTCGGAGCGACGTGGCACTGTTTCGAGGTCAGGTGGCCACTAATGTCCGAGCCTGCGCCTTGCCTCATGCTGTACGGTTCGGCCTCTTCGGAACTCAGCTCCAGCCCCAGGCTGAACGGCTGGCCAGTGGCGTCCAACCTGTCAATCATCGAGGCTAGATGCGGCCAAACACCGGTCTGCTCTATCGGTGGCAACGTGTTCTGCAGAATGTCCTTCTCCCATGGGCTGAGCTGCGCGTCGCTCACGTTGTACACCTCGACGCTGACGGTCTGGTTGACTCTGCCTTGAGGGTCCCATGGCTTCGAGGTCACGGTGACATAGGTACCGTCCGGAGTGTCACCCTGCCAGGTCTTACTGGCCGCAACTCCCAGCGCAATCAATCCCTGATCCGGCACCTGGCCGTAGGTATCCAGGAGTAGTCGACCAGGACTGAAGTCATTCGCCTTCTCGGACACGGTCCCTCTAGTTGGCGTGGTGATCCTCCAGTGGGTGGTTTTTGAGTTCAGCTCCGTCGGAATGATGCTGGTAATTTTCTCCAGGTTCTCTGGAGTCATGTTGAGAGATACCGCCATCTGAAGCTCATACTCCCGGGTGTCCTCGCTGTATTCCCTTCGGGAGTCCAGCTGGCTCATTGGATCTAACTCATGGAGCGTCACCCAGCTTGAGGCAAGGTGTTGAATCTGCTCACGGGAGAGGCTGCCTTCTCCGCTAAGCCTGCCGATCTCCAGATCATCGGAGAAGGCACTGTACCGAGCTTCCTCAGTCTGAGCCACAAACAGGGTCCAGTCCTCCAGATAGGCTCCGGTGTCTCCCACTCCCTCACGCATGGTCCACAAGATGTTTTCCACCTCAGATGCGGTGCACCCCGGTGAGACGCCGATCCGGTATTTCACGAGAGGTCCACGCACTGCGATCTTCCCGCCACGGGGATCACTGTCTATCCAGGTGACGCAGGGTATTGAGGTGAGTTTGCGGTCCAGGCCGAATACATTCGGAGTCGCGAGTGGGGCGGCAACTCGGTACACACAGGATGCCAGTAGCACGATCACCACCAGTAGTATCCCGAAGCCTACGATCCGGCCAGCGGGTACGGGTCGCTTGTTGGGTCCAGTGGCTGCTGAAATTTGGTCCATCAGGCGATCTCTGCAGAGAGTAGGTGTCCAGCCGAGAGCGTCAGAGGCCGGGCAGCCATGCCGTCCAAAGCGATTCCCATGCCTGTCTCCTCGAAGCCGAACAATAAATCCAACGACTAGCATAACTCCTGTCTGCGTCCAGGGAGGGGCGAGGCAGGCGGAGACTTCGGCACAATGGGACGGTCCCAGAGAGACCAGGAGGCAGTTGCGACGGGGATCAGTTCGAGCGTCATTGGCCCGTACACCGGCTTGTAAACGAGGGAGTGGCATGGCTAAGCGTTAGGCCGGGCGGCGGTGGTGGAGGAAATTTCGTGCTGTATCTGATTCCACCTTCGCGGTCACATGGTTCATCGTTAGCTCATGCGCGAAGTCTGGCACATGTTCTAAAGCTCCCGCACCGAGGATTGCCCTGTGGTCAGGGACGCAATAAGCCTTTGAGGGTCGGCGGATTCCGGGCGCCGCCGAGAACTGACTGAAGTCCTGTGCCGAGCGCCAGCAGTTGATCGGCATCAAGATCAAGGCGCAGGTTCAACTCAGCCGAACCGAGTCCGAGTTCTTGAACAGGGTCTTTATGGAAGTCCAAGCGCAGGTTTCCGTCCCAGATCAGGACCGTCGCGAGACAGGCATATAGGCAGCCACCACTGGGTAGGGTCACGCAGTAAGAGTCCATCCCCAGCGCCTCATCCTGCTCATGCGGCTCCAGCGCGCGCTGGAATGCTAGGTGCCATGTCGGGGCGACGTCCTGATCAGCGAGTACGACAGTTTCGAAGCCCATTTCTTCGTCGCGAACGTAGCTAACGGCCTGGGCCACAGTCATGGTCGAGTCTCGCTCTCAGCTGTCCTGACTGAGATCGCCCTGTAGGCGTACCCGTCCTGCTCAACGGCTTCCCATTCCAACTCCACTTCTTCCCCGGGGGTGAGTGAGCGGTAGCCGGCGACTTCAACGACGCTGAAATGGGCCCAGCAGCCGCCGGAAGTCAGTGGTGAGTCGATGACGCCCTACCCATGTTCGTCGTTCCAGAAACGAACGACACCTTGAGATTTCATCGCACCAGTCTAGGTCCGCTAACTATAGGAGCCATGGCATGAAATCCACGTGACTCTGCCATCGTCAAGCACGGGGCCTTCTCGGGAAACGACGAGCCACCGCAGCGTCTCCACGTACGGTGGCAAACGCCGAACGGGCGGCTCTAGTTTGTAACCGAACCGATCTTGGTTGCGACAGCATCAGCCTGAAGGTACATCCGCATTAGAAGCACGACCAGGACTGCAGTGACGCCAAGGCCAGTGAAGAAGATCAACGGCACGCTGGCGTCATCCTTGGGCAGGGCGGCGAAGAGAACCCACAGGGCTGCCGTGCACACGAGCAAGAAGACGACTGTCCCTCTCAGAATCCTCAAAGAAGCCTCATGCGCAGCTATCCAGGCCTCATCGGAGGCCATGGTTGCCTTGGACCGTATGCCGAAAGTGGGATTCGGTTTGGACTGCCCCGCCTCGATCTGTGAAGCCAACATCTTCAGGAGCCCGGCAACGACCAGGAAAGCGATGCTGAACATGGCCGTGCTGAAAGCTGCCCCCAAAAAGCTACCCTTCCGTTGTGGCGTCACTTATCCGATGGCCAACGGTAACCCAGACGGTATGCAGTGGCACAAGTCAATGACCGGAGCCTCGACCCTGGCCCGGCCGTTTGTCAGTGGCGGAGCGCCAAGCAGAGTGGTGTCGCCGGTGGCGTCTCATGCACCCTGTCTCGCCAAGCGCTGGAAGGCGGTCTTCCTCCATAAACGGCATCCCCCAGAAAAACGTGCCACAACGGAATCGAGATTAGCGCCAGCGTACCGGGACGACTGGACGGACTTCATTCAACCGTCTGCACGGGCAACGCTGGCCTTCTGTCGTAGCTGCATCAGCCCGGCGACGGTCAGGCCGGCAGTGACCGCGAGGGCCCCTACCCAGAGTGTGAGGCCGGCAAGGTCGTGGATGGCCATCTGGGGGAGTCGCCTGTCAGGCACGGCCACGACGCCGATGAATGCTCCGACGAGGCCGAAGTAGCTGCCGGTCATGAACCGCTGATGGGCACGGATGTTGCCGCGGCGGACGGACCACAGGCCCATGGTCAGGGTGCAGAACGTCAGGACTGATAGCGCGTGGAGCCAGTTGAATCCTCCGTCGATGGTCCGGATCCCGAATGAGGTGAGGACGACGATGTACATGGCTACCGCCCAGATGCGGCCCAGGATCTTGTGCGCTGCGCTGCCTTTGTTGCGGCGAAGCAGGTTCACTGCGCCGAAGATCAGGGCGTAGCCCGCTGCGATGGCGTGCAGGGCGATCAGGAAAGTCCACGGCGAAGGCATGTGGCCAGCCTAGCGAGTCGGATGAGGCTTACCGGATCGTGTTGGCGGGGGCGGCTGAGGTCTTGCCGGGAACTGGTAGAAGAGCTCAGGGTCGTCTTCATCCAATCACGCGGCGCAGATCCGAATGATCCCGTCCCGGCGAGGTACTGAACAGGCCCACCGGGCCGAGTGCCGCCGTCGTGAATTCCTCGCCTCAGCGCACTGGGCAGATCTCCCCATGGCACTACTGCGGTCCCACGCCTACGATGACAGGGGACCGCTCGGTCCGCTCAGTCACTTTCTTGGGGAAAAGGACCTTACCCATGCCGTTGCCTCGACCTGCCACTCACCATCCGCTTCGAAGGACACGGCAAGGAGTGTGGGCCGCCCTGGTGACCGCCGTCCTGGTGGCTGCCGGCCTTTTCGCCGGCGCGGCACCCGCCTCGGCCGCAACTTACACCTTCAAGGGTGTGGTCAAAGGAAAACTGACAGCAACCGCAACGGCCACTGCGCTTGGCGACGTGTGGGTGGGGGCGTACACCAATGACGACCGCGCCTCCTTGGTAGCCGGCGCGTGGTCTTCAGCCGATGGCTCCTACAGCTTTAGCGTGCCGGCTGCTGGCAGCTACAAATTGTGGACCACGTGCAGTAGCGGACCCTGCTCCGCCACCTACGCCGGTGAGTGGAATGTGAACCAGTCAAGTTCCTACGGTTCGACGCCGGTTGCCGTCACCGATGCTGCCCCCACCACCACGTACAACCCCCAGCTGGAAGCGTTCGGCAGCATGAGCGGCAGGGTCACCAACAAGGCCGGCCAGCCGGTGACGGCAGTATCCGTCTCAGCTTCACCCAACAACGGCGGACAGGTGAGCAGCACCACGCCCGACGCCAACGGCTACTTCACCCTCACCAAGATTCCGCCCAACCAGGCATACATCAGCGTCCGGGACGAGTCGGGCCAGCGTCTCTACCTGGAACAGTATTGGAACGGCACCGGCACTGTGGATACCTACAGCACGGCTACCGTCCCGCCCGGTGTGCAGTGGACCAACGTGAACTTCGTCCTCAAGGATGAAACCATCATGGAAGCAACTGTCGTCGATCCGGCAGGCGCGCCGATTGCCGACGTCGGGTATGTCCCGTGGGTTTACAATGACGCAACGGGAGCCTGG
Source organism: Arthrobacter sp. MYb23 (assembly GCF_002979775.1). Lineage (GTDB taxonomy): Bacteria > Actinomycetota > Actinomycetes > Actinomycetales > Micrococcaceae > Arthrobacter. Next base: position 11,827 of record NZ_PCPR01000033.1, read on the forward strand.
GACGGACCCCAGATGGGTCCGCTGACCTCGGATGCGCAGGGCAAGATTTATTGGCGCATGGCAGTGGGCAAGAAATACAAGCTTTGCGTCTCGGACACTGTCTATGAGGGCGCGCCCCGCGAAAAGCGCTACAAGGCTGAGTGCTACGACAACACGGCCACCAGGGACACGGCCACAGTTCTGACGGCAACCGCTGCCGGTCAGCGTGTAAAGCTGACCATGCAGCTGGATGTTGAAGGGTTGTCGCTGGCACCTGGCAGGCCGTTCGTCTACGGTTCTGCCCAGGCAGGACAAAAACTGACCGTTGATCCCGGCGTCTGGGGACCGGCTCCGGTGACCGTTGCTTACCAGTGGCAGCGTTCCAAAGACGGCACAGTCCTCCAGGACATTGCCGGCGCCACCACCACCGCTTACGTGCCCACCGCCGCTGATGCCGGGTACGACATCTGGGCGAAAGTCACGGGGACCAAGGCAGGTTACGCCACATACACCACCTCGGTGCACGGCGGTAAATCCGGTGCCGAGGCTGTCACGGCTTCCAAGGCCTTCACTCTCCTGGGCACGCCCAGCGCCGGGAACACCCTGACCGTTGACCACGGCACCCTGAATCCCGCCCCCGATTTTGGCCCTTACTACGACTGGTTCGTCGACGGCGTGCAGGACTACAGGTCAAACGGGCCGACGTTCCTCCTCCAAGCCTCAGACGCCGGCAAGAAAGTCACTGCCCGGCTGAGTGTCCACGACTGGCCCCTGCAGCCCTATTACGGCCAAGCCACCGTCACCGTCTCTGCCGGGACCTTGACGGCTCCGGTGCCCACGATTTCCGGGACGGTGAAGGTCGGTTCGGTGTTGACGGCTGCTCCGGGGGTTTGGGGTCCTGCTCCTGTGACGTTGGCTTATCAGTGGTTCCGGAGTGGTGTTGCGGTGACGGGTGCAACGTCAGCTACTTATTCGTTGGTTGCGGCTGATCTTGGTAAGACCATGACGGTCCAGGTCACGGGTTCGAAGACCGGGTTTACGACGGCGGTGAAGACTTCCGCGGCCACTGCGGCTGTGGCGGTGGGAACCTTGAGCGCGCCGGTACCCACCGTATCCGGGACAGCCAAGGTCGGCGCGGTGCTGACTGCCGTTCCGGGGGCATGGGGTCCTGCTCCTGTGACGTTGGCGTATCAGTGGTTCCGGAGTGGTGTTGCGGTGACGGGTGCTACTTCTGCTACGTATTCGTTGGTTGCGGCTGATTTGGGTAAGGCGATGACGGTCCAGGTCACGGGTTCGAAGGCCGGGTTTACGACGGCGGCGAAGACTTCCGCTGCCACTGCTGCCGTGGCGGTGGGAACCTTGAGCGCGCCGGTACCCACCATATCCGGGACAGCCAAGGTCGGCTCGGTGTTGACGGCTGTTCCGGGGGCGTGGGGTCCTGCTCCTGTGACGTTGGCGTATCAGTGGTTCCGCTCAGGTGTTGCGGTGACGGGTGCTACTTCTGCTACGTATTCGTTGGTTGCGGCTGATCTGGGTAAGGCGATGACGGTCCAGGTCACGGGTTCGAAGACCGGGTTTACGACGGCGGCGAAGACTTCCGCTGCCACTGCGGCTGTGGCGGTGGGGACGTTGACTGCGCCGGTACCCACCATCTCGGGTACCCAGACGGTTGGTAGCACGCTCACCGCGACGCCCGGTACGTGGGGTCCTGCCACTGTGGCGCTGACCTACCAGTGGTTCCGGGGAAGCACTGCCATTTCGGGCGCCACCGCCCAGACGTACAAACTGGTCGCCGCGGACAAGGGAACTGCCATCAAAGTACGCGTAACAGGTACTAAGACTGCGTACGCCACGCTGGCCCGATACTCTGCGGCTACCGCCCTGATCAGCTGATCTGCCAACGCGGGATGACCGCCGTGCAGCCTTGAATGGAAACGCCGATCCCCCTGTCTGGAGTTCAGATGGGGGGATCGGCGTTTCCGGTGAACAGAAGTGTTGCCCCGCTCAACTGCGGTCGGCGGCGCGGATGATCCGCCGCCGTGCCGCAGCTATGAGAGGGCGTGCTGCCAGAGCGCCTGCCTTCAAAGAGCCAAGAACCTTGTTGACGCTGGCGTAGAAGCGGCCGCTGCTACGCCAGCCTTGCGTCAGTTCCCACGTTATTCGGATGGAATGGACGGCAAGGACGACGATGAAGAGTGAGATCACCAGACCAGCAATGGAGGCGGCCACGATCATCACACCTGTGAAGTGCACCAAGAGGACTGCAGAGATCACAACTGTGTGGGCGTCAAGAAGTTCCATATTCATTTCTCGTTGTGCGGGATGGTGAGTTGGTTGCGCCAGGGTGCGGGAGGCGGAAGCCCGCTGCCAGGTACGTGGGTTGCACCTGCAGTTTCGTCTTTATCCTAGCGATGAGCACCTAAAGGTTCGTTGGCAACGCGTCACGAACTTGTCAGAATTGCCAGAAGGGCAGGGTGTCCGTCAATGCTTTGCCCCAATAAGCGGCAGCGTCGACTTCGGCTCAGGGACAAGGACGAGAACATGGCAGAACCACAACCACTGGACATCACCTTTGTTGCCCTGCTCGGGAGAGTTCGACCAGGAGATACATGGACTTGTGTCCAGTTACCCGAGTCAGCGAGGATCTTTGGAACCCGTGGGCTGGTCAAAGTGACCGGCACCGTAGACGGGCACCCGTTCACGGGGGCCTTCATGGCGTTGGGAGACGGTACGCACAAATTGCCGGTGGCCGCTCCTGTCCGCAAAGCCATCGGTAAGGGCGACGGTGACGCCGTCGAAGTTCACCTCACTCAGCGCCTGAGCTGACGAGAGCCATCCCGCCATCCCGCTTCGGGGCCCGTTCAGGCCGAAGTCCGGCACCCTATTTGCTCGGCAAACGCGAGCATCGCCTCGCGGGCCATGTCGACGGTAACGAGCCTGTTTCCGGCCACAATGTGCAAGCTGTATGCGTCCTCGAGGGCCACCATATTCATGGTGGCCTGATCGAGATCCGCGGAAATAGCGAAGGCGCCGGACGCATTGCCTTCCTCGAAAATAGCGCGGTAAGTGGCGGTCTGGCGCAAGTACATCTGTTGGACCAGGGTGTCGTGAAGCTCCGACTGTCCGGCCATGAAATCGAACTCGTAAAGCAGTCGCATGAGGGCGTCGTCGGGTCCGCTGGGCAGCCCCGCGGCAATGGCTGCACGCAGCTTCTCAGCCGGTGATTCAAGTTCAGCCACCACGCTGTCCCGGTGGTCGCAGAAACGCTCCGTACCGGCGCGGTGGGCTTCCACCAGGAGAGCATCCAGATCGTCGAAGTAGTAGAGCAATGCCCCTCTGGTCAGCCCCGCCCTTTTGGCGACGTCGGTCAGGGACAGGGAGCGCAGCCCCTGTGTGGAGGCTTCCTTGAGTGCCGCCTCGACGAGCTCGGAGCGGCGTCGTTCCTGCGTGTTGGGTCTTGCCATGCCCTTGACACTATCCGATGTGAACTGCCACACTCCAATAGTTATTTGACGCTGACGTCAAAAAACTAAATCGACCTGAATGGACTCCCATGGAACAGCCCATCACCTCCGTTCCCGCGCAGCCTCCCAAACCTGTAAGCGGGACAGCAGGAAACTATGACGCCTCCTTGTCCCGCAGTCTGGGGCTTGGCGGCAATATCCTCATCACTTTGTCGTCGATTTCGCCTGCTTCCAGCGTCTTCATCCTCGGCGGCGCCGCCTTGACGGCTTTCGGCACCGGGGTGGTGTGGGGATTTCTCATAGCCGGCGTCGTCAGCATCCTTGTGGCCTTTTGCTATGCGGAACTCGCGTCCGCCTATCCCGTAGCGGGCGGCGACTATTCGCTGGTGTCCCGGGCGTTGGGACCGGCTTTTGGTGTCGCCACCTTTTTCATCAGTCTGGTGTCCCTGCCCCTGATTGTGGCGGTCTTCGCCCTGGGTGTGGCCGACTACCTCGGAGTGGCCATTGCAGGGCTGTCACCGCAGCAGACGGCACTGGTGGTGGTGGTTCTCACCACCGTCACCGCCTGCTTCAACATTCGGACCAACGCGTGGCTGACGGGCGTCTTCCTGTTCATCGAAATGGCCGCACTTGTCCTTCTGGCGGTCCTGGGCCTCGTCCACATTGAGCGCCCAGTGGAGTCTCTCTTCACTGCCCAGGCTCTGGACCCGGCCACGGGCTCCTTGGCCCCGCTCGCCATCTCCGGACTCATGATTGCCGTGACACAGGGCATCTTCTCCTTCAACGGTTACGGGGGAGCGGTCTACTTTGCCGAGGAAACCAAAAACCCCACAAAGACGTTGGCCCGGGCGGTGATCTGGAGTGCGGCCGTGACTATCGCCGCAGAAATAATCCCGCTGGGTGCGATCCTCCTCGGGGCTTCATCCCAAGAGGAATTGTTCGGCTCGGCGCTCCCCGTCGAGGCCTTCCTGAGCGAGCGTGCAGGGGAAGCCGTGACCATGTTGGTCCTCTTGTCCGTCGCGTTTGCCATAGTTAACGCCATCATTGCCATCACCCTCCAGGCAGGCCGCCTACTCTATGCGGCCGCACGTGATCAGGCGCTGCCGGCAGGTCTTTCCCGCGGCCTGCGGCAAGTGAGCAGCAAGGGCCAGGTGCCCGTCGTCGCCACAGCCGTCATGGGTGTGTTCGCCTTCGTGGCGTGCTTTGTCCCGATCGACGTTCTCCTGACCGCCACAGGGTCCACCCTCACTTTCAGCTATCTCTTCATCGCACTGGCCGCCATCAACCACCGCCGGACAAACCGGAATCGGACAGGCTACCGGATGCCGTGGTGGCCGTTGCCTCCCGCCCTGTGCATTGCGGCACTGGGCTTGGTATTCATCGTGGCCATCCTTGATCCAGCGCAATGGCTGAGCCTGGGCATTTCTTTGGTGTTCGTCTCTGCCGGCTTCATTTACCACTTCCTGTATCTCCGGCCGCGGAGCGGGACCCACCTGCTGTTACTTGACGCTGTTATTGACGAGGAGAACCACAATGCTTGACCTGTTGCTTCACAACGGAGCTGTCCGCACGTTTGCTGAGGCCGGGTGGGCGCAGGCTGTCGGTATTACCGGCGGCTTCATCACCTATGTGGGAACGGACAGTGACGCTCCAGCGGCCCGACGGCGGATCGACCTGAGTGGGCGGCTGCTGACACCCGGCGTCATCGACAGCCACAACCACTTGCTCCTCGGATTCGATCCCGACGCCGTCAGCCTGGAGGGTGCCCACTCTTTGGCGGAGGTCCGCCAGCGGATCGCCGATCACGCCAGCGAACGTCCGGACCTGGACTGGGTTTGCGCGGAGAATGCCGTGTATTCGGTAGTGGAAGGTCGGCGGCCCAATTCCGGCGACCTCCGGGGCCTGACTGACCGTCCGGTGTTCATCACCACCTACGACCAGCACTCAGTGTGGCTCAACGACGCCGCCTTGCACGTGCTCGGAATTGATCGCGGCACTTCCATCCCATGGGGTCGTCCGGAAGTCGATGCAGATGGCAGGCCGACCGGCTGGGTCACGGACTTCTACACCAGTGCGATGACCAGCGCGGGCTTGCGGGGACTCCAACGCGACATCCCCATGTATTCTCCTGACCGCCGCTATCGTCGGATCACCTCAAGTTTGGCGATGGCGGCAGCCAGTGGCATCACCACGGTGGTGGAACCCCAAGTTCCGCTCGCGGAGCTTGACCTGATGTACCGGGCGCGTCGGGAGGGGAAAATGCACTCCCGGGTGATCACCGCGCTCTTCCATCCTGTCGGTTCCGATGCGGAGTTCCGGAGAGATCTGCGCGAGGCAGTGGACAGTGCACCCGTGGACGACATGCTTCGGCTTGGGCCGGTCAAGCTCTACGCCGATGATGTGATCGAACCGCACACTGCGGCCATGCTTGCCGACTATGCCAACAGGCCGGGCCACCGAGGCGCCCCGAGCATGCCGCCCAACGAGTTCACGGCAATGCTTGGCGAGTTGGACCGCATGGGTTTCCAGACGCACACGCACGCAACTGGAGATCTGGGCGTACGAATGGCACTTGATGCGATCGAGCAAGCCCAGCATCACAACCGCACCATCGACCGCCGGCACGGGATTGTCCATGTGGAGTGTTTGGACGACGCCGACTTGCCCAGGTTCGCCCAATTGGGTGTTGTTCCGGCCATGCAGCCGCGGCACTGTTCCCCTGACCTGGTGGCCGGTACGTGGATGGACAACGTAGGCGAGGAGCGCTGGGACCGTGCCTGGCGGTTCAAATCCCTTGCCGAGTCGGGGGCCCGCCTGGCTTTCTCCAGCGATTGGCAAGTGGGAGAGATGGACCCGATCGTGGGCTTTTACTCGGCACTGACAAGGGCTGGACTCGATGGTGCCTCGTCCTGGACCCCCGGTGAGCGGCTTGACCTGGACACAACCATCCGCGCTTATACGCAAGGCGGCGCTTGGGCTTGGCACGCAGAAGATGAACTGGGCGTCATTCGCGTAGGCGCGAGGGCCGACGTCGTGGTCTGGTCGTCGAATCTCTACGCGCTTGGAGCGGACGAACTCCTGGGTGAGCGGGCCGACCTCACGATCGTTAATGGCGCAGTGGTCCACGATGCCCGGAAGGAATACGCCGAGGAGCCACCTGTGGAGGCCTCAGCGGCGTATGCGACCAAGGGCGTCCCGTCCTCCGCGCACTCAACGTGCTCACACTAAAGACGGCCGGCCAGTAGGCCTGGATGCTGTGTATGGGGAAGGTGAAGTAGGCCGCCCAAGAAAGTTTGTCAGGCTAGGTTGACAGCGAACGGATGTCAGCCTAGCCTGACAGATATGGAAGCTGATGATCTCTCCGAGCAGATCCATTCGACAAACCCCGCGGTGGGCCTACGCGCGGTGGGAGCTCTTCACCGCCTGGCCGAGCAGGTTGAAGCGGTGCACGTAAGGGCGGCCCGCGAGCAGGGGTGGACGTGGGAGCAGATCGGTGATGCCTTGGGCGTCTCCCGACAATCAGTACACGCAAAATACCGGGAATGAGTTGAGCCATGTTTGAACAATTTGCCCGCGATACCCGCAGGATTGTGGGGTATGCCATGGAAGAAGCCCGGGGCAGGGGCGATAAGCGGCTGGGAACGGAGCACCTGCTTTTGGGGGCGCTTCATGAAGCGGAACCCGCCGCGGTCCTCGGTATCACTCTGGACGATGCTCATGACGCGGCGTCCCGTTTGGATGCCGCTGCGCTGAAGGCTATCGGGCTCGAAACCAGGAATCTCAAGGGGACCACGATGCCAACAAAGGGGAGGAAACCGCCGTTCAGTTCGGGCGCCAAGGAAGTGATGGCAAACATGGTGAAACAGGCAATGGATCAGAAGTCCCGGCAGATCACTACATCAAACCTTCTTGTGGCGCTTCTGGACCGCGAAGAGCACGATCCTGTGTCAGCGCTGTTGGAAGAACTGAAGGTGGACAAGGCGACGGTCCGGGCGCGACTCCGGTGAAGGGGCTCAGCTACTGAGCGCTTTCCTTGCGTTTCTTGACCCTCCGGATGATGAGCCACACGACGAACGCGGCAAGCCCTGCATACACGGCGTAATTGAGGAAGCGCGAGTACTGGTCAACCAAGTGATATTGCTGGCCGAGAAGTGCTCCCGCACCAATGAGCAGGGCATTCCATACGCCCGTCCCCGCAACAGTAAAGATGCTGAACGTCACCAGGTTCATGCGTTCGGCACCTGCAGGGAGGGAAATGAGACTGCGCACGCCGGGAAGCAGCCGACCAAAGAAGATGGCGGACTTGCCATGGCGTTCGAACCACTCGGCGGCTTTCTCGAAATCTTCCCGATCAACCAGGGGCAATTTCGACAACAGCTTGATGGACCTTTCCAGCCCCACCTTGTAGCCCAGCCAGTAGAGAAGCATTGCTCCGGCATAGGCGCCCAGTGTGCTGGTGACAAACACCAGGATCAGGTTAATGCCGCCCTGCTGGGTGAGGAATCCGGCCAGTGGGAGGATCACCTCACTGGGTATGGGCGGAAAAACGGTCTCCAGAAGCGTTAGCAAGCCGACGCCCCATTCACCCAGGGCCTCGATGACCTGCGCAGCGATTCCCACAATCCCGGTTAACTCATCGGCTGCAGCAGTCGCCTTGAGCAAGCTGATCAGGTCGATCTCCGTTCATAAACGACGCTCCCGTAAACGACTGAAGCGCAGCAAAGCTGACGTATCCGTGGGGAAGCCCAGTGATGGGGGACCACTGGGCTTCCACCTCAACGCTATGCCCATCCACGTCCGCGAGCAACAAGCAATGCCAACAGGTTTTCAGGCTGGTGAGTGCACTGCCACAGAGGCGCGCTCAACTGCAGGGCAGGCAATCTTCACTGCAGAATCGAGAGGCGCCGCATCCAGGCCAAGCAGCATTCGAACACCCGCAGCTCCGAGCTCGTAATGGGGTAGTGACACCGTTGAAAGTGGAGGACGCAGGTGGGCTGCGATGACTTCCTGGTTGTCGAAACCCACCACGGCTATGTCATCTGGAATGGAGAGGCCGTTCTCCCTCAAGCCATCGTAAAGGCCCATCGCCATCCGGTCGTTGTAGCAATAAACGGCACTGACCTTGAGCTTGAGCAAGTCATCGGTGGCGCCGTAGCCACCTTCCTGATCCGGGTAGGCTTCGATCACCAAATTGGGGTCAAAAGGTATTCCAGCGCCCTCGAGTGCGGACTTGTAGCCTTGGAGGCGGCCGTCCTTGGCAGGTGCGGGGGTGGTGGTGTTGATGAAGGCAATTCGCCGGTGGCCTTCGCGAAGCAGGATTTCCGTGGCTGACTGTCCTCCCTGTGCCTCATCAGGTACTACGGCGCGGGCGGCACCGGCCTCGGGGGAGAAACAGTTGACCAGGACAAAGTCTGCCTCGCGAAGGGTCTCCGGGACATCAGTGGGGCGGTGGAACCACGTTGAGTACAGGATGCCGCGTACTTTGTATTCCAGCATCATGGCGATTGCGTCTTTTTCGAGGTCTTTGTTGCCTTCGGTGTTGGCGATCAGCAAGGCGTACCCATGTTTCCATGCTTCGTCCTGAGCCCCATGGATGATCTGGCCGGCGAAGGGCGTGGTGGCAACACCGTCGGCTACCAAACCGATGAATTTCGAGGTTCCGCTGACCAACGTTTTGGCCATGGCATTTGGGCGGTAGCCCAGCTTGGCTATGGCCTCCGTGACCCGTTGACGCGTCTCATCAGCGATGCGCGCGTTCTTCTTTTTGTTGATGACCAACGAGACTGTGGCAGTGGAAACACCAGCCAATTCAGCGACTTCGCGGAGGGTCACCGGATGAGCGCGGTCTGCTCTGGCATGAATGACCGGGCCGGCCCCGTTGCCTGAATTTTTCTCCTGCGAAATCATCTGTCCTCCGTCTGGAGTATATCCGTCCGCCGTGGTGGTCATCCCTTATTCGCCCCGCTTTCCAAGCCTTGAATCATGGCTTTGTTCAGGACGAGGAAGACCAGGAGCAAGGGAGTGATGGTCACGCACACTGCAGCAAACGTGGCGGTCCAATCCACCTTTCCCATGGCACCAATGTAATTTTGCAAGCCCAGTGGAATGGTCTTCAGGTCCTCGGACAGGACAAAGGTGTTGGCGAAGATGAAGTCGTTCCAAATGAAGATGCTGTTCACCAGGACAACAGTGACCACGGTGTTGAGTGACAGCGGCAGGGTGATCAGCCCAAAAATCCGGTAGGGTCCGGCGCCATCCAAGGACGCGGCCTCGTACGTTTCACGCGGAATGTATTCGAAGAAGGATGAGAACAGATAGATGGACATGGGCAGGGCGAAACCGGCCAGGGGGATGATCATGGACTGATAGGTGTCCAGCAGGTTCACGGCGGAGTAGTCGATGAACAGGGGGACCAACGCGATCTGAACCGGAACAATGATCCCGACCAGGAACAAGGCACGGACGAAGCGGCTCAGCCGGAATCCCAGGACCTGAATGGCGTAGGCGGCCATCATGCCGAACAACACAATGAGGATGTTGGCGCCCATGGTGACAATGAAACTGTTCAGGATGTTCCGGCCCAAGTCGCCCGTTTCGAAGGCCCTCGCGTAGTTTTCCCACGTCAACGAACTGGGTAGTGCAAACGGATCGCCGGTTGCAAAGTCATGTTCTGTCCGCAGGCTGGTAAGGAACAGCCAGGCGAGCGGGTAGACCTGAACGATCACGATGAGCATGATCAGCACCCGCGAGAGTGTCCGGTACAGGCTGGGTTTGCGCCGGCGTCGTTGAGGAACCGGCGAGGATGGAGCTGACGCGCGCGGGGTAGACGGGGCTGTCTGGGTGATCATGAATCTGCTTTCCGCTTGAGCATGAACAAGATGAGGCCGACGGCGACGAGGCACTCGATCACGATGAACACGGAGATGGTACTTGCGTAGCCGAAGTCCGTACTGGTGAAGGCTGTCTTGTACATGTAGGTGGTGAGCAGCTCGGAGGACTGCCCGGGGCCACCGTTGGTCATGAGGTACGGGATATCGAAACCGCGCAGGCCGTAGGTGGTGGCCATGATGGTGGTGGTGATCCACACGGGACGTATATAGGGGAACCGGATCTTGGTGAAGAGTGTCCACTTCGAGGCGCCGTCCAGCACTGCCGCCTCTTCCAGCTCCTTGGGCACGGCGATCAGTGCAGCGTAGATGATGAGCATGTAAAGCCCTGTGAACCGCCAGCCTTCAGGGGCGGACACGGCTGCCAGCACGGTGTTCACATCCGAGAGCCACGCCCGCTCAAGGGACCCCAAACCCACCCAATGCAGCAGCTGGTTCAACAGGCCAACCGGATCAATGGAATAGATGCGGACAAAGAGGAACGCGATTGCGACGGTAGAGATCACCGCTGGCAGCAGATACAGGGTTTTGATGAGTTCCCGGCCTCGGCGCAAGGATGTGAGCAAACTGGCTACAAGCAGTGCTCCGCCAAGTTGCAGCACCAGGCAGATGGCCAGGTAGAGGAGTGCGTTGAAGAAGGACCTCCAGAAAATATCGTCCGCTGTGAGCATCCGGACGTAGTTTTCGAGCCCAACGAACTCCATCTCGCTGATGCCGTTCCAAGAGAAGAAGCTCAGGAACAGCGATTGAAGAATCGGGAACAGTACTGCTGCGCAGTAGAGCAGCAGGGGTGGAAGCAGGAAGACCAGGACTGAGGTCCTTGACCTGTTGGGAAGCATGGTGGGCCTTTCGTGCGGGGGCCTTGGGAGCCCCCGCCGCTTCGGTTTACTTGAAGAACTTGGGGGCGTTCTGCTTGATGGCGTCGTCCATGGTCTTGGTGAACTGTTCGGGCGTGATGTTGCCCTGGACCAGGAGAACGAGTTCCTGCTGCAGCCGGCCGTTGGTGGTGGGGTCAAGCTGGGTATCCCACGGCATGGCTTGCTTGTCCCCAAGGGTGTTGGCCGTTTCGAGCGCCTTCTTGTACAGCGGAGTCGCGTTGGCCGGGATGGCTGTTTGCACGTTGGTGGTGGGGGAGAGGGCGCCGGTGGCGGCATACTCGGCCGGGTACTTCTCCAAGGCGAACTTCAGGAAGTCGCTCACCAGCGGATCGTAGGTCTTGGAGTTCACTGCCATGCCAATGCCGGAGGGGGAGACGAACTCGTTGGCGGAGGTCACCGAACCTTCGGTGGTGGGCAACGTGAAGAAATCGATGTCGTTCCGGACCTCGGAGTTGAGCTTGTCGGTGGCGAGGCTCGGGAGTTCCCAGGTGCCGATGTTGTACATGGCGGCTTGCCCCGAGGTGAATTGGTTCTGCGCATCCGAGTAACCCTGTGCGGAGAAGCCCTCCTGGAAGCATTGCGCCTTGCCGAGGTCGGCCATCCAGTTCACGGTCTTCTGACCGGCGTCGTCGGCAAACGATGCCTCGCCTTTCTTCAGCTTCTGGACGAAGTCCGGTCCCGCTTCACGGAACGGCTGGTACGCAACGTAGCGTTCCAGCGGCCACTGGTCCTGCCCGTCGATGGCGATCGGTGTGATCCCTGCATTCCGCAGGGCAGTGCACATGGCGGGAACGTCATCGAGGGACTTCGGCACGGAAACGCCGGCCTTTTCAAACAATGCCTTGTTGTACCAGATGAATTCGAGCTCGAACTGGAACGGAATCATGTACAGGGAGCCGTCGTCGAAACGCTGGTAGTCCAGTGCGCCGGGGCGGTAGTCGTCATAGACGTCCAGTGATTTCAGGAGCTTGTCCGCCTCCACCATTTTTCCTTGCTTGGCAAGTTCCTGAGCGAAGGGGGTGGCATCGGTGTCGAACAATTCCGGCAGCTTGTTGGCTGCGGCCAGGGTTTCGAGTTTTTGAATGTAGGAGGGCCGGTCCGGGGTGGTGATGAGGTTCAGTGCAAAGCCCGGATGGTCTTTGGCGTAGTCGTCCGCGAGCTTTTTCATGATGTTGATGACAGCTCCGTCGGCGGGCCTGGAGAGCAGCCATGATATTTCGCGGGGTTTGATCTCCCCGGTGGGGCTGACGTTGGAGGGGTCAGTGGCAGCACCTCCGCCGCCACAAGCTGTCAAAGCCAAAGCGGCGGCGGCTGCGACGGCGGCAGCACGGAGTAGTTTCTTCATTGCGGCAATCTCCCTTGATTGGAACAGAGGTTGGGGTGAGGAGTATTCAGTTGTCGGTTCGCTGGCGTATCTCGAGTTCGGTGAGGGTCACGGTTCCTTCTCCGGCGAAGACGCCGATCCGGCCGGTAGTGAGGTCGTAAATCCTGGCGCTAAGCGCCACTTGACGGTCGACGACGGCGACGCAAGTGTCGCCGTCGACGATGACCTCAAGGGTGTGCTCGCCAGGGGCGAGTTTGCAGGGTCGCTCAAGTTCGACGTCGAACGGGACGTCCCCGGAGACGTGCCACTGAGCATCGCCGGTGATGGCGCGGGGCCAGCGGTCCAAGACGAGCCGGCCACGCTTGGGTTCCAGGCGCAGGACGTAGGAATGGTCCCCGTCATGGCTCGAGCGGAGCAGCAAACCGCACTCGGTGGTGTTGGGAGTGATATCCAGTACTGCCTTGGCGTAAAACTGTTGCGGCATTTCCTCGTCGGACACCATGGCCGTGTACCCGTCCGGCACCTCGAGCCGCGCCGGCAACGCGCCGGTCAGGGAAACCGGGACGTCTTCCCAGAAGCTCTCCACGAGTTCATCTGCGAACGAAAATCCCAGGGTCCCGTCAGGGTTTTGGAGGGCTTCCAGCACGGACATGGTTCCTGCCCACTGCCATGGACCGTGATCGGTGTTGCCTTCCTTGCTGGCAATCCATCCGAAGAAGAAGCGCCTCCCGTCGCGTTCCGCCGTCTTTGACGCGTAGAAGGCACGGCCGTCAATGCTGTCCAAAGCAGGCACCATCCACGGGCCGTCGGGGCTCTTGGCCATGCGGTAGCGGGTGGTGAACGATTCCGAGAACTCGGAGTAGACCATGTACCACCAGTCACCCCAGGCGAAGACGTCCGGGCATTCGTGCGTGATGTAGCGGCGCGGATCCCAGAACGGTTCGGTGTGTTGCCACGTCATCAGGTCTGGGGATACGCACTGTGCGATGACGCCGCGGCGGCGTTCGGGCCCGGTTGAGTGCCTTGCCGCGAGAAGCATCCTCCACAGGTTCTTGTTGTCGTCCCAAAACACGAAGGGATCGCGCCAATCACCGGATTCGTAGCCGGCTGGGGCGCCGAAGGTGTGCTCGGGGTGCTTGTGCCAGGTCCGCATGCCATCAGTACTCGTGGCATGCATGACCATCTGCAGGGGCGCCCCATCGGGACCGAGGTTGCGGGGGTTCTGGCCGGTGTAGAACAGGTGATGGACGCCGGACTTGTCCGTGACGATGCTGCCTGTGTAGGCGTTGAAGTCCAGGTCTGTTTCGCTGCCGTGGTGCAGCGATACGCCGTGGTCCTCAAACTGGGTGAGGTCTTTGGTGGTGACCAGGTTCCATGAGGTACCGGGTTTTGGGTCTGAGCGGTCTTCGTGAAGGTAGAAGAGCCAGAACTCCCCGTCCTTTTCGAAGGGGATGAGGTCTCCAACCCAGCCGTCGGCTGGTTGGAAGAAGACTGAGCGTTTCATCTGCGCTGATGTCCATTCTGCTAAAGCGTTTGATCACTCGTAAGTTAGCGCGGATTTCCAGACTGTTCAAGCGTTTTAGCAAAATTCTTTTTCCCTTGCTAAAACGCTTGACCAGCCTCACTTGCTGCCGCTAATGTCCTGCATAGCTTCGGCTTCCCCCACCCCGCTGGATGACGTTTGGCGCACTGTTGCCCCAAACGCCGAGAGGAACGAATCAATGACGAATCACATTTCTCGACGCACGGCCCTGCAGGGCGCCGGAGTTGGCGCCATGGCGCTGTTCCTGAGCAATGCTGTACCTGCAGCCGCGCACGCCCAAGCATCGCTAAGGGCCATTTACCACATGACTCCGCCCTCGGGCTGGCTATGTGATCCGCAGCGTCCGGTCCACACCAATGGCGCCTACCAGCTCTACTATCTCCATTCCGGTCAGAACAATGGTCCGGGCGGCTGGGACCACGCAACCACAAGCGACGGCGTCTCCTTCACCCACAACGGTGTGGCTATTCCCCTGCAGACCGACTTCCCGGTGTGGTCGGGATCGGCCGTGGTGGACTCGGCGAACACGGCTGGTTTCGGTGCCGGAGCGGTAGTTGCGCTGGCAACTCAGCCGACCGGCGGGGTTCGAAAGTTCCAGGAGCAATATCTCTATTGGTCTACCGACGGCGGCTACACGTTCTCCGCACTTCCTGATCCGGTGATCGTTAATACTGACGGGCGAACTGCAACCACCCAATCTGAGATTGACAACGCAGAGTGGTTCCGCGACCCGAAGATCCACTGGGACGTTGTACGCAATGAGTGGGTGTGCGTGATCGGACGTGCGCGGTATGCGGCGTTTTACACCTCAACGAACCTGCGGGATTGGAGTTGGAAATCGAACTTCGACTACCCGAACCATGCCCTGGGCGGAATCGAGTGCCCTGATCTGTTCGAAATGACGGCCGGCGATGGCACCCGGCATTGGGTGTTCGGTGCGAGCATGGACGCTTACAGCATTGATCTGCCAATGACCTTTGCCTATTGGACGGGTGCCTGGAACGGCACGGCCTTCATTGCTGATGACCTCACGCCGCAGTGGCTCGACTGGGGATGGGACTGGTATGCCGCCGTGACGTGGCCGTCTGTTGAAGCACCCGAAACCAAACGCCTGGCCACCGCCTGGATGAACAACTGGAAGTATGCTGCCCGCGACGTACCCACTGATGCTTCTGATGGCTACAACGGTCAGAACTCCATCACGCGTGAACTACGGTTGGAGCGCCAATCGGGAGGCTGGTACAGCTTGATCAGCTCCCCGGTTGAGGCGCTGCAGGGTTACGTCACCGCCACCACCACCCTGCCTGACCGCACGGTTAACGGCAGCGTCGTGCTCCCATGGAGCGGCCGCGCCTACGAGCTTGAGCTCGATATTTCATGGAACGTGGCCACGAACGTCGGGGTATCTGTTGGCCGCTCCCCGGACGGCTCCCGCCATACCAATATTGGCAAGTACGGTGACGAGTTATACGTGGACCGAGCGCCGTCAGACCAAGGAGGGTACGCGCTGGTGCCCTACACGCGGGCCGCTGCGCCTATAGATGCCAACGCGCAGTCAGTCCATCTGCGCATCTTCGTGGACAAGCAGAGCGTGGAGGTGTTTGTGAACTCCGGGCACACTGTGATTTCGCAGCAGGTTCACTTCGTCGACGGCGACACCGGGGTCTCACTCTATGCGGACGGGGGCGCCGCGAACTTCACCGGAATCACCATCCGCGAGTTTGGCAGTCCTCTTTAGCCGGCCGGGCCCGCGCTAGGCGCCGTGTGGCCGAATGCGGGCGTGGTGCCCAGAGCGGACTTTCAGGGTGGATGGCCGGAACCGGTGGACGGCACGTGGCTCCCCCTTTGGGTGGCGGGGGAAGTGCGCCTTGGGCCTGTGCTCCTCTTCTGCGCGCGAGGAGGGGAGCAGGGCCAGCGGCAGGATGGTGCCTGCGAGCCAGACAACCACGCCGATAAGCACTAGAAGGATGGCTGAAGTGGGCTCCATGAGATCAGCATAGACACATTGAACGCCGTTGATAAGTAGCCTGATTACCACTTTTTCCGGGCGGTGTCCTTGACAAGCCCGGCGGTGCCACCACACTGATTTCATGTACCGGAACAGCCGCGTGTCAGCCCAGTTTTCCATGTCACTTGACGGATACATCGCTCGGGATGATGACGGAATCGGCCCGCTCTTCGACTGGTATGAGGCCGGATCAGTTGAAACCTGGATGCCAGGTCACCCTGTGCCGTTTCATCTCAGCGAAGCCGATGCCGCCTACTGGAAGTCACTCCCACGGGAGGGGGCGTTCATCTGCGGCAGGCGGATCTTCGATATGACAAAGGGGTGGGGCGGTCATCCGCCCAACGAGTCACCAACGGTTGTCCTGACGCACCGCGCACCCCCGTCGGATTGGCCACCGGTCCGGCGGGATGCTCAGCCGGTCCCGTTCGAATTCGTAGGGGATCTGGATTCGGCCCTGGAGCGTGCCGTCCAGCTCGCGGCCGGTAGGGAGATCGGCGTTGCCGGCGCGGACGTGGCACAGCAGTGCATGCGCCTGGGGGTGGTGGACGAGCTCCGGGTTGATTTGGTGCCTGTATTGTTCGGACGCGGTATTCGCTGGTTCGCGGACCTTGAGACGGACATCATGCTCGACGATCCCGTGATCGTTCCAGGAACCCGCGTCACCCATCTCATCTATCAGGTGCGCCGCCTGGACCCGCGCTAACGTCACCCATCCGGGGTTATCCACAACCGCGCAAACAGCGTACGACGGCGGGGACCCGCCCGCGCTAGGCTGGTCACCTCGGCTGAAGCAAGTGGCCGCAGGAACCACAACGCGGAGCCACATCTTAATGTCCGATGACCTTGCCTTGACCGCTTTGGCGGCCACTTCCTTTTCCCTGCCTAAGCTGCGCGAAGGCCAACTCGCCGGCATGGCTGCCCTCGTCCAGGGGCGTGATGTCCTCGCTGTCATGCCCACCGGGTACGGAAAATCCGCTACCTATCAGGTCGCAGCGCTGCACCTACACAACACGACGGGGCGGCCCGCCGTCGTCGTTTCTCCCCTCATTGCCTTGCAAGAAGACCAAATGGACGGGCTGACTGAGGACTTGGGTGAGGGCACGGCCGTCGTCATCAATTCTTCCCGCAGCGATTCAGAGGTGGAGGCCGCCTGGCTGGCAGTCGAATCCGGAAAAGCGATCTTCCTGTTCCTCGCTCCTGAGCAATTGGCCAAAAAGGAAACAGTGGAGCGGATCGACAAGCTGAACATCACCATGTTCGTGGTGGACGAGGCACATTGCGTCTCCTCCTGGGGCCACGACTTCCGCCCGGACTACCTCGAATTAGGCAGCGTCCGCGAGCGCCTGGGCAACCCGCCCGCTATAGCCCTCACCGCAACTGCGTCCCCACCCGTGCGTGAGGAAATCGTCAAGTCGTTGGGCATGACGGAACCGCTGGTCCTGGTCCGTGGCTTCGATCGCCCCAACATCAGCCACGACGTTGTCCGGCACCAAGACGCTAAAGGCAAGCGGAGAGCCGTTGTGGAGCAGGTTGTCGCGCTTGCCAAAGCGGAGGGCCTGGGGCTGCTTTATGCCGCTACCCGCAAAGACACCGAGAAGTACGCGGCCGCGCTGACGGAGCAAGGTCTGCGTTCCGAGGCTTATCACGCTGGCCGGGCGGACGCGGACCGGGAAAGCATCCATGAGCGGTTCCTGGATGACCAACTGGATGTAGTCGTCGCCACAACAGCTTTTGGCATGGGGATCGACAAACCCAATGTCCGGTTCGTGGTGCACGCAGATATTCCGGAGTCCTTGGACGCTTACTACCAGGAAATTGGCCGTGCGGGTCGCGACGGTAAACCGGCAGCGGCCATACTGCATTACCGTGCCGAGGACCTTGGGTTGCGTAAGTTCTTCGCCACCCATGCCCCGGATGCGGAGGAGCTCATGGCCGTGCTGAAAGTCATCAAGAACGCCGGCGCACCTGCTCCTCTGACCGCCTTGGCAGAGCTCGCCGGCTTCCCTGCCCGCCGCGTCACAGCGCTGGTGAACCAGTTGGAAGAAGCGGGTGCCGTGAGTACCGGAAAGCGCGGCGCTCGGCTCAGTTCCAAAGCCAAACTGAGCGCACTGGTGGACCGGGCTGTTCAGTTGGCTGAGGCGCGTCAACGCGTTGAACAGTCACGGCTCACCATGATGCGTGGCTACGCGGAGACGGACGGCTGCCGTCGCCAGTTCCTTTTGGGCTACTTCGGGGAGGATCTGCCGCGGCCCTGCGGCAACTGCGATGCGTGCGCCGAAATGCCCGACGCCGCCGGGCCGGGTGACGCCGGCCAGTGCGCCTCAGCCGCCGGGAAGGTGTTCCCCTTGCAGTCCACCGTGATCCACAAAGAGTGGGGGCCGGGGTTGGTGATGCGGCACGAGGACGACGTCATGACAGTTCTGTTCGAAAAGGAAGGCTACAAGACCCTGTCCCGAACCGCCGTCGTCGAGCATGACTTGCTGAAGCCGGCTTAGGTGCGGGCCGTGCGCATCCCGGGCTTTCCACGAAAGATCATCACCATCAGCGTGCCGATCAGTGCCGCCGCGCTGACCAGGCCCAGCAGACCACCCCATGGAGTGTAGTCACCACCGGATATGAAGAAGGCGTCTGCCAAGGCCATGCCGACGGAGAAAGATGCAAAGAAATACATGGGTGCGCCGAGCACCAGGATCAAGAGTTGGAGAATCACCACCGTCCTTAGCCGTGAGATAACCCGGGTTGCCGTCAGCAGGACCACAACCAGAGCTAAAAGCGTTCCGATGCTTGTCCACGTCAAAACTGCCACCCAGGAGATTGACTCGTTGCGTCGGGCCAATCCGTCGTGGATTTCGTCCAGCGTGGCGCCCGGAACAGCGGCGAGCGGATTCCACACGAGGATCTGCAACGCTGCGGTGAGCCCGTAGGCCGCTATTGCGATCAGCCCAACGATGCTGACGATGACGCGCGATGTTTGTGTGCTGCTTCCCTTGGTCCCCATGCAGGCAGCCTAGGGGAATCAGGTGTTGAGCTCCAGCATGAGGGCGGGCAGTTCGTCGGCGAGCTCGCGGGCCAGGAAACCCAGGGGCCCGAGCTTGCTGGCCAGACGGTCGGCGGCGGCCGCGTGAAGATGGGTGCCCCAACAGGCGGCTTGAGCATCGCTGGTGCCCCGCGCGCGGAGCCCGGCGATTGCCCCTGCCAAAACATCGCCACTGCCTGAGGTGCCCAGGCCGCCGTAGCCGGTAGTGATCTTCCACAGAGTGGAGTCTTCGTTTGCTGCAGCAGCCTCGCCGGGCGGTCCGGCGATGTAACCTTGGCAGCTCACCACCGCATCAAACTTCCGGGCGACCTCAGCAACGTCTGTTTCCAAGTCCTCCACGTCCCTGCCCAGAAGAAATCCGGTTTCGGTCGGATTCGGTGTAAGGATCAGCCGGCCGCGCCACGGCCCCAAATCATCCTCAATCTTCACCAAGCTGCCCAAGGCGAAGGCATCAAGAACGATGGCGGGAGCGCCGCCGTCGTTGGTTGCAGTGCGGGACTTTTCCCGCTCCAGCAGCGCTCGCAGCAGCGATTCGGCCAGTTCCGGATCGTCCAGGCCCGGTCCGATCAGCACAGCATCAGCCCGATCCAGATAGGAGGAGATCCTGTCGAGTCCTTCCCCGGTGACGGACCCTTTCAGGTTCTCGGGCATGCCCACGGAACCGCATTCCGGGAGCGCAACTCCCACTGGGACCGCTACGGATTCGGCCACTGCCAAAGTGATCTTTCCTGCGCCGGCCCGAAGGGCTGAGGTGCCGGCCAGCAATGCCGCGCCGGGAGTTGCGCGAGCTCCACCGATCACCAGGACTGCGCCGCGCGAGTACTTGTCCTCTCCGGGGGCCGGCAGCGGCCAGTCGCGCAGAAGCGACGGCGTCACCAGCGTGGGTGCCTGGGAATTACTGTGGATGGACACTGGCATCTCCAGAATGCTCGGTGACCGTAACGCCCTGTTCGGTGAGGTGGTCAGCTACATTGAAGCTCTCCAGCTCCCACGGCCCAGCGCCGGAAGGGCGGACGTACCGGGTGATCGATGCATTCAGCACCGATGTGGTGGCCGCAAGGTCAAGGACTTCCTGCTCAGACATGCCCTCCAGAACATACCGGACCAGCAGGATGACGGCGTCGTGGCAGACCAGCATCACCCGTTGCCCTGTTCCCACGGTATTGAGCTCATCCAGGATTGAACGCAGACGGAGTGCGACGTCAGCCCACGATTCACCACCAGGCGGCCGGTAGTACAGCTTGCCCAGCCACAGCCGCCTCTCGGCTTCGTCGGGATATCGGGTCTCCACACCCAGCCGCGTCAGCCGGTCCAGGATGCCCAGCTCCCGGTCGCGGAGGCGCTCATCAGTGAGTACCTTCACGGGCCAGCCGGTGGTTTCAACGGCGATTTCCGCGGTCTGCCGGGCCCTTGCATAGGGGGAGGAGACAATGGCATCCGGGCGAAGTTCTTCGGCGATCCTTGCAAGCGCTGTTCCGAGTGCTTTGGCCTGGTCCCGCCCGGTGCTCGACAGATTCACATCAGCATCCCTGGCTGGAACGTCAATGACTTCAGCTCCAGACAGGCGGGCCTCCGTTGCGGCCACGTTGCCTTCGCTCTCGCCGTGCCGGATCAGGAGCAACTCCACGGCGCCCGCCTCCTGCACAGCATCCGTCAGCCCGTCCTCGTTCACAAAGATCACCCTTCCGTGTGCGTTGCCGAATGCAGAACACTACCCACTGCGTACCCACAGGAACAGAGGATAAACGCTCGACGCTGATCGCGGACCTCTGTTGCGGGAACTGGGAGTGCAGTAAGTTGCTCGCATGGAGGACTCATACCCAGTCATCATTGTCGGTGCCGGATTCGCGGGCGTTGCAGCTGCAAAAGAGCTGGGCCGCAAGGGCATCCGTGTCTTGCTGATCGACTCAAATAACTATCACCAGTTTCAGCCGCTCCTCTATCAAGTGGCTACCTCGCAAATTGGGGTTTCGGCCATTGCCCGGCCACTGCGTGCCGTTTTCCGACGCTACAAAACTGTCAAGGTTCTGACCTCGAAGGTGGACTCCGTTAACGCTGCTGAGCGGGTGATCACAACTGCTGACGGCCGTTCGTTGCAGGCGGATGTCCTGGTCATTGCAGTTGGGGCGGTCCCGAACTTCTTCAATACACCTGGAGCAGAAGAGCATGCCTTCCCGCTGTATTCCGTCACGGATGCAACGAAGCTGGGGAGCGGCCTAACCCGTTTGTTGGACCAAGCCGATAGGAACCCGGACGGGTCCGTGGACGTAGTGGTGGTGGGAGGCGGGCCTACCGGTGTTGAAACGGCCGGAGCAATGGCCGAAAACGTCAAATACGTTGTGAGCAAGTACTTCTCGCCGGAACTCGCGGCACGCTGCCGGGTCCATTTGGTAGACATGGTTCCCACTGTCCTGAATATGTTCTCAGCCAAGTCCCAGAGCTATGCCACTGATCATTTGAAGAAGGTGGGCGTTCAACTCCACATGGGACAGGGTGTCACCGAGGTAAGGAATGACGGAGTGACCCTGGCTGACGGAAGCTCCGTGCCCGGGCAAATTGTGGTGTGGGCCGGTGGCTTGAAAGCAGGGGACCTCATTGGCGGTTCGGGCTTGACCCAGGGGAGGGGAGGTCGCGTTGACGTCAAGACGGACCTGACTGCCCCTGGCGTTGAGGGCGTGTATGTCATTGGGGATTGCGCCAACATCACCGATTCAACGGGGGCAAAATTGCCCCAGCTGGGTTCGGTGGCTCAGCAGGCCGGAAAATGGGCCGCGTCGAACATTCTCGCGGATCTCAAGGGCGAGAGCCGTGCTCCGTTCCGGTACGTCGACAAAGGCTATATGGCGATGGTGGGGCGTGGCGCTGCAGTGGCAGAGCTGGGCCGCAAGCGAATCCAACTCCAAGGCATCCTGGCCTTCTTGTCTTGGCTGTTGGTGCACCTCGCCCTGTTGTCCGGGCTCCAGCAGAAAATCCGGGCTCTGTTCTCCTGGCTTAACGGATACATCCTTCACAGCCCTGCACAGGTGGTAGTCAGCGGGCCCATCGAGAAGGAAACGCCCGAACAAGAGCCTCCCGGCCCTTGAGCCCCGCACGAAGTTTTACTCGTAATGCCTGGTCTATTGCGATGCCCGGTTGGCAGAAGCCGCCAGCCGACTTTGCTTGTACGCCGAAGATGCCCAGTGCAGGTGAATACATGCTCCGATGATCAGCAGCACGGCCGCCACGGCCGCTGGCCACGGAGTCCAGCTACTACCGGCGTGCCCCACAACCCGTAGGTGCTGGCGTGGGTCGTCCGGATAGACGCTGAGTGTTACGAGGGAGCCAGGTCTCGGAACCGCTATGCACGTTGAATTGGTATCGAACGTTTCGTTGTATTGCCGTCCTTGGAATTCGAAGCCCAATCCCAACACACAGTGTTCACCACGATGTCTGAATCCTTCTTGAGATGTAACAATTCCCTGAACGTGGACACTGCTGGCGGCGACCTGGATCTGGGTTGCTACCAGGATGATGGAACCGGCCACGGAGGCAACGAGCACTAGTGCGGCGAGGACGCGCCACAGGAACATCCGAACCACGCGCGGCTTGGCTCCGCGAAACATCCCCCATGCACTCATTCTGGGAAGATAACAGGAGGAACCCAAACAAGGAGCATCATGACACTCAAAGAACGCCTCAAAGCGGACGTCGTCGACCATATGAAGGCGGGCAACAAGCTTGCGTTGACCACTGTACGCAACGTGCTGGGTGAGATCACCACCCGTGAGAAGTCAGGCAAGACGCCGGTGGAGCTCGACGACGCGCAGGTCACCTCGCTGCTTCAGAAGGAAGCCGCAAAGCGTCGGGATACGGCTCGGATCTACACCGAGGCGGGCGAGGCAGATCGGGCCGCAGCCGAGGTGGCGGAGGCCGAAATCATCGAGGCCTACCTGCCGAAGGCCCTCACTCGGGAAGAAGTGGAAGCAATCGTTGACGATGCCGTGGAGGCTCTGAAGGCTGATGGCCAGGAGTTGTCCATGCGTTCCATCGGAGCCGTCATGAAGCCCGTCACCGCCAAGGTTGCTGGCCGTTTTGATGGCAAGACTGTCAGCGAGATCGTGCGGGGTCGCCTGGCGTAACTGCTCCGGCCATCTTGGCTTGGGGTCGGCGAGCTCAGCTGACCCCAAGCAGCCACCGCAAAGTGTCAGCATTCCGCACGGCGTTACCACCGCCGTCGTTGTTGAAGTACACGTACACGTCCTTGCCGGAACTGGCCCACTCCCGAATGCGGTCCGCCCACCATTGGAGATCCTCATCGGAGTACGAGCCCCCGTAGAGGTGCTCATGGTCCGGGCCGTGGAGACGAACGTACACGAAGGGTGCGGTGGCCCGGAGGATGCACGGCAAGTGGGCGCCACTCATGATGCAGTACGCTGCGCCTCGGCGCTCCAGCAGGGCGTAGACGTCCGGGTGGTCCCAACTGTCATGGCGGAACTCGACGGCGATGCGAACCCACTGCGGAAGCGTGGACAGGAAGTAGTCGAGCCGGGCGTCGTCGCGTTGAAAATCAGGTGGAAGCTGGACCAGGAGTACAGCCCTTTTGTCGCCGAGTTCGTGCCAGCAGCGGACGATCCGTTCCACCCAAACTTCAGGACTGTAAAGCTTTTTGCCGTGCGTAAGACCGCGTGGCGCTTTCACCGACATGGCAAAACCGCTAGGGAGCCGCTCCCTCCAACTCGCGAAGGACGTATCGCGCGGCCACCGGTAAAAGCTTGCGTTTAGCTCAACCGTGCTAAATCGCGCCGTGTAGTGGGCCAGACGCTTGGCCGCGGGAAGACCCGGTGGATACAGCACGTTCTCCCAATGGTCGTAGCTCCAGCCCGAGGTGCCAATGTGGATGCCCATGGTGTGGATGGTAGCGGGTTACTCACGTAAGCGATGGCTTGTTTGGGGGGCAATCCGGCGCTGGCTAGACTCGAAGGGCCAATTCCAGTTGATGGGGGAACCAGGTCAATTCTGCTGCGCAGGAGACAGATGACGATCAGCCCGACCGCAGGGCGCTGGGCCCTGTTCCACCGGAATGGCTGGGGCCGCTCCTTGCCCTCGCTGCATTCGCCTCGATGATCATTGGCTCGATCATCCAGGGAGGGATCCTTCTGGGAGTTATCGGATCGCCACTTGTCCTTACCTTTCTTCTTTATGTCTTCTTGAGGAGATGGGCGAGGCGCACCAAGGGGTATATCGGCCTTGCCGTCGTGCTTCTCGCCATGGTGGGCAGTTTTGGTTCCGCCACGGGGACCCCACTTCACGCCGTTCTTTATCAAACCATCGGTCCAGCCTTGGCCGTAGCGGCTGCCTGGTGTTTCCGCCAGCGCGCTCCTCTGGCCCCCGCAGCCGTTGCGCGGTCCGGACCATCCTCCGCCGGGGCGCCGGGTGGGCTGCACAGCTCCATCGTCGCCATGCAGAACATCACCGCGGTTCTTGTTGAACTGTTCCCCACCCTCCCGCCGACGTGGTCTTCGGCATGGCTGCAATTCAGGGAAATCGGCTCTCATCGCGAGTGCGTCTTCAACGTGGAAACGGGAGGGGCACGGTTCACCACGGAAGTTCCAGCACATTTGGCTGACCGGATGTCTGAGGCCAGGAGCATCATGCGTGGACCCGATGGCAATACGTGGTTCGCGGTCACGGTCACACTCAGCCCAGCGGATCCCGGGAGTTACCAAACCGAGTTCAACTATGACAAGGAACCGGAGTGGCTCACCGAGCCGACTAAGACCGAGTGCCTAAGGGAAACTCTAAGTGTCCGAAAGCTTGGCACTCTCCCTGAATGGGAACATCAGCGGATGGGCTCCGTCAAATAATCCGCCAGGCGCTAGGCTAAGGACCCCGCGAAACACTGTTTTTGGGTGACCCGGCTGACAACGACCCACGATGACGGACTCCGAGACCCCTATGCAGCCTCACCGCGTATTTTCCCCATTGACATTTCGACGACGGCGCCATTGCTGGGTGGGTAGCGGCTCCACATGATCGGTCGTCCTTTTTCGCAGGTCTGGATCACGGCTGGCTTTGCTTGGCGAGGCCAGTGCCGTTCGCCGGGTTGGGGTTAGCTGCCGAAGAGTTTCTTGCCGATCTTCGCGAAGATACCCGGTTCTTTGGATGGGTCTATGATTTCAGGTTGGACGGAGAAGTCGGTGCCATTTTCGGTGACGGGGAGGCGTTTGTTGGCCCGCTCGACTGTTTTGAGTTGTGGGTTGTAGACAGGGGGTGTGACGCCTTCCGCGCGGAACACCGTCCACATCCACTGCGGTATGTTGTCCAGCGTTCGCGGGAACGCTTTGAGGTCCTGTAACAGCGTCAGTGCGTCGGCTGGACGGTCAGGGATGGTTGTTTCATGGGCGGGTCTGAGGAGCTCGGTGTCGAAGGCCTCGAGTCTGCCAGCCGAATCTGGATAGAGATATACCTTGCAGCTTGTCCACGTTCCAAAGCCTGGGGCGTAGGACTCGCGGCGTATTTCCTCTAGCCAATCAATCATGGACTCGCGGGAAAAATCTTGGGAGAAGCATCGTGGTCCCCAGACGCCTTCCCGCAGAATCATTTCTGTTCGGGTTGACCAGGCCAGATGTATGACAGAAGTGCTTACCACTTCCTGGGCGCCGAAACCGAGACCGCCGTCCCTGAAGGTTTCAGCCTGCAACCGGTGAAGTCCTGCCTCCACGGATGGGCTCCATATAACTTTGCCGGCACTCATGATGACTCCTGGATGTTCTAGGGCAGCGTCGAAAACTGCATCGCGGCTGCTCTGGGTGACCGTGCTGGTGACGGCGGACGTTGTCCATTGGTGGTGCTGCCTAACCGCCGAAGAGTTTCTTGCCGATTTTCGCGAACACACTTGGTTCTTTGGATGGGTCTATGAATTCAGGCTGGGCTGAGAAGTCGGTGCCTTTTTCGTTGACGGGGAGTCGTTTGTTGGCCCACTCGACTGTTTGCAGTTGAGGGTTGTAGACAGGGGGTGTGACGCCTTCGGCGCGGAACACCCTCCACATCCACTGCGGTATGTTGTCCAGCGTTCTCGGGAACGCTTTGAGGTCCTGGAACAGAGTCAGTGCGTCCGCCGGACGATCAGAGATTCCGGAATCGCTGTCTGACCGAAAGAGCTCGAAATCGAAGGTTTCGAGTCTGCCATCGGAGTCGGGGAAGAGATAGACCTTGCAACTCGTCCATGTTCCAATGCCTGGGACATACGAGCTACGACGAATATCTTTGAGCCAGTAGTCCATGGATTCTACCGAGAAATCTTGGAAACTATGGTTGAACCCCCAGACACCGTTCCGGAGAATATCCTCTGTTCGTCGACTCCAGGCTTGATGCATGATGATATGGCTG
This sequence comes from Arthrobacter sp. MYb23, assembly GCF_002979775.1. Lineage (GTDB taxonomy): Bacteria > Actinomycetota > Actinomycetes > Actinomycetales > Micrococcaceae > Arthrobacter. The sequence goes on from NZ_PCPR01000033.1 coordinate 38,315, forward strand.
ATGATTGCTTCTGCTCCGAACCCCAGACCGCCTTGGGCGAAGGCCTCAGTCCGCAGCCTTTGGAGACCGTTATTCACTTCGACCCCAGAAATCCGCGTTCCTGTCATCATTCGATTGCCTCCTCAGAAAATGGAAAGTTGGAGAAATATTCTGAACTATTCTCTCCGGAGTCGAGCCAGTGAGTGACTTTCAATTCATCCGGCAGACCGGGTTTTGGTCTTGGGACGGCTTCTACCTTTAGGTGTAAGCCTCGGGGTTGTCCGGTGTCGACGGGGTGGAGGACCTTTGTCATCAGCTCTCGTTTGAGTTGGATGAATTCCAAGGTGTTGACGGGTACGTTGGTGGCTCCGTCGCAATAGCTCCAGAACTGGCACCTCGACCCCCGCTGCATTTCGCACTACCACCGGAGGGTCTCATAACTGGCGACCAAAAGCCGGCGCAGTTTTCTAATCGGGCTATCGTAGATGTATTTCCGGTCCCCGGGCTACCTACTGAAGCGGGGGTTTGGCATGCCCTCGTAGAGATCCCTGGATAACTCTTCGTAGGCTAAGACGGATTCCAGCGTCCAATCTTTCAGGATGGCAAGAGTGCCGCCGTTCAACGGGTGTACGTCAACTAGGGGGCTCGCTGGGAGGGTGTAGGTGGCGTTCTCTGCGAAGTAGGTGATGACGCCAATAGGCGGGTACAAAACGCGATCGTTTCTGTGTCGCTTGGCTAATTCCAATCCGTCGATGGCTCCACGCGTAGGCCCCCAGATCTTCACAAGCGAAGCGAAACTCGCAACAATGCTGTCGCGGTCCGGAACCAGTGCGTCGTCAAAACTCAGTCGGAAGGAGTTACCTGACCGTGGGTCTTGATCGCCATCAACTACCGAGAGATCAAAGGGCGCCACACGACGATCGCCCCCGGCCAAGAATCCGAGCTTGTTGTCGCTACCCATTCTCTGTTCGGAGTAATTTACGTGGAGCCACTCCATCGGGCGGGTGTCTAAAGTTTCAAGAAGGTCCAAAGTCGTAAGGACCTTTTCGGCGATGTCGGATGGATTTGCAGCCCGGCCTCCCAGCTGCATGTGGAGCTCGATAGATCGGAGGGCTGGGTCGAATAGATCGGCAGCAGTCACCTTTACCACTTGGTCCTCCTTACCTGCAATCATGGTTGGTGTTTCATCGGAACGTATCTAACGAAAATTTCGATTGCACCAACCGCTGAATTGAGCCTTATGGCATTGGGCTCGCCTTGGAGAGAGTATGCTCCTGAGGCGAGGTACCTAGGCTACCTTCGACGCGAAAGCAGCTTGAAGAAGCCCGCCTTGAATTGTGTCCATGAGTCTTGCATTCGCATGGTAGCTGAAGGCCAGAGGATGTCCATGATTTTCAGCGGCATGGGCCCTGGTTTGCTGTGCAAGGCCTGCATTACCTCAGGCGTTAGCTTCTTATATCTATTGCTCATATTGTACTTTCATAGTCTCATTTAGTAATTACTTTAATAATCACAGGCTTATCGTCGCAATTAGCGGACTAAAGAAGTTCTCAAAGACTGCCAAGTGCTTCGCATATATCAAGCTCTCCGAATCGGACAATAGCGAGTGATAGACCTAATGATTCAATGGCCGGAAAATGGAATTTTCGGCGTGATTCATGGACGTCCAGAGTTCGTAGGGACTCATGTCTGCATAGTGGGAAAACTCAATAAGCGTGATCTGTCGTCCAGTCCGTCGCGGGCCATCGGGTGATTGCAGCAGCCATGTGCCGTTAAAGTCCTTGGAGACTGTGTAACCGGGGGCGGCTTTGCTCGCCGTTACGGGCACCGATGTTGGCATGAGAAACGGCCGGCGTTCACGGCGGCGAAAGAGATTCGTGAATCGGTAGAGGAGCGCCAGCTCGATATCGACCAGTTGTGGTGAAGTGAAAAGTATGTGTTCATCGCGCGCGCGCTCAGTGGTGCTCAATACGTAAAGGTCATCCACCTGCCGAAGGTAGATCTTGATTTCACCACCCAGGTTATACAGGCACCATGAGCCATCCTGCGATGTAACGATCGAATATCCGGCTGCATGGATCGTTTCCAGCAAGCGATCAATCATCGGCTCTATTTCACTGCTCATAGGCCAGGACTCCCGACTTTATTAGTTCCTCAACGGTCAGAAGCGAGTGTTGTTCGTCGAAGAACAGTACTTGGGTTGCCCCGCCTCTCCGTCCGAAGTCGGGCGCCGCAACGGATGACTCGACGAGCCACCCACGAGCGCCCGCGGGCCACCCATTCGCTAGGCGATAGCGGGCGTATGGCAGCTCAAGATCACTGACAGGGAGCGAGCGAGCTTCGAAACTTTCCGGCTCGCCGTCCTTGAATGCGTAGAGATACGAACCGTCTTCGAATCCAACACGGTCGACTATTTCACCGAACTGGCTTCTGAACTTGAATAGGTCATGGGTCTGACGGCTTTCGATGACGGCGCCATCGTTAGCGGGGTAGCGGTTCCACATGGTTGGAGATTCCTTCAAGGCTCGGACTCGTAGGGCCTACGGTCGCGGAGAAAATGGCAACTTACCGTTCGGCTGAATACATGCCGCCCGCAATAGGGAGTCGCCTCCCACGGTGACCGGAGCGGCTCGGGTGTCAGAGATCCATTCCATAGGCCTAGGATCGAGCCGCTCCAGGATCGAAACGCTTGCAAGGATGGTCGCAGCACTCTCATGCGCCTTATCGGTCCTTGTGCCCAATTGGAGCCTGAGACTCAGCGTACCCAAAGCGGAATCAAAGGTTGTGTGTCCGTCTTCGTTCACAGTGTGGCCCTTCTTTGACCAGACTCCCTGCCGGAAACATAGTTCTATCCGGTCCCGGCAGCTCTGCGGGGGATACCATCGTTGACAGCCCTGAAAGCCTCGCCGTACGCGAGAACGGCATCCAAGGACCACTCCTTGAGCACGGCCAGCACCCCATGAGGCAAGGGACGCAGATCAACGAGTTCGTCATCGGGTAGCATGTAGCCGCTGCCTGCCGCAGCGTACGTCAGGGCGCCGACTGGCGGGTACCAGATTTGTTCCCCGCGTCTTCGTCGGCTGATTTCGTAGCCGAAGATGCCGCCGTGTGCTGGTCTCCAGACCTCAACCAATGACGCAAAGGTGCTGACGATGGCGTCTTTGCCCTGCACCTGCGCTTTCTCAAAGGTCAGTGAGAACGAATCGCTGGAAGGTCCGTCGTGTGCTCCATCGCTAACGGCAGCGCGAAAGGGGCTTGTCCCTCGTTCCGTCCCCTTGACGTATGAGATGAGTTGCACGAAATAGCCCCAACTTGGGTGAAAGCTCCCGGCATCGTCCTTTCGGGCACCGGCTACAACAAGTTCGACGAGCTCCTCGACGGTGCGTCCTAAAGTGTCGGATCTCGCGATCTGCCCAGCAGTTTGGGGAATTCCAACCCACTCCATCGGGCGTGTATCCAGATTTTCAAGAATCGGAAGCGTCGCCAGAATCCTCGCCGCCACATCCCGAGGTGCCGCTTCCCGCCCGCCCAACTGCAAGTCGAGATCTATATCGTCCAACGCGGAATCGAAGAGATCCCCTGAAGTGACGCCTGTCACGTCGGACCCCCTGTCGTGAATCAAACTAGCCCTCCTTCGGTGCGAACTTTACGTCCACTGTGACACTACCGGGGTTGCGTTCCAGATATCTTGTGACGGCTTTGTCCATCAACTTGGCAAGTTCCTCGTTGTGGGTGAAGATCCATTCAAGGTGGGCGCCCGGTGCCTTCGACTCCAGTGCTTGGATTTGACGCCGGGCCGTGGACTGGACCCAGTCATCGATTGCAATTGGAACGGCTTGGTCGCGAAGATAGCGACCATCATAGACGCCTCTGAAAAGCAGGTCGTAGTTGCCCTTAACCTCTTGGAATACTTCTATTGGCGGGTGCCCGCGCCACAAGTGTCCGTCGAACTCGACCTTCCCCATGGAGCCGTCCGCTTTGACGTGGTCCACCATGTATTCCAGAAGGTAGCCCTGAGGGCCTGTCGCAGTGATACCAGTTCCGAAGATTTGGTCGGCGACGCCTTTGTCGTTTCGTCCTCCGGGTTCTTGCCAGCTTCCGGGTCCTCCGTCGGTGTCGCCGACCAAATCTTCGGAACTGGTATCACTGCGACAGGCCCTCAGGGCTA
>NZ_PCPR01000034.1 GCF_002979775.1 Arthrobacter sp. MYb23
GGCACCTACGACGAAGCGAACGAGACCCTCAACGCCCTCGAAGGCCTCGGCGTCTCCTACAACGACGTCGTCACCCTCCTCGAGACCGAAGGCCTCGAGAAGTTTGTGGGCTCCTGGAAGGAACTCCTCGCCGACGTCGAAGGCGCCCTCGCCACCGCACGGAAGGCCTCCTAACCCTTGCCGTAATAGGTCAGCGCGTGGAGGCCGCATCGCATCTCCACGCGCTGACCACACGAACAGAAAGGCAGACACCATGTCCACCTCACCACTGACTTGCTGCATCAACCCCAGCATCCTCTCGGCCGATTTCGTCAACCTCGAAGCAGAGTTGGACCGCATCAGCAACGCCGACGCCGTGCACGTCGATGTCATGGACAACCACTTCGTGCCAAACCTCACCATCGGACTGCCCGTGCTAGAGCGGATCCAAAAAATTAGCACCGTGCCGATAGACGCCCACCTGATGATCGCCGACGCCGACCGTTGGGCGCCGATGTACGCCGACGCCGGCTTGGACTCCGTCACCTTCCACGTGGAAGCGGCCATGGCCCCTATCAAACTCGCCCGCGAACTCCGCGCACGCGGAGCCAAGGCAGGGATGGCGCTTCGTCCGGCAACCCCGGTCGAACCGTACCTGGACATGCTTCCTGAGCTGGACATGCTGCTACTCATGACCGTAGAGCCCGGCTTCGGCGGACAAGCCTTCCTTGACGTGGTCCTGCCCAAGATCCGTCGCGCCCGTGAAGCCGTGGACGGTTCGGGGGTGAATGTCGCCATTCAGGTAGACGGCGGCATCACCGAAGAAACCATCATCCGTGCCGCTGAAGCCGGGGCAAACGTGTTCGTTGCAGGCTCTGCTGTCTACGGCAAGTCCTCACCGGCCGATGCAATCGACGCGTTGCGGATCAATGGACAACTCGCGTTCACACCCAAGATCACCTCGAAACTCCAAAAAGCCTAGGACCACCGATGCGCGTTCACATCGCAACCGACCATGCTGGCCTCGAGCTCAGCTCACACCTCATCAACACCCTTACTGACATAGGCTACGAAATGGTGGACCACGGGCCTGCCTCTTACGACCCGGAAGATGACTACCCGTCCTTCTGCATTAACGCCGCGACAGCCGTCGTCAATGACCAAGCCGCAGGCATGGACGCTTTGGGAATCGTGTTGGGCGGCTCCGGCAATGGCGAGCAAATCGCAGCGAACAAGGTCAAGGGTGTCCGGGCCGCACTGGCATGGAACCTGGACACAGCGGTACTGGCTCGCCAACACAACAACGCAAACGTGGTGGCAGTCGGCGGACGTCAACACACAGCAGAGGAGGCCACCGAGCTGATCAAAGCCTTTCTGGTCGAGCCGTTCACCAACGCCGAACGCCACGAACGCAGGATCGGCAAGATCGCCATGTACGAGAGTAACGGTGAAGTTATAGAGTAATTCAGCCACCAGCGCCGATGTGATCAGGAAGTTTCTTCCAGGGGGTGCTGGCTGCCGCAGTATGTCGACCGCCCCCGCCTCGTCGCTGCAGTCTCAATCACAGGGATACTAGCGAGGACTCCCCTACGGCGTACCTCATGATCCCGGCACACAAATCGGCCCCTGGGAGGACTTCGGAATCAGGGGGACGCGGTCTATCAATACCTCTGCCGGGCCACGTCTTCTCCTGATTGGTCTTTCATTAGGGTGCCGAGACACAGCAGCCCTTACACGACATATGGGTGCTTATCGGCGTTTCAGCCGCACCATGGTGTTTTCAGTTTTCTGAGTCCGTGGCTGGTTCGGCCCATTCGAGAGCAGCGACGACGTCTCCTTCGTTGGGCAATGCGCGCTTTTCGTCTGCCTGGAGTTTGTCGTGGGTGTAGGCTGCGACTGCCATTGGTGAAGTTGAGCTGCCGAGGCTGTATCGGACGCTGCGATCCTTCTTGGTGCCGCAGGTGAGAACGCCGATGGTTTCGTTGTGGTTCTCGCTTCGCGGCAAGTTGTTTCCTCATAGCGGCCCAGCTGGATGCCGAGCATAGGTAATAGAGGACAACACCCTCCCTGACCAGCTTGCGCAGTTCGAGGGCCAGTACGTCCGGGTAGAAGTCAGCCGCTGACAGCGCGTCAGCTGTCCTCCAGTCAGCTGTCCGTTCGGGTCTTTTCCGACGCCGGCTGGACGCCGTATTCGCTGGCCGCCCAGGATGCGAGGAGCTGAAGGCGCTCGGCCGACGGCGATCCGGGTTCCGCCGCGTAGATGGTCAGGGTCAATCCGGGTTCCGCGGCCATTTCCAAGCCTTCGAAGGCGAGCGTCATTTCGCCCACCACCGGATGATTGAAGGTCTTGAAGCCCGTGCCGTGATGACGGACGTTATGCGCGCCCCAGCGAGTGCGGAATTCCTCGCTGCGGGTGCTGAGTTCGCCAATAAGATCGTGCAGTTCCTTGTTGTGCGGGTCGCGGCCGGCCTCCGTGCGGAGAATGGAAACAGTGACCTCCGCAAAGGCGTCCCAGTCCGGGTAGAACTCATACGCGCGTTGGTCCAGGAACGTGAACCTGGCGATGTTGGGCGTCTGGCCCGGCATGTCGTAGCAGTCCTTGTAAAACGCCCTGGCCAAGGGGTTCACCGCCAGCAGATCCATCCGGCCGTTGCGAACAAACGCGGGTCCGGCCGTGACAGCATCCAGCACCCACTGCAGGCTCTGGTGGGGAACATAGGATTTCGAGCTTCGACGCCGCGGAGGCCGGGCAACGGGACTGGCCGCATGCGCAAGATCGAAAAGATGGGCACGCTCAGCGTCGTCCAGGTTCAGCGCTCGGGCGATGCTTTCCAGGACCTGCGGGGAGGCGCCGCTGATGGCACCGCGTTCCAAGCGGGTGTAGTACTCGACGCTCAACCCGGCAAGGGTGGCCACTTCGCTGCGGCGCAGCCCCTTGACCCGCCGGTTGGTTCCCGTAGGCAGCCCCACCTGCTCCGGGGCCACGTGGGCGCGCCGGGAGATCAGAAATTCGCGTACTTCCGCCCGATTATCCATGCCCTCCACCATAGATCCGGTTCATTGCCGGAGGGAGTCCCTGTGAGGGCCTCCGAACTGATGGATCCGTACCCCCCCGAGAAGACGGAGCCCTATGTAACCTCGGAGGTGGCCCTGCGGCGGGAAACCAACACAGGACTGTGGGCGTGGTGGAGCACAGCGTGTGCCGTGGAGCCAATGGTGCCCTTGATCAGACCATGTCCTTTGGTCCCCACCACTGTGATGCGTGCCCCTGGTGAAGCCTTGACCACAGCCCGGGAGAACGATGCATCCACCAGCAGCTCTCCGCTCACAGTGATCCCGGGGGCTTTGTGGCGGGCCCGGCTCAGCACGGCATCAAGCATCGCTTCAGCGTCCGGATATGATTCCACCGGTTCACGCAACCGACGGTAGCCTTCGGGTTCGTGCAGTACGTGGACGATCTTGAGCTCGGCATCCGTTGCCGCCGCGAAAAGGCAGGCGTCCTCAAGGGCTGCCGGTGATCCCGAGTCATCAACAGCCAGCAGCACCGGACCCTCCGGGTGGTCATCGGCACGGATCACTGCTACCGGGCACTCCGCGGTTGCTGCCATCTCCAAACTCACGGACCCCACCAGCAAGCCCATGAACCCGCCGAGGCCGCGGCTTCCGAGCACCAGCATCTCGGTTCCCGCCGAAACGTGGGCCAGATGGTCACGAGGCATTCCATGGAGCAGGGTGGTGTGGACCTCCAGCTCGGGGACAGTCTCCTTGGCGAGCGCCAACCCCTCTTCGAGGACTTTCTGGGCGGCCCGTTCCAGGCCGCTATCAGCAACGCCCGGAACGGGACCCCTGTTGTGGGACAACAGAACCCACAGAGAACAGTGCACCACGTGAAGGGAACAGTCCCGCAGGATCGCGTGCTTGGCGGCCCATTGGACGGCGCGGTGTGATTCTTCGGATCCGTCATAGCCAACCACGATCGTCTTCGATGCGTGCTCGTTCGTCATGGCCAGAGCCTACGCTGGCACCGGGACCGGCACCATAGCGTAACGCCCACCTCTACCGGGCAGTACGCTGCTAGGCTCCGAGTGCTGACACCTCAGGAGGAAACACCGTGGGCTTTGCCAATGAACTCAGGAACCAGTACGCCGAGGACTGGGACGCCGCCGTCAACCATCCATTCGTGGACCAGCTACTCGATGGTTCCCTTTCCGATGAGAACTTGCGCCGGTACCTCGTGCAGGATTACCAGTTCTGCGATGCCTTCACAGCGCTCCTGGGCCAAGCCGTCGCATCGGCACCTTCACTGCCTTCGCGGCTGGTGTTCGCCCGGGTTCTGGGAGCCTTCGCTTCGGACGAGAATACGTACTTCCAGGATTGCTTCAACGAACTCGACGTTCCCGAGGCGGATCGCACAGCACCCGCACTGGGATCTGCCACCCGGGATTTCGACAACCTGATGCGCAGCGCCCTCGCTACCCGCTCCTATCCGGAGGTCCTGGCGGTGCTGTTGGTTGCTGAGTGGCTTTACGGGGACTGGGCAGCCCGCGCCGGCGACCCCTCAGAATGGCCCGCCCACGCCAAGCATGCCGAATGGATCCGTCTCCACAACAACCCGGAGTACAACGCATGGGTGACGTGGCTACGCGAGGAGTTCGACGCCGTCGGGCCGGCAGACGCCGCTTCACGCGAGCGCGTTGCGGAGACCTTCGCCGAAGCGGTACGTCTGGAGCGGGCGTTCTTCGACGCTGCGCTTTTGCCGGCGGAAGTTTTCTAGCTCTTCGTCCGGACGGTGTAGCTGAGCTCCACCAGGCCTTGGTCGTAGCTGTTCACGTCCACAAGCTTCAACAGGGCAGGGTCATGTCCCGCTGGGAACACGCCCCTGCCTGAGCCCTGGCCCACCGGCATCACTACCAACCGGACGGCGTCCACCTCACCTGCCGCGAAGAACGTCTCGCCGAGGGACAAGCTGCCCCACAGCACGATGTCTTTGGTGGACTCGCGCTTGATGCGACGGATCGCCTCGATCGCGTCGCCGGATTCAATCGTCGACGGCGGGAAGTCACCCCAGGGGGCCTCCTTTAGATGGCGTGAAAACACGTGGCGACGAAGACTGTTGAGGGCGGGCGCGATAATTTCGCCGTCGGAGGCGGGCGTGGGCCAGAATTCAACGAAATAGCTGTAGGTGTTGGCGCCCAGAACCATGGCTTCAACACTGCCGAGCCACTCAAGCTGGGCACGGTCAAACTCGGCCGTGCCACCTTCCAGGAGTTCGTAGGCCTTGAACTCGTTATTGGTGTCGGCGGCGTATCCGTCGGCGGTGACAAAATCCTGGACGATCAGTTGTCCCATGAGCTACTCCTCCATCCGGTGATTGCCCGCAGGAGCCTACGCCGCGAAGAATGCGCCCACAACCCCTTCCCGGACCTCCTGCGCGGCGCCATCACTGCGAGGGAATGCTCCTATCCTTGAACTCCGGCTGGCGTTTCCGGAGCTCAGGCCACCAGGGTTTTGAGTCCAGATCGGCGGACCAACACCAAGCGCGCAGCTATGGCGGCTAGTGCCAATCCCGCCAAGATGGCGCCTGTCCACGGCAACTGGCGGATTCCTAATGTCGAGATGGACCAGCCACCCAGTGCGGCACCCACGGTGATACCAAGGTTGGAAAAGGAGATGAAGAGACTGTTGCCAAAGTCAGGGGCGTCCGTTGTATCTTGGCTGACCCACCGCTGACTCACTATCAGCCCACCCGAGTGAAGCGTCCCCCACACCAGGACCGCCGCCACCATGGGCGCTTGATAGGGACCCGCAGCGAATACCAAGGCATAGGCGCCGATATACACCAGCGGGAACGCTACGGCCGTGCGAATCACATTGCGCTCCAGTAGCGCCCCAAAAAGTGAGTTGCCAAAGACCATGACAACACCAAAGGCCACAAGCAGCGCGCTCACCCACATCCCGTCCATCTTGGCCACCTGTCCCAGATATTCGGCAAAGTAACTGTAGGTGGAGAACATTGCCGCAAAGATCAGGACAATGGAACCCAGGTTCAACCAGAGCATGGGCCTCCGCAGAATGCCCAGCTGATCGCCGTAGGTGGCGCGCTGTCCCGCAGGAATTGAGGGCAGCCATATCCAGATCCCCACAAAAGCTCCGAGATTCACCAGGCTGCCAAAGAGAAACGCGGTTTCGAGTGAAAACTGCGATCCCAAATACGCTGTCAGGGGGACGCCCAGTGCGAATCCCACAGTGACGCCGGCAAAGATCCTTGTGGCAGCCTTGCCCGCTTTTTCGGCAGACACCATTCGTGCGGCTGTTGTGAGGGCTACGGCGAAAAACACTGGATGGACAATGGCGGGAATGATGCGGAAGGCCACCATCCACCCGAAGTCCGTTGCAAACGCGTACACAAGGTTGGCTACTGCAAAGACGGCAATGGACCCCATCAGAACCGATTTCCGGTTCATGCCGGAGGTCAGCAAAACCATGAACGGTCCACTGACGGCTACCACCAGGGCGAAAACGCTGACCAGCCACCCCGTGTCGGCCGTCGAAACGCTGAACCGTTCAGCCACCAGCGGCAGGACGCCCACGATCCCTATTTCGGTGGTGATGATGCCAAACACACCTAGCGCCAAAACGGCAACCAGTGGAGCGCTACTACTCTTCATTCGTTCCTTCCCGCTGCTGAAAAGGGCAGCGCAAGTCAACAATTCGTTAAATACAAAAATCTAGATATGTAAGACGCCAATGCCGCACCAGCGCGCTTGCGGGCGGTTAGAGCTCTGCGCTCACGAAGTCAGCGAACTCACGGATAGCTTTTTCATTGCGACGGTAATACGTCCACTTGCCAATCCGCTCCGACTGCAGGAGCCCGGCCCTCTGCATGCCCTGCAGGTAGCTGGAAACCACTGACTGGGCCAGTCCAGTCTTGGCTCGGATATCCCCCACGCACACGCCAGAGCTGAACTCAAGACCCTTGCTGCGGTATTCGTCCTCATCGAAGTGCTCGCCGGGGCTCTTGAGCCACTGAAGAATCTGCCGCCTGGCGGGGTTTGCCAGTGCTTTGTAGACCAGTTCCGGCTCCATGGAGCACCCTCCCATAAATCGCAGCGGCAAGCCCGCCGCCAACTTGAATCTATATTTATAGATTTATAGGTCGATGTCAAAATGCAGCCCCACGACCGCAACAGGGACTACCGGTGTTTGAACTCCGGCTGGCGCTTCTCGCTGAACGCGGCCATACCTTCCTTCTGGTCCTCTGTGGCAAAGAGCGAGTGGAACACCCTGCGCTCAAACAGCACACCCTGCGCCAGGCCCATCTCGAAGGCCGCGTTCACTGCTTCCTTGGCCACCATCGCGGCGGGCTTGGATTTGGACGCGATGACTTCGGCGGCCTTGAGGGCTTCCTCGATTACCTCGGCAGCGGGGACAACCCGTGACACCAGCCCGGAGCGCTCGGCTTCTTCGGCGTCCATGAAACGCCCTGTCAGGACCATGTCCATGGCTTTCGCCTTGCCCACAGCCCGGGTGAGCCGCTGGGAACCGCCCATTCCAGGGATCACTCCCAGGTTGATCTCGGGCTGGCCGAACTTGGCGTTGTCCCCCGCGATGATGAAGTCCGCCATCATGGCCAGCTCACAGCCGCCACCAAGTGCGAAGCCGGACACCGCAGCAACAACAGGGATCCGCAGCCGGGTGAGGTCCTCCCACCGACGGAACCAGTCTGCCGCGTACATCGCCATGTAGCTGTTGGAGGACATTTCCTTGATGTCAGCGCCCGCAGCAAACGCCTTGGCCGAGCCCGTGATCACCACAGCCCCGACGTCCGGATCAGTGTCCATCGCAGTAACCGCGTCCACGAGCTCGTTCATGAGTGCAGTATTGAGCGCGTTCAGCGCCTCCGGCCGGTCCAGTGTTACCAAGCCAACCCGTCCCCGACGCTCAACCACAATGTTCTGATACTGCTCCGTCATGCTCTCCCTCTCGCCAGGCTCTTCATAAGTTCAGTTCAAACCTCTCACACAGACTTATCGCGGATCTCCGTGATGATGCCCGAGAAGTCCCTTCCTGCCCCATCCCCGGCGGCAAAGGCATCGTAGATACGTGACGCCAGGGGACCCATTTCTGCAGCAACCCCTGTGCTTTCCAAGGCGTTCAGCGCCAGGCGCAGGTCCTTGGCCATCAGCGCTCCAGCGAACCCGGGCTGGTAGTCGCGGTTGGCGGGACTCGTTGGCACGGGGCCCGGAACAGGGCAGTTGGTGGTCAGCGCCCAGCACTGTCCGGACGCGTTGGAGGCGACATCGAACAGCGCCTGGTGGGTGAGCCCGAGCTTCTCACCGAGCACAAAAGCTTCGGCAACAGCAATCATGGACACACCCAGGATCATGTTGTTGCAGACCTTCGCGGCCTGCCCGGCCCCGTGATCACCACAGTGGACAATCCTCTTGCCCATGAGCTCCAAAACGGGCTTCACGGTCTCGAAGTCTTCCGGCAAAGCACCCACCATGAAGGTCAGGGTGCCGGCTTCGGCCCCCACCACGCCACCAGACACGGGCGCATCCACTGATCGGTGACCTGCCGCCACGGCCAGAGCTGCCGCCTCCCGGGCCTCGTCCACGTTGATGGTGGAGCAATCCAGGAACAGCGTGTCCGGCTTAGCGATGGAGAGCAATCCCGGCCCATCCACCCCTTGGTACGCGTCCAGAACATGCTTGCCGCTGGGCAGCATGGTCAACACCACGGCCGCTTTCGCAGCAGCTTCATGCGCCGTGGAGGCCATGGGAATTCCATCCGCCAACGCTGCTTCAACTGCTGCGGGAACGGGGTCAAAGCCGATCACCTGGTGCCCGGCTTTGATCAGGTTGGCCGCCATGGGTCCACCCATATGGCCCAGGCCAAGGAAAGCGATGAGTCCCGTTGCCGGGGAGTGAGCTGCGTTCTCTGTCATGATCGTCTCCTTCAATTTGACTGGACTGGACTGGCGGAAAGCCCCAGCTCGCGTTCGCCGAGCGGCACAAAGTAGCCCTCGACGTCGGCCTCCCGGACTTCAGCGAGAGCCGGCGGCTTCCATTGCGGGTTGCGGTCCTTGTCCACCACTTGCGCCCGGATTCCCTCGCGGAAATCGGGCCCGGCCAGGCATCGGAGGCCCACGCGGTATTCCTGGTCCAGTGCTTCCTCCAAAGAGAGCCCGCGGACACGTCGCAGCGATTCCAACGTGACCTTGACCGACGTCGGCGATTTCGCCTCGATGGTGTCCGCCGCAGCAGCTGCCTCGTCGCCCAAAGTGCGCAGGCTCCGGACGATCTCCTCCGCGTCGTCATGCGCATAGGCGGCATCGATCCACTCGCGTTGCGCCGCCAAGGCTGAGTCCGGCGCGGCTTGGGCAAAGCGCTCGACGGCGGCCTCCGCCGTCGAGTCTTCCAACGCTTCCGCCAGCGCGGGCAGGTTCCCGGACGGCACGAAGTGGTCCGCGAGCCCCAGGAACAGGGCGTCCGCGCCGGATAAGTGAGCACCTGTCAACGCCGCGTGCGTTCCGGCTTCCCCCGGTGAGCGTGACAGCAGAAGGGTGCCGCCGACGTCGGGCACGAACCCAATGGTGGTTTCCGGCATCCCGGTGCGGGTCCGTTCAGTGACCACCCGGACGGAACCGTGCGCCGATACGCCCACCCCGCCGCCCAGGACGAGGCCGTCCATGAACGCGACGTAGGGCTTGGGATAGTGCGAGATGAGCGCGTTCAGCCGGTATTCGTCAGCCCAGAACTCGGCTGTCTCCGTGCCACCGTGCAGCATGTCTTTGTAAATGGCCACAATGTCGCCACCGGCGCACAGCCCGCGGTCGCCCGCGCCGCGCAACAAAACGGTGGCAACGGCGTCGTCGTCCGCCCAATCCGTCAACTGGCTGAGCATTGCTTTCACCATTCCCGCGTTCAACGCGTTGACTGCCTTCGGGCGATTGAGGGTCGCGATGCCGAGGTGGCCGCGACGCTCAAACAGGACCTCTTCCTCTACATCTTCAGCCCCCATCAGCTGCCTGCCGGCATCACGAAGCTTGCGCCCTGGCGAATGCCGGAAGGCCACCGCGACGTCACGGTCTTGGTCTTGGTGTAGAAACGGAAAGCGTCGGCGCCGTGCTGGTTGAGGTCGCCGAATCCGGACGCCTTCCAACCGCCGAACGTGTAGTACGCGATGGGCACGGGAATGGGCACATTGATACCCACCATGCCTACCTCCACGCGACTGGCAAAGTCGCGGGCGGAGTCGCCGTCGCGGGTGAAAATTGCGACGCCGTTGCCGAACTCATGCTCACTGCAGAGCCTGAGCGCTTCGTCGTAGTCAGCCGCGCGCAGCACGCTGAGGACGGGACCGAAGATCTCTTCCTTGTAGATCTTCATGTCCTTGGTGACGTTGTCGAAGAGGGTGGGGCCCACCCAGAAGCCGCCGTCGTATCCATCCACGGTGAGGCCACGACCATCGGTGACCAGCGTTGCGCCCTCGTCCACGCCGGATTGGATGTAACCCTCGATCCTCTCCTTAGCAGAAGCAGCCACCACGGGGCCGAAGTCCGAGTCCTTATCAAGACTGTGGCCCACCTTGAGGTCCTTGATGCGTTCGGTCAGCTTGGCCACCAACGCGTCAGCGGTTTCCTGGCCCACCGGCACGGCAACGGAGATCGCCATGCAGCGTTCGCCGGCGGAACCGTACCCGGCACCCATCAGGGCGTCGGCTGCCATGTCCAGATCGGCGTCGGGCATGATCACCATGTGGTTCTTCGCGCCGCCGAAGCATTGCGCGCGCTTGCCGTGGGCTGCCGCGGTGGCGTAGATGTACTGGGCAATCGGCGTGGAGCCTACAAAGCCGATGGCCTTCACCCGCGGATCCTCAAGAAGCGCATCCACGGCTTCCTTGTCACCGTTGATCACGTTGAAGACGCCGTTCGGCACGCCGGCCTCGCTGTACAGCTCTGCCAGGCGCAGCGGAACTGAAGGGTCCCGCTCGGAAGGCTTGAGGATGAAGGCGTTGCCGGCCGCGAGCGCAGGGCCGGACTTCCACAGCGGGATCATGGCCGGGAAGTTGAAGGGGGTGATGCCTGCGACGACGCCCAGCGGCTGGCGGAGCGAATGGACATCGATCCCCTGGCCTGCGTTGTCCGAGAATTCGCCCTTAAGCAGGTGCGGCGCCCCGGCCGAGAATTCGACTACCTCGATGCCGCGCTGGATATCGCCTTTGGCGTCCGCGAAGGTCTTGCCGTGTTCGGAGGACAGGAGCTTGGCGAGCTCATCCATGTTCTGGTTGACCAGGTCCACGAACTTCAGGAGGATGCGTCCCCGGCGTTGCGGGTTCATTGCCGCCCATTCGAGCTGACCCTTTTCGGCATTTGCGACGGCGTTGCGAACCTCGTCCGCGCTGGCCAGCGGAAGCCGTGCCTGGACTTCGCCCGTGCAGGGATCGTAGACATCGCTGAACCGACCGGACGTGCCGTCGATTCTCTGGCCGTCTACGTAGTGGGAAAGCTCGCGCACCATGGTGAAATGCTCCTTTGCATCGGTGAATGACTGCCGTGCCGCCGGTTGCTGGGGCCATTGCGGAACACGTGACCAACTGTGATCCAGGTCATCTCTGAGTCCGAATATACTCGGACTTCCTACTAATTTCCAGAGGGGTATTTTTCTGCCCCCGGACCCCCGGCCGTCACGTCAGTCCGGGCAGGCCAGTGGCCGGTGACCTTGTGGAAATCGATGGCCCGCAAGAGTGGCGTCATGTCATAGGCCCTGATATTCAGGCTGAGCTTGACGCCTTCCGCCGACTTGACCGTCAGGTACGGCTGCCCCTTCATGGCCTGGAAGCTGTAGTGGGCAATCTCGCTGTAGGGAAGAAGGTGCTCTTTGCCGAACACGCTGCGGAAGGCCACCTCAAAGTCGCGCGGCGCCACGTAGAAGTTGCGGTACATGAGCACGAAAGCCAGGCCGCCCAGGAAGATGGCGACCGCAGCGATCCGGGCACCCACAGGGGAACGGTCATAGCCGAACGAGACCAGGCTCATGAGAAGACCCACGATCAGGAAAAGCCACCCGATGATGGGCACAACCTTGGGCATGCGCACCTGCTCCGGGTACTGCTTGGACCGGTTGGGGTGCTTCCGCGCCCACCAGGCAATGGCAGCGATGAACATGGCCGCAAACGCCATGATGAGGACCTTGAGAATGGACTCCGTTGACATGAGCCCAGCCTATAGTCGGCCCGGTGGAAGCTCCGGGAACCCTTAGTGGACCTCCCGCATCTCCTTGTACGCTTCCAGCGCTTCCGCCCTGGTGGTCTTGAGGTCCACGATTTCCTCCGCATACTCCGGCGTCCCGAACTCGGGAATCCAGTGGGCGATGTACTTCCCCTGAGGATCGAACTTAACGCGCTGAGCCTCCGGATTGAAGATCCTGAAGAACGGCGATGCATCCGCCCCGGAGCCGGCTACCCATTGCCAGTTTGCCGGGTTCGAGGCAGGATCGGCATCCACCAACGTGTCCCAGAACCACTGCTCGCCCAACTGCCAATGGATGCCGAGGTTCTTCACCAGGAAGCTGGCGGCAACCATGCGGACACGGTTGTGCATCCAGCCCGTGTGCCACAGCTGCCGCTGCCCCGCGTCCACCATGGGGAACCCGGTACGGCCCTGCTGCCAGGCCCGGAACTCCTCAGCCGCTGACTCGTGGCCGGGATGCTTGCCGTTGTCACTGGCGCCGCCGTGACTACCTGGCCACGCCCACGGGAAGCGATCGAACTCAGGGCGAAGGTTGGCCGTCGCCAGCTCAGGGTTGTGGAAGTACTGGTGCCAGCAGAATTCACGCCAGCCCAGCTCAGAAGCGTAAATCGAAGCGCTCTCAGACCGCTTGGAACCCAAAGCGTGCCACACCTCGAACGGGCTGAGCTCACCCCAGCGAAGGTAAGGCGAGAGGCAGCTGCTTCCATCCGTATCCGGGCGGTTGCGGCCCTCGCTGTAGTTGGATAGGCCGTCTCCCACGAACTCGGCCAACCGCTTATGCCCGGCGGCAGCGCCCGGCGTCCACATCTCGTCCAGCCCCCCGGACCAGTCCGGCTTGGTGGGCAGGAGATGCCACGATTCCAACGAGTCATACACGGGCAGCTTTCCGGTGTATCCGTGGCCGGCTTCCGGGACGGCCAGTGGCTCGCGGAAGTCCTGCGCAGAAACTGTCCGCCAGAAAGGGGTGAAGACCTTGTATTGGCCGCCCGTTTTGGTGGTGACTTCCCACGGCTCATGGAGAAGGGAGGCCTGAAAACTCGAGACATGAAGTCCGGACTCGCCCGCCCAAGCCTTGATGCCGGCGTCAACCGTCCGCTCAGCGGAACCGTACCGCCGGTTCCAGTACAGCCCTCCGGCGCCAATCGCCGTCGTGGTCTTCTGGACGACGTCAGCTGCCGGCCCGCGGCGGAGAAGCAACGGAACACCGAGCTTGTCCAGGTCTTCGCGGAGGCGGGTGAGCGAGTGGTGGAGCCACCACCGCGCGGCGCCACCGTGGGGGCGGATGCCCTGCGATTCTTCGTCAAGGACGTAGAGGGCAACGGCCGCGCCGTCGTCGACGGCGGCGCGCAGGGCCGGGTTATCGGCGACCCGCAGATCGTCGCGGAACCAAACGATGGACGGCTTCATAAGCACCTTTCAGCGGGAACCTCCGGAAACAGGAACAGCCCATGCCCCCTAAGAATCCTAGGGGCATGGGCTGGAAGCTCGCTGGTATGAGATCAGGCGATGGAAGCCACTGCCTGTTGGCGGATTTCGGAAACCGGGAGATCGGTGGCGGTTTCACTCCACATGGGAACGCTGTTCACCACGTAGTCCCTGGCGGCCGGACCTACCATGGTCATGCCGGGATAGATTCTCCGGCCATTTTCCTTGACGGGCTTGTGGCCCTCGAGCTCAAGGGCGGTCTTGAAGGCGGAGTCGGGAATGGGGATTTTGCGTCCAAGGACGCACCAGCTGATGTACAGGCCGTAGAAAGTGTCAAAGTCCAAGCCGTTCTCAGTGTCGTCCTCAAACACCACACAGTCGCGAATAAAGCTGCCAATTTGGGTGTCGG
The DNA here is from genome assembly GCF_002979775.1 of Arthrobacter sp. MYb23. GTDB lineage: Bacteria > Actinomycetota > Actinomycetes > Actinomycetales > Micrococcaceae > Arthrobacter. Next base: position 14,067 of record NZ_PCPR01000034.1, read on the forward strand.
TCATTACGGGGCCTCCGGCGTCGGAAGAAAAATCGGGCCGCCGGGCTGCATCAGCGAATGTCCTGTTCCCTCACTATAGACCCGTTCCGGCTCCACGAACGAGGAAACAAGATTAACTCTGGGTTGCCTGGAGGAATCGCCCGCCGCGGATATGCCGGGATAACGGCCGACTCTGGTGCCCGCGCGCTCCCCGGCGTACCGTCAGTTACAGCCATGCAGGAGGCCGCCACAGAGCGGCCGCCAGGCTCAAGCGAACCCCAGGCTCAGTGGTAAGGAGCACGAAGTGGCTGGATGGAATGCCGACACGGCAGCGGGGCCGCTGGGCTCTGGAACGGTCACCTTAGTGGAAGGCTCGTCCTTCTGCATTTCCTCTGCCAACGGGGACATCCACCCCGGCCTCCCCCACGGCGTCTTCCATCTGGACACCCGGATCCTCTCGCGATGGGAGCTGACCATCAACGGCCAGATGATCGAACCGTTGGCAGCTGAAACCCGGGAACCCTACCGCGCCCTCTTTGCGGGCCGGGTACCCGGTCCGGATGGGTACGCGGACAGCCCGCTGCTGGTGGAACGCTTGCGGGAAGTCGGGACGGGAATCCTGGAGGAGATCACGGTCCGGAACTACTCCAAGCGGCCCGCGGAGTGCAGGATCCTGCTGACTGCCGAGTCGGATTTCGCAGATCTCTTTGAGGTCAAAGATGCGCGCATCACCCGGGAGTGGGCGGAAACCCGCGTCCCGGAGAGCGATTCCCTGGTGATCCGGGGCAAGTGGGAGGGTATCCGCAAGAGCGTGGTCATCCGGGCCGAGGGCGCCGGCGCAGGGGCCAAAGCGTTGGGGTTCACTGCCACGATTCCACCTTCGGGTAGCTGGAGTACCCGGGTGAGCGTCATGCCCAGTGACGGCACGGTCCCCACCGTCGGCGGCACAAAGAAGCCTTTCGCCCATCCGTCCCGCGGCGAGTTGTCTCCCAGCGATCATCGCCGGGAGGAATGGGTGGCCAAGATCCCCCGTCTGCAGGTGGGAAATCGCTCCATCGAACGCACTCTGAGGCGCAGCTACGAGGATTTGGGCGCGTTGAGGATCCAGGACCCGGACCATCCCAGCAAGGTGGTTGTCGCCGCCGGAGCGCCGTGGTTCATGACCCTCTTTGGCCGCGACTCCTTATGGGCGTCGGAGATGGCGTTGCCCGTTGACCCGTCCTTGGCGCTGGGAACCCTCCGCACGCTGGCTGATCGTCAGGGAACGGTGGTGGACACCACCAGCGAGGAAGAACCGGGCAAGATTTTGCATGAAGTCCGGCTGGACGTCTCCAGCAGCCTGGCCCTGGGCGGCAAATCCGCCTACTACGGCAGCGTGGACGCCACTCCCCTTTTTGTCACTGTCCTGGGGTCAGTGAGCCGCTGGGGCTTCGCCAAGGATGTGATCTCTGAACTCCTCCCCAACGCGGACCGCGCGCTCGACTGGATCCGGGACTACGGGGACCGGGATGGCGACGGCTTTGTGGAGTACGGGCGTCCCAACGAGCACGGTCTCATCAACCAAGGCTGGAAGGACTCCTGGGACGGGATCAACTTTGCCGATGGCACTATCGCCGAGCCGCCGTTGGCGCTCTGCGAAGTCCAGGCGTACGTGCATGGCGCCTACATGGCGCGCGCTTGGATGGCGTACGACGACGGCCAACTCACCTTGGCAGCTGAGCTCCGGGAACGCGCGGATCGCCTCAAGAAGAAGTTCAACGAGGAGTTTTGGTTGCCGGACAAGGGCTACTACGCGGTGGCTTTGGATAAAGACAAGCGCCCCGTGGACGCCTGCGCTTCAAATATGGGGCATTGCCTGTGGTTTGGCCTGATTGATGAAGACAAGGCTCCGCTTGTGGTGGAGCGGCTGATGTCTCCGGAAATGTTCAGCGGCTGGGGCGTCCGGACACTGGCCAGCGATATGGGCGCCTACAACCCGGCCAGCTATCACAATGGATCGGTCTGGCCACATGACAACGCGCTGATAGCGGCGGGGCTGCTCCGCTACGGATTCGTGGAAGAAGCGCAGCGTATTGCCACGGCCCTCTTTGAAGCTGCCGAGTTTTCCGGTGGCCGGCTCCCTGAACTCTTCTGCGGTTTTGACCGCGAACAGTTCAGGGAGCCGGTGCCCTACCCTACGGCCTGTTCCCCGCAGGCGTGGGCTGCCACTACTCCCATCCAGCTAATCACCGGACTCATGCGCTACGACGCCCACATTTCTTTGGGCGGCGTCTGGCTGGATCCGGTGTTGCCGGAGTCCTACGGTGACCTGCACATCAGCAATGCGCCCATGGGGAGCGGGCGCATCACTATCGACGTCGTTGGTTCTTCATCCCAGGTCCAGGGGCTTCCGGAAGGCCTCGCGCTCCACCGTGCGCAACGGCCGTGGATCACAGAGCTCGTGGAGAAGGCCGAACTGAAGCGCCCCTCCCCCTAGCCTCTAGGCGTCGATCACCATATCCGTCTTTGCGGTGGAGCAGCAGGGAAGGAACTTTCCTGCGTCAATCTCACGTGCACGGATGCCACCTTGATGGTTCATCTCAATGTCGCCGGACAGTTTGACCACCTTGCAGGAGCCGCACATGCCCTCTTTGCAGTTAGCACCGATCCTGACGCCGGCACGCTGGGCCGGGCCCAGGATGTGCTCGGACGGGTCGACGCGCACATTGATGCCCGTGCGCAGGAAGGACAGGGTGAGGCTTCCCGTTCCCACTGTCTCAAAGCTCGAAGCATCGGGAGTTGAGACCTCCGCTACCGCATCCGCACCGCCGTCGGAAGCTTCCGGCGCATCCGGGTCCGGCTCGGCGGATTCCAGCTCCAGGCCGGTCGCCTTCAAGGTTCCCTCGGCGTCGTAACCTGGCTCGTAGAGCCCAAACGCCGCGGGCTGGCTTTCGTAGTAATCCTCGGCGGATTCCGCTATTTCCTCGGCGATCTCCTCCGCGATGTCCGCCGCATGAGCAAGCTCCGCCGCGTATTCAAGGATGGTCTGGCGATCGCCGGTGAAGAACTCCATGTGGATGGAGGTGTCGTCCACGCCCACCTTCCCCAGGAGCTCAGTGGCGGTGTTCAGGTAGCCCTCGGGACCACACGCATAGACCTGCCGTCCGTTGGCATCCGGGGCCACCTCGTCCAGCATGGCCGCCGTCAGCCTTCCACTCAGCCCTTCCCAGTCCGCGGGTTTGGCTCGGTCGCCCAGGGAGTAGAAGACCTTGATGCGCGAGTCCACCGAAGCGATGTAGGCGAGCTCCTTGTTAAAGGCAAAACCCTCGTCCGCCGCGCCGTGATAAAGCACCACCACATCGGCCTGTCCAGGGAGGGAATGGATGGTCCGAACCATGGACATGATGGGGGTGATGCCAGCCCCGGCAGCCAGCAGGAGGTACCGTGCCCGCCGGTCCACGTCGGGCAGGTGGAAGGCCCCCACGGGCCCCAGCATTTCCAGGACGGTGCCGGGTTTGATGTTCTGGTGCACCCACGGTGAAACCAGACCCGTCGGATCGCGTTTAACAGTGATGTCGAAGGTCCACGGCCGGGTGGGGGCGCTGGACAGCGAGTAGCTTCGGTCCGCCGGATCCTGGTCTTCCCCGTTCACAGGGAAGGCCACGTTCACATACTGGCCGGCTCGGAACGCCAAGGGTGCACCATCGGAGCGACGGAACACGAAGGTCATCATGCCGCCCACTTCGGCAACAATCTCCACGCATTCGGCCGTGAACTCCTGCGGATGCCAGGGACCCAACGCACGGGCTGCGCTGGCGGGTCCCTCGCTGCTTCCCATCACCCTGTTCCACGGCATTTCCAGGCCGCGAATGCGATGTGGCTCCTGGACCAGTGTCTCAGTGAGGAGTTCGGTCATGCCAAGTGCTCCTGGACACGCTGTACGTACCAGTTGATGAAGGCCTCCACCTGGTACTCGCTCTTCATGTACGGGCCGGGCTCGTAGGCCGGGCTGCCGGCACCGGTCTGGCACAGCTCCACGAATGCCTTGTCCTGCAGGTTGGTCTGCTTCCAGGTATAGGTGAGCTTCTCCAGGTCGTAGTCCACGCCTTCCACGGCGTCATCCGCTACCAGCCAGGTGGTGCGGACCAAGGACTGGTGCTCGTTGACGGGGAAGACGCCGAACGTGATGACGTGGTCGCTTTGGAAGTGGAACCAGCTGTTGGGCTGCAGGTGCATGGAGCAGCGGCCAAGGCGGAAGTCCGGCAAGTCACCGAGCAGCTTCTTGGAGAGCCTGCGCCCATCGGCCGAGAACGATTCGCCCTCGCCGTCGAGGGATTCGCGTGAAATACGGATTCCGGCGATGCGGGTGTCCAGCTCCTCCACCACTTCGTAGGGAAGGCCATAACGGCGGCAACGCTCCTCGAGCGAGGACTGGGCTTCCTTGTTGCGGTCCCACACTTCTTCGAGGTGGGCGGGGATCAGGCCCTCCGTCAGGCCCCAGGTGGGGAAGAGGGAACAGGCGAGCTCCGGGTGTCCGTCGCAGTGGTAGCACTCACGGTTGTTCTCCATGACGAGCTTCCAGTTGCCCTCCTCGATGATGTTCTGCTGGTAGGCGACTTTCGTCTTCGACAGATCGTGGGGCGCGAGGTACGGCTCAAAGATCTTTGAGGTTTCGTCGAAGTCGGCTGGTGGCTCGTCGGCAATGCACACGAAGATGAGTCCGGCCACCACACGGCTGTGGGCGCGCTTGAGGCCGAAGCAGCCTTTGTCGAACTTCGTCTCTCCTGGCGCCGAGGCATGGATCAGGTTGCCTTCCGGAGAGTACGTCCATGAGTGGTATCCGCACACCAGGTTTCCTGTGGACCCGGCAGCCTCGGTCAGGACGCGGGCGCCGCGGTGACGGCAGACGTTGTGCAGGACGTTCACGCCGCCGTCGTCATTGCGCAGCACGATCAGGGAGTAGGGGCCGTAGTCCACCGTGATGTAGTCGCCTGGCTCCGGCAGCTCGGCGACGCTGCCGGCAAAGATCCAGTGCTGGCCAAAAATGGCTTCCATGTCGATCTTGAAGATCGTGGCATCGGTGTAGAAAGGCGCATCGAGGGAGAATCCCTTGCGCCGGAACTCGAACAACGCGCTGATCTCCGCCAGCTGCTCTGCAGGCAAAGTTGAGGCGAGTTTTCCGCGTGAGTTGAGGGGCAAGACTGGAGCAGACATATGTTTTCCTCCCGGGAGGCGTGGGTCAGAGTGTGTTTCGTGGGGAGCACCGCTGCGTTGGGGCGGGCGGCGTGGTCGAAAACCTTATAGTCATGAGATTAGGGATCATTGAACCGCAACAAAAGCGCAAGAATCAGAAGATAACCGTGCACAATAGGTGCATGATCGATGCGAGGCTCATCACACTCCGGGTGTTTGCCCGCTGCGGCACCATTGGCGCCACAGCGGAGCTCACCGGCTACTCCCCTTCCGCCGTCTCCGCACAGCTGCGGGAGCTCCAACGCATGCTCGGAATGCAGCTGCTGACAAAGGACGGGAGGGGTGTGCGACTGACGGCCACGGGCCGCTTTCTCGTGGCCGGCTCGGATGCCCTCATTGCCGAATGGGAGAGCCTGCGCGCAGCAGCCATGGAGGCCGGCGACCAAGTGCAGTCACGTTTCGGGCTGGGCGGATTCTCGACGGCGGCAGCCCAGTTGCTGGCGCCACTGGCCGCCACCCTCCGCACCACGCGCCCCCTGCTGGAGGTGCAGGTGCTCGAGGCCAACCCGGCCCGGTGCTTTGACTTGTTGGTTGCCGAGCGAATCGACCTTGCGGTGATAGTTGCCATGCAGTCCGACGCCTATGTTGAGGACGATCCCCGCTTCGAACAGACCGTGCTGCTGGACGATCCCCTGGACGTGATCATTCCCGCCAACCACGCCTTGGCATCACGGGAAACGGTGACCCTGGAAGAACTAGCATCGGAACCATGGATCACCGAAGCCTCAGGATCCACCTACCACGCGCTCTTCACAGCGGCCTTCACGGCGGTGGGGGTAACTCCACGCATTGCCCACGAGGCCGTTGAATGGGAAACCCAAATCGCCTTTGTGGGTGCGGGGCTGGGCGTGGGCCTGCTGCCGCGGCTCGCACCCCTGCATAGCGCCGAGAACGTGGTTCGGCTACGCATTACCGGCAAAGGGAAGCCCGCACGCCGCATCGTGGCAGCCGTGCGCAGGGGCAGCATCGCATCGCCCCTCATCCAGGAGTCGCTCGGCATCCTGCAGGAGAGCGCTCATAGGATCCTCACGGCCCGCCCGGAAGACGACCGCTAAGCGCAGCCCGGGCACGACTTATGCGCCTGTGACCGCGCTGACTGCGTGGTCACAGGCGCATAAGTGCCTTTAATAGGTATAGGAACGTCCGACGGCGTCTCTCACCCTGCGCTCGGACGGGCGCCTTTACTGGACAGCTGCTGTGTCAGCTTGCTTCTCGCTGTCCACAGAGGGAGTTGTGTCCTTGCCGCCGGCAGCTGCCGCCAAGGACATCCCCTTGGTTTCCTCGGCCATCAGTACACAGATCAACCACCCCAGCGCAGTTAGCCCGGCAGCCGCCAGCATGGTTGGTCCGATCCCCCAATCCCGCAGGGCGAAGGGAATCACAAAAGTGCCGATCGCAGCACCTATCCGGCTGGCACCGGTGGTGATGCCGATGGCGCTTGCCCGGACCTCGGTGGGAAAGAGCTCACTGGGGTATGCCCATTCCAGGATGTTCGGCCCTCCTGAGAAAAAGGCATACATGCAGAAGCAGGCAATGATGATGGCCACGGGCGCTCCCGGAGCAAATCCGAGGACGAAGAGCGGGAGGGCCATGAGGGCGAAGCTCCAGATGATGAGCGGCCTGCGGCCTACAGTCTCCACCAAACGTAGAGCGGGAAGGCAACCGAGCAGGAAGACCGCATTGATGATCACTGACCCGAGGTTGGCCATATTGCCTTCGCCCAGGCCGAACGAGCTGAGGATGACGGGCCCGAAGGTGAAGATTGCAAACAAAGGCGTTACTTGGAGGATGTAGAAAGCACTGCAGAAGAACAGTCGCCTGGGATATGGACGGCGCAGCAGCATGGAGAAATCAACTTTGCCCTTTGCTGTTGCCGGGGCGGGCGATTGCGCTTCCGCCGCAAACACAGCGGCCGCGTCCACTTGATCCCCCAGCCCAACACGCAGCGCATCCTCGGCTTCCTTGCGGCGGCCGTTGTTCAGCAGCCAGCGGGGTGATTCAGGAATGCCGTGCCGCATGGCCAAGACAGCAACACCCAACACCGCCGAGCTGCCCAACATCCAGCGCCAACTTTCGGGGCCGAACACCTCGGACATGACGAATCCAACCAGGGAGGCCAAGGCAGCGCCCGCGAACCAACCTGTGATCAGCATGCCCAGCATCTTTCCGCGGCGCTTTTGGGGTAGCCATTCGGCCAAGAGTGCGCTGGCGATCGGATAGTCGGCCCCGATGGCGAGTCCTACGATGAAGCGAAGGATGATCAGTTGGGTTGCATCCTGCACCACAAATTGAAGGGCAGACGCTATCACCAGCGCCCACAGGTCAATGGTGTACATCAGGCGGCGGCCGATTTTGTCCGTCAACGGGCCCAGGAACAGGGCACCGAAAAAGATGCCCACCAGAGCCGAAGCGCCGATGAGGCTGACTTCAAGCTCGTTGGCACCAAATTGGGCCGTCAACCCCACCATGGCAATGCCGATGATGCTGAGCATGTAGCCGTCCAGGAGCGGACCGCCCATGCAGCCGACCACGAGTTTGCGATGGAACGGAGAAAAGCGTGCTGAATCAAGAGTGGAGCTGAGTCCCATGGTTCTCCTTGGCGCGCGCCTTCCCGCGACGCTGCGAAAAGGCGAAAATATACTAGACAGGTAAAGACTGATATATGAGAACGTAGTGTTCGGCGTCACAGCCTGTCAATCTGTGACAAAACCGCAGGTGGGACGCCGCTCAGGCCCAGACCTGATAGCCCGTCGACTTATCGAACAACTTCCGGGTGGAGAGTCCCTCCGCAGCGATCCAGAGCACCGAATCATCGTCGGCGGCCTGCTCCACCACCCCCGTGAGAACGTGGTGATCCAGCAACCACACCTCTACCGTGTGGCCGATCAGTTGGGCCCAGTCCTTCCGCAGGCCACGGCCGTGAACGGTTTTGACCAGAGCAAGGTCCGTCACGACACTCACCAGCCGCGTTCTGCGAGGCGGTGGGGCTGCGGGATGTCGTCCACATTGATGCCCACCATGGCTTCGCCGAGGCCGCGGGAGACCTTGGCAATGACATCGGGGTCGTCATAGTAAGCAGTGGCATTGACGACGGCGGCGGCGCGCTCTGCCGGGTTGCCGGACTTGAAGATCCCCGAACCAACGAATACGCCGTCAGCGCCGAGCTGCATCATCATCGCAGCATCAGCCGGGGTAGCTATGCCACCGGCCGTGAACAACACCACGGGAAGCTTACCGGTGGCGGCAACTTCCTTCACCAGCTCGTACGGGGCCTGCAACTCCTTGGCCGCAACGTACAGCTCATCCTCAGGAAGGGCGGCGAGCTTGGCGATCTCCGAACGGATCTTACGCATGTGCCCGGTGGCGTTGGAAACATCCCCGGTACCGGCCTCGCCCTTGGAACGGATCATCGCCGCACCCTCGTTGATACGGCGCAACGCCTCACCCAGGTTGGTGGCACCACACACGAACGGCACAGTGAAGTTCCACTTGTCGATGTGGTTGATGTAATCGGCCGGGGTCAGGACCTCGGACTCGTCAATGTAGTCAACACCGAGGGACTGCAGGACCTGGGCTTCGACGAAGTGGCCGATCCGGGCCTTGGCCATGACCGGGATGGACACGGCAGCGATGATCGCATCGATCATGTCAGGATCGGACATGCGGGACACGCCACACTGGGCGCGGATATCGGCAGGGACACGCTCGAGCGCCATGACAGCCACGGCACCGGCATCCTCAGCGATGCGGGCCTGCTCGACGTTAACGACGTCCATGATGACGCCGCCCTTGAGCATCTCCGCCATGCCCCGCTTAACACGGCTGCTGCCCGTCAACGGTATGTTTTCAAAAAGGAGGGGTCTTGTAGTCACGTGATACTCCAAGGGCTGAAGGCTGTGATTGCATCACAAGCGCCCGGACAGGCTGGAAGAAGGCTACTGATATCCGGGTGATATATTAGATGGAGTCTTCAGTATGCAATCACTGAAGCGCGGAGTCAACAGAGGTTTCAGCGCTGGGACTAAGCCGCGAAAAGCGCCTGGCGCACAGCCTGCTCGAAGCCGCTGACGTGGACACGGGCCAACTCGGCAGCCTGATCCTCGTCGCCGTCAATGACAGCCCTGAGCAAGTCCAGGTGTTCACGCACGTGGTGCTCAAGATTGGGCAAGCGATCCAAAACCATGCACCAGATCCGGGTTGCCAGATTGTCGTAGCGAATCAGGATGTCCTCGAGGTGCGGGTTCGCCGCCGCTGCGTAGATTCCACGGTGAACGCTGGCGTCAAGCCGCAAGGTCTCAACCACCGAGGCGGCGTCAACGTCAAAGTCCTCCACTGCGCGCATCACTTCGCGAAGGTGTTCCTTGGTGGCAGCGGAAGCAACCCGCGCCGCCCTGGCAGCGGCAAGGGGTTCCAGCTGCGCCCGAATTTCGGAGATAAAGGCGAGGTCGGTTACTTCAACGCGGGTGGCAAACGTCCCCCGCCTCGAATACGTAATAACCAGCCGATCCAGCTCCAGGCGTTTCAGTGCTTCACGCACCGGCGTCCGCCCGATTTCCAGGTCCTTGGCAAGCTGATCGTCATTGAGGAGGTCGCCGGGCTTGATGTCCAACATCAGGAGCCGGTCCCGGAGGCGTTCATAGGCGATGTCGGCCAAGGACTTCTTCGTGTCCTCGCCGGCTAATGCCAGAGTTCCAAAAGCCACAGCGCCATCCCCTTCTTCACAACCAAAAAAGCTATTGACCTGCCTGAGTCACCAGTATACGCTGAATCCCAATCCTAATATATCAGTTCAGGACTCAGGAATATATCTAAAGGAGGAGACATGACCCTCGTGGCGACAGACTCACCGGTAAGCACCCTACCCAAGCCCGAATTGCTCAAAGAAGAGCAGGCACAGAAGTTCGTACTCACATTGTCGTGCGTCGAACGCGCCGGAATCGTTCAGGCAGTTACCACCTTCCTTTACGAGCGCGGCTTCAATATTGAAGAGCACCAGCAGTTCGACGACGGCCTCCGCCAGACGCTGCACCTGCGGACAGCTTTCTCCGGTCCGCTGTCCTACTCACCTGAGCGGCTCGAAGAGGAGTTCAGCGCGATTGCCGAACGCTTCGAGATGAAGTTCAGCTTCCATGACAAAACCAAAAAGCGGGTCCTGGTGATGGTCTCCAAGTTCGGGCACTGCCTGAATGACCTCATCTTCCGCTGGCGGGGTGGCAGCCTCGGCGGTGACCTCGTGGTAGTTGCCTCCAACCATGAAACGCACCGTGCCATGGCGGAAGCCGCCGGCCTGCCCTTCGTCTACCTTCCCGTCACCCCGGATACCAAGGCAGAGGCCGAGCAGAAGCTTTTGGACCTGGTGGAGGAGTACAACGTGGACCTCGTTGTACTGGCACGCTACATGCAGGTGCTTTCGGACGATTTGTGCCGCGCCCTCGAAGGACGCGCCATCAACATCCACCACTCGTTCCTGCCGGGATTCAAGGGCGCCCGCCCTTACCACCAGGCCTACGACCGCGGCGTGAAACTTGTGGGTGCCACTGCCCACTACGTCACTGCGGACCTGGACGAGGGACCGATCATCGAGCAGGAAGTCATCCGCGTCGATCACAGCTACGGCCCCACCACCCTCTCAACCGTGGGCCAGGACGCCGAAGCACTGGCGTTGTCCCGCGCTGTCAGGTGGCACTGCGAACACCGCGTGCTGCTGGACCAGACCAGCACAGTGGTTTTCCGCTAAACCAAGCACTAGAACACCAGCAGACTCACCCCTTTAACTTCAGCAGGAGAACCCCCATGGCATCCACGCCTCGCATTGTCATCATCGGAGCTGGGATTGTTGGCACCAACCTCGCCGACGAACTGGTCACCCGCGGTTGGAACAACATCACCGTCCTGGACCAAGGACCCCTGAATATGCCCGGTGGCTCCACGTCCCACGCACCGGGCCTGGTGTTCCAGACCAACCCCTCCAAGTCCATGGCGCTCTTCGCCAAGTACACGGTGGAAAAGCTCCTGTCCCTCACCGAGGATGGACAGAGCTGCTTCAACCAGGTGGGCGGACTGGAAGTTGCCACCACGGAGACCCGCCTGGCGGACCTGAAGCGCAAGCTCGGCTACGCACAGTCGTGGGGCATCGACGGCAAGATCCTCTCCCGCGAGGAATGCAAGGAGCTCTACCCGCTGATCAATGAGCAAGACATCCTCGGTGGCCTCCACGTCCCCACCGATGGCCTGGCTCTTGCGGCCCGCGCCGTGCAGTTGCTGATCAAGCGCACCGAAGCCGCCGGCGTCAAGTACATCGGCAACACCGAGGTGACCGGAATCGAGCAGTCAAACTCCCGCGTGACCGGCGTCGAGACTGCCGACGGCGTGATCCCCGCGGACATCGTGGTTTCCTGTGCCGGCTTCTGGGGCGCCAAGGTGGGCGAGCTGATCGGGATGTCCGTCCCGCTCCTCCCGTTGGCACACCAATACGTAAAGACCACGCCGGTTCCCGCCCAGAAGGGCAAGAACGAGCTGCCCAACGGCGCCCAGCTGCCCATCCTGCGCCACCAGGACCAGGACCTCTACTACCGCGAGCACGGCGAGCGTTACGGCATTGGCTCCTACGCTCACCGCCCCATGCCCGTGGACCTCGATGAATTGGGCAGCTACGAGCCCAGCAGCATCACCGAACACAACATGCCCTCGCGCCTGGACTTCACCTTGGAAGACTTCCTCCCCGCGTGGGAAGCAACCAAGCAGATCCTCCCCGCCCTCCGCGAAAGCGAAATTGAGGATGGCTTCAACGGCATCTTCTCCTTCACCCCGGACGGCGGCTCCCTGGTGGGCGAATCCAAGGAAGTGGACGGCTTCTTCGTGGCTGAAGCCGTGTGGGTCACCCACTCCGCCGGCATTGCCCGCGCCGTGGCCGAACTGCTCGTGGACGGAAAGTCGCAGATTGATCTGGGAGACTGCGACATCCACCGCTTCGAAGAGGTCCAGCTGACCCCCGAATACGTCAGCGAAACCTCCCAGCAGAACTTCGTGGAAATCTACGACGTCATGCACCCGCTCCAGCCCAAGCTTTCCCCGCGCAACCTCCGCGTCAGCCCCTTCCATGCCCGCCACAAGCAGCTGGGCGGCTACTTCCTGGAAGGCGCCGGCTGGGAGCGCCCCTACTGGTTCGAAGCCAACGCTGAACTCCTCAAGGAAATGCCGGATGACTGGCAGCCGCCGGCCCGTGACGCCTGGTCCGGAATGTTCAGCTCCCCCATCGCCGCAGCTGAGGCCTGGAAGACCCGTACGGCTGTTGCAATGTACGACATGACGCCGCTGAAGCGCCTCGAGGTCTCCGGCCCGGGAGCCTTGAAGTTGCTGCAGGAACTGACCACCGGTGACATGTCCAAGAAGCCCGGCGCAGTCACGTACACCCTGCTCCTGGACGAGGCCGGTGGCATCCGAAGCGACATCACCGTGGCACGCCTCAGCGAGGACACCTTCCAGCTGGGCGCCAACGGCAACATTGACACCGCCTACTTTGAGCGCGCAGCCCGGCAGCAAACCGTCAACGGCGACGCCGGCGACTGGGTCCAGGTCCGTGACACCACCGGCGGCACCTGCTGCATCGGCCTGTGGGGCCCGCTGGCCCGCGACCTCATCAGCACGGTCAGCAGCGATGACTTCAGCAATGACGGCCTGAAGTACTTCCGTTCCAAGAAGGTCACCATCGGAGGCGTCACCGTCACCGCGATGCGCCTGTCCTACGTGGGCGAACTCGGCTGGGAGCTCTACACCAGCGCTGACAATGGGCAGCGCCTCTGGGACTCCCTGTGGAAGGCCGGCCAGCCGTTCGGCGTCATCGCCGCAGGCCGTGCTGCGTTCAGCTCGCTGCGACTCGAAAAGGGCTACCGTTCCTGGGGCACGGACATGACCACCGAGCACGATCCTTACGAGGCCGGCGTCGGGTTTGCCGTGAAAATGACCAAGGAGAACTTCGTCGGTAAGGCCGCTTTGGAAGGCCGCACCGAAGAAGGCTCGGCCCGCCGCCTGCGCTGCTTGACGGTGGACGACGGCAGGAGCCTGGTACTGGGCAAGGAACCGGTGTTCTACAAGGACCAGGCGGTGGGTTACGTCACCAGCGCCGCCTACGGCTACTCGGTCCGTAAGCCGATCGCCTACGCTTACCTGCCCTCCGCTGTCTCCCTGGGGGACTCCGTGGAAATCGAGTACTTCGGACGCCGCATCCAGGCCACCGTGACCGAGGATCCGCTGTACGACCCCACCATGAGCCGGCTCCGGGGCTAACACCCCGCGCAGGCATGCGGCCCGGGCCCTCCCCCCTCGCAGTGACAGGGTCCGGGCCGCTGCCATACCTCTTCAGTCAGCTTTCTTCAGCCAGCCCTTCTTCTTCAGTCAGCCAGGAAGACCCATGATCAGTTCAGAAACCATCAGTGATTACCTCTCCAGGCTTGCTTCACGTCAGCCCACCCCCGGTGGAGGCGCGGCCGCAGCCCTGCATGCCGCCCAGGGTGCTGCCTTGGTGGCCATGGTGGCCAGATACACCACCGGCTCAAAGTATGAGGAACATGCCGCACTGGTCACCCGGATCACCAGCGCCGCCGATCACCTGATCGTTGAGTCCTTGCGTCTCGCGGACGCCGATGAGCACGCTTTCCAGTCCGTGATCGACTCCTACAAGCTCCCGTCGGACACCGACGAACTCAAGGCCATAAAAACAGCAGCCATCCAGGACGCCCTGGTCCAGGCAGCCCATACTCCCGCGCAGCTCATCAAGGTTGCCGGCGAAGTGGTGGACCTCGCCACCGAACTTTTTGAGGTGGCCAACCCCAATGTCATCAGCGACGTCGCTGCTGCCGCCGACGCAGCCCGTGCTGCGGCCACCACCGCCCGGGTCAACATCGACATCAATGTAGTCGCCATCAAGCACGGCGAAGCCCGTTCCCGCCTGGCGGAACAGACGGACGGGATTGAGGACAAAGTGGTTCTCGCCGCCGATGCCCTGGTGAAGCGCGTCCGCGAAAGGATCCTGTCATGAGCACCGAAGTCCGCAGTAACACCGCCGTTCTTTCCGGCAAGCCGCTCGCTGCCCTCATCCAGCAGCGCGCCCAGGAGGAGTCCACCCTCCTGGATGACGAGGGCCTCCGGCCGGTCCTGGCTGTTGTTGTTGCAACGGACGATCAATCCACGCACTGGTATGTCCGATCCATTGAGCGTGCCGCCGGGCGTGCAGGCATCGGCTGCAGGATCATCGATCTTGGCCACGACGCCACCGAACAGGTTCTGGCCAGTGTCCTGGCGGATCTCAGCGCGGAACCAACTGTTCACGGCATCATCCTCCAGACACCCCTGCCGGCGGCCGTCCGCGCTGACCGGCTGGTTGGCCTCATCGCTCCGGAAAAGGACATCGACGGCGCCAACCCCCTCAGCCTCGGCCGCTTGGCAGTGGGGCAGCCCGCCTTCGCCCCCGCTACCGCCCGGGCCGTGGTGGAGTTGCTGGATCATTTCCAGATCCCGGTGGCGGGACGGAACGTGGCCGTCGTCGGGCGTTCCGCTGTGGTGGGCAAGCCGCTGTCCCTGCTCCTCCTCGCGAGGGACGCGACCGTCACTATCTGCCACTCCAAATCCGGACCGCTGGAACGCTACACCCGGCAGGCCGACGTCGTGGTTGTTGCCGCCGGGCGGACCGGGCTGCTGAAAGGCGGCCACATCTCGCCGGAGGCGGTAGTGATCGACGTCGGCACGAACGTCCTGCCCGACGGCTCCCTGGTGGGTGACGTTGACGAGGCCAGCGTCGCCAGCGTTGCAGCCGGGTTGAGTCCTGTCCCGGGCGGCGTAGGATCAGTGACCACTGCGCTCCTGCTGCTGCACACCGTGGAAGCCGCGCGGCAGCAATCCCGAACCACGTTGCTCACAGCTTCCACTTCCCGGATCTGAAGGGGTTCCCATGCATTCCAAAGCTCCACGCGAGAACATTGACGAGTCAAAGCTGACCGTTACCAAACCCAAGACCAAGGCCGTAGGCATCCCCGCCGTTGCCAACGCCCTGAAAATTTCGCTGGAACAGATGGGACCGCTGCGAAGCGTTCAGACCCTTTTGGCTGTTAATCAGCTGGACGGTTTCGACTGCATGGGATGCGCCTGGCCCGAGCATGAAAAGCGCAATGCGGCCGAGTTCTGCGAGAACGGCGCCAAGGCAGTGGCCGAGGAAGCCACTCGTCGCCGCGTCACCCCGGAGTTCTTTGCCCAACACTCCATTGCTGAGCTCAAGACCCGAGACGATTTCTGGCTGGGCCAGCAAGGCCGGATCACCCACCCGATGTTCCTCGACGAAGGCGCTTCCCACTACAGGGCCATTGACTGGGATGAGGCCTACGACCTCATGGCAGAGGAACTGCGGGGTCTGGAACACCCCGATCAAGCTGTTTTCTACACCTCCGGCCGGACCTCCAATGAAGCAGCGTTCGTGTACCAGCTCTTGGTTCGCGGCCTGGGTACCAACAATCTCCCGGACTGTTCCAACATGTGCCACGAGTCCTCCGGCTCGGCGCTGGTGGAAACCATTGGCATCGGCAAAGGATCTGTCAGCCTGACTGATCTGGAGACGGCATCGCTGATCTTCGTGGCCGGCCAGAATCCCGGCACCAACCACCCGCGCATGCTCAGTGCCTTGGAAAACGCGAAGAAGAACGGCGCGATCATCGTGTCCGTGAACCCTCTCCCCGAAGCCGGGCTCCTGCACTTCGAGAACCCGCAGCATGTGGCCGGCATGATTCAAGGCACCCAGCTGACGGATGACTTCCTGCAGATCCGGGCCGGTGGGGATCAGGCACTCTTCCAAGGACTGGGCAAGTACCTGCTGGAAGCCGAAGCTGCCGGGCGGAACACCCCGGGCCTATCAACCGTCTTGGACCACCAGTTCATCAACAACCACACCGTGGGCCTTGACGACTACCTGCGTTTCCTGGAAAAGGTGGAGTGGGACGACATTGTGGAGGCGACGGGCCTCACCTTGGAACAGATTCATGCCACAGGTGAGCGGATGCTCGCGTCCAGCGCCACCATTGTCTGCTGGGCCATGGGACTCACCCAACACAAGCATTCCGTGCCCACCCTCCGCGATGTAGTCAACGTCCTGCTGCTCCAGGGCAACATCGGCAAGCCCGGCGCCGGCGTTTGCCCGGTGCGCGGCCACTCCAACGTCCAGGGCGACCGCACCATGGGCATCTTTGAAAAGATGCCGGAGACGTTCCACGACCGTCTGGACCAGGAATTCGAGTTCCGCTCTCCCCGTGAGCACGGCTATGACACCGTGGCAGCCATCCGCGCCATGCGGGACGGGAAAGTCCGCTTCTTCATGGGCATGGGCGGCAACTTTGTCCGGGCGGCCCCTGATTCCGACGTCACAGAACTGGCCTTGGCCAACACCCGGTTGAGCGTCCAGATCTCCACGAAACTGAACCACTCGCACCTGTCCACAGGGCGCCGGGCGCTGATCCTGCCCACCCTCGGACGCACCGAGAAAGACACCCAGCGCACCGGCGATCAGCGGGTCACCGTGGAAGACTCCATGAGCGCCGTCCACGCATCACGGGGACGCCTCAAACCCGCCAGCGACCACCTCCACTCGGAAGTGGCAATCGTCTGCAACCTTGCGGACAGGCTGTTCAAGGATGGCCACCAACGCCTGCCCAACACGCCGCAGGCTGGCTGGCTCGCCATGAGGGACGACTACACGCTGATCCGGAAGCACATTGAGGCCGTGTTCGATGGATTTGAGGACTTCGAAGCACGCATCCAGCACCCGGGCGGCTTCGTGCTGCCCCACCCGCCGCGCGACGCCAGGAAGTTCGACACCGCCTCCGGGAAAGCACACTTCACGGGCAACGAGCTGGAGTTCATCAAGATCCCGCCCGGCCGCTTGGTCCTGCAGACCCTGCGCTCCCACGACCAGTACAACACCACCATCTATGGCAAGGACGACCGCTACCGCGGCATCCATGGTGGCCGGCGCGTGGTGCTCATCAACGCTGACGACATCACCGAGCTGGGATTTTCCGACGGCGACATGGTCCATCTGATTTCCGAATTCCAAGGGACAGACAGGCGGGCCGAGAACTTCCGCATCGTCTCGTATTCGACGCCCAAGGGTTGCGCCGCCGCGTACTACCCCGAAACCAACGTCCTGGTGCCCTTGGATTCCGTGGCCGATACCAGTGGAACTCCCACCTCGAAGTCGGTGATCATCCGGCTGGAGAAAGCCTAGATCCAGAACAAGATTTCCATCCGTCCAGTTTTTCCACCCCGTCCGGTGGGCCGTGAAAGGTGCTTCGGTGCCTGAAACCTGGGGAGGTATTTCCTCATCGAAGCACCGTTTTCGGTCCATTGGGCAGCATTTTTCAGTAACAGCCAAAGAATAGGGAGTGACCATGTCAGGAAACAGAGCAGTCGCCTACAAGGAACCCGGTGTCGTTGAGATCATTGACACTGACTACCCAACGTTTGAGCTCAAAGACGGACCAGGCGTCAACCCTGCCAACGTCGGCCGGAAGGTGCCGCACGGCGCAATCCTCCGGACGGTGACCACCAACATCTGCGGTTCGGACCAGCACATGGTCCGCGGCCGCACCACGGCTCCCAAGGACCTGGTCCTCGGCCACGAAATCACCGGCGAAGTAGTGGAGGTGGGACCCGACGTCGAGTTCATCAAAGTAGGTGACATCGTCTCGGTCCCCTTCAACATCTCCTGCGGCCGCTGCCGGAACTGTAAGGAACAGAAGACCGGCATTTGCCTCAACGTCAACCCTGACCGCCCCGGCAGCGCCTACGGCTACGTTGACATGGGCGGCTGGGTAGGCGGACAGGCCGAGTTCGTGCTGGTTCCCTACGCCGACTGGAACCTGCTGCGTTTCCCGGACCGCGATCAGGCACTGGAAAAGATCATGGACTTGACCATGCTCTCGGACATCTTCCCCACCGGCTTCCACGGCGCCGTCACCGCCGGCGTGGGCGTCGGATCCACGGTTTACGTCGCAGGTGCCGGGCCCGTGGGCCTTGCTGCCGCCGTGGGCGCGCAACTGCTGGGCGCCGCCGTCGTGATTGTGGGCGACATGAACGAGGACCGGCTGGCGCAGGCGCGATCCTTCGGCTGCGAAACCGTCAACGTGTCCAACGGCGATCCCAAGGAACAGATCGCACAGATCCTTGGCGTTCCGGAAGTGGATTGCGGCGTGGACGCTGTTGGCTTCGAAGCCCGCGGTCACGGCAAGGATGCCTCCCACGAAGCTCCTGCCACCGTGCTGAACTCCCTCATGGACATCACTGCCGCCGGCGGATCCCTGGGCATCCCGGGTCTCTACGTCACCGGCGATCCGGGCGGAATCGACGAGGCAGCCAAGCACGGCTCCCTCTCGCTGTCCCTTGGTACCGGCTGGGCCAAGTCCCTGTCCTTCACCACCGGGCAGTGCCCCGTCATGAAGTACAACCGTCAGCTGATGATGGCCATCCTCCATGACAAGGTACAGATCGCCAAGGCCGTCAACGCCAAGGCCATCCCCCTCGAGGATGCTCCACGTGGCTACGCCGAATTCGACGCCGGATCGGCAACAAAGTTCGTCCTGAACCCCAACGGCTACGTGAAGGGCTAAGACAGCTCGGACCTACTACCAGTCCGGTTCAGTACGCATCAACTGATACCGGGGACTGCGCGGCAAGATTTACGGGAAGGCCGTGCAGTCCCCGGTATCTGCGTCACATCTCCCAGGAAGCGGGCCTCAATGCTTGCACAAGCAATCTTCACCGACTCTGACGCGGGGTCCGCGGTGCGCAAGTCCACTGTGCGCAAGGAACGGCCGCACGCACCCACCTGGGCCGAAGCGCGGCAGCTGGCCTATCAGTGTGCCAGGCCGCTCCCGTCCTTGGTGGTTGCCCTCAGCGACGCAATCGGCGGCACCCTGACCAGCCCCGTCACCGCGCAGCAGGATCTCCCCCACTATGCGTCATCTGCCATGGACGGCTGGGCTGTCAACGGCGACGGCGACGGTCCGTGGTTGATGACGACGGCGGGACGTCCGCTCGCCGCGGGCGAAGCGAGCCTTATTGCCACCGGTGGGCTCGTTCCCACCGGAGCCACGGCAGTACTGCGCAAGGAAAGCGGCTGCGTCTCCGAGGACGGGCACCTTTCACTCAGGCACGATTCGAAGCCAGGTGAGACTCTCCCCGGCCGCCACATTCGCCCGGCCGGAGAAGAAGCCACAGCCGGCGATGTCCTCATACCCGCCGGCATAGTTCTCAACCCGGCCCACATTGCCTTGGCCGCTGTAGCAGGCCACGATCACGTTCGGGTACAGCGCAAGCCGAGGGTCGCCGTCGTACTGACCGGTTCGGAAGTGGTGACCTCAGGTGAGCCTGCACCGGGGCAGGTCCGCGACGCGTTCGGCCCGCAACTGGATACCGTCATTTCGCAACTGGGCGGGGAGCCCGTTGGTCAGCAAAGGATTGGCGACTCTTACCAAGAGTGGATGGCAGCGCTGGGCAGTACCACCACGTCCGGAGCCGCGCGTCCGGACGTGATCGTGACCACCGGAGGAACGGGTAAATCCGGCACTGACCACTTCCGCGATGCCGTTGCGGCGCTGGGCGGCAGGCTCCTGCTGGACGGGGTTGCCATGCGTCCGGGCCATCCGGCAGTGCTGGCGGAACTTCCTGATGGCCGTTTCGTCATCGGGCTTCCAGGAAATCCGCTGGCCGCCATGATGGCGCTCATGACACTCGGGGAACCCCTGCTGGCTGCCTTGGGAAACGGGCCTCTCCGCGCTGCCCGCCTCATGACCTCCGGGGCCGACGTCGATCCCGACCCAGGCCGGACACGGCTCATGCCCTGCACCCTGGTCCACGAGCTCGCGTTCCCCGCCTCCCGCACGGGTCCGGGCATGATGCGCGGGCTTGCGTGGGCGGACGGGTACATGGCCGTTCCCCCTGAAGGTGTGGCTGCCGGTGCCACTGTTCCCGTCCTGCCGCTGCCATGGACCACGGCCAACAGTTCCGAAGTCCGGATGCGAGCCCCCATGGTGTGAAAGGTCCCTGCAAAACTCCGTCTAGGATGAGGCAAGACGAGGGTGCGGGCCGGCAGGGTAATCAACCCATGGCGGCCTGCCTGGACAACGACACGGGGCATCATGGCCGAAGGCAACCACGCGGACAGTGACACGGGCGCAGACACTGACAAGGGCGCAGACGCCCAAGCTGGTGGCGTCCAATCTGTGGACCGTGCTCTCCAGATCCTGGAAATCCTGGCCCGCGAAGGCGATGCCGGAGTGAGTGAAATCGCCGAAGAAATGGGCATCCACAAATCCACCGTGTCCAGGCTGGTGGGCTCCTTGGTCAACCGCGACATCGTCCGGCAAAACAGTGAGCGCGGCAAGTACCAGCTGGGCTTTGGGATCCTCCGCCTCGCATCGTCCATTCCGGGCAGGCTAAGCGTGGTCCATGAGGCGCGCCAGGTTTTGGAGGGGCTGGCTGCCGAGTACAAGGAGACGGTCAACCTTGCCGTCCTGCGGTCCAACTATGCCGTCAACGTGGACCAGGCGATGGGACCCTCAACGCTGGCCACTTACGACTGGGTGGGTAGTTTGACTCCGCTTCATGCCACCTCCAGCGGCAAGGTCCTTCTCGCCGCCCTGACCGCGGATGAACGAACCCAGGTCTTCAAGGCAGTGGGTTTGCCCGCACGCACGCCACGAACCGTGACAAACCGCGGGGAGCTGGAGAAGCAGCTGCTGGACGTGGCCCGGAACGGGTACGCCACAGTCCACGAAGAGTTTGAGATCGGCCTGACGGCTATTGCCGTGCCCATCTTCAACCACGCGGGCAGCGTCATTGCCGCCGTCAGCATTTCCGGCCCGGCGTTCCGCTTCTCACCCGAGGAACAGCCAGGGCTCATCGAGGGTCTCCGGGAGGCCGGACTGACCATCAGTTCGCGCATGGGCTACAGGCAGCGCTAGCGCTACCGCGTCAGCCATACCTTTACACCCTCCAGAATGACGCTGGCCGGAGGGCCAGTCACTGCACTCCGACGCCGATTTTAGACGCGCTATTCGCAACCCCGCCCATGATACGCAACATCATGCTTCCAGCCAATTGATATATCAATCTGCTGTTAAAGAGCGCGAATCCCTTGACTTTGGGTGTGACGGAGCGCACTCTGTTGCTTAGCGCGGATGTTGTTGATTCCTGCGGAACACGCCTTCAGAGCACGGACCGACGATTCAACCCACCCCGTCCCACGAACCAGAAGAGGTGCAATATTCCTATCGCCTGCCCGCTCCGTGACCGCGCACCCGGGGAGGCGCCACGGCCCGCCATGACCATCGGATCGGAGGAAGACCCAACCTTCCCACCCGTCCATTCACCAAGGCCTCGTAGAAATTCAGGCTCATGACACGCCGAGCAAAGGACCCGCTCATGGCTACAAACAGTGACACAAAACCGCTGACACCCGAAGAATTACCTGCCGACGATCACGTGGCAGGCATCCCGGGTGCAGCCAGCCCAACCAAACCCGCCCGCGCGGAGAACCCTGAAGCAGTTATCAGTGTCTCCCCCGACGAAACCAACCTGGCAGCCCTCAGCGCTGAGGGTGGAGGCGCAGAGCCTATTTCTGATTCTGTGGAACACGAACAGATCATGGAAGAGCTGCGCCACGCCAAGACCGAGCAGGCCGTTTCGGCCCGCCGGAACCGCAAACTTACCCTCGACAAAGTCACCTTCGGGATCACGGGCGCCATCGCCGTCGCCTTCGTGGTCTGGGGCTTTGTGGGACGCGACAGCCTCTCCGATACATCCAAAGGTGCCCTGAACTGGGTCATGGAGTACACAGGCTGGCTCTTCATGGTCCTCGCCTCATTGTTCGTCGTTTTTGTCCTGTGGCTTGCCCTCGGCAAGTTCGGCAACATCCCGCTGGGCAAGGACGGCGAGAAGCCAGAGTTCCGGACTGTCTCCTGGGTGGCCATGATGTTCGCCGCCGGCATGGGCATCGGCCTCATGTTTTACGGTGTGGCCGAACCCCTGTACCACTACATCTCGCCGCCGCCGGGAACAGTGGACGGCCGCACACCTGCTGCCATCCAGACTGCCATGGCCACCTCCATCTTCCACTGGACCCTGCATCCCTGGGCCATGTACGCAGTGGTGGGCATCGCCATGGCCTACGGCACCTACCGCCTGGGCCGCAAGCAACTGGTTTCCGCGGCGTTCACCTCGGTCTTTGGCATCCGCATGGTGGAAGGGCCCATCGGCAAGTTCATCAACATCCTGGCCATCTTCGCCACGCTGTTCGGAACTGCTGCCTCGCTGGGCCTCGGTGCCCTCCAGATCGGCAGCGGCATGACGTCCAACGGCTGGCTCGGTGAGATCGGAACTCCCGTCCTGGTGGTCATCGTCGCGATCCTGACCTTCTGCTTCGTGGCGTCAGCTGTTTCCGGCATCAGCCGCGGCATCCAGTGGCTGTCCAACATCAACATGGTGTTGGCGGTTGTCCTGGCCCTCATCGTGTTCGTGGCCGGACCCACCCTGTTCATCCTCAACCTGATCCCCTCGGCCGTGGGTGACTACGCCCGGGATTTGGCTGAAATGTCCTCACGCACGGAAGCCGTGGGAGACGACTCCCTGCGCAGCTGGATGACCAGCTGGACCATCTTCTACTGGGCCTGGTGGATCTCCTGGACGCCCTTCGTGGGAATGTTCATTGCCCGCATCAGCCGTGGCCGCACCATCCGCCAGTTCGTCACCGGCGTGCTGCTGGTACCCAGCGTCGTCAGCGTGATCTGGTTCGGCATCTTCGGTGGCGCAGCATTCCACGTTCAGCAAGAGGCGGACAAAGCCGGAACTCCCGGACTGGTGACCATGGTGGACGGCGCACCCTCCATCAACTTCGATGGCGCCCTCTTCGACTTGATAAAGAACCTGGGCATGCCCGGCTGGCTGACCGCAGCCGTCATTGTGCTTGCCATGGTCCTGGTGGCGATCTTCTTCGTCACCGGTGCCGACGCAGCTTCCATCGTGATGGGATCCCTCAGCTCCAATGGTGCTGAGCATCCGCGCCGGGGAGTGGTGATCTTCTGGGGAAGCCTCACCGGCGCAGTGGCAGCGGTCATGCTGCTTGCCGGCGGCGATAAACCATCGGAAGCGTTGTCCGGCCTGCAAAGAGTGACCATTGTGGCTGCCCTGCCCTTTGTGGTCGTGATGCTGTTGCTCTGTTTCGCCTTGGTCAAGGACCTCCGCCGCGATCCCCTGCAATTGCACAAACGCCTGGCCACCTCAGTGGTGGAACGGGCCATCCGGACGGGCGTTGAGCAACACGGTGGCGTTCAGTTCGACCTCGTTACCAGGCATGATTGCGCTGAAAAGTGCACGGATTCCGATTGCGCCGGAGCAACACCCACGGGAACCATCCCTCTGGTGGGCAAACCCCAGCTGGAATCCGACGACAAATAGCCCCGCTTCCGGCCAACCACCCATTCACACATCAGGAAGGTCCACTATGCCCAACTCGTCTGCCCAAGGCACCCTCCGCCTCAATACCCAGAGCAGCCGCAATACTCAAGCCAGCGAGGATGTGACCTTCACTTTGGACTCATCCAAGCCCATGACAGTCCGGATTGAGGTTGACCACTGCCCCTGCGGGTCCGAACACAACCGTGCCGGATCCTACGTGGACAGTGACTTCGGCCGCTAACCGTAAACACCCGCAACACACAACAAAGCAGGCGCCGGATCCCGGCGCCTGCTTTGTTGTTGCTACTGCTTTGTTGTTGCTACTGCCAAAGCCCCAGGGCTTATTTGGGCATCAGCACTGAGTCGATCAGGTAGACCGTGGCGTTGGCGGTCTGGACACCACCGCAGATCACGTTGGAAGCTCCGTCAACCGTGAGGGCATCCTTGGTGCCACCTACAGTCACTTCGCCACCCTGAACAGTCTTGTGGGTGCCGATGATCTGGTCCGGGGTCAGCTGGCCGGGGACTACGTGGTAGGTGAGGATCTTGCTCAGCAGGGCGTCGTCCGTCTTGAGCGTTTCGATGGTTGCGGGGTCGATCTTTGCGAAAGCATCGTCAACCGGTGCGAACACCGTGAACTCGCTGCCGTTCAGGGTGGAAACCAGGTCAACCTTGGGGTTGAGCTTTCCCGAAACAGCGGCGGTCAGGGTCTTGAGCAGCGGGTTGTTCGATGCTGCTACGGCTACCGGATCCAGGGCCATGCCGGCTACCGAACCGGCACCGTCCGGAACCTGTGCAGCGTAACCGGCGCAGCCGGGGCCTACGAGGTTAGCGGCCGGATCCATGGCTGCGCTGCTCATGGCGGATGAGGACGGCGACGGTGCCATCGACGACGGTGCCGCCTTGGAGGTCTCCGGGGCGGCAGAGGTGGCAGCCGGCGTGCTGGTACCACCACAGGCCGTAAGTCCGAGAAGGGCGGCTGCAGTGAGGCCAACGAAGGCGAGGGCGGGGCGCTTTGTGGACAACATGTCATTCTCCTTGTTTTTGGAACCAGGGCGTTGGGTCCATTGGGTGGCGGGACACGGGCTGCGGATGTTGCTTTTGCTTCACCTGCGGTTTGTGTCTCACCACCTATTCGGAGGGTGGGGCGGGGTGGATGGGTCCGGATTGAAAAAGTTTTTTAAACCTCCGAGGCCCACCCCACCGTGGCCC
>NZ_PCPR01000035.1 GCF_002979775.1 Arthrobacter sp. MYb23
TGGCCGCGTCCGAGGAGGCCGTGAAGGCGGGTAAGGACCCGATCTTCAACTCGCACATGTGGGACGGCTCGCACGAGGCCTTGTCGGAGAACCTGCGGATCGGCCGTGAGCTGCTGGAACGTGCTGCTGCTGCGAAGATCATCCTTGAAGTTGAAATCGGCACTGTTGGTGGCGAAGAAGACGGTGTTGAGAACGAAATCAACGAGAAGCTGTACACCACCACCGAAGACGCCCTGGCCACCATTGAGGCCTTGGGTGCCGGTGAGCATGGCCGTTACCTGACCGCGCTGACGTTCGGTAACGTGCACGGTGTGTACAAGCCGGGCAATGTGAAGCTCCGCCCGGAGTTGCTCAAGCAGATCCAGGCCGAGGTGGGTGCGAAGATCGGCAAGGAAAACCCGTTTGATCTGGTCTTCCACGGCGGTTCGGGCTCCACTGAGCAGGAAATCGCTGATGCTGTTTCCTTCGGTGTGATCAAGATGAACATCGATACCGATACGCAGTACGCGTTCACGCGTCCGGTGGCCGGGCACATGTTCTCCAACTACGATGGCGTCCTGAAGGTCGACGGCGAAATGGGCAACAAGAAGAGCTATGACCCGCGCGTTTGGGGTGCTTCGGCCGAAGCCGGCATGGCCGCGCGTCTGGTTGAAGCTGCCCAGCAGCTCGGATCGGTGGGCAAGACCTTCTAATGTCCGACGAATTCCGCAGAAACCTGATGGGGCCGGAGCCAACGCTCCTGCCCGCCGAAACCGAGATCTACCAGCACCTGGCACTCGGCAACGAGGCGCTGGACCTGGTGGCCAAGAACCCCACGTCGTCTCTTCTATGGGCCATCCTTGCCGAGGAAGCCTGGGACGAGGGCCGGACCATCGAGTCCTACGCCTACGCCCGTGTGGGCTACCACCGCGGCCTGGATTCGCTGCGCCGCAACGGTTGGCGTGGCGTCGGACCCATCCCGTGGGAGCACGAGCCCAACCAGGGCTTCCTGCGTGCTCTCTACGCATTGGGCCGGGCGGCATCGGCAATCGGTGAAGCTGAGGAGCCGGAGCGGATCGAGAAGTTCCTGAACGACTCGGACCCCAAAGCCAAGGCAGCGCTCGAAGCCCGCTAGGAACCAAGCAGACAACGACGGCGGCCCTCACCAAAAAGGTGAGGGCCGCCGTCGTCGTTAAGGGCTTGAGGCGGAGAACAGCGTTAGTCCGTGACCGCCGCGTGCCTCGGCCTTCCCAACGGAACCACCAGCGGCGTGTGCGTCACGGGATCGTCAATAATCCGGCAGGCCATCCCGAACACTTCCTCCACCAAGGACTCGGTGATCACGTCAGCGGGGGCGCCCTCGGCCGCCACCGCGCCGTCCTTCATGGCGATGATGTGGTCTGCGTAGCGGCTGGCGTGGTTGAGGTCGTGCAGCACGGCAACCAGCGTGTGGCCCTTGTCCAAGTTGAGCTCGCGGAAGAGTTCCAACAGCTCGATCTGGTGCGCGATATCAAGGAAGGTGGTGGGCTCGTCCAACAGCATGAGCGGGGTCTGCTGGGCCAAGACCATGGCCACCCACACGCGTTGCCGTTGGCCGCCGGAAAGTTCGTCCACGAGCCGTCCGGACAGGGCAGAGACGCCGGTGGCCTCCATGGCCTCCACCACTGCGGACTCGTCCGCCACACTCCATTGCCGCAGCAACTTCTGGTGCGGGTAGCGGCCGCGGGCAACGAGGTCGGCCACGGTGATGCCGTCGGGCGCGATGGAGGACTGCGGCAGCAATCCGAGGCGCCGTGCCAGCTCTTTCGCCGGAAGCGAGGTCACGGACTTGCCGTCCAATAACACCTGTCCACTGCGGGGCTTGATGAGCCGGGCCAGGGCGCGCAGCAGCGTGGATTTACCGCAGGCGTTGGGCCCGACGATCACCGTGAATTTGCCCTCGGGGATGCGCACGTTGAGGTTCTCGGAGATGATGCGTTGCTCGTAGCCGATGGTCAGTGCTTCGGCGTGGAGTTGAGGTGCGGCTGTAATGAGGCTCATGATTTCCTTGCTTCCCTGGCCAGCAGCCAGACGAGGTAGATACCGCCAATGCACACCGTCACAACGCCCACAGGCAGCTGAATCGGGGCAAACAAACGCTGGGCCGCGAGATCGCTTGCCGCCAGGAGTAAAGCGCCCATGACTGCCGAGGGCACCAGCGTGATGCCGGCACTCCGGGTCAGCCGACGGGCAAGCTGCGGAGCGGCCAGGGCAACGAAAGCGATGGGCCCGGCTACGGCAGTGACGGCTGCCGTCAGTGCGACGCCCAGGATCAGCAACAGCAGACGCGTGGGTTCCGCCCGGACGCCCAAAGCGCGTGCGGCGTCGTCGCCCATTTCCAGAAGTTGCATGCGGCGCGCGACTGCCAGCGTGGCCAAGCCAACTACAACAACCACGACGGCGGCAGGCGCCGCCTGCTCCCACGTGATGCCGTTGAGGGACCCCGCTCCCCAAACAGCTGCCGCCAAAGCGGCCTCGAGCTCGGCTTGCAAGATCAGCCAATGGTTAAGGGCGGCCAGCATCGCGCTGATACCGATGCCCACAATAATGAGCCGGAAACCTTGGGAGCCGCGACGGTAGGCGAGCAAGTAGACGGCCAGTGCCGTGAGGATGCCGCCAACCAAGGCGCCTGCAGCAACGCCAAGATAGCCGCCGCCAACGGTCAGCATCACTATCAACGCGCCGGTGTAAGCGCCGGTATTGAAGCCGATGATGTCCGGGCTGCCCAGGGGGTTGCGGGTCATGGACTGGAAAATTCCGCCGCTCATTCCCAAGGCTGCGCCGAACACCAGCGCCGAAAGCACCCGGGGGAGCCGCCATTCCATGACGATTGTTTGGGCCAGTCCAGGGGCGTCGCCGGTGAAGGCCTGGAGGACTTGCTGGACGGTGACGTCGTAATCGCCGGTGGCCAGCGAAATGACGGCCACGGTCAGTGCGGCAAGGATCAACGGCAGGCAGACGAGGATGCTACGGAGATCGAAGCGGAGGCTCAGCGCACGGGTGCGGAGCAGGACTGTGGACCGGCCAAAGTCGAGGTGGCTGCCGGGGTCCAGCCGGGTCACAGCCCGCTCACCTTCCGGCGCCGCGCCAGCGCTATAAGCACCGGTGCCCCGATGAATGCCGTCACCACGCCCACTGGGAGTTCGCCGGGAGCGGCGATCCTGCCCAGCACGTCCGATACCAGCAGCAGGATAGGGGAGAGCAGTACCGTGGTGGCCAGAATCCAGCGTTGGTCCGGACCCACGATCCAGCGGGCCACGTGCGGAATCATGAGCCCCACAAATCCGATTGCGCCTGCTCCGGCCGTTGCGGCTCCGCTGAGAAGCGTGATGGCCACGACCCCCAGGATCCGGGTGCGGTTGACGTTGGCCCCGAGGGAGGTTGCGAGGTCGTCGCCCAGCGCCACGGCGTTGAGCCCGCGGACGGAGAACAATGCCACCAGCAGGCCAACGCCCATGAACGGCAGGACGGTGAAGACCGACTCCATGCTTCGGGTGTCCAGCGATCCGATGCTCCACGAGCGCAAGTGGTCAAAAGCTTTGGGGTTCAGGAGGGTGAGTCCTGAGCCGATACCAGTGAGGACCGCGCCCAAGGCAACACCGGCCAAGGTCAGCCTGATGGGGTTCACCACGTTCCTGCCGGAGGTCCCGATCAGGTAGACGGCTCCCGTGGTGAGGATGGCGCCAAGGAACGCAAACCAGATGTAGCCGCTGAGCGAGCCGACGCCGAAGACTCCGATGGCAATCACCATGGCAAAAGAAGCGCCGGCGTTGACGCCCAGAATGCCGGGGTCTGCCAGCGGATTCCGTGTAATGGCCTGAATGAGTGCACCGGCAACGCCCAAAGCAATTCCCGCGGCCATGCCCATCAAAGTGCGCGGCAGCCGATTTTGCAAGATGATGGCGTGATCCGCCGTGTCCTGAGGATTGGTGAACGCTTCAAGGACCGTGGTGGCTGGAATGAACTTGGCTCCGACGCCGAGACTTAACACAGCGGCGCCGAGGAGGACTGTCGCGGCGAGAACCAGGAAGAAAATCCGCCAGCGGGATCTATTGACGACGCCGGGTATGGCAGCGGCGCTTGCGGCCGGACGCGCCGGAGCGGCTACTTGGGACATGACGTCGCCGATGGGGACACAGCAGGGGACCATTTCGAGGAGGGGCATTAAGAAGACGGCTATTCCGTGACTGTTGTCACAACGTCACAGAAGTGTGCCTTAATTAGGTTAGCCTTACCCAGTGAAAAATGACGATTTTGAAGTACGGCCGACTAGGGCATCCCCTCATCGCAAAAATGCAGTGCGCAAGCTTGCGATGAAGGTGGCCGGCGCCGCCGTGGCCGTGGGCCTCCTCGCAGGCTGCGGCACCAGCGGTGGATCAGGTTCGGCCGCCGGCAACGCCGATGTTGCCACGGGCGGTTCCAAGTTCACCACTGCGGACCAGGAAACGGCCAAACTCGGCACGGACGCTGCCCCGGGCGTTTTCCCGCGAACCCTCAAGCACGCCAACGGGGAAACCACCCTGGAGAAGAAGCCCACCCGCGTGGTGGTCCTCGACACCGGCGAGCTGGATGACGTGGTGACCCTCGGCATCACTCCGGTGGGCATGGCCACCACTGAAGGTGCCAACCCTGTGCCCACGTACCTGGCTGACAAGGTCAAGGATGTGGCCTCGGTGGGCACCATCCAGGCCCTCAACCTTGAAGCAATCGCTGCGCTCAAGCCGGATCTCATCCTGGGCAGCCAGCTGCGGGCCGACAAGCTGTACAAGCAGCTGTCCACGATCGCTCCCACGGTCTTCAGCATCCGCCCGGGCTTCCCGTGGAAGGAAAACTTCCTGCTGGTGGGCAAGTCCTTGGGCGAAGAGGACAAGGCCGTCAAGGCGCTCAACGATTACCAGACCGAAGCGGACGCACTCAAGGCAGACGTGAAGGGAGACCCCAAGATCTCCTTGGTCCGCTTCCTCCCCGGCAAGATCCGCCTGTACGCGAACAAGTCGCTGATTGGCGTCATTTTGAAGGACGCAGGCCTGTCCCGTCCGGAGAACCAGAACATCGATGAACTCGCTGCCGAGATTTCGGCCGAGAACATCGAACAAGGCGATGCCGACTGGATCTTCTACAGCAGCTACGGCGATCCGGCCGCCACCGGCGAGACGGCCGTGGTTGAGGGCGCTGTCTGGCCCAAGCTCGGCGCAGTCAAGGCCGGCCAGGCGAAGTCAGTCAGTGATGACGTTTGGTTCCTCGGCCTCGGCCCCACAGGCGCACAGCTGATCCTGAAGGACCTCCGCAGCATGTTGGTCAGCTAAAGACGCCCCACCCAAAGCACCCGAATAAAGCACCCCAACAACGACGGCGGCCCTCACCAAAAAGGTGAGAGCCGCCGTCGTTAAACTCGTGCTAACTAGGCCTTGCGGGGAATTCCCGTACGGGCCATGGCCTCGGCGTAGGCGCCGTGGATGGCGTCCAAGTATTCCTGCTGGCGGGCAGGGGTTCCAGCGAAGGAGCGGCCACCGAGCGAGCGGACCTTGAAGGTCTTGAAGCCGCGGCGTGCGATGCTGGCCGGTGCGGCCTTCATGAGCTGATCGGCGAGGCGGTGTGCCTCATTGCCGTGTGCCACCAGGGCGGAGGTGCGCGGAAGGAGCTGCAGAAGGCGCAGGAGCGGCTTGAGGCCCTCGGTGATGTTGGCAGGGGTCAGCTTGCCCGGTTCCTCGGAAGGTTCGATCCAGGGGTACGCATTCCAGGGCATCATGAGCTCGGGGCGCAGGCCCAGCTGCCACTGCATGCCCAGCATGCGGGTGGTGGCTTCTTCGTCGCCCGGGTTGATGAAACCCTCGCCGGTGTTGGTGCGCTGATTGGAGAAAAGGCTGACGATTCGGCAGTCATCCATGCTGTGCGCGGGGTCGATGTAGAGGACCTCGCTGCCCGGCTTCTGCACCTTGATGGAGTCGCACAGCTCGTTGACCTCGGCGATGTGCGGTTCGTAACGGCGGTTCCAGAGGATTTCTTCGGGTGATTCAGTCGCCAGTTCTTGCATCAGGGGTTAGGTCTCCTAGGTGTTACAGCGCACCGTTCCGAGGTGCCGCGGGCATGCCGCAGCCGAACCTCAAAGGGTGCTGTTGGGGGCTAACTAACCTTACCGGACTATGGGGGTGAACGGGGCCCTCTTCGGCGCGCCCTTTAAATGCGACCTGGCGTGTTGCCCGGAAACGTGTCGGGCGTCTCGACGCCGGCAGGCACCGTGCGGGATGATGCGGCGTATGGATCAACCAGGGACGTCCGCTGCCGCCACTGACGCTTTCGAAGGTCTGGGAGCCGAGCTGGCTCCGGCCGGCGTGGTGCTGGGAAAAATGTTCGGTGCGAGATCGCTCATGCTGAACAACAAAGCGCTGGCCTGCCTCAACGGAGACAAAGTGGTGTTCAAGCTGGGGCGGGACAGTCAAGCGTTTGCCCCGGCGCTGGCACTTCCGGGCGCCGCACTTTTTGACCCGTCCGGAAGGAACCGCCCCTACAAAGACTGGGTGGAAGTCCCCTTCACTTCGCACCAGGAATGGCCGGCCCTTGCTGAAGCGGCGCTGCACTTCGTAGCAGGCGGTTAACCCTAAAGTGCACTCCAGCCCGACGCCGTTTTTCTCACGCACATAATGGCTGTGAAACCACCGGTTTCGGGGGAAACCGTATGGCCACCCCACCAGATTCAGGTCTCAGTGTCACCTACCGTGGGGGTAAGAAAAAATGGTTGCAAAAACTTCATCCAATAAGGCCACGAAGGTCCGGGCGCTCCTTGCCGGCGGACTTGTCCTGGGCGTTGGTGCAGCATTCACCTTGGCTGCCTGGACGGATAATGAGTGGATCTTCGGTAATTCAGGTGGGGACAACGGCCCCGGTACCCTGACGTACCACATGGAGCAGAACACGTTCACGAACACCAACGGCGGTGGGGCTGATCTGTGGAGCGACAAGCCGAACATCCCCACGGCGCCGGATTCTTCCGCGGGTGGAGACAACGATGGCGCCCTGACCTTCGGTGCTATCTCGGCCGCCCTGAAGCCCGGCGATACAGCCTACGCACCCATGCAGCTCAGGGCTGCAGCGGGATCGGAAGCGCTGACCGCCACCCTCGCTGAAGCCCTCAAGCTTGGCGGAACGGCCCCGGCCGCTGACACCACTGACAACTCCCTGGCCCTCTACAACGCCTTGACCGTCCGCGCAGTGTATGGAGTCGGCCAGCTGGACTGCGCAGCGGGTACCTTGACCGGTGGCACTGACATTGTGGGTTCCGCAGGTGCCAGTGTGCCGTTGACCACCACGTCCGGCGTAGCCATCTCCTTGCCGAAGGGTGCGGACGCAGCTACCGCGGGCGCCGCAGTGGATGTCTGCTTCGCCATCACGCTCCCGGCCACGGTGACCGACGTGACCCTTCAGGGCAAGCAGACCATCCCGCTGTGGAGGTTCACCAGCATCGCCGGCTCGTAGCCAAGCTCTGTGACAGAGCCTTTGACCCGGACCAGAAGCTCGTTCCCGCTGCCGCCTGCGGCCCCTGCCGCGGGAGGGGCGGGTTTCTGGCCCGTCATCTTCCGGGTCCTCAAGGTCTCACGCGAGGTTGCACTGACTGCGGTGGCCCTCCTGGGGTTGCTGTGCATTGTGGCGTTGGTACTGGGATTCATCTACAAGGCCTCGTTCGTGGTGTTTCGGACAGGCTCCATGGAACCGATCTATCCCGTGGGAGCTTTGTCGCTCACCGTTCAGGTGCCGGCCGAATCCCTGGTTCCGGGTGACGTCGTGTCAGTGAAGCGTTCCGAATCCGGGGTGTTGGTAACGCACCGGGTGGTATCGGTGGAGCCGGGCGGTTCCGGGGCATCGCTAAGACTCAAGGGTGACGCCAACAGTTCCGAGGACCCGCTGCCCTACGAGGTAGATACAGCCCAGAAGGTGCTGGCAACAGTCCCTGCTCTCGGCTCCTGGGTGATGGCCATGAGGGGACCCGGTTTCATTGGCGGGGCCACTTTGGCCGTGGCCGTGCTGGTGGTGTGGGCGTATTGGCCCAAACGGGTTGCCCGGCACAAGGGGTAACCCGGCCCCATCAAGGATTCGTCCCGCAAGGATTCAATTCCGCGCAAGGAATCAACAGGGAGGTGATTGAGCAGTGAAACCGTGGACGCAAGCAGTGAAACGGTGGATGCAGGCAGCGGCGGCGTGTGCCGCCGTCGTGTGTGCAGTGACGTTTGCGCTCCCCGCCAAAGCTGCCGATCAGCTCATCCCGGTTCCGGAGAACGGCACGCCCGGCCTGCTGTGGCTCTCCTCATCCGTATACCCTTTGGAGTTTCCCGCGCTCGACGCCGGCGACTCCTTCTCCTGGCAGATCGGGTTGTCCCTAGAGAAGCCACAGGCAACGTCCACGCTCCAGCTCACGGCCGGAGGTGGTTTGGCGGGGGCCGGTGGCTACGTCATCGCGGTGGACGAGTGCGCCACTCCCTGGCAGGGCAACAGCGGGCTCAACCAACAGCTGGAATGTCCGCCGGGTTCGACCCCCCGGATCGCCGCCACCACTTTGGAAGCCTGGGACCAAAGCGTGCGGATTCCGCTGAGGGACCTGCAAACCGGAACATCGCCCTACCTGCGTTTCATACTGAGTAAACCGCTGAACAGCGCACCTCCGGAGGGTGCCCAGCTCACCTTGGGAATCGGGATCACTGCCATGGGAGACGACGACGGCGGGAGCGCACCTGCGCCGCCACCGCCCGCTGACGGGAACACCTCGGTGGACGGACGCGATCCGCTGGGGGATACGGGTGCCTCGTCTTTGCCGGCACTCTTCGCTGGTGGCGGGCTTCTCCTTGTGGGGGCTGCCCTCCTGACCATGCTGAAGCGCACGCGCGAACCTGTGGACCCGCACGAAACTTCAGACCCGCGCGAAACTTCAGGGCAGGGCACATGAGGGCACGGCAGATCTTCCGCCGGGTTCTGAACCGGCCGCGCCGCTTTGTCCTCGTAGCAGCCACTGCAGCCATTACGCTCGCTGCGACAACCAGCGTCACCACCGCTGCCTGGACAGACAACGAATGGGTGAGAAGCGCCGTCGGCGTCAGCTCGCCGGGTGACTGCAGCACCAACGCCATGTTCACCAACCAGTCCTGGGCCAGGCAATTGCAGGGCACCGTACTGAACACCAACCTGGACACGGTGGCAGGAGTCCAGGGCCTGACGGTGCTGAACAACGGCACCACCGCCACCAGGACGCCCCTGTCCGCAACCCCCGTTCCCGGAACCACGGACGCTTACGTCACCAAGATTCCGGTCTCGGTCCTGGGCAGCAGTCCTATCTCGGTGGGCCTGGGACTCGGTTTGCCCGTGGGCGGAGTGGGCACCTATACACAATGGGCCCGCTCCGAAAACAGTGGCCAAGCACATGGCGCGTCCGGTTTGGTATCGGATCAGACCGGTGCCGTGGACGTAGCCGGGACAGCGCAGGGGGCGGCGACAGCGCCGAAATCGGCCTCCGTTAATCTGGGCAACATCGTCCCGGCCTCGCTGGCTGGAGTCACGCTGGACGTGGGGGCAGTAGCTTCGTCGTCTCAGCTGGACGGCTGCGACATGATCAACGGATGGCCCACGCTGGATCCCACCCCTGAGGTGCAGCGCCAATACGGCATTGCAGGCTTGGACCTGAACGCAGCAATTCCGGCAGTGGGTACTCTCTCCACTCAGGGTGCTTCGCTGGTGGGTGCCGTGCCCACACAGCTGAATGCCTTGTTGGGGACCGGAGGGTTGACCACCGGGATCAGCAACGGTATTTCTGCGCTCATCAACCCTGTCCTTGGCACTCTGCAGCTGGGATCCATCAGCACTACTGCCACGTTGTCCGCCCCGGACCTCACCGGGGTCACTGCCCTCATGACCGAGTCCATGACCGATGGCATTGTGACCGTCAACCTGGGGACGGGCACAGTCAGGGTCAACATCGCCTCGCTGGCCGGCGGCACTCTGGGTCTGAACGGCATGGAAGCAAATCATGCTGTGGTCCTGGACGCAGCCATGGCAACAGCTGTGACCAACAGGGTGACGGCATTGCTGGATTCGTGGAAGAACCGGGTCCTCACCGCGCTCACCACGGCCTTGCGGTCCATCACACTGAATGCGAACACCAACATCACGCTGAAACTGGCAGGCCTGAACGCGGCTACCATCGGGGTGAAGATCGGGCCGTCCACCCTTGGCCAGTTCCTCGATGGGACCGCGGTGGCCCCTGTTGTCACGGCCGACGTTCTGGGCCTGGACATCGGGGGCGTCGTAGCCGCCCTGCTCACACCCGTCACCTCCATCCTCCTGACCGGTACCAACAACGTGGTCAAGAACGTCCTCAACGCCACCATCTTCAACGCCGGCCTCGTCACCAACCTGGGCGCAAGCCTGCAGTTACTGATCACACCGGTGATCAACGCCGTCGGGCCCCTCCTGACGGCAGTCCGGACCCTGGTGGCCATCAACGTCAATGTTCAACCGGACCAAAGCTGGCCCGGGACCAAACCGGCGGATGTTACGGCGGCGGCGGGGGAGTACAAGGTCTCGGCCATCAGAGTGGGGCTGGTGGACAGTGCCGGCTTGCTGAGCCTGCAACTGGGCAGTTCCGCGGCTGGTCCTGTGGCGCTCGCCGTTCCTTGACTTATCCACAACGGCGCCCCAACGCCAGCCAAACACCAGAGAAACCGCTGGGATCGGCTAAACTTGGCTGGTAAGAGCCCCGAAACTCTTGCGTATGCCGTGCCTCTGGGCAGGCTGCACCAGCTACGTCGGGGCATTCTCATGTACGGCGTCTAGTCCTGGTCATCCGGCTGGGTTTGGGCCCGAAAGAATGGGGGAGGATCCCATGCCCGCTATCGTGATCGTCGGAGCCCAGTGGGGCGACGAAGGCAAAGGCAAAGCAACCGATCTGCTCGGTGGCCGCGTTGACTACGTGGTCAAGCCCAACGGCGGTAACAACGCCGGGCACACCGTGGTTGTTGGCGGTGAGAAGTATGAGCTGAAGCTCCTTCCCGCGGGCATCCTGAGCCCCAACGCAATCCCTATTATCGGCAATGGCTGCGTGGTGAACCTGGAGGCCCTCTTCCAGGAAATCGACGGCCTTGAAGCCCGTGGCGCGGACACCTCCCGTCTTCGCGTTTCGGCCAACGCCCACTTGGTTGCCCCGTACCACCAGGTGCTGGACAAGGTGACCGAGCGCTTCCTGGGCAGCCGAGCCATCGGCACCACGGGCCGCGGTATCGGCCCGGCGTACATGGACAAGGTGGCCCGCTTGGGCATCCGCGTCCAGGACGTCTTTGACGAGTCCATCCTCCGCCAGAAGGTGGAAGGCTCGCTGCGCCAGAAGAACGAACTCCTGGTCAAGGTCTACAACCGCCGCGACATCGTGGTGGACGAGATCGTGGAGTACTTCCTGTCCTTCGCCGAGCGTCTGCGCCCGCTGGTTATTGACAGCACACTTGTCCTCAACAACGCCCTGGATGAGGGCAAGGTTGTGCTCATGGAAGGCGGCCAGGCAACGTTCCTGGACGTTGACCACGGCACGTACCCGTTCGTCACTTCGTCCAACCCCACAGCTGGCGGCGCGTCCGTTGGCTCGGGCATCGGTCCCACCCGCATCTCGCGGTCCATCGGCATCATCAAGGCCTACACCACCCGTGTTGGCGCCGGACCGTTCCCCACGGAACTGTTCGACGACATGGGTGTTTACCTGCAGAAGACCGGCGGTGAGTTTGGTGTGAACACCGGCCGTCCCCGCCGCTGCGGTTGGTACGACGCCGTCCTGGCCCGCCACGCTGCCCGCGTGAATGGCTTCACGGATTACTTCGTCACCAAGCTGGATGTCCTCACGGGCATCGAACAGATCCCGGTCTGTGTTGCCTACGACGTTGACGGCGTGCGCCACGACGAAATGCCCATGACGCAGACCGAGTTCCACCACGCAGTGCCCGTCTTCGAGTACTTTGACGGCTGGACCGAGGACATCACCGGCGCCCGCACCCTGGAAGACCTCCCGGAGAACGCGCGCAACTACGTGCTGGCCCTTGAAAAGCTCTCCGGAACACGCTTCTCGGCAATCGGCGTCGGCCCGGACCGCGACCAGACCATCGTGGTTCACGATCTGATCAACGACTAACGTCCAGCAAGTTCACGACGACGACGGCGGGTCACCTTGGTTCCTCACGGAACCACCGGGTGGCCCGCCGTCGCGGTTTCAGGGACTAATTTTCCGCCTTGCCGGGTTACGCGATGAAGAACGCAACCAGTGATGACGACGTGAAGGCGAGTACATGAGCACAGCTACTGACGAGGGAGTCGGGTTCCGGTCCCGCCGTGGACCCATTCTGATTGCACTGATGTTGGCCACGGGTTTGGTGGCGATCGATGCCACCATTGTTGCCACGGCAGTGCCGTCCATCGTGGCGGACATCGGCGGTTTTGCCTCGTTCCCTTGGCTGTTTTCCGCCTACCTTTTGGCGCAGGCAGTGTCCGTACCTGTTTACGCCAAGCTCTCGGATGTGGTGGGCCGCAAGCCGATGATCCTGGGCGGAATTGGCCTGTTCCTGCTTGGCTCGATTCTCTGCGGGCTGGCGTGGAGCATGCCGGCACTCATTGCTTTCCGTGTGCTCCAAGGGCTCGGGGCCGGCGCGGTCCAGCCCGTGGCGATCACGATTGCCGGCGATATCTACACCCTGGCGGAACGGGCAAAGGTCCAGGGATATCTGGCCAGTGTGTGGGCGGTCTCTTCTGTTGTGGGTCCAACGCTTGGAGGGGTCTTCGCTTCGCTGGGTATCTGGCGGTGGATCTTCCTGATCAACATCCCGCTGTGCCTTCTGGCTGGTTGGATGCTCCTCCGTACTTTCCACGAGAACGTGGAGCGGACCAAGCACAGGATCGACTACTTGGGAGCGGGGCTGCTGACGGTTTCGTTGAGCCTGCTCATCCTCGGAGCCCTTCAGGGCGGCCAGGCATGGGCCTGGGACTCGGCGATCAGCATCTACGTCTTTACCGGCGGAGCTTTGTTGTTCGTTGCGTTTCTCTTGGTGGAAAGGAAAGCTGCAGAGCCCATCCTGCCACCTTGGGTGGTCTCCCGCAGGCTGCTGGCCACCACGGCGATGATCTCTTTCGGCGTTGGTGCAGTCATGCTCGGGCTTACTACCTACGTCCCAACGTTCCTGGAAGGGTCACTGAAGACCTCACCGCTTCTGGCCGGTCTCGCTTTGGCTGCGTTGACCATTGGCTGGCCCATCAGTGCCTCGCAAGCCGGCCGGTTCTATCTCCGCATCGGATTCCGGAACACGGCCATGATCGGCATCTCCATCACGGTGATCGGCGCAGCCGTCCTAGCCCTCACTGCTTCCACACCCAATATTCTGCTGGTGGCTGTGGCTTGCTTCATCGTAGGGCTCGGGCTGGGCCTGGTGGCAACGCCGAGCCTCATTGCCGCGCAAACCAGCGTCGAATGGAATGAACGCGGCGTAGTCACCGGCACCAACCTCTTTGCCCGGTCAATCGGCAGTTCCATCGGAGTGGCCGTTTTCGGCGCCATTGCCAACGCCATCTATGCCAGCGGTCCCAGTGGTGGTCCCGATCCGCAAACCACCACCCTCGCGTCCTCAGCCGTCTTCCTGGCGGTGCTCGTCAGCGCTGTGCTCACGGTAGTGGCGGTTCTGGTGATGCCCGCGGACGGAAAGATCCGCACCAAAGAACGGGTTCGGAAGCCCAGCTCGGAACCCGCGAACGATTAGTCTCGAACGTATGGAAGAACTGATCACGGGCACCCTGGAAAAGTTGTTTGAAGGTACCATTTGGGCCGAGGGTCCCTTGTGGATTCCGCAGTCGCAGACACTTCGCTGGAGCGACATCCCCAACAACAGGATTCTCGAGTTCTCTCCCGGCACCGGAGCGACGCGCGAATACGCCACCGGCGTCGAGTACACCAACGGGCGCACCCTGCACCACGACGGCAGCGTGGTGCAGTGCAGCCACGGCCGCAGGCGTGTTGAGCGGGATCACGACGGCGTGGTGACGCCCATGATTGAAGCGTTCGGTGAGCATCGGCTCAACTCGCCCAACGACGTTGTGGTGGCGGGGGATGGCACGGTCTGGTTTACCGATCCTCCTTACGGGATCCTGCCCGGGACGGTGGAAGGCCACGAGGGCGAGCAGGAATACGGAGGTTGCTATGTGTTCCGCTTCGACCCGGCGAAGGAAGAACTGAGTCCGGTGGTCACGGATATGGTGCATCCCAACGGGCTCGCGTTTTCCCCTGATGAATCGCTCCTCTACGTTGCGGACACGGCGGGGCCCGGCAACGGAGTGCCGTTCCGGATTGCTGTTTACCCGGTGGAGGGTGGCTCGTGCGGGAAGGGCGGCACGTTCGTTGAACTCGACGACGACGCGGCGTCGGACGGTTTCCGCGTGGACGTCGAGGGCCGCGTGTGGACGTCTGCGGGCTCGTCGGTGCGCGTCTATGCCCCCGACGCTGCGCTGCTGGCCGCCGTCGAGCTTCCTGAAAAGGTGTCCAATCTCTGCTTTGGCGGGGCGGACGGTCAAGATCTCTACATCACGGCCACTACGTCCCTGTACCGGCTGCGGACGTCGACGCGGGATGCGGCAATGAGGGACCTCGACCCCAGAGCCTAGGCCCCAGCACCTAGGCCCGGGCACCTCGGCCCTATAACCTTGAACACAGCACCAGCACTGCGATCGAGGAGTGAATGTGTCCGGAAGCAACCCCGACCCGTATGAGGACAAGCTCACCGGCCTGGAGCCGGGCGGGGGAGTGCCCCCTGGAGAGACTCCTCCCGGCGAAGCATCGACAGCCGGTCCCCAAGGCCACGACGAAGGCGGCCCCAGGAAGGGCACGCAGTTTCTTTGGCTCGCAGCCATCGGTGCCGGCGTGCTGCTCACGCTCCTGTTCTTCATCGGCTACATCGTCGGCTTCTTCGACTAGGCGGCGGGGCGCCGAGCCCTGAAGGCGGCTGAACTGCTGAGATAATGCAGGCCACCCCCGTACTGGATTGGATGGTGCCCTCGTGGCTTCTCTTGATGTGTCTGGCTTCCGCGCTGCGGTGCAGGATCCCGCCGCCGTAAGTATCCGGGCCATCGATCTTCACGCGAACGCCCATGATGCCTCGCATTTCCTGTTGATCCCCCAGGCTGTGGTCACGGCTGAGAGCGCCGCCGACGTCGGAGGTTTGCTGCGTGCCAGCGCAGCTCAGGGCGTGCCGCTCACGTTCCGTTCCGGCGGTACCAGCCTCAGCGGACAGGCTGTCACCGATGGTGTGCTGGTGGATGTTCGCCGGAACTTCAGGAACATTGAAGTGCTCGACGACGGCGCCCGGGTCCGCGTCCAGCCAGGCGTTACCGTTCGGGCACTGAATGCGAGGCTCGCACGCTAAGGCCGGAAGTTCGGGCCGGATCCGGCCAGCGAGGCGGCGTGCACGGTGGGCGGGGTGGTAGCCAACAATTCCTCGGGCATGAATTGCGGCACCGTGGATAACACGTACCGCACCTTGGAGTCCCTGACCGTAGTGCTGCCTTCGGGGACGGTCATCGACACCGGGGCGCCGGACGCCGGGGAAAAGCTCCGCACCGTTGAGCCGGAGCTGTACCAGGGCCTGGCACGGCTGGCCGAGCGGGTTCGGAGCAACCCGGACTCTGCCCAGCGGATCCGGCAGCAGTTTTCCATGAAGAACACCATGGGCTACGGGCTGAACTCCCTGCTGGATTTCCGGGACCCGATACAGATCATGGCGCATCTGATCATCGGCAGCGAAGGCACCCTGGGATTCGTGGCTGAGGCGGTCTTCCGCACCATTCCGCGGCTCCAGCATGCTGCGACGGGTCTGTTGGTCTTCCCGGATCTTGAGGCAGCAAACGCAGCGCTGCCCATGCTGGTGGAAACGGGAGCCGCCACCATTGAACTCATGGATGCGTTGTCCCTGAAGGTGGGCCAGACGCTCAAGGGAACGCCCGCCGTCGTCCATGACATAGCGGTCCGTGACCATGCCGCCCTCCTGGTGGAGTACTCCGCAGGCAGCG
Organism: Arthrobacter sp. MYb23; assembly: GCF_002979775.1. Taxonomy (GTDB): domain Bacteria; phylum Actinomycetota; class Actinomycetes; order Actinomycetales; family Micrococcaceae; genus Arthrobacter. The sequence continues at coordinate 16,084 of NZ_PCPR01000035.1, forward strand.
CCGGCGAGCTGGAAGAGCTTCAAGGGCACGGTTCGGAAATCCTGCAGGGCCTTGGCTTGTCCGCCCCGGCGCGATTCACCGCCGATCCACGGGAGCGCGGTCAGTTGTGGCAACTGCGCAAGGGACTTTATGCTTCCGTGGCCGGCGCTCGCCCTCAAGGCACCACAGCACTGTTGGAAGACATTGTGGTGCCGGTGCCCGTGCTGGGCCGCACTAGCAGGGGCCTCATAGGGCTGTTTGAAAAATACAACTACAGCAACAGTGTGATCTTCGGCCATGCCAAGGACGGCAACGTCCACTTCATGCTGACCGACGGCTTTGCCTCGACCTCGGAATTGGACCGTTACAGCGCCTTCACCGAGGACATGGTGGACCTGGTCCTTGCCGAAGGAGGATCACTGAAGGCCGAGCACGGCACGGGGCGGGTCATGGCCCCGTTCGTCCGCCGGCAATACGGCGACGAGCTCTACGACGTCATGCGCACCATCAAGCGCCTCTTCGACCCCGCCGGCATGCTGAACCCCGGTGTGGTGATGGATGAGGACCCAGTGGCGCACCTCCGGCACATCAAGACAGCGCCGCCCGTGGCGGAAGAAGTGGACCGCTGCGTTTCCTGCGGCTATTGCGAGCCGGTGTGTCCCAGCAAGGACATCACTCTCACGCCGCGCCAGAGAATCGTCACGCTGCGTGCTATCGAATCTGCGCGATTGGCCGGGGACGTGGCCTTGGTGAAAGAGCTGGAGCGGGATTACGGGTACGAGTCGGTGGACACCTGCGCCGTGGACGGCATGTGCCAAACTGCCTGCCCAGTGGACATCAACACAGGTTCGCTGGTGAAGCGCCTGAGGAAGAACGACGCCGGCAAACTCACCAACGGTGCGTGGAACGCCGCAGCCAAGCATTGGGAAGGTGTCACCCGCGGCGCGGCTCTTGCGTTGATGGTGGTGGACAAGGTTCCTGCGGCCGTGATCATGCCGCCCAACAAGGCAGCGCGGGCGGTCTTGGGCGCAGATACCGTGCCGCTCTATTCTGTGGAGCTTCCAGGGGGAGGTCCAGTGCGAAAACGCCCTATCCCCGCAGGGCCGGTTGACGCCGTGTACTTCCCCGCCTGCGTCAACACCATGTTCGGGCCCGCGGGGTCCGGCCCGGCAGGTGCGCCCGAATCGCCCGGCCGCGGCGTGCAGTACAGCTTGGAGCAGCTTGCTGCCCGGGCAGGCCTCACGCTTTTGGTGCCGCAAGGTATCGACGGCCTGTGCTGCGGCACGCCGTGGTCCTCTAAAGGGATGGTCGATGGTCTGGAAACCATGAAAGCCAAAACTGCTGGAGCACTCCGGGCAGCAACCCGTGACGGCGAGCTGCCCATCGTCTGCGATGCGTCGTCCTGCACGGAAGGCCTGCGCCAGGCGGTGGAATCCGAAGTCCCGGCAGAGGGCCGGCTTCCCCTGCGAATCGTTGACGCCGTGGACTTTGCCGCCGAACGGATACTGCCCCGGTTGCCCGATCACCAAAAGCTCCCATCATTGGCGCTGCACCCCACCTGCTCCTCTACGCGGATGGGTCTCAATGATGCGCTGGGAGTGGTGGCCGGGGCCGTGGCGGAGCGTGTGGACATCCCCGAAAACTGGGGTTGCTGTGCGTTCGCCGGCGACAGGGGCATGTTGCATCCGGAACTGACGGCATCGGCAACCGCACGTCAGGCAGCGGACGTGGCGGACATGGACGCTGCTGCCCACGCCTCCTGCAACAGAACCTGCGAACTGGGCATGACGCGGGCCACCGGCTCCCAGTACCGGCATGTGCTGGAGCTGCTGGAAGAGGTGACCCGGCCATGACTGAACAAGCGGGTTTTACTCGACGAGCTTGCCGGCCACCGAGTCGTCCGCGTTTGCCTCGGCGAGGGCTCGGAAGGAATCCGGAGCCGGCGGAAGACTCTCGAACCTGACGCCCTCATCTGTTGACCAGATAAAGTTCCCCTGCAAGGTGGGATCTGCCTCCGGGAAGTCAGCACGGTTGTGGGCTCCGCGGGTTTCGCGGCGTTCAAGAGCGCACTCCAGGGTGGCTCGTGCTGCCAGGAGGGAGCCGAGGAGGTCGTAGGCGTGGGCCAGATCATCGAACCCTGCGATGTCCGGGTGGGCTGTGACCAACTGGGCGCGTTCCTCCAAAGCCGTCAGCTTCTCAAGTCCTCGTTCCAGTCCCTGTTCAGTGCGCACTACCCCGGCGTGTTCGGTCATGAGGTTGCGCAGTTCACGCTGCAGCCGCCGTGCGGACTCTCTGCCGCGGTCACTGAGCAGTGACTGCATTTCCCCGCGCGCTATTCCGACTGCGGCCGGATCCCGGACGAGGTGGGTGAGTGAACGGACGTAGTGGGCCACATGCTCGCCGGTAATACGTCCGTAAACGAGCAGCTCGATCAGTGAGTTGCCGCCGAGGCGGTTGGCGCCGTGCAGCCCGGAAGATGCCTCGCCGATAGCGTAGAGGCCGTTCACTCCCGTTCCGTGGTCCTCTGGTGCCACCCACACCCCACCCATCGAGTAGTGAGCGGTGGGCGCAATTTCGATTTTTTGGGTGGTGATGTCCAACATCTGCAGGTCGATCAGGGTGCGGTAGACCCTGGGCAGCTTTTCCATAATGGTTTCCCGCGGCAGGTGGGAGACGTCCAGGTAGACGCCGCCCTTCTCTGTCCCTCGACCTTCGGCGACCTCGGTGAATGCGGCCAGAGCAACCCTGTCCCGGGTGGAAAGTTCCATGCGCTCGGGGTCGTAGCGTTCCATGAAACGCTCACCGAGGGCGTTGGTGAGGATGCCTCCCTCTCCTCGCGCCGCCTCGGAGACCAAGGTGCCGGCGGCGTCGTCGGGCTCCAAGAGGCCGGAAGGGTGGAACTGGACTAGCTCGGCGTCGCGGATCTTGGCTCCGGCCAGCGCAGCCAGCCGGAAGGAGTCCCCGGTGTTCTCATCGCGCCGGGAAGAGGTGTGCCGCCAGATGCGGGTATGTCCGCCTGCGGCCAGGATCACCGCGTCGGCGTGGATCTGCACGGGGGTGCCGTCCACGACGTCGAATCCATAGGCTCCGAAGACGGTGCCGTCGGCCACGAGCAACCGGGTGATGTAGACGGTGTCGATGATGGGCACGTTCAACTCTGCGGCCCGGCGCATGAGGGTGCGCTGGATCTCCAAGCCGGTGTAGTCACCGGCGTAGGCTGTGCGGCGATACTTGTGGGCGCCGAAGAAGCGCTGTGAGATGCGTCCATCCTCCTCCCGGGCGAAGGGCATTCCCCACTGTTCAAGGTCCTCGATGCCACGGGCGGCGTTGCGGGCAACTGTCTCGACGATGGACGGATCGGCAAGGAAGTAGGACTCCCGCAGGGTATCGGCGGCATGCTGCTGCCAGCTGTCCTGAGGGTCCATGGTGCCCAAAGCAGCGTTGATGCCACCGGCGGCGAGGCTCGTGTGGGCGTCGTGCTTGCGACGCTTGCCCACCGCCAGCACCTGCACTCCTTGCTGGGCGAGTTCAATGGAGGCGCGCAGGCCGGCACCGCCGGTTCCGATAACCAGCACGGTGGTGGACATGAGGCGTTCTGGAGTGGTGTTGAGGTTCATGATGCCAACGCTAGAAGGGGCGGCGTGATGTTTCCAATGAATTGTTTGACTGAAGTCGATGCGTTTAGGCTATGACCATGAAGCTAGAGCAGTTGCGCTCCTTCGAGGCGATCGCCCGAGTGGGTCATTTCACACGCGCGGCCGAGCAGCTGTATCTCGCGCAACCTTCCCTCAGCAGGCAGATCGCGGCGCTGGAGGCCGATCTGGGAGTGGCTCTTTTCCACCGCGGACCGTCCGGGGCGACCCTGACGAATGCGGGGGAGCTCCTCCTGCCCATCGCCCGGCGCATGCTCGGCGACGCACAAACCGCGCGGGAGCAGATGAACGAGCTCGCAGGGTTGCGCCGTGGCCGCATTCGCCTGGGCGCCCCACCTACCCTCTGCGTCTCATTGGTGGCCGATGTGCTGACCTCTTTCCGAAGCGCGTATCCCGGAATTGAATTGCACATCACCGAAGGTGGTTCCCGTTTCCTGGTGGGTGCACTCAATGAAAGCGCGCTGGACCTGGCTCTGGTGGTCACCCGTGGAACGGACCCGGCCGTGCAGGGCACTGAACTGATTCCGTTGCTGACCGAGGAACTGGTGGTGGTCTCCGCCGCTGGATCGTCGTTGCCCGAAGAACTCACTTTGGAAGAGCTGGCGCGCATTCCGCAGGTCGCCTTCAACCGAAGCTACGATCTGCGGATGGCTACCGAGGCTGCCTTCGCCGCCAGAGGCCTGGAACCGGTGATCGCCGTCGAAGGGGCCGAAATGGATGCCGTGCTGCGGTTCGTTGAACGGGGACTGGGCGTCGCGGTGGTGCCGGCAATGGTTGTCATTGGCCGGCCCGGACTGCGCAGTGCCCGCCTGATCAACCCCGCACTGACAAGAACGGTCAATCTGGCCCGACGTAACGACATTGGCCCTTCAGCAGCCACAGCCGCAATGCAGGAGTTGATCTTCAGCACCGTGGACCGGCTGGCGGCACCCGGCACCGAGCTTGCCCGCCTGGTCACGCCCACGCGACGCCACTGATGGGCATCAGATCAAGCCGAGCTCAGCCACGGCAGCCCGCTCGTCGGAAAGCTCAGCGGCTGTAGCGTCCATCTTCCCGCGGCTGAACTCGTTCACTTCCAGTCCTTGAACAATTTCCCAGTCTCCGCCCGAGGTAGTCACTGGGTATGAATAGATGAGACCTTCGGGCACCCCATATGATCCGTCGGAGGCAACAGCCATCGAAACCCAATCGTCGTCGGGGGTGCCGAGAAGCCAATCGCGGGCTGCATCAATGGTTGCCGACGCTGCCGATGCCGCGGAGGACGCACCCCGGGCATCGATGATCGCTGAACCTCGCCGGGCAACAGTGGGGATGAAGTCGTTCTCGATCCACTCCTGATCGTTCACTACCTCGGCCGCGTTTCTGCCGGAGACCTCGGCGTTGAAGATGTCCGGGTACTGCGTTGCGGAGTGATTTCCCCAGACAGTCATTTTGCGGATATCTCCGACGCCGACGTTGGCTTTTTTAGCAAGCTGTCCCAGGGCGCGGTTGTGATCCAATCGTGTCAGGGCGCTGAACCGAGCGGCGGGGATGTCCGGGGCGTTGCTCATCGCAATCAGGGCGTTGGTGTTGGCCGGATTGCCCGTCACGCCGATGCGGACGTCGTCGGCCGCGACCCGGTTCAGTGCCTGGCCTTGTGCTGTGAAAATGGCACCATTGGCGCTGAGCAGCTCGCCGCGCTCCATGCCCTTGGAACGCGGACGGGCACCCACGAGCAGGGCAAGGTTGACGCCGTCGAAAATATGGTCGGCGTCGTCGCCGATTTCCACCGAGTCGAGTGTGGGAAACGCGCAGTCGTCCAGCTCCATCACCACACCTTCCAGCGCCTTCAAAGCGGGGGTGATTTCCAGAAGCCTGAGTTGAACTGGAGTATCAGCGCCGAAGAGGGCGCCACTGGCGATCCGGAAGAGGAGGCTGTAGCCGATCTGGCCGGCCGCGCCAGTCACGGCGATCTTGATGGGCGTGTTCACGTCACGTTCTCCTTGCTGATCGGGTCTTGCCGATGAGGCTTTGCGGGCTGTGAGTCATCCTGCCACAGAGCCATGGCGTGGCCCATTACTGAATCATAATTTCCGATGTGATTGCGCTGTTTTATTCGCTATGCAGATGCACTTGTGCACGTGAGAATGAATTAACCGTCACAGAAAAGGGCCGCAGCAGCCAGCTCGCTGCGACCTTTCGCCACATAGGAGATCACATGTCAAGCCAAGAGGTTGAGGTCCTCATCGTAGGCGCAGGCCAGGCCGGGGTAGCGATGAGCGAGCACCTGAGCGAGCGGGGAATTCCCCACATCGTCCTGGAACGCCACCGCATTGCCGAGCGGTGGCGTTCAATGAGGTGGGACTCCCTGGTTGCCAATGGACCCGCATGGCACGACCGCTTCCCGGGCCTGCAATTCACCGACATCGAGCCCGGTTCGTTCCCCTCCAAAGAGCAGGTAGCGGACTACTTCGTGGCGTACGCCGAGAAGATCGGCGCGCCCATCCGCTGCGGCGTCGAGGTCAGGTCCGTGCGCAGAAACGTCGGTGCGCCGGGCTTCCACGTACAAACATCCGACGGCGAGTACAACGCACGCTACGTCGTCGCCGCCACAGGGCCGTTCCAGCGGCCGGTGATCCCCGCCGTCGTTCCTGAAACTGACGGCCTGATGCAGATGCACTCAAGCTCGTACCGCAACCCCGGCCAACTGCCGCAAGGTGCAGTACTGGTGGTGGGGGCCGGTTCCTCGGGCGTGCAGATTGCCGCGGAGATCCAGCGTTCAGGCCGCCAGGTGTACCTCTCGGTTGGCCCGCACGACCGGCCCCCGCGGAACTACCGTGGCCGGGACTTCTGCTGGTGGCTGGGTGTGCTGGGCAAGTGGGACGCTTCCACGCCCGCTCTGGGCGCCGAGCATGTGACCATCGCGGTCAGCGGGGCAGAGGGTGGCCACACCGTGGATTTCCGGGCGCTCGCCGAGAACGGAATCAAGCTCGTGGGACGGACCATGGAGCTTCAGGACGGCACCATGCGCTTCGCGGACGATCTCCGTACCAACATCGCGAACGGCGATGCCCACTACTTGGAGTTGCTCGACGAAGCTGACGCCTACGTGGAACGCAATGGCCTGGACCTGCCGGAGGAACCTGAAGCCCGCTTCCTCAGGCCGGACCCGGAGAGCCTCACCAACCCCCTCCGCGAGCTGGACCTGGCCGGAGCTGGAGTTACGTCCATCGTGTGGGCAACTGGCTTCGCCGTGGACTACAGCTGGCTGCAAGTGGACGCCTTCGACGCCAAAGGAAAGCCGCTGCAGCAACGCGGCGTATCCACGGAGCCGGGCGTGTATTTCCTGGGGCTGCCATGGCAGTCACGCCGTGGATCCAGCTTCATCTGGGGTGTCTGGCACGATGCAAAGTACGTTGCAGACCAGATCACCATCCAGCGGAGCTACCTCACCCACAATGAGCAGGATGCGTTGGTGGCGAGCGGAGCCGTCTGACGCCTGACGCCAAGAGCAGAAGGGGACCACGCCAAGCAGGCGTGGTCCCCTTTTTGCTGCTGTTAGGTCTCGCGGCCACCGCTAGAGCCGGCAAGGCCCGACGGCGGCACTCGCGTGAGTGCCGCCGTCGGGCCTTTACGTATTGTTGCGTGCGCAGTTATCCGGTCAGCCGAGGCCCGCCAACGACTTGGCGGAAAGAGCCGCCTCCATTTTCTGCGGGTCGAGCAGTCCGCGCTCAATGACGAGTTCCGCGATGCCACGATGGGACGCGAGAGCTTCCTTGGCCAGTTCGGCCGCGGCGGCGTACCCGATCAGGGGCGCCAACCCGGTGACCACGCTGATGGATTCGAGCATCCGCTGCTGCAGCATCTGCGTATTGGCGGTGATGCCCACCACGCAGTGCGTCCGGAGTTGACGGCAGGCCACAGTGAGCCAAGCGATCGATTCCAGCAAGGCGTCGGCAATGACCGGTTCGAAAGCGTTGAGTTGGAGCTGCCCGGCCTCAACGGCCATGGTTACAGTGGCATCCGCGCCGATCACCCGGAAGGCAACCTGGTTGACCATTTCCGGGATGACCGGGTTGACCTTCCCCGGCATGATGGAGGACCCTGCCTGGACTGCGGGCAAGAGTATTTCTCCGAATCCAGTTTGCGGGCCGGAGGAGAGCAGACGGAGATCGTTGCAGATTTTGGAAAGCTTCACGGCAGCCCTCTTCAAGACGCCGGACACCAGCATGAAGACGCCCGTATCGCTGGTGGCCTCCACCAGGTTGGTTGCTGAGGTCAGTTGAAGGCCGGTGATGCAGCTGAGCTCCTTGATTACAGCTTCCCGGTACCCGGGGGAGGCGGTGATACCCGTGCCGATGGCGGTGGCTCCAAGGTTGGATTCCCGCAAATGCGGAAGGAGTTCAAGGAGCCTCAGGCCGTCTTCGCGGAGGGTGTCCGCGAAGGCCCCGAACTCTTGTCCCATGGACATGGGCACCGCGTCCTGCAGTTGGGTGCGGCCCACTTTGATGATTCCGGCGAACTCCGTGGCCTTGGTATCAAAGGCCTGGATGAGCCTGTCATGTTCCTCGCAGAACTCCGTTATTTCCCGCTGCAGGGCGATCTTGATGGCGGTGGGGTAGACGTCATTGGTGGACTGGCTGCGGTTCACGTCATCAATGGGATGCATCGCCGCATAGTCGCCTTTGCGGTGACCCATCAGTTCCAGAGCGCGGTTGGCAATGACCTCGTTGGCGTTCATGTTGGTGCTGGTTCCCGCACCGCCCTGGATGGTGTCCACCACGAACTGGTCATCAAGGTGGCCATCCATGACGTCCAGGGAGGCCTTTTGGATGGCTGCAGATTTGTCCGGAGGAAGAAGACCCAGGCTTTCGTTTGCACGTGCGGCTGAGTATTTCACGGCACCCAGGCTCCAGATGAGGGAACGAAGGGTGCCGATTGTTCGTCCGCTGACGGGGAAGTTGTCCACGGCCCTGTGCGTGCTGATTCCCCAGTAGGAAGCCTCGGGAACGTCCGCGTCCCCGAGGCTGTCCTGCTCTCGTCGTACTCCCGGCGTTTCCGTACTGGGAGAAGTTAGGTGTTCTGTCATGGTCCTGTTCCTGGAAATGCTCACGACGCCGGACCCCCTGGCTACGCTGCCAGGTAGTCCAACGCCGTGAGTGCCAAGGCGGCTGCGCCGTCGTGAATGGCAAGGTTGGCGGCGTCGCCGACGCAGTGCGCGGCGAACTCGGGCTGGTGGTTGGCTGCCGGGAAGCAGCCGAGTCCTATGTAGGGGTGGATGGCCGGAACCACTTGGGACACGTTGCCCATGTCCGTGGAGGCCCGGTTCATGGTGGCTTGTTCCGGGGGTGCGTTGAAGTCGCGTCCCAGAGACTGCGCATGGTGCATGTACAGCTCGAGAGCCCGCAGGTCCGTGCGGAACTCCGAGTAGGGCTCCGATTCCGGGGTCACGGACAACTCGCAGCCGGATGCCAAAGCCCCGGCTTCGAAGCACCGCTGAACACGCTCTTCCAACTCGCCCAACAGCGCCAGCGATTCTGCACGGACGTACCAGCGGCCCTCGGTCTTTTCCGGTATGGCGTTGGGCGCTTCGCCCCCGCGCGTCTGGATCCCGTGGACCCGGGTACCGGAAGGCAGTTGTTGGCGAAGGAGGCCCAACGCCACCTGGGCAACAATAAAGGCGTCGTTGGCGTTGACGCCCTGATCCGGATACGCAGCGGCGTGGGCTGATTTACCCCGGTATTCCACGTGGTTGTGGGCCACGGCGTAGGGGCGGGCTTCGGCGGAATCGACGGGGCTGGGATGTGCCATCATGGCCAGGTCCAAGCCTTGGAAAGCGCCCTTTTTGAGGAGCTCGATCTTTCCGCCGCCGCCTTCTTCGGCAGGGGTTCCATACAGTTCCACGGTGAGGTCATGCACGGCAGCGAACTGTGCCAAGGCCACGGCAGCACCGCACGATACTGCCGTGATGATGTTGTGGCCGCAGGCGTGGCCGAGGCCCGGAAGGGCGTCGTATTCGGCCATGAGCCCAACGCGGCGGGAACCTGTTCCGAAGACTGCTCGGATCGCGGTGGGAAAGCCCAGATATTCTCTTTCCACCTCGAAGCCGTGACCAGCCAAGTAGTCGGCGGTCCAGCCGGCGGCGCGGTGTTCCTGCCAGCCAAGTTCCGGGTTGGCGTGGAGTGTTTCGGAGAGCCTGATCAGATGCGGCTGTTGTGCGTCAACGGAATCCAGGACCCGCTGGCGCTGAACCGCCGGGTTGGCAGCGGTTGTTTGTTTAGCGCTCATCGCCCGCCACCCCATAACCCACTGACGACGCGGGGTCCAGGCCACGAATCACGTAGTCCTGCCGCTGCGGAAGCCACACGTCCAGAAGCTTCTCCAGCTCCTCGATGGGATGATCGTGCCAGTCCACGCGCAGGTCAGTGTCCCGCCAGCCGTGCCCGGACACCACCGAAAGTCCGGCCGATCGCACGGGTCCGGCTTCGCCGCCGGCCGCAATGGCGGCTCGAAGGGCAGCCATGAGACGCACTTCCAGCTCTCCGGCGCTGGCTTCAAAGGCGTCGCAGAGGACTTGGGCAACACCAGGATGCGCGAGCATGTTGCCCGCAGACACACTGTTCGCACCCCGGCCTTCGCCGAACACGCCAAGAGTATGCGCGCCGCTGAACACGGCGGATCCACCGTTTGCGTCCAGGACCACCAGTTGCCGGTAGTCCACCGCCGGTGATTCCTGCACGACGGCGTCAATCGCCTCCTGCGCGGAATAGCCCGCCTGCAGGCGGTTCAGCAATGCTGTTCCCAGCCGGGGATCCGTAATGTTCTGGGAGCTGACGGCGCCTACCCCGTCGCGCAAGTGCGCGCAGCGGGCAGCGACCGCAGGAGAGGAAGAAGAGACAGCGATGCCGAACCTGCCACTGCCATCGGTGGCCGTGATGCTGAACGTCACTGCTGACCTTCCGTCGAGAGCACTGCTGTCGCATCAATTTCCACGAGCCACTCCGGGCGTGCCAGTGCTTGGACAACAATCCCTGTGGAGACGGGGAACACGCCTTTGAGCCAGCGGCCCATGGTGCGGTAGACGGTTTCACGGTACCGGGGATCTATGAGGTAGACGGTGACCTTGACGATGTCCTCAAGGCTGCTGCCCGCCTCCTTGAGCAACATGTCAATGTTGGCCATCGCCTTTTCCGTCTGGGCTTCGACGTCGCCAATGCCCACGGACTCGCGCGTCTCGAGGTCTTGTCCGATCTGGCCCCGAAGGTAAACCACGCCGTTGGCCACAACGGCCTGGCACAGATCGTTGTCAAGGTTCTGTTCCGGATAGGTCTCTTTGGTATTGAACGTGCGGATACGCTGGTGCTTCACCTTGTAGCGCCTTTCGGTCGGTTTGTGGCAGGTGCTCGTATCCTTCAGCTTCGTGCGCTGTACTAAATCTGTCCAACAGTTCTTTTAGAACGATTGCATCGACTTTTCAGATCCAGAGTGTATTCTCGTCCCATGGATGTGACCCTCACGCAATTGCGCTATTTCGTGGAAGCGGCGGCGCAGCTGTCCATGACCGGTGCTGCTGTTCGCCTCAATGTGGCCCAGTCCGCGGTTTCTGCGGCGATCGCCCAGCTGGAACGGCACGTCGGAACGCAGTTCTTCATCAGGCAGCGCTCCAAGGGGCTGGTGCTCACGCCGGCCGGCGAGCTGTTCGTCAGGGACGCCCAAGCCATCCTTGCGCAGGTCGAGGAAAGTGTTGACCACGCACGTGGAGAACACCAAAGCGTCTCCGGACGTATACGTATTGCCTGCTTCAGCACCCTTGCCCCCTTCCTGCTCCCGGGCGTCCTGACCAAGCTGCGGGAGGACCATCCTGCCCTTGAGGCGGAAGTCATCGAAACCGATACCTCAGGCTGCATCAGCGCCTTGCTCAGCGGGCAGGCCGATGTGGCGTTGTGCTACGACCTGGACCTCCCCGAGGCCATCGCCAGTTCCGTGGTGGACACCGTCAGGCCGTATGTGGCGCTGCCGCCGGACCATAAGTTGGCCGGCTCAAAGACAGTCAACCTGTCCTCCTTGCGCGGTGAACCCTTTGTGCTGCTGGACATGCCGCACACCCGCGATCTCATGTTGTCCATCGCCAGGCTGGGCGGCCAGGAAGCGGACGTCCGCTTCCGTTCGGCCAGCTATGAAACGGTGCGTACTTTTGTGGCCCGGGGCCTCGGCTATTCCATCCTCCACCAGCGTCCACAGCACCAGTTGACGTACGACGGCGGCCAGCTGGCCGCCGTCGAAATCCGCGACGACGTGCCGGAATTGAAGACAGTCCTGGCGCACCTGAAGTCCCACCGGCCCACGGCGAGGGTGCGGGCGGTAGCGCAGGCGGTCCGGCATCAGATTGTCGCAGCACGCACGGCTCGGAGCTAGGTGACGCTTTTTATTCATCTGCTCAGCAGATGCACTTGGTGTTAAAAATCTATTAGACAGATCACATTCCAGCGCCTGAAGATGGGTAAAACCAGCAATCGGGCGTGATCCACGTCATGTGGATCTCTTCCTCCAGGAGGAACTGTGAACACCAAGAACATCGAGGGGCAGATCAGCCGAAAGGGTTTGCGCACCAGCGTCGCCGCCGGTTCCATCGGCGTCTTCGTCCACTGGTTCGAGTGGGCCATCTACGCTTACCTCGCTTCCACCATCGCCGTAGTCTTCTTCCCCCAACAGGACAGCACGGCAGCACTGCTGTCAGTCTTCGCCGTCTTCGCCATCAGCTTCGGCGTCCGTCCACTGGGCGCGCTGGTCTTCGGAACGCTGGGCGACAGGATCGGGCGCAAGAAGACGCTGTCAATCGTGATTCTCTCCATGAGCGGTGCCACGTTGGTGGTAGGACTCCTGCCCACCTACGACGCAATCGGTTTGTGGGCGCCCATCCTTCTTGTGGCCGCCCGGGTGGTTCAGGGGCTCGCGGCCGGAGGTGAGTTCGGAAGCGCGGCCGCCTTCCTGGCCGAGTACTCACCCAGGAAACACCGCGGATTCGGCGTCAGCTGGCTTGAATTCGGAAGCCTCCTCGGTTTCCTGGCGGCCTCGTTGGTGGTGTTCGTCCTTTCCAGCGCCATGGACGCCCAAGCAATCGCCGACGGCGGCTGGCGCATCCCCTTCCTGATCGCGGTTCCCCTGGGGGTCATTGGCTTCTACATCCGGTCCAAGATTGAAGACACTCCGGAATTCCGTTCGCTGGAGGAGCTGGGCAACGTGCCGCAGAGCCCCGTCAAAGAGGTCTTCACCAAGCACCGGAAGCAGCTGCTGCAGATGAGTGGCCTGGAGGTCATGATGCACGTGACCTTCTACATAGTGCTCGTCTATCTCCTGACCTATCAGGAGAAAGTATTGGGTTTCGACGCCGGAACGGCCGCGCTGCTTTCGACGGCCGCGTCCTGGCAGGCCTGATTCTGGTTCCGTTCGTGGGGGCGCTGTCAGACAGAATCGGCAGGAAGCCGGTCCTGATCACTGCCGCCGTTTCGCTGGTGGTGCTGGCCTATCCCTTGTTCCTGATCATGCAAACGGGCACAGCCTGGGCCGGCGTCGCCAGCACCATTGGACTGGGCGTCATCCTGGCCCTCATCCTGGGTGTCCATGCGGCCGCGGCTGCTGAACTCTTCCCCACCCGCACGCGGCAGACCGGGCTCTCCATTGCCTACAGCGTCACCGCGGCCATCTTCGCCGGAACCGTCCCGTTCGTCCTGACCTGGCTTATTGCGCAGACCGGAAACGACATGATGCCCGCCTTCTACCTGATCCTTGTAGGCCTGATTGGGCTTGCTGCCGTGCTGAGCATGAAGGAAAGCAAAGGCAAGGACCTTCTGAGCGAGGACGCGGCAGACCTGCAATCGCCGGGAACCCCAGCCCGGGCAACGCAGGGCGTGGCGCACACGTAGACACACACCGTCCAGTGGACAATTCACCCTCGCGTACGGGGGTGAATTGTCTGTTAGATGGGGTCATACAGTGACGGCAAGCCGCGCAAGTGCGCGCTCCATCAAATGCCGCTGCCGGGAACCGGTGACCGCATCCGGATCCAGCATGGACGTGACGTGCAGGCCCATCATGATGTTCAGCAGCTCATCGGCCACGGCGTCCGGATCCACCAAAGGTTCGCATTCGCCGTCGTGCTCTGCTTGGGCAAGGAAGCCCATCACCAGGCCACGCCAGTGAAGGAGGGCTTCCCGGCCGACGGCGCGCAGCGCAGTCTCCGTCTGCGCGCGCTGCCAGAAAGAAACCGCCACACGGGCTTCCACCACGGTGAGGGGATCGGCCGGGATGATTTCCAGGCACAGCCTTCGAAGGGCTGACAGGCCGCGACGGCCGGCCGTGCCAGCCGCGATGCGCTCATTGGTGCGGTCGCAGATCAACTCGTAAGACGCCAGAAGCAGGGCGTCCTTGTTGGGAAAGTAATGGGCCAGCACGCCGGGCGCTGCGTAGCCGCACTCCCGGGCGATGTCCCGCATGCTGGCGTTCTCGATGCCCTGCTCCGCAATCAGGCGCCACGTGGTCTCGATGATGGAACGCCGGCGTTCCTCGTGATCAACCAAGCGGGGCATGCTGCTCCTTTGTTTCGGACGTTCGAGTGGTGGTTCGTTTGCGCGGGTGGCCATGGCGGGACCGTGAGCACCCTACCACTGCGGGAACGCCGGGGCGCGCTCCCGCAGTGATGGGCGCTCCCGCAGTGATGGGCGCGGGTAAAGCCTTTAGTGTCCGCAGGAGCCGCCATTCTGCTCCGCAGGAGCACAGTGCCCGGCGGCAGAGGAAGGCACGTTCAAGGTGGGGTTCTGATCGAAAAAGCCGTGCGGCTTCAGCGTGAACCCGGTGGTGTCAACGGGCATGATGGGCCAGTCCTCAGGGCGGGGGAAGTGGGTCAGGCCAAAGGAGTGCCACACCACGAGGTCCTGGCCATTAAGGTCGCGGTCCTGAGCCACGTAGCTGGGAAGCCCGGCACCTCCGGGGTGCTGGTTGACGAAGTCACCGGCGGCGTAGAGTTCGTCCTCGGCGTGCTGCGTGACCCACAGGTGGTGCTTGGCAAAGGCGGCCCGCGAGGCAATGGAAGAATCATCCGCCATGGCCAACGTGGGGTTTCCCTCCGGGTAGAGGGTGTAGCCCACGGGGTGGCCGAGGTGGTTCAGCGAGGCCGGGTTGCTGATGTGCCACACCCTTCCCTTGCTGCCATCGGCGTCGCGGACTGCTTCCGATTCACGGGTCAACGCCGTGCGCTTCTGGGTGAAGGCATTGCCGTGCGGGTTTCCTGGCCCCTTGGGCAGGCGCACCAGGTCCAGTTCCTCAACCCGGTTCGTGTCGCCGTCGATCATCATGTCCAGCCGGGCGCTGAAGAGGTGCTGGTGGTAAGGGGCGCCAAGGCCCGGGGCGATCTCCGAGGCGTAGGCGTAATCCTTGTCCGGAAGCGCTGCCGTGAACACAATGCCGGTGGCCTTCGCCTCAAACTCGATGGTGCCGTCCAAGTAGAGGTACCAGTAGAAGCCGTAATCGTAGTTGCCCACGGTGGTGAAGAAGGAGACAACCAGCCTGCGGTTGCGCCGGACCTCGTTGGAGCCGGCCCACTCATCCGTGTGCTTCCACAGGATTCCAGCGTCTTCCTCATGGATGCAGATGCCGTTCTCAATGGTGCGGGGGTTGCCGAAGTCGTCGGCCACCACAGGGGACATGTACGTGATGTCGCCCAGGCAGTCGCAGCCAAGCTTGAGGGAGTTGGCGTCCCGGCCCACCAGGTACTCGCCGGAATCGAAGTAATTCTGCCAGCTGCGGTAGGGGGAAGGGTCGCCATAGGGGACCACCATTTCGGAGATGGACGCGCGGTGAACCACCGGGCGGCGCCGCCCTTGGTGCGAGTGGTGCAGCTGGTGGAGTACCAATCCTTCGCGGGCATCGAAGCCTACGCGCAGGTCCCAGCCTGCCCATGACAGGTGATTGCCCTCCAGGGTGAAACTGGGACCTTCGGGCTGGGTGATCTCTATGGGCTTCAAATCCGTGCGGAGCTCGCCGTAGATAGCTGGATCGGTGTAGTTGCCGTTGACCTCCGGAACCGGAACCGGGCCGTCGTCGATCACGTGGTTAACCCGGCGGTTTTCCACATCAACAAACGCCACCAACCCGTCAATCGGGTGGGCCCACGGGTGGTCTGCGGGGTGGTCCTGGCGGAATCCGAGGCCGCGAAGCAGCCGCTTGCCTTCCTCGTTCCCGTACTCGAAGACACCTGCGGAGAGGGGAGCGACTCGGACCTGGGCCGGGGTCAGGCCGCGGCTCTCGAGGGCGGCTTTCCACTGGGGGTCCTCGGCCAGGATGTCCTCGATGATCCCGAATTCCTCGAGGAGAACCGGCAACTGACCATCGATCTGCGGGTTGAGTTCATGCCTTTCCAACATGAGGCCGGTGGTCAGGGACAGCCTGACATCCAAGGAAAGCGACTGCGCGGCGTCCCAGAGCATGGCCCTGACCAGACGTGGGGCGTCCGGCGCATCTCCCTGAAGGGTGGCCTTGGGTGGCTCGATCAGGCCCAGGTAAGCGAAGCGCGTGGTTTCTGCGACGAGGCCGGCCTCTGCCAGAATCCGGCGGGCCTGCTGAATTTCCCGTGCCGAGAGCTGCTCAAGCGGGTGCTGCCCCAGCGGAGCCTGCGTCATTGCGGCCTGCGTCGTTGCGGCCGAGGGGGTGGTCTGAAGGGTCATGGCACTTCCTGAAGTCGATTTTTGATGGTACAACTGTTCAACCAACGCTTTGATGTTACTCACCTCACAGGCCGGCGTAAAGTCCTTCACCCAAACATTGCCGGCAGCCAGGAGAACCATGAATCAGCAACACCGCCTACCGTGGCGGCGCGGCACCAGCACGCCCGTTTCCGCGGGCGTTGTTGGCTTGGTCGCCACGGGCAGCGCTGCAGCTCATGTTGTGGCAGCCGTCAGTGGGCCGGCAGGCGTGATGGCTTGGTGGATGGCGGCCATGGGTGCTGCGTGCCTGAGCTGCATCGCTCCCATGGCGGGATTCCCCGTGCGAAGACTGCGGCCCTGCGCCCGGCAGGCTGCACCACGTGCCGCCAGCCACCTCCTGGCCATGAGCGCAGTCATGATCCTCATCCACATGGTCCTCTTGTTGGGGCCCGCCGGCATGGGATCTGGCAGCGGGTTGGGATCTGGCGGCGGCCACCATGGCTCCGTCCACAGCAGCGCCGGACGCGGCACAACCTCCTCGGACCATCAGACGTCCATGCTCACCCTGATTGGCGTTGAGTTTCTTTGCCTCATTGCTGCTTCGGCCGCTCTGCGCATGGCCCGCACTCCAGCATCACCCCGGACCTCAGCACCACCCCGGACCACAGCACCACCCTTAACCCCACCATCACCCCGGAACTAGAAAACCCACCTCAGGAGTCACCATGAGCACCACTTCCACCGCACTCTCCTTCGACTGGCACGGACGAGCCGACGCCCTGGCCGTGGATGGCAGGGCCTTCGTCGACGGTCGCCGGACAGCGTCCGGCACAGGACTGACCCGTCCTACGATCAGTCCGATTGGCGGCCGCGTCCTCGCTGAACTGGCCGCTTGCGGAGCCGACGACGTTGATCTCGCGGTAGCAGCCGCTAGGCGTGCCTTTCCTGCCTGGGCACGCTGCGGCGCCGAGAAGCGGAAGGCGCTGCTGTTGTCCTTGGCTGCCCTAATGGAGCAGCATGCTGATGAACTGGCTCTCCTAGAAACGCTGGACAGCGGAAAACCAATACTCCAGACCACCACCGTGGACGTGCCCGGTGCCATTTCCACGCTGCGTTGGTATGCGGAAGCGGCGGACAAGCAGAACGGCGAATTGCCGGCAGTTCCGCCAGGGGCAACCGCGTTGGTGACGCGCGAGCCGCTGGGCGTGGTGGCGGCGATCGTTCCTTGGAACTTCCCGCTGGAAATTGCAGTGTGGAAGCTGGCGCCAGCGCTCGCCTCCGGAAACACTGTGGTGCTCAAACCGGCCGAGCAGACCTCGCTCAGTGTGCTGCGCCTCGCCGAATTGGCCGCGGAAGCGGGTCTCCCGGATGGCGTCCTGAACATCATTACCGGTACGGGCCGCGAAGTGGGCGCGGCCTTGGCGCACCACATGGACGTTGATGCGCTGGCCTTCACGGGCTCCACTGCCGTTTCCCGCACCCTGCTGGAAGCCTCGGGTCGCAGCAACCTCAAGCGGCTAAGCCTCGAAGCGGGCGGCAAGAGTTCCAACATCATCTTTGCCGATACATCAGACCTGCCTGAGGCGGCAGCTAAGGCCGCTTTTGGGGCCTTCTATAACCAGGGACAAGTCTGCTCTGCGAACTCCCGGATCCTGGTTCAGCGGGACATCCATGACGAATTTGCTGCTCTGCTTGCTGACGCGGCGGCGGGCTATCGTCCCGCAGATCCCTTGGCCGGATTGGAGGGCAACGGTGCCCTGATCAGCAGCGCCCACGCGAACGACGTCGAAGGCTGGATCCGGCGCGGCCGCGCCGAAGGTGAGGTGCTTTTCGGCGGTGAGCGGCGCGAAATCCACGGCTCCGACGCCTATCTGGAACCCACCCTGTTGGGAGGGCTTGGGGCGGATCACGATGTCCACCGGGACGAGATTTTCGGGCCGGTGGCTGTGCTGCACGCTTTCGACTCGGAGGAGGAAGCGGTGCGTTTGGCAAATGCCACGGATTACGGATTAGCCGCGTCTGTGTGGACGTCCAACCTGTCCCGCGGCCATCGGGTGGCTGGGGAGCTGCTGGCCGGAACGGTTTCCGTCAACACCGTGGATGCACTGGGAAATACCACTCCGTTCGGAGGCTTCAAGCAGTCCGGATTCGGCCGGGATCTCTCCCTCCACGCCTTCGACAACTACACCGCGCCGAAGACTACGTGGATCCAGTTCGGCTGATTCTTGGCATCTGGAAAAGCGTTGATGTGCATCGTTATTCCATGGTTTACGTGATGCAGCTCACGAGCTTACGCTGGGTCTCACAGTGGACCGGACCCGCCACGTCAACGCAGACGAGGGCCC
>NZ_PCPR01000036.1 GCF_002979775.1 Arthrobacter sp. MYb23
AGGACCGCCCCCACCAACTGCCACCCGGACAACGACTCCCCCAGGAACACGAACCCCAGCACCGTAGCCACGAGCGGGCTCAGGAATCCCAGGAACGACACCACCATTGTTGGCATCCGCTGGATCCCCCTGAACCACACGGCATAGGCGATCAACGCACCGATCACGCTTAGGTAAGCGAAGCCCGCCATGTTAGGCAAAGTAACCGCTCCCGGCAGCCCCTCAACCACCAACGTCACGGGCAGCAGCATCACTCCACCCATCGCTAACTGCAGGCCGGTAAACCCAAGCAGCCCCACGCCGTCGGGCCTTCCCCAGCGTTTGGTGAGCACAATCCCCGCTGCCATGCTCAGCGCACCGGCCATCCCGGCGAGCACACCCACAAAAGTCAGCGACGCGTCGGACCGCAGGACGAGCAAGCCGACACCCGCTGCTCCCACGGCACAGGCAACCACGTGCATGAGGCGGATCCTCTCCCCCAGCAACAGCACGCCAAGGAAAAGCACGAACAGGGGCTGGATGGACATGACCAGCGCAGCGAGCCCACCCGGCAGTTGGTATGCGGTGAAGAACAAGAGGAAGAAGAACAGACCGATATTCAGCGCGCCCAGCGCCGCGGCTTTGAACCACCAGCTCCCCCGCGGCCACGTTCGCGTGACAAGCATCAGCACGATGCCCGCCGGCAAAGCCCGCACGGTCGCGGCCAGGAGCGGCCGGTCGGCGGGGAGAAACTCGGTGGTCACCAGGTAGGTGGATCCCCACACCATGGGCGCGAGTGCAGTGATGAAGAGGTCTCGAGGAGACGCCTTCGCCATACCGGAACCGATGGGCTTGCCAGCGGTCGTCAAAGCAGACATTGTTCACTTCCATACATTTCGATGTCAAACTATTAGATGTAAGACAATGTAGGTGCTGTACTGTTTGAGGTCAAGCACTGGAGGACGATGGACCGCGACGCAGTAGACATGATTCTTGATCAGTGGAACAACGAGCGCCCCGATCTGGACGTCAGCTCCATGGGCGTTCTGGGCCGGCTGAACAGGGCTAGCCGCCTGGCGTCACTGGACGTCCAGAAGTTCATGAACCGGTTTGGACTGGAGCCCTGGGAGTTCGACGTCCTGGCAACGCTCCGCCGCTCAGCACCCGAGGCTCCGCTCACTCCGGGACGACTGGCCAGTCTGACCATGATCGGTTCCGCAGCCATGACTAATCGCGTGGACCGACTCGTCAACCGCGGGCTGGTTCATCGTGAGACCAACCCGGACAACCGCCGGCAACTGCTGATCAGCCTCACCCCTGAGGGACTGGCCTTGGTGGATGAGGTGGTGGAGCACCATGTAGAGAACCAGCACAAGATGCTCGAAGGACTGTCCAAGACGGAGCGCACTCAACTCGCCAACCTCTTGCGCAAGTTCCTGCTGACAAACGACGACGGCGAACCCTCCTAGGCGGGCACGTGCAAGGATGAGGCGTGGACACTTCCCCTGAGCAGCTGGCGATCGCAATCGGTAAGGCTATGGGCGGCGGGGACGGAACGTCCTACGACGGCATCTCATACTGCCAGAGTGGAAACTACGTGGTGCGCTTCGCCATCTCGGTGCACCCAAGGGCCTTCACGTGGTCTGCCAAAGAGCTGCCGGACGGAAGCACCCGAACCTTCGACCGCGCAACGCTCACCATGCAGACGGATGGTGCCGATGATTTCAGCCTTTCAATTGACCGCATCCCGTTTTCCTTTCCTGAAGCCGTCAAGCTCTGCTTCCCCCTCTCCCTTCCCATCTGGGGCCGGCACATGGACCGCTATCACCCGGTCGCTTCCGAAGTACATGGCCCGGACACAACCCTCCTGCTGAGAGACCGCACGGACCCTACCGTTTTTGGGTCCTTCACGTTCGAAACCGCAAGTGGGATCGCGAAAACACTCATTACGCCGACATCCATCCTGCGACTGGAGCGCGAGCCACGCCCGGAGAACGGAAAGTACGATTTTGGGTTCGTTGCCGGCTCAGGTGACCCGGATCTTCAGAACCGCCTTCACCCGGATAAAAACACCCCGTAATAAGGAGATGGCCCGCAGACGTCAGTCCACAGGCCATCGTCAGCTTCCCCATCACTCAAGTTCGTCAGGCTCCGCCCTGGACTCTTGTCGTTTGCTGCGCCGCAACACATAAACGCCATAGCAGCCGAACCCCAGCATGAGAACAGCAGCGCCCGCACGCCACCACGCGAACGGCTGCCACGTGGCGAACACAATCGCCAGAGCGAAGAACGCAGCCACCTGTAAGGGATGCGGAACCTTGCTTCTCATATCTGCCACCCTTCGTCACTGCACGGTTGCACGAGTCACCAACCCGCGCAACCTACCAAGGCGATTCCCATGGAGGACAGGGCACCTGCCAGGGCCCACCCAACAGGCGCTCCCCCTGGCACGAAGATGGTGACCATGCTCAGGCCTACTCCAAGTGCGCAACTCCACAACAAGCTCCCCGGGCTCCCGCCGATGTTCAAGTGGGCAGTTTGCTGACCGCCAATGTAGACATCAAGGTAGCCGGGACACGTCATGGGGTCATTGGCGGTCCAATTAAACGACATCCCCAGATTGGTGCAGAACGAGTAGTATTGACCCGCTGGTTCAGGCGGCGCCGGACTGTTCGCCTCCGCCGGGATCTCAACGACGGCAGCTTGCGTTGGCCCCGCAGGTTCAGCTGCGTTGGCGGGGGCAAGGCCCGTAAAGGCCAAACCCGCGGCGACTACCAGGCCGATTGCTATCTTGCTGATCTGCTTCAGGATCATGGTTGCTCCTAGTGAAGAACGATCTTGCTTTGACTCGCACAGCCTGCGCCCACAAATCGGGGACTAGGTGCCGAAAACCGTCAAACTAGGTGCTGTCTGAACGAAAGTAGGTGCCAAAAACCCCAAAAATGAGTGGCTGGCCCCGTCGACTAGGTGTCGCATCCCCACCCGAATAGGTGCCGCATTCCCATCCAAAGCGCCTTCTGTACGGCCGGCACCAAACGCACCCTACGCCGTCGTACTTCGGCTCGACCAGACGAGCAGAGCATTTGTGGGTGCTCCGGTCTTTGTACCACCACCTGTCGGATTCATGGCTTGGCCATAGCCCGCGGCCGATGAGCCCCAGCAGCACCTTCGCCTATCCGGAAGCTGTGGCTCACTCGAAAAGCCCATGCGTCATGGCACCATGAGCTGACCCAGGAACTCCAAAGTCGTCGAAAGGCAATGGTGTGGAAAATGTCAGTTCGGCGGCAATCGACCTGATTTCGGCAAGAGCTTTGTGGGTTATCAGGCAGGACGCTGCAACGGCCGCGATCTCGGCTGCGACGGAAGCTCTGGTCGAAGGGCACGACGGCCAGGGACTCCGAGAGCTTGCCGGAGCTTCGCCACACATCAACGTCTTCGAGCTTCGAGTTCTCATCGACGATGCCCTCAATGAGCTTGGCTTGGCAGCAGTTGAGATGACCGGCGACGAAGCGAAGCTCTTAGCGGCCCACTTCTACGCCCGCCGGGCCATCGAAGGCAACTTGCGGATACGGGAACTCACGTCGTGGGCACACAGGGTTGTCGGCCATGAAGGTCACCCCATTGCCCAGGAGTTGGTTGACCTCGACGACGCCTACGACGCGTACGACGATGGGTGGGGTGAAGAACCTAACGCCATGCAGGTGATCGTTCGTTTCGTCGATGCAGCCTGCCCGGAGCTCAAGAGGTGGACACGAACAGGAACGGCGAACCAGTGAACGAGCGCGGGCTCTGGATCTGGCCCTCTACATCCGGGCGGGACGACGTTGCTATGTGCACGGTCGACTACGCCTTCAGCATCCACACACACGGCGGCATCATTCTCAGGGTCGAGACTGCCTTCATTTACAAGACCCCTTCGGGCCAAAATCATCGTCTTGACCCCGCCGGGGATCCTTCCCTGTTGGGGCCAGCCCTGTCGATCGCCCGGTCCTCAGTCACGGCCGGATTCGCTGACGACAGTGGAACTCTTCATGTGGACTTCGCGGACGGTAGCGCTATTGATGTGTCGGCAGACAAACTCTACGAAGCCTGGACGATCAACGGTCCGGAGGGGTTGCTAGTGGTTTCTTGCCCAGGCGGCAGCCTCACAACTTGGGGTTTGGGCGACCACTGAAAGACTGCTCAAGCGGCATCCAGCGATTGGCAAGCCGGCTCGATCCGCCGCCGATGTTTTCGAGTGATATCCGGAATGTGCTTCAAGCAGCCCCACCAAGGAAACTGGGTCAAGAACGGCGTTAACTTAGGCAGATATTTTCATGTCTCGTAGCTTGCCACTTGGATCTGCATCGGTGTCCTCACGCGCCGCAAGTAGGCTACGAGGCCCACCGGCCGTTGGCGCTGGCATCAATGGAGAGCCTATGCCAGATTTGCCCCATGGAACATGAGATGACCGTTTCGATGAAGACCATCGATGAGTCCTTGGCGTAACTGCAACTTGGTGCATCAAGACTGCTGAGGCCTGGACTTCCCGCCCAAACCGTAACCGAAGAACTCACAGCACGTGGCCTTCGGCCCGGTACAGATCTCATTGCCCTGTACGGATGGCACGATGGGACAAATTCAGGCCCGAACGTACTTTTGAACGACATGTATTTAATGCCCGTCTACTACCTTCTTGGTCTTGGTGAAGCGTTGGAAACTTACGACCGATTCGTCAACGAGTACCACGAGAACTCGTCGTGGCTTCCACTTCTCGAAGACAACCCTGGGGGCTATGTGTTCGTAGACTGCTCGGCGATCGACCATCAGCCGGTATACGACTTTGACTTCGAAAACGTTGAAAACAAGCTCAAACACAGCTCCATCCGGGACATGCTTGCAACTCTTGCCGTCGCATTCACGCAGGGCATCTTCTATAAGGATGGAGATGGCTGGTTCGACATGAACAGCGACGCTTTTTGGAAAATAGCCGCGAAAATGAATCCCACTGCCCCGTATTGGACCGAAGATTAGCTCGAGTGGACTCCAAGGTTGGCTCCTGGATGAAGATCCCGTACCTGGTCGTACTGCTCGCGGAGGCTGGATAGCCGACTGACGGGTGGGTTGTTCCCGAGCGCGGTGTGGGGCCCGTGGTGATTTAGTAGCGGGTCCATCCACCTGCAGCTGCGGTGTCGTTTCGCGGTGAAGCCGAGGTCGGCGCAGGCGGCGTTGCAGGCATCTCACCCGGAGCCGCGAGTTCAAAGCGGCGGATTGGTTCGCCGGTTATCCTGTCAATGTAGCGCAGCCTGTTGATCCGGCAGCGGACCAGGTCTGCATGCGCGGTCGAGGCCGCGATGCCCAGCCGCCCGTCGCTCTCCACCGGGTCAACCGCTTGCGCCACCGCAGGGCAACGATGCTTTGTTCTCATTCGCATTCCGGAAGCCTGCAGCTGCAACGCGCAGAACGGCCGTCACCCGCGCTGATGAACTCCCATTCCGGATCATCTAACGGCTCATGGCAGGATCTGTGTATCCGATATTCGAGGAAGGTAGCTATGTTGGCCTTATCACCAGGGGTTGATCCTGAGAATTTCTCCGGTCTCGTCCTCGATGTCCACACGCCCAGCGCACACGGAATATACGACCTCGGGAGATTCCACAGCTCCATGGTTGGGACCATAGAGGATTTCTTCGCAATGCGAGGCATCCCCGTGTCCGCAGGCTATAGACCCGGCATTGGTGCTACCGCCGGCGGACCGACTGGATGGATCGCCCAAGTGGCGAAGGCCGTCCCTGGTGTTGGAAAGTTGCTACTCGCGGCCGCAACTACGACCCGCATGATCAGGAAGCGGGTAACAGAATACAAAAAGAAAAAAATGCGGCCGTTTGAGCCTTCTTTGGGTATTCACTTGGACATCTGGCCGGCACAAGGGGTGCGGCAGCGAACCAAAGTATCTACACTGACTGAAACTCTCGCTTTACTTCCAGAGCTAAGGTCGTTCATTGCAACGAAGCATCCAGGCGTTGCAACCACGTTTCTCATAACCGGGAACGGTGAGCGAGTCGCCGTACCCCCGATCCTGATCGATTCGGATGCCTGCAGTGACGCGTCTGTGATTCAGCTTGCGAGTAGGATACGCCAACGACTTGAAGGTGCCGAACCGCCCACTCACTATTCCCTATCGCGTCGATGGGGCTTGTGGGACCGCGTGACGGAATACCGTGACCAGAGTGCCGCGTTTCACTTGGTCTTCCTTTTCCCAGGGAAGCTTCGCGATCTAGGCAGTTCGGCCGAATGTTGAAGTTCGGGGGTACGATATAAAACCGGTCTTGGACTACGAGCGCGTGTAACCCCTCTACGACCCATTCGTGAAATTCCCGTTCGCTCGTAGAAGTGCCGAAGATGCCGATGCGGCGACCTAGCGAACCCTTCGCTGCGCATCATCCTCGACAATCTCCTCAACGGCCCCTCCATGCGGGCGAACTCACTAGGGCTGCTGGACCTTATCCGCTCCACTGCGTCGGAACATCTGAGCGTCCTCAAGGAAGTCGATGCGTGACTGAAGCACTTCGAACACTACTGGAACCAGCGGTTCGACGCCCTTGGCTGAACTATTGCATGAGGAACACACCCATGCCTCGAGCGCACGTTCCCGCACCTCCCAAGAGTTGGTACGGGCAGCCTCACCACCCCTCAACTCCTAGCCCACTGGGCGACATCGCACTGTTGGTGGGCCACCGTTTCACCACCAACATGGGCGGCTGGGGCCAGCAGCAATGCGAAGTCCTCAGCGTGACCCCGGTCAATCAGCTTTACCTTCGCCCACGGCGCCCGGGACACCACCATTAGGGTGGACGCTCGAAATCATAGACAGCGGCACCATCCTCACCTTCGAACACGCCGGCTTCAACCTGGACACCTCCATGGCGCAGCTAGCCCTCAACGGCATGGGTAACGGCTGGCCCGGCCTCCTCGCCCTTACCGGCCAAGTCCTGGTCAGCGTCAGCTAAGCGGTCGGCACCAAAGTCACCCTCCGCCGTCGTACTTCCAGTTAGTGCACGACGGCGGCCGGCCGGCCGTCGTACGAACTCTCGGCTTCGTCGAGGTTTGCCAAATTTGGCCATGCGTCCGCATCGGAGCACCTAGTCGGTGGTGGGGAGCACTTATTTTGGGGGTTTTCAGCACCTAGACAGGCCCGAAACGGCACCTAGACGGGCCTCTCCAGTCCTAGGTGTCCCCTCTGGTGGGGCAGGGTGAAGCCCGTGGGGCTTTGTCGGTATCCTTTTCGGTTTGTGACTGAGCCGTCATAAGGCACTTGCTTCTTGTTAGTGCATCGACTGGACATAACACACCGTGTTCACCATGCTGTTAAAGTGCTTCGGCACACCGACCACCGAACTACCTACTTTTTGGGGAACCAATGGCCATCTTTGACATGGGCGCCGAAACACTCGGGAACCTGAGCAAACAAACCGACGCGTCCCACCAGGACCTCGGCGCACTGGTCCGCCGGTTCGTGGACGCCGTCACCCCGCTCGAAGGAAAATTCAGCGGCGCCGGCAAAGCCGCGTTCGACTCCTTCAAAAACCGGTCCGACCTCGTCGCCTCCGAACTGAACACCGCCCTGGCCGGCATCGTCCAAGGCCAGTCCGGGATGAACACCGCCTTCACCCAAGGCGACCTGTCCGCATCGGATAACGCACGCCGCTCCGAAGGCGCCGCGAACTTCGACGCCGCACGATTCCAAGGACGGGCATAATCATGACCACCAACCGCATCGCCTACGACACCAACGTCTCAGCCCAGGTCCAGTCCGACATCCAAGCCCTCGCCGCGCACCTGGAAACCCTCATCGCCGCCCGCCAGTCCGATGTGAACCAGGCCATGGCAGACTTCCGCGCCGACGGCGTCGACGCCGAATACCAGGCAGTCGAAACCCGCTGGACCTCAGCGGCGGACGAAGTCAAAGCCATCATCGCCCTGGTCCGCACCACCCTGGGCACCAACGACGACACCGCCACCACCGCCGCTACCTCTGCCCGCAACGCCGTGCAGAGCATCGGCTAACCCGCCGGTCTATAGAGGCAGGTGACTGGTATGGCTGTGTGGAGTATTGATGTAGGCACCGCGCGGGCGGTGATCTCCTCGACCGCGAGCTCTGTTTCGGCCTTGGAGGAACCGTTGGCCAGGTTACAGGGCGCGGTGGAAGGAATCGCCGCGGCCGTGCCGTCGGCCCAGATTCAAGAAGCGTTGGGGGCATTGATCGAGAACGGGGTGGTTCCGGCCACCACAGACGTGCTCGAACGCAGCACCGCCGTCCTGGCAGGGACCTCCGAAGCCGTGAGCCATTACGCCAACGGCGACCTGGCCATGGCATCAACAGCGGCCTCCAGTGCCTCAACCGTGCACCTGTCCGTCTCGGCATTAGGGCGGTAAGCATGGACTTCAGCCAGGTGTGTGTCGCAGGTCCGGGCGCGTCCGGGATCAGCGTGGACGGGCTCCCGCCGCTGCCGGACCCGGACGCCTTGGACAGCCAGGGCCAAGCCCTCGCAGCGTCCGGGAACGCCGTTCATTCCGGGGTCAACGACGCCGCAAAATCCTGGGCAGGCCTTTCCAGCGCCTACGAGGCCCCCGAAGCCGGGCAGGTCCTGACCGCTTTCAACCCCGTGTTCTCCCGCTCCCAGGAACTGGCCAACCTGACCAGCAACGCCGCAACCGTGCTGGCCGCGTACGCGGACCGGGCCAGGGAACTGAAACAACGCATCAACACCCTCCGCTCGGAAGTCCACGCCCTGGACGAGCTCATCGGCGGCAACGATGACTGGCGCTCGAACCTGAAGATCGTGGACCGTCACCGCAACACCATGGACAAAGCCAGCGCCCTGGCCCAAGCCATCCTCGACTCCGACGCCACCTGCGCCACCGCACTAAGCGCCCTGACCGGCGGGCAAAGCTACCATCCCCCGACCATCCCCCGGGCGAACCTCAACAGCTCCACCGACATGACCGCCAACGGCTTCACCCACGTCCAGCACTACATGGGCAACGACGAAAAACTCCCCGACCTTCCCTGGGGGCCACCGAACATCTCGGTCCGGCTCGGCGGGGCCGGCTCGGCCGGCCAAGGGTTCACCAGCGCCCTGATCGGCGCCTTTCAAGGCCTGCACACCCTGCTGTTCACCACCGACACAGCCAAACAAGTCCAAGCCTGGCAAGGGATGTTCGCCCTCGGCGCCGCGGCGCTCACCACCAGAAACGTGTTTGCCCGCGGCGGCAAAGACATGACCTCCGACGAAGCGCAAGCCGTCCTGACCACCGTCAACGTGGCCAAGGAAACCATCCACTACGACGAATGGGGCACCGACCCCGCCTACGCCATCGGCGCGACCACCTTCGACGTCGGCTCGATGTTCATCGGCGGCACCGGTATCGGGATTAAGGGAGTATCCCTCGGCGGCAAACTAGGTGCCGAAACCGCGGCCCTCACCAAAGCCGCCACTTTGTCCAAAGCCACGACCAGTATCACCGGCGCAACCCGCACCATGCTCGGCGAAACCGCAACAGCCATCACAGCCAAACTCACCCAAGCACGCACCGCCATCTGGAACAACGGCATCGGCACCGCCCTAGACAAACTCGACAACGGGCTGGCCAAACTCAACCAAACCCTCAACGGACCACAACCCGCCCTGGCGAATGCGCCGCGTGTTGTTCCAGATCTTCGGCCTTCCAACACGTGGCTCGCGCATGTTGACGGCCGGCCGACTCAGAGCAGTCCAAGCGGCGATCATCTTTTGCGGGCTGAAACGGGCCCGGCTCTCCACAATCCGTCACCTGCTGAATCAACGCTTTCTGAAGTTCATCCGGAACGGCTGCAAACAGGGGCTAGTGACAGCCCGACAATCGCACTTCCTCACGGAGGTTTGCCTCCAAGCCCTCAGGACTACCCTCGTCCAAGCACGGACCGCACCATCCAGATTTCCGCAAGTGACGGCCCATCCCCTAGAACAGCCTTCGCGGGGCGAAGTGACCTTGAACCGAATAGTGCCTATTTCGTAGAAGGTCGAGGAGACTTCTATACCGACAATCAAGGCAAGGTCACATACGTTGAAACCCAATATGGTCGGCGCGGAAATCTGAATGCAGACCTAATCCAGATGCAACCCGACACGACTTATGTCGTTCACCCCGATATTATCAATCCCGTCGACGGCGCAAGTCATGCTCACGTCTTCCAGACTGACGCAGAAGGCCGGTCGATACTCGCTCACACAGATCAACTAGCCCTCGGCGTTGCTGATCGCTCGGAATCGATTCAATCGCGCGTTGGCGACTATGGTGGAGATGGTTACGACGGCGGTCACATCTTCGCTAACGGGTTTGGCGGTGGTGGCGAGGACGGAAACATCGTTGCCATGATCAAGCGCCTCAACAGAGGAGCCGGTGAGAGTTACTTCAATCTGGAGAACGGTTGGAGATCAACATTAAGGGCTGAACCTGCAGCCAAGATTGCAGTAGACTTCCGTTCCCACTTTCTGAATAGTGACAAGTTGGCCCAGGTATTTGAAGTGCAGTACCAAGTAAACGACGGGCCGAAGAACAAGAGAGAATTCCAAAATGAATGATCAAGGCGGACTTATTGCTGAACGCGAGTCGTTCAATAATCTGGGCAAGCTTCTTCATGGATTGCTAGGGCCGGGTGATGACCGAGTAGAATTTACCGCTAACGTTACTGCATCAACAAACGAACAACACATCTACATTTATAACCCAGACGGAAGGTTCTCTTCGCCGAAGGGCGCGTTCAACGACGCAGATGGCTCGTTCGAACTCTCCCAAGCCATGAAGGAGCTCCGCAGAGCTGCATACAAACCCGGCTCGGGCACGTGGTTCAGCATGAACATGGTTGTTACGTCAAAGGGTAGCGCCACTGCGGAATACAATTACGATGATGAACCTCAGTGGGATTTCCCCGTCGCCTCAGCCGCCTATGTCCACGACCAGGAGAAATTCCCTCGCGATGAGAATCATATGCCAACTTGGTTAAAGCAAAAGTTACAAGAGGGTCATTAAGACATATATTCAGTGGATTGCTCCCATCTGAACCTTGATCCTTTTGTCGTAATCGGCGGTCGGCCTGCAAGAGCGAATACTTGGGCGCGACAACGACTTAGATACACGAGGGCAGCTCGAACTGAGCTGGCCGAAGAACCTAGCCGCCCGCGATCTCCCGCAACGTTTGCAGGTGCGCCGCCCACACGTTCCGTCCGGTACCCGTCAGGCTGGCCGACGTCCGAGGCATTTTGCCGGCGAAGCTCTTTTTGATCTTTACGAACTCGGCCTTCTCCAGAATTGAGAGCTGCTTGCTCAGCACCGAGTCGCTGACCTGAATCGCGTCCCTCAGGTCCTTGAAGTCCAACGACTCAGCCTTCGCGAGCGCAGCCATGATGGAGAACCGGACCGGTGAGTGGACGAGCTCGTTGAGCTTGTGACGCGGGTGTTCCGCCGGGGTGCTCATGCGCGCAGCTCACGGAAGGCAGCAGCAAGGCCGATGGCGGCAAGTGCGATAGCGGCGGGGATGTAGAACCAGAGGTTGCCGTCCCGGAAGAAGTAGGCGCCAACCACGAGCGCCACGACGTACAGCGCGAAGTACCCCAGAAGAGACGTCAGGAACCGTTTGGTGAAGCCGACCTTGGTGGACCGTTGGAACATTGGCCAAATGCACGCTGTGATCGCGGCCCAGACCCCTACGGAACAGGCCAACAGCGCCGCGCCGTAGCCAGCGACCAGAACGATGTGCAACCCGATCATCAGCAGTGAACCAATAATCGCGAGACTGGTGAACGTCACAGCCACTGGCCAGGCAGCTGCATTGATGGAGGAGGCGCCCAGCGAATCCGCTTTTGCCAAGAGTTCCCGTGCTTCAGCCGGTGACATGTTGCCTGTGTTCTCGTTCATGGTTTCCCCAATGTTGTGCGGATCTATAACCTCACCATAAGAAAGTAC
The DNA here is from genome assembly GCF_002979775.1 of Arthrobacter sp. MYb23. Classification (GTDB taxonomy): domain Bacteria; phylum Actinomycetota; class Actinomycetes; order Actinomycetales; family Micrococcaceae; genus Arthrobacter. Next base: position 11,965 of record NZ_PCPR01000036.1, read on the forward strand.
TTTCCAAGTTGTCAAGTACTTTCCCATGACAGCCTAGTTAGCGCCCGCACCATCAGTCCCGGTAAATTTGGTTCCAAGAGTTTGACCCTCGGTGAGCAACACCACTCGCGCGCCTCACGAAAGCAGGATCATATGACCGTCTCTCCCCTCATCTGGGGCATCACCATCGTCGTCATTCTGGCGCTCTTGGCCTTTGACTACTTCTTCCACATCCGGAAAGCCCACGTCCCATCGCTGAAGGAAGCGGCCATCTGGTCCTCCATCTATGTGGGACTCGCGATAGTTTTTGGGATCCTGGTCCTGATCTTCGGCGGCAGCCAGATGGGGTCCGAATACTTCGCTGGCTACATCACGGAGAAGGCCCTCTCGGTAGACAACCTGTTCGTGTTCCTGATCATCATGGCGAGCTTCAGGGTTCCCCGCGAGGATCAGCAGAAGGTCCTGCTCTTCGGCATCGTGTTCTCCCTGATCGCCCGCACCGGCTTCATCTTCCTGGGCGCCGCACTCATCAACTCGTTCGCGTGGGTGTTCTACATCTTCGGCCTCATCCTGCTCCTGACGGCCGGCAACCTGCTCAAGCCCGGTGACCATGGGGACGGTCAGGCCAACAACTTCATCATCCGCCTCGCCAAGAAGCTCTTCCACACCACGGACAAGTACGACGGCGACAAGCTCTTCACCGTGGTCAATGGCAAGAAGGCCCTGACTCCCATGCTGCTGGTAATGGTGGCCATCGGCGGCACGGACATTCTCTTCGCCCTGGACTCCATCCCTGCAATTTTCGGCCTGACCCAGAATGTCTTCATCGTCTTCACAGCCACCGCATTCTCACTCATGGGCCTGCGCCAGCTGTACTTCCTGATCGATGGACTGCTGGACCGCCTCATCTACCTCTCCTACGGCTTGGCCGCAATCCTCGCGTTCATCGGCGTCAAGCTGATCCTGCACGCCCTACACGAGAACAACCTGCCGTTCATCAACGACGGTGAGCACGTGAACGTCATCGAAATCACCACGGGCCTTTCGCTGAGCGTCATCATCGGCGTCCTGATCATCACCGTGGTGCTCTCACTGATTAGCCCAGCGGGCAAGGCCCAGACGGCCATCAACAACGCCCGCCGTCACGCCGTCGATTATCTGGACCTCGATTACACCGCCGACACCAACGAGCGCGAGCGCATCTACCGCGCGCTGACCGCCGAGGAAGCGCAGATCGTGCAGATGCCTCTGAAGTACAGGAACAAAGCCAAGGACGTCGAGACCATCCGCGAGCAGGTGAAGGAAGCGCACCGCCAGCACGAGGCGTTCCTCAACCGCTAGAACCCGCCAATGTCCTAGAGTCAGGCGCCCAGGAGCACGCTGATCTGATCCCGGATCTCGTCGCCAACCTGGGCGTCTGTCATGTCAATAGTCGCCGAGGACGCCATGCTGACGAACATGATGGCCGAGACGATCCGAGCCAGTTTCTCCGGATCACGGGCAAGCAATTTCTTGTCGCGGCCCAAGACTTCAGCAATGGCCGCCTCGGTGCGCGTGGTGAGAGACAGAGCCTCTGCGTGGTGAGGTTCGGCGGGATCACCAAAGACGATTTCCCTGAGGTAGGAGCGGCCGTTTTCGATCTGAACGCGGTTGCACTCAATGATGGGTCGGATGATGGCCATCACCGCGTCAAGCACCGCGACTTCAGCGGCGGCCGCTGCGACTCCCGCGTCCAGCGCTTGGGCGTACTTGGCGTTGTGCACCAGCAGAAGTAGCTCCGCTTTGGTCTTCGCGTACAGGAACAAGGTTCCCGATCCGACGTCGGCCTTTTCCGCCACCTGCTGGGTGGTGACCTCATCCACTCCGTACTGGGTGAAAAGTTCGCGTGCGGCCGCGGTGATGCGGTCAAGCTTTTCCTGCTTATTCCGCTCACGTCGGCCAAGTGTCTGGGGCGCAGGCTGCATTTAGCTACCGTATCAGCGGGCCGACAAATGAGCGGCCCAGGAATTCGAGGGCTACAGGGACGAACCTGTCGTGGAACTGGAAGATGCCGCCGTGCCCGGAGTCCGGGTAAATGACCAGCTCGCTGCCGGGAATCCTCCGGTGCATGTCGCTCGAAAGCACCGAGGGCACCATGCGGTCGTTATCGCCGTTGGCGATGAGCGTGGGTTGGGTGATGACTCCCAGATCGGCCGACGGCGATAGTCCCCACCGCCTGATTGCCTGCAGTTGCGTCTGGAATGCCTTGAGCTTGATGGGGGCCTCGCGATTGGTGGTCCGTTCCTTGAGCCGATTGATGAACGCCCTCGCAGCGGTCTTTCCGGCGGCATTCCGGTTGAAGAACAGGAACTCCTTGGGGTCCTGCCGGGTGAGGGCGCCCCGAACTACGTCGTAGTAAGTGGTTCCGATGATCTTCTGGATGCCCTCCCCACCGGCAGGGCCCGTTCCAGCCAGGACAAGTTTGCGTACCAGGCTGGGGTGTTTGAGCACCAGCGACTGGGCGATCATGCCACCGAGCGAGAAGCCGAAGAGATCCACTGTCGGATAGCCAAGGGCCTGGATAAAGGCGGCGGCATCATCAGCCATGGCTTCGATGCTGTCCGGCACGGACCCCGTGGATGCGCCAACGCCGCGGTTGCTGAAGGTGATCACGTGGTGCTTCGCAGCGATGGGCTCGATGATGCGCGGATCCCAGTTGTCCATGGTCCCGGCAAGGTGAATCAGGAAAACCACCGGGACTCCGCCCTTGGGCCCCATTTCACGGTATGCGTAGCTGACGCCGTTAACCGTCACGGTTTTAGCAGGCACCTGCATATAGGGCTGGTTTTGCTGTTCTCTGCTCATGATGTTCGTCCTGTCGGTGTGAGTGGTTAGAGATGGCTGACGACGGTCTTGCCGCGGACCCCGCCCTTTTCCAGGGCGGCCAGGACATCGGCCGTCTGATCGAACGGGACCACCCTGCCCACTACTGGCTTGATGTCTCCGGCGTCGATGAGTGCCGCAATCTCCCTCAATTGGCCACCATCAGCGCGCATGAAGAGGAACTCGTACGTGACTCCCAAGCGGCGGGCTTGGCGGCGTATCCCCGAGCTCAGCAGGGTCATCAAACCCAGCAGTACTGGATTTCCGCCCAACTGGCGAGCGAAGCCGGCATCCGGCGGCCCGGCGATGCCGATGGCCTTGCCACCCTTCTTCAAGACTTTCAGCGAGCGCTCAAGGTTCTCGCCACCAAGGCTGTCCAGGACGAGGTCATAGTCATGGAGAATTTCCGTGAAGTCCTCAGTCCGGTAGTCGATCACCACGTCCGCGCCTAGGTCCCGGACAAAGTCCTTGTTCCCGGCGCTGACAGTAGTGGCCACCGTCGCCCCGAGATACTTGGCCAACTGAATGGCAATGGACCCCACTCCCCCGGCGCCCGCATGGATGAGCACCTTCTGGCCCGGCCGCACGGAGCCCCGCTCCACGAGTGCCTGCCAAGCGGTCAACGCCACCAGCGGAAGTGACCCGGCCTCTTCCATGCTGACGGTGGCCGGTTTGATGGCCAGGTCTTCCTCCGCCACGGTGACCCGTTCCGCAAACGTGCCAATGCTGTCATTTCCTGGGCGTGCAAACACCTCGTCGCCGGGCGTGAACGACCGCACCTTCGATCCGACCTTGAGGACGACGCCTGCTACATCGTGACCCAGAACCTGAGGCAGCTTGTAAGGGAGGATCTGCTTGAACTCCCCCTGCCTGATCTTCTCGTCCAGTTGGTTCAAGCCTGCCGCTTTCACATCCACCAGCACGTCATGGTCTCCGAGCACAGGCTCGGGGACGTCCTGCTGCTGAAGGGGCTCCTTGTACTGATTGAGGACGAAGGCTTTCATGGGTTCTCCCGTATTTTGATTCCTGACTTAACTCAATTATGAGCCCACTCATAAAATTAGGCAAGAGCTGTTCCAAGGTGATTGATCTCAACGCACTAGGGCCATCCCCGCTCGTCGCAAGCGGGCACTACATAATGGTCGAGTGGGACAGCGGAGAAATGACGAAACAGAACAACGGCGGACGAGAACCCGGTTGCCCCTGATCCTTGACGCCCTCTTGGGATCCGAGGAGGATCCATCCGTCCGGCGGTTAGTCGAAGCATTCGGCGGCGAGCCGGCATCGGTGAAGGAACGCCTGGTGGGCCAACCCGCTTACCAATCGCGGCGACTGCAGTTTGCATCCGGCGCCGAGGTCATACTGCACGACGACGCCGTGGTGGCGATAGTGCTGCACGCAGCGCCTACGGAGTTCGCAGCGCACGGATTCGACCTTCCAGAGTGGATCCCGGGCCTCAACAGCGGCGCGACCCTTGAGGACCTCAAGAAAGCAATCGATGCTCACCGTTACCGCACGGGAATGGCCTTCGACATGGACGGCGCCTACGCAGTGCCCAATTTCAAGAACAACCGCGGCTGGAACGATCCTGGCAACCTCCTCAGCATCACCCTCACCGTCGAGGCGCCGGGACGCAGCTGCCGCCCGGAGGACGACGACTGTCCAGTCTGCAGCGATCTACTCGTCCGCAACAGCGACTCCGACGGCGACCAGAACGGCGCCGCTGAAGGTGCCACGGGCGGCGCAGCTGGCATGGACGTGGAACGCACCATCACAGCGCTATCCTCTGCGGTGTTTGCCGGCCTGCTCAAAGAAAGCCTGCACTGGGTCCCCCTAGCCGATCTCCAGCCGCTGCATGCATCCGGACTCATGGAAAGGGCAGAGAGCCAACTCACCTGCACCCAGTGCCGGAGGATCATTTGCCTCACCCTGTTCCGCGACTCCACGCCCACGTTTGTTTATGCGGTCTTGGATGAGGCCCGGAGGCGACCACTCGAAAAGATCCCGCCTGTTGAGCAATGGGGCGATGCGCCGCGGCTGGCGAAGAATCGTGAGGCCATGCACTACGTCGACCACCACCCCGGAGCCTGGTTCCTGGTGGAACAGCAAGGAGATCTCTTCCTCCAATCCCGGTATTGGCGAAATTCGATGGTTGATTCTGACGTTCTACTCCGACTGGACTCCGCCGAGCGTGACGCCTACCGCTCGGGAGGCAAGGACTTCCTCTCGGAACTCAGCAAGCGAATCGACAAGAGCCGCCCTCACACCGAAGAATCGCCGTACTTTCAGAGGGACCTCTCCCGCGGGACGGACGGCGCAGCGCTCGCGAAGAGTTTCGCTGCCGCAATCGTCAATCACACGTGGATTGCAGAGCAGCGACGCCGGACGTGATGCCCGCACGTGACGCCCCGACGCGACGGCGCCGGTCCCGAGCTCAGAGGTTCTCAGCTGCTCCACCCAGCGGATGAGCGCGCAAAGCGATCACGTCAGCCCACGACCACAAAACGTCGACGCCCGGCACCGGCTTTTTGGCGCGGGCTTCAGACACCCAGCTGGCCGGCACCACATGCAGCGCGAGGGACATGGTTCCAGCCTCCTCGTCGCGGACCCAGACGAGTGCGAGCCCTACGGCCTCGGAGTACGTCCAACAATCAACGTGAGTGGCCCCGGCCGAACGGAGCGCCGCCGCATAAGATCCGATGCTGTCGGAGCTACTCGTATCCAGATCCAGAACGCGCCAAGGTCCCGCCCAGTACATCCCCGCGGACTGCATCCTGGACGCAAACGCAGCGATTTCACTCGAACTGACACCTGGGTTGGAGCCGCTGCGGGGATCACCCCGCCAAGCGAGCGGCAGGATCTTGACGGATCCAGGCACAAGGACGGATCCACGCACCAGAATGGGGTTGTTCGGAGATATCCATCCGTCACGCTCAGCCTCGAGCACGCCCGCGGGCAACCCGTCCGGGCCCAGCATCAGGGTGCGTCCTTCGAACGGCAGCATCGCTCCCGCGGATAGGGATTCCGGGCCGAAAGAGCCTTCGCCATCCCTGTGCAGGTCCATGTCAAAGTCCACTGCTCGAGCCAATGCTCCCCCTAAACCGCGGGCTTCCGCCACATCACAGCCAGCACCAGCACCACAGCGCTGAGGCCAAGCATCACCAGAACCATGATCCCCCAGTTGGCCTGGTTCACGCCCGGACCGTAGAGCACGCCAATCAGTACAGTGGCGGTGATGGCCCCGAGGTAGCGGCACGTCTGGAAAATCCCGGCCGCAACTCCCCGCTCCTCGGGGCGGGCCGAAACGTACAGGCCCTGGTTCGATGCCGTGCTCACCACCCCATAAGGAACACCCATCAAAGCCGTAAGCACAAATACCAGCGGCGCCCACAAACTCATGGTCAGGAACCCCAGAGTGCCGGCCGCAACGGTCAGAATCAACACCCCGGTGATGAGTACGGAACGCACGCCGAACCGCTCAATGAACCTCACGGTCACCGGCGTCACCACAACCGACAACGCCGCAAGGGGAAGCATGAGCAGGCCCACCACCCCGGCGTCGTAATTCCCTGCCTCTTGCAGCAACTGCGGAAGGCCGAAGAACGCAAAGTAGTACACGCCGCTGAACACCACAAACAGCAGGTACACCAACAGCAACGGCCGGTTCCGGCCCAGCAGGCGGAGGTCCAGGAACGGCGGCTGGAAGCGCAGCTCGCGCCAAGCGAACAGCGCGCCGATCACGGTGGCGGCGCCCAGCAGGTACCAGCGGTAGCCGGGCAGCACATTGAGCAGCGCCATCATGGCCAGCATCAGCGACGTGACGAAAGCGAGGATGCCGGGGATGTCGGAGTCGCGGATCAGCTGGCCGAGTTTGCCGGTCTCGCGCCCGGCATCTGCGGGCGCGGTCTGGCGGACAACCAACAGAGCCAGCAAGGCAATGGGCACGTTGATGGCGAACAACGCCTGCCAGCCGACCAAGCTCACCAGGAGCCCGCCCACTACAGGTCCAATGGCAGCGGCGGACGTATTGGCCATCTGGATCCGGCCCAACGGCCGCGTGGAGGGCAGGTTAGCCAGCCGGCTCAACTCGGTGACCATCACTACGGCGGACGGGTACGCCGTCGCGGTCCCTACAGCCATGAGCGCGCGGGCCACACAGACCAGCGCGAAGTTGGGCAGGAACGGCGCGATGGCGCAGGTTACCGCCACCAAGGCCATGCCGAACATGAACAGGCGTCGCGGACCGAAGCGGTCAGCGAGCCGGCCCATCAGCGGTTGGCCCGCCGCTGACGCGAGGTAGAACGAGGTAATCACCCAAGTGACGGTTGCGACGTCGAGCTCGAAATGTTCCCGCAAGACCACCAATGCCACAGCGATCATGGAGGAGTTCAACGGATTCAGCGCCGTCCCGAGGCTCAGCGCGGCAATCGCGAGCCCGGGGCGTGGTTTGTTGGCGGTCACCCGTCTAAGTCTGCTCCATGGTTGCCTCGGGTCACGAAACGGGGCCACAGGGCGGACGCAGGGGGCCGACCGGAGGCGAGCGCAAACAGTTAACCTTCCCGCCATTTGAAGTACGGCAGTCTCGTAATTCTGATTCAGATACTGCTGGTTTCGTAATTCCTGTCACCCCCAACACATGACGGAAGGCACCACCATGCACGCTCGTGCAGGCATCATCTCAACCTCGATCGTCGGCCTCTTGGCCATCGGCGCACTGGCCGGCTGTTCCGGCGACGCCAACGCGGCCGGTTCCGAAAGCAAAAGCAGCACCGAACTCGTTTTCGCCACCCCACCAGGCACGGATGACCCCGACGAGCAAGCCATCAGGGGCGAGCTTGCCACCATGGTGGGCGAGGCCACGGGCCGCACGGTGACCAACCTCCAGCCGGCCGATTACCTCGGCGTCGTCGAAGCCGTACGCAACGGCTCAGTGGACGTTGCAGTCCTCAGCCAATTCTCAGCGGCACTCGCGTACAAGACCGAAAGCGTGGATCCCCTCCTCGTCTGGCCGGCCAGCACCGAACCCGCCAGCTTCTGCCTTGCCAAGAAGGACAGCGGCATCCAATCCGCCGCCGACGTGAAGGGCAAGCAGGTGGCGTTCATCGATCCCGGCTCCACCACCGGCTACTTCATGCCCAAGTCGCTGCTCGCGAAAGCCGGGCTCACTGACGGCACCGACTACAAGAGCACGTTCGCCGGCTCGCATGACTCCGCTGTCCTGGCGTTGGCAAACGGCAACGTGGACGTCGCTTGCACGGCCCGCCAGCTCTACCCCACCTTCGTCCAGAAGGGCGTCATCAAGGAGGACGAAGTCACCATCATCGCCAAATCCGATCCCATCCCTGTCGGCATCTCCATTGTGGTGCGCAAGGACCTGGACGCCGAGGCCCGCGAAGCCCTCAAGGCCAAGCTCCCCGCCCTCATGACCGGAAACCAGAAGATCGCCAAGACGTTCGGCATCACCGGCGAACCCACGGCCGATCCTGAGTTCAGCACCTACGCGCCCCTGGTGGACGTGGCCGAGTCCATCGGCGTAGACCTCCAGGACCTCCGATGAGCCTCTTGTCACCAATGGAAAGCACGACGGCGGTACTCACCCCTGCCGGTACGCCCACCGTCCGCGCACGCAAGCTTCGAGTCCAATATGGCGAGCAGGTTGCACTGGCGGGAATCGATCTGGACGTCTATCCAGGGGAAGTCGTCGCCCTGTTGGGCCACTCGGGCTCGGGCAAGTCAACCCTAATGAAGACCCTCACCGGCATTGCTCCCTTCACAGCAGACACGCTGGATGTTGCCGGGCGCCCTGTAGCCAAGCAGAACGCCAACGGCCTGCGCGAGCTGCGATCCGACGTCGGATATGTCTTTCAGCACTTCAACCTGGTGCCGAGGCTGACCGCGCTCACCAACGTGCTGACCGGCGGCCTCCACTCAGCCGGACCCATCAACGTCCTGGGTACGTTCAGCAGGGCCCAGCGCGCCATGGCCCTTGAACTGCTGGACCGGGTGGGCCTGGCTCATAAGGCCAAGCAGCCATGCCGGAGCCTGAGTGGTGGTGAGCAACAGCGCGTTGCCATTGCCCGCGCGCTGATGCAGCAGCCACGCCTCATCCTGGCCGATGAACCCGTCGCTTCGCTGGACCCGCGGCTCGCCGGCAATATCCTTGGCCTGCTCCGCGATATCGCCCGCGAGGAACAGATCCCGGTCATAGTCAGCCTGCACGTTGTGGGCCTCGCCCGCCGCTATGCCGACCGTGTCCTGGGGCTTCACTCGGGCGAGCTCGTTTTCGCCGGCCCTGCCACCACCATCACCGAAAAGGAGGTGCACCAGATTTATGGAACAGACACTGAGCTCCTCGAAAACTGAGACTGCCCCCGTTGAAGAGTCCAAGAGCATCAACACCACCCTCCCCGAGGCCGACCGCCTCCGGCTCTCCCGTCCCTTCGGCCTCCCCACACCCCGCGGCGCTACGCTCTGGGTCATTGTCGCCGTCGTGCTGGTGTGGGCCGGAATGGGAGCGGGATTCAATCCGGAAAAACTGCTCAGCGGCATCCCCAATATGGGCAACTTCCTGGGCCGCTTGTTCCCGCCAACGTTCGATAAATTCGGCATCATCATCAAGCTTCTGGTCGAGACCTTGCAGATGGCGTTGGTGGGCACCGTCCTCGGTGCTCTCGCGTCACTGCTGCTGAGCTTCGGCGCGGCCAGCAACATCGCCCCTCGCTGGATCTACACCTCATGCCGGGCGGTGCTGAATGTACTACGCTCCATCCCCGAGCTCATCTTCGCGCTGATGTTCGTCTCCGCGGTTGGCCTGGGTCCCTTCGCCGGGATCCTCGCGATCGTGCTCGGCTCGGTTGGCTCGATCGGCAAGGTCTACGCCGAAGCCATGGAATCCGTGCAGCCTGGACCTGTGGAAGCGCTCACTGCCGTGGGCGCCAACAAGCGGCAAATCATCAGCTACGCGGTACTCCCCCAAGCCGCTCCGCTGCTGGTCAGCTACACCCTGCTCCTCTTCGAAGGCAACGTCCGAGGCGCAACCATCCTGGGGCTGGTGGGCGCCGGCGGCATCGGCTTGGAGCTTACTACCGCAATGCGCATGTACGATTACGGACACCTTTGCGCCATCATCATCAGCATCGTAGTGCTGGTCACCATCATCGACCGGGTCAGCGCATTTATCCGCGCCAAGCTCAGCTAGGACATTTTGTGGAAACTCTGGACCTCTCCCCCGTCAACCTGCGCGACCTCGGCGGCCTGCCCGTTTCCGGTGGCACCGTCCGCCCCGGCGTACTGCTCCGCAGCGATGACGTCTCCGTGATGCCCGCCGCTTTCGCCCAACAGATGATCGACGACGGCGTCACGTCCGTCATCGATCTCCGCTCACCGGAAGAGGCACTCATGACCGGTCGCGGCCCACTGACCGTGCCCGGCGTGAACTATCACCACCTTGCTTTGACGGCTTCCGTCTCGTCACCAGAGGACATCAGCCACGAGATGATGTCCTCTGCCACTACTCCTGCACACGTTGGCGCTTGGTACGCGAACCTGCTCGAAACCCAGGCCCGGCAACTTGCCCTGGGCGTGACGCTGGTGGCCATGAGCGACGGCGCAACCGTCTTCCATTGCGCAGCCGGCAAGGACCGTACGGGAGTGTTCGCCGCCGTCGTGCTTTCTGCCCTGGGCGCCACCCCGGCAACCATTTCTGCCGACTACGCAGTGACAGCCACCCGCCTGCCGCAGTTGTTCCCGCGCCTCCGCGCAATCATGGGCGGCCTCATGCCGGATCGCGTACTCGACGAGGAAGCCATCAAGGGTATGGGGGCCATGATGGGGGCGCATGCGGAGTCAATGGAGACCATGCAGGCTCTCCTGATCGAGCGGCATGGAAGTGTGTTGGAACCCGTCCGGCGTGCCGGACTTTCCGATGCCACGATCGCACAACTCCGAGAACGCCTGGTGGCTGAGGATGCCTGACGCGGTAGCCGCCGTTGCTGCTGACATTGCTGCTGAGCGGCGGCCAGGCCGGCCTCGCGATAGCGCACTGGAGTCCACCGTCTTGTCCGCCACGGTGGAGTTGTTGCTGGAAAGGGACACCCGGGACGTAACAGTCTCTGCGATTACGCAACGTTCAGGCGTAAGCCGGGCTGCCCTGTACCGGCGGTGGAGCAGCCGCGAGGAACTGCTCGCCGCGGCCCTGGACAGTGTTCGATCCAGTATTGGATTCCAGCGCCGGGACACCGCCCTTGAGACGATCCTCGCCTCTTACGAGCAGGCAGCGATCGACGTTGACGGCAAGGTGGGCGCACTGGTGAAGAAACGCATTGCCATGGGTCTGGAGAACGACGAACTCCGCGCGTTGTCCTGGGACCGGCACGTTTCCCGACGCCGTGAACCCATCGCCGAGGAGATCAGGCGGGGCATCAGGTCCGGCGAGCTCTCGCTGGACCTGGATGTTGAGGCCATGATCGACCTCATCAACGGACTGTATTACTACCAGTTCGTGGTCCGGGCGCCATCTTCAGACCCCGCCACCGCAGAAGCGACACGGTACCGCGTACGCAATGCCGTGACACTGGTGTGGGAGGGCGCGCTGCGGCGGTAGCGCCCTACTCCTCGAAGTGCGTGGTGATCTTCCCGGACGAAACAGCAGAGATGATGGACTTCGCCAGGTGGCGCAGCTTGATGTTGCGGTTGCTGGACGCGGTGCGGAGGATGGTGAAGGCCTCGTCCTGGCTGCAATGGTTCTGCGCCATGATGGCCCCCACCGCAAGGTCGATCACGGTGCGGGACTGCATGGCAGTGGCCAGATCATTCCGGGCGTCGCTGAGCTGGGCGATCTTCAGGGCAAGGCGCAACGACTTGGAGGCGTGGGACGCAAAGACTTCGGCCCGCTCCACGTCGTCGTCGCTGAACGCGTCCGGCTGCTCGGAGTAAAGGTTCAACGCCGCGCGGGTATCGCCTTCAACCAGCAGGGGGACGCTGAGGATGGACCGCAGGCCTTGGTGCGACGCGGCCCGCACATACCCGGGCCAACGGTGTTCCCGCAGAAGGTCCGGCACCATCACCGAGGTGAGCTTGTCCATTGCAGTGAGACAGGGGCCATCAAAGTCGCTTTGGAGCTCATCCATGGCCCTGGCGCGATCATCACTGCTGGCCGCGGTAGCCGACTTCTTACGACGCAATACGGTGATGCCGCAGAAGACGGGTGACTGGGGATGCGAGAGGCTTTCGGCGGAGAAAGCCGCGAGTTCGCCGAGAAAAGCTTCGACGTCTTCGCTGCCCAGGACGAGATCCAAAAAATAACCATTCTGGAGAGCTTCCTGCTCAGGGCGGGGGTTGACCATGCACGTTCCTACTGACTGAAATGCGTCCCCAGCAGACAGCAAAGGAGCGAAAAGGGCCGCCCTCTGCAAAACGGTCTGGCAATACCTTATCGTCCAACGATCACCGGTACAAAGTGCGGCCCTAAGCGGCGTTGACCTGCGGATACATGCGTAACGGAGATGGATTTGTCAACCCCGGTGGCGGTTTCACAACAACACGAAAGTAAGTAGACTTACTAATCTCATCCCAGATCCGTAATACGGACCATTCGTGCAAAGGAGTCATCTCATGGGCGTTGAAGACAGCATCCGCAAGGCTACCGAAAACGCAATGGAAGACCTGGCCGGCACCTCCGATCCCGTTGACAATCGGCGTGTCCCCGAGCCTGGCGAGAAAGACGACGACATTCAGGTTCACTCCTCCATCAGCGAAGGCTCCAACGCCATGGACGAGGACCATACGCCGGAGAACACCCAGATGGGGCGCCACCGCGCCGAAGGGTTGCCCGACGGCGGGCGCAACTTTGATGACCAAGCGTCCGACGCCGGCACACGACAGGACAGCCCAGCGGACACGGACGCTTCGGCCGGCTCGGGAGACGTCTCAGGCCCGGCCGGGCTGCCGACTGACGACCCCGACGACCTGCGCGCAGACCCCTCCGAAGGCGGAGGAGACCCGTCCACGAGCATGGGCCGAGGCTAGCTCACCGGACTAGCTCATGGTGAGGCCGCGCCCGCTGTCCACGTTCTGAATTCCATGTTCCTTCACGACCCTCTTTGACGCGGCGAGGTCCGGAATTCAGCCGATTTTGGTTGTATACCGCGCTTTCCGTGCTCAAAGTGGGTGGTGAGCGCACAAGCATCCAGCCTGTCCCGTTGCAGGTAGGCTTCGGGGATGCTCCCCCACCCGACAGCCCGCCTGCGCTTCCGCGAGATGACTCCCGCTGACGTGGAAGCGATGAGTTCCATGCTGGGTGATCCCGCAGTGATGACGTACTACCCCGCACCGAAGTCACGGGAAGAATCCGAGCAGTGGATCGCCTGGAACCAGGCTAACTACGCACGCGACGGATTTGGATTATGGATTGTGGAAACGCTCGACGGCGGGTTCGTGGGCGACTGCGGGTTGACGTGGCAGTCGGTGAACGGCCGGCCCGAGCTTGAAGTCGGCTATCACGTACGGTTGGAACTTCAAGGGCGGGGGTATGCGACGGAGGCGGCCCTGGCGTGTCTGGAATTCGCTCGCGATGTGGTCGGTGCTGCCTGGCTTGTAGCAATCATCCACCCGGACAATGCAGCCTCGCTCCGGGTTGCAGAGCGCCTGGGCATGCGCCATCTCCAGGACGATCTTGGCGGTTCAATGATGAGGACAGTGATGGGCGTGGAGTTGAGCTAGCTCACGTCCTGTTGGGCGTACCGTCAGTCGCGTTAGGGTTTGCCGCTACCAGGCCAGGTCGGCCGATCCCAGTGAAACGAACCGTGGGGAGGTTCGGTCCGAGGAATCAACCAGTTCCCTCAGCTCCCGGGCCGCCACCCCCGGATCCTTGGAAGCGTCTGCCTGCCCCATCCCGGTGGCCAGTTTGCCCGGGTGAACCGCCAAGCATCGAACCCGCCCGGCGAGGTCTTGAGCGAGGGAGATAGTCAGCATGTTCTGTGCGGCCTTGGATATTTTGTAGGCGTAGCTTGTGGAAAGATCCGAGTAGTCACCGCGTGCCTGCGCCGCCACAGAGCCCAAGCGGGACGTGACGTTGATGATCATCGGATCCGGCGCAGCCAACAACTGAGGCAAAAGGGCCTGCACCAGACGCAAGGGGCCGGCGACGTTAACATCGACGGCGTTCATGACACCTGCCGTTGCGATGTCGCCCAGCCCCGCGTGCTGAGCTCCTTGGGCCGCATTGTTGATAAGCACGTCAATGGGTCCGTTTCCGATGACTGACATCAACTCGAGGGTGGGCTCATCCCGAACGTCGTGAGTTGCCGTCGCGACGTGCTGCCGTTCGGCCGACGTCGCGGGTGCTCGCGTGAGCGCGACAACCGCCCATCCGGCGTCGGAGAATTCGTCCACCAACGACTTACCCAATCCGCGGCCGGCACCCGTAATGACCGCGAGCCTTCTCCTCTGCCTCAAGCGAATCGGGCGTCCGTGTCGGGGTCCTTGCGGGTGTCCAGCATGCTGATGATCTTGCTCTCTAGCGCGGCAACCGTCGCCTCCGGCAAGACGATCAGGCCGTCGAGTTCCTTACGGGCGCGCTTATATGCCGTTTGACGTTCGGCGGGCGTAGCGGCGGTGTCCTCTGCAATGCGCAGGAGTTTCCTGGCCGTAGCCAACCGCTGGCGTTCGGGACCGCTGAAGTTGCCGTCCTTGATACGCCTGGCTTCCCGTTCAGCAACATCGAAAGCGAGTTCATAACTGTGGACAGCTGCCCGGTACTCAGCCAGCCTGGCCGGCGTCGAAATTTCTTCAGGGGTGGCGGGACGTAAGCCGTCGGCCTCTTTCTTAGCCCGCAGGAAGGCGACCGTCAGCGGTTCGCGGACGTCCGTCATGAGCGGGAAGTCGATGAGGTTTCCTACGTCCAGCTCGTACTCAAGCCACCTGTGGTTCACGGCATCATGCGCGGCAATCAGCGAGACCACCTCGGCCTGGTTGGCTTCCTCGTGCACCGCGAGTTGATTCTTCAACTTCAACAACTCCACCTTGCGCCGGTGCCGCTCCGCGCTGGCCTTGGACCACTGACTCGCCCAGCCGCCAGCCATCCCGCCGATAGGGAAAATGAGCCACCAGTAACTGCCAAGGAAGTCGAAGAGGGGTTCCACTGCTCCATCCTCCCATGCCTGGACCGGGTCTCAACAGGACTGGCCCAGTTGGCTAGTTGGTGACGTTGAGTGGCTTCATGGGCTTCGCGCAGGAGACCATCTCCAGCTCTACCTCGCCTGGACCGGCCCGGTTGTTCTTACCCGTATCGTCACACCAGTCGACTCCCTCCGGCGCGGCATAAACGGCCACCTCGCCCACCGCCGTCTGCAGGGGAACCTCTGTGGTGAAGGTGAACCCGCCCTTGTCAGCCATGGGCGCCGTGGTGTTGAGGACCTCAACTCCGGTGGCATCGGTGAACACAATGCGGACCTGTGCGTTGCCGCCATAGCGGGGATTGCACGTGGCATCCAGGGCCGAAACCGTTACCTCTTCCCCAAGCTTTGCGGACGAAGGGGTCACCTTATAGTCGGGAGGCATGCACGGCAGTGAACCCAGTGAAGGGCTACACCCCGCAGCGCTCATCCCGAGGAACACGGCCAGCACCACCGCAAGAATCCACGACTCCACCCCGCGGCGCTTGGTGTGAGCTGCTCTGGCCATGACTTCATTGTGGCACCGCCGGGGTACCTTCCCGCTACGATTCCCGTATGGACCAGCGACTACATTTCCTCACGTTCGCCACAAAGGATCTCGACGCCGCGCGCGCCTTCTACAAGGAAGGGCTTGGCTGGGATCCGGCCATGGACGTTCCCGGCGAGATCCTGTTCTTCCAGATTGCGCCGGGGCTGATGCTCGGCCTGTTCGACGCCGAAAAGTTCGATCAGGACCTCAACAGCTCAACGCCCACACCCGGCGTCAGCGGAGTGACTCTCTCACACAACGTGGGCAGTCCGGAGGAAGTGTCCAGCACCATCGACGCCCTGGTGGCCGCAGGCGCCACGGTCATCAAACCCGCCCAGGCCGGCGCTTTCGGCGGCATTTTCCACGGCCACGTCAAGGATCCGAACGGGATCGTCTGGGAGATCGCGCACAACCCCGGCTGGAAGATCGACGACGACGGCACGGTGGTTTTCGGATGAGCGAACTCCCTCAGACTGTTGCCGACGACGTCATCAACAAGAGTGCCCGCATTCAGTTCGACACCTTTCTGGACGAGCACCGCAGAGCCCTGAACGCCAGTTTGGATGGGCTCACGGAAGAACAAGCAGGACGGCGACTGGTCCCCTCGCGTACCACGCTGTTGGGCTTGGTGAAGCACGCGACTTTCGTGGAGAAGGTGTGGTTCGACGAAGCCGTCACGCGAAGGACCCGCGAAGAGATTGGCATCCCGGCGTCACCTGACGAGTCGTTCATCCTGGACAGCAACGACACCATCGCAAGCATTCAGACGGCTTATCTGGAAGCGTGCGAAGCCTCCCGGCGCGCGGTTGTTGAACTGGGCCTCGACGATCTCCTGCTGGGAAACCGGCGTGGCCCTCTCCCCCTCCGCTGGGTGTACCTCCACATGCTGCGGGAACTGGCACAGCACTGCGGGCACGCGGATATCCTGCGTGAGCAAATCCTTGATGCAGACCGGCAGTCTGGCATACCAGAGAGATAACCGCTCGACCTCAACTCCTGATATTGCTTGCATCATACGAAGCAACTAAGGCATTCTGGAATACCAAATGTTATCCGCAGCCAAGTAGCGGCCTAGCAGCTCGTTCCCCAGGAGTCCAACAATGTGCCTTCACGATCACACCTCTGCACCCAAACCCCAGGGTGAGTTGCCCCGCCGCGGCATCCTGGCCGGAGCCGCAGCGCTAGCTGGAATCTCTGTGGCCGGGATCGCCGCACAGTTGGCTTCGGCACCGGCCGCCCTTGCGGACAACACCCAGTCGGGCCCGAACTACCCCGGCCGTCCGCTGACCACCCAGGCGCTCATCATCGAGGGCGGAACGGTGGTTGACCCCAAGACCGGCGATGCCGTGGCCGACGGCGTGGTGGTTCTCGACGGCGGCAAGGTCACCGCCGTCGGAACCCGGGACGAAACGCGGAAGGCCGTGGCCGCCGTCGCAAAGCGTGCCCGAGTACTGAACGCTTCGGGCAAATGGGTGCTCCCCGGCCTCGTCGATGCCCACGTTCACGCCAACGCGCTGGCTGACGCCCGCGCCCTTTTGCAAGGTGGAGCAACCAGCGTCCGCAGCGGTTCCAGCACCTTCTACCAGGACATTGCCCTGGCCGCCCTGCCATCGTGGGCTCCTGGACTCTCGCCCCGGATGACTCCGGCGGGCCTGTTCATCTCACCGGATCAGGGCGATTCCCTCCTGGCCGATCCGGATCTGGCCCCCTTGGCGACGCTGAGCGGTGGAGTCACGGAGCCCCAAGACCTCGCTTACCTGACCCGTATCAACCTCAAGCGCGGTGCCGAAGTCATCAAGACCCGTGCAAACCCGCGGGCGGGGATTCCGGAGCAGGACCCCCGCGAGCTGGTGTACAACGTGGACCAGATCGGAGCGATCGTCAAGGCAGCCAAGGGTGCCGGCGTCCTCTGCCACGCCTACAGTGCCGAGGGCATTGACGGCGCGGTCCGCGCGGGAGTGCGGAGCATCGAACACGGCGTCTTCATGACGGAGAAGACCATCCAGGACATGGCCCGGCGCGGCACTTTCTTCACGCCCACCATGGATGCCATCACCAGCATGGCCCGCTCCTCCAACCCCATTCTGGCCGCCCGCGGAACCGAGTACACGCCCATCCTGCAGGCCGCGGTGCGCGCAGCCAAGGACGCCGGGGTCACCATCGTGGCCGGCACCGATTCCTTCGGAACGGATGTGACGCCGATTGGCACCGAAGCGCGCTTGCTCGCCGAGGCCGGACTGACACCCTTGGAAGCATTGCAGGCAGCGACCACGAATGCGGCGCGCCTGCTGGGACGAGGCGACAATGTGGGACGCCTGGTTCGAGGTTCCATGGCTGACGTCGTGGTGGTGGATTCTGATCCCCTCTCGGACGGTTCGGCCCTGGAAAAGGTGAGCACAGTTATCGCCCAAGGTGCCGTTGTGCGCTCCAACCTGTAGCCCGATCCGGGAAACGCGCTCCGCGATGTCGCCCAGATCGCGGGAAGTGCGCGGGATCGCCGGAGAGGACCGGCGATCCCGCGCGCTTCCGGCGAACTCGCAGTGTTCCGGCATCCCGCTGCAGCCGCCGCGATAGCCCCAAAAACCGTTGACACGTGACCAAATGGTCACCTATCCTGAAGCCATGGACGTAGTGTTCAAGGCCTTGGCAGATCCAACCCGCAGGGAACTGCTGGATGAGTTGTTCCGCGAGGACGGTCAGTCTGCCTCAGCTTTGGGAGCCCGGTTCGAGATGACCCGTTTCGGCATCGCCAAGCACCTCAAGCTCCTGGAGGATGCAGGATTGGTGGTCACCCGGCGTCGGGGGCGTGAGAAGCTGCACTTCCTGAACCCGGTGCCCATCCGCCTCATCCACGATCGCTGGGTGAGTAAATACGCAGAACCATGGGCCGCTGCCCTCAGCGACCTCAAATCCAGATTGGAAAGTCCCATGGAAAAGATCTTCGAGATTTACATCAAAACCACTCCGGAACGGCTCTGGGAAGCCATCACGGACAGCGAGATCCGCAGCAAATACCAGTTCGGAAACACCTTCACCTCGGACTGGACTCCGGGCAGCAGATTCCAAATGCACAACGACAAAGCCGGAGCTCCACTGGGCGAGGGCGAGAACATCGAGGTGGATCCCCCGCGCAGGCTCGTCCAAACCATGCGGGCGCTCTGGGGCGAGGATGTGAAGGCCGAGGGGACGTCGCGGATCACGTGGGAAATCGAACCCGTCGGCGACTCATGCCACCTCACCGTCACGCACGATCAACTCCGGGAAGGCGCCAACGATCAGCTCTACGGCGGCTGGCCCATGATCCTCTCGGGCCTCAAGACCTGGCTCGAAACCGGCGAGAAACTGACCACGCCCGGCTCACTTATGTACACGTAGAGCTCGTTCATCACCTGAGCGCCCTGAAGAACCACGGCTTAAAGGAGGACGACGACGGCGGGCCGCTGCCGCCGTCGTCGTCGATCCTCAGTCTGCCGCCAGTCAGGCGACGGGTGCCGCGGCCTGAGCTTCAGTAAGCCAGGCCGCCCGCATGGTTCCGAGCAGGTGCGGAGCGAAGTCTTCGCCGATTTCCAGCACCACACGGCAACGGGCACCGCTCTGCGCCGGGAACCCCGCGTACTGGCCGCGGAGATCACATACCGTCTGGCCGCGGCCGGGTCCGTCAGTGGTATCCACCTGGACGCGGACGGTGGGGGCGAGGGTGAGCTCCACTCCCCTGACAGCTATTGCCGCCGCGAGGGGATCGTGCATAGCCGAGCAAGCCCGGCCGAAGATATCAACGTAGAAGCCGAAGTAGTAGCCCAGCATTTCGCCGAGCACCTGCGAGACCGGGTGCTCGGTGGCCAGCAGTTCCTGGCGGTGGTTTTCCTCCAGGACGTTGGTCATGGTCACATCCAACGGCACCAGCGTCACGTTCCAGCTTGCGGCCAGGACTTCGGCGGCAGCCTCGGGGTCGTTGGCAATGTTGGCTTCGGCCACGGGAGAGATGTTTCCCGGAGCCAAGGCCGCGCCGCCCATGATGGTGACTTCGGCGATGAGCTCAGGAAGTTTCGGTTCCAGGCGCAGGGCCTCGGCAATGTTGGTCAGCGGACCGATGGCCACCAGGCGCAACTCCCCCGCATACTGGTGGGCAAGCTGGACCAAGAGCTCGGCCGCTGTGGCCTTGACGGGCTCGCGGTCGGACTGGACCAGGTCCACTCCGCCGATTCCGTTGTCGCCGTGAACGTGCGGCGCGCCGCCATGGAAGGTGCCGACCTGGGGATCGTGCGCACCCACAGCCACGGGGATATCAGGGTGGCCGGCCAGATTCAGCAGGTCCAGGGTGTTCCGGGCTCCACCGGCCGCACTGACGTTTCCGCTCACAGTGCCGATGCCAACGAGGTCCGCGCGCGGGGAAGCCAAAAGGTAGGCGAGGGCGAGGGCGTCGTCGATCCCGGTATCGCAGTCAAGGAAGAAGGGGGCGGGCTGGGTCATGATGTCTCTCGTTTCAGGTGTGGCGG
>NZ_PCPR01000037.1 GCF_002979775.1 Arthrobacter sp. MYb23
CCCGCCAGCGATTCGACTTCTGCACCCCCAATGAGATGATCAGAACCTTCCTGTTGCGATAACCGCTAGAAACCGCCCGCTCAGAACGACCTGAACTGCGACCTACTTGGGTTAGGGGGTGAGTTTGGGCTTGGGCCGGAGCAGGATGGCAGCGATGACGCCGCCCACGGCCCCGCCGAGGTGGGCCTGCCAGGAGACGTAGCCAAGTACCGTGGGCAGCACGCCAAAGAGGATGCTTCCGTAGGCCATGAACAGCACCACGGAGAGCAGGATCTGCCACCAGTTGCGGTTGAAGAATCCCCGTACCAGCAGGAACGCAAAGAACCCGAACACCAGTCCGGACGCCCCCACCGTCACCCCTCCCCCGCCAATCAGCCACACCGCGAGCCCTGATCCGAGCCAGCTGAAGGCCAACGCCGTGATGAACACCCGGATGCCGGACAGGAACACCAGGAAGCCGAAGATGATCAACGGCAGCGTGTTGGACAGCAAGTGGTTGAAATTAGCGTGCAGCAATGGAAACGTCAGGATGTCCAGCACGCCGTCCATGGAGCGGGGGCGCAGGCCGAAGGTTGAGTTGAGCCCGTGGCGCATCAGGGTGTTGAGGATCTCGATGACGTAGAGCAGGATGACGAAGCCGCCCATGAAGAGCAGTCCGCCTTTGGCCCGTCCGGCGAGCGATTCCTTTGCCTCTTCTTTAGAGCCCTCAGGCATTCCAAGCACCATGGGCGCCCCTCCCGTCAGTGCACCACGATCGGCTGGAAGCCCTCGGCCCGCAGTGCACCGAGAACCTGTTCGCCGTGTTCGTGGCCCTTGGTTTCCAGGTTGATAGTGATGGAGACGTCACCCATGCTGATGGAACCACCCAAACGGGTGTGGTCCAAGCCGGTGACGTTGGCATCGTTTTCAGCGATGATGCGGGCAATGGTGGCCAACGAACCCGGACGGTCATCCAGCATCATCCGGACCGTCATGAAGCGGCCGGCAGCAGAAAGACCGCGCTGGATGACTTTGAGCATCAGCATGGGATCGATGTTGCCGCCGGACAGCACGACGGCGGTGTTCCCCGGGTTTTCGATCTTGCCGTCCATGAGCGCGGCTACTCCGACCGCCCCGGCCGGCTCAACAACCATTTTGGCGCGCTCGAGGAGGAAGATCAGTGCCCGGGCGAGCGAGTCTTCGCTCACCGTAACGACGTCGTCAACAAGCTCGCGGATGATGCTGAAGGGCAACTGCCCGGGACGTCCTACCGCGATGCCGTCAGCCATGGTGGTGACCTTCTTCAGCGGTACCAAGGCGTCAGCTGCAAGGGAAGGCGGGTACGCGGCCGCGTTTTCTGCCTGCACGCCGATGACCCTGATCTCGCGGCCCAGTTCCTTGGCCCTGGCCTTGATGGCCACAGCTACTCCGGCCAGCAGCCCACCGCCGCCAACGCCCATGAGGATGGTATCCACGTTGGGGATCTGATCCAGGATTTCGAGCCCGATAGTGCCCTGTCCGGCAACAACATCCACGTTGTCGAAGGGGTGGACAAAGACCGCGCCTGTCTCGTTGGCGTAGCGTTGCGCTTCCGCCAGGGCCTCATCCACGTTGTGGCCGTGCAGCACCACTTCAGCGCCGTGGCTCCTGGTGGCCGCCAGTTTTGGCAGGGCCACCCCAAGGGGCATGTAGATGCGGGCGCTGATACCCAGGCTCTTGGCAGCCACTGCCACACCTTGGGCGTGGTTACCGGCTGAGGCCGCTACTACGCCGCGTTTCTTTTCTTCGTCCGTCAGCCGGGCCATGCGCACGTAGGCGCCGCGGACCTTGAAGGAGCCTGCGCGCTGCAGGTTTTCACACTTGAAAAAGACGTTGCCGCCCACGAGGCTGCCCAGCGCACGGGACGACTCCACAGGAGTCTTGGTAATAATGCCCTCGAGCAGCTCCTGCGCCTTGAGGACATCGTCCAGCGTGACGGGCAGGGTTTCGAGGGTATTCACTGACTATTCTCCTTTGTTGGTGTCGGCTTGAGGCTCCTCAACAGAGGTGCTCCCCGAAGCCTTGGTCTTGCCGGCGACGCCTTTGCCGAGGCGCGATTCGGGCCGTGGGAGGTGGACCTCCTTGAAGTTTGCGTCGCCGTCCGGCCCCGCCGAAGCGGCAGCCGGCTGGAGTTCCACACCGCCCAATCCTTCATCATGTTCCCACGTCCGGCCCGCAATGTAGCGAACTGCCGTGTTTACTACGGCGAGCAGCGGGACTGCGAACAGGGCCCCCGGGATGCCGGCGAGGTACGAACCCGCGGCAACGGAGAGGATCACAGCCACCGGGTGCAGTGCCACGGCCTTGCCCATCACCAGCGGCTGCAGAATATGACTTTCAAGCTGCTGGACCACCAGGACAATCGCCAGCATGATCAGCGCGTTGATGGGTCCGTTGGCCACGAGGGCGAGCAGCACCGCGATGGCACCGGTCACCAAGGCGCCCACCACCGGGATGAACGAGCCAATGAATACCAGGACGGCCAAGGGAAGAGCCAAAGGAACCTGGATGATGGCCGCACCAACGCCAATTCCGACGGCATCCACGAACGCCACGAACATCTGAATCCGCACATAGCTGACCATGGACGTCCAGCCCCGGCGCCCGGCGCCATCAGTGGCCCTTCGTGCGCTCTTGGGCAGGAGACGGACCATGAAGCCCCAGATCCGCGGCCCCTCCAGGAGGAAGAAGATGAGGATGAACAACGCCAGGACAAGACCGGCCGCAAAGTGGCCGGCGGTGCTGCCAAAGGACAATGCGCCGCTGAGGATGCTGCTGCTGTTGTTCTGAAGCGCATCCGCGCCGTCGGAAATGTATTGGTCGATCTGGTCTGCGGTCAGGTGCAGCGGGCCGTCGGCCAACCAGGTCTGGATCTGCTGGATGCCTGCCAGCGCCTCCTGCCAGAGCGCACCGAAGCCCGTGACCAGTTGCCTGCCCACCAGCGCGAGGGCTCCGCCGATCACGCCAATGAAGCCCAGCACTGTGAGGGCGACTGCCCCACCGTTGGGGATCTTGCGGTTGCGCAGCCACTTCACTACCGGGTGCAGCAAGCCGGCCAACAGCGCAGCAACCATCACCGGGATAATGAGGAAGCTGACCTTGCCCAGCAGCCAGACAAGGGCACCGATCATGAGCAGGATCAGGCCTGCCCGCCAGGACCAGGCTGCAGCAATGCGCACCCCATAGGGGATGTCTTCGGCAATTTGGCGGTCAGAACGTGTTTTGGCGTCCGGTGTTGGCGTCATGAACCCATAATTCCGCAGGGCGCGCCGTATGGGAAACCGGCTCTCACTTCCGAGACATTTCCGAGCGCGTTCGAGTCATTCCCAGGCTCTTCCGAGACGAAGGAGCTAGAGCGATGCCGCGATTCCCCAGCTCATGGTGAAGGCCTCGCCGGGCGCCAACCAGCGGAGGCCATCCCCGCTGTTGAAGGCATTGGCCGGTCCTGTCATGGGTTCGATAGCCACTGCTTTGGAACGGCCGGGGAAAGTGTCTGTGACGAAAACGTGAACGTACAAGCAGCTCTCGTCCTGCTCAAGGCTCACGCTGCGGCCATCCGGAGCCGTGAGCGTATGGCGCGCCATGCCGCCGTCGAACGCCAGGTCAGTCAAGGCGACATCCACCAGCAAGCTGCCCACACCGGCGCCACCGGAGAAATCGTACTCACCGTCCGCGGGTGCGGTGCTGCGCGGAATGAGGCGCTCGTCCGCTACCAGCCGGGTTGCAGCCTTGGTGGTGAGGACCAAGTCCTCGGGGGCTACGTCGCCGATGCGCAGGTAAGGGTGAGCGCCCAAGACGAAGGGGGCTGTGGCTTGGGAATCGTTGATCAACGTCTGTGAAACACGAAGGTCCAGGCCCGGATCCAGTTCGTAGCGCACCTGGTGCCGCACCAGGAACGGGTAGCCGTGTTGGGGGAAGACAGTGGCTTCGAGGGTGACGGAAAACTCTGACTCGTCCACCAGCGCGTACCCGGTGTTGCGCAACAGACCGTGGCTGGCGTTATTGCGCGAGGCCTCGGTGATATCGAGTTGCTGCTTCTTCCCCTCCAGATACCAGATGCCGTCCTCCACCCGGTTGGCCCACGGCGCCAAAGTAATGCCCGTGGCACCGGGCGGAATGTCCTCGTCGCCGTAGCTTTCAGTCAGCTGTACTCCACCGCGGGAGTAGAGCCGCAGGCCGGCCGCAAGCTCGGTGATGACGGCGAGCGCATCTTCCCTGCGGAGTTCGAACTGGCGGCCGGTGGCATAGCGGCGGGACTCGGACTGGTGGGCGGTATTGGCAGGCGAAGGGGTGGCAGGCATGGCAATACCGTACTTCATGAACGGATGCACCCTTGACCCGAATGTTAGCTTTTGTTAGAAACTATGCGTTTTTGGTCACTTGTGGAATGATGTCTTCATGAGCCGCATCACCAGCACCCGCCTCGCGGACAGCCGAGAGCTGATCTACTTCGACGACCCCGGAACTCCGGAGCGAACACCGGATTCCCTGGTGGACCACCGCGAGCTTCCCGCCCGTGGCGAGCCGGGCGAGGTGCGCTACGACGCTTTGTCCGGTGACTGGGTAGCGGTAGCTGCCCATCGCCAGACGCGAACGCATCTTCCCCCTGCAGATCAATGCCCCATCTGCCCCACCACAGCTGCGAACCCGTCCGAAATCCCGGCCCCGGACTATGACGTGGTGGTATTCGAGAACCGCTTCCCTTCACTGGGCCCGGCCTTGGGCGATATCCCCCCGATTCCTGCACCCGGTCACTCCGGCCACAGCCTCAAGGGCTCGGCATACGGCCGCTGCGAGGTAGTTGCCTTCACGCCGCAGCACACAGGCTCTTTCGCCGAGCTGGGAGAAACGCGTGCGCGTACGGTCATTGAAGCGTGGGCACAAAGGACTGAAACACTGAGCGCCCTTCCCGGCATCAAGCAGGTGTTTCCGTTCGAGAACCGCGGCGCGGACATTGGAGTCACCCTGCACCACCCGCACGGCCAAATCTACGCGTACCCCTACGTGACTCCGCGCGCGGCCCAGCTCGGCGCGGTAGCCCGGAAGTACTACGACGACGTCGACGCGAAGGAAACGCTCGGGGCCTCGCTCCTCAAGGCAGAACGCGAGGACGGCAGCCGCATGGTCCTGGAGGCCAAGCACTTCAGCGCCTATGTTCCCTTCGCTGCGCGCTGGCCCTTGGAAGTCCACCTCGTTCCTCATCGCAGCGTCCCGGATCTTGCGGCGCTGACGGGTGAAGAACGGGATGAGCTCTCGCACGTCTACCTGGACCTGCTGAAGCGGCTCGACTCCCTCTACCCCACCCCCATGCCGTACATCTCCGCCTGGCATCAGGCCCCGCTGGACCCCGTCCTTCGCCCGGCCGGCCAGTTGCACCTGCAGCTGACGTCACCTCGTCGCGCTGCGGATAAGCTCAAGTATCTGGCTGGCTCCGAGGCCGCCATGGGAGCGTTTATCAACGACACCACGCCCGAAGCGGTGGCAGAGCGGCTCCGCAACGTCGCCGCAGCGCCGGCTTCGAACAAGACCCTGGAAGGCATACGAGCATGACCACCACCACCGATACCGGCGTCCTCGCCGCCCGCTTCCAGGACACGTTTGGAGCAGCCCCCGACGGCGTGTGGCAGGCACCGGGACGCGTCAACCTGATCGGCGAGCACACGGACTACAACGAAGGCTTTGTGCTGCCCTTCGCCATCGACAAGACAGCAAAAGTGGCATTGCGCGTCCGCGACGACTCGAAGGTTCGCATGCTGTCCACGTTCGGTGGGCACGGCGTGGTGGAAGCCGACCTCGCGGACTCGGAGCCGGGATCCGGCGAGGGATGGTCCCGTTACCCGCTGGGGGTTGCCTGGGCGCTGAAAGAACGTGGCATCGAGGTACCCGGTTTCGACCTTCTGCTCGATTCCGATGTCCCCTCAGGGGCAGGACTGTCGTCCTCCCACGCGATCGAGTGCGCTGTCATCTCCGCCCTCAATGAATTGACAGGCGCCGGCCTGGCTGCCGAGGACCTGGTGCTGGCAACCCAGCGGGCCGAAAACGTATTTGTTGGCGCACCCACCGGCATCATGGACCAGTCGGCGTCCTTGCGGGGCGCCAAGGGGCACGCCGTGTTCCTTGACTGCCGCGACCAGCACGTGGAGCTGGTCCCCTTCGACGCAGAAGCGTCCGGGCTGGTCCTGTTGGTCATCGACACCAAGGTGTCCCACTCGCACGCCGACGGCGGTTACGCCTCCCGCCGTGCGTCCTGCGAGCTGGGTGCCGAGATTCTGGGTGTCAAAGCACTGCGCGACGTCGGGGTGGAACGCTTGGAGGAAGCCTCCGGGCTGCTGGACGAAACTACCCTCCGGCGCGTCCGCCACGTAGTCACAGAAAACGATCGCGTCCTCCAGACGGTGGAAACCCTGGCCGCCCAGGGCCCTGCCGCGATTGGCGCCCTGCTGGACGCCAGCCACGTTTCCATGCGCGACGACTTTGAGATCTCCTGCCCGGAACTCGACCTCGCCGTGGACACCTCCCGGGCCAACGGCGCCATCGGTGCACGCATGACCGGCGGCGGCTTCGGCGGCTCAGCCATCGCACTGACTCCGGTGGGTCGGGAACACCAGGTGCGCGACGCCGTCGTACGTTCCTTCGCGGAGGCGGGCTTCACCGCACCGGACATCTTTACCGTTACGCCGGCCGCTGGGGCCCTTCGCCTGGCCTGACACTTTTCGGCTTCTTCCTGTGAGCGCCCGGCATCCCCGAGGATGCCGGGCGTACCATGGGGCCATGTCTGAGGCTGTCATCGTAGCTACTGCAAGAAGCCCTATTGGCCGGGCGTTCAAGGGTTCCCTCAAAGACGAACGTCCGGATGACCTGGCCACGGCCATGGTGCAGGCGGCGCTCGCTAAAATTCCGGGTTTCGATCCCGCCGCCGAGGACGGGCAAGGACTGGACGACATCCTGCTGGGCTGCGCCGAACCCAGTGGCGAGGCCGGATCCAACATGGCCCGGGTGGTCGCCGTCCTGGCCGGCCTGGATCGCGTGCCCGCAGCCACCATCAACCGTTTCTGTGCATCGAGCCTGCAAACCTTGCGGATGGCCTTCCATGCCATCCGAGCCGGAGAAGCCCACGCGATAGTCTCCGCGGGTGTGGAGAGTGTGTCCAGGTACCAGAACTGGGCCGGGGCCGGCGAGACGGATTCCTCAAACCACAACCCGCTCTTCGAGGCGGCGGCCCAGCGCACGGCAGCCCGCGCCGCATCCAACATCCCCTGGACCGACCCCAGGCTCGGGGGCCGGCTGCCCGACATCTACATCTCCATGGGCCAGACGGCCGAGAACGTCGCCACCAGCTATGGCATCAGCCGGGCCGAGCAGGACGAATGGGCTGTCTTGAGCCAGAATCGCGCCGAGGCCGCCATCGCTTCAGGGTTCTATGCCCGGGACATCACACCGTACACGCGCCAGGACGGCACCGTGGTGGAGAGGGATGACTCACCCCGCGCAGGCGTGACCCTCGAAGCAGTGTCCACCCTGCAGCCCGTCTTCCGTTCGGACGGGACCGTCACGGCCGGCAACGCATGCCCCCTCAATGACGGTGCCGCTGCGGTGGTGGTCATGAGTGACTCACGGGCCAGGGAATTGGGCCTGCAACCACTGGCGAGGGTGGTATCCACCGGTATCAGCGCCCTCTCCCCCGAGCTCATGGGCATGGGGCCCGTGGAATCCACGCGCCGAGCCCTGGCACTGGCCGGGATGACCATGGACGACATCGACCTTGTGGAGCTCAACGAGGCCTTCGCCGTGCAGGTGGTGGCGAGCGCCCGCGACCTGGGAATTGATCCTGCAAAGCTCAATGTCCACGGTGGCGCCATTGCCCTGGGCCACCCTTTCGGCATGACCGGGGCCCGGATGACCAGCACGCTCCTCAACGGCCTGAGGGAACGCGACGCAACCCTGGGGCTGGCCACGCTGTGTGTGGGCGGCGGACAGGGCATGGCAGTGGTGTTGGAGCGCCTGAGCTAGCTAGTGGTTTCTGGCGCCGAGGGGTTGGCTCTCACCCCTTTGGGGCGCGTATTCCGCCGAGACCTCGCCCCTCACGAACACAAAAATGCCCCCGAAGTGATCTTCGGGGGCATTTCGCGTTGACGGACTCAGAAGAGTTAGTCGTCGCCTCGCAGGATTGCCAGCAGGCGGATGATTTCAACGTAGAGCCACACCAGGGTGACCGTCAGGCCGAAGGCAGCGACCCAGGAGTAACGTTCCGGGGCGCCGGCGCGGACGCCTTCTTCGATGCTGGTGAAGTCCATGATCAGCGAGAATGCTGCCAGGCCGATGGCCAGGATGCCGATGAAGACACCCAGCGGGATGCCGAAGATTTCAACGCTGGTACGGAGGCCGAAAGGCTCCTGGACGGCGCCGGTCCACATCATTACCATGTTGATCAGCGCAAAGACCGCGTAACCGATGGTGGCGATCAGGAAGAAGCGCATCATCTTCGGGGTGGCGCGGACCTTGCCGCTCTTGAAGAGCACCAGGGTGACGCCGAAGACTGCCAGCGTACCGATCACAGCCTGGAGGCCGACGCCGGGGTACATGCCATCCAGGATGCGGGTGAGGCCACCAAGGAACAGGCCCTCAAGGCCGGCGTAAGCAAGGATCAGGGCCGGTGAAGGCTGCTTCTTGAAAGTGTTGACCAGTGCCAGGACGAATCCGCCCAGCGCACCAACGATCATGAGCATGGTGGAGAGGGCGGGCGCCACGAAGAGCGTGACACCTGCGCCGATGATGAGAACCACGAGGCAGGCGACGGTCTTCATGATGACGTCGTCGTAGGTCATACGGCCGGTGTCGGCCGGGCCTGCAGCAGGCTGGTTGTACATCTGCTGCAGTTGCTCGTTGGTCATGTTCTGTTGCTGAGCCGACCATGCGGCATGGCCGTCCATGACCTGGCTCGGTGCACGGCCGGGTGCTTGGTTGAACTGCTGGCCGTACGGGTTCTGCGGTACAGGCGGGGCCTGCTTTGCTCCACGGAAATTCTTTCCGTTGAAGACTGGGTTTCCGCCAAGTGCCATTGCGGGTGTCCTCCTGAAAAAGGGCTAGTGATAATTCACGGTACCAATTACCACGCGCGCGCGGCAGGGAAAGTTCCCCTGTTCACGGAGACGAAACTCAACCGTGACAAGAAATTGGAGGAGTGACGTCCGCGGAACGTTTAGTAGCACCCACAAACAACAAAGGTTTACTTAAGCCCTGCTACATCAGTAGTTGCTTGTAGCTTCACAGTTGTTATCTGATCGCGATCTTCACAGCCCCGAACTGGGCATTCATTACCTCCACCGGGCGGTAACATAGGCCACACATGGGTGACTTAGATCACAAAACGAGGCAGCTAGGCAAGAACAATTCACAAGCCCCATGACCGTTCGCACCGGCTGCAAAGGCGCAGCCGGGACCACCCCCACTGTGGAGGTTTCCATTTTGAGAAGCACACTGCGCGACCCGTCCATGAGACGGTCCAAAGGACTGCAGAGAGTTGTGGGGGCGCTGTTCGCAGCCCTCATCACCGCTCTGTTGATCGCCGCCCCTTCGGCACAGGCAACCACCCCCTCGCCTTCGCCGTCACCGACGACATTCCAGAACAACATCAGCGGATTCCTCCGCGATGATGCCCGGGCCCCCATACCCGGCGTCAAGATCAAAGCCACGGGCAACGGGTTTGAAGGTGAATCCACCTCCGGAGCCAACGGAGCCTGGACCATCGGCGTTCCCGTCCAAGGCACCTACACCATCGAGCTGGACACCTCCACCTTGCCGGAGGGAATCACACTCGCAGAGGGCCAGGACAATCCCCGTGATGTCACGTTCAGCCAGACGTCCAACCTGTCCGTGATCTTTGCCTTTGGCAAAGGCATCGTGGTCCAGCAACAGGACTTTGGCCAAAACCTCCTCAATCGCCTCGTTGCGGGTTTGAGCTTCGGCCTCCTCCTTGCGCTCGCTTCAGTTGGTCTGTCCCTGATCTTCGGAACCACCGGCCTCACCAACTTCGCCCACGGCGAGATGGTGACGCTGGGCGCAGTACTGGTGTTTATGTTCAACGCCTTCGGACTCCCCTTCTGGCTGGCGATCCTGCTGGCCCTGATAGGCGGCGGGCTCTTCGGCTACGTTCAGGACGCAGGGCTCTGGCGTCCGTTGAGGAAACGTGGCTCAGGCCTGGTCCCCATGATGATCGTCAGCATCGGCCTCGCCTTGGCCATCCGCTACGTCATCCAGTTCTTCTTCGGCGGCGCAACACAGCAGCTGCCCGGAGCACAGAGTACTGAAATCCAGATCGGACCTGTTTCGATCTCGCCGAACAATCTGTGGTCCCTGATTATCAGCGCCGTGGTCATCGCCTTGATCGGCATCGTCCTGCTGAAGACCCGTCTGGGCAAGGCAACCCGCGCCGTAGCCGACAACCCCGCACTGGCAGCCGCCTCCGGCATCGACGTCGACTCCGTTATCCGCATTGTGTGGATCGTCGGCGGCGTCCTCGCCTCCCTCGGTGGCATCCTGTGGGCGTACTACCGCCCGGGCGTCACCTTCGACATGGGCTCGCAAATCCTGCTGCTCATCTTCGCTGGCGTGACGCTGGGTGGTTTGGGAACCGTCTTCGGTGCCCTGATCGGCTCGATCGTCGTCGGCATCTTCGTGGAGCTGACAACAGTGTTCGGCCTTCCCGCCGACCTCAAGTACGTCGGCGCCCTGTTCATCATGATTGTTGTTCTTCTGTTCCGACCGCAGGGTATCCTCGGCCGGCGTGAGCGTGTGGGTTAGGAGCGGGCCATGGACTTCGGATTTATTTTCTCCAGCGCCCTTGGCGAATTATTCAGCCCGACGACGGCGGCGTACGCACTTGCCGCTTTGGGCCTCGCGGTGCACTTCGGCTACTCAGGCCTGCTGAACTTCGGCCAGGCCGGCTTCATGGCGGTTGGTGCCTACGGCTTTGCGATCTCTACCCTGAGTTTCGACGCCCCGTTCTTCCTCGCCCTGATCATCTCTGTTCTGTGCTCAGTGCTCTTCGCCTTCATCCTCGGCATACCCACCCTGCGGCTCCGGGCCGACTACCTGGCAATCGTCACCATCGCAGCGGCAGAAATTGTCCGCTATGTGGTGACCACCAACCAGCTCACCAGTGTCACAGGCTCCGCCAACGGTTTGGCCGCGTTTGAGAACACCTTCTATGCCATGAATCCCTTCCCCGAGGGGTCCTACATGGGCATGAACAACCGCGACTTCTTCATCCGTGTTGTGGCCTGGGCCCTGGTCATTGTGTGCTGCCTCCTGGTGTGGCTCCTGATGCGCAGCCCTTGGGGCCGCGTGCTGAAGGGCATCCGTGAGGACGAGAACGCTGTCCGCTCGCTGGGCAAGAACGTTTACGCCTACAAGATGCAGGCACTGATCATTGGTGGCGTGCTGGGCGCCTTGGCGGGCATGATCTTCACCCTCCCCCGAGGTGCCGTCCAACCGTCCAACTACGGAACGGAACTCACGTTCTTCCTGTGGACCTGCCTCCTGCTCGGCGGTATGGCCACGGTCCTGGGGCCGGTCATCGGAGCCATGATCTTCTGGGTAGTACTCTCGCTGACCCAGAGCCTGCTCTACGGCCTCATCGAATCAGGGGTGATCACCTGGCTCACTACGGTCCAGGCTGGCCAGCTGCGCTACATCCTGGTGGGTATTGCGTTGATGCTCCTGATGATCTTCCGCCCGCAAGGCGTCTTCGGCAATAAGAAGGAGCTTGCTTTCGCATGAGTGAGACCAACGAACAAAATATCGACTACATGACCGATTCGCGGCCCATCGCCGTCGGGGAAAATACCCCTGGCTGCAAGAAGCGGGATCCCATTGTGGTGGCAGAGGACGTTACCCGTTCCTTTGGCGGCATCAACGCGGTGGACGTGGAATACCTTGAGATCCCGCGCCATAAGATCACCGCCTTGATCGGCCCCAACGGAGCGGGCAAAACCACCTTGTTCAACCTGCTCACAGGTTTCGACACTCCCAACACGGGCAAGTGGCAGTTTGAAGGGAACAGCCTGGCCGGTGTTTCCTCTTACAAAGTGGCCCGCATGGGTATGGTCCGCACCTTCCAGCTGACCAAAGTGATGGGCAAGCTCACGGTCATGGAAAACATGCGCCTGGGTGCTGCCGACCAGCCCGGCGAACGGCTTTCCAAGGCCCTGTTCAAGGGCATGTGGGGCGGACGCGAAAAGGAAATCACAGCCCAAGCCCACGTGCTGTTGGAGAAGTTCAAACTGGATGCCAAGAAGGACGACTACGCTGCGTCCCTTTCCGGTGGTCAGCGGAAGCTCCTGGAGATGGCACGCTCCTTGATGGTCAAGCCCAAGCTGGTAATGCTCGATGAGCCCATGGCCGGTGTGAACCCGGCGCTGACGCAGTCATTGCTGGACCACATCAAGAACCTCAAGGCAGAGGGCATGACCGTGCTGTTCGTGGAGCACGACATGAACATGGTCCGCCACATCGCTGACTGGGTAGTGGTCATGGCCGAAGGCAAGGTTGTTGCCGAAGGGCCCCCGGGCGAAGTCATGAAGAACCCCGCGGTCATCGACGCCTACCTTGGCGCCCACCATGACGTGGACCTTGGCGACGCTGAAGGCATCAAGGTGCTCGAGGCAGAGCTCGAAGCTGACGAAGAGTCCGTCGTGGGAACCGAAGATGCAGGCATCCTGTCCGAAATCGTAGAAACCAAGAAGGAGGACGGACAATGAGCAACACCAGCGCAATGCCCGCCTCGGCAGATGCCCCCGCCGCCGATTCGGTGGTCAAAGTCACCAATCTGGTGGCGGGTTATATTCCCGGCGTCAACATCCTCAACGGGTGCAGCATCGAGGCCCGCAAGGGTGAACTGATCGGCATCATCGGGCCTAACGGTGCGGGAAAGTCCACGCTCCTGAAAGCCATGTTCGGCTTGGTGAAGGTCCATTCCGGCACCGTGGTGGTCCGGGGCCAGGACCTTACAGGGTTGAAGGCCAACAAGTTGGTGACCCAGGGTGTGGGCTTCGTCCCGCAGACCAACAACGTGTTCGCTGCGTTGACCATTGAAGAGAACCTTCAGATGGGCATGTTCCAGCGGCCGAAGGACTTCTCGGAGCGATTCGACTTTGTCACCAGTCTCTTCCCGGAGCTGGGAAAGCGGCGCGCCCAGCGTGCAGGGTCACTCTCCGGCGGCGAACGCCAGATGGTGGCCATGGGAAGGGCCCTCATGATGGATCCGGCCGTGTTGCTGCTCGATGAGCCTTCGGCAGGCCTCTCCCCCGTCAAGCAGGACGAGACCTTCCTTCGTGTCCACGAGATCAACCGTGCCGGCGTCTCGGTCATCATGGTGGAACAGAACGCGCGCCGCTGCCTGCAGATCTGCGACCGCGGATATGTCCTGGACCAGGGCAAGGACGCTTACACCGGTACAGGGCGTGAGCTCATGAAGGACCCCAAGGTCATCCAGCTATACCTGGGTACCCTGGCGGACGAAGTCTAGCTCCGGTAGCTCCGAAGGCTGCGTCAGTTCGAAGGCCTGGTTCCGGTATCTCACCGGGACCGGGCCTTCGGCGCGTTCAGCCGCGTCCCTCGAACGTCGCGCTGTTGCTGTTCGCCGGCACCACCACATGCACCGCATTCCGCTCAACAGTGAAGTCAGCGGGCGTGCTGGTTGCGATCTCGCCGTCGAGGTTCACCGGCAGTGGCGGAGTGGTCACCAACGTGACGCTCCGGCTGGTGAGGTGGTAAACCCGCTTGTTCTCTACAAATTTGCCGTTCTTGAGCGAACGGGCGATCTTCGCCTGCTCCCGCAGCGGCGCAGTCAGGATCGCATAGATGTCCAGGGTGTGATCGTCAATCCCGGCTGTTGGAGAGACCGCGTTGCCGCCGCCGTAGTATCTTCCGTTCCCCACTGCCACTTGAAGCAGGTCCTCAAGTTCCACAGGCTCGTGATCCCCGTCCGGGAACTCAAGGCGGGCCTGGAAGGGCCTGTGCTTGGCGTAGGAGCGCAGGGTAGCCACACCGTATGCCAGGGGGCCGATCAGCCGTTTGAGGCGCGGACTGAGCGCCTCGGTGACTGCCACGGACAGGCCGGCTGATGCCACGTTGAGGAACGGTTGGCCGTTTGCCCGTCCGAGGTCGATGTCCACAATTTTTCCCTCCGCGAAGGCAGCGCAAGCGCTGCTCAGGTCCCGGGGAATCTCCAGCGTTCTGGCAAGGTCATTGGCGGTGCCCAGCGGAAGGACACCCAGTACGACGTCGGTACCGGCCACGAGCCCGGCTGCGGAGGCAACCGTTCCATCGCCTCCCCCCACCAGCACAAGGTCATGCCCCTGGCTGACTGCCCGTTCCACGGCTTGGGCGGGATCACTGCCGCCATCCACCGTGAGCACAGCGGAGACAGGGAGTCCCGCCTTTGCCAGGGTTTCAGTTACCAGCTTCTGAGCTGCGGAACCTTTGCGTGAACCGGTGTTGATGACCACGGCAATCGAGCGGGCTTCCCGGGTTAGCTTCATGGGGCCATGGTAGGTCCACCGCCTGTGTGAGAGCCGTGTCGACGCAGAACGGGTCCCCTTCCTTGTAGGAAGGGGACCCGTTGCTAAGTGCGGTCTAACCTGCGTTCGGCTTAGAGCTTGCCGAATTCTTCGCGGACCGGCTTGTAGGTGTTGTCATCCTGGTATTCGTAGATACCGATGTATGCCTCGGTGGGGTCACCGGCATCGGAGAACGTTACCGGACCGGACTGGCCGTCGTAGTCAATGTCCTTGCCCTCGCGGAGCAGGGTGACGCATGACGGGAAGTCGGTGCACTTCTCGCCGCCTTCAGAGACTTCCTTGAGCTTGGCTGCAATGTCCGTGCCCTTGGTGCTCTTGGCTGCCTCAGCGGCAAGCGAGATCAGGTTTACGGCGTCGTAGGACTCGCCTGCGTAGCTGTAATCCTTCAGTGCGGGATCGATCGCGAGGAGCTTCTGCTTGAAGGCGTCCTTGGCGAACGTGCCGGGGATGGTTCCCTGCGCGCCCTTCATGGTGCCTGCCTGGAAGTCCTTGCTGTAATCCGAGGTGTTGCCGTCAACCATGAACAGCTGCGTGGGCTTGACACCCTTGCCGGTCATCAGGGGGACGATGCTCTTGGCCTGGTCGAAGGTAATCAGTGCGATCGCATCCGGCTTTGCTGCGAGGACCTTGTCCACCTGGCTGCTGAATTGCGAATCACCCTCGTTGAAGAGTTCTTCAGCAACAACCTTGCCGCCGGCTGCCTCGAAGGCTTCCTTGACGTTCTTCTGCAGGCCGGTTCCGTAGGCGTCGTTAAGGACGATCATGCCAACGGTCTGGGCGCCACAGGTGGCCATGTAGTTGCCGAGCACCTTGCCCTGCAGGACGTCGGACGGTGCAGTGCGCCAGTAGAGGCCCTTGTCATCCCACGTGGTGAAGTCAGGCGAGGTATTCGCCGGAGAGAAGTGGATGACGCCAGCGCCGGTGATCTGGTTGATCACGGTCTTGGAAACGCCGGAGGAGGCCGCACCGATCACGGCGCTCACACCCTGGCCCAGCAGGGCCGTGGTGGACTGCGTGGCGATGTCGGTCTTGGTGTCACCGGAGTCGCGGTGGGTTACTTCCAC
The DNA here is from genome assembly GCF_002979775.1 of Arthrobacter sp. MYb23. Taxonomy (GTDB): domain Bacteria; phylum Actinomycetota; class Actinomycetes; order Actinomycetales; family Micrococcaceae; genus Arthrobacter. The sequence continues at coordinate 15,662 of NZ_PCPR01000037.1, forward strand.
CGGGGCACCCAGCACACCACCGGCGTCGTTGACTTCCTTGATGCCGAGGTTGACGCCGGCAATTTCGGGCGGGCCGAGGAACGCCAGCGACCCCGTTGTCGGCAGGAGCGATCCAAGCTTAAGCGGCGTAGCCGTGGTGGTGGTCGAGGGAGGTACAGGTCCCGTGTTGGTGGCAGCCTGGCTGTTGCCGGCTCCCGCCCCGGCGCTCGGAGCAGGGCAGGAGATGCCTGCTGCGGCGGCGGAAGAAGACCCAGTCTGGGTAGGAGTCGAAGACCCACCACAAGCTGTGGCCAAGAGAGCGACCCCAATGCCAAGCGCGGTTAGCTTGGCGGCTCGGGGCGCCGCTGGGGAAAGATCAAACATTCGTTGTCTCCTCGATCGAAAGGTGCGAACTGCCTTTGATGCGATTACTCAGGTGTTCCTGATTAAGACTCAAACTAATGCAATTACCCCGCGAACATAAGTGATTCAGGTCACATCCCTATAACACTCGTTGCCTGTGGGGAATCTAGGAGCCCGCTGGGAAAAGTCACCGAAGAGAAGAATCGTGCACTGGAAGGGAGAAGGAGCTCTCACCTTGCGTCTGTGCCCCAGGTGGGACTCGAACCCACAACACGCGGATTTTAAGTCCGCTGCCTCTGCCAATTGGGCTACTGGGGCGCCCGGACCATGGTATCCCAGCTAGAGCCGGTTGAATGGCCCGGCGTAGCGGAAGGTGCCACTGACGTCGTCGGGCCATCCCGGCAGGGTGAGTAGCTGGAAGTGTTCGCCCCAGGCCGCTTCAGGGGGCTGGACCCCCACTGAGGTGGCCGGCACGTACCCGAATCGAGGGTAATAGAGAGGGCTGCCGAGCAAAGCAATCCCGGGTTCACTCGCCGCAGCGGCGCGGGCGGCGGTTTCACGCATGAGGGCAGAACCGACGCCGCGGCGCTGGAACGGTGGAAGAACGCCGATGGGCCCCAAGGCAATGAGCTCCAACTCCCCCACCCAGCCGCGGGTACTGATGGCATGACCCACAATGTCGCCCCCGATCTCGGCAACGATGCTGAACTCCGGAAGGTACTCGCTGCACTCAAAGAGCTCCCGCAGCAATCCAACTTCAATCGGCGTGCCCTCAACCGGCTCGCCGGTCACCGGTGAGATGGAGAACGCCCGGGCGGTGAGTTCCAGGATCTCTTCCCGGTCTTCGGGCTGTTCGGTGCGCAGGACCACGCCGCGCGCCAGAAGCCGCAGCACCTCCATGGCCCTGCCGGCGTCCGCCGATGGCACCAGGAGGTGATCGTGATGGAAACCGGCAAGGACGTTGCAGCTGATTCCCGCGTGCGTCAGTGCAGCGCTGACGGCTGCGGTCAAGCCCACGGCCTCCAAGGCCGAATGGACCTGCAACGTGATCCAGGTAGCCACAAAGTCGTAGCTCAGGCCCAAGGAGTCAGCTTCATCGCGGTGAAGGACAACCGTCAGGCCTTCAGCCTCCCGAACGGCCGCTTCGATGCCACCCTCCAACGGCCGGCCATGCGGCCACAGGGCATACACATAGTCGCCGTCGCGGGCTACGGGATGAAGGGACTCCAGAAGAGTCTTCAGATCGGTTTCACCGGACATGAGGACAGTCTAGGGGCAGCAGTGGAGCGGCACTTCTTAAACGCAGACGGTTAAACGCCGACGGCGGCCATCCCCCACAGGGGACAGCCGCCGTCGAACGTGTACTACTTGGCGTCAGCAGTTACCGGAGTCTTGGCTTCCTCGGCAACGGGCTTGGCTTCAGCCGGAGCCGGAGCGGCAGCGGGCTTGGGAGCCGGAGTAGCCGCGGCCACGAAGGCACCGCGCGGGTTGTCCAGGTCCATCAGCTGCGTGGTGTCGCGACCAGCGAAGAAGGCCAGGATCCAGCCGAAGACCACGCGGAACTTGCGCTCCACCGTGGGCATGGCCATGCCGTGGTAACCACGGTGTGCCAGCCAGGCGAGGCCGCCCTTGAGGCCGATGCGGCCGAGCAGGTTGATGTTGGCAACACCCTTCCACTCGCCGAAGCCGGCCACGGCACCGAGGTTCTTGTGCTTGTAGTCGTGCAGCGGCTTGTCCCAGCGGGAGGCCCAGAGGTTCTTCGCGAGCTTCTTGGCCTGACGCAGTGCGTGCTGGGCGTTGGGGACGCAGGTGCCGTCCGGCAGGCCCTTGCCCGTGAGGTCCGGAACAGCGGCGATGTCGCCAGCTGCCCAGGCGTTCTCCACAATGCCTTCGTCGCCTGCGATGCGGAGGTCCGGGAGGACGCGAACGCGGCCACGCGGTTCCAGCGGGAAGTCGGTGGAGCGGATCATCGGGTTGGCCTGCACGCCGGCAGCCCAAACCAAGGTGTCAGCTTCAACTTCACCGGCGGGGGTCTTGTCCGGGAGGTTGATCAGCTTGAGGTTGCCCTCGGCGCTGTCCAGGGAAGTGTTCAGGAGTACTTCGATGCCGCGGCTGCGGAGGTGCTCCACAACCCACTCGGCCTGCGAAGCGGTGACCTCGGGCATGATGCGGCCCATGGCCTCGACCAGGATGAAGCGGACTTCTTCCTGGCGGATGCGCGGGTTGTTCCGCACAGCTGCACGGGCGAGGTCTTCCATTTCGGTGAGGCATTCGATGCCGGCAAAACCGCCACCAACAACAACGAAGGTCAGTGCCTTGGCGCGTTCTGCGGGGTCAGTCATGGTGGAAGCGGATTCGATACGCTCCAGCACCTTGTTGCGCAGTGCAACAGCTTCCTCGATGGTCTTCAGGCCAATGCCCTTGTCCGCGAGGCCCTTGATGGGGAAGGTGCGGGTGATGGCACCGGCTGCGATCACGACGTCGAAGTACGGGATCTCGAAGTTTTCGCCGCCATCGGACGGTGCGATCACCGCGGTGCGGTTAGCGTGGTCGATGCTGGTGACGCGGCCCTGGATGAGCTCAGTCTGCTTGAGGTGCTGACGGTGGGAGACGACGGCGTGGCGTGCCTCGATGTTGCCGCCGGCAACTTCCGGAAGGAAGGGCTGGTAAGTCATGTACGGCAGTGGATCCACGACGGTGACGATGCCACCGGCATTCGCGATCTTCTTCTGCAATTTGAGGGCTACGTAGAGGCCGACGTAACCGCCGCCGACGACGAGAACCCGGGGACGGTCAATGAGCTCAGGGGTGGTTGCCATGACTCCAGAGTACCGTACTTTGTGAAAATCTTCACTAACTACTTCCGGGAGGGAGGATCCACCTTCACGAGGGCGCCTGTTTCGGCCTCTTCAGGCACTGCGGGCGGGTTCTTTAGAACCCTTCGCAGCTGAATGGCCGCACCTGTTACCAAGGCAACAAACAGGGCGCCAAAGCCAATCACTACGGCGGCGGGAAGGGCTTCGTCCACGGTGGCCGGCGTCTTCGCAACAGGGACGGTCGGATCGGCAAGCGTGGGGGCAGCGCTGGTGGGACTTGCCACGGGTGCCTGCGAGGGCTCACTGAAGACGCCGCGGCGGTGGACGCGGATCCAGTCCCCGATGGAACCCAGCGGGTTGGTACTGGTGGTGGGTACATCATTCTTCAACGCTGCCTCAGCGTTGAGGATGCCGTAACCATAAATCGGGTCCTTGCCCGGAGCGCCTGCATCCTTGGCGGTGCTGACAATCCTGTTGATGACCTGGGTGGCGCTCATCTCCGGCCACTTGGAACGGATGAGTGCAGCCACACCCGAAACGATGGGCGCTGCTCCGGACGTTCCTGCCCATTCGGCATACGAGCCTCCGGGGATGCCGCCCACCAGTTTCTCCGCCGGCGCGGCCACTCCGATGCTGATGCCCTGGGAAGAGGAGTCCACGCTGGCGCGTCCTTCGCCGTCCAGCCCGGCTACCGTAAGGACGCCGGGAATGGTTGCGGGGGCGCCAACCTGGACGTTGCCACCCACCCGGTTTCCCGCGGCGGCAACGATCACCACATCCTTTTGCTCCGCGTAAAGGAAGGCCGCGTCCCAACTCTGCGGCCAATCGGGCGAAGTGCTCCCGAGTGAAATGTTGATGACCTTGGCGCCGTTATCAACCGCCCAGCGCACGGCCTCCGGTATCTGTTCCTGGTCGGTTTTTCCGCCGGGGTTGGGCGAGCCGAGCCAGGTTGAGATGGCCAGGATCTCCGCTTCGGGTGCGACCCCCGTGATTCCGTCCGGTCCCCCGGCAGGCGGGGTGGTTGGCGCAGGAGGCGTGGGAGCAGGCGATGCCGAGGCCGAAGCTGACGGAGGAGGTGTGGGCGTGGTGTGGCCGCGCCCGGCCAGCATGGTGGCCACCAGCGTGCCGTGCTCGGTCTTGGCGCCGATGCTCTTTTGCCCGTTAGGGGCTCCGGCACCGGAGACATCCGTCCCGCCCACCACGACGCCTTTGAGGTCAGGGTGGCTTCCGTCAACACCGCTATCGATGATGGCGACCTTGACTCCAGCACCCTTGGACACCTGCCAGGCGTTGGTGACTCCGGACTCCTTGAGCCAGTACTCCTTGTCCCGCCATGCATCCGCGTTGGCGGCCGGAGCCGACAACAGCGCACCCGCCAGCGCCCCGCCGGCCAAGGTGGTGGCTAGCGCAGCGGAAATGGCGCGTCGGTGCCGCAAAGTCATTTGTCGTCCCGGATACTCAGGGCGATGCCATCCAGGATGTCGTGTTCGCTGGAGACTGCCGCGCGGATGGTCCCCTTGCTGACATCAGCCAAGCGGCCCAAAATGCGGCGCCACACCAAAGCTCCCGCACCGATGACGTCCACGCGTCCCGGATGCATGTAGGGAAGGGCAGCACGTTCATCCCGCGTCATCTCCAGCAGGCTGGTGCACGCATCGGTGATGGTTTCCAGGTCCAGCGAAGCGCCGTGGATGCGGTGGGGCTGGTATTCACTCAGGCCCAGCGCGTGCGCGGTGATGGTGGTGATGGAACCGGCAACGCCCACTACGGCCGTGGCACGGTCCAGCGGCACCGTCTGCGCGGCAAGATCAAGCGCGGCGTCGACGTCGGCCTCTGCAGCGTTGATTTGAGCGGCAGTGGGCGGATCGCTGCGAAGGTGACGTTCAGTGAGCCGCACGCAGCCAACGTCCACAGAGCGTGCCGCGATAACTCCAGTGGAGTCGCCCAGCACGAATTCGGTGCTGCCGCCGCCAAGGTCCACCACCAGGATGGGGTCCTCTCCCATGGCCGGCAGGACACTGCTTGCGCCCGCGAAGGACAGCGCAGCTTCCTCATCGCCGGAGATCACCTCGGGCTGCACGCCCAGCAATTCCCTGACGCCGTCCACGAAGACTTGACGGTTCCGGGCGTCCCGGGTGGCCGACGTGGCCACGAAGCGGATCCGCCCTGCGCCGTGTTCCTTGATCAGATCCGCGTAGTCGCGTGCCGCTGCGAACGTCCGTTCCAAGGCCTCAGGGGCCAGTTCACCCGTAGCGTCGACGCCCTGCCCAAGGCGCACCACACGCATTTCCCGCACGACGTCGGTCAGAGGTCCGGTTGCGCCCTGTTCCGGAGCCTCAGTTAAGGCATCAGCAGAAGCGTCGGCGATGAGGAGGCGGATGGAGTTGGTTCCGCAGTCAATGGCGGCCACCCGGCTCACGCGGTGCCCTCCTGCTCGTTGTCGGACTCAATTTTTGACTTCCGCACCGGCGCGGGGCGGCCTACGATGTCCGGCAGTCCTTGCGGACCGTGGCGGCTCAAGTCGCGGGAAGGAGCCTCGCCGGCTGTGTCCCAGGCACCGTCGCAATAGCAGCGGTCTTTGGTCCACCACTCGGTGATGGCGGCCAACGCCTCGTCCCCCAGCGGATTGACTCCCGGCCCGGCAGCCAACGAGTGACCCACCAGGACATGGAGGCACTTCACGCGGGTGGGCATTCCGCCCGCGGAAATGCCGTCAATCTCCGGCACAGCCCCGGTGCCGGAGCGGCCAGCGATGTCATTGCGGGCCTGCAGGTAGGCATCATGGGCACCATGGTAGGCACCGGCGAGTTCCTGATCGGCAGTCAGCCGCTCGTTCATCTCATTCATCAGCCCGCCCGCTTCAAGCCGCGACACTGCGGAAGTGATGACCGGGTGGGTCAGGTAGAACGTTGTGGGGAAAGGTGTGCCATTGCTGAGCCTGGGAGCCGTAGCTGCCACCAAGGGGTTGCCACAGACGCACCTCGCCGGGATCTCGACAACATCCCGGACCGGCCGTCCCAACTGGCGGCTCAGGACCTCAAGATCATGTGCTGACGGCTGGCGGGATTCCTGCGGCACGGCTGCCGTGTTCTCTACCACTTGCGCTGCCAACCTTCCTGCCCCTTTTTGTCACGTCCAATGCGGACACGACGGCGGCGGGCACCGCGTCTAGTCAGTTGCCGATCGTCTGATTGACTCCCAGAGAGCATCCACCCAGGGCAGATTCTCCGGGTTGGCCGACGATCCGGAGCCGGTGCGGCCGCCTGGTGTGCCGGCGGCTTCTTCTCCCCCAAACACCCAGTAACCTGTTTCACCCGGCATAACCATGTTAATGCGGTCCCGGGCCTGCTGTTTCACGTAGTTGGGGTCCTGCCACCGGGAAAGCTGTTTGTTCAGCTCCGTTTGCTCAGCTTTTCGTCCGGCAATTTCTGCTTCCAGCGCGGAAATTTCGGCGCGTTTCTCCAAGAAAATCTTAACGGTGGGGGCCAGGAGAATAGTGATGGCAATCATCACGACGGCCAGTGCCAGCATCCGGCCGGAGAACGCTTTTGCCGGTACGGGGTCGAGATCGCGGTCGTCCTTGGACGTGCCTGGTTTTCCGGAAGTCTGGCCTTTGTCCGGAGACTTAGTGTCCGCGACTTTGTACGAAATCCCCGCAGGTTTCCTGCCTGCCGCATTCTTGCCGCCGGCCGAAGTTTTACTGGTAGCTGCCGCTTTGCCGCCAACCGGCGTCGACGTCTTTGACGTTGCACGCCCGCCGCCGAATTCGGCTTTGATGACCTCAGCGCCGTCGGAGCCCTTGCCGGCAGCACCCTGGGACCTTCCGCCCTCGCCGGGACCACCGGGCGGGCGGCTTCCACTGGAGGGACGGCTGCCACTGGGCTGGCTGCCAAGGGCGTCGGCCCTGGGTAACTTTGGACGACGGGTGGCCATGACACTCCTGTAATGCCCGGTGCTTGCCTGGCGGTTTGCTGCGCTTGCTGTTTCTGACCTGGCCCGCGTTAAGCAGAACCGGAGTTAAACAGAACCGGCGGCCATGGTCTTTCCACCATAGCCACCGGTTAGCTGTTTTCGCTGAAGGCTAGCCCTTGAAACGCGGGAATGCGCTGCGGCCGGCGTAGCGTGCGGCGTCGTCGAGTTCTTCTTCGATGCGCAGCAGCTGGTTGTACTTGGCGACGCGCTCGGAGCGGGCCGGGGCACCGGTCTTGATCTGGCCCGCGTTGGTTGCAACGGCGATGTCAGCAATGGTGGTGTCCTCGGTTTCGCCGGAGCGGTGCGAGGTGATGGTGGTGTAACCGGAGCGCTGAGCCAGGGAAACGGCGTCCAAGGTCTCGGTCAAGGAACCGATCTGGTTGACCTTGACCAGCAGGGAGTTGGCCGTGGCGGCGTCGATGCCCTGCTGCAGGCGGACCGGGTTGGTGACGAAGAGGTCATCGCCAACCAGCTGAACCTTGTCACCGATGGTGTCGGTGAGGGTCTTCCAGCCTTCCCAGTCGTTCTCGTCCAGCGGGTCCTCGATGGAAACCAGCGGGTAATCGGCAACGAGCTCAGCGTAGTAGGCGCTCATCTCGGTGGCGGAAAGTGCCTTGCCTTCGAACTGGTAAGCACCGTTCTTGTAGAACTCCGAAGATGCAACGTCCAGTGCAAGGGCGATGTCCGTGCCCGGGGTGTAGCCGGCGTTCTTGATGGCTTCCTGGATCAGGTCCAGTGCAGCGCGGTTGGACGGCAGGTTGGGGGCGAAGCCACCTTCGTCGCCGAGGCCGGTGGAGAGGCCCTTTTCCTGGAGGACAGCCTTGAGGTTGTGGTAAACCTCAACGCCCCAGCGCAGGCCTTCGGAGAAGGTCTCGGCACCGATCGGGGCGATCATGAATTCCTGGATGTCAACATCAGAGTCGGCGTGCGAGCCGCCGTTGAGGATGTTCATCAGGGGAACGGGCAGGACGTGGGCGTTCGGGCCGCCCAGGTACTTGTACAACGGCAGGTCAGCAGAAGCTGCGGCAGCGTTGGCAACGGCCAGGGAAACACCCAGGATGGCGTTGGCGCCGAGCTTACCCTTGTTGGGCGTGCCGTCCAGGTCGATCATGGCCTGGTCGATGCTGCGCTGGTCAGTGGCGTCGAAACCAATCAGGGCCGGGGAGATCTCGTCGATGACGGCGTCAACAGCCTTCTGGACACCCTTGCCAAGGTAACGGCCCTTGTCGCCGTCGCGGAGCTCAACAGCTTCGTGCTCGCCGGTGGAGGCACCGGAGGGAACTGCTGCGCGGCCGATCTGGCCGTCGGAGAGCAGGACCTCAACTTCTACGGTCGGGTTTCCGCGGGAATCAAGGATCTCGCGTGCGTGGATGGCATCGATAAGCGCCATGGATGTGCTCCTTATGGGCAAATTACAGGAATGAGGAGGGAAATTCTCAACGTCCTCGTCGCTACTAGCGTAGTCCAGAGTGGCTTAGGTTACGGCACGGCTTCCAACAGTTCACGTCATGAAGGCCGTGCCTGGGTGTTCTGAAACGATCGAACCGCGGCACGAAGGGCCCGTTCCGCGTCGAGCCCTTGCTCACGGGCACCGGCGACGACGGCGAGCAGCAGCTCACCAAGCGCCTCTTCCGAGGCTGGTACGGCAGCAATTCCGACGGCGGCCAGCGCACCTTGTGCGCCAACGTCCAACCGTGCATCAAAGCCCAACCGCGCATCAACGTCCAGCCCTGCGCGGGCTGCCCGGTCCAAGGACTTCTGTGCCGCTGCCAATGCAGGAAGGTGCGGCGCGATGCCTTCAAAAGGATCCGTCCGCTCCGGCTTCTCCGCGCGTTTGGCAGCGTCCCACTTGATGATGATTTCTTCGACGCTGGCCGGGAAACTCTCCTGCAGTGAACCGTCCGCTTTGAAGACATGCTGGTTGCGTCGCACCATCTTGGCGTTGATGCCCCGGGCTACGGCAGCAAAATCAAAGCTGCCGCGCTCCTCGGCGAGCCGGGCGTGAAGCACTACCTGAAGCAGTACATCGCCCAGCTCGCCGCGAAGCTCGTCGTCAACAGCACCGGCTTCGATGGAGTCCACCACTTCATAGGCTTCCTCAATCAGGTATTCCACCAGCGACTCGTGCGTCAGCGCACCCATCCAGGGGCAGTGCTCACGCAGCGCCGCGATGGTCCCCAGCAGCTCGGTCAGCTCCGGCAGGTCCGTCAGACCGGGAGAGTTAGCCGAGGTTGGCGTAAGCATCGTTGATGTACTCAACCAAGGCTTCGCGCTCGTCCAGCGGCAGGAAGGCTGCCTCTGCGGCGTTGAGCGTCAGTTCCAGCAGATCATCGAGGTCGTAGTCGAAGGTTTCCACCAGGAGCTCGAACTCGTCCGTCAGGGTGACACCACTCATGAGGCGGTTGTCCGTGTTGATGGTGACGTTGAAGCCGAGCTGGAAGAGCATGTCCACCGGGTGGCTTTCGATGCCTTCGCCAAAGCCGGAAATGGCACCGGTCTGGAGGTTGGACGACGGGCAGATTTCCAGGGCAATTCCACGGTCGCGGACCCAGGCGGCCACGCTGCCGATGGTCACCATGCCGATGGTGTCCTCGCCGTCGTCGTCCGAGTTGTCCTCGAACTCCACCGAGATGTCCTCGGCGATCCGCACGCCATGGCCAAGGCGCAGGGCGCGCCCGTCCACCAACGCGGACTGGATGCTGTCCAGGCCGGCGGCTTCGCCGGCGTGGACCGTCGCCGGGAAGTTATTCTCGGCCAAGTAGGTGAAGGCGTCCTTGAAGCGGGACGGCAGGAAGCCGTCTTCAGCACCTGCAATGTCGAAGCCGACTGCGCCGTTGGCCCGGTGGCGGACTGCGAGTTCGGCGATTTCCTGGCCGCGGTCAGCGTGGCGCATTGCAGTGATGAGCTGGCCCACCTGGATCTGCTGGCCGCGTTCTTCAGCGGACTCCATGCCGGCCTCAAGGCCGGTCTGGACCGCCTCGACAACCTCATCGAGGGTGAGGCCCTGCTGCAGGTGCTGTTCGGGGGCCCAGCGGACTTCGCCGTACACGACGCCGTCCTCAGCCAGGTCTTCCACGAATTCCTTGGCGACCCGGAACAGGCCTTCCTTGGTCTGCATGACGGCAACGGTGTGGTCGAACGTTTCGAGGTAGCGGACCAGCGAACCGGAGTCGGCGGATTCGCGGAACCATTCACCCAGCGCCACAGGATCGGTGGCGGGCAGTGTGTGGCCGGCGGCCTCCGCCAGCTCGATGATGGTGGCCGGGCGGAGTCCTCCGTCCAGGTGATCGTGGAGGGAAACCTTGGGCAGGCTCTTCAAATCGAAGTCGAGGGCAGGGGCAGCGTCAAGAATGGGCTCAGTCACGTACCAAGACTAGCGTCCGACGGCTCCACCGCGGGTACCTTCTTGGCCGCAGCCTCTTCAGGCTTGCTTGCAGCCTCTTCGCGGGCCAGGTCCTTCTTTTCAAGGTACTTGTGCCACCAGCGAAGAGCGTGGTCCACCACGATGCCAAGAATCACAGCGAAGGCAACGGCAATACCCACGCCCAGCAGTGGATTGTTGTGGACCCACTGGCCTGCCAGCAAGCCAATACCGATGGAGTACGCAACCCACGTAACGCATGCGAAGGCGTCGAGCCAGAAGAAGGTCCGGTGGCGGAACCCCGTTTGTCCAGCCACGTAGTTAACAGCTACGCGGCCCCAAGGGATGTACCGGGCCGTAAAAATAAGGACCGCGCCGCGCTTATCCAGTTCATACTGCGCCCAGGCAAACATCTTCTGGACCTTGGGCCTGCGCATCCACTTCCAGCGGGTGAGTCCGATTTTCCGGCCCAGCATGTAGGCCATATTGTCCCCGGCCATGGCGCCCACCAGTGCGGTGGCTCCCAGAATCCAGAGGTTGGGTTCTCCGCTGTGAAGGGACAGCGCCGAGAGGCCAACAATGGCTGTTTCGCTGGGAAGGATGGTGGCAAATCCGTCAATGAAGAAGAAGACCAGGAGTACCGGGTATATCCAGGGCTGCCCGGCTGCATGCTCGAGCATTTGGTTCAAAAACTCCACGCGACGGTAGCTCCTAGACGAATATGACTTGACGATGTGACCGAAGTCGCTCTAGTGTCCCACGGCCGGGACGTCGTTCGCTACGTCCCAGCCAAGGGATCACACGCTTAACGCTATAGGTGCTGATAAGGTGCCGTCGTCAACCGCCGGGCTGATCTTCCGGGTCCGGAAGCGTCATACCGTGGGTGGAGTCGGGGCCTCATCCTCAGGGATGTTCTTGCCGTCCAAGGGCACGGATCCACGGACTCTGCTGATGATCCGGTCAATGATGATTCCCAGGATCACAGCTAGAACGATCGCTATGACGGCACCCAGGAGGTGGTTGTCCTCAAACCACACACCAAAGAAGTACCCAAGGATCACCGAATACGTGGCCCACAGGACGGCAGACATGGCCGTGAGGGCCACGAAGCGCCGGTGGTGGAAGTGCGTAGCGCCGGCTGTCAGGTTGACGGCCACCCTGCCAATGGGAATGAAGCGGGCCACCATGATGAGCGAGGCCGACCGCCGTCGAAGTTCCTTGCCCGCCCAGCGGAAGGCGCCCTGCATCCGCTGCGTACGCATCCAACGCCAGCGCTGGATGCCGATGCGTCGGCCGATGATATAGGCGATGTTGTCCCCGGAAAACGCTCCCAGGGCTGCCATCAAGCCCAGCAGCCACACGTTGGGGGATCCGCTGCTTCCTGAAACGGCGCTCAGGCCCACCACCACGGATTCGCTGGGAATGGGCGGGAAGAAGCCATCTATCACGCAGCAGGCCAACACCAGGAACAACACCCAGGGCTGCTCCGCTGCGGCGAGGATGAAATCGTTGATGCCCTGCACGGTTTCCTTACGGTAGCCGACTCCCCCATAGGCGCCGGATGACTGGTGTTCCGGGCCGTCCTTGGCGAACGGCCCGGAACACTTAAGCCTAGGCGATTCGGTCGATGATGAGCTGATGCGCCGGGCGTGAACCCTCAGGCGCGATCACCACGGCATCCTGGAGCGCTTCCTTGGCCCGTTCGAACTTCTCGGGGGTGTCCGTCAGGAGCGTCATCAGCGGCTCCCCGGCACGGACCAACGCACCGGGCTTGGCGTGCATGCGGACACCTGCCCCGGCTTGAACCTGGTCCTCCTTGCGGGCACGGCCGGCACCAAGGCGCCAAGCGGCAACACCAACAGAAAGAGCATCCAGTTCCACCAGGACGCCGTCCGCCGGAGCGTAGATAACCTCGGACTCCTTGGCCACCGGAAGCGCAGCACGCGGATCTCCACCCTGTGCTTCGATCATCCGGTTCCAGACGTCCATGGCACGGCCATCCTTCAACGCGGCTGCGGGGTCGGCGTCGTGGATGCCGGCACCGGCCAGCATCTCCTCGGCCAGTCGGACGGTCAATTCGACGACGTCTTCCGGACCGCCGCCTGCAAGGACCTCCACGGACTCCTGAACTTCAATCGCATTTCCAGCTGTCAATCCCAACGGCGTGGACATATCCGTGATCAGTGCGACCGTGTGCACGCCCGCGTCCTTGCCCAGAGCCACCATGGTCTCGGCAAGCTCGCGGGCCCGGGCTTCATCCTTCATGAACGCGCCGGAACCCACTTTGACGTCCAGCACCAGGGAGCCTGTTCCTTCAGCGATCTTCTTGCTCATGATCGAGGATGCAATCAGCGGGATGGCTTCCACCGTGCCGGTGACATCACGCAAAGCGTAGAGCTTCTTGTCCGCAGGAGCGAGCCCTGACCCAGCGGCACAAATCACGGCACCCACGTCCTGCAGCTGAGCCATGATTTCGTCGTTGCTCAAGTTGGCCCGCCACCCGGGGATGGCCTCAAGCTTGTCCAGGGTGCCGCCCGTGTGGCCGAGCCCGCGGCCAGAGAGTTGCGGCACCGCGACGCCGAAGACGGCCACCAGCGGCGCCAGCGGCAGCGTGATCTTATCCCCCACCCCACCGGTGGAGTGTTTGTCGCTGGTAGCCTTGCGGCCGCCGTCGGGCGTTGTCAGCGACGAAAAGTCCATCCGCTCGCCCGAGGCGATCATGGCTGAAGTCCAGCGGGAAATCTCAGCACGGTCCATGCCGTTGAGCAGGATGGCCATGTTCAGTGCTGCCATCTGTTCCTCGGCGATCACGCCGCGGGTGTAGGCATCAATGGTCCAATCGATCTGCTCCGGGGTGAGCGTGCCCTTGTCCCGTTTGATGGAAATGATCTGGACGGCGTCGAACGCTTCGGTGCTGGTCACGTGGTTTCCTCCAGATGTTCAGGACCAAAGGCGTCAGGCAGTACCTGGTCCATGGATTTGATTCCCTGAGTTGTCATGAGCTGCATTCCGGGTGCCCTGAATTCATAGAGCAACTGTCGGCACCGCCCGCACGGCATGAGGATATTGCCTTGGCCGTCCACGCAATAAAACGCAGCGATCCTGCCCCCGCCCGTCATATGCAGCTGGCCAACCAGGGCGCATTCGGCGCAGAGGGTCAGCCCGTAGCTTGCGTTCTCAACGTTGCAGCCGCTCACAATCCGGCCATCCTCGGTGAGGGCCGCAGCCCCCACCGGGAACTTCGAATACGGCGCGTAGGCGTTGCGCATGGCCTGCTTTGCCGCCTCTTCCAGCGCCTGCCAATCGATGTCACTCGCCAGCATGGTCAACCCTTCACGTACGGTATGCCGCTTGCGGCCGGTGGCCTCGACTTACCCACCAAACCGGCGACGGCGAAGATGGTCACCAA
>NZ_PCPR01000038.1 GCF_002979775.1 Arthrobacter sp. MYb23
GATGGCCACATGTACTCTCGCCATGCTTGCCGCATAGCAAGACTCAGCGTGCAGCCCGACAAAAGCATTCCGTACCCGTCATGCCTGACCGGCCGAATCGAACGGTCAGACTTCGGGCGTCTGGTCCGCGGTTCTGTTGGTCTGGAGCTTCGGACCGATGAACTGACCCAGGACGAGCCAAACAATCGTCACCACGAACGCAACATTCCCAAGGGTTGGGTCACCGCCTGTGGCATCGTTGATCAGTAGGAACCAAATGACGAGGTCGGCCACGACGATAGCCAAGGTGATTGGCCACAGCGGCCGCCGCCACGCATACATTCTCTGTCCCAGCATTTCCGATCCCCAAAGTTAGACGCCTAACGGGCCTCGGCCCGTGCTTGGCTCCCCAGTCTTCAGAGTGGGCCCCGGCGCCGCAAGTCACACGGCCGAGGCGGCCCTATTGGTATTCCCGAGTGTCCTTGCGTTGCCTCGGTCCGTTGCCGGTCCCAAGGTCTTGTTGCCTGGCTGCATGGCTCCCTCTATGCAGCCCAGGAGCCCGCTGGTGTCGTCTGGCGTCTTGAAAGCGTGTAGTAAACGTGTAGTGCCCTGCAGTTCAGACACGAAAAACCCCTCCGTTCCGGGCAAAATCGCCGGAATGGAGGGGTTAGTGGAGCCCCCTGTCGGATTCGAACCGACGACCCCCGCTTTACAAGAGCGGTGCTCTGGCCAACTGAGCTAAGGAGGCACGCTCCGGTTACCCGAAGCAAAGCGCGAAAGAGCGCTAGATAAGGTTAGCCCAGACCATCCCCGTCAACGAAATTCGCCGCCACGCAGCAGCGGCCGGCCACCCGCAAAGGGTGACCGGCCGCCGTCGTGCATGCCGCGAGGGTTAGCCCTTGGCGGTGATTGCCGTCTGGATCTCGGCGTTCAGGTCGGATTTGCCGTCCCACTGCTTTCCGTCAATGAACACGGTGGGTGTTCCCGTGACGCCGATTGCCGCAGCTTCCTGGGTGGCAACCTTCACCCACGGACGGAACTGCTTGCTGTCGATGCAGGAGTCGATGTTGGCCGCACCGATTTCGGTGGCCATTTTCTTGAGGTCGTTGTCGGAGATGCCCGCTCCGCCTTCAGCCGGCTGGCGCTCGAAGAGCAGGTTGAAGAATTCCGCGTACTTCTCCGGCGAGGAGTTCACTACGCAGGCGGCAGCGTTGGCTGCGCGTGAGGAGTAGTTGGTGGTGGACTGGCGGTCCAGGAAGCCGAGGGCACGGTACTCCACGGAGATTTTGCCTTCGTTACGAAGGTTGGTGAGCGATTCGCCGTAGGCGGTCTCGAACTGCTTGCACACAGGGCAGATGAAGTCGATGTAGGCAACAACCTTGACGGGCTTGCCGGCCTCGGCCTCGGCACCCGGCGCGGTGACCGTAGCCGGCTTGGTTTCGAGGGGAGCCGGGACGTCGGCCACGTTGACGGTGGCAGGTTCCGATTTCACCACTTCGGTGTTGGCCAGCATGGTGATGCCACCGTGGACGTTGCCGTTGGCCGGCGTCGGTCCCTGATCGGCCACAGGCGCGTTGTTGTTCTGGGCGCTAAAGAACGCGAAGGCAATGATGACGATGATGACCACCACGGCCGCCACGATGCCCCAGCCGACAAGAAGCTTGTTGCGCTTCTCCTTTTTCAGCTGTTCTTCGCGGATTGCGCGCGCTTTCTCCCGCGCCTGGGCGGTCTTTTCGGCCTTGGACAGGCGTGGTTCGTTTGCGGGGCTCATCAGTTCCTCGGGGTATTCGACGTCAAAGTGCATTAGCTAGGGCAACGGGGTCAGTTTACGGGAGCAAACTTGAAGGTTTGCCCATGCCTCATGACCCGGTTGTTGAACGATCAAGTGCCGGGGATGATTCCGCTAGTAGGCTGGGAGTTGAGTCACAGCAACCCCAGGGAGCGTTAATGCAGGATCCGGCAAGCGACAAACTCAATACCGAACAGGGCACCAAAGCTTCTCCGACGAAGAAGCCCACGGCGAGCACGTTCGATTTCATGGTGGTCTCCAACAGGTTGCCGGTGGATCGCATCAGCGATGACAACGAAGAAAGCGGCTGGCGTCGCTCGCCCGGCGGACTGGTCACGGCGCTCGCGCCGATGATGACAAAGTCCGACGGCGCGTGGGTGGGTTGGCATGGCGCCCCGGACGAGACTGTGCGTCCGTTCAGCCACGAAGGCATGGACCTTATCCCGGTTCAGTTGAGCAGCGATGACGTTGAACTCTTCTATGAGGGCTTCTCCAACGCCACCATTTGGCCTCTTTACCACGACGTCATTGCGCCGCCGGAGTTCCACCGCACGTGGTGGGATTCCTACCGCAAGGTCAACCGGAAGTTCGCCGACGCCGTCGCCCGCCATGCAGCGGACGGCGCCACTGTCTGGGTTCAGGACTACCAGCTCCAGCTGGTTCCGAGGTTGCTGCGCGAGGCCCGTCCGGACCTGAAGATTGGCTTTTTCAACCACATCCCGTTCCCTCCACCGGAGATCTTCGCCCAACTGCCGTGGCGTCGGGAGATCATTGACGGTTTGCTCGGCGCGGACCTTCTGGGCTTCCAGCGGCCCAGCGATGCCGGTAATTTCATGCGTTCCGCACGCCGCTTCCTGGGCGCCAGCGTCAAGCAGCAGCAGGTCCACGTCAAGGGTCCCAACGGCGAAGTAACGCACATCGCCAGGGCACAGGCCTTCCCGATTTCCATCGATGTTGCCCAGATCCGAGAGCTCGCAGACCGGCCGGACATCATTGAACGCGCCCAGCAGATCCGCAAGGACCTGGGCAATCCCAAGACCATCCTCCTGGGCGTGGACCGGCTGGACTACACCAAGGGCATCCGGCACCGCCTTAAGGCTTTCGAGGAACTCCTGGCTGACGGCCACATCAAAGTGGAGGATGCCACGCTCATCCAGGTGGCCAGTCCCAGCCGCGAACGAGTGGAGCAATACCGGCTGCTCCGCGAGGAGATTGAAGGCACCGTAGGCCACATCAACGGCACCTACGACACCATCCAGAACACGGCTGTCCGCTACTTGCACCACAGCTACCCGGTGGAGGAAATGGTGGCGTTGTACCTCGCGGCGGACGTCATGCTGGTCACCGCGCTGCGCGACGGGATGAACCTGGTTGCCAAGGAATATGTCACCGCCCGCCAGAACGACGACGGCGCTTTGGTCCTCAGCGAGTTCGCCGGCGCTGCCGATCAGCTCAAGCAGGCGTTCCTGATCAATCCACACGACATCGATGGCCTCAAGTCGACAGTCCTCAAGGCCATCACCCTGGATCCCAAGGAAGCGCGGCGCCGCATGAAGCTGATGCGCAAGCAGATCCTGGACCACGACGTAGATCTTTGGTCAGCGGAGTTCCTGGCAGCCCTCGAAGAAAAGGTAGTGCGCGATGACAGCTGAGAAACTCTCCCTGAAGCCCGAATTATTGGAAGCAGTCCAACGCATTTCCAGCACGGAGCACCTCCTGGTGGCCCTGGATTTCGATGGCACCCTCTCCCCCCTCGTGGACCGCGCGGAAGACGCACGCCCCCTCCCCCGCTCGGCCGCAGCTTTGGAGGCACTCGCAGAACTTCCACGCACGACGACGGCACTCATCTCAGGCCGCGCACTGGACAGTCTGCGGTTGGTCGCCACGCCACCTAAGAACACGCTCCTGATCGGCAGCCATGGCGCTGAGGTCTGGCTCGGGGAGGGCTCTTTGGGCCTGGAACTGGACGAGGAGCAGCGCACAAAACTGGCTGCGGTCCGTGAGGTTCTGGCGGAAATCGTGAACATCGCTCCGGGAACGTTGCTCGAAGACAAGCCCGCCGGCGTCGTCCTCCACACCAGGATGGCCGACGACGACGTAGCGGAAGACGCCGTCGAGGCCGCGACCCGGGTGCTCCGCGAGCATCCCGGGGTTTACCTGAAGACGGGCAAGCGCGTGCTGGAAACCTCGGTAGTCCACGCCTCCAAGGGTGAGGCTGTGGAGTTCCTCCGTCAGGCTACGGGTGCAACGGCCATCCTGTTTGCCGGCGACGACGTCACTGATGAGGATGCGCTGGGCCGGCTGATGGGCGACGACGTTGGCATCAAGGTGGGCCTGGACTTCACCCAAGCGCAGTACCGTGTGGAAGCCCCGGTGCATGTGGCGGAGCTGCTCGAGGCTTTGCTGCGCGAGCGGCGGCGGGTCACGGCGGAAGCCTGACGCGGAGCCTAACGAGTGATGAGCGCAACATGTGACGTTCGTAACATTTAGGTAGTTAGTCAAAAAGTCTGACATACTCTTGGGTGTGATGTGACGCACAGTACCGTGCGGCGTCACGCGATCCTCCCCGGCCATTGGCCGGGGAGTTCAACTGAAGAAAATGAACCATTCACAACGGATCGTCCGGCACGTACCTGCCGGTGAAGGGATTGATAACTGTGGCTACAGTTACTTTTGATAACGCTACGCGTCTGTACCCGGGCACAGATAAGCCCGCCGTCGATAAACTCAACATCGACATCGCCGATGGCGAATTCCTGGTCCTCGTTGGACCCTCCGGTTGCGGTAAGTCCACCTCGCTGCGCATGCTCGCAGGCCTTGAGGACGTCAACGCAGGCCGTATCCTGATCGGCGATCGCGACGTCACCGACGTTCCGCCGAAGGACCGCGACATCGCCATGGTCTTCCAGAACTACGCCCTGTACCCGCACATGACCGTTGCGGACAACATGGGCTTCGCGCTGAAGATCGCCGGCATCTCCAAGGAAGAGCGCGCCGAGCGTGTCCGCGAAGCCGCCAAACTCCTTGACCTTGAGGCTTACCTGGACCGCAAGCCGAAGGCACTCTCCGGTGGTCAGCGCCAGCGCGTTGCCATGGGTCGCGCAATCGTCCGTAACCCGCAGGTCTTCCTCATGGATGAGCCGCTTTCCAACCTTGACGCCAAGCTCCGCGTCCAGACCCGTACGCAGATCGCATCCCTGACCCGCCGCCTGGGCGTCACCACCGTTTACGTGACGCACGACCAGGTTGAGGCAATGACCATGGGCGATCGCGTTGCTGTACTGAAGGACGGCCTGCTGCAGCAGGTTGACACCCCGCGCAACCTCTACGACCGCCCGCAGAACGTCTTCGTTGCAGGCTTCATCGGCTCCCCGGCCATGAACCTCCTGGAACTCCCGGTCGTCGACGGCGGCGTCCAGTTCGGCGGAACGGTTTACCCCGTGCCGCGCGACGTCCTCGAAGAGGCTCACGGCCAGACCGTCACGGTCGGTTCGCGTCCGGAAGACCTCGAGACCGTCGGCAACGGCGAAGGCCTCCAGGTTGAGGTTGACGTCGTTGAAGAACTCGGCGCCGACGCTTACGTCTACGGCCACACCATCCTTGATGGCAAGAGCCACGACATCGTCGCACGCGTCGACGGTCGCCGCCCTCCGATGAAGGGTGAGTCCATCTTCGTTCGTCCGCAGTCCGGCCACGTGCACCTGTTCGACACGAAGACGGGCCTGCGCCTGGGCGACTAGTCCCAACCGGCGCTACTGCGTCTGTACGTTCCGCATTTTGATAGCGGCCCGACCCCTCCCGGTCGGGCCGCTCTCGCGTTAACCTTTCTCCCAGAAGGAACGGTATGAACACCACAGATAACCTGATCCCCCGCCCCTCCCACGTCGCACTCCTGGACAGCCCGGCTTTCACGCTCACCCCGGCAGCCCGGATCGCCGCAAGAGACGCTGCGGCCCCGGTGGCTGAACAGCTCGCCTCGCTGCTGCGCCGCGGCACCGGTTTCGAACTGCCCCTCATAGAAGACAGCCTCCCCGGTGACATCTCACTCGAGCTGGTGGAAACGTTCGACGGCGGCCCTGAAGCGTACGCGCTCAACGTCACCGATCGTGGGGTCGGACTCACGGCAGCCACGGATGCGGGACTCTTCAACGGAGTACAGACGCTGCGGCAGCTTTTCCCCGCGTCCATCGAGGACGCCGACTCAAGCCACAGCAACTGGGTGATTCCCGCCGTCGACATCGCGGATGCCCCGCGGTTCGCGTACCGCGGCCTGATGCTGGACGTGGCCCGTAATTTCTTCACCGTGGAGGAGGTGAAAGAGCAGATCGACGTCATGACGCAGTTCAAGCTCAACGCCCTGCACCTGCACCTCACCGACGACCAGTCGTGGCGCATCGAAGTCCACGAACCGGAACACAACCCGTCCGGGTTGCCCTACGGCAAGCTGACAGAGATTGGCGGGCCGGGCGCGGTAGAGGTGCCCACCGCGGTCCCCGCCCGTGGACGGCATGGTTTCTACACGCAGCAGGACTTCCTGGACATCCAGGCTTATGCAGCGAGCAAGAACGTGCTGGTGGTGCCGGAGATCGACCTCCCCGGCCATGTTAATGCGGCCCTCGCTGCGATAGCCCAGCTCAATCCCGATGGCCAGGCGAAGCCCATGAGCACCACCTCCGAGGTGGGCTGGTCAACCCTGACGGCGGATCTTCCGGTCACTTACGAGTTCGTCCGCGAAGTCATCGGGCAGCTTGCCGCCATCACGGTGGGACCCTACCTCCACATCGGCGGCGACGAAGCCCACGTCACCGGTCATGACGACTACGTGGCCATGGTCCAGCAGTTCGTTCGGATCGGCGCCGAAACCGGCAAAACTGTGGTGGGCTGGAACGAGTACGCCGCCGTCGAGCTTCCTGAAGGTGCCGTGATCCAGTACTGGCACGGCGATTTCGCACCCGTGGTGCGGCAGGCAGAGGAAGCCGGTTCACGGGTGATTATGTCTCCAGCGGCCAACACCTACCTGGACCAGAAGTATGCGTCGGACAGCCCCGTGGGACTCGAATGGGTGGAAGGCGGCCCCTTCACCTGGTCCGAGTATTACAACTGGGACCCGGCCCAGGGCGGCTTGGACGAGCAGCAGATCCTGGGCGTCGAAGGCGCACTATGGTCCGAGACCATCCGCGACAACAGGCAGGCGCAATGGCTCCTGTACCCCCGGGCTGTTTCCCTGGCAGAAGTCGCGTGGTCCGGCCAGGAGGTCCGCAACACCGGTGACTTCCGACGCCGGTTGGGCACCTTGGGTGAGCGGCTCGCCAAGCAGGGCGTCGTCTTCCAGGAAGCGCCCGACGTCGAGTGGTCAGCGAAGCCGGAGTACCCCTTTGCTGCAGCGATAGCCGCCACGGACTCCAAGTACGGAACAATTGAGGCATGAGCGAGCAAAACGAAGCCCAGTGGCACGACGAACCCACCGACTACGGGCAGATCGGCAAGCTCCCCCGCACTGAAGCTGCGAGCGCGCAGGACACCGCGCCGCCGGCCAGTGTTATCGGATCCCTGAACATTACGGCGGCTTCGGCCGATCCGGAGCTGCTGGACCTGCCATGGCATATCGCGTTGGAGGACTGGCCCGCCGAAAACCTGGCTGCCCTCCCCCGCGGTATTTCCCGGCACATCGTCCGTTTCGCGCATTTGGGTGGCTCGGTGATCGCCATCAAGGAAACCTCAGAGCACGTGGCACGCCACGAGTACCACATGCTGCGGAAGCTGGCCCGGCTGGACGTTCCCTGCGTGGAGCCGGTGGCTGTCATTACCGGGCGTACCACCGCGGACGGCCGGCCGCTGAACCCGGTGCTGGTCACCCGGCACCTGAAATTCTCCATGCCGTACCGTGCGCTGTTCTCCCAAATGCTCCGCAAGGACACCCTGACCCGCCTGATCGACGCCCAGGCGCTACTGTTGGTGCGCCTGCACCTTGTGGGCTTCTACTGGGGTGACGTTTCACTGTCCAACACGTTGTTCCGTCGTGATGCCGGCGCCTTCGCCGCGTACCTGGTGGACGCCGAAACGGGTGAGCTTTACCCGGACCTCTCCATGGGCCAGCGTGAATACGACCTCGAAATCGCCCGCGTGAACATCGCGGGCGAGCTGATGGATCTGCTGGACGGCGGGCTGATCGAGGAAAAGGTGGATCCCGTAGCCACCAGTGAGCTGATCATGGACAGTTACCGGCGGCTCTGGACTGAGCTGACCGAGAAGGAATCCTTCGAACTCGGCGAAAGGTGGCGTGTGGCTGCCCGCATCCGGCGCCTCAACGAGCTGGGCTTTGATGTGGAGGAATACGCCATCAAGACCACGGCTGACGGCTCCACCATCCAACTCCAGCCCAAAGTGGTGGACGCCGGTCATCACCAGCGTCGCTTGCTTCGCCTTACCGGCCTGGATGCCCAGGAGAACCAGGCCCGCAGGCTCCTCAATGACATGGACCAGTTCCGGGCGGACAACAACCCGGAGGTGGACGAGGAAATCAGCGCGCACGTCTGGGTCAGCCAGATCTTTGAGCCCATTGTGCGTTCCATTCCGCGGCACCTGGCCGGGAAGCTGGAACCGGCGGAAGTGGTCCACGAGGTCTTGGAGCACCGCTGGTACATGAGCCAGAAGCAGGACAGGTACGTCCCCTTGGCCGAGACCGTTCAGTCCTACTTGGACACGGTGTTGCAGCACCGCCGCGACGAGGCTGCCATCATGCTGAACCCGGACACTGAGCTGCTCAAGATCCTTGAGGTTGAGGTTGAGGAATCCGGCCGGTACGACGACGAGGAAGAGTACCCGGACGCTGACGACTAACGCTCATTAAAACAAAACTCGACGTCGGCCCTCAGGTGAGTGCCGACGTCGAGCCTCTTAAACCTACGGTTCCAGTGTCTCGGCCAGTCCGGCCAGAACAGGTTCACGGCCCAGCTCAATGTGCGAGTACGCCAATGAGTAGGCCAGATCCGGTTTGCCCTTCAGGATCGCGTTGCACAGTTCGGTATGTTCATCGCGTTGGAGCTCGTTGCTCCGGTTGTGGGCCAGCCCGAAGATCCAGCGCATCCGCCCGAACAGGGGTTTCACGGATTCAATCAGCAGCCTGTTCCCGGACAGGCGCACGATTTCGGCGTGGAGCTCGGCGCTGATCAAGGCGACGTCGTCGGTCCGTTCGTCGTCGATTGCTGCCTTGGAGGCCTCCATGAGTTCTTCCAGCCGTCCGCCGTCGCTGCCTTCAGCTACCCGCGTGGCGGCCATGCGCGCAGCGAAGGTCTCCAGGCAGAGGCGGACATCGAAGAGCTCGTTGACATCCGTAAGCGTCAGCTGGCGCACCACCGCACCGCGGCGGGGGAAAGTTGCCACAAAGCCGTCCTGTTCCAGGCGCTGGATGGCTTCACGCACGGGAATACGGGAGACGTTGTACAGCTCTGAAAGTTCACGTTCCCGCAGCCGCATACCCTGCGCGTAGGTGCCCGTGACAATGCCCTCCAACACCAGTTGGTAGACGTTCTCCGCGCGGGCCTCTTCGTCGCGGCCATTCCCGGTTTCCGGCATCGCCTCAGCCACTGTCAAACTTCCCTTCATGCCTGTGTCCGCTCCATTCGGCGGACGGCGCCGGTCAGCGTTCCAACCGAGCATACACGGGAGGAAACAGCTCATCCGCCGCACGGTTCCGGCTGTCCCGGACGCTGTAGGCGCGGCGCATCTTGTCAAAGAGTTCCTGGCCCTTAACACGCCAGTAGTCCAGGTCCACTCCATCGATGCGGCCACCGGCCATAATGGTTCGCCCGGCCACCACCGAAAGCACGGCCTGGCGCGCTGTCCCGTTGAGAAGGAGGGTTCGGAGCGGGTCGTCGTGGACGCCGTCCCGGATATCCCTCAGGGAGAAGGCCACCATGTCGGCTTGGGCACCGGGCTCGAGCCGACCCAGGTCAGGACGGCGGAGGGCCTGCGCGCCGCCCAGAGTGGCGGCGTCGAAATATCCGGCGACGTCGCCGGCGTCGTTGGTGCCCGCGAGGATCTTGGCGAGCTGCACGCCGGCTTCCATGCCACGGATCAGGTCCGGCGGGAACGAATCGGTACCCAGCGAAATGTTGATGCCCGCTTCCTTGTAAGCGTTGAACGAGTCCAAGGTGCTGCCGTAACGCATGGACGTCAGAGGGCAGTGGATGATGCTGGCACCGCTGCTGGCAAGCCTGGCGAGGTCGCCGCGGTCTTCGCCGTACACAGCAGGGTTCCTGTCCGTGTAGGTGGCGTGTGGGATGAGCAGGCGTTCGTTGAGCATCCCCACCTGGTCCAAAAGCTCCAGTGGCGTCACGCCGTGCCAGTCCAGGATGAGCTCGCGCTCCACGAGGCCCTGCAGTGAGTGGAGGCGCACTAACACATCGCGTTCGTTGGAGGCCGCCGCTGTCTCCTTAAGCAATTCGATGTCCAACGTCTCGATCCGGCACGGGAGCAGAACTCCCCTCACCAGCGGATCGTTCAGCTCCGTTGCGTGGTCAATGAAGCGCAAGGCGTCGGCGAGTCCCTCACGTCCCCTGCCGTCGTCGAACATTACCGAGCGTTCGCCGTTCGCCAACACGACGTTCACACCGGATCTGTAGGCGGGGCCCAGGTAGCCACGCAGGCCCAAGCGTCGGCTGGTCTCGGCCATGCCCACCAGTTCCTGGAAGGGCTCGGCCCACTCCGAGTGAACTTCCGAGGCGATGGGCATGTAGGTGGTGATGCCGTGCAGGATCAGCTGGATCAGCGCGTACTCGCGGATCTCCTGGCGTTCTTCGGCTGTGAAGACGTCAGCGCGGTGGTGCTGGAAGTAGTCCTCGGACCACTGATGGCCCTTGGCCTGCTCCGGGCCTGCCCAGCTGTCCAGGATGAGGTGGTCTATGTCCGTCAATGCATCGAGGTCGATCAAACCGGGCATCAGCAGGGCTTCGCCTGCGTGGACTTCCTGGTCCACCGGCCCGGTGTACTCGTGTCCCACGTAGTCAATGGTGTGGCCGCTGTAGACCACGCACGCATTTTCGAGCAGAACGTGGCGGCCATTGTGATGCCCCAGCACATAGCGGGCGGTGACCTTGGTAGGCACGGCGACTCCTGTTTCCTGTCCGGGAGGGACAGCTCGTATTACTCTCTGGTATTCCAAACAGTACATTATTTGTGATTTACATCGCATCAATCCTGCTCTAGTCTATTTTGGTATACAAGAACTCCGGAGCCAGCTCCTGATCACGAAACGAGCAGAACCGTTGACCCAGATACAGTCCGTTGAACCAGGCATCGGCAGTCCGCCGCTCCCTCCTGCAACGTCGCCGGAGGCCAAAGCACCTGCCGAAGCACGTTCCCTCCTCGCCACGGCCTGGATGAGGATCCGGCGCAGCAAGATCGCCCTTCTCAGCCTGTGCGTGGTGGTTGCCATCCTGCTGTTCGCCATCCTGGCTCCCGTCCTCAGCGCCATGTCAGGCAATGACCCCTACACGTCCAACACCAGTCCCGAGGTGCTGGATGACTTCGAAACCCCCGGACTGCCGCTCCCCGGCTACATGTATCCCTCGGCCCAGCACTGGTTGGGCGTCGAGCCCGGGTTGGGACGCGATCTCTTCGCCAGGCTCGCCTACGGCGGACAGGTATCACTGACCATCGCACTGCTCTCCACAGTTGTTTCAGTGGTCCTCGGAACGGTCCTTGGCGCAGCAGCCGGCTACTTCGGAGGCAAGACCGATGCCATCATCAGCCGCATCATGGACTTGTTCCTGGCTTTCCCGCACCTTCTGCTGGTGCTCTCCCTGACACCTATCCTGCAGTCACGGCTGAGGGACACGCCGCTGGGCGAAGGCAGCTTCCTGCCCATGGCGTCCTTGGTCATCATCCTGGGCTTCTTCGGATGGGCGTACCTCGCCAGAATCGTCCGTGGACAGGTGCTGAGCCTCCGCGAGCGCGAGTTCGTCGAAGCAGCCCGATCCTTCGGCGCCTCGCACCTGAGCATTCTCTTCCGCCAGATCATCCCCAACGTCATGGGAGTCGTCCTGGTATACGCCACCATGCTGATCCCCACCAACATCTCGGCGGAGGCAGCCCTCTCCTTCCTGGGCGTCGGCGTCAAGGACCCCACACCGTCGTGGGGCCAGATGCTCAACGCGGCCCAGTCCGGCAACTGGTACCTCAGCGATCCGTGGTTCCTCGCGGTCCCCGGCATCATGCTCATCGTCACCGTCCTGGCCTTCAACCTTCTGGGCGACGCCGTCCGGGATGCCTTGGACCCCAAGTCCTCCCGCTAGCAAATTTCGCACTAACCCTCATCCCCCCGCATCGCCTTTCACCCTCACAAGGAGCATCATGAAAACCCCTGCAAGAGCTCTGGCACTTTCGGTGCTGATCGTCATGGCCGCTACGGGCTGCGGCGCCGGCCAAAGCCAGCCCAGCAGTTCCAAGCCCGCCGGTTCGGTCACGGAATTGGCCCCCAACGTGGTCAAGTCCGGTTTCACCGCCAAGGGCGGCAACATCAACGTGCTGATGTCTTCCGACTTCCAGACGCTGGACCCCGGAAACAGCAACTATGTACAGACGGCAAATGTTGGCCAGCTCTACTACCGCACCCTGACCATGGCCAAGGAAACAGCGGGCCAGCCGCCAACAGTGGTCCCGGACCTCGCAACGGACACCGGCAAGGTTTCCGACGACGGACTCAGCTGGACCTTCACCCTCAAGGAAGGCGTGAAGTTCGAGGACGGAACACCCATCACCTCTGCGGATATCAAGTACGGCGTGGAGCGAACCTTCGCACAGGATGTCTTCACCCAGGCGCCGCAGGAGTTGAATGCAGCGCTCGACGCCGGCGGGTACAAGGGGCCGTACAAGGATCCTTCCGCTGTGCTCAAGGCGGTTGAAACGCCCGATGAACGCACCGTGGTTTTCCATTTGAAGAAGCCGTTTGCGGAGTTCCCCGCCCTGGCTTCCCGTTCCAATACGGCGCCGGTCCCGAAGGCCAAGGACACCAAGCTGGATTACACCAACCACCCCGTGTCCTCGGGCCCGTACATGGTGGAGTCCTACAACCGCGGCAAGTCCCTCAAGCTGGTCAGCAACCCGCACTGGGACCCCGCAACGGACCCCAACCGCTCAGCACTCCCGGACACCTTCAGCTTCTCGCTGTCCACCTCGCAGGCCACTATCAGCCAGCAGCTTTTGGCGGACTCTGATCCCAACGCCATCACCCTTGACTCCAACGGTGCGCTCCAAACCTCGGACTCCGCCAAGTTGGCTGACGCCCAGGTGAAGGATCGGGTGGCTTCGGGTCTCCTGGGTTGCAACGACGTCCTGAGCTTGAACACAGAGAAAATCAAGGACCCTGACGTCCGCAAGGCGATCGCTTTGGCTCTGGACCGCCAGTCCATTCTGGTTCAGTACGGTGGACGGCGCTTCGGCGAAATCACCCAGAGCCCGCTGAATGCCAAGATGCGCGGTTACGTGGAGACCGAACTCGAGCTGGATCCCACGGGTAAGCCCAAGCTGGAGGAAGCCAAGAAGCTCCTTGAAGGCAAGGACTTCCCCAAGACCCTGACTTATGGGTACGCCAACAATCGGGATGCCTTCAAGAACACCGGCACGGTTGTCCAGCAGAACCTCAAGGCCCTGGGCATCGAAGTTGAGCTGGTACCGATCCCGGCACCCAACTACTACTCCGTCCTGGCCAGCGAGCAGCTGCCGGACATGGGCCGTTCCGGCTGGTGCGGCGGTGCCGACCCGGCGTCAGTCCGCACCTCCGCGGATCCCCTGCTGGGACCGAACAATGAAGGCACCAGCTACGGCTTCTCCAACACGTCCCGCTACTTCGATCCCGTAGTTTCCAAGACCATGTTCGATCTCCGCAACACGGACGGCACCTCCGAGGAACTGGGCAAGAAGTGGTCCGAGGCGTTCGGCTCAGCCTTGAAGACCTACCCGATCGTCCCGCTCATCCGCAGCCACACCAACAGCGTGGTGGGTTCCAACGTCCGCAATGCCCAGGTGGGCTACTTCTTCGGCGGCATCGATCTCTCGATCGTCGGCGTCGAGCAATAGCAACCACCAACCATGATGACTTTCATTCTTCGCCGGACCGGTTCGTTGGTCCTGCTTCTCGCCGCGGTCAGCTTTATTACCTTCACGCTTTTCCAGCTCGGCCCCTCTGATCCCGCAGCCGCTGCTTGTGGTCAGGAGTGCACACCCGAGCGGGTGGCCGAGGCCCGTGTTGCTTTGGGCATGGACCAGCCCTTCCTCGTCCAGTACGCCGATTACATCCGCGGGCTCTTTTCTTCGCGAATGATCGGCGCCCCGGGTGCGCAGACTCTTTGCGAATGGCCGTGCCTCGGAAAGTCCTTCCAAACCAATGAGAACGTAGCCGACATCATCGGCCGCTCACTCCCCTACACCTTCTCCATGGCTATCGGCGCGCTGGTGCTGTGGACCGTCACTGGCGTCGGGCTTGGTCTCCTTGCCGCCCTCCGCAAGGGCTCCCCCGTGGATAAGTTCATTGTGGGCGCCGCCTCCGTGGGCGTTTCACTGCCGATCCCCGTCACGGGCCTGTTCCTGCTGCTCCTGTTCGTCAACCAACTACACCTGTTGCCCTTCACCACCAACGAGATCAACAGCCCCTTTGGCCCGCAGGGCCCCGGCGCGTGGGTGGCCAACTACCTGCTGCCCTGGATTGCGCTGGCTGTGCTCTTCAGTGCTTCCTACATCCGTGTCACCCGGACCAACATGATCGAGACGTTCGGCGAGGACTTCATCAGGACGGCCCGTTCCAAGGGTCTGGCGCCGCGGACGGTCACCTTCAAGCACGGCGTGCGAGCCGGCATCACACCGGTTGTGACCATGCTGGGCATGGACATCGGCCTGTTGCTGGGCGGTGCAGTTCTTACTGAGCAGATCTTCTCCGTCCCCGGCCTGGGCTTCACCGCCGTACACGCCGCTATTTCCGGCGATCTCCCCGTCACCATGGCCATCACCATGTTGGCCGCGTTCTTCGTCATCGTGGCCAACGTTGTGGTGGACCTCGCCTACGCCGCCATCGATCCCCGAGTGAGGCTCCAATGACCCCGTTGAATATCACCACCAAGAAGGCGAGCGCCCTGGCCGGCGCTACGGCAACAGCACCGTTCCTTGAGGTCCGCGGCCTCACCGTGAAGTTCCCTACGGATGACGGCGTTGTTTCTGCAGTGAACGGTATGGACTTCTCACTGGAACGGGGTCAAACCCTTGGCATTGTGGGCGAGTCCGGTTCAGGAAAATCCGTGACCAGCCAAGCGCTGATGGGCCTGCTCAAAGGTACGTCGGCTCAGGTCACTGGCCAGGCGATGTTCCAAGGCAAGGACCTGGTCACCCTGCCCGAGTCCGCCATGCGCCCGCTCCGTGGCCGCAACATCGGCATGATCTTCCAGGACCCCCTTTCTGCGCTGCACCCCTTCTATACGGTGGGTCACCAGATCGCCGAGGCGTACCTGGTCCACAACAAGGCGAGCAAGAAGCAGGCCCGGGCTGCCGCCGTCGACATGCTGGGAAGAGTGGGTATCCCCAGCCCCGAGCAGCGCTACGACGAGTACCCGCACCATTTCTCCGGCGGAATGCGCCAGCGCGCCATGATCGCCATGGCGCTGATTTGCGAGCCTGAACTGCTGATTGCCGACGAACCAACCACTGCATTGGATGTGACGGTTCAGGCCCAGATCCTGGATTTGATGTCCGAACTCCAGGAGGAAACCAACTCTGCGCTCATTCTGATCACCCACGACCTCGGTGTGGTGGCAGAGGTGTGTGACAACGTGCTGGTCATGTACGGCGGCCAGTGCGTTGAGTCCGGGCCCGTGGACGACATCTTCTACGACACCCAGCACCCTTACACTCTGGGACTGCTCAATTCGATGCCTACGCTCAACAGCGCATCGAGCCGGCTGAACCACATACCCGGCCAGCCGCCGTCGCTCCTTGACCTTCCGAAGGGCTGCATTTTCAGCGCACGGTGCCAGTACACCGAACTCGCCGGCGACGGCATCTGCACCAGTCAACGGCCGGAACTACGGCTTGAGGACGGGCATGGCAAACGCTGCCATTTGAGCGGGCCGCAGATCATCACCATCCGGAATTCGCGTTAGGACCCTCCATGGAACATCAGCCAATTCTCCAGGTGGAGAACCTGCAAAAGCACTTCCCGCTGAAGGGCGGCATGCTTCCGGGCGCCCCCAAGCGCTCGGTCAAAGCGGTCGACGGCGTATCGTTCAGTCTCGCAAGGGGCCAGACTCTGGGGCTCGTGGGTGAGTCCGGGTGCGGTAAGTCCACCACCGGCCGGATGGTGGCCCGCCTCATGGACCCGACGGGCGGGAGGATTCTGGTGGACGGCGAGGACATCAGCGGGCTCCGGGGCAAGGACCTGTACAACTTCCGCCGTAAAGTCCAGATGATCTTCCAGGATCCCTTCGCATCGCTGAATCCGCGTCAGACGGTGGGTACGGCCATCGCCGCTCCCATGGTGGCGCAGAAGATCAATCCGCCGGGTGGGCTCAAGAACCGGGTCAAGGAACTTCTGGACCAGGTGGGACTCAAGCCGGAACACTTCAACCGGTTCCCGCATGAGTTCTCCGGGGGTCAGCGTCAGCGTGTGGGTATAGCCCGGGCGATTTCCCTGAACCCTTCGGTGATCGTGTGCGACGAACCAGTATCCGCCCTGGATGTCTCCGTGCAGGCACAGGTGGTGAACCTGCTCCAGCAGATCCAGCGAGACACCGGCGTTTCCTACATCTTCATCGCCCATGATCTCTCGGTGGTCCGGCACATTTCCCACGAAGTGGCGGTGATGTACCTGGGCAAGATCGTTGAGCAGGGGCCTCGCGACGCTTTGTTCAGCGATCCCCTGCACCCTTACACCAAGGCATTGCTTTCGGCAGTTCCCCTGCCGGATCCCCGGGCCGCCCGTGATCAGGTAAAAATCCGGCTGCGCGGAGACCTGCCCTCGCCGGCCAATCCGCCCAGCGGCTGCGTCTTCCGGACCCGGTGCCCGTTGATCGGCACGCTCCCCGAGGAACAGCGTCAACGCTGCATCAACCAGATCCCCGCGCCCGCCCAGCCCGCTGAGCCTGCCTGCCACCACACAGGTCTGGCCGCGACGGTCTTGGCAGGCGTGCAATAGAGGCATGCACTAGATTCACTAGCAAAAGGAGCAACCATTGAATACCCTGATCCGCGCCGTCCGCCCGTGGGGGCAAGCGCTCAGCGACGTCACCCTCGTCGCTGGCGAAGCAGGCGGCAAGATCACCGCCGTCGAACCTCATGACCCCGCCCGGGTCCTTCCGGAGGGCTTCACTGTTGTTGAGGGACGCGGGCGCCTCCTGCTGCCCTCCTTCTCGGATGTCCACGTGCACTTGGACTCCACCCGGATCGGCCTCCCGTTCCGGGAGCACACCGGAGGTCCGGGCGTGTGGACCATGATGATGAACGACCGCCAAAACTGGCGCAACGCCGAGGTCCCGCTGCAGGAGCGCGTGAACGACACCCTGGGCCGCATGATCGCCCGGGGCACCACCCGCGTGCGCTCGTACGCCCAAGTGGATGTGGACTGCAGGTTGGAGCGCTTCGACGCCGTTGCTGCTGCCAAGGAGAAGTTCGCTGGCCAGGCTTCAGTGGACATCATCGCCTTCCCCCAGGCCGGACTGTTGCTGGAAGGAGGAACGGTGGAGCTCATGGAAGAGGCGCTGAAAGCCGGTGCCAACGTGATGGGCGGGATCGATCCCTGCACGCTGGACCGCGATCCGGCGAAGCACCTGGACATTGTGTTCGGCCTGGCAGAGAAGTACCAGGTTCCCATCGATATCCACCTGCACGAGCCCGGTGAGCTGGGCGTCTTCAGCACGGACCTGGTGCTGGAACGAACCCGGGCGTTGGGCATGCAGGGCAAGGTCACCATGTCCCACGCGTACCAGCTGGGCAGCGTCAACGAGGCCACCACGCGCAGGCTCATCGATGCCTTCGCGGAACTCGATGTCTCCCTGGCGTCGGTTGCTCCTTCGGCTGCAGGCCAGCTCCCCATCCCGCTGCTCACCGAGGCCGGCGTCCGATTGGGGCTGGGCGAGGACGGTCAACGCGACTACTGGTCCCCGTACGGCAACACGGACATGCTGGACCGGACCTGGCAGCTCGCCTTTACCCATGGCTTCCGCAAGGACGAGCTCATTGAGCACAGCCTTGCCATCGCCACGATCGGTGGCGCGAGCATTCTTGACCCCAGCGCAACCAGGCTCAAGGACACGGCCCACCGTCCCGGCGTCGAGGTCGGTGACCCCGCTGAGCTGCTCCTGGTGGACGGCGAAACGGTGGCCTCCACGGTGATGGACCGTGGCAAGGACCGCACGGTTATCCACGCAGGCAGGGTGGTGGCCGAGCAGCTGGAACTCGTCTAGCTACCCTGAAACCCGCTGCTCCTCCAGACCCGCTCTTGTTCGAACCCCATACCGTACAACGGTGCGGGTGACGGACAAGGGCGGGTTTCGTTGTGAGGAGTTATTCGCTCCGCGCCGTGGGAGCATCATCCAGGGGCGACCACCACGTCACCGGGGGCGTCACTTTGAAGCGGCGGCCTGTCACTTTACTCGGAGTGATGCGGATGAACTGGTCCTTCTGCCCTGCCTCCCAGGGGAACAGCAGGAGGCCGACTGTATCCAGCACGTCCTGGCTCAGCTTCACGGCAGACGCCTGTCCCTTGACCACCACGCTCCACGCCACCCCGGTATCGGCATTAACGCCGTCCGCTTCGATGGCCACCGGAGCATCGCCCAGAGCTGCATGAAGTTTGGTGCCTTCACCGGTCCGGAACACCAGGGTCCCGTGATCAACCTTGTAATTCACGGGGAAGATGTCCGGGTGATCCTCCACCACAACGGCGAGTCTGCCCACCGAGACACCTCGGAGGAGTTCCCAACACTCGTTGGTCTCCAGGATTTCCGTAGCTGGCGTTTCCGGCTGGTTGGTGCCTGTTGCTGCTGAGTTGGTCATATGGCCGAGGATACGCCGCCGGGTTGCCGCCCGAACAGGCCCTCCCCCGGTTTCGCGGCAACCGGACGCAGCGTTGTTCGCCGCGCGCCCGCGAATGGCCGCATTATGGAACGAACGTGGCTTTCGTAACTGCTTGCTCAGGCGGCGCTGCTTGCTCCGTCGCCTCCGCCGCCTCCACGCTGACAAGGGGTCCACGGATGGCAAAGAAACCTGCACCGGCCAGCACCACGGCCTCAGCGGCAAGCACCCAGAATGTCACTTCCCAGCCACCGGTCATGGCGTGCAGCAACCCGGCACCCAGCGGGCCAAGGGACGCCAACGCGAAACCAAATCCCTGGCTCATGGCGGAGAGCCTCCCCGCGGACTGGGGCCCATCGGATCGGATCACCACCAACGCCATGGCCAGCCCGAATCCGGCGCTCTGGACCACGCCCAAAATCCCGACCATGACGAACTGCAGCTCAACTGGTGCCATCAGAACTCCCAGCAGTGCAGCTGCCACGGACAAGCCAAGGCCGGGCGCCATGATCCTCAGGATGCCCGGACGGCCGGCCAGCACAGGTGCCAGCAAGCTGGCTGGCAAGCCTGCCAAGCTGAACCATGCGAGCAAGGCAGCGGCATCCGCCGGCGCAAGCCCTCGGGATACCAAGTACACAGCCAGCCAGGATGTGATCGCGAAGTACAGCATGGCCTGGAGCCCGAAGAACGCCGTCACGGCCCACGCTGTGCGTTGCTTCCGGAGCGGGGTGAACACATCAGCGGCCCCGGTGCTGGTGTGAGCAGCGCTGGACGCCGTGGCGGAAGCCGCCCCGGACGCCGTGGTGAGAGCCGCCGTCGGACGTCCTCCGGAGCGGTGGATCAGGAAAGCGCCCAGCAGCGCCGGTACTGCCCAGACGGCGAGGGCTGACGGCAGGCTGCCGCCGAATGCTTGCTCAAGTGGTTGGACCAGCCCGGCCCCAAGCGCCGCTCCGAGCCCGAATCCCATGGTGCACAACCCTGTCCACCAGCCAGTACCGCGGTTTGCCTTGACGATCTGAGGCACCAGGACGCTCGAGGTCATGATCGCCATGCCAGCCAAGAATGTGCCCGGTAGCAAGAGTGCCGGCACGGTCGCCCGAACAATCAATGCAGCAGCGAGGACCAACAGCGCAACAGCCACAGCCCGCCCGGTCCCAAGTCGACGGGCCAGCCAAGGCCCAATCGGCCCCGAAATACCAAAAGCCAACACCGGCAAGGTCCCCAACAAAGGTAGAAGCGAAGGATCCACACCAAACACACCCGGTACCTGGTTCATCACCCCGGCAACGGTCGTAATGGCCGGCCGAAGATTAACAGACACCACAACGAGCCCGAGCAACACCAGCCCCGTAGCAAGTCGTGACCCACGCCCCGAAGGTCGGGCATCGTCCGGGCGCAGTTCTTCCACGTCATTCTCCTCATAACAACTTTGGTATACCAGGCAAGCCTAGGAGGAGAACGGCGGAAAGTAAATGCCGATAAACCAGCAGTTCAGATGTGACACGCGCTTATTGCCAGGCAATTTTGGAATACCAAGATGTGCCGAGATGATCCGCAAGAGGATTGGAGGTGATAGAGCATCACCCCCAAGCCCGAGGGACGTGATAGAGCATCACCCCCAAACCCGAGGGACGTGATAGAGCATCACCCCCAAACCCGAGGGACGTGATAGAGCATCACCCCCAAACCCGAGGGAGGTGATAGAGCGTCACAGGTGCGCGCTGGCCCGCGGGGCCGGAACGCGGCAGCGCGCGTCTAAGGTGGGCCCACGGCGGCAGGGGTCCCCGACCGAGCTTGCGAGGTTGGGGTGCCGCTGGGGCGGCACGACCGAGCACGCCGAGCGTTGCGGCCCGGCGGGACGCCAACGGGAAAAGCGCTTAGATAGCCTTCCCCGGATTCAGAATCCCCTGGGGGTCGAACAGCTCCTTGATCCGCCGCTGCAGCTCACGCACCGGCTCGGGCTGCTCGAGGCCGAGCCATCGCAGCTTGTACTGCCCCACGCCGTGCTCGCCGGTAATGGTTCCGCCCATTTCCAGTCCCACGCGGATGGATTCGTCCAGGGCAGCGTTGAGTCGTTGCAGGGCGTCGGCGTCGGTGGCTGGGTCCACACGGTCCATCCAGAAGGTGGGGTGCAGGTTGCCGTCGCCGGCGTGGGCCACTACTTTGAGGCGTACCTGGAAGCGGGTGGCCATCGCTTCGAGTTCCGCCACGAAGTCCACCAGCCGCGAGCGTGGGACTGCGATGTCTTCGCCTACCCTAAATTCGTCGTCTACTTCGACGCCGCGGCTGTTGCGGCGGAGTTCCACCAGCATTTCGGCTTCGGCGCTGGCTTCGGTGGTCACTATGGCGCCACCCTCGGCAAGTACCTGCCGGACGACGTCGGCTTCCGCGGCGGCACCGAACCCATCCGTCTGGATGAGCAAAAGGGACTTGCCGCGTTTCTGCAGATCCCCGCCGTGGAGTTCGTCCAGCTGCACCAGTGTGCCGTTGTCCAGAAGTTCCATGATGGCGGGCTGTACCCGGGCTTTGCCTACGGCGAGCACCCCGGCGGCGGCGCTACGGAAGTCCTGATAGAACGCAGCTATGGTGTGGATCTCGCGCGGCAGGTACTTCAGGCGAACCGTCACACCCACAACGATTCCCAGCGTTCCCTCCGAGCCCACCAGCAGTGCGGTGAGGTCATAGCCTGCAACGCCTTTGAAGGTCTGGTGACCGGTGTGCATCAGGGAGCCATCGGCCATGACGACGTCCAAGGCCAGCACGGAATCGCGCGTCACACCGTACTTGGCGCACCGCAGTCCCCCGGCGTTGGTGGCGACGTTGCCGCCAATGGTGGACATTTTGTAACTGGCCGGGTCTGGTGCGTACATGAGGCCGTGTTCGGCGGCGGCAGCGTTCAGGTCAGCGTTGATGACGCCGGGTTCGACGACGGCGGTCTCGTCGTCGGGGTTGAGGTCAAGGATGCGGTTCATCCGTTCCAAGCTCAGGACGATGCAGCCTTGGGTGGCGTGCGCACCCCCGGAAACGCCCGTGCCGGCACCCCGTGCGACGATCGGCACCTGATGGGCGGCGCAGTTGCGAACAATATGCTGGACATCCTCGACGGACCCGGCCCAGACCACGGCGAGAGGCAGGTGCCTGTCCAGTATCGGTCCCTGATCGGCCGAGTACATGGTGAGGGTCTCTTCATCGTCCGCTATTTTCCCGGCACCAAGTCCGGCTTCGAGTTCTTGCAGGAAGGTCCTCTGCGCGACTGAGGGCCGGGCGTCTTCGCCACGGCCTACGGTGCGTTCCTTGATGTCTTCCTCTGATGTTCCGGCTACGGCCGTTTCGTCCGACAAGGCTTTCCCTCCACATGAGCTCCGCGGACACGCCAAACCGGCAGTCTTCGCAGTCTTTTCAGTGCCAGTCTAGCCAGCGCCGCACATCACCGGCGGCACAGGATTTCTTCCAGTACGTGGGCGCCACGGCCCCGGGAATCGCCCAATTTCCGGTGGAGCGAGGCCCGGAGCCGCAAGCGCTTCCACATTTAGTGAACCCGATTGTAGATCCGGAAAACCTATCCCGCACAAGTACCGCAAAGACAGTAGCCTTAGGGCTGGAAACGTTTACACTTTTTGGAAAACTCTTCTACGATGTGTTTCATGTCCGTAGATTCCATGCTCCCGGTTGCGACCCACGAGCCCGCAGCAGCTTTCACGCATCTGACCCCGGTCCACGATGCCTCCACAGCGCACGGCTGGTGGCGATCGGCTGTGATCTATCAGATCTATCCGCGATCCTTCCGCGACCTCAACGGAGACGGCGTAGGAGACTTGGCGGGCATCACTGCCGAACTCACGCAACTGGCAGGGTTGGGTGTGGACGCTGTGTGGTTGTCACCCTTCTACCGCTCACCTCAGCGGGATGCCGGCTACGACGTCAGTGATTATTGCGACGTCGATCCGCTCTTCGGCACCTTGGCCGATTTCGACTCCCTCATTGCCGAGGCCAACAGGCTCAACCTGCGCGTCATCGCGGACCTCGTCCCCAACCACTGCTCGGATCAGCACATCGCCTTCCAGTCAGCCCTCACTG
The DNA here is from genome assembly GCF_002979775.1 of Arthrobacter sp. MYb23. GTDB lineage: Bacteria > Actinomycetota > Actinomycetes > Actinomycetales > Micrococcaceae > Arthrobacter. Next base: position 22,901 of record NZ_PCPR01000038.1, read on the forward strand.
CCGGGCCCGGCAGTGAGGAGCGGGACATGTTTATCTTCCGGGACGGTCAAGGCCAGGACGGCAACGAGCCGCCCAACAACTGGCAATCGCACTTCGGTGGCCCGGCATGGACACGCATCGTGGAGCCGAACGGCCAGCCCGGCCAGTGGTTCCTGCACCTCTTCGACTCCTCGCAGCCGGACTTCAACTGGGACAACCCGGCCGTCCACGCCGAGTTTGAGCGCGTCCTGCGCTTCTGGCTGGAGCGCGGCATCTCCGGTTTCCGGGTGGACGTAGCCCACGCTCTGGTCAAAGCAACAGGCTTACCCAACTGGGGTGGCCGCGCAGACGGCAACAGTTCAGACGGCTTCCCGGGCCATGACGCACCCATGTTTGGCCAGCCAGCGCTTCACGACATCTACCGCCGCTGGCGTTCCATCCTGGAAGAGTACGGACCGGACCGCATCCTGTGCGCCGAAGCCAATGTGGACCCGCTCCCCCGACTGGCACAGTGGGTTCGCCCTGACGAAATGCACCAGGCCTTCAACTTCCCCTACCTGCACGCAGGCTTGGACGTGAATCGCCTCCGCCACATCATCACTGACTCTTTGGTGTCACTGGATGCGGTAGGTGCCCCGAGCACCTGGGTGCTGTCCAACCACGATGTTGTCAGGCACGTTTCACGCTTCGGCTACGACGGTCCGGGACCGCGCGACGGAGACGGCATCGGCCCCGACGACCACCAGCCAAACGAAGAACTCGGACGACGCCGGGCTGCCGCAGCCACCATGTTCATGCTCGGCCTTCCCGGCGGAGCCTACCTCTACCAAGGCGAAGAACTCGGCCTGCCCGATTCCTCCAGCATCCCCGGCACCATGCGACAGGACCCCACGTTCTCCCGCACCGGCGGAGCACGCATCGGCCGCGACGGGTGCCGGGTTCCACTGCCTTGGCGCGCCGCAGAGCCCCATGCCGGCTTCGGAAGCGGCATGGATCCCTGGCTTCCGCAGCCCGAGTCCTGGCCCGAACTGGCGAGGGACCAGCAAGACCCTGACCCGGCGTCGCACCTTAACCTTTACCGGAAGATGCTCGCCCAGCGGGCCGGACTTCGCCTCGGCCAAGGCTCCCTTGCCTGGGTGGAAGACTACTGCAGCGACTCCTCGCTGGCTTACCTCAACGGCAACACCTTGGTGATCATGAACGTCGGGGCCGGGACCATGCCACTCCCGGCAGGTGAAACCATCCTGCGAAGCTCGGGGGCGGACGCCACAGATCCACTAGGCTCGGGAGAGACGATCTGGCTCATAGCCAGCTAATTTCCACCGAGGAGCAGCATGACCGGCATCAAGGACGTAGCCGAGCGAGCAGGGCTGTCCGTTGCCACTGTCTCACGGGCGCTGAGCGGTAAGGGCAACGTCTCGCCCACCAGCCGGGAGCGTGCCCGTGCCGCCGCGGCCGAGCTGGGATTCGTGCTGTCCTACCATGCATCGAGCCTGGCTTCCGGTCGCACGCACAACGTCGGTTTGGTGGTTCCCTCGGTCCACCGCTGGTTCTTTTCAGCGGTGATCGAGGGCGCCTCCGCGGCGCTGCTTGAGGCCGGCTATGACCTCACCCTGTACAACATCGGTGAAAACCCCGCCCACCGGAAAAGCGTCTTCAACGACTTCCTGCTCCGCAAGCGGGTGGATGCGGTGATTGCTGTGTCCCTGGAGCTCAGCGAAGATGAGCTCCAGCAGCTTCATTCGGTGCACCGGCCCATTGTGGGCATCGGTGGTCCTTTGCCGGGAGCATCCACCATCAGGATCGACGACACGGGCATCGCCTTCAGAGCCACCAACCACCTGTTGGGCCTGGGGCATACCAAGATTGCGCACATCACCGGTCTGGAAGCCTACGACCAAGACTTCCACCTGCCGGGAACCCGCCGCAGTGGTTTCGAGAAAGCAATGAACGACGCCGGCTGCCCGGTCAGGCCCGAATGGATCGTTTCCGCGGACTTCACCATGGAAGGCGCCTACGCTGCCGCGCGGCAATTGCTGGCCAGCGCACCGGAGAGACCCACCGCAGTCTTTGCTGCGTCAGATGAAATGGCAATCGGCACTATCCTCGCCGCCCGGGACTTCGGCCTGCGCATCCCGGATGATCTTTCAGTCATGGGCATCGACGGGCACGACCTCGGCAAGGTCCTGGGCCTGACCACTATCGACCAAGATGCCAAGGGGCAGGGGGCATTGGCTGTCCGGACTCTGCTGGGTGCAATCAACAACGGCTTGGTGCTGGAACCGGCTGATACCGAGCACCCCACCGAAATGGTGGTACGGACAAGTACAGCCGTGCCCAGGGCCGGCGCCTCATAGTCTTTCTTGAGGGCAGCCCTTTACGGCAGCGGCCGCACCATCACTAGCTCCAGCTTTGAGGTGTCCTGCGGGTAGGGCCTGCTGGCCCCCGTGGTCTCAAATCCGTGGCGCCGGTAGAAGGCAAGCGCTCTAACGTTCTCCTCATGAACCCCAAGCTCAATGCTTCCGGCTCCCAACTCCTGCGCGGCGGCGTTATAAGCCTCTTTCAGGAGTTCGTCAGCCAATCCCAGCCCTCGGTGCTTGGGTGCCACATAAACGCTGATCAGCATGGCCTGAAGCGGCAGCTCCGGGCTCTGGGGATGCTTGAGCACCACACGCATCAGGCCACAGAGTTTGCTGCCGTTTTCACCGGTGTCGGCAACCAGGGTGATGCTGGCATCGCCGGACATCGCTGCAGCACGCTCCTGCCATTGTGTTTCAGTTTGCCGGCGGGCGGCCTCCAGACTCTCCACGTAAGCCATGGGCGTATCTGTGAGCATCTCCACACGGATCGTCTTCAACAGCTCCCAGTCATTCGCGTGGAGCCTGCGGATCCTAGGCAACGGCTCCGCCCATGAACCTCACGTAGCGCTCCAAGACCCCGGGCCAGCCTTCGGCGTAGGAAGCGCGGGAGGCCGCAGGATCTTCGGCGCCTTCCCAACCATCGTGGATCAGGCGAACTTCAGTGCCCTCATCCACTGCCCGGAAAACCACGCGGATCTCCGTGGACCATAAGGGCGTGCTTGCGGGATACCAACTGGCATGGAAGGACAGCGGGGGCTGCCAATCGTCGATGGTCCCCCACACTGAGGTGCGGCCATCCTCGGCCGTCTCCAGTATCAGGTTCTCTTCAAACTCAACATGAGATCCTTCGCCGTACACGCTCTCTTGCTCCAGTGGCCACCAAAGGTGTGGATGATCGGTGAACCCCTGAAAGGCATGAGAAATGTTGGTGGGCACCACAACAGTGAAAATGAGGGGCTCCAGGCCGACGCCGTCCGGCTTGGACGACTCGGGCTCCGACTCGGGGTGGCTGAAGAGATTTTCCATGACCACCAACTCTACCGGGGGCAGAAGGCACACAGGTGGGTTAAAGACGAAGAGCCCCAGCCAGTGGCTGGGGCTCTTCTCAATTTATGTCCGGCGGTGTCCTACTCTCCCACACCCTCCCGGGTGCAGTACCATCGGCGCTGTGGGTCTTAGCTTCCGGGTTC
>NZ_PCPR01000039.1 GCF_002979775.1 Arthrobacter sp. MYb23
GAACCCGGAAGCTAAGACCCACAGCGCCGATGGTACTGCACCCGGGAGGGTGTGGGAGAGTAGGACACCGCCGGACAACCATTAAAACGGGGAGCCCCGACCACACGGTCGGGGCTCCCCGCATTTAACAACCAAACACCACAGGCTCCCCGCCACCTATAAAGACCTCAAGCGTCTGTAAGCAGCCGCGACTGGCGGTTGTAAGGCCCCCAGCCGCGGCTGACATGCCGACGGGTTAGCGCCAGAATGCGTTGAGCGGACCGGCCAAGGATTTGCCCTGATCGAAGCCTGCCTGGGCAGCTGCCGGCCGTAGCGACAGGTCCATCGCGTTGACGCCGAACAGGTGCTCGGCCTCGCTCTCCGGGAAGACTGTTTCAACCCGGCTCCCGCTGCGGCGTAGTTGGTCTACTTGTGCGGATAAGTGCATGTTCCACTCCAGGGGAGTCCGTGTCCTACCTCCAAAGGGTGACAGCACCAGAACGCGGCTGTACCCGGCCGCGAGGTCGGCGTTGTCGGCGTTGGATCGGTAACCGCCATCGATGTAGTGATTGCTGCCGATGCCATAAGCGAAGCCACTGGCGCAGCTGGCAGCCACAGCGTCAACCAAATCCACTCCGCTATGGCGGTCGAACACCACCGGGTCACCGGTGCGGGCATCAACCGCCGTGAGGAGCACTAACCGTTCCGGCCACTCCTGGTGGGGCAGCCGGGCCGCGACGGTGGTCCGCCAGCGAGCACTGGAGCCCTCCATTGCTGAGGCCATGTCCATAGCCGCGGCACCCATCCGGCGTCGCATATCGGCCATGCTCGTGGAGTCCTCCAAGATTTTTCCGGTTCTTTCCATGTGGTCGGTCACAGACCGGGCTCCATTGCGCCCGCTGACTGGCTGGGCAGGCGCGGGCGGGGCCGAATCGGTGTCCGCGCCTCCTGCGGGTTTCCGCGGTGCTGCGGCAAGGACGGCATCAAAGAGTTCGTCTGGAGTTGCCCCCATTAACTGTGCCGCCGCCGTCGAACCGGCCGACGTGCCAACGGTGAGATCCGCAGCGGTGACGTCCAGGCCGGCGTCGAAAAGTCCAGCAATAATGCCGATGAGCCACGCGTTGCCCGTGGACCCGCCGCCACCGAGGATCAGCGCCCGCTCGCCAGCGGGGACTCTTTGTGAGGCGTCAACCGTCGGTTGGGGCTGGTGAGATACCGGATGATCGGAAACCGGCCTGTCAGAGGTCGCTGTGAAGTGTAAAGAGGAAGGAGTTGTGTTCATGGGAGTCGCCTTTCGCGAATTGCCTGTCCGGCGCTCCCAGTGGCGACTAACTCAGTCGCGGGATCGTGGACAGGGGAGCGCCCACTATGGATACTGCGTTCATGGGACTCACCTCCTGCCGAAAATCACGATCACCGGAAAACTATCACTCTGCTGGATCGTGCGCAATCGTCAGGGGCGCCAACCGATAGAGTCCAGGGATGATTCTCACGCGAAACCTGGACATTGCATCAGCGGGTGGAGACGCCGCTCAGTTCCTCCTGCGGCCGCTGGAAATTTCTGACGCGTCCGGCCTGGCCGCTGCTTACCGGCGGAACCGTGGGCACCTGGCACCGTGGGAACCAGCCCGGGCTGACCACTTCTTCAGTACTGCGGGGCAGGCGGCGGTAATACAGGGCAAACTGGGCCTCTATGAACAAGGCACGGAGGTGCCTTGGGTTTTGAGCACGGCACAGGGAATCATGGGGATGTTCTCGCTCTCCGGAATCGTCCGTGGTCCTTTCTTGAATGCCAACCTCGGCTACTGGGTGGATGAGGGATGCACCGGCAAGGGCGTAGCGTCCGGTGCGGTAGCCGCCGTCGTGAGCATGGCCACCAAAGAACTCGGCCTTCATCGGATCCAGGCAGCTACGCTGGCCCACAACACAGCCTCCCAGGCCGTCTTGAAACGGTCCGGCTTCGAGCGGATAGGTCTGGCGCCGTCCTATCTCCAGATAGCCGGAGAGTGGCAGGACCATGTGTTATTTCAACGCATTTTGTTCTAGTTGCGGCGGCCAGCGGAGTGCCCGCTTCTGCCCAACGCAAACGCCGTAGGGTACGCCAAGGGCGTAAAGCACTCCTAAAAACCCCGAAAATCCGGTGATTTTGGTCAAAAAGGCGCGGAAACACGCGGAATTTGCTGGCCATGCCAGCCCAAGCTGGTAAGTTTTCGAACAGTGGCTTGCTCGCATTCCGCTTGAAAGCTCAAAAACGTATGAGTCCAGGAGGACGTAAATGGCTAAGAACCGTAGTGAACTCGTTGCAGAGGTAGCAGGCAAGGCTGGCACCAGCCAGGCAGCAGTCAACTCCGTGCTCGATGCACTGTTCGAAGTTTTCGAGACTTCTGTCGCCGCTGGCGAAAAGATCACCATCCCGGGCTGGCTCGCAGTTGAGCGCACCGACCGTGCAGCTCGCACCGGCCGCAACCCGCAGACCGGCGAAACCATCCAGATCGCAGCCGGCCACAGCGTCAAGCTGACCGCTGGTTCCAAGCTGAAGGCTGCTGTCGCCAAGAAGAAGTAATTACTCTTCGGCGAATGCCTAAAAGGGACGGCAACCTGTTGGTTGCCGTCCCTTTTGTTAGTTAATGCACATAGCGCCTCTTCCGATTCGCAGCCCGGCGGCAGGTAGCGGACAATGGATAAGTGCCATCAGCAAGAAGCTCCGCTACTGCCCCTTCGCCTGTTCCCAAACCCGGAGCGCGGGGAGGCACTACAGTCGCGGGCATTTCCTTGCCCTGGCAACTGGCTGGTCTGGCGGTGCTGTTCCTGGCTCTCCCAGCGGCCCTCATCTTCTCCGGCGCCTCAGCTGCCCGGCAAGTCTCCGACCCCGGCGAATTGGTCCGGTGGGGCCTCCCCATCGCGAAAGCCATCCACAACGTATCAGTGGCAACGGTGGTTGGCGGCCTGATCTTTGCCGTCGGTATCCTCCCCAAGAACATCGGCGGATCCCGCTCCCGCGAAAAGGACCTTGACGCCCCCGAACATCCGGCCTTCGCACGGGCCCTGGCCGTTGCGGCGGCAGCAGGTGCAGCCTGGACATTGTCCGCGGTGGCGGTTCTCGTACTGACGTACGCAGATGTCGCAGGACAGGGTCTCTCCGGGGACGCGGAGTTCACACGTTCTTTGGTCTACTTCATGACGGACATCGAGACCGGCAAGGCCTGGCTCGCGGTCACCATCATCGCCGCCGTTGTCACCACAGCGCTGTTCGGCGTCCGGTCCTTGACCGGGCTGGCCTTCACCTTGCTGTTGGCCTTGATCGGCCTCATTCCCACCGCACTGATCGGGCACTCCTCAAGCTCCAGCGACCATGAGGGTGCCATCAACTCCTTGGGCCTCCACCTCGTGGGCGTGTCCACCTGGGTGGGCGGCATCATCATGCTCGCGGTCCTCTCCGGCATTCTCACGGGTTCCCGGAGCAAGGGAACACCGGACATCACCGAGCAAACCCTGCGCCGGTTTTCGTCACTGGCCGGTTTCGCCTTTGTCCTGGTGTTCGCATCTGGTGTCATCAACGCCGCCATTCGGGTGACAAACCCCGCTGACCTCTTCGGCTCCGCCTACGGCCAGCTCATTATCGCCAAGTCCCTGGCCACGCTGGTGCTGGGTGGTATCGGCTTCATGCACCGCCAATGGGTGATCCCGCAGCTTGGAAAGAACGGTTCCCTGTCCGCCCGCCGGGTTCTGTGGCAGCTGGTTCTGGTTGAGCTGCTGGTGATGGGCGCGACGTCGGGACTCGCCGTTGCGCTCGGACGCTCGGCGCCGCCGCAGCCCACCACTTACGCACCCGATGCCTCGCCGTCGTTCATCCTCTCCGGCTACGAGCTCCCACCTGAGCTCACCCCGGAACGCTGGCTGACTGAATGGCGCTTTGACTGGCTGTGGGTTGGCGTCGCCCTGTTCGGGGCCGTGTCCTACATCCTTGGGATCATCAAGGTCCGTAAGCGTGGCGACAAGTGGTCATGGTTCCGGACGGTGAACTGGCTTATCGGGCTGGTGGTGCTCATGTACATCACGTCCGGTCCGCCCGCCGTTTACGGGCGCGTGCTCTTCTCTGCCCACATGGTGGATCACATGGCCCTCACCATGGTGGCTCCGATCTTCCTGGTCCTCGGTTCCCCCGTGACCCTGGCCTTGCGGGCCCTGCCGGCCCGGGGTGAAGGCGCTCACGGCTCGCGGGGCCTCCGCGAATGGCTGCTGCTGTTCGTGCACTCAAAGTTCTCGAAGATCGTGACTCACCCGTTGTTCGCCGCTGCCAACTTCGCGGGCTCGATCGTCCTGTTCTACTACTCGGACCTGTTCAGCCTCGCGATGCGTGAGCACGTTGGCCACGAGCTCATGAACGTGCACTTCCTGCTGACCGGCTACATCTTTGTGCTCACCATGATCGGCAGCGATCCTCTTCCCCGCCGCGCCCCGTACCCCATGCGCCTGCTTCTCCTGCTGGCCACCATGGGCTTCCACGCATTCTTTGGCGTGGCCATCATGGGTGGCACAGGGCTGTTGGCCGCAGATTACTTCGGAAACCTGGGCAGGGCCTGGGGTCCGTCGGCCATTGGGGACCAGCAACTGGGCGGTGCAGTGGCGTGGGGCATCGGCGAAGTTCCCACCTTGCTGGTGGCGATCGGTGTCGCAGTGATGTGGTCCCGTTCGGACGAACGGGAGACCCGCCGGGTGGATCGGGCGGCGGACAGGAATAACGACGCCGATCTCAGTGCTTACAACGATATGTTTGCCCGGCTCGCTGATCGCGACGCCAAGATCACTACTCGAGCTACCCAGGCGGCCAGGACGCCTCAGGCATCCGCGGAAGCCCGAGGATCCATGGCGGCGCAGCCGGAACGCAGCGACGCCGAACGCGCCACCACAGACTCTGCCGGGCAGATCGAACCGAACACCAAGCTGGAAGGACGCTGATGAGCGAAACCGTACGTACCCAACACCGGGTCCGGGCCTCCGAACTGGAGGGCCGCGGCTGGCTCAACACGGGCGGGAAATCGCTGGACCTCGAATCCTTGCGCGGCAAGATCGTGCTGCTGGATTTCTGGACCTTCTGCTGCATCAACTGCCTGCACGTGCTGGACGAACTGCGCCCCCTTGAGGAAAAGTACTCGGACGTCCTGGTGACGGTCGGCGTGCATTCGCCCAAGTTCGAACACGAAGCGGATCCCGTGGCGCTGGCATCTGCTGTTGAGCGCTACGAAATTCACCACCCCGTTCTGGATGATCCCGAGCTGGCTACGTGGAAGGCTTACACAGCCCGCGCGTGGCCCACACTGGTGGTCATTGACCCCGAGGGTTACATCGTGGCCCACCTCTCCGGCGAGGGCCACGCAGGCGGCCTGGCCGTCCTCCTGGAGGAACTCGTGGCCGAGCACGAGGCCAAGGGCACCCTCCACCGAGGTAACGGACCGTACGTGGCTCCCGAGCCGACGTCGGGCACTTTGCGTTTCCCTGGAAAGGCCACGCAGCTCGCCAACGGCAACTACCTGGTAGTGGATTCCGGCCATCACCGACTGGTGGAACTCCGCCCCGATCTTGAAACAGTTGAGCGCGTCATCGGCTCCGGCACCAAGGGGTTCCTGGACGGACAGTCAGAGATCGCGCAGTTCAACGAACCCCAGGGCGTGACCGTCCTGCCGTCGGACCTGGCATGGAAGCTCGGGTACGACGCCGTGGTTGCCGACACCGTCAACCATCGCCTGCGTGGCGTCACGTTGAGCTCCGGCTACGTGCAGACCCTCGCCGGCAACGGTGTACAGCGGCTGCTCGACGCCGGCCCCGCCCGAGTGACGGACACCGGTGCCGGAACGTGGTCTGAACACCACGACGGCGGCCCGGCTGACTTCGCTGCCGATGCAATCGATGTTGGGGCGGTGGGTCTCGGCACCGAGGTCTCACTGTCCTCACCGTGGGACGTGGTCTGGAGCGAAAAGCTGCAGCGTGTGGTCATCGCCATGGCAGGAACCCACCAGATCTTCGCCTTCGATCCCCTGGCCAACGAGGTTTCCATACTCGCCGGGTCCGGACTTGAAGGCCTGCTGGACGGCAAAGCGGAGGAAGCCTGGTTCGCCCAGTCGTCCGGTTTGGCCATTGATGGTGAAGACAACATCTGGGTTGCGGACTCGGAAACGTCGTCCTTGCGTCGCCTGGTGGTCAGCGATTCCGGCGTGACCGTGGAAACCGCAGTGGGCAAGGGCCTGTTCGATTTCGGCTTCCGCGATGGCGGGGCCGATGAAGCACGCCTGCAACACCCCTTGGGCGTCACGGTTCTCCCGGACAATTCCGTCGCCATTGCAGACACCTACAACGGGGCCGTGCGCCGCTACGACCCCGCAACCAAGTCCGTATCCACCTTGGCGAGAGGCCTCGCCGAGCCCAGCGACGTCGTCGTTGTTCAGGTGGAAGGCAGCGATCCGCTGCTGGTGGTGGTTGAGTCGAACAAGCACCAACTGGTTCTGGTTCCCATTCCCAAGGAAGCCCTGCAAGTGGATGAGGGAGCATCGCAAACGCACCGTCCCAAGAGCCCGGTAACCCCAGGTCCCCTTGAGCTCGCGGTACGTTTCAAGGCGCCCACGGGACAGAAGCTGGACGATCGTTGGGGCGACCCCACGCAGTTGAAGATTTCTTCCACCCCTCCGGAGCTTCTGGTCTCAGGCGGCGGCACTTCGGTGGGCTTGCTGCGCACCCTCGAACTGTCTGCCGACGTTCCTGAAGGCATCCTTCACATCACAGCCCGCGCGGCCGCATGCGATGGTCCCGAGACTGAGGACGGCGAGATCCCGGACCACGCTGCCTGCCACCTCTACCAGCAGGACTGGGGCATTCCCGTAGTCCTGCAGGCCGACGGTGAGTCCGAGCTGGTGCTGGACCTGCGTGGCATGGACTAAGCCTCACTAGGTTGGAATGGCCCGGGTTTGACCTCTCAGGAGGTTGCCCGGGCCATTTTTATGCCGTCGGCTGTGTCTAAAGTGGGCCAGTCCGGGCCCGTGACTTATCCACATAGTCTGATTCGGCACTGCCGTCCCCTTGGCCGGAGCTGCAGGCTAAAGGGATGGAACCCGAGGAAGCCTTGCGACGATTGGGCGGCGCTGCCCGACGGCCGGCACTAGTCCGATGGGGTGTCAGCGACGCAGCCCTGCGGCGTAGCGTGCGCGCGGGAGTCCTCCAACCAGATCGAGGCATGTACGCCTTGGCTGACGCTACCGCCTCACACATCGAGCTGATCAGGAACCGTCAGTTGCTCACCTGCATCACAGCCGCCAACTTTCACAACCTCTGGGTGCTGGACGCGGGTGGTCATCCGTTGCACGTTCATCAGACAAAAAACGGGGCTGGCCCGGGTATCCATCATGGTGGGCTGCTGTTGCCGCCCCACCCGTACCGACCCGTCGCTTCCCTGGGTGATGTGTTGATCCATGCTTTGCGATGCTGGCCCTGGACCGAAGCCTTAGTGATGGTGGAGTGCGCCGTGGGCAGGGGCGACATGACGGTGGAGTTCCTGTTGCGGCACCTTGAGGGCAGGAGGAATGGCAAAGCCCGGGCTGTCCTTGAATGGGTGGACCGTGGAGCGGAATCGTTGTTGGAGACGTTGGCCAGAACGCATTTTCGGCGGGCGGGGATCAGCGTACAAACGCAGTTCCACCTCGATGGCGTGGGCTATGTGGATCTCATCCTGGAGCGCTGGTTGTTGGTGGAGCTCGATGGTCGACACCACTCTGAGTGGACGCAGGTCAAGAAGGACCATCGCCGAGGGAATGTCTCAGCAGTAAAGGGCTACACGGTGCTCCGGTACTACTACGCCGATGTGGTCCACAACCCTGATGCGATGGTTCGGGAGGTCTTGGCGGTGCTTGCACGGAGGCAACCGGTCAAAGGGCCGTCACGCTGAGCAACTTTCTGGGTATTCCGGAGAGGCGAAACCCCGGGAGTTCAAGGAACTCGGGCGCACATCTAGCCAATAAGTTGCGTGGCGTGACGCAGAAGGAGCCGGCGGGTCAGAAGGTCAGCATCGGGGTGACCGTCACAGTGTCTGCGCCCACGTCCAACTGGGTGGTGAAGCTGAAATCGTGCTCCACGTTGAGGTCGTTGACGAACCCGGTGAAGAGGTTGATCTCCCGTGCGGTCAGTGTGGCCTTGCCATTAAGAGGGGCCACTACCCACTTGCCGCCGAACGGCTCAATGGTGATCTTGGGGTACTCCGTGATGGCCCATTTGATGGTTCCATCCGCCACACGGGCATTGCTGGCGTGATAGAACGGGCAATCCGGCTGCAAGCGCTGCTGCTCGGTGGCTTGGGCGGCACACGTGTCCAGGAATTCCCGGACCTTGCCTGCGACGGCTTCATTCATGGCCTTGGTGGACCGGGTCTGAAGGTTGAGGGGCGCCTGCCCGCCGTCGCGTGTTGAAACCAAGGCCGAAGCTGCGGGGGCTTCGAAGTACGTGCCGTTCAGGCTTGCCTCGTACTTGCCGGGGAAGAAGACAGCAAAGTTGTTGCGTCCATTGGGCATGTTCACGGGTACACCGTTGAGGGTGGCCTCGCTGGAATTGACCACGGTGACTTCAATGGTGGGAAGCGTGGTGGGGACGAACGCCCATTTAGCGAAGAACAGCCACTGGGTCCCGGTCCGTTCCATCAGGAATTCCGTGTGGAGGCGGCTGCCGTCAAGGGTGTAGTCGACAGGCACAGCCATCCGGTTGCTGCCCCGGGCTTCGGGGTTTCCCACTGTGATGTCGGTCATTTTGGATGCGGCCGTTTGAAGGGCTGTGCCGTCCAGCATGGCGGCGTTCGCACTGGGGACTTTGGCGCGGAGCAAGCCCAGCGCTTCTTCGCCTTCGCCCTTCTGCAGGGCTTCCAGATATTCCTTGACAGGCTGCTGCGGACTGGCCACAGAGGAGCTCACCAGGTTGATGCACACGATGGCTCCGGCGGCAGCAAGCATCAGACCGAGCAGCCATCCGGCTGCGGTCTTGACGAACGCTTGACTCAACTGCACGCCCTTTACGTTACCTGCCACGGCAGCCAACGCCGTGCAGGAAGACTTCGGAACGACATATATCCACCGATTGGAGGAGGCCCGACGCCGGGTGGCAGCAGGCGTTGCTGCCACCCGGCGTCGTGGTTCCGGCCGTCAAACAGGACTAACGGCGACGCCGTGAGGACGTGCCGAAGACCCCGCGCATGAGGTCGCGGCCAAGCTGAGTTCCCATGGATCGGACCATGCTCTTGAGCCCGCCGCCCAGCGCTCCACCGAGGGCACCGGCAATGTCACCGAACATGCCGTCCTGCTGTGAGGACTGCGGTGCCGGAGCGGAAGGAGCGGGAGGAGCAGACGGTGCCGGGAAAGGCTCAGGCGACGAGGAGCGTGAGCTGGGACGGCCCAGGATTTCCTCCTCGATCCGGCGCGCTTCGGCGTCGATGTCCGCCTGCGAAGCCCCGGAAGTACCGGAGGCCCCGGAAGCACCTGAAGCACCCGAAGAGGGCACCGGAGGCAACCCCGGCGCAGCATCTCCGGTAGGAGCGGTTGCCTTGCCAGTGAGCTTCTCGTAGGCGGAGAGGTTGTCCACGGCGGTTCCGTATTTAGCCAGCAAAGTGGATACGGCCACGGCGCTTTGGATCAGTTCATCAGTGCTGGGCCCCATCACGGACTCGGGAGCACGGAGCCGGGTCAAGGCGACGGGCGTGGGCGCGCCTTTCTCGTTCATGACCGTGATGACGGCTTCGCCGATGCCTGCGGAGGTGAGTGTCTCTTCGAGGTCGTAGTCGCTGACCGGGAACGTGGACACCGTGGCCTTCAATGCCTTGGCATCTTCCGGGGTGAAGGCGCGCAGGGCGTGTTGGACGCGGTTTGCGAGCTGGCCAAGGACATCGGCGGGAACATCCTTGGGCGTCTGGGTGACGAAGAAGATGCCGACGCCCTTGGAACGGATGAGCCGGACCGTGGTGGTGATGGCTTCGAGGAAGGCCTTGGACGCGCCGTTGAACAGCAAGTGTGCCTCGTCAAGGAAGAACACGAGTTTGGGTTTGTCCAGGTCGCCAGCTTCGGGCAGGTCTTCGAAGAGGTCGGCCAGGAGCCACATGAGAAACGTGGAGAACAGCAGCGGCTTGGTCTGCAGTGTGGGAAGTTCCAGGCAGCTGATGACGCCGCGGCCATCCGGTGCCGTGCGGAGGAGCTCTGCGGTATCGAATTCGGGTTCGCCGAAGAACTTCTCCATGCCCTGCGCCTCAAGGGTGACCAGCTCGCGCAGGATGACGCCGGCCGTGGCTTTGGACAGCCCACCAAGGTTGGCGAGCTCGGCCTTGCCCTCGTCCGAGGTGAGGAACTGGATGACGGCGCGGAGGTCCTTGAGGTCGATCAGTTCCAGGTTGTTCTGGTCCGCGAAATGGAAGATCAGCTGGAGGCTGGACTCCTGCGTGTCGTTCAAATCCATGATGCGCGAGAGCAGGATGGGCCCGAACGAGGTGATGGTGGCGCGGACGGGGATCCCGTGGCCGTCCCCACCGAGCGAGAGGAACTCAACCGGAAAATTCTTCGCCGACCATTCCTGCCCCAGCGCCGACGTGCGTGCGGTCAGCTTCTCACTGCCGGTGGCGGGCGTCGCCAGTCCTGAAAGATCACCTTTGATGTCCGCGAGGAAAACCGGAACACCCGCCGTCGAGAGTTGTTCGGCAATCATGTGCAGCGTGACTGTCTTGCCGGTGCCCGTAGCGCCGGCCACCAGGCCGTGACGGTTCATCATGGCGAGCGGAAGCCGGACTTGCGCCTCTTTATGGATCTCGCCGTCAACGATCGCCGCCCCCAGCTCAATGGTGGCACCTTCCAGGGTGTACCCCTGCTGGATGGTGGCGAGCTTTTCGGCAGTGGTTTTGTTAGCCATGCGCATAGCTTAGCTCTGCACGGCAAGATCCTTGCTGAAGGCCAAATGCTTGATGTCTTCCGGGTCCGCGGCGAGATCGAACAGTGCTTTGTAGCCTGTGGCGAGGTAGAGGTTTTTGGCCTCAGGCTGGCGCGGTCCGGTGGTGAGGTACAGCTTCCGGTAGCCCCGGCGTCGAGCTTCATTCTCCAGTTCTGTCAGCACAAGCCGCGCCAATCCGCGGCGGCGATGGGCTGAATGCGTCCAGATCCGCTTCAGTTCCGCGGTGTGCTGGTCGTAGCGCCGGAACGCACCGCCAGCCACTGACTCGCCGTTCTCCTGAATGATGATCAGGGCGCCGTGCGGGGCTTCGAATTCCTCGGCCGGGTACCTGTTCAGTTCTTCCGCAGCGCCGCCGGTGCCGAACAGGTTGCCGTAGCGGGTTTCGTACTCGAGGGCGAGCTCGTCCAGAAGCGGACGAACGCGGGGATCGCGCATGGGCAGGCTGAGGACGGTCAGGCCCGACGTCGGCAGGGTTGGCGTGGTGGTCATGTCAGGCCTTTCGTAGGTGGAACCCAAGTAGGTAGCAGTTAATGTCGTTCTGAGCGCTCAGAACGACGTTAAGTGCGACTCAGTTGGGCGGGTGGCGGCAAGAGTGGAGAGGATCCGGCGTGCCAGGGCGTCGTTTTCCCGGAAGGGCGCCGCATTGCTGTTGGGACGGGCAAACGCCCCCGCACCCCAACCGGACGTCCACGGCCCCACCGCGAACAGCCCCTTCTGAGGAGTAGCAACAGGGGAGAGGACCTCGTGATTCCCTGACACCAGGAGTTTGCCGGTGGAGTGGGCGCCCTCGGAGGTGAGCAGCCGTTGTTCGGTGCCCCATCCGGCGTGGTGCAGGTCAGCCAGCGCGGGATTCGCGGAACGTTCCACGGACGCGGAAGGCAGCCGCGCCTCAATGTACGCGGACGCATCCACCACCACGGGCGACTGGAACGTCCCGGCAACGAACCTGCCAACGGACTCGTCAGCGCGGACCCACATGCCAGGGCCAAGGAACTTCAGGAGTCCGGCCCTGTGCAGTGCGAGCATTTCACGCAGCCGGTGCGCTGGCGGCCCCGAGTCCACAAAACTGAAGAAGCCATGCCACCAGCCATGAATGGTCTGTTGAGAGCGTGCATTGAGCCGCTCTTGCGGGACCAAACGCCCCAGGTCCATGTACACGAACAGCAGGGCGGTGAACAGGGCGAGGGTTTCGGAGTGGTCCGGGCTGGTGCGGAGATCAAGATCGCGATGGATGTAGGCGGCCACGGAGCGCTGCACGGTTTCATGGTCGGCGAAAGCGCAGCCGCTCAGGGGGTGGTCCAGCTTTTCGAGGTCCAGGCGCAACGCAGGATCCGGTATGGAGAAAGCCGCCAGTTCTTCCCGGGCAGCGCTGTACCAGTCAACGGCATCGAGCCGCGACTCAAAGTCCGCCCACGTCCCCAGCACCCGCGACGGGTAGCCGGTGAACAGCTCGCGGTAGTAGGCATAGCCGGCGTCCTTGGCGATCAGTGGCCACAGGTGTGTGCGGAAATCGAGTTCCTGATGCGTGGCCAGCAGGGCATCAATGGCCTCGGCGGTGAAGTATCGCGGACGGGATGCCGGCTCCCCGCGCAGAGTGGAGGAGATCTTGGAATGGTATGGCACGCCGCGTCGTGACCCCGCCCAGACCCGGGGCTCGGCGCCGGAGGGCACATAGTCCAGCTCGCCGTCGGGCCTTTCTTCAAAGCGGCCGCCACGGCCCTCGAACAACAGCACCATCAGGTCCACGAAGGCGAGCCCCATGCCGGAGACGATCACGTCCTGCCCGGCCTCAATCCCGGAGTAGTCCACATCAGTGGTGTACGACGGCGGCGCATGGAAGCCGCCGTGCCGGGCAGCGAATTCACTGTGGCGCGCCGATTCGGGATCAGTCAGGGAATCGGTGTGGCCCAGCGCGTAAACCACGACGTCGGCAACCACCTCGGCGCCGGAAGCAAGCCGCACGCGGTGCGCACCGTCGTCGTGCCCGTCAACCGAAGCAGCCTCGCCGTCCGAAAGGCGCTCGACGCCGGTGGCCGTGTCGCGGTGAACGGTCACCGTGACCTCGGGGCCAAGATTGCTCACGGCCCGGCGGAAGAACCACTCAAGGTACTTGCTCTGCAGTTGCCGGGTGGGAAAGGACGAAGGTGTCAGCGCGCGGAGTTGGTCCAGGAGGTGAGGCTCCAACGCCGGGACGTCGCGGATGCTGCCATCCAGGACCCCCGACGCCCACGTGGACAGCCCCGGTCCGTCAACCGATGGCCCATCGCAGGCCACGGAGGCATCGGTGAACATGGTGACGTCCGCAGCTGTGGAGTTCAGCAGCAGCCCGGGATCCTGGTCATAACGCCAGATCCTCCCGGAGCCGGGCTCATGGGGTTCGATGACGTGGAGGCGCAGGGGGCCGCCGAAAAGTTCGGGACGGTTGGCCGCAAGCCGTTCAAGGACGCCGGCCGTGCGCGGGCCGCCGCCGATGAAGGCGATGGCGGGTACTCGTGACGGCATGGGATCTCCTGGAAAACAAAGGGTTGGTGATGCCCAATCTAGGGACCTTGGACCATGCCGGTCGAGGCGGCGGTAACCGCCGTTCACCACACGTCACGCAACGTTAACGAGCGCAAAATCCCGACGCATATGGCGCCTCATTACGATGTTTGTGACGCCGCACGAACTCCGAAGAAGCCGCGCGAAGTCCAGTGAAGAAGTGCAAATTCCCGCCTTGCTGCCGGGTTTCACGCGGCCCTAGATTGGCAGCCATCCGATAGACAACAACCGATCTGAAATGAGGTGGCGCATGAGTGCAATCGCACCGCCTGCCACGGCGGAAACTGCACCGCCCACCCCGGACTACTCCGACTACCAGCTGGTACCGGCCCGGCACCCCTGGCGTTGGGTGGGCACCGTACTGGTGGCTGCCGGCGTCGCAGCCATTGCGTGGTCTCTGGTTACCAACCCGCGCTGGGAGTGGGGCGTAGTTGCAGAATGGTTCACCGCGCAGTCGGTAGTCAACGGGCTGATCGAGACCCTCAAGCTCACAGCCATTTCCGGTGTCCTCGGCTTTGTCCTCGGTTTCATCCTGGCCCTCATG
The DNA here is from genome assembly GCF_002979775.1 of Arthrobacter sp. MYb23. Taxonomy (GTDB): domain Bacteria; phylum Actinomycetota; class Actinomycetes; order Actinomycetales; family Micrococcaceae; genus Arthrobacter. The sequence continues at coordinate 14,024 of NZ_PCPR01000039.1, forward strand.
CGCCTGTCTTCTTCCCCGCTGTTGGTCTCGGTGTCCTGGACGTTCTCCTGGATCTTCCGCTCCACGCCGCTATTGGTCCAGCTCCTGCTCTGGTACAACCTGGGCTACCTCTACGAAAAGATCAGCCTGGGCATCCCGTTCACGGACGTCCGCTTCTTCGAGGCTCAAACCACCACGCTCATCAGCCAGTTCGCTGCTGCGGTGCTGGGGCTCACGCTGAACCAGGCAGCCTACTCTGCCGAGATCATCCGCGGCGGCATTCTCTCCGTGGACCAAGGCCAGCTCGAAGCTGCCTCCGCCTTGGGCATCCCGGCATGGAAGCGGTCCACCAGGATTGTGCTGCCCCAAGCCATGCGTGCCATCCTGCCCAACGCTTTCAACGAGATCATCGGCCTGGTCAAGGGCACCTCGATTGTTTACGTCCTGGCCTACTCCGAACTGTTCTACACGGTCCAGGTCATCTACAACCGGACCCAGCAAGTGCTTCCGCTGCTGCTCGTCGCCACGCTTTGGTATGTGGTGATCACCTCGGTGCTGAGCGTTTTCCAGTACTACATTGAGCGCCACTTCTCCAAGGGCGCCCTGCGGACCCTGCCGCTCACGCCGTTGCAGAAGGCCCGGAAGTTCTTCACTACCCACGTTGCTGCCTCTCCCACGAAGGACGCCCGATGAGCATCATCGCTGCACGCAAAGATTCCGCCGCGGCCGCCCAGGTCGAGGAAAAGAAGGCTGCCGCTTCGGCCGCAGCCCCTGAAGGCACGACGACGGCGCAGCCCGCCTCAGCGGACAGGCCAGCAACCCGCGGGCAGGTGGACATCACGAATGTCCGGAAGTCCTTCGGCGCCACCGAGGTCCTCAAGGGTGTCTCCTTGTCCGTACCGCCGGGTGGTGTGGCCGTGATCGTGGGCCCGTCCGGCTCCGGTAAATCCACCCTGCTGCGCACCATCAACCACCTGGAAAAAGTCGACGGCGGGTACATCACCATCGACGGCGAACTGGTGGGCTATGAAGTCCGCGGCAACAAGCTCCATGAGCTGCGCGAGAAGGACATCCTCAAGCAGCGCACCCACATTGGCATGGTGTTTCAGAGCTTCAACCTGTTCCCGCACCTCACTGCCTTGGAGAACGTCATTGAGGCACCCATCGTGGCGCAGAAGCGGTCCAAGGCAGAAGCCCGAAAGCGCGGCCTGGAACTCCTGGACCGGGTGGGCCTGAAGGACCGTGCCGATGCCTACCCGCGGCAGCTTTCCGGTGGCCAACAGCAGCGCGTTGCGATTGCCCGCGCGCTGGCACTGGACCCCAAGATTCTCCTGTTCGACGAGCCAACCTCGGCACTGGACCCGGAACTCGTGAACGAGGTTCTGGACGTGATCCGTGAGCTGGCGAAGTCCGGCACCACCTTGATTGTGGTGACGCACGAGATGGGTTTCGCCCGGGACGTCGCGGACACCGTGGTGTTCATGGACCAGGGCCAGATTGTGGAGTCCGGCACTCCTCAGGACATCTTCGCCAACCCCCGCGAGGAACGCACGCGCAGCTTCTTCTCCAAAGTCATCGAGCCAGCTTTCAACATCTAGGACACCCCATGCTTCGCACCACCAAGACCAAATTTTTGGCACTCGCTGTACTTCCCGCCGTCGTGCTTCCAGTGCTGGCCGGGTGCTCCGATCCTGGAGCGTCGGCAGCCCAGCCGGAGTCCGAAGCTGCCAAGAACGGGATTGTGTACAACACGTCCGTGGACCAGAACCGGATCCGCGGTGAAAAAGACGCTGCCGCAGCAGGAGCCGTTCCCGCAGCGATCGCCAAGGATGGCAAGCTCACTGTAGCCACCACCGCGGGTTCCATCCCGTTGTCCTTCCACGCCACGGATGACAAGACGCCGATCGGTGTTGAGGTGGACATCGCCCAGCTCGTTGCGGACAAGCTCGGGCTGGAACTGGACCTCCAGGTGACGTCCTGGGAGAACTGGCCGCTCAAGACCCAATCCGGTGACTTCGAGGCAGTCTTCTCCAACGTGGGCATCAACGCAGCGCGCGTGAAGCTGTTCGATTTCTCCACCTACCGCGCGGCGTACATGGGCTTCGAGGCGAAGAAGAGCTCCACCTATGACATTAAGGGCTCGGATGACATTTCCGGCCTGAAGATCTCCGTGGGCTCGGGCACCAACCAAGAGAAAATCCTGCTGGCCTGGAACAAGGAACTCGAGGACAAGGGCAAGGCTCCGGCCACGCTGCAGTATTACTCCTCGGACGCCGACACCATCCTGGCGCTCTCCTCCGGCCGCACCGACCTGAACCTTGCACCGTACCCGTCGGTGACCTACCGCGAGAACACCCGTGATGACCTCAAAGTTGTGGGCAAGGTCAACGCCGGCTGGCCTGCAGAAACACTGGTTGCCGCCACTACCCTGAAGGGCAATGGTCTGGCTCCGGCCATCACCGACGCCCTGAACTCCACCATCAAGGACGGCTCCTACGGCAAGGTCCTGGAACGCTGGGGCCTCTCCGAGGAAGCCATCCCGGAGTCCAAGACGGTCACTGAAGCCACCTTTGTCACGCCGGCCGGGACCACCAAATGAAGTTCCAGGTCCTGGACATCATTCCCCACCTGAAGAATCCGGTCACCGGGGAGATCGTCTCCACCGCTGACCGGCTGAACCAGGTGGTGGAAACGGCGAAGCGGGCCGAAGAACTCGGCTTTGACAGCTTCTCCGTGGGGGAGCGCCACGCCGGCGAGTTCGTCTCGTCATCCCCGACGACGGTCCTCGCCGCGATTGCCGCCGTCACCAACCGCATACGCCTCCAAACCGGCGTCACCGTGCTCTCCGTGCTGGATCCGGTGCGCGTGGCCGAGGACTACGCCACCATCGATCAACTGAGCCGGGGCCGTCTGGAACTGGTGATCGGAAAGGGCAACGAGGTACTTCAGTACCCGCTTTTCGGCCTGTCCCTGGACGATCAGTGGGACCTCCTGGCCGAGAAGTATGCGCTGCTCCGGGCACTGTGGCGTAAGGAAAGCGTCACCTGGTCCGGCCGCTTCAGGCCCGCCCTCACCGAAGCAACGACGACGACGCCGCGTCCCTTTGCTGGTTCACCCCGGATTTGGCACGGCTCGGCTACAACCCTGACGTCCGCTGCGCTCGCCGCCAAGTGGGGTGATCCGCTGTTTACGGCCAACGCCATCCAGCCGCGCGAGAACTACAAGGTCCTGATCGACCACTACCGCGAAGAATACGAGCGCCACGGGCACGATCCACGGCACCAGTATCTGGGCTCGGGAAGTGGCGCCGGTGGCGTGTTCATCGCAGACACCACTCAGGAAGCCATCCGCCAGTACGGGCCGGTTTATGAAGGGCTCACCGCCAACCGCAACGTCCCCGGCAACAACTCGCCGTTCCGGGACATCCAGCACGCAGTGGCCGAGGGCCCTGCCCTGGTAGGCAGCCCGGAGCAGGTGATCGACAAGATCCTCAGCTACCACTCGCTGTACAACCACGATCTTCAGTCCATCTCCTTGCCCACCACGCTGCCGTTTGAACAACAGCTGGAAATCCTGGAACGCTTCGCGCTGGAGGTCATCCCAGCCGTCCGCGCTGACGCGCCCACCACCTTGTGGGAAGCCAGCGATCCGTTCGGCGGCCGCCCGGAGTTTGCCGGGGCTACCGAACCGGACGCGGCAGCAGCAGTTACCGCCGATCACGCCTTCAACAGGACGGACAACGCACATGTCTTTGCACACTGAAACAGCATTCGAAGCCTTTGACGAGGAATGGCAGGAATGGCACGACGCCCACGAGCGGCACCGTGCCCACCCCCACGGCTTCCTTGCCGTGACCCACCTTCACTGGCTCAGCAGCGACGCCACCCGGCTGGAAGGTGCGCCGGGCACCTGGAGCGCGGATGACGACGTCGTACGTGTTGTCTTGGAGCCGGGCCAGAGCCTGCAGCAGGACGGGGTGGAACTGAACGCCGGAGTGCCGGTTGAACTGGGGCCCATCGAGGAACGCGGCGGGATCAACCTGGTCTCGGGCGACACCGTGATTGAGGTTGCCAAGCGCGGCGGCGAGTACATTGTGCGCCCGCGTAACCCGTCCAATGCCCTCTTGCAGGAGTACCAGGGCACGCCCGCCTACACACCCAACGCGGCGTTTGCCGTTGCCGGTACCTTCGTGCCTTTTGAGACGCCGCGTCCCACCACGGTGGGTGCCGCCGTCGAGGGTATCCAGCACGTGTACGAGGCGCCCGGCGAGATCCGCTTCAAGCTCGCTGGCGAGGAATTGGCGCTGACGGCGTTCAACGGCCACGCGCCGGGTTCGTTGTCGGTGCTGTTCACCGACCAGACCTCCGGCAAGACCACCTACGCAGCCAACCGCTCGCTGTCCGTGGTCCCTGCATCTGATGGCACCGTGCAGCTCGACTTCAACCGGGCCGTGAACCTGCCCTGCGCCTACACCGACCTCGCCACCTGCCCGCTGCCGCCCGCCGAAAACAGGCTTCCGGTGGCCATTGAAGCCGGCGAAAAGATTCCCTACGAACGTCAGGACCAGAAGTGAGTACCTTCGAAGAACGCAAGGCCGGGTTCCTGGCTATTGAACTCGACGGCGCGGGATATGAGGGCATTGCCGCCGCCGTCCTCGCAGCCGAATCAGCCGGTTTCCACGCAGCAACCTTTAAGGACACCCCGGAAGCCGGACGGACCAACGCCCTGCAGCGCGCCGCCTTTGCCGGACCCCTGACGCGCACCATCGCCGTCGTGCCGGAAATCGACACCGTCTACACCGAGCCTTTCCACGTTTCCACGCAGCTCGCCAGCCTGGACTACGTTTCCGGCGGTCGGGCCGGGTGGATCGCTACCGCAGCGGTGTCACCCGAGGCTGCTGCCGCCGTCGGACGTTCGTTTGTTGAGGGTGACGCGCTGGCCCAGGAAGCTGCCGCGTCCATCGAGGTGGGCCGACGTTTGTGGGATTCCTGGGAGGACGACGCCGTGATCCGCGACGTCGCTACCGGGCGGTACATCGACGTGGACAAGCTGCACTACGCGGATTTCGAAACGCCCGCTGACTTTTCCGGGGCCGCCTATTCCGTGAAGGGCCCGTCCATCATTCCTCGTCCGTTGCAAGGACAGCTGCCGGTGCTCGCCGCGGCGTCGCTGGTGGGCGAGGGCCTGGTTCCAGCCGATGCCGTGGACGCCGTGCTGGTGTCTGCTCCCACGCCGGAGCTGCTGGCTACAGAGGTCCGCGACACGCGGGCACGGCTTGGTTCTTCGGTGGCGATTGTGGCAGAGCTCGACGTCGTTCTGGACTCGCGTGGGCAGGCTGCAGAGTCACGCGCCTTGTCTGATCAGAAAGACGGGACGCCTCGAGAAGGCCGCTTTGCGCGGTTTGCTGGCTCGGCAGCGAGTCTCACCGAACTGCTCGACTCCCTTCTGCGCGAAGCCGACGGCGTTCGACTCCACCCGGCTGTCCTTGACGTGGAACTGGAAGAACTGTCACGCCTGGTCCTGCCTGAGCTGCGTCGCCGCGGGGTCCTGCGGCCACCGGTCCAGGACGGCACGTTCCGTGATGTCCTCGGGCTTGCACCGGCGGAGAACCGCTATTCGACCACTGCCGCGGCTCCTCTTGCCGCCGGAAAGTAGGGGAACACCATGACACGCGACATTTTCCAGCCGAGCGGCCAGATTCAGTTCGGGATCTTCTTCCAAGGCGTCAACTCCGGCACCATTTGGAAGGCACCCCAAGCGGGCTCGCAGACGGACTTTGAGTCGTTCCGGCACATCGCCCAGACCGCCGAGCGCGGTAAGTTCGCAGCTTTCTTCCTGGGCGAAGGCCTGCGCCTGCGCGAACACCTCGGACGGCCGCATGCGCTGGACGTTGTGGGCCGGCCTGATGCCCAGACCATGCTGGCCGCACTCGCTGCAGTCACCACGAACATCGGGCTGGTGGCCACTCAAAACACCACGTACAACGACCCCGCCGACTTGGCCCACCGTTTGTCCTCACTGGACCTGATCTCCGGCGGCCGGGCTGCGTGGAACATCGTCACCACGGACAACGCCTGGACGGGAGCCAACTTCCGCCGCGGTGGATACCTGGACCACGCCGACCGTTACAAGCACGCCGAAGCGTTTGTGGAAACCGCCAAGCGCCTTTGGGACTCGTGGGAAACGCCCACCGGACCTGCGCGCCGGGTACTCCACGAAGGCCAGCACTACACCGTTGACGTCACCCCCCGCCTGCCGCGCAGCGCCCAGTACCGCCCTGTGCTCTTCCAAGCCGGAGACTCCCCGGATGGCCGCGACTTCGCAGCCCGCCAGGCTGACGTGATCTTCTCCGCCCACCCCAAGTTCGACGACGCTGTGGAGTTCCGCCGCGACATCGTAGCCCGCTCCATCGCAGCCGGTCGCGGTGCCAACGCCGTGCAGATCATGCCTGCCAGCGAGTTCATCCTGGCCGCCACCGATCAGGAAGCGCAGGAGAAGAAAGCCTGGGTCCGGAGCCTGCAGATCGGACCGCAGCAGGCCATCGCCTACCTGGAACAGTTCTGGGGCCGGGAGCTTTCTACCTACGATCCCGATGGGCCCCTTCCGGAGATCGACCCCGTGGTGGAAGAAACCTCGGAGACGCGCGGCAGCGGCTTCCATGGTGCGAAAGCCCGCCAGCTTGCTGATCAGTGGAGGGCCGAAGCCAAAGACAAGGGCCTGTCCATCCGACAGTTCGTCACCTCTAAGACGGCACGCATCGACTCCACGTTTACCGGCTCTTACACCGCAGTGGCAGACCACCTCGCAGAATACGCACGGGTTGGGGCCGTGGATGGCTTCAACATTTCACCGTGGCTCATCCCCACAGGTCTGGACGACATCGTGAACCACCTGGTGCCCGAGCTCCAGGAACGCGGCGTCTACCCCACCGAATACCGGGGCACTACGCTGCGCGAAAACCTGGGGCTGGAGACGCCGGTACGGTCCGAAGAACCGGCACACGTCTGATGAAGGCTCTACGTCTGCTGAAGGCTGAGCGCCTGCTGAGGAACCTGCTGCTGCGGCTTGGCTTCCAGCCGCGCCGCAGGGCAACAGCGCCCGACGACGGCGGCTCGAGTGCCGCCGTCGTCGACGTTTGGCGCGGGACGGTCAGCTTGCAGCTGACGGTGGGGAGTCAGCCGCTCTAGTTTCTCCCAAGAAACTAGAGGAGTTCCCGGAACACATTCCAGCCATTGCCCACGGGCCCGTAAGGGCCGTAGAGGCCTGTGGTGGCGGCGCCTGTGGAATACAACACGAGGTCGCCGTTCTGGTTGACGGCCGCAAGGTTGTTGTACTTTTGGTGGGCGTAACTGCCCATGCCCGCCACATCCAGGAATTCATTCCAGCCACCGCCCATGAATGCCTGGGCACCCCAGCCGCCTTCGCCGTCGGCCGAGTACAGCTGGAGGCCGCCGTTGATGTCCCGGCCGAAAACCTCCACGGTGCCGTCACCATTCATGTCGCCGCCAGGGATGATCTTGTTCATGACCTGCCAACCCCAGCCCACCTTGGACGGGGCGAGCCATCCGCCGTTCCCGTCGCCGGGGTAGAGGAACAGCTCACCGGCGGCATTTCTGGCCAGGACGTCGTTGGTGCCATCGCCAGTGAAATCCCCCGGCCCCACGATCGAGTCGAAAACGTTCCACCCTACACCTACCTGGCGGGTGGGGAGCCAGCCGCCCTCGCCGTCACCGGGGTACAGGAACAACTGGCCGGACGCGTTCCTCGCCAGGAGGTCATTGAATCCATCACCATCGAAATCTCCGGGGGAGAAGACGATGTTGAACATGTTCCAGCCGGCACCCACCTGCCGCGGCTCATCCCACGAGCTGAAATACACCGGGCACGGGCCCTCGCACATGCCTTTGTAATAGGTGTACGTGCGCGGGTACAGGACGAGCCTGCCGTCGTGGGTGCGGGCGAGGGGCTCAAAATTGCCGCGTCCAGTCCAGCCCATGGCGCGGCTGGAAGCCTTGATGGGTTTGGTTTCGGCGCTGAGCTGCGTTCCGGTGGGGCAGCCTTGCTCGCCAGGAGTGAGCGGGTAAACCCTCAAGGAGATGCGGCTGCCCTGGTCTTCAGGGAGGACACGCAACGTTTCACCCTGACGCTCCGCGGGCAGCGGTTCTCCGTCACGCAGCCACTCCAAGGTGATCGCGTCCCCGGAACCGTCCGGATTCCGGCAACCCCAGTAGTCGTAGTTGTACTGCCGGCGCATCTCAGAACCGACGTACGGGACGCCGTCAATGAACGGTGTGGGTTGGGATGCCGCGGTGGCCGGACCAGCAGCGAGCAGCCCGGAGCCCAAGAGTCCCATTGCAAGTGCGGTAGTGGTGGCGCGCTTCAACAAGCGCGCTTGAAAGATCCCCATTTTTCCCCCCGGAAAGTTTTCGCGTCGTAGCCGCGTGGTGTGTGCTGAGGGTACCGCACTTCCGTCCGTGCGGTCAGGGGTTGGCGGCCACGGGTTGACGGTCAGGGCTTGGCGGTCACGGCTTGGCGGGAGCCACCATGAAGATATCAACGGGGTCCTCGGATTCCAGCACGAAGCCATGGCGCTCGTAGAGGCGGCGGGCCGGGCTGCCTTGCAGAACGTCCAGACGGAAAGGGCGCTCGTCAACCGAAGCGGACATCACGTGGCGAAGCACAGCACTGCCCAGCCCTTTGCCTTGATGCGCCGGGGCTACATAGAAGTGTTCAATCCAACGGCCGTCCGGGGCGGGGCGGACAGCGATCACGCCCGCGTCCACGCCGTCGGAATGGATGATGTACGTGTGCTCGGGCTGGAAGCTGTTCAGGAAGCGCTCGCGGACCCGAACAGGATCGAAACGCTGCAGCCGTTCGAGGTCCGGGCGCATCACCACGGCGCGCAGTTCGGCAATCCAGGCAGCATCGGTGGCAACGGTGGGGCGGAGGACGAAGTCAACGGACATGGGTTCAAGCCTATGCCCGGCAGGACGTCGCACGCCCACCTGAACCATAGGATGAAATGGACGAAAGGTGCATCCACGATGGTCACACGCGAAGAAGTAGAAGCAGCGTACTCACGGACGGCAGGTTGGGTTCGGCATACTCCGCTGGCCGAGAGCGGCGATCAGGAGGCCTACCACCTGTGGTTCAAATGCGAGTACATGCAGCACACCGGCTCCTTCAAGGCACGCGGCGCCTTCAACAGGCTCCTCACGGCGAAGGAGAGCGGCGAGCTCAACCCGGAGGTGGGCATCGTGGTGGCTTCCGGTGGCAATGCCGGCCTGGCCAATGCCTATGCCGCCGCCAAGCTTGGAGTTCCGGCAACTGTGTTCGTTCCGGAGTCTGCCCCGGCAAACAAGGTGCATAAGCTCTACGCAATCGGTGCCACAGTGGTCCAGGGCGGCGCGGAATACGCGGAAGCCTATGCCGCTGCGATCCGTTTCGCCGAGGAAAAAGGTGCCGTTTATTGCCACGCTTATGATCAGCCCGAGATCGTGGCCGGCGCAGGTGGCGTGGGCCTCGAGCTACTCGATGAACTGCCCGACGTCGACACCATCCTTGTTGCTGTTGGCGGCGGTGGGCTGATGGGCGGCATAGCGTCGGTCGCGGAGGGCAGGGCGCAGGTGGTGGGCGTCGAACCCGAGACTGTTCCCACTTTGCACACCGCGTTGGCCCACGGCGAGCCTGTGGATGTGGCCGTGTCCGGAATCGCCGCGGACTCCCTTGGCGCCCGGCGGATCGGCGAGATCGGCTTTGGAGTTGCCCGGCGTACCGGTGTGCGCAGCGTCCTCGTCAGCGATGAAGACATTGTGACCGCACGCCGGGCCCTGTGGGAAAAGCATCGCATCGTGGTGGAGCACGGTGCAGCGGCCGCGTACGCGGCGTTGCTCTCAGGAGCGTACAAGCCAAGCGACGGCGAGACGGTTGCGGTCATCCTCTGCGGGGCCAACACCGACCCCGCCCACTTCTAACCGCACCC